>NZ_PYWX01000001.1 GCF_003031675.1 Pseudomonas palleroniana | reverse complement strand
ATGCAGTGTGTCAGTCACAGTTGAGTTAACTGAACCACCGCATTCGCGAGCAAGCCCGCTCCCACATTTAGTTCTGTGTCAGTTCTAGACACCGAGTCAAACCAATACGGTAAACTCCGCGCATTGCTGTCTGGAGCTATTTATGCGCGAAGCGTTGAATCAAGGCCTGATCGACTTCCTCAAGGCCTCCCCTACTCCTTTTCATGCCACTGCCGCCCTCGCCCAGCGTCTGGAAGCGGCCGGCTATCAGCGTCTCGACGAGCGCGAAACCTGGGCTACCGAAGCCAACGGCCGCTATTACGTCACCCGTAACGATTCCTCGATCATTGCCTTCAAGCTCGGCCGTCATTCGCCGCTGCAGGGCGGGATCCGCCTGGTCGGCGCCCACACCGACAGCCCGTGCCTGCGGGTCAAGCCCCAGCCGGAGCTGCAACGCCAGGGCTTCTGGCAACTGGGCGTGGAAGTCTATGGCGGCGCCCTGCTGGCACCGTGGTTCGACCGCGACCTGTCCCTGGCCGGCCGCGTCACCTTCCGCCGTGACGGCAAAGTCGAAAGCCAGTTGATCGACTTCAAGCTGCCCATCGCCATCATCCCCAACCTGGCCATTCACCTGAACCGTGAAGCCAACCAGGGTTGGGCGATCAATGCCCAGACCGAGCTGCCGCCGATCCTCGCGCAATTCGCCGGTGACGAGCGCGTGGACTTCCGCGCCGTGCTCACCGAGCAACTGGCACGGGAACATGGGTTGAATGCCGATGTGGTGCTCGACTACGAGCTGAGTTTCTACGACACGCAAAGTGCAGCGGTGATCGGCCTCAATGGCGACTTCATCGCCGGCGCGCGCCTCGACAACCTGCTGTCGTGCTATGCCGGCCTGCAAGCCTTGCTCACCAGCGACAGCGACGAAACTTGCGTGTTGGTGTGCAACGACCACGAAGAAGTCGGTTCCTGCTCCGCCTGCGGCGCCGATGGCCCGATGCTGGAACAGACCTTGCGCCGTCTGTTGCCCGAAGGTGATGAATTCGTACGCACTATTCAGAAATCACTGTTGGTATCGGCAGACAACGCCCACGGCGTGCACCCGAACTACGCCGAGAAACACGACGCCAACCATGGCCCGAAACTCAACGCAGGCCCGGTGATCAAGGTCAACAGCAACCAGCGCTACGCCACCAACAGCGAAACCGCCGGCTTCTTCCGCCATCTGTGCATGGCCCAGGAAGTCCCGGTGCAAAGCTTTGTGGTGCGCAGCGACATGGGCTGCGGCTCGACCATCGGCCCGATCACCGCCAGCCACCTGGGTGTGCGTACCGTGGACATCGGCCTGCCGACGTTTGCCATGCATTCCATTCGCGAGCTGTGCGGCAGCCACGACCTGGCGCATCTGGTGAAAGTGCTGGGTGCGTTCTATGCGAGCCACGACTTGCCCTGACGCCTGATACTGGGGAAATGTGGGAGGGGGCGCGGTCACTGTGGGAGGGGGCTTGCTCCCGATAGGCCGCGCAGCGGCCTCAAAAATGGGCCTGCTATGCAGGCCATCGGGAGCAAGCCCCCTCCCACATTTTGATTTGGGTGAACCTGACCTGCATCATCTGCACTTTCTGCAATCCGACCTAGACTTGTCAGTATTCCCACTCCGACAAGGCCGTCGCCCCATGATCTCCATGTCCTCTTTCCACGCCATGCTTATCCCGATTCTGATCGGCATGATCATGCTGGCCGTGGGTTTCAACTTTCGTGACAAGCCCCTCGGCGTATTCGGCATGTGGATCGGCATGCTGCTGATCCTGGGTACCGTGGTGTACAAGATCCTCGCCAAACTGGCGGAATGATAAATGCACTCGCATTGGGCATAGCGGCCTCGTACACTCGGTCAATTCGTCGTTTCCAAGGTTGACCGCCTCGTGTTCTCCCGTCTGTTCGCCCTGCCCTGCTCTATCCTGATCGCCCTGCTCACGCTGTTGCCGCTGGCGCCTGCCCAAGCCGTGAGCTTGCCCGGCCTGCTGGGCAGCACCACCAAACCGCAACCCCAGGCCGAAGTGCCCCTGGGGCAGTCGCTGGATGAGGTGATCAAGACCCTGGAAAACGACCAGCAGCGCACCCAACTGCTGAGCGACCTGAAGAAGCTGCGCGAAGCCACCCAAAAGGCTCAACCCGCCGCCGAACAAGGCGTACTCGGGCTGATCGGCGGCACCCTGGCGGGCCTTGAATCGCAGTTTTCCGGGGCCGACAGCCCGTTGGGGCGCTGGTCCAATGAAGTCGACCAGGCCAAGGATGAACTCAGCGCCCTGATGCTGCCGGCCAGCGAGTGGCTGCCGATCATTTTCGGCTTTGCCGTGATCCTGGCGGTCTGGAGCCTGCTGGCGGCGGCGCTCATCTGGCTCAGCCACCGCGTACGCGAACGTTTCGGCCTGCCGGAAGAACTGCCGCAACACCCGCGCACCTGGGACATGGTGCGTTTCGCCCTGCGCAAGCTGGGCCCCTGGATGATCGCCTTGATCATCACGGTTTACCTCAGCTACGCCCTGCCCTCGTCCCTGGGCAAATCCCTGGCGATGGTGCTGGCCTATGCGCTGGTGGTCGGCACCTGTTTCTCGGCGATCTGTGTGATTGCGTTCTCCGTGCTCGATGGTCCGCACCGCCACCGCGCCCTGTATATCCTGCGCCACCAGGCTTTCCGCCCGCTGTGGTGGATCGGCAGCTTTGCCGCGTTCGGCGAAGCCTTGAGCGACCCACGGCTCGTCCAGGCCCTGGGGCAGCACCTGGCTCATACCGCCGCGACCGTCGCCAATGTGATGGCGGCGCTCTCCACCGGCGTGTTTATCCTGCGTTTCCGTCGCCCCATCGCGCACCTGATTCGCAACCAACCGCTCTCGCGCCGCCTCACCCGCCGCGCCCTCACCGATACCCTGTCCATCATCGGCACCTTCTGGTATTTGCCGGCGCTGCTGCTGGTGGGCATTTCGCTGTTCGCCACGTTCCTGTCGGCGGGCGACACCAGCACGGCGCTGCGCCAGTCACTGTTGTGCACGGTGTTGCTGGTGCTGTGCATGGTGATCAACGGCCTGGTACGCCGCCACGCCCTCAAGCCGCAACGCGGGCACAAGCGTCATGCCTTGTACTCCGAACGCCTGAAAAGCTTCGTCTACACCCTGGCCCACCTGCTGGTGTGGCTGGTGTTCATTGAACTGGGCCTTCGTGTGTGGGGCCTGTCGCTGATCCGCTTTACCGAAGGCGACGGCCATGAGATCAGCGTCAAGCTGTTCGGCCTGGGCGGCACATTGCTGTTTGCCTGGCTGATCTGGATCCTCAGCGACACGGCCATTCACCACGCCCTGACCCGCTCGCGCAAAGGCCTGGCCAACGCCCGCGCGCAAACCATGATGCCGTTGATCCGCAACGTGCTGTTCGTGACCATCTTCATCATCGCCGCTATCGTCGCCCTGGCGAACATGGGCATGAACGTCACGCCACTGTTGGCAGGTGCCGGTGTGATCGGCCTGGCCATCGGTTTTGGTGCTCAGTCGCTGGTGGCGGACTTGATCACCGGCCTGTTCATCATCATCGAAGACTCCCTGGCCATCGATGACTACGTGGACGTCGGCGGCCACCTCGGCACCGTCGAGGGCCTGACTATTCGTACCGTGCGCCTGCGCGACATCGACGGCATCGTGCACACCATCCCGTTCAGTGAAATCAAGAGCATCAAGAACTACTCGCGGGAGTTCGGCTACGCGATTTTCCGGGTGGCGATCCCCTACAACATGGAAATCGACGACGCGATCAAGCTGATGCGCGACGTCGGCCAGAAAATGCGCAACGACCCGCTGCAACGCCGCAATATCTGGTCACCACTGGAGATTCAGGGGGTAGAAAGCTTCGAGTCCGGCAGCGCCATCCTGCGGGCACGCTTCAAAACCGCGCCCATCAAGCAGTGGGAAGTGTCGCGGGCGTTCAACCTGTCGCTCAAGCGTCATCTGGATGAAGCCGGGCTCGATCTGGCGACGCCGCGCCTGAGCGTGCAGGTGGTCACGGCCGGCAGTGTGCAGGAGAAAGATCCACAACAATAAAGAGGGAGAGGTCCTTATGCGTTTAATCGGTCTGACACACCCATGGGTTTTCGGCGTGTTGTGCGGGGTCGCCAGCAGCGCGGTGATTGCCGCCGGCGGCGGTCAGGAAAGTGCCCGGGAAGAAATCGCCGCCCAAGCCAAAATACTCGAACCGGCGTTGCTGGAAACCCGCCGCGATCTCCACGCCCATCCCGAGCTGGGCAATACCGAACAGCGCACCGCCGAACTCGTCGCCAGGCAACTGCGCGACTTGGGCCTTGAGGTCAAGACCGGCGTGGCGCGCACCGGTGTCGTCGGCATCTTGAAAGGCGCCCTGCCCGGCCCGACCGTGGCGTTGCGCGCCGACATGGATGCGTTGCCGGTCAAGGAAGTCGCCGACCTGCCGTTCGCCTCCAAGGCCAAGGGCACTTACCTGGGCAAGGAAGTCGACGTGATGCACGCCTGCGGCCACGACGCCCACACCGCCATCTTGCTGAGCACGGCGAAAATCCTCAGCGGTATGCGCGACCGCCTGCCCGGCACCGTTGTGTTCTATTTCCAACCCGCTGAAGAAGGCCCAAGCGACTTCATCCCCGACGGCAAAAACACCTGGGGCGCGAAGATGATGGTGCAGGAAGGCGTGATGAAGGCCCCCAAGCCGGACGCAGTGTTCGGCCTGCACGTGTGGGCCGGCGTGCCCGCCGGGCAGATCGCTTACCGTCCTGGTCCGACCCTGGCCAGTTCCGATGACCTGCGCATCAAGATCCTCGGCAAACAGACCCACGCCGGCCGCCCGTGGGACGGCATCGACCCGATCACCGTCGGCGCGCAGACCATCGTCGGCCTGCAAACCGTGGTCAGCCGCCGTACCGACATCTCGTCATTCCCGTCGGTGGTCAGCATCGGCACCATCAATGGGGGGACGCGCTATAACATCATTCCCGAATCGGTGGACATGAGCGGCACGATTCGCTCCTACGACTACGGCATTCGCCAGAAGCTGCACGCGGATGTGCGTCAGACGGTGGAGAAAATCGCTGAAAGCGGGGGCGCCAAGGCCGAAGTCACGATCATCGAGAAATACGACCCCACCATCAACAACCCGGCCCTGACCGAAAAGATGCTGCCAAGCCTGCGCTGGGCGGCCAAGGATGATGTGGTGCAAGGCCCGTTGGTGGGCGGTGCCGAAGACTTCTCGTTTTATGCCAAGGAGGCACCGGGGCTGTTTGTGTTCCTGGGAGTGACGCCACGCGATCAGGACATGAGCAAGGCTGCGCCGAACCATAACCCGGGGTTCTTTGTGGATGAATCAGCGTTGGTGGTGGGCGTGAGGACGCTGGCGTCGTTGGCAACAGACTACCTGTACACCCGCTGAAACACCGCTGTGGCAAGGGAGCTTGCTCCCTTGCCACAAAACTGGATCAGCCGGCCAGCGCCGCACCGTCCATCTTCTGGCGCAGGCTCAGCGGGCGCATGTCGGTCCAGACCTCCTCGATGTAGGCCAGGCACTCTTTCTTCATGCCGCTCTTGCCCACGGTGCGCCAGCCTTCCGGCACGGCCTTGTAGTCGGGCCAGATGGAATACTGCTCTTCATGGTTGACCACAACCTGGAAGAGGATGTCGTCGCGGTCGAATACTGAGGTCATTGCTGTTCTCCATCGCTCAAAGGCTGGCTGCGCACCACGCGCAGCGCTGATATCTGTAGAAACGTACCAGGCGTACGAAAAATTAGACGTCGGCGAGCGCTGCCACCACGGCGCGCCCGAAGATCTCGGCCACACGGTCGATCTCGGCAGCGGTGATCACCAGGGGCGGCAGAAAACGCACCACGCCGCCATGACGGCCACCCAGCTCCAGGATCAGACCGCGCTTGAGGCACTCGCGTTGTACCAGCGGTGCCAATTGACGGTGTACCGGTGGATGGCCCTGGATATCGAGTGCGCCGTTCGGGTCCACCAGTTCTACCCCGAGCATCAGCCCTCGCCCACGAATGTCACCCAATTGCGGCACATCCCGTTGCAGGATGCGCAGGTGTTCAGCCAGGCGTTCGCCCATGGCGGCGGCGTGGCCGGCCAGGTCGTGCTGCTTGAGGTGGCGCATCACCGCCGACCCCGCCGCCATCGCCATCTGGTTGCCACGGAAGGTTCCGGCATGGGCGCCCGGCAGCCACGTGTCGAGCCAGTCGCGATACACCACCACCGCCAACGGCAGGCTGCCGCCGATGGCCTTGGACATCACCACCACGTCCGGGATGATGCCGGCGTGCTCAAAGGCGAACATCTTGCCGGTACGGCCGAAGCCGCTCTGGATCTCATCGACGATCAGGGCCACCCCGGCCCGTTCGGTGATGCGCCGCAGGCCGCGCAGCCAGTCGAGATCGGCGGGAATCACCCCGCCTTCGCCCTGCACCACTTCGACAATCACCGCGGCCGGCAGCGCTACGCCGGCTTCCGGATCATTGAGCAGGTTTTCCAGGTAATGCAGGTTGACCCGCACGCCTTGCGCACCGCCCAGGCCGAACGGGCAGCGGTAATCGTAGGGGTATGGCAGAAACTGCACGCCATTGGCCAGCAAGGCGCTCAACGGTTTCTTCGGCCCCAGGCTGCCCATCAGGCTCAGTGCGCCCTGGCTCATGCCGTGATAACCGCCCTGGAATGACAACACCGTACTGCGGCCGGTGGCGGTGCGTACCAGTTTCAGCGCGGCTTCCACCGCATCCGTGCCGGTCGGCCCGCAGAACTGGATTTTCGCTTCCCGCGCCAGCGCCGGCGGCAGCAGGCCGAACAGGTCCTGCACGAATTGGTCTTTGACCGGGGTGGTCAGGTCGAGGGTGTGCAGCGGCAGTTCATCGCTGAGCACCTGTTGAATGGCCTCGATCACCACCGGGTGGTTATGGCCGAGTGCCAGGGTGCCGGCACCGGCCAGGCAATCGATGAAACGGCGACCCTCCACGTCCTCCACATAGATGCCCTTGGCGCGCTTGAGTGCCAGCGGGATACGGCGTGGGTAACTGCGGGCGTTGGATTCCTGTTGGCGTTGGCGGGCCAGCAGTGGCGTTTCCTCGAAGTGGTAGAGGGTTTCGTGCAGTTGGGTGTCTTCGGTGCGAATGGTGGCGACGGACATTTCTCGATCCCTCAATACGCGGGTGGGGTGAGCAGATGGGTGATCCGTGGGTCTACGGATGGCATGTTCTGAAGACGCACCAGCGGCGAGGGGATTTAGGGGAACGCAGTGCTTATGCGTTTTTCGGTAACGCCCGCCCCCACCATCAGATCCCCCGGTACCGCTCGTTCAACGCATACAGCACCGCACACGTTTCCCCATCCAGCACCCCGCAATAATCCCGTGGCCGAAAGTGCATCTGAAATGCCCGGGTGCGCTGTTCAAAGGCCTGACGATTCTTCGCCGGCGCATAGCCATAGCGCTGGAAAGCCCGTTCCACCTCGACCTCCGGCGGCAGCCCGAGGCAAAACCGGCGTTGGTACATGGCCCGCGTCGCCTCATCGAACCAGGCGCCGATCCCCGCTTCATACAAGCACCGCCAAGGCAGTTGCGGCCCCGGGTCACGCTTGCGCCAATACGCCACATCCGAATGGCCCAGCACGTCGGCCGGCCCGATCTGTGGGTAGCGCCCCAGAATGTCACCCAACAAGGCAATCAACATATCGACCTGCGCCGCCGGGTATGCCGGAAAAGTAAACACGCCGCCGTCATCGCGCGCCAGGTTGACGATCTCGATGCCAATCGCCCGGCTGTTGAGATTATCCCGCCCTCCCCAGTGGCTTGCACCGGCATGCCAGGCGCGCTTGTCTTCGGGTACCAGGCGAAATACGCGCAACTCGTCATAACCGCTGGCGCGATAGCCGGGCTCATTCGGGTCGGGCAACAAATAGTGCGCGCTGACACCGCCCTGGGTCAGCGTATTCAGGGATGAGCCGAACGGCGCCGCTGTGTAATGCAGCACCACCTGCCGCACGGGCTCGCCGTTACGTTCATTGAAATCCTTGGAAGGGAAACTGCTATCGATGATCAACATAAGGACCGTCCTTTTTCACTACAGGCCGAATCATTCAGCCCGTTCGAGCACAAAAAAATTACCGCCATCCTGAAGCGCTCAGGTTCAGGCAGGCGGTAACTATTTGGCACTTGAAAAAGATCGGCTCAGCGCCGCAATGGCATCCCCAAATCTACGCGCAGGCCGTCCGGCCGGCTGTCGAATTTCAACGAGCAGGAACAACGCTGGACGATGGCCTGCACAATTGCCAGGCCCAGGCCGCAGCCCTCGCTGTTGCCGTTGCGCCAGAAACGTTGCGTCAGGTATTGCAGATCCTCGCTGGAGATCTGTTTGCCATGGTCACGCACCCGGAAGATCACGTTATCGGTCGCGGTCAGCACGCTCAGTTCCACCCGCGTATCCGCAGGCGTGTGACGCAGGGCGTTGTCCAGCAGGTTGCGCAGCGCCGCGACCGCCAGGCCCACCGGCATTTCAACCGGGGTGGCCGAGAGGTTGTCGGGCAGGATCAGGTCGATACGCCGGTTGTCGCCCGCATTGGCGTCCTGGATCGCCAGGCGTGCGACTTCCTCGGCACTGGAGTGCATGCCGTCATCGAACGACAGGTTGCCCTCCACCCGCGCCAACAGCAGCAGTTGCTCCAGGGTACGGTGCAGGCGGTCAGCGCCTTCCTCGGCATGGGCCAGGGACTGGTCGCGGGCCGCGCCTTCGGTCATGCGCGCCACCTGCAGGTGGGTCTTGATCGCCGTGAGCGGGCTGCGCAGCTCATGGGCGGCGTCGCCGGTCAGGCGACGTTCGCGCTCGATGGTCTTGGCAATGCGTTGCAGCAGTTGGTTCTGGGTGTCGAGCAGCGGCTTGAGTTCGCTGGGCAACGGGTGGATCTGCAGCGGTTCAAGGGAGTCGACACTGCGGCGCATCAAGGCATCACGCATGCGATTGAGCGGCACCAGGCTCTGGCCGATGCCCAGCCACAGCAGGCACAGGCAACCCAGCAAGGCCACACCGACCGGCACGGACGCCGCCAGCAGGATCGACAGGTTCAACGCCTCGCGCTCCACCTGGCGGTCGGCGGTGGTGATCAGCAGGTCGCCACGGGACAGGGTGAAACTGCGCCAGCTCACACCGTCGATGACCTGGTCGCGAAAGCCGCTCTGGCGCGACTCCAGCCCTTCATCCGGGGTGGTATGGCTGCGTGCGAGGATCTCGCCCCGCAACGAGCTGACCTGGCAAGCCATGCCGCCCGGTACATTCAGTTGTTCGGTGCGCAAATGTGCACCGCCACTCACACTGGCCAGGCCCGGCATCTGCTCGGTCAGCCCCGCCACCATGCGGGCCGACGCCACCAGGCGTTGGTCGAGAGAGAACATCATCTGGTTGCGCAGATCGTTGAGCATCCAGGCGGCCGCCAAGGCCCAGATCAACACAAAAGCGGCGCCCAGCTTGAACGTCAGTCGCAGGCGCAGGCTCATCACGAAGCGTTGTCTCCCGCCGCCGGGCCGTCATCCGCCGTGCCCAGGCGATAGCCCAGGCCGCGCACGGTCTCGACGATACCGTTACCCAATTTGCGCCGCAGGTGATGGATGTGCACGTTCAACGCGTTGCTTTCCAGTTCATCGTTGAAGCCGTAGACGCTGTCCTTGAGCTGTTCGCTGGAGAGCACGCGGCCCTTGTTGTGCAACAAGGCTTGCAACAGCGCCTGTTCGCGACGGGACAGGTCCACCGGCTGGCCGCCCAGGAAGGTCTCGCGACTGCTCGGGTCATACGCCAGCCGGCCATGTTCGATCAGGTTGACGCTGCGCCCCGCCACACGCCGCAGCAGGGTTTGCAGGCGGGCGGCGAGTTCGCGCAGGTCGAAGGGCTTGAGCAGGTAATCATCGGCGCCGGCTTGCAGGCCGTCGACGCGGTTGGTCACCGAATCGCGCGCGGTGAGGATCAGCACCGGGATTTCCAGGCCCTGGCTGCGCTGTTGCTGCAACAGCTTGAGGCCGTCTTCATCGGGCAGGCCGAGGTCGAGCACCATGATGTCGAACGTCGCCGCCTTGAGCATCGCCCGCGCCGCCGCGGCCGAAGCGACGCGCTCGACGGTGAAACCCTGGGCGGTCAGGCCGGCCACGATACCGCTGGCGATCAGTTCGTCGTCTTCACAGACCAGTACGTGCATGCTGAACCCTTCATAAAAGATGGGGAGATTAAAGTCTGGGCGGATTAAGCGCAGATTATGCCGTGAAAAGAGGCGCGCTCAGACTTTCCCTACACTCTAGAATAGCGCCGGTTAATCATCGGTTAATCAACGCCACACATTGTGTGCCTCACTTGCATCGAACTAAGGCTTGACCATGCGGCATCTGTTTACCTTTTTGCTGGTGTTGTTCGCGGGGTTCGCCCAGGCTGCGCCGGGCAGTAATCCTTTCGAGACCAAACCCGACTTCCTCCCGGTGGGCAAAGCCTTCACGTTTACCTCCGAGCGCCTGGAAACTGGCGAGACCCAGCTATATTGGCAGATTGCCGACGGTTATTACCTGTACAAACAGCGCATGAAGTTCGACGGCCTGGCCGACAAGCCCGCGCTGCCGCAGGGTGAAGCCCATAGCGATGAGTTTTTTGGCGAGCAGGAAGTGTATCGCCAAGGCCTGGAAGTGAAGATCCCGGCGGGTGTCACCGGCCAGGTCAAACTCGGTTGGCAGGGCTGTGCCGATGCCGGCCTGTGCTATCCGCCGCAGTCGATCACCGTGGACCTGGGCGGTAACCCTGCCGTTGCCGCCACCACCCAGGCACAGGACCAGAGCCTGGCCAGCGGCCTGCAACAACGCAGCCTGGGTTGGAGCCTGCTGGTGTTCTTTGGCTTGGGCCTGCTGCTGGCGTTTGCGCCGTGTTCGTTGCCGATGTTGCCGATCCTCGCCGGCCTGGTCGTCGGCAGCGGCGCCAGCCCGCGCCGTGGTTTTGCCCTGGCCAGCAGTTATGTGGTGTGCATGGCCCTGGTGTATGCAGCGCTCGGCGTGTTGGCTGCGCTGCTCGGCGGCAACCTTGCCGCGCTGCTGCAAACCCCGTGGATCCTGGGCAGTTTTGCCGCGCTGTTTGTGATCCTCGCCCTGCCGATGTTCGGTTTCTTTGAGCTGCAACTGCCGGCCTTCCTGCGTGACCGCCTGGACAACGTCAGCCGCCAGCAAAGCGGTGGCAGCCTGGTGGGCGCGGGCATGCTCGGTGCGCTGTCCGGCCTGCTGGTGGGGCCGTGCATGACCGCGCCGCTGGCCGGCGCCCTGCTGTATATCGCCCAGAGCGGCAATGCGCTGCACGGTGGCCTGATTCTGTTCGCCATGGGCATCGGCATCGGCGTGCCGCTGTTGCTGCTGGTGACGGTGGGCAACCGCTTCCTGCCCAAGCCAGGCACCTGGATGAATGTGCTCAAGGGCATCTTCGGCTTCCTGTTCCTGGGCACCGCCGTGCTGATGATCCGCCCGGTCATCAACGAAAGCCTGTGGCTCGGCCTGTGGGGCGCACTGGCGCTGGTCATGGCCTACTGCGGCTGGATATTGGCCCGCGAATACGGGCTGGCCGCCAAGGTATTGGGTGCAGGCTCGCTGGTGCTGGGCCTGTGGGGCGCGGTGCTGGTGGTCGGCGCGGCCGGTGGCAGCGATGACCTGTGGCAACCGCTGAAGGTCTATAGCGGCTCGCGTGCCGCCGCCGCAACGACTGGCCATGATGCGTTCATGACCATTAACGACCCGGCCGTGCTGCAAAGCCAGCTCGACGCCGCCAAGGCTCAAGGCCAATGGGTGCTGGTGGACTACTACGCCGACTGGTGCGTGTCGTGCAAGATCATGGAAAAACAGGTGTTCGGCAAACCCGAAGTCATGGATGCCCTGAAAGACGTACGCCTGCTGCGCCTGGACGTCACTGCCGATAACGCGGCCAGCCGCGCCCTGCTCGGCCGCTACCAGGTGCCGGGGCCACCCAGCTTCGTGTGGATCGGCCCGGACGGTGAAGAACGCCGCGCCCAACGTATCACCGGCGAAGTGGATGCCGCCGGCTTCCTGCAACGTTGGACACACACCCGGGACGCGCTCTGATGCTGACCCTGACCATCGGCACCTTCGCCATTGCCCTGAATCACATCCTGTTGATCAGCGCGCTGATTCTCGCCACTTTGGTGGGTTGGCGCGTGGCCAAGCGTGGCGGGGAAAACCCGGAATCCGTGCTGTTCAGCCTGTTCCTGCTGGGCATGCTGGTGGCACGCGCCAGCTTTGTGCTGATGTACTGGAACGAGTACCGCAACGACTGGTTGCAGATGGTCGACCTGCGCGATGGCGGCTTTCTCGCCTGGCCCGGCGTGATCGCGCTGGTGCTCGGCGCGCTGGCCTACGGTTGGCGTCGCCCGCCCCTGCGTAAACCACTGAGCGCCGGGGTTATCACCGGGCTGGTGTTCTGGGGCATGGGCAGTATGTCCTTGAGCCTGTACGACAAAGGCGCGCAGTTGCCGGACATCACCTTGCGCAATGCCAATGGCGATGTGGTGCAACTGGCTGATTACAAAGGCGGCCCGCTGGTGATCAACCTATGGGCCACCTGGTGCCCGCCGTGCCGCCGCGAAATGCCGGTGCTGGAACGCGCCCAACACCAACGGCCCGACGTGACCTTTCTTTTCGTCAACCAGGCCGAAAGCATGCAAAGCGTCAGCACTTTCCTCGCCACCCAGGGCCTGACCCTCGACAACGTGTTGTTTGACGCCAGTGGCCGCCTCGGCCAGGCCGTGGGCTCCATGGCGTTGCCGACCACCCTGTTTTATCAAGCCGATGGACGGCTGATCAACAGCCACCTGGGCGAGCTGTCCCAGGCCAGCCTGGCCCGCGCCATGGAACCCTTCGACTCAGCCCCTGCCGCCACAAGGAAACCGACATGCCAAGCCTCCGCCACCTGCTGACCCTGCTGCCATTGACCCTGGCCGCTACCCTGGCCCAGGCCGAAGACTGGCCGGCGCCGATCAAACAGATCGAAGCCAAGGGCGCCAAGATCCTCGGCAAGTTCGACGCCCCCAGCGGGCTCACCGGCTACGCCGCGCAATACCAGAACCGCGGCATGGCGCTGTACCTGACCGCCGACGGCAAAAGCGTGCTCGCCGGCAACCTGTACGACGCCCAAGGCAACGACCTGAGCAGCGCGCCCCTGGAAAAACTCGTATACGCGCCGATGGCCAAGGAAGTCTGGGCCAAGATGGAACACAGCAACTGGATTCAGGACGGCGATAAAAACGCGCCGCGTATCGTCTACCTGTTCAGTGATCCCAACTGCCCCTACTGCAACATGTTCTGGGAACAGGCCCGCCCGTGGGTAAAAGCCGGCAAGGTGCAACTGCGCCACATCATGGTCGGCATCATCCGCGAAGACAGCCCCGGCAAGTCGGCCGCCCTGTTCGCCGCCAAAGACCCGCAAAAAGCCCTGGAAGAACACGAAGCCGCCGGCAAGGGCAGCAAGTTGCAGGCGCTGGACAAGATCCCGGCGGCGATCGAGGCCAAGCTCGACTCAAACATGAAGTTAATGGATGAGCTGGAGTTATCGGCGACGCCGGCGATTTTCTATCTGGACGACAAGGGTGGGTTGCAGCAACAGCAGGGCGCGCCTTCGCCGGAGAAATTGGTGAAGATCATGGGGCCCAAATAGGCGGCGCCTGGACTGACGCCATCGGGGGCAAGCCCCCTCCCACACTTTGAGTTGTGAATACCTTCAAAATGTGGGAGGGGGCTTGCCCCCGATGGCGTCAGTCCAGGCGATGAAGATTAAAGCCCCTCCAACTCTGCCATCAGATCACTCAACCGATCCACCTTCTCGGCACTGATCTCATTGGCCGCCAACCCGTCGATATACTCAGCCAACTCCGCCACCGTGCTGCACTCGAACATCGCCCGCAGCGGCACATCGCGCTGCAAGGTCTTCTGCACCCGCGAGGCAATCTGCGTGGCCAGCAATGAATGCCCGCCCAGTTCGAAGAAGTTGTCCTGCACCCCCACCCGCTCAACCTTGAGGACCTCGGCCCAAATCCCGGCCAGGGTCGTTTCCAGTGCGTTGCGCGGTGCCAGGTAGTCCTGGCTGTGCAACTGGCCGATGTCCAGCGCCGGCAGGGCCTTGCGGTCGAGTTTACCGTTGGCGTTGAGCGGCAGGCGGTCGAGCCAGAGCCAGTGCAGCGGCACCATGTATTCCGGCAGTTCGGCGCGCAGGCGCTGCTTGATGCGGTCCAAGCGTTCGCTGGGGTTGAGGCTTTCGTCAGCCGCCACCAGATAGCCGACCAGATGCTTGCCGTTGACGCCCTCCTGCACGCCGACGGCCGCGTCGCGCACTTCGGGTTGCTCATGCAGGCGGGCTTCGATTTCACCCAGTTCGATGCGGTAGCCGCGAATTTTCACTTGATGGTCGATACGCCCGACGTACTCCAGCACACCGTCACTGCGACGGCGCGCCAGGTCGCCGGTGCGGTACAGCCGCTCGCCCGGTGCGCCGAACGGGTTCGGCACAAATACCGGGGCCGTACGCAGCGGATCGCTGACATAACCGCGCCCGACCCCCGTACCCGCCACGCACAACTCACCGACCGCGCCCTGCGGCACCAACTCCAGTGCACCATCCAGCAGGTACAAACGATTGTTGTCGGTCGGCGTGCCTATCGGTAGATAGGTGCCACGGGTCGACGCCAGGTCGACGCGGAAAAACGCTACGTCATCCGAACACTCCGCCGGGCCATAGGCGTTCACCAGCGCAATCTCGGGATAACGCTGCAACCACTGGTGCGCGAGCTCCGGTGGCATCGCTTCGCCGGTCGGCAGCATCCAGCGCAGGCCGTCGAGGCTGATGCGATCCTGGGCGAGCATGCCCTGGATCAGTGACGGCACGCTCTCCAACACCGTGATGCCTTGCGCCTGGACATGCTCCAGCAAACCTTGCGGATCATGGGCCAGCGCGTTCGGCACGATGTCCACCCGTGCGCCAAAAAGCGGCGCGGTGAGGAACTGCCACACGGAAATATCAAAGCTTTGCGAGGCAGTCTGGGCGATCACGTCCGCCTCACTCAGTTGCAGGTACGGCACCTTGCTCAACTGGTTATTGAGCATGCCGCGCTGTTCGACCATCACGCCTTTGGGCAGGCCTGTGGAACCTGAGGTGTAGATCACATACGCGAGGTTGTCCGGGCCGCTGTAGACGCCTGGGTTTTCTCCACGGCCCGGTACGTCCTCCCATACCAGCAACGCGCAATCGGTGCCCTCCAGCAGTTCGATGGCCAGTTCGCGACACGCCTCGGTGCACACCAGCAGCGGTGTGCGGCTCAAGTCGATAATGCTGCGCAGACGCTGGCCCGGCAGCCCGGGGTCCAGCGGCAGGTAACCGGCACCGGCCTTGAAGCTGCCGATGATCATGCCCAGCAGGTCGAGGCTGCGTTCGGCCAGCAACGCCACCGGTTGATCCAGGCCGACACCCGCCGCGATCAGCGCGTGCCCCAAGCCATTGCCGCGACGGTTCAACTCGGCATAGGTCCAGCGCTGCGCCAGGCAACTGGCGACAATGCGTTGGGGATAAGCAGCCACCTGTTCTTCAAACAGTTCGATATAGCTGCGCTCCAGCGGGTAAGCCTGCTCGCTCTGGTTGCAGCCTTCCACCAGGAACTCGCGCTCTTGCGCGCCGATCAGGGGCAACTCGGCCATGTCGCCATGGAAGCCCTGCACCAGCGCCAGCAGCAGGCGCTTGAACTCGCCGAGCATGCCTTGCACGGTGGTTTCATCGAAATAACGCTGGTCATAGGACAGGTGCAAACCGAGGTCATCGCCGGGGTAGCACACAGCGGTCAGCGGGAAGTTGGTGTGGGTGCGACCGGAGTCCGACGTGGCGTTCAGGCTTTGCGCATGATCGAGCACCGAGACTTCCACCGGGGCGTTTTCGAACACGAACAGGCTGTCGAACAGCGGCTGGCCCTTGGGCAGCTCGCTGTATTCCTGGATCGTCACCAGCGGCAAGTACTCGTACTCACGCAGTTGCATGTTGCTGTCGAGCAGGCCGCTCAACCACTGGCGCACGCTGCAAGGCTGGTCGTCCTCGGGCAGTTTCACGCGCAACGCGATGCTGTTGATGAACAGGCCGACGGTGCGTTGCATCTGCGGCATATCCACCGGGCGGCCGGCCACGGTGACGCCGAACAGCACGTCACGCTCGCCGCTCAGGCGCCGCAACACCAAGGCCCATGCCGCCTGGGCGAAGGTATTGACGGTGAGTTGGTGGGCCTGGGCCAGTTCGCGCAATTGCGCGCCGTCGCGAGTCTCCAGGCGGGTGTAGCAATCGCCGACCACCATGCCGCCGCTGTGGCCCGCGTGTTCACGCAGGAAGGGGCGGTCGCTGGGGATCGGCGTGGTGCGTTCGAACCCCTGCAGATTCTGTTGCCACCACTGGCGCGCCTCATTGAGATTCTGGCGTTGCAGCCAGGCAATGTAGTCGCGGTAGCGCGGTGGCGTCGCCAGTTGCGCGTCGCGGTGCTCGCCCAAGGCCGTATAGATCTCGAAGAAGTCATTCATCAACAGCGAACGGCACCAGGCATCGATGAGGATGTGATGGTTGCTCATCATGAACCAGTAGCGCGCCTCACCCACGCGGATCAGGCGCAGGTGGAACGGCGCCTGGTTGAGCAGATCGAAACCGGCTTCGCGTTCGGCCTTGAGCAAGGCTTGCAGGCGCGGCTCCTGTTGCTCTTCGGCATCGTGGCTCCAGTCCAGGTATTCAATCGGTGTGCTGCCCGGCTTGTGGATCACTTGCAGCATGTCTTCGCCGACATTCCAGCAGAACGACGCACGCAAGGCTTCGTGACGGGCGATCACCGCCTGCCAGGCCTGGGCAAAACGCTGCGGGTCCAGCGCGCTGTTGATACGGTAGCGGTCCTGCATGTAGTAGAGACCGGTGCCCGGCTCCAGCAGGGTGTGCAGCAACAGGCCCTCCTGCATCGGCGTCAGCGGGTAGACATCCTCGATGGCGTTGGCCGGCACCGGCAAGCCATCCAGTTGCGCCTGGGTCAGGTGTGCCAGGGGGAAGTCGGACGGCGTGAGGCCGCCGGCATCGTCCTTGAGGCAGTGCGCGATCAGGCTTTGCAATTCGGCCAGGTAGCCTTCGGCCAATTCGCGGATGGTCTGGCGGTCGTGACGCTCGCGGCTGAAGGTCCAGCGCAGCACCAGTTCCCCACCATACACCTGGCTGTCGACGCTCAACAGGTTGGGCAGCGGCGCGTCCGGGTCATGGGCAACACCTGCCGACTCGTCCAGCGGGTGGAACAGTGCATCGGCACCAAAGCTCTGGTCGAACTGGCCGAGGTAGTTGAAGGTGATCTCGGCGCTCGGCAGCGCAGCCATGGCCTGCTTGCACAGGTCGTCCGCCAGGTAGCGCAGCACGCCGTAACCCAGACCTTTGTGCGGCACACCGCGCAGTTGCTCTTTGATGGCCTTGATTGAAGCACCCGGCTCCTCAAGTGGCGTCAGGCGCAACGGATAGGCACTGGTGAACCAACCGACACTGCGGGTCAGGTCGATCTCATCGAACAGGCTTTCGCGGCCGTGGCCCTCCAGCTGGATCAGCGCCGAGGCGTGGCCGCTCCAGCGGCACAGCACGCGGGCCAGGGCGGTCAGCAACAGGTCGTTGACCTGGGTGCGGTAGGCGCTCGGGGCCTGTTGCAGCAATTGAAGCGTGTGCTCGGCATCCAGGCGCACACTGACGGTCTCGGCATCGCGATTACGCAGCGAGCCGTGTGCACGATCCACCGGCAACGCCACCTCCGGGCCTGCCAGCCGGGCCTGCCAGGTGCCCAGTTCTTCACGCAACGATTCGCTGCCGGCATACGCTTGCAGGCGTGCCGCCCAATCCCTTAGCGCACTGGTCTTGGCCGGCAGGCTGACGGACTGGCCATCGCTCAGTTGGCGATAGACCGTTTGCAGGTCTTCAAGCACGACGCGCCACGACACGCCATCCACCACCAGGTGGTGAATCGCGATCAGCAGGCGCTGTTGACCTTGCGGACCATCCACCAGCAAGGCACGCAGCAGCGGCCCATGGGCCAGGTCGAGGCTGCGCTGGGTGTCGGTGAACAGCGCCGTGCATTGGTCCCTATCACGCACGTGCGCCTGCATCAGTACGCCGCCTTCGGGCACCGCCAAGTGCTCGGCGTGCCATTGGGCATCGCGCTCGGTGAAGCTCAGGCGCAGGGCATCGTGGTGTTCCAGTACCGCCAACAGCGCTTGCTCCAGGCGGTGCGGATCGAGCAATTGCTGCGGCGCAAGCAACAACGCCTGGTTCCAGTGCTGGCGATTGGGGATATCGGTATCGAAGAACCAGTGCTGGATCGGCGTGAGCCCGGAACTGCCGGTCAAGACGCCCTGCTCCGCCTTGACTTGCTGCGAACGCGTGGCGATGGCGGCCAGGGTGCGGACCGTCTGATGCTGGAACAGGTCGCGAGGGCTGAAATGAATGCCCGCCTGCCGCGCACGGCTGACCACCTGGATCGACAGGATCGAATCGCCGCCCAGCTCGAAGAAGTTATCGTCCAGCCCGACCTGTTGCACGTTCAATACCGCGCACCAGATCGCCGCCAGGGTTTGCTCCAGCTCGCTGCGCGGCGCGACATACTGTTGGCGGTTGGCCTCCGGGTCCGGTTGCGGCAAGGCCCGACGGTCGAGCTTGCCGTTGGCGGTCAACGGCATGCTGTCGAGCACGATCAGGTGCGCGGGCACCATGTAGTCCGGCAATTGCGCCTTGAGGTGAGCCTTGAGCGCGTCGCGCAAGCTGGCGTGCTCGGCGTCGCTGGCCAGATACGCCACCAGTTGCTTGCCGCTCGGCGAATCCAGCGCCAGCACCACGGCTTCGCGCACGGCCTCGTGTTCCAGCAGGCGGGTTTCGATCTCGCCCAGCTCGATGCGAAAGCCGCGCACCTTGACCTGATGGTCGATACGCCCCAGATACTCCACCTCGCCATCGGCGCGTTGGCGTACCAGGTCACCCGTGCGATACAGGCGGCCACCACGGCCAGCAAACGGATCGGCCACAAACCGCTCCGCCGTCATGCCCGCGCGCTGGTGGTACCCCAGGGCCAGGCCGGCACCGCCGACGTACAACTCGCCCGTCGCACCTTGCGGCACCAGGGCCAGGTCGGCGTCGAGAATGTACGCCAGGCGGTCACCGATGATGCTGCCGATCGGCACACTGCCGGCGCCCGCCTCCAACTGCTGCGGCGCCAGGCTGGCCAGCGGCATCACCACGGTTTCGGTCGGGCCATAGGCGTTGAAGAACACCTGCGGCTGGAAGGCCGCCCGAATGCGCTGCAAGTGCTCGCCAGTGAGCGCCTCGCCGCCGGTGATGCACATGCGCACCGGCAAGGTCTGCTGCTGGGTGGCCAACCATTGCGCCAACTGGCTGCCGTAACTCGGCGTGAAGCCCAGGATGTTGATGCGATGGGTGCGGATCAGCGCACAGATTTCCTCGGCGTCCCACTGGCCCTGGGCGCGCAACACCACCTGTGCACCGCTGAGCAGCGGCACCAGCAGACGCTCGGTGGCGGCGTCGAAGTTGATCGAATAGAAGTGCAGCTCACAGTCATCCGCACGCATCCCGAAACGCTCGATCACCGCCTGGCAATGCATGGCGATTTCACCATGGCACACCACCACGCCTTTGGGCTTGCCGGTGGAGCCGGAGGTGTAGATCAGGTACGCCTGATGCTGTGGCAGGTTGAGCAATGGCGGCTCGGTCGCCGGATAGTTGGCCAGTACCGGCAGGTCCTCTTCCAGGCACCAGCACGCCAGCGTGGCCGGCAACTCGCCAAGGGCTTCGAACATCGCCGCATCGCTGAGCAACAGGCCAATGCCGCTGTCTTCGATCATGTAGTGCAAACGGTCGAGCGGGTATTCCGGGTCCAGCGGCACATAGGCGCCGCCGGCCTTGAGGATCGCCAGCAGGCCGATGACCATTTCCAGCGAGCGCGGCAGCGCCAGGCCCACGCGCACCTGTGGTCCGACACCGCGCTCGCGCAGCATCCAGGCCAGGCGATTGGCGCGTTCGTCCAGCTCGCGGTAGCTGAGGGTCACCTCGGCAAAGGTCAACGCGGGCGCATCGCCCCGTTTCGCCGCTTGCTGGCTGAACAGCGTGTGCAGGCACTGGTCGAGACGATGTTCACCCGCCGCAACGCCCAGGCTGTGCTGCAATGCACGTTGCTCAGCAGCGCTGAGCAGCGGCAGTTCGCTGAGGCGTTGTTGCGGATCGCCGATCAAGGCTTCCAGCAGGTTGCGCCAATGCTCGGCCATGCGCGCGATACGCGGCTCGTCGAACAGGTCGGTGCTATAGGTCAGGCAGCAACCCAGGCGCTGGTCGAGGTCGGTGACTTCCAGGTTCAAGTCAAACTTGGTGGCGCGGGCATCGTTGGCCAGGTACTCGACGGTCATGCCGGCCAGTTGGCGGCTTTGCTGGAACTCCCAGCGCTGCACGTTGCACATCACCTGGAACAACGGGTTGTACGCCGCGCTACGCGTAGGTTGCAGGGCTTCCACCAGATGGTCGAACGGCAGGTCCTGGTGAGACTGGCCCTCGATCACCGTATGGCGCACTTGCTCGAACAACTCGCCGACACGCATTTGCCCGTCGAGTTGGCAACGCAAGACTTGGGTGTTGAGGAACGCACCGATCAGCCCTTCGCTTTCCGGGCGGATACGGTTGGCCACCGGCGCGCCGATGCGCAGGTCGGTCTGGCCGCTGTAGCGGTAAAGCAGCACGGCCAGGGTGGCGGTCATGGTCATGAACAGGGTCAGGCCGCGCTCGGCATTGAAGGCACGCACGCGAGCGGCCAACGCATCGCTCAGGTCGAAGCGGTACAACTCGCCCTGGTGGCTTTGCACCGGTGGCCGTGGACGGTCGGCAGGCAGTTCGAGCAAGGGGTGCTCATGGCCCAGTTGCGCCGTCCAGTAATCCAGTTGACGCTGGCGCTCACCGGACTCCAGCCACTGGCGCTGCCAGACGCTGTAGTCCAGGTATTGCACCGGCAACGGCGCCAGCGGCGAATCGCGCTCGTCGATGAAGGCTTCATAGAGCGCGCTGAGTTCACGGGCGAAGATGTCCATGGCCCAGCCTTCGGTGACGATGTGGTGCAGGGTCAGCACCAGGTAGTGTTCCTGCTCACCGGCCTTGACCAGGCATGCACGCAGCAACGGCCCGGTTTCCAGGTTGAAGGGCGTGTGGGCTTCATGCTCGGCCAGGTGTTGCAGGCGTTGCTGGCAATCGGCTGGAGCGAGTGCCGAGAAATCCCGCCAGTCCATGCGCAGGCCGGTCTGGCGCGAGACCTTCTGATACGCCACGCCATCGACACTCGGGAAGGTGGTGCGCAGGGTTTCATGGCGCATGATCAGGGCTTGCAACGCCGCCTCGAAACGCCCCACATCCAGCACACCGCGCAGGCGCGCCATGCCGCCGACGTTGTAGGCCGGGCTGTCCGGTTCCATCTGCCAGAGGAACCACATGCGTTGCTGGGAATAGGACAACGGCACCGGCACGCTGCGGTCGACCCGGGCGATGGGGGCTTGCTGGTTGCGATGGCCCGCCGCCTGGATCAGCCCGACCTGCTCGGCGAAAGCGCCCAACTCGCTGGCTTCGAACAAGGTGCGCAGCGGCAGTTCGACGTCACACGCCTGGCGGGTGCGGGAAATGATTTGCGTGGCCAGCAACGAATGCCCGCCGAGGGCGAAAAAGTCATCGCGCAGGCCGACACGGGGCAGGCCCAGCACCTCGCGCCAGATCGCTGCAATCTGCTGCTGCAACGGGGTCTCGGGTTCGATGTGTTCACGCAGCTGCCACACCGGCTCCGGCAGCGCACGTCGGTCGACTTTACCGCTGGGGCTCAGCGGCAGGGCATCCAGGCGCATCAGCAGCGCAGGCACCATGTATTCCGGCAGTTCGGCGGCCAGGGCGGTTTTCACGGCCTGCTCGTCCAACCCGGCCGGGGCGGTGTAGTAACCGATCAGCTTGGCCTCACGCACCAGCACCACCGCCTGGGCAATGCCCTCTTGGGCCAGCAGGCGCGCTTCGATTTCTTCAGGCTCCACACGGAAACCGCGCAGCTTGACCTGTTGATCAAGACGCCCCAGGTATTCCAGCACACCGTCGGCGCTCCAGCGGGCGCGGTCACCGGTGCGATACAGGCGGGTGCCGTGCTGGTCTGCGACAAAACGCTCAGCCGTCAACCCGGCGCGGCCGAGGTAACCCCGCGCCAGGCCGATACCACCGATGCACAACTCACCCGGCACACCCAATGGCACGGCGTTGAATTGCTCGTCCAACACGCGGCAGATCACGTTGCCCAAGGGTCGGCCGATCGGCGAGCGCTCGCCGTCTGCCACATGGCAGTGCCAGTGGGTGACGTTGATCGCGGTTTCGGTCGGGCCATAGCGGTTGTGCAACTCCACGGCGGGCAATTGCGTCAGCACGCGGTTGCGCAGTTCGGCAGGCAACGCCTCGCCCCCGGAAAACACGCGACGCAGGCTGGTGCATTCACGCGCCAGGGGCTCGTCGATAAACAGCTGCAACAGCGCCGGCACAAAGTGCAGCGTGGTCACGCCGTGCTCTTGTACTAATTGTGCGATGCGCTGCGGGTCGCGATGTTCGCAGGGGCCGGCCAGTACCAGCCGACAACCGGTGATCAGCGGCCAGAAGCACTCCCACACCGACACGTCGAAACTGATCGGCGCCTTTTGCATCAGCACGTCGGTTTCATCCAGGCAATAGGTGGCCTGCATCCACTGCAAGCGCTCGGCCAGGGCCGCATGGGTATTGCCCACGCCCTTGGGCTGGCCGGTAGAGCCGGAGGTGTAGATCACATAGGCGAGGTTGTCGCCGTTGAGGTGCAAGCCCGGCGCCTGGCTCGGCCAGCTGTCGAGGTGCAGGCTGTCCATGGCGATTACGCACACGCCGTCGGCCGCCGGGAGTCGCTCGAGCAAGGCGGTCTGGGTCAGTAGCAGTTCGACGCCGCTGTCGTTGAGCATGTAGGCCAGGCGCTCGGCGGGGTAATCCGGGTCCAGCGGCACAGAGGCGCCGCCCGCCTTGATGATCGCCAACAGGCCGATCAGCAACTGCGGCGAACGCTCGGCGGCGATGGCCACGCACACATCCGGGCCAACGCCTTTGTCACGCAGGTAATGCGCCAGGCGGTTGGCCTGGTTGTGCAGTTGGGCGAAGCTCAGGCTGCCGTCCTGCCAGACCAGCGCGGTATTGTCCGAAGCCTGCTGGCTGAACAACTCGGGCAGCCAGCGGGTGGCCGGCGCGCACGGCGCCTCACTCCAGGGAGCCTGCTCGTTGGTGTGCATCAGCGTCAGCTCGCCGATGGCCTGCTGCGGTTGCTCGCAGACGGCGTGCAGCAGGTTGATGAAGTGCTCGGCCAAGCGCTGGACGGTGCGGCTTTCGAACAGCTCATCGGCGTAGTCGAACGACAGGCTCAGGCGCCCATTGCGGTCTTCTTCGCTATGCAATTGCAGGTCGAACTTGGCTTCGCGACTGTGCCACGGCAACTCATCGGCCAACATCCCCGGCAAGCGGCGCAAAGCGCTCAGGTCACGTTGCTGATGGTTGAACATCACTTGAAACAGCCCTTGCTCACGGGCTTGCGGGAAGGCTTCGAGCAGTTGCTCGAAGGGCAGATCCTGATGGGCCTGGGCTCCCAGCACCGTGTCGCGAGTGGCGGCCAACAGCTGATCGAACGGCAGGCGCCCCTCCAGCTCGGCGCGCAGCACCAGGGTGTTGATGAAAAAGCCGATCAAGCCCTGGGTTTCCTGGCGCGGGCGGTTGGCATTCGGCACACCGATACGGATATCGCGCTGGCCGCTGTAGCGGTGCAACAGGCTTTGGAACGCCGCCAGCAACAGCATGAACGGCGTCGATTCATGGGCCTGGGCGGTCTGGCGAATCGCTTCGCTGAGGCCCGCGCTCAGGCGCACGCTATGGCGCAAGGCGCTGTGACGCTGCTGCGCGGAGCGCGGATGGTCGGTGGCCAGGCTCAGGGCCGGGTGCTCCTCGCCCAACTGCGCCCGCCAGTACGCCAGTTGCCGCCGGCCTTCGCCCTCGGCCAACCATTGGCGCTGCCAACTGCCGTAGTCGGCGTATTGCAGGGCCAGCGGCGGTAGCTCAAGGGGTTGGCCCTGAGTGGCGGCGGCATACAAGCGGGAGAATTCGTCGATCAGGATGTTCAGTGACCAACCGTCGGCGATGATGTGGTGCAAGGTCACCAGCAAGTGGTGATCTTCATCGTCCAGGCGCACCAGGGTCACCCGCAGCAGCGGGCCTTTCTCCAGGTCGAACGGCGCGCACGCCAGGTCTTCACGGATCTGTTCGGCACGGGATTCACGCTCGGCAACCGGCAGGTCGCTGAGGTCGATCCGTTGCAGGTCGAACTCGGGGCTTTTGTCGACACGCTGGAACGCCTGGCCGTCACGCTCGTAAAAGCGTGTACGCAGGGCTTCGTGGCGCTGGACCAATTGCGCAAAACTGCTGCGCACCGCGTCTTCATCCAGCTCGCCACGCAAGCGCAGCCCGCCGGGAATGGTGTAGGCGCTGCTGTGAGGGTCCAACTGCCAGGTGATCCACAGGCGGTTTTGCGCCAGCGATTGGGGCAACTCGTCCTGACGTGACAGGGGGTGAATCGCGCCTTGGGCAACGCCACCGTCCTGTTGCAATTGCGCTACGTCGGCGGCAAACGCCGACAGGGTCGGCGCCTCGAACAGCAGGCGCAGGTTCAGTTCCAGGCCCAGCGCTTCACGCAAGCGCGCCACCACCTGGGTAGCGGTAATGGAGTTGCCGCCGAGCAGAAAGAAATGATCATCCGCCGCGACCGTATCGACCTGCAACTGCTCGCACCAGATCGCTGCGATCTGCTGTTGCAACGGCGACTCCAGCGCCGCATCACTGGCCTTGGCTTGCACCTCGGGGAACTGCGCATAGCTGTCGAGGCTGCCATCGGCGTGGCGAAGCGCGCACGCCGCACGCTGCAGCTTGCCGCTGGAGGTCTTTGGCAAGGCGCCGGGGTTGAGCAGCAGCACCACGCTCGGGGCTTCCTGGCAGGCCTCGGCCACGGCTTGGCGGATGGCCTTGATCAGCGCCTCGGGCGCCAGGATTTTCTGCACGCTGCGGCTGATTTCAGCGGCGATGCCGATACCCTCCAGGCCCTGATGCTGTACCGCAAATGCAGCGACCCGGCCCTTGCGTATGCCTTGCACTTCGCGCTCGAGGGTTTGCTCGATGTCCTGGGGATACAGGTTGTGGCCGCGAACGATCAGCAGATCCTTGAGCCGGCCGGTGATGTACACCTCGCCGTCGCGAATGAAGCCCAGGTCACCGGTGCGCAGCCAGGTACGGCCGGCCTGTTGCACAAACGTCTTGGCGGTGGCTTCGGGGTTGCGCCAGTAACCGTGGGCGATGCTCGGCCCGGTGGCCCAGAGTTCGCCGACGTGGTTATCGGCTAACGCCTTGAGCGTGTGCGGGTCAGCGATCAGCACCGCATGTTCCGGTTGGCTGGTGCCGCAACTCATGATCGCACTGCCATGCCCTGGCTCAGCGCGGTTGGCGGCCAGGGCCTGTTCGTCCATGCGCATGGCCGGGATGCCCTGCCCTCGCGTGCCGCCGGCGACAAACAAGGTCGCCTCGGCCAAGCCGTAAGAGGCAAAGAAATGGTTTGAAGAGAAACCGCACGCCGCGAACTTCTCGGCAAAGCGCTCCAAGGTGTCGAGGCGGATCGGCTCGGAACCCGAGTACGCCACGCGCCAGCGGCTCAAATCCAGGCGTTCCAGGGCTGACTCGCTGACCCGCTCGCTGCACAGTCGATAGGCGAAATCCGGCCCGCCACTGATGGTGCCGCCGTATTCGCTGATCGCTTCCAGCCAGCGCAATGGCCGCCCGAGGAAATAGGCCGGCGCCATCAATACACAGGGCACGCCGCTGAAAATCGGTTGCAGCAGCCCACCGATCAGGCCCATGTCGTGGTACAGCGGCAGCCAGCTGACAATCACGTCATCCGGGTTCAGGTCGATACCAAACCCGCGCCGGATCAGCACTTCGTTGGCCACCAGGTTTCCGTGGCTGACTTGCACGCCCTTGGGCAACGCCGTGGAGCCGGAGGTGTATTGCAGGAAGGCGATGTCGTCAGCCTGCAGTTCGGGTTCGATCCAGCCGTCGGCGACCGCGCTATCCAGGTTGTCGACGCTCAACACCGGCGGCGCATTCTCGATCCGGGCCAGGCCATCGGCGAGGCTGGCGATGGTCAGCAGCAGGCGCGGCTCGGCATCCTTGATGATCGACAGCAAGCGTTCCTGATGATGCCGTCGCGTGGACTCCGGCGGGTAGGCCGGCACCGCGATCACCCCGGCGTACAGGCAACCGAAGAACGCCGCGACGTAATCCGGGCCGCTGGGGAACAACAGCACCGCACGTTCACCCAGTGCCGCATTGGCTTGCAAGGCGGCGGCGATGGTGCGGGCACGTTGGTCCAGGTCACGGTAACTGAGCACTACGTTGTGCTCGGCGGATTCGGCGAGGAAGCGCAGGGCGACCTGGTCCGGGGTCTGCGCGGCGCGACGTTGAAGGGACTGGACCAGGGTGCGGGGAAGTTCGAAGGCGTCCATCATGGGGTTCCTGCCTGAAATCGGCTTACGGGAAAATCGAAAATTGGAAAGCGTTCAGCCGGCGATTCGCTGCCGCGTCGTGCCAGTGCGCCAACGGCTCAGGTGCTCATCGGCATAACGACGCAGGCAGCGCAGCACGGCGCTTTCGTGCTGCACGAGAAAGAAGTGATGACCGTCGAACATGTCCAGGGAGAAGCCACTGGCGGCATCGATCTGCCAGTCCAGCAACTGGTCGGCACGCACGCTGTCTTGCTTGCCGCCGAACACATGGATGGGCATGCCCAGCGGCTCGCGCTCGCCATACTTGAAGCTGCCGCACAGCAGGAAATCGGCGCGCAGGATCGGCAGCATCAACTGCATCAATTCAGGGTTGGCCAGGGCCTCTTCGGCGGTGCCCTGTAGTTCACGCAGGCGGGCGAGCAATTGTTCGTCGGTCTTTTCGATGGCGTATTCACTGACATCGCGACGGGCCGGGCCAGCGGTGCCGGAGGCGAACAGCGCCAGTGGCGCGGGCACATCGCGCAGGCTTAGCGCATGGGCCAACTCAAAAGCCAGCAGGCCACCGAGGCTATGACCGAACAGCACGTAGGGACCGTCCAGGTGGCGGCTGATTTCATCGGCAAGCTGGGCCGCCAATGCCTTGATATCGCGCTGCAACGGCTCGTCCATACGCGTGCCGCGCCCCGGCAATTCCAGCGGACACACTTGCAACCAGTCCGGCAAGGCACGGCGCCAGCGCGTGTACACCGAGGCGCTGGCGCCCGAATGGGGCAGGCAGAACAGGCGCAGTCGGGTGGATGTGCTCATGGTTTGAGAACTCCCCACTGAAACACGCTGTTTGCACGGTAAAAACCCATCTCGCCCTCCTGCGGGTGCTGATCCTTGGCCGTTTCGCTAACGGACCTGTCACCCATGAGAACGGACGGAGCCGGCAAATAATTAGTCGCCCGGGACGCGCGAGACGCGGTTCACACCTTGCAGAAAGGCATAGGATTAGTTCTTTCTCTCATTTGACAATAATTATCATTAAGCATAATTTGTTGCCCGATGTGTAGGAGGCTTCAGCACGGACGCCCTCCCCTAACCTCTTTTGCGACAAGGTGAATTTCCATGACGGAACCAGTATCCACAGGCAGGTGCGACTCACCGCTTCTCCAGGCATTCGTCGACAATCGACTGATCCTGGTGAAGATTGCGGCCAGAATTACCGGCTGTCGCTCCCGCGCTGAAGACGTCGTGCAAGACGCCTTCTTCCGCTTGCAGTCAGCGCCGACGATCACTTCATCGTTCAAGGCCCAACTGAGTTATCTGTTCCAGATCGTGCGCAACCTGGCGATCGACCACTACCGCAAGCAGGCGCTGGAACTCAAGTATTCGGGACCGGAAGAGGAAGGTCTGAATGTGGTGATTCACGGTGCATCACCGGAAACCTCGCACATTAATTTCAACACCCTGGAAAACATCGCCGACGCCCTGACGGAGTTGCCCCAGCGCACCCGCTATGCGTTCGAGATGTACCGCCTGCACGGCGTGCCGCAAAAGGACATCGCCAAGGAGCTGGGCGTATCGCCGACCCTGGTGAACTTCATGATCCGGGATGCGCTGGTGCATTGCCGCAAGGTGTCGGGCAGCCACAGCGATACGTTTGCGCGGCGGGTGTAGGTTCAGGGCACCGGCATCACATCGATGCGATACGGCTCGAAAATCTTCAGCATCTGGCCGTTATCGCGCAAATGCTTGAGCAACGCGGCGAACGCCTCCCCGGTGATCGGCGCTTTCGGCCGCAGCAAGGCGTAGTGGTGATACACCTGGTCGATGCGCTCCGAGACCAGGAATTTCCCCGCCATGTCCGCATTGCGCACCATGAAGTCACTCAGGTACGAACGCGTCACCAGCGCGATATCGGCACGCCCGCGCACGACCATCAGCAGGTTGCTGTCATGGGAATAGGTCAGCGTGGCGTTGAAGTGTTCGGCCAGGTATTTGGGGTCGGCGTTGAAGTTGGCGAAGGCGTAGTGATAACCGCTGAACACCGCGAGGCGCTTGCCGGTCAGGTCGGCGAAATAACGCTGGTCGCGCTCGGGCTCACGCTGGGCGACGAAAATTTCCGCATCCTCCAGGCCCATGTCGACACTGGTGTGAGGAATATCCTTCCAACCCCAAGCAGGGTTTTCGAAGATCGCCATATCGACCCGGCCCTGCTCGAAGTCCCTGAAACGCCGGGGGATCGAGGTCGGCACCAGTACAAACTGGTAGTCGCTTTGCAACGTATTCAGGGCTTCGACCAATTGCGGCAGTATCCCGGTGTCGGCCCCTTGTTCGGGACGCACGGTGTAGGGCGGAAAATGCGCGGCACCGATCCTCACCAGTTGCGCAGCAGAAGCCGGCATCCAGCCTCCGGTGCCCACGGCCCATAATGTAAGTCCTGCAGCCAGCCGCCATGGCGATAACATCAAGGCACACACCGTTTAAACTCTGATATCAGTAAGCTAGGCGTTTTTCTCAGGCGAGACAACTTTCGTCGCCAAATTAACAGCTTGCGCCTCAATCGGACTTCAGCACCATCAGCAGGGCTTCGTCAGCCAATTGCTCAAGTGTCAGGCTGCCCTGGGCACGAAACCAGGTGGTGGTCCAGGACAAGGCACCGGTCAGGAAGCGCCGCGTAATAAACACATCCCCCTTGATGTACCCGGCGGCCTTCGCCTCCTCCAGCACTTGCAGCCAGATATCTTCGTACACATCGCGCAGCGCCAATACCCGGGCCTGGCCTTCGGCCGACAGTGAGCGCCATTCGTAGACCAGCACCGCCATGGCCTCGCCACTGCCGCCCATGATCGACTGCAATTCGCAGCGGATCAGCGCCAGCACCCGTTCGCGCACGTTGCTCGCCTCCTCGAGGGAAGCACGCATCATCGCGGTGTTGTAGTGAATGGTTTCCTCCATCACCGCACGCAGAATCTCGTCCTTGCTCTTGAAGTGATGAAAGATGCTGCCGGACTGAATGCCCACGGCACCGGCCAAGTCACGCACCGTGGTGCGTTCAAAGCCCTTGTTGCGAAACAGGTGAGCCGCGGTTTGCAGCAATTTGCCCCGGGCGCTGTCGGGGTCGGTCAATTGGCCGCCATCGACCATGGTGCGCATCACCCGCTGGGCTTTGTGCTCATCCATGCTGCTCTCCTTTATTTCTACTAACGTCTTGGGCGGCAATTTAGGCTGTGACCGCCACCCAAGCAAGCGCTTGGGCAGAACTTGTGTCGGGAGTTTACAAACCAAGCGCTTGCTTGGTAGTCTCGACAACAGCCATTCGAGGAAGGATTTCTCATGAGCAAGACGGTTCGTATCGGCTGCGCCAGCGCTTTCTGGGGCGATACCACCACGGCTGCCGCCCAGTTGGTGCATGGCGGCACGCTGGACTACCTGGTGTTCGACTACCTGGCGGAAGTCACAATGTCGATCCTCGCCGGGGCGCGCTTGAAAGATCCCCAGGCCGGCTACGCCACCGACTTCGTCGAGGTGCTCACGCCATTGTTGGCCGAGATCCGGCGCCAGGGCATCCGCGTGATCAGCAACGCCGGGGGCATCCATCCACAAGCCTGCGCTGCGGCGCTCCAGGCGGCCTGCGATGAAGCCCGGCTGCCGCTGAAAATCGCCGTGCTGCTGGGCGACGACCTGCAACCCCGGCTCAAGCAACTGCACGGCGTCACCGACCTGTTCAACGGCGCGCCGCTGCCGCCGGCCTGCGTGTCCGCCAACGCTTATCTCGGCGCTCCCGGCATCGTCCAGGCGCTGGCGCTGGGTGCCGATATCGTCATCACCGGCCGGGTGGTCGACAGCGCCGTGGTCAGTGCCGCACTGGTGCATGAGTTCGGCTGGTCCTGGCAGGACTATGACCGCCTGGCCCAAGCCGCCCTGGCCGGGCACATTATCGAATGCGGCGCACAGTGCACCGGCGGCAACTTCACCGATTGGCGCGACGTGCCGGACTACGAACACATCGGCTTCCCCATCGTCGAGGTGAGCGCCGACGGCCAGTTCACCGTGAACAAAGTCGAGGGTACGGGCGGATTGATCAGTGAACTCAGCGTGGCCGAGCAACTGCTATATGAAATCGGCGACCCGCGTGCGTACCTGTTGCCTGATGTGATCTGCGATTTCAGCCAGGTGCGCTTGCAGCAACAGGGCAAAAACTGCGTACGCCTGCACGGCGCCAAGGGCTTGCCGCCGACTGCGCAGTACAAAGTCAGCGCCACTTACCTGGATGGCTTTCGCTGTACCGCCAGTTGCCTGCTGGCCGGGATCGATGCGGTGGCCAAGGCCGAGCGCGTCAGCCAGGCAATCATCAACAAGACGTCGGAGCTGTTCAGCCAGCGCGGTTGGGGGCCCTACACCGATGTGAATATCGAACTGCTGGGCAGCGAAGCCACCTACGGCGCCCACGCCCAACGCCACGACAGCCGCGAAGTGGTGGTGAAACTCGCCGTGCGCCACCCGAACAAGCAGGCATTGCTGCTGTTCGCCCGTGAAATCGCCCAGGCGGCGACCGGCATGGCACCGGGCCTGACCGGCATCGTCGGTGGGCGACCTTCGGTCTACCCGTTGATCCGTCTGTTTTCGTTCCTGGTCGACAAAACCGCGTGTGAGCCGCTGGTCGAATGCCAAGGTCATCGCCACGCCTGCGCGTTACCGCCCGTGCATGCGCTCGCCACGCCGGCCGCACCGCTTGATCCACCCAAGCCTCAAGGCCGCGCAGATGCCAGCGTACCGCTGGTGAAACTCGCCGTAGCGCGCTCCGGGGACAAGGGCAACCACAGCAACATCGGCGTGATCGCCCGCGACCCCGAGTACCTGCCGTGGATCGCCGAAGCGCTGACCCCGGAAGTGATCGTCGATTGGATGAGCCATGTGCTCGATCCCCTGCATGGCCGCGTCGAGCGCTGGTATTTGCCCGGCAGCCACAGCCTGAATTTCCTGCTGGAAAACGCCCTGGGCGGCGGTGGTATCGCCAGCCTGCGCATCGACCCGCAAGGCAAGGCGTTTGCCCAGCAACTGCTGGAAATCCCCATTGCCGTGCCGCAGCACATTGCCGATCAACTTCGCTAAAGGACCGTTGCCGTGGCCTTCGACTCGATCTTCAAAGCCAACCTGTTCCAAGGGCAAACCGTGATTGTCACGGGAGGCGGCAGCGGTATTGGCCGCTGCACCGCCCATGAACTGGCGGCCCTGGGCGCCCAGGTAATACTCGTGGGGCGCAAACCGGAAAAACTCCAGGCAGTAGCGGCGGAGATAGCCCAGGACGGTGGCAACGCCTACTGGCAGGCGTGCGATATTCGCGATGAAGCGGCGGTCAAAGCACTCGTCAGCCAGCTCATCGGCGAGCACGGGCCGATCCACGGGCTGGTGAATAACGCCGGCGGCCAGTACCCATCGCCACTGGCCTCGATCAACCAGAAAGGTTTTGAAACCGTACTGCGTACCAACCTGGTCGGCGGCTTCCTGATGGCCCGTGAAGTGTTCAACCAATCCATGAGCCAGCACGGCGGCGCCATCGTCAACATGCTCGCCGACATGTGGGGCGGCATGCCTGGCATGGGTCACTCCGGAGCGGCCCGCTCGGGCATGGACAACTTCACCAAGACCGCCGCGTTCGAATGGGGTTATGCCGGTGTGCGGGTCAATGCCGTGGCGCCGGGCTGGATTGCCTCCAGCGGCATGGACACTTACGAAGGCGCGTTCAAGGCGGTGATCCCGACGTTGCGCGAACAGGTGCCGCTCAAGCGCATCGGCACCGAGTCGGAGGTCAGCGCCGCCATTGTGTTCCTGCTCAGCCCCGCCGCGGCCTTTATCAGCGGCAGCACCCTGCGCATCGACGGCGCCGCCAGCCTGGGTAGCCGCGCCTGGCCGCTGCACAAGGCGCAGCCACCCAGCGCGCCGTTCAATGGTTTCCATCGTGCGTCTGTGCCCGATGTGCTCAAGGCGGAGCAATAACACCATGCCGGTGATCGAAACCCAGATCGACGTCCATAGCCCGCAATTCGCGCAAAACCGCGAAGCCCTGTTGACCAGCCTTCAACAACTGCACCAACTGCAACAGCAGTTGCTGAGCAAAGCGCAGGAGGCCAAACCCAAGTTCGAACGGCGCAACCAACTGCTGCCCCGCGAACGCCTCAACCTGCTGCTGGACCCCGGCGCACCGTTCCTTGAACTGGCGAGCCTGGCCGGCTACAAACTCCACGATGACAAGGACGGCAGCGCCGCCGGCGGTGGCTTGATCGCCGGCATCGGCTACGTCAGTGGCGTGCGCATGCTGGTGGTGGCCAATAACAGTGCGATCAAGGGCGGGACCATTTCCCCCACGGGCCTGAAGAAATCCCTGCGCCTGCAACAGATCGCCATGGAGAACAAACTGCCGGTGGTGACCCTGGCGGAAAGTGGCGGCGCGAACCTCAACTATGCCGCCGAGATTTTTGTCGAAGGCGCCCGCAGCTTTGCCAATCAGGCACGCATGTCGGCCATGGGCTTGCCGCAGATCACCGTGGTGCATGGCTCCGCCACGGCGGGTGGGGCCTATCAGCCCGGGTTGTCGGATTACGTGGTGGTCGTGCGCGGCAACGCCAAGCTGTTCCTCGCAGGGCCGCCTCTGCTCAAGGCCGCCACCGGCGAAGTGGCGACCGATGAAGCCTTGGGCGGTGCGCAAATGCATGCGCAAACCGCCGGCACGGCGGAGTACCTGGCGGAAAATGATGCGGACGGCGTGCGTATCGTGCGCGAAATCGTCGCCCTGCTGCCCTGGAATGACCGACTGCCGCCCGCCCCGAAGCGGCCTTACACAGAACCGTTGTATCCCATCGACGAACTGCTGGGGTTGATCCCCGATGACCCGAAAAAGCCCTACGACGTGCGTGAAATCCTCGCGCGCCTGGCAGACGGCTCCGCCTTCCTCGAATTCAAGGGCGAGTTCGATGCCCACACCGTGTGCGGCCACTTGCACATCCAGGGCCGTGCGCTGGGCGTGATCGGCAACAACGGCCCGATCACGCCCAAGGGGGCCAGCAAAGCCGCGCAGTTTATCCAGCTATGCGACCAGAGCCGCACGCCGCTGCTGTTCCTGCACAACACCACCGGTTTCATGGTCGGCACCGAATCGGAGCAGCAAGGCGTGATCAAGCATGGCGCGAAGATGATCCAGGCCGTGGCGACGGCGCGGGTGCCTAAACTCACGATTGTGGTCGGCGGCTCCTACGGTGCCGGCAACTACGCGATGTGCGGTCGCGGCCTGGACCCACGGTTCATCTTCGCCTGGCCCAACAGCCGCACGGCGGTGATGGGCGGCGCGCAGGCCGGCAAGGTGTTGCGCATCGTCACCGAAGCCAAACAACTGAAAGACGGCCTGGTGCCCGACCCCAAGGTGCTGGACATGCTGGAACAGGTCACCGCACAGAAACTCGACAGCCAGTCCACTGCGCTGTATGGCAGTGCCAACCTGTGGGATGACGGGCTGATAGACCCCCGCGATACGCGCACGTTGCTGGGGTTGCTGCTGGATATCTGCCACGAAGCCGAGGTCAGGCAGTTGCAGCCCAACAGTTTTGGCGTGGCGCGTTTCTAACAGGAGAACAACAACAATGATCTTCACCCAGGAACACCAGGAACTGCGCCGCACCGTCCGTGCCTTTGTCGACCGCGAGATCAACCCGTATGTGGATGAATGGGAAAAAGCCGGGCGCTTTCCCATCCACCACATCTTTCGCAAAGCCGGCGAGCTGGGCCTGCTGGGCATTTCCAAGCCTGAGGCATTCGGCGGCATGGGCCTGGACTACAGCTATTCGATTGTCGCCGCCGAAGAATTCGGCACCATTCGTTGCGGCGGTATTCCCATGTCCATTGGCGTGCAAACCGATATGTGCACCCCGGCCCTCGCCCGCTTCGGCTCCGATGAATTGCGCGACGAGTTCCTCCGGCCAGCCATCAGCGGCGAACAAGTGGGCTGTATCGGCGTCTCGGAAACCGGCGCCGGCTCCGATGTGGCCGGGTTGAAAACCCATGCGCGCAAGGACGACGGCGACTATGTGATCAACGGCAGCAAAATGTGGATCACCAACTCCCCCAGCGCCGACTTTATCTGCCTGCTGGCCAACACCTCCGACGACAAACCGCACATCAACAAGTCGCTGATCATGGTGCCGATGAACACGCCCGGCATCCGTGTCAGCCCGCCCCTGGAAAAACTCGGCATGCACAGTTCCGAGACCGCGCAGGTGTTCTTCGATGACGTGCGCGTGCCCCAGCGTAACCGTATCGGCCACGAAGGCGCGGGCTTCATGATGCAGATGCTGCAATTCCAGGAAGAACGCCTGTTTGGCGCGGCCAATATGATCAAGGGCCTGGAGTACTGCATCGACAGCACGATCGACTACTGCAAGGAGCGCCAGACGTTCGGCAAGGCGCTGATCGACAACCAGGTGATCCACTTTCGCCTGGCTGAATTGGCCACCGAAATCGAATGCCTGCGCGCCCTGGTGTACCAGGCCACCGAGCAATACATCAAAGGCCAGGACGTCACGCGCCTGGCCTCCATGGCCAAGCTCAAGGCCGGGCGCCTGGGGCGCGAGGTCAGCGACAGTTGCCTGCAATACTGGGGCGGCATGGGCTACATGTGGGACAACCCGGTGGCCCGCGCCTACCGCGACGTGCGGCTGGTGTCGATCGGCGGCGGGGCCGATGAAATCATGCTGGGCATCCTCTGCAAACTGATGGGCACCTTACCCGGTAAAAAGTCATGAACACCCTGTTGCTCGAAGCACATCACGGCGTGCTGCACATCACCCTCAACCGACCCGAATGCCGCAATGCGATGAGCCTGGAAATGGTCAATGAACTGCGCACGGTGCTGGCAGGGCTGGACAGCCAGATACGGGCGTTGGTGATCACAGGCGTCGGCGGGCATTTCTGTGCCGGCGCGGATGTGAAGGATATGCTCCACGCCGGCGATCAGTTACAGGCATTGAATCGGGCGTTCGGCACGCTGTTGCAGCAAGTTGAAGCGCTGCCGCAGGTGGTGATCGTGGTGTTGCAAGGCGCGGTGCTGGGTGGCGGGTTTGGCTTGGCGTGTGTGAGTGATATCGCGATTGCCGATCATCAGGCGCAGTTCGGCTTGCCGGAGACCCGCCTGGGCCTGCTGCCGGCGCAGATAGCGACGTTTGTGGTCAAGCGAATCGGGCTGACCCAGGCACGCCGATTGGCGCTGACGGCGGCGCGGTTTGATGGGGTGCAAGCTGAGCGGTTGGGCGTGGTGCATTTTGTCGAGACGGATCCGCAGGCCCTGGCGCAGCGCCTGGATGAGGTGTTGGGCGAGGTGCTCAAGTGCGCACCCGGGGCGAATGGACGGACCAAGGCGCTGTTGCTGGCCAGCGTGGATGAGCCGCTCGAGAACGTATTGGATCGGGGGGCACAGTGGTTTGCCGAGGCCTTCAGGGGGGAGGAAGGGATCGAGGGGACACAGGCCTTTGTGCAAAAGCGTCAGCCTGAGTGGTGCAAATGATGCCATCGGGAGCAAGCCCCCTCCCACCGTTGGAATGCATTTCAACAATGGGGCTTGCTCCCGATGAGGCCCGAACCGCCCCCCATCAACCAAGGGACAACTCAATGCCCGCATTCAGCAAAATCCTGATCGCCAACCGCGGTGAGATCGCCTGCCGTATCCAGCGCACCGCCCAAGCCCTGGGCTACCGCACCGTGGCCGTCTACAGCGACGCCGACGCCGAGGCACTGCACGTCCAGATGGCCGACGAAGCCGTCAACATCGGCCCCGCGCCCGTACAACAGTCCTACCTGGACATCCCGGCCATTCTCGATGCCGCCAGGAAAACCGGCGCCGACGCCGTCCACCCCGGCTACGGCTTCCTCTCCGAAAACGCCCGATTCGCCAAAGCCTGCCTGGAGGCCGGCTTGACCTTCATCGGCCCCAGCGTCGAGGCCATCGAACTGATGGGCAGCAAACGCCTGTCCAAACTCGCCATGCTCGACGCCGGTGTGCCCTGTGTTGCGGGCTACCAAGGCGAGCAACAAGACAACGCCACGCTACAACAGCAAGCCAACCGCATCGGCTACCCGCTGATGATCAAAGCCAGCGCCGGCGGCGGCGGGCGTGGCATGCGCCTTGCGCAGGATGCCGACGCCCTGCTGGAGAATCTGCACACCGCCCGCTCCGAAGCCAAAAACGCGTTTGGCAGCGACGAACTGATCCTCGAACAAGCGTTGATCGACCCGCGCCACGTCGAGATCCAACTGTTCGGCGACCAACACGGCAACCTCATCTACCTGGGCGAGCGCGACTGCTCGATCCAACGCCGTCACCAGAAAGTCATCGAAGAAGCCCCCTGCCCCATCATGACGCCCGTGTTGCGCCAGGCCATGGGCGAAGCCGCCCTCAAGGCCGGGCGCGCGGTGAATTACGTGGGTGCGGGCACCGTGGAATTTTTGCTCGACCGCGACGGCCGGTTCTACTTCCTCGAAATGAACACCCGCCTGCAGGTGGAACACCCGGTCACTGAACTGATCACAGGCCTGGATCTGGTGGACTGGCAGTTGAAAATCGCCGCCGGCGACCCGCTGCCGCTGAAACAGGCCGATGTGCGCCTGAGCGGCCACGCCATGGAAGTGCGCCTGTATGCCGAAGACCCGGCCCAGGACTTTATGCCGCAAACCGGAGATGTGCTGCGCTGGGAGCCGGCCGCCGGTGTGCGGACTGACCACGGCGTATTGCAAGGCCAGCGCATCAGCCCGTTCTATGATGCGATGCTCGGCAAGATCATCGCCCACGGCACTACCCGTGAAGAGGCCCGACGCAAGCTGCTGCGCGCAGTGCAAGACACCCTGCTGCTGGGCGTGACCACCAACCAACGGTTGCTGGCCGACCTGCTCAAGCATCCGGATTTTATCGCAGGCGATTTCAGTACCGGCTTTATCGCCGAGCACTTCAGCGAAGTCCCGCCTCAGGCCGCGACAAAAGAACAACTCGCGCTGGCCGCCGCGCTGTTTTATCAACACAGCGCCAGTGCGCATGCACCGGCTCTGGCGGGCTGGAGCAACAATCCCAGCGCCAGTGCGCCTTGGGCCTGCCGCCTGGAGGTCAACGGTGAAATCCACAACGTCAGTGCCGCCCCCCTGCAACTCAGCACCGATGGCGGGTATGCCACCCTGGAACTCGACGGCATTCGCCGACGTGTCGCCTACCACCTTGAGGGCACCCGGTTATGGCTGCCGGGTCTCAGCATTACCCACTGCACCCAGCCAGTCGCCGGCCGCCAGACGAGCGCCGGCAGCGGCACGGTCAAAGCGCCGATGGACGGTGCCATTGTCGACATCCGCGTGAGCGCCGGGCAAACCGTCACCAAAGGCCAACTGCTGCTGGTGCTCGAAGCGATGAAAATGGAGCATCCGCTCACCGCCGGCATCGATGGGGTCATCAAAGGCGTGCAGGTGATGACCGGCGATCAGGTGCGCAATCGCCAAGTGCTGCTGGAGATCGAATAGCGGCAGCCCTGGGCCTCGATGAAAAAACAGCGCGGAACTACAAGGTCACGCTACGCTCTATCCCCATCAGGAAACAAAGAGTACGGGAACCTGCGCGATGCCTCATTGGCTGATTATTGACCTTGAAGCCACAACGGATGAAGGCGGCTGGCCCGTGACGGAGATGGAAGTCATCGAGATCGGCGCCAGCCTGGTCAACCGCCAGGGCCGTGAACTGGATCATTTCCAGCGCTTTGTGCGGCCGCTGCGTCGCCCCTTGCTGACGCCCTTCTGCCGCCAACTGACCCATATCACCCAGGCCAATATCGATGCTGCCGCCCCGCTCAGCGAGGTGTGGCCACTGTTCGAGCGCTGGCTGGGCCAGCATCAGACACGCCTGGAAGGCTGGGCCAGCTGGGGCGACTACGATCGTGTGCAACTGGAACTGGAATGGCAGCGCAATGACCTGACCAGCGTCCTGGCGCAAACGACCCACGTCAATCTCAAGCAGCGCTTCGCCAAGGCCCGGCGCCTGGACAAGCCGCTGGGGCTCAATGGCGCCCTGCAATTGGCGGGGATGCAGTTCCATGGCCAGCAACATCGCGCGCTGGAAGATGCACGCAACACCGCGCGCCTGCTGCCGTTGATTTTGCCGGTCTAGGCAGCTCCTCCGGGCTTGGGCATACTGGCCGACCTTTCCAGACCCTTTTTCCGAGGATTCACCCATGTTTAAAGTCAATGAGTACTTCGACGGCACCGTCAAGTCGATCGCTTTCGGCACCGCAGAGGGTCCGGCGACTATCGGCGTGATGGCCCCGGGTGAATACGAGTTCGGCACCGCCCAGCGTGAAATCATGCACGTGGTATCCGGCGCACTGACCGTCAAACTGCCGGAAGCCAGCGAGTGGGAAACCTTCGCCGCCGGCAGCCAGTTCAACGTACCGGCCAACAGCAAGTTCCAGCTGAAGGTCGCGGTGGACACCGCTTACCTGTGCGAATACCGCGGCTGAGTTTCAGCCCGACAAAAAAATGCCCGTCTCGCAGGAGACGGGCATTTTTTATTCCAGGATCGTGACCGGCATGCCGACTTCGAGATAGCCGATGCCATCGTTGACCAGGTTCTGGCCGAACATCGCGCCACTTTCCGTCTTGCGATAGCTATCGAGCGTGGCGAAAGGTTCGCGGTCGGCACTACGCTCGCCGGTGGCGGGGTCGATCGTGGTGAGAATGCAGCGTGAACACGGTTTGACCACGCGCAACTCGATGTCGCCAATGCGCAGGCGCTTCCAGCCGTCTTCGGCAAAGGCTTCCCCCCCTTCGATCACCAGGTTGGGACGAAAACGCAGCATCTCCATCGGGCGGCCAACGTGCCGCGAAAGATCGTCCAGAGAGCCCTGGCCGATCAGCAACAGCGGGTAGCCGTCGGCAAACGCCACTTGATCGTCGTCGTTGCCGAACCCCGCCTCGGTGGTACGGGCGCGGGCCAGCGGCATCTGCACCAGCCGCGTGGGCTTGCCGATAAACTCACTGACCCAGGCGGCGGCCGCATCCCCGGCATCCGGCACGCGCAAGGTATCGCGCCAGATGGTCACGCCGCGCAACTCGGCGTCACTGCCGGGCAAGGCCACCTCAAGCGACGCAAAGCCTGGGGTGCTGAGGGTCAAGCCACCGGCTGCGTTCCACAGCGCCGATAGCTGGCTCATCTTCGCCACCGCCCGTTGCGTCAGGAAACGCCCACTGGCCTCGTCCACCAGCATCCAGCGTCGGTCCCCTTCCAGCCCCAGTTTATCCAGGCCGATCCGCTGCAAGACCTCGGCCTTGCCGGACTTCAAAGGGTAACGGTACAACGCGCTGAGACGAAGCATGAGCCTGCTTTCCTGGAGGATAAAGCGCCACCCTATACGAGCAGGCCCCCAGAATCAAAACCCCCTTGTAGTGAGCGGGCTCGCCCCGCGCTGGGGGGCGCAGCCGCCCCAACAGGGACGCCGCGGTGTATCAGAAAAACCGAGGTGCCTGGATTTGGGGCGGCTGCGCCCCCCAGCGCGGGGCAAGCCCGCTCACTACAGATCCAGCGTCAGGCGTTGGCGGACTACGTCCACCAGTTTGTCCGGCTGGAACTTGGACAGAAAGTTGTCGCAGCCGACCTTCTTGACCATCGACTCGTTGAAGCTGCCCGACAGCGAGGTGTGCAGCACCACATAGAGCCCGCGCAAGCGTGGATCGTTGCGGATCTCGGTGGTCAGGCGATAGCCGTCCATCTCGGGCATTTCGGCGTCGGTGAAGATCATCAGCAGTTTGTCGGTCATCACCTGGCCGCTGTCGGCCCAGGTCTTGAGCATATTCAGTGCCTTGAGGCCGTCGCTGGCGATGTGCATCTTCACGCCGAGCTGCCCGAGGGTGTCGCGCAGTTGCGCCAGGGCGACATTGGAGTCATCCACCAGCAGTACTTCGCGACCACGGGCGCGTTCCAGCACCGGGTCTTCGAGTTTTTCCCGGGAGACCTTGGCGTTATACGGCACGATCTCGGCGAGGACTTTTTCCACGTCGATGATTTCCACCAACTGATCATCGACCTTACTGATGGCGGTCAGGTAATGCTGACGGCCGGCGCTGGTCGGTGGTGGCAGGATGGCTTCCCAGTTCATGTTGACGATACGGTCCACGCCCCCCACCAGGAACGCCTGTACCGAGCGGTTGTACTCGGTGACGATAATGGTGCTGTCGGGCCCTGGCACCAGCGGACGCATGCCGATGGCCTGGGACAAGTCGATCACCGGCAGGGTCTGGCCACGCAGGTTGACCACGCCGCACACGAATGGATGGCGCTGGGGCATCAGGGTCAGCTTGGGCAGTTGCAGGACTTCCTGCACCTTGAACACATTGATCGCGAACAACTGCCGCCCGGCCAGGCGAAACATGAGAATCTCCAGGCGATTCTCACCCACCAGCTGCGTGCGTTGATCTACGGTGTCGAGAATGCCGGCCATTAAAAGCTCCTGATGTGCGCGTTGAATTCACGCTGAGAAATTGTGCAACTCAGTTAAGACTAGTTATCGGCGGCAATCGCCAGACCTTGACCCCAGTAAAATGCCACGTAAATCAGTTGATGTCACACTGACATCATGGTTTACTGAATTGCGCCTTCATCCGGCATTGCCGCAACGTCGCGCGACACCCGAATCGACGTAGGGTTCCATCGTATAAGGGATTCCCCTATACACAATCAGGTCCAACCTGATATTCGCGATATCTAATAGCCATTAATGTGACGCCATTCTCATTGCATGAATGGAGTCAGGCTTTTGTTTGCCACACCAAGCCCACATCCCACGGGTCTTCCAGGCACTCTGTCGGCGGCAACTAAAGTTGTGCAATCGCCCCGGACAGCGAGGGCCACGCGCGGCTTTTGTGGTCAATTCAATAACGTTCCTACTGCAATCTCAGAACCGACCTACAGATTCCAGTCATATTTCAGCAGTAGTTTTACGCCATTCACCCGGTGCGACATCTCATCACCCGACCTTATGTTGCGGAGACTTACATGATGAATAGCGCAAACGAATGGCAAACCACACTTCCCGAGTTCCTGCTGGAAGCCGAAATGCTGCTGGCCAAATCGGAAGAGTGCTTGAGCCACCTGCATTTGATTCGCAACGACAGCGATGCCATCGACTGCATGAAAGCCAGCCTCGCCAAGCTGGCGGAAAAAGCCGAAGGCCTGGCATTGCAGGCGATCAGTGAATTCTCCAGGCATCTGCAATGCCTGATTGCCAACGCCGTGAACCCCATGCAATTGCATGATCAGGCACTGGACGCCCTGCACGACTGCCTGACGCTGCTGGCCTGGCAACTGGAGTTGATCGACACGCGCACCGGCGAACTGGCGCTGGATGAAAGCGAACAAACAACGCTGATTGCGACGGTCACCTTGCAAATCCCACAAAAAGACTTCGGCAATAAGCCACAATCACGTTTGCACCACACGGTTTGAGCAATGACCAGGTCGTATTTAATCGGTTAGTTATCTAAAAACGACCTTGGGTTAGTCGGTCGAGGCGATCTTGCGCGGCCGATATATCAATTAGCCATGTCTGCAACCCGGTTCATTAATACAACTACTCACTCACTTTGAACTCTGGGATTACCACTCAGGGTATTGGCTTGGTTAATAAGCCAATCGAGCGAGGCGCCAGGCGACCGACGGTAATAGTGGTGGTACTATGCCCCGCTCGAAGTGACTCAACTTCATCATGTCCAAAAACGATTCGGCACCGTATTCCAAACAAAGGCCTGTCACCCCCCATGACCGGCTTTCCCGCAGCGAACCTTCATTGGCTCCATCCGCTATGTACGCCAGCCTCAAGTCACTCATCACAAGGTCCGTGTCCCGCAGCAATGCCCGCCGCCTGGTCCTCGCCTTGTGCCTGTGCTCGTTGCTGGTCAGCCTGTGGGCCTATAGCCACAACGCCCCCCTGCCGCTCTCGATCCTTCTGCTCAACCTCATCACCTTGATCGTGGTGGGCGTGCAGCAATGGCACTCGCGCAAATCCATCAAGTTCCAGCCCCAGGAACTGGCCGACCGCCTGCTGCAAGTCCAGGAAAACGAACGCCACCGGCTCAGCCGCGACCTGCACGATGACATCGGCCAATTGCTGACCGCCGCCAAACTGCAAAGCGAATGGCTCAAGCGCCGACTGCCGGACGACCTGCAAAGCCAATGCACGGTGCTGTGCAATACCCTGAATGAGACCCTGGCCAAAGTGCGTGACGTATCGGCGATTCTCAACCCGCGCCAGTTGGCCAGCCTGGGCCTGGAAGCCAGCCTGCGCGCGCACCTGCTCAAGACCCTGGAAAACACCCCGATCCACTGGAGCCTGGAATGCCAGCAACGGTTGACCGGCATCCCCGAAGAAATGGCCGTGGCCGCCTTTCGCATCACCCAGGAAGCGGTGACCAACATGCTCCGCCACGCCCAGGCGCAGAACCTGCGGGTGCGCCTGCAGCGCCTGCCCGAAGGCTTGTCGCTGATGATCTGCGATGACGGCCGTGGCTTTTCACCCGCGCCCAACCCGGGCCTGATGGGCCAGCGGGGCATGGCCGGCATGGTCGAACGGATCGATCAACTGGGAGGCTCTTTGTCCGTCAACAGCCAACCCGGCCAGGGCACACGGATCGACGCACTTTTCCCCTGGGCGCCCCGCGCCCTCGAACGGGCCAGCGCCCCTAAGGCTCTTGAGTGACTTGCACACTACTCCTGGTGGATGACCACGCTCTGATCCGGGCCGGCGTGCGCGCGCTGGTCCAGGATATCCCCGGCTACACCGTGATTGGCGAAGCCGACGATGGCGCGCAAGTGCTGGAGGCCTTCAGCACCTTGCAGCCGGACATCGTGCTGCTGGACCTGTCGATGAAACACACCGGTGGCCTGGATGCCTTGCAGCAGCTCAAGGCGGCCTACCCCAAGAGCAAGGTGCTGATCCTGTCGATGCACACCGACCCCGAGTTGATCATGCGCGCGCTGGAGTCCGGCGCCCACGGCTATCTGCTCAAGGACACCACGGCCAACGAGCTGGAACACGCCTTGCTGGCCCTGCGCAACAATGAGCGCTACCTGAGTCCCGCCATTGCCCACACCGTGATCAACCAGGCATTGATCCGCAGCCAGGGGCCGTCCTCTCCCGTCGCCCACAACCACACCCTCACGGCACGCCAGCTGGAGATCCTGCGCTTGATCGTGCGCGGTAAATCTACCCGGGAAATCGCCCAGGGGCTGGGCTTGAGCATCAAGACGGTGGAAGCCCATCGCTCGCAGATCATGAAGCGCCTGCAGATCTACGACGTCGCCGGCCTGGTGTTATTCGCCGTTCGCGAGCAGATCATCAGCCTGGACGACTAGGGGCGAGCCCAGCGGCAAGTGCACGCGCAAGGCCTTGGGCAACGCACTGAAGCGCAAATCGTCGCCCTGCAGCGGTTCGCCATCCAGGTTGATGTACAACCCTTCGGCCACCTTGATTTCGACCCAGGGCAAGCGTGCCCGCACAAACATATTGTCCAGGCCCCAGCCGTCACTCATCAGGGTCAGCAAAGTGCCGACCACTTCCTGGGGCGCCGGCAGAATGCTGATATCCAGCAAGCCATCATCGGCCAACGCGCCCGGGCACAACACATGCCCACCGCCCGCTTGGCGACCGTTGCCGATACCGAGCGCGAGCAGATCACCTTTCCAGTGAAAGCCGGGGCCTTCCAGCTCACCATAGGCCGCCTTCAATTCGCTGAATCGGGTCAGGCCGGTGAACAGGTAGGCGGCGCCGCCCAGGACCTTTTTCAGGTCTTCCGAGGTATTGGCGGTGACCTGGCTGCCGAAGCCGCCAGTGGCCATGTTGAGGAAGATTTGCCCGCCGGCCTGGCCGAGGTCGATGGCCCGAGGTGGCACGTCCAGCAGTGCCAATGCCTGTGCAGGTTCCAGCGGCACGCCGGCGGCGCGGGCGAAGTCGTTGGCGGTGCCCAGGGGCATCAGGACCAGGCTGGCGTCGGTCTTGGCCCGGGCCATGGCTTCGGCGACGTCACGCAGCGTACCGTCGCCGCCACCGGCGATGATGTGGGTGTAGCCGTCAGCCAGGGCTTCATTGACCAGGCGTTGGGCGTCGCCGCCTTCCCATGTGACCCGCACGGCCAACTCATCACCCTGCTCGCGCCGAGCCTGTACGGCCGCGCGCACGTCCTCGTTCAAGGCTTGTTTGCCGTGAAGGATCAATAGAGCTTTGGGGCTGGTCATGGGTGGGTGACTCCAGGGGTTGAGGGTTCCTGAAGGATGTGGACATTCGGTGAGGGGGAAAAAGTCATTGGGTGAGGGAAATTAATTCTTTGGGGCCCGAACAGCGACACTGTACGAGGGGGGCTGCCGATAAGGGTGGGCCAGTGGATGAATCGGGTGCCTGACCCACTGCAATCGGGAGCAAGCCCCCTCCCACAGGCTTCAGCTCTTGTGAAGTTTGCTCATCAACTGCGCCTCCGCCTGGGTCAACCCACACGACTGCGTCAGCTCATCCACCGTAGCGCCCATGCCGACCAACTTCGCCGCCTGGGCGAACGACAAGCTCGTCGGGTCGCGCTGTTCAATCTGCGCCAGCTTGTCCGGCAATGGCCCGAGGATGGCGCGCAGTTCATGCACCTCATCCCCCACCTTCACCGTCGTTTGCTGGAAGTGATCAACACGCTTGACCAGATCGATGATGCGTCGGTCACGCAAGGCATCGCGCTCAGCCTGCTGCTGGGCCAATTCCCGTTGCTGGCGCAGGTAGCGCAGCAGGAAAGCCAAAGTCCCGGCCCACAACAGGGCCAGGACAATCACCGCCGCCTCGAAGAACAATCAGATGCTCTCCAGTTCCGACCATTCTTCTTCGCTCATCATCTTGTCCAGCTCAACCAGAATCAGCAGCTCGTTGTTCTTGTTGCATACGCCCTGGATAAACTTGGCGGATTCTTCATTGCCCACGTTCGGCGCGGTTTCCACTTCCGATTGGCGCAGGTAAACCACTTCCGCCACGCTGTCGACCATGATCCCGACCACTTGCTTGTCGGCTTCGATGATCACGATACGCGTGTTGTCGCTGACTTCGACCGTGTCCAGGCCAAAACGCTGGCGGGTGTCGATCACCGTCACCACGTTGCCGCGCAGGTTGATGATGCCCAGCACATAGCTTGGCGCCCCCGGAACCGGAGCGATCTCGGTGTAGCGCAGCACTTCCTGCACGCGCATCACGTTGATACCGTAGGTTTCGTTGTCCAGTTTGAAGGTAACCCATTGCAGGATTGGATCTTCCGAACCTTGTGCGGACGCTGATTTGTTCATGCTTAGAACCCCTTCAATGCCGGCTCAACCGGCGTGTGTGCTTCGCTAACCGCATTCGCATGCGGGCCTTATTGTTCAATCAACTGCGCGGGTGCGCAGGCATCGACTTGACGGCACCGCTGGCGATCAATTCGGCCAGTTCGGCGACGTCGAGCAATGCGCACATATGTTCGATCACGGTGCCTGCCAGCCAGGGTCGTTGGCCACGGTGGCTGCGCCATTTGATTTCGTTCGGGTCCAGGCGCAACGAGCGGCTGACTTGATGCACCGCCAACCCCCATTCGTAGCCCTGCACCGAGATCACGTATTGCAAGCCCTGGCGAAAATCGTCGCGGTAGCGATCGGGCATCACCCAACGGGCGGTATCCAGCACTTTAAGATTACCGGCCTGGCTGGGCAGGATGCCGAGGAACCAATCCGGTTGCCCGAACAACGGTGTCAGTTCCTGGCCTTCCAGAGAATAGATCGAACCCAGGCACACCAACGGCACCGCCAGGGTCAGCCCGGCGACATCGAATAACAGGCATTCGAAGGGCTCGGCGGCCCAGTATGGGCGGCCGTCACCGGTGTCCGGCGGCGGTGTGATGCTCGGTGGCAGGTGCACATCTGCAACGGGCTCAACCACGACCGGCTCGACCGGCGCCACAACCGGCACTGCCGCCACGACCGGCACCACCACAGGGGCGACCACGACATGAGCGTCACGCGCCTGCTCTTCCAATACGGCCAGCTGGAATTCATCCAGCATAGTGTCTGCGGCGATGGCCGGTTCAAGTTCCAGCACCGGTTCCGGCGAAGGTTCCTCGGTCGCATCCTGCAGCAAGGCGTCCAGGTAGGACTCCAGTGCCAATTGCGGCCGGGTCTTGAGTTTGACAGGACGGTTCATCAAGCCACCTGCGCTACAAGCTGCTGGGCCAGCAGGTGCTTGAGCAACGCACGATAAGCCAGCACGCCACGGCTTTTGCCATCGAACTGCGAGGGCGTCAGGCCCGCGCGGCTGGCGTCACGCAAGCGCGTGTCGACCGGGATGTAGCCATTCCAGATGGTGTCCGGGTAGGCATCGCGTAATACCCGCAAGGTGCCGAGGGACGCTTGGGTACGGCGGTCGAACAAGGTCGGCACAATGCAGAACGGCAGCGCCTGTTTACGCGAGCGGTTGATCATCGCCAGGGTGCTGACCATGCGCTCCAGGCCTTTGACGGCCAAGTGCTCGGTCTGCACCGGGATCACCAGTTGCTGGCTGGCCGCCAAGGCGTTGACCATCAGCACGCCGAGCAACGGCGGGCTGTCGATAATGGCGTAGTCGAAGTCCTGCCACAGCTGCGCCAGGGTCTTGGCGATCACCAGGCCCAGCCCGCTCTGCCCCGGCGACTGGCGCTCAAGGGTCGCCAGCGCGGTGCTGGAGGGCAGCAGGGAAATGCTTTCGTTACTGGTGGGCAGCAGCAATTGCCCCGGCAAGTCGCTGGGTACGCTGCCCTTGTGCAGGAACAGGTCGTAGCAACTGTGCTCCAGCGCATCCGGGTCGTAGCCGAAATAGCTGGTCATGGAGCCATGGGGGTCGAGGTCGACCACGACCACACGCTTGCCCGCTTCGGCCAGCAAGCCGGCTAAGGCGATGGAGGTGGTGGTCTTGCCGACTCCACCCTTTTGATTGGCAACTGCCCAGACTCTCATTCGGTTGGTTCCTCCCGGTGGGCAAAAGCGCGACCGAGACATTGCATCAGTTATTGAGCCAGTGACGGGGAATTGACGCTCCCCTGCCGAACCGGCGGCTTGACCACAGGCGGTGCAGTTTGTGTGCCAGCCCGCCTCAATGCCGCATCCGGTGTTGCATTAGCCGTTCCCGTACCCGTCAGGCTACGGCGTACATCGAGGTTGCGCGACACCACCAATACCACACGGCGGTTACGTGCGCGGCCTTCGGCAGTCGCATTATTGGCCACCGGCTGGAATTCACCATAGCCCACCGACGCCAGGCGCTCAGGGTTCACACCCTGCATCGCCAGCATGCGCACGATACTGGCGGCGCGGGCGGATGAGAGCTCCCAGTTGGTCGGGTACTGTGCGGTGTTGATGGGGAAATTGTCGGTAAAGCCTTCGACATGGATCGGGTTTTCAAACGGTTTGAGAATCGCCGCCACCTTGTCGATGATGGTGAACGCCTGATCGCTGGGCATGGCATCGGCGCTAGCGAACAGCAGGCTGGAATTGAGCTCGATCTCCACCCACAGCTCATTGCCGCGCACGGTCATCTGGTTGGACTTGATCAGGTCACCGAACGCGGCGCTGATATCGTCGGCGATGCTTTTGAGCGGGTCGCTGGTGCCGCCGATACCGGCGGCGACTTCATCGCTGTCGTTGACCAGCGGCTTGGCCGGGGTCACGGTCTTGGGTCGTTCATCACCGATGGGGATCGGCTTGATCGAACGGTCGGTGTCGTTGAACACCCCGATCAGCGCCTGGGAAATGACCTTGTACTTGCCTTCGTTGATCGACGAGATGGAATACATCACCACGAAAAACGCGAACAGCAAGGTGATGAAGTCCGCGTAGGACACCAGCCAGCGCTCATGATTGACGTGTTCTTCAGGCTCGCGACGGCGACGGCTCACAGGCAGACACCTCTCTGACCAAGATTGACCGCTTCATTGTGATTGTGGCGAGCGAGCTTGCTCGCGCTGGGACGCGAAGCGGCCCCAAAACCAGGCGACGCGCTCCATCTGAAGAAATAGGTAGGCTGTATTGGGGCTGCTTCGCAGCCCAGCGCGAGCAAGCTCGCTCGCCACAGGTTGATAGCCATCGCCATCAATCCATGAAGCCCTGGAGCTTCAATTCGATGGAGCGCGGGTTCTCGCCCTCGGCAATCGACAGCAAACCTTCCAGCAGCATCTCCCGGTAACGTGACTGACGCATGGCGATCGACTTGAGCTTGCTGGCCACCGGCAACAGCACCAGGTTGGCACTGGCCACGCCATAGATGGTGGCGACAAATGCCACGGCAATGCCGCTGCCCAATTGCGACGGATCGGCCAGGTTGCCCATGACGTGAATCAGGCCCATCACCGCACCGATGATGCCAATGGTCGGCGCGTAGCCGCCCATGCTTTCAAAGACTTTGGCCGCGTTGATGTCACGGCTTTCCTGTGTGTAGAAATCCACTTCGAGGATGCTGCGGATCGCTTCCGGCTCGGCGCCGTCCACCAGCAGCTGCAAGCCTTTGCGTGCGTAGCTGTCGGGCTCGGCATCGGCCACGCCTTCCAGACCCAGCAGGCCCTCCTTGCGCGCGGTGAGGCTCCAGTTGACCACACGATCGATGCCACCGAGCAGGTCGATACGCGGTGGAAAAATGATCCACACCAGAATCTGCATGGCACGCTTGAACGAGCTCAGGGGCGATTGCAGCAAGGCTGCGCCCACGGTGCCGCCGATCACGATCAACGCCGCCGGGCCGTTGGCCAAGGCGCCGAGGTGGCCGCCTTCGAGGAAGTTGCCGCCGATGATCGCGACAAACGCCAGGGTGATACCGATCAAGCTCAACACATCCATCAGAGGCAGGCCTCCGCCAGATGCTTGCCGATGTCGTCCAGGCTGTACACGGCGTCGGCCAGGTCGGCCTTGACGATGGCCATGGGCATGCCATAGATCACGCAGCTGGCCTCATCCTGGGCCCAGACCGTGCTGCCCCCCTGCTTGAGCAGGCGTGCGCCTTCACGACCGTCGGCGCCCATGCCGGTGAGCACCACCGCCAGAACTTTGTCGCCGTAGGACTTGGCCGCCGAACCGAAGGTGATATCCACGCACGGCTTGTAGTTAAGGCGTTCATCGCCCGGCAGGATTTTCACCGCGCCACGGCCATCCACCATCATCTGCTTGCCACCCGGCGCCAGCAACGCCAGGCCAGGACGCAGGATGTCGCCGTCTTCGGCTTCCTTGACGCTGATGCGGCACAGCTTGTCCAGGCGTTCGGCGAAGGCTTTGGTAAACGCGGCGGGCATATGCTGCACCAGCACGATCGGCGCCGGGAAGTTGGCCGGCAGTTGGGTCAATACGCGTTGCAGGGCGACCGGGCCGCCGGTTGAGGTACCGATAGCTACTAGCTTGTAGGCTTTGCGCTTGGGCGCGGGCGAATGAGCGCTCGGCGCCGAAGCACGGACGGGAGCCACAGCGGGCCGCGCCACTGGCGCAGGCGCAGGACGCGCGAAGGAGGAACTGGTCGGCGCAGGTGCCGCCACTGGTGCAGGTGCAGGCGTGCTGAACAGGCTGCGGCGGTTGCTGCGGGAAATGCTGTGCACCTTCTCGCACAGCATCTGCTTGACCTTCTCGGGGTTGCGCGAGATGTCTTCGAAATTCTTCGGCAGGAAGTCCACCGCACCCGCGTCCAGCGCATCCAGGGTTACCCGGGCACCTTCATGGGTCAGCGACGAGAACATCAATACCGGGGTCGGGCAGCGTTGCATGATGTGGCGAACTGCCGTGATGCCATCCATCATCGGCATCTCGTAGTCCATGGTGATCACGTCCGGCTTCAACGCAATGGCCTGATCAATCGCCTCTTTACCGTTGGTGGCCGTGCCGACCACCTGAATGGTTGGATCGGCGGAAAGAATTTCCGAGACGCGGCGGCGGAAGAAACCCGAATCGTCCACCACCAGGACCTTGACTGCCATAAACACTCCGTTAGGTGGGGCGGGCACGATTGCCCAACCCCACCAGAATCAAATACGCCGAGCGGCGTAACGCTTGAGCATGCTCGGAACATCGAGAATCAGCGCGATCCGACCGTCACCGGTGATGGTCGCACCCGACATGCCCGGGGTTCCCTGCAGCATTTTGCCCAAAGGCTTGATGACCACTTCTTCCTGGCCCACCAGTTGATCGACCACAAAGCCGATACGCTGGGTGCCCACGGACAGGATCACCACGTGGCCTTCGCGCTGCTCTTCATGGGCAGCCGACGCAACCAGCCAGCGCTTGAGGTAGAACAGCGGCAGCGCCTTGTCACGCACGATCACCACTTCCTGGCCATCCACCACATTGGTGCGCGACAGGTCGAGGTGGAAGATCTCGTTGACGTTGACCAGCGGGAACGCGAACGCCTGGTTGCCCAGCATCACCATCAGGGTCGGCATGATCGCCAAGGTCAACGGCACCTTGATCACGATCTTCGAGCCCTGGCCCTTGGTCGAGTAGATATTGATCGAGCCGTTGAGCTGGCTGATCTTGGTCTTCACCACGTCCATGCCGACGCCACGACCAGACACGTCGGAAATCTCGGTCTTGGTCGAGAAGCCCGGGGCGAAGATCAGGTTGTAGCACTCGGTGTCGGTCAGGCGGTCGGCGGCATCCTTGTCCATCACACCGCGCTTGACCGCGATGTTGCGCAGGATGGTCGGGTCCATGCCCTTGCCGTCATCGGTGATCGACAACAGGATATGGTCGCCTTCTTGCTCGGCCGCCAGAATCACCTTGCCGCCACGGGACTTGCCCGAGGCTTCACGTTCTTCAGGGGTTTCGACGCCGTGGTCGACTGCGTTGCGCACCAAGTGGACCAGCGGGTCGGCCAGGGCCTCGACCAGGTTTTTGTCGAGGTCGGTTTCTTCACCCACCAGCTCCAGGTTGATCTCTTTCTTGAGCTGGCGCGCCAGGTCACGAACCAGGCGCGGGAAGCGGCCGAAGACTTTCTTGATCGGCTGCATCCGCGTTTTCATCACAGCGGTCTGCAGGTCGGCGGTGACCACGTCGAGGTTCGACACGGCCTTCTGCATCGACTCGTCGCCACTGCTCAGGCCCAGGCGTACCAGGCGGTTACGCACCAACACCAGCTCGCCGACCATGTTCATGATGTCGTCCAGCCGCGCCGTGTCCACGCGCACCGTGGTTTCGGCTTCGCTGGCCGGCTTTTCGGCCACTGGTGCAGCGGCGGCACGCGCCGGTGCAGGCGCTGCAGCGGCCGGCGCAGCAGCAGGAGCCGGCTTGGCGGCAGCAGGTGCAGGTGCAGGTTTCGCCGCTACCGGGGTAGCGGTCGCAGCCGCCGCCGGGGGTACTTCACTGAACTTGCCCTTGCCGTGCAATTCGTCGAGCAAGGCTTCGAATTCGTGCTCGGAAATCAGCCCGTCGCCGGCTGGCTGCGCACTGGCAGGCGGCGTAACAGGCGGCTTGGCAGCCGTCGGCGCAGCCGCTGTCGCGGCAACTTCCGGCAGGGCTTCGGCCGCGAACGTGCCTTTGCCGTGCAGTTGGTCGAGCAACGCTTCGAATTCGTCGTCGGTAATGTCGGTGCTGGCCGGGGCCGCAGGCGCTTCGGAAGCTGCAGCAGGCGCCACGGCATCGGCGGCGAACTGGCCCTTACCATGCAACTGGTCGAGCAAGGATTCAAATTCGGCGTCGGTGATGTCTTCGCTGGTCGGCACGGCAGCAGGTGCCGCCGGAGCTTCGGCTTCGGCCTTCGCCGCGCTGAGGGAGTTGAGCAGTTGCTCGAACTCGCTATCGGTCACATCCGGCTCAGGTTCGGCAACCGGTTCCGGTTCCGGGGCGGCTTCCACCGCCGGCGCGGCCGAAGTGTCGGCAGGCTCTGCGTAGCGCGCCAGGGCGGCCAGCAGCTCGGGCGTGGCGGCCGTGATCGGCGCGCGTTCACGGACCTGGCTGAACATGCCATTGACCGCATCCAGGGCTTCGAGAATCACGTCCATCAATTCCGAATCAACGTGACGCTCACCCTTGCGCAGGATGTCGAACACGTTCTCGGCGATGTGGCAGCACTCCACCAGCTCATGGAGCTGGAGGAAGCCGGCGCCCCCTTTTACAGTGTGAAAACCGCGAAAAATTGCATTGAGCAGGTTCGCATCATCCGGGCGGCTTTCCAGCTCGACCAGTTGCTCGGACAGTTGCTCTAAAATTTCGCCGGCCTCTACAAGGAAATCCTGAAGGATCTCTTCATCGGCGCCGAAGCTCATGTGGGTGCTCCTTAGAAGCCTAAACTGGATAACAGGTCATCTACGTCATCCTGACCTGACACAACGTCTTCACGTTTATCGGCATGAATCTGCGGACCTTCACCCTTGGCGAGATGTTTTTGTGGATCTTTTTCCGAAAGGATCGCTGCGCGGTCATGTTCGATACCGGCAAAGCGGTCGACCTGGCCGGCCATCAGCACCAATTTGAGCAGGTTGCTTTCCACTTCGGTGACCAACTGGGTCACACGCTTGATCACTTGACCGGTGAGGTCCTGGTAATCCTGGGCCAGCAAAATGTCGTTGAGGTTGCTGGAAACCGTACGGTTGTCCTGCTCACTGCGCGACAGGAAACCTTCAACCCGACGCGCCAATTCACGAAACTCTTCGGCGCCTACTTCGCGGCGCATGAAGCGGCCCCAGTCAACGCTGAGGGCCTGGGCTTCGTTGGCCATGCCGTTGACCAGCGGCGTGGCGTTTTCCACCAGGTCCATGGTGCGGTTGGCCGCCGCCTCAGTCAGCCTGACCACATAGGACAAGCGTTCGGTGGCATCGGTGATTTGCGAAATTTCTTCGGCCTGGGGCATGTGCGGGTCAATCTGAAAATTGACGATCGCACTGTGCAGCTCACGTGTCAGCTTGCCCACTTCCTGATACAGGCCGCGGTCACGCGTCTGATTGAGCTCATGGATCAACTGCACCGCGTCGCCGAACTGGCCTTTTTCCAGGCTTTCGACCAACTGGTGGGCATGTTTTTTCAGAGTCGACTCAAAGTCTTTCTGTGATGATTCTGTATGCTCCATAGCTCCCCCTGCGATGGCGTTAGCCGTGGATGCGCTCGAAGATTTTTTCGATCTTCTCTTTCAACGCCTGTGCAGTGAATGGCTTGACCACGTAACCGTTGACCCCGGCCTGGGCGGCTTCGATGATCTGTTCACGCTTGGCTTCGGCGGTCACCATCAACACGGGAAGGCTGCGCAATTTTTCGTCGGCGCGCACGTGGCGCAACAAGTCGATACCGGTCATGCCCGGCATGTTCCAGTCTGTTACCAGGAAGTCGATGCTCCCACTGTTGAGGATCGGGATCGCCGTAAGGCCGTCATCCGCCTCGACCGTGTTGGTGAACCCAAGGTCACGCAACAGATTTTTTATGATCCGCCGCATCGTTGAGAAGTCATCAACGATGAGGATTTTCATGTTCTTGTCCAATTCGACCTCCAAGCAGTCTTAAACGCGCCCAGCACCTGGACGCGCCATTTCAATCAACAGGCGTTACACAACAAAGGACTGCCCAGGGCACCACGGCACGACCCCGCAAAAGCCTTCGACTTTCGCGGCGCGTCTACAGTGTCCCCACACTGCCTGTCAGCGCGCGCGCCACTCCCCCAACCGCCCCCGCAAGCGGGCTGCGCACTGGCTATGCAGCTGGCTGACACGCGATTCGCTGACCCCCAGGACCTCACCGATTTCCTTGAGGTTCAGCTCTTCGTCGTAGTACAGCGCCAACACCAGTCGCTCACGCTCCGGCAAATTGGCAATCGCGTCCGCCAACGCCCTCTGGAAACGCTCATCTTCCAGGTCACGCGACGGTTCGAGATGTGCACTCGCGCCGTCCTCGTGCAGCCCTTCGTGTTCGCCGTCCTGCAACAGGTCGTCGAAACTGAACAGGCGGCTGCCCAAGGTATCGTTCAAAATCCCGTAATAATCATCGAGACTCAATTGGAGTTCGGCCGCAACTTCATGATCTTTAGCGTCACGACCGGTTTTTGCTTCAATTGCGCGAATGGCATCACTGACCATTCGCGTGTTGCGGTGTACCGAACGCGGCGCCCAATCCCCTTTACGGACCTCATCGAGCATCGCGCCACGGATACGGATACCCGCATACGTCTCGAAACTCGCACCCTTGCTCGCGTCATATTTGGTCGACACTTCGAGCAAGCCGATCATGCCGGCCTGGATCAGGTCTTCCACCTGCACACTGGCCGGCAGGCGCGCCAGCAAGTGGTAGGCAATGCGCTTGACCAAGGGCGCATAACGCTCGATCAATTCGCCCTGGCTGTCACGTGCCGATTTCTTGTAAAGGTTATAGCCGCTGGCTGTCATAGCACCGGTCCTGCGCTCGTCTGATGCACCAATCGCTCGACGAAAAACTCCAGATGCCCCCGCGGGTTGGCAGGCAACGGCCAGGTATCGACCTTCTGGGCAATAGCCTTGAACGCCAACGCGCATTTGGAACGAGGGAACGCTTCATAGACCGCACGCTGCTTTTGCACGGCCTTGCGCACACACTCGTCATAGGGAACTGCGCCAACGTATTGTAAGGCGACATCGAGAAAACGGTCCGTGACCTTGGTCAACTTGGCGAACAGATTCCGGCCTTCCTGCGGGCTTTGGGCCATGTTGGCCAGCACGCGGAAGCGGTTCATGCCGTAGTCACGGTTAAGCAGTTTGATCAGAGCATAGGCGTCGGTGATCGAGGTGGGTTCGTCGCAGACCACCAGCAATACTTCCTGCGCGGCGCGCACGAAGCTGACCACGGATTCGCCGATCCCGGCGGCGGTGTCGATCACCAGCACATCGAGGTTGTCGCCGATATCGCTGAACGCCTGGATCAGGCCGGCGTGCTGCGCCGGGCTCAGGTGCACCATGCTCTGGGTGCCCGAGGCGGCAGGCACGATACGAATGCCTCCGGGGCCTTGCAGCAGCACATCGCGCAGCTCGCAACGGCCCTCGATCACATCGGCGAGGGTGTGTTTGGGTGTCAGCCCCAGCAGAACGTCCACGTTCGCCAGGCCCAGGTCAGCATCCAGCAGCATGACGCGACGGCCAAGTTCTGCCAGGGCCAGGGACAAATTCACCGACACGTTAGTTTTCCCGACGCCACCTTTGCCGCCGGTCACCGCGATCACCTGTACAGGATGCATGCTGCCCATTTTATTTCTTTACCTTGTCTTGCTTAGACGCAGGCTACACGGCTTGGTCGCGTGAATCGCTTGCAGACCATCAATGTAGATACATTTCACAGTGCTCATCCTGCCTCACCCCACCCGTTTTGCCGGGTTGTGGTAAAGGTCGGCGAACATATCAGCCATCGCTTCCTCGCTAGGCTCTTCTTGCATTTGCACGCTGACAGCACGGCTGACCAACTGATGACGACGCGGCAGATGCAAATCATCTGGAATCCGCGGGCCATCGGTCAGGTAGGCAACCGGTAATTCATGACCGATAGCCAGGCTCAACACCTCACCCAAGTTTGCAGTTTCGTCTAGTTTGGTGAGGATGCAACCCGCCAGGCCGCAACGTTTGTAGCTGTGGTACGCAGCGGTAAGAACCTGTTTCTGGCTGGTGGTTGCAAGCACCAGGTAATTTTTCGCCTTGATGCCACGCCCGGCCAGGCTTTCCAGCTGCATGCGCAGCGCCGGATCGCTGGCTTGCAGGCCGGCGGTGTCGATCAACACCACGCGCTTGCGCAACAGCGGGTCAAGGGCATTGGCCAGGGACTGGCCCGGGTCGACGTGGGTCACCGGCACATTGAGGATGCGCCCCAGGGTCTTGAGCTGTTCCTGGGCGCCGATACGATAACTGTCCATGCTCACCAGCGCGATACTCGACGCGCCGTACTTGAGCACATACCGGGCGGCCAGCTTGGCCAGGGTGGTGGTCTTGCCCATGCCGGCCGGGCCGACCATGGCGATCACGCCACCCTCTTCCAGCGGTTCGAGCTCCGGGGTGACGATCATGCGGGCCAAGTGGGCCAGCAACATGCGCCACGCCTGGCGGGGCTCTTCGACCTCGGTGGTCAGCGCCAGCAGGTCGCGGGACAGCGGGCCGGACAGGCCGATACGCTGCAAGCGACGCCACAGGTTGGCCTGGTGCGGCTTGCTGCCTTGCAACTGTGTCCAGGCCAACGAACCCAACTGCACTTCGAGCAGTTCACGCAGGCCATTGAGTTCAGAGCGCATCGAGTCGAACACGCGCTGGTCGACCGCAGCCGTCGGAGCCGGCGCTGCGGGACGTGGCGGTTCAACGAAGGTCGGCTCGACCAGCGGCTCGGCGGCCGTCAGCGGCAGGCCGGCGAACAATTGGCGATTGGTGCTAGCGTCGCTGTCGCCACGCATGCTCAGCTCGGCCTGGGCCGACACAATGCGCGAGGCGGTCTTGCGCAACTCGTCTTCGAGTTCCATGTTCGGCACGCGCGGCGCCAACGCCTGGGGGGTGTAATCCAGGGCAGCCGTCAGCTCGACACCGCCGGCAATGCGACGGTTACCGATAATCGCGGCATCGGCGCCCAGCTCATCACGGACCAGTTTCATGGCCTGACGCATATCGGCGGCGAAAAAACGCTTAACTTGCATAACCCACTACCCTCAGCCGTTGGGCCCTACTGTCGCGACGATAGTCACTTGCTTGTTGTCAGGAATTTCCTGATAAGCCAAAACGTGCAAATTCGGTACTGCCAGGCGTCCGAACCGCGACAACATCGCTCGAACCGGCCCCGCCACCAGCAGAATCACCGGATGGCCCGCCATTTCCTGGCGCTGCGCCGCTTCGATCAACGAACGCTGGAGCTTTTCAGCCATGCTCGGTTCCAGCAGAACGCCCTCTTCCTGGCCTTGTCCGGCCTTCTGGATACTATTGAGCAATATTTGTTCCAACCTGGGTTCCAAGGTGATCACAGGCAGCTCAGACTCAATGCCTACAATGCTTTGCACGATGGCACGGGACAAGCCGACGCGTACGGCGGCCACCAGAGCGGCAGTATCTTGACTCTTGGCGGCATTGTTGGCGATGGCTTCCGCGATGCTGCGAATGTCGCGCACCGGCACTTGCTCGGCGAGCAACGCCTGCAGCACTTTGAGCAACTGCGACAGCGACAGCACCCCCGGCACCAGCTCTTCGGCCAGTTTTGGCGAGGCTTTGGCCAGCAACCCCATCAATTGCTGGACTTCCTCATGGCCGATCAGCTCATGGGAGTGCTTGTACAGAATCTGGTTAAGGTGGGTGGCGACCACCGTGCTGGCGTCCACCACCGTATATCCCAGGGATTGCGCCTGGCTGCGCTGGCTGACTTCGACCCACACCGCATCCAGGCCGAAAGCCGGATCTTTGGCGGTAATGCCATTGAGCGTACCGAACACCTGGCCGGGGTTGATCGCCAGTTCGCGGTCCGGGTAGATCTCGGCTTCGGCCAGGATCACACCCATCAGGGTCAGGCGATAGGCACTGGGGGCCAGGTCGAGGTTGTCGCGGATGTGTACGGTCGGCATCAGGAAGCCCAGGTCCTGAGACAACTTCTTGCGGACCCCCTTGATGCGCGCAAGCAACTGGCCGCCCTGGTTACGGTCCACCAGAGGGATCAGGCGGTAGCCCACTTCCAGGCCGATCATGTCGATCGGGGTCACGTCGTCCCAGCCAAGCTCCTTGGTTTCCTGGGCACGGGCGGGCGATGGCAACAGTTCCTGCTGACGGGCGATTTCCTGCTGAGCCAGGACCTTCACCTGGTTCTGCTTGCGCCAGAACAGGTAGGCAGCGCCGGCCGCCATGGCCGCCATGCTGAGGAACGACACATGCGGCATACCCGGCACGATGCCCATGATCGCCATAATCGCTGCCGCCACCGCCAGCGCCTTCGGCGAGGCGAACATCTGGCGGCTGATCTGCTTGCCCATGTCTTCGGAACCCGAAGCACGGGTGACCATGATGGCTGCGGCTGTAGATAACAACAGTGATGGCAATTGCGCCACTAAACCGTCACCAATGGTCAGCAAGGCGTAGACCTTGCCCGCATCACCAAACGTCATGCCGTGCTGGAAGATACCGACCGCCATGCCGCCGATCAGGTTGATGAACAGAATCAGCAAGCCGGCAATGGCGTCACCGCGCACGAATTTGCTGGCACCGTCCATGGAACCGTAAAACTCGGCTTCCTGGGCGACTTCCGCACGGCGCGCCTTGGCCTGGCCCTGGTCGATCAGACCGGCGTTGAGGTCGGCGTCGATGGCCATCTGTTTGCCAGGCATTGCATCGAGGGTAAACCGCGCGCTCACCTCGGAAATTCGTCCGGCACCCTTGGTCACCACCACGAAGTTGATGATCATCAGGATCGCGAACACGACGATACCGACCACGTAGTTACCGCCGATCACCACCTCACCGAAGGCCTGAATCACCTTACCGGCGGCGGCGTGACCGTCCTGGCCGTGCAGCATCACCACCCGGGTAGACGCCACGTTCAGTGCCAGGCGCAACAGCGTGGCAACCAGCAGGATGGTGGGGAAAACCGCGAAGTCCAGGGGCCGCAGGGCGTAGACGCACACCAGCAGCACCACGACCGACAGGGCAATGTTGAAAGTGAAGAACACGTCCAGCAAGAACGGCGGCATCGGCAACATCATCATTGCCAGCATCACCAGCAACAACAATGGCACACCCAGATTGCCCCGCGAGAGGTCAGTCAGGGTGCCACGGGCCGTGCTGAGCATTTGAGAGCGATCCACCGGTATTCCTCGTGTCCCTTGAAGCAAAGTTTTGACGCCGGGAGGCGTCCTGCAGGCCGGGTTGCAAGAAGCCTTCCAACTTTTGCTTCAAGGGACAGATCGCCCTCAGCGAGGGCATGTTGCCGGATTTACGCGGGGCGCACGTCTTCCGCCTGGGGGCCTTTTTGCCCCTGGGTTATTTCAAACTCCACTTTTTCACCTTCGCCAACGGTTTTGAATCCTTCACCTCGAATCGCGGAATAGTGGACAAAAACGTCAGCCCCGCCACCCTCCGGAGTGATAAAGCCGAAGCCTTTTTCCGCGTTAAACCATTTCACAGTGCCTGTTGCCATCACCGTTCTCCTGACTTATCACTCAAGAACTCGCGGGATAACCCTGACGCCGACTGCATAAATACCGTCGGGTCGGTGTATCCCCTGAAACTCCACGTGCTGGCCCACCGCGAGCCGAATGCAGCGCGAACCGATGAGATCCACTTTCACGTCGTCCTCACCTTTCAGGGCAATCAAACCTTTTCCGGAGTGCGGGTCATAAGATTTGACCTTGCCTCTGAGTAGTTTCAAAACCATTCTCCCTGCATCTCGTTTACAGCCTGTGCGCAGTGCTTGAGGCAATAGAACCGCGAGGGGGCTTTGCTGACTACTGTCAAAGTTGACAGGTAGCGGGCATTCACGACGAGTGGTATGCAGCCCGCTCCTTCCGTCAAGGTTTGGCGAACTAGCGTGGCTTTCAGGAATCCCGACGCAATTCCGGCGGAATCGGCAAGTCCTTGAGGGGATCTGGACGCTTGCCCTTGCCCGCTCGGTATTGGCGGATCTGATAGACATACGCCAGCACCTGGGCCACGGCCAGGTACAACCCGGCAGGAATCTCTTGATCGAGATCGGTGGAATAGAAGATCGACCGCGCAAGCGCCGGCGACTCCAGCAGCAGAATGTCGTTGGCCACGGCGATTTCGCGGATTTTCAGGGCCGTGAAGTCGCTGCCCTTGGCCAGCAGCATCGGCGCGCCGCCCTTCTCCGGGTCGTACTTGAGCGCCACGGCGTAGTGAGTCGGGTTGGTGATGACCACATCGGCATCGGGCACCGCCGCCATCATCTTGCGCTGGGACATTTCGCGTTGCAGTTGCCGGATACGCTGTTTGACCTCGGGGCGTCCTTCCTGGTCCTTGTGCTCGTCGCGCACTTCCTGCTTGGTCATCAGCAGTTTCTTGTGGCTTTCCCACAGCTGGATCGGCGCATCCACCGCCGCAATGATGATCAGCCCGCAGGCCATCCACAGCGCACTCCAGCCCACCACTTGTACGCTGTGGATGATGGCTGACTCCAACGGCTCGTGGGCGATGCGCAGCAAGTCGTCGATATCGGACGACAACACCGTCAGCGCCACGAACAGAATCAGGATGAATTTGGCCAGCGCCTTGAGCAACTCAACCAGTGCCTTGCCGGAAAACATACGCTTGAGCCCCGGCCCCGGGTTCATCCGGCTGAACTTGGGCGCCATGCTGCCGGCGGCAAACAACCAGCCACCCAAGGACACCGGACCGATCAACGCCGCCAGCAGCAGCGTGATCAGCACCGGCTGCACCGCCAGCAGGGCGATCTTGCCCGAGTGCAGCAGGTACAGGCCCATGGCGCCGGGGCTCAGCAACACCTCACGGGGCAAGGCGAAGTTGAGCTTCATCAGCTCCATCAGGTCCAGCGCCAGGCCGCCGCCGTAGATCAACAGGCCACCGGCGCCGGCCAGCATCACGGCGAGTGTATTGAGCTCTTTGGAGCGGGCAATCTCGCCCTTTTCCCGGGATTCCTTCTTACGTTTCTCCGTGGGGTCTTCTGTTTTGTCCTGACCACTCTCGCTCTCGGCCATGGCTCAGCGCGCCCGTGCCAGATCACGTAAAAACTGCAAGGCGTCGGTCGCCAGCGGTTGATACTGATTGAGAATGTCAGCCATGCCGACCCAGAAAATCCCCATGCCCAGCACCAGGGTCAGGGGGAAACCGATCGAGAAGATATTCAACTGCGGCGCCGCACGGGTCATCACTCCAAACGCGATGTTGACCACCAGCAGCGCGGTGATTGCCGGCAGCACCAGCAACAGCGAAGCGCCCAGCACCCAAGTCAGGCGACCGACCAACTCCCAGAAATGGTTGACCACCAACCCCGAGCCCACCGGCAAGGTGGTGAAGCTCTCAGTCATGACCTCGAACACCACCAGATGGCCATTCATCGACAGGAACAGCAACGTCACCAGCATGGTCAGGAACTGCCCGATCACCGCTGCCGACACGCCGTTGGTGGGGTCGACCATGGACGCGAAGCCCATGCCCATCTGGATCGAGATAATTTGCCCGGCGATCACAAACGCCTGGAAGAACAGGGTCAGCGAAAAGCCCAGCAATGCGCCGATCAGGATCTGCTCGGCAATCAGCAACAACGCGCTGAGGTCCAGGGCATTCACCGGCGGCATCGGCGGCAGCCCGGGGACAATCACCACGGTAATGGCAACGGCGAAATACAGGCGGATACGTCGCGGGACCAAGGTGGTGCCGAACACCGGCATGGTCATCAGCACCGCCGTCACGCGAAACATCGGCAAGATGAAAGACGCCACCCAGGTACTGATCTGGGTGTCGGTCAAAGCCAACACGGATTGCATGGGCAGGTCAGCCGATCAACTGCGGAATACTGCCGTACAACTGCAGGATGTATTCCATGAAAGTGCGCACCAGCCACGGGCCGGCGACAATCAGGGTGACCAGCATCACCAGCAGGCGCGGCAGGAAGCTCAAGGTCTGTTCGTTGATCTGGGTCGCGGCCTGGAACATCGCCACCAGCAGGCCGACCAACAGGCTCGGCACCACCAGCACGGCGACCATCATGGTGGTCAGCCACAGCGCTTCACGGAACAGGTCGACCGCAACTTCTGGAGTCATGCGCTATACCCCTCCGAAACTGCCGGCCAAGGTGCCGATAATCAGCGCCCAGCCGTCCACCAGCACAAACAGCATGATCTTGAACGGCAACGAGATGATCAGCGGCGACAGCATCATCATCCCCATGGCCATCAACACACTCGCTACCACCAGGTCGATGATCAGGAACGGGATGAAGATCATGAAGCCGATCTGGAACGCGGTCTTCAATTCGGACGTGACGAACGCCGGCACCAGGATGGTCAACGGGGCCTGATCCGGGGTGGCGATGTCGGTACGCTTGGACAAACGCATGAACAGCTCAAGGTCGCTGGAGCGGGTCTGCGAGAGCATGAAGTCCTTGATCGGCCCCTGGGCCTTGTCGATCGCGTCCTGGGCGGTGAGCTTTTCCGCCAGGTACGGTTGCAGGGCTTGCTGGTTCACCTTGTCGAACACCGGTGCCATGATGAACAGCGTCAAGAACAAGGCCATGCCGGTGAGGATCTGGTTCGACGGCGTCTGCTGCAGGCCCAGGGCCTGGCGCAGGATCGAGAAGACAATGATGATCCGCGTGAAGCTGGTCATCAGCATGACAAACGCCGGGATAAAACTCAGCGCGGTCATGATCAGCAGGATCTGCAGGCTGACCGAATATTCCTGCGCCCCGGCGGCGTTGGTGCCCAGCGTGATTGCCGGGATCGACAACGGGTCGGCGGCCCACGCCAATGGCGCAGCCAGCAACAGCATGAGCGTCAATAAAACGCGCATTACTTCTTATCCTTCTGATCCTTGCCCAGCAACTCCATCAGGCGCTGGGCGAATTCTGGCGTGGCGGCCTCGGTCTTGGCCGCTTCCACCGGCTTCTTGAGCACATGCAGCGCAGCGATGCGGCCCGGTGTGATACCCAGCAGAATCTGCTCCTCGCCGACCTGTACCAGCACCAGGCGATCACGCGGGCCGAGGGCCCGCGAGCCGATCATCTCGATGACCTGACCATTGCCCGGGCCGATGCGCTGCACGCGGCGCATCAACCAGGCCAGCACGAAAATCAAGCCGACCACCAGCAACAACCCCAGCACCAACTGGGTCAACTGGCCGCCGATGCCACTGCTGACCACGGGAGCCGCCGCCACTTGCGCGACCGGCTCCGCCGCCAGGGCGCTCAATGGCAGCGCCAGTAACAGTCCCGCCATCGAAGACTTCATATCAGCGCAACTTCTTGATGCGTTCGCTCGGGCTGATCACGTCGGTCAGGCGGATACCGAACTTCTCGTTGACCACCACCACTTCGCCGTGGGCAATCAAGGTGCCGTTGACCAGCACGTCCAGCGGCTCACCGGCCAGGCGGTCGAGCTCGATCACCGAACCCTGGTTGAGCTGCAACAGGTTGCGGATGTTGATTTCGGTACTGCCCACTTCCATGGAAATCGACACCGGGATGTCGAGGATCACGTCCAGGTTTGGCCCGTCGAGGCTCACCGGGTTGTTGTTTTTCGGCAGGCTGCCAAATTCTTCCATGGGCAGGCGAGTGCCGGCGGACGAGCTGGCGGCGTCGGCGGCCAGCAGCGCGTCGATATCGTCCTGGCCTACATCGCCGGTCTCTTCCAGGGCTGCCGCCCATTCGTCAGCCAGAGCCTGGTCTTCGGCGGAAGTGTTTTCGTGTTCGGTAGCCATTACATGTCCTCGGCGAAGCAAACATTCATCAATAAATTAGGGCGGGTCAGCGGCGGTTGATCGGTTCGATCACTTGCAACGCCAGGTTGCCCTTGTGGGAACCGAGCTTGACCTTGAACGACGGCACGCCATTGGCCCGCATGATCATTTCTTCGGGCAAATCCACAGGAATGACGTCCCCCGGCTGCATGTGCAAAATGTCGCGCAGACGCAACTGGCGACGGGCGACGGTGGCGTTCAGCGGCACGTCGACATCCAGCAGGTCTTCGCGCAGGGCCTTGACCCAACGCTCGTCCTGGTCGTCCAGGTCGGACTGGAAACCGGCGTCGAGCATTTCACGCACCGGCTCGATCATCGAATACGGCATGGTCACGTGCAGGTCGCCGCCACCGCCATCGAGTTCGATGTGGAAAGTGGAGACCACAATGGCCTCGCTGGGGCCGACGATGTTGGCCATGGCCGGGTTCACTTCCGAGTTGATGTACTCGAAATTGACTTCCATGATCGCCTGCCAGGCTTCCTTCAAGTCGATGAAGGCTTGCTCCAGCACCATGCGCACCACACGCAATTCAGTCGGGGTGAATTCACGGCCCTCGATCTTGGCATGACGGCCGTCGCCACCGAAGAAGTTATCCACCAACTTGAACACCAATTTGGCGTCAAGGATGAACAACGCGGTGCCGCGCAACGGCTTGATCTTGACCAGGTTGAGGCTGGTGGGCACGTACAGCGAGTGCACGTACTCGCCGAACTTCATCACCTGCACGCCGCCCACCGCCACATCCGCCGAGCGGCGCAGCATGTTGAACATGCTGATACGAGTGTAGCGGGCGAAACGCTCATTGATCATTTCCAGGGTCGGCATGCGTCCACGGACGATGCGATCCTGGCTGGTCAGGTCGTAGCTTTTGATGCTGCCGGGCTCGGCAGCCATGTCGGTCTGTACCAGACCATCGTCGACGCCATGCAACAGCGCATCGATTTCATCCTGGGACAGCAGGTCTTGCACGGCCATGTCGTGATCCTACTGCAATACGAAGTTAGTGAAGAGCGCCTGCTCGACCACGACTTTGCCGAGCTCTTTCTGGGCCACTTCCTGCACACTGGCAGTGACCTTCTGACGCAGCATTTCCTGGCCCACAGGGGTGGCCAGGGTGTCGAAGCTCTGCCCGGAGAACAGCATCACCAGGTTGTTGCGGATCACCGGCATATGCACCTTGAGGGCGTCCAGATCTGCCTGGTTACGCGCCAGCAAGGTGATGCTCACCTGCAGGTAGCGTTGATGACCGTTCTGATTGAAGTTGGCGACAAAGGCCGGAAGCATCGGCTCGAAGATTGCCGGTTGCTTGACGTTAGTGGCGGTTTCGGCGGCGGGGGCCGGTTTGCTGGCACTGCTGTGCATGATGTACCACGTGCCGCCAACAGAGGCGCCAATGGCCAGGAGCAGGCCCAGCACAATCACCAGGATCAGCTTGAGCTTGCCTTTGCCTGCGGGTGGAGTTGCTGCGTCGTCGCTCTTCGCCATGCCAATAATCCGTCACTATTCGGGGATTCATAGATCTACGGAAAGGCAAGAGCAAGTGTTATGCCAGAGTTGTCTGCCATGCAGGCCCAGCACATCAAAGTGGGAGCAAGCCCCTCCCACAGTTGGTTACGAATCAGGCGTAGTAATCAACCGCGCTGGACCCGATCACGCTGGAAATGACGGGCGCCGCTGTTTCAGCCACGTCGATGTGCCCACTACTCTCGCCGCTGTCCCCGCGCCTGCCACTGCCACTCAAGCCGGCCTGAGCCTGAGCTTGTTGCTGCTGCTCCTGGCCACGGGACTGGTCGGAAACGTTGACGTCCACCTGCCCCATGCCCTGCTGGGCAAACATCTCCCGCAAACGTCCGGACTGGCTTTCCAGGGCCTCGCGCACCACGGCATGGCCGCTCATGAACTGGACCTGAGCCTGTTGGTCCGGCGTCATGTTGACCTTGATATCCAGGCGCCCCAGCTCTGCCGGCTGCAATTGGATCTCGGCCGACTTGAGGCCGGCGCTGGACAGGTACATCACGCGATTGACCACTTCTTCGGTCCAGCCGCTCTGGTGCATGGCCAGCGGCGCATTGGCCACCGGCGGCAAGGCGTTAGCCGTTTTCGGCGTGGCGGCCTGGGTCAGCGCGGCCAGGCGGTTGGCGAAGTCATCGACGCGGGTATCACTGCTGGCCTCTTTCAAATCCTTGAGGCCACTGTCGATCAGCCCGCTGAAGGCTTTGTCACCGCCATCGGTGCTGTCCTTGGTGGCCTGTTGATCGACCATTGTCGCCAGGCCGGCCGCGAAACTCTGCGCAGCGGTCGGTTGGTCCTGGGTCGGCGCCGATGGGGTTTTCTGCGGCGCCTGGCTGCCGGCCGACACGTGCCCGCCCTGCTCCATTGCCAAACGCACGGTCGGCATCGAGTCCAGTGGGTCGGCCGACGGATCGAACGCCGGCTGCGGGGTGTCATCCGTCGCCGCGACGGGTGCGGCAACCACCGGCTGGGCCTTGTCATCCTTGGCCGCGGCAGCAGGGGCCGGGGTTTCCACAGGAACAGGCACAGCTACCACCGGTGTGACGGCGGCAATCACCGCCGGGTCGACCACGGGGTCAACAGGAGGTTGCTGGACCAGGGACGGGTCGGTGGGCTTGGCGTCGTCACTGCCGGCGCTGTCATCGGACTTGGCCGGCGGGTTGGCAGGCAAGAGATTGCCGCTATCGGCAACCGCTGGCTTGCTGGCGGCAGGCTTGTCGTTGCTATCCACCGACGAGGCGCTGCTCACCGAAGGCTTGTCACGGGTGGATTGGGTCGGGGTGTCACCGCTCTTCACCGACGGCTTCGAACCTTGGCTGGCGAACACTTGAGCAAAGCCAGGGCCCTTGTCCTGCGGGGCCGCAGCAGCTGCCACAGGTGTAGCGGCGGGCGCTTGAGGCTTGGCTGCGGGGGCAGCCTGGAGGAGCGAGTTGGGGGCGACTGGCATAGGTAAAGGTCTCCACTGCACAGGGGTCGGGGATGCTGTGCCAGGAGGTAGAGCAAGAGTCGGGCCAGGTTTGTGTCTGTGCCTGCGCAGGACGTCGACTTACGCTTCTTTAACAGCTAAAGCCCAAACCGCTGCTTCTCCGACTCATACATAGGCCGAACCAGAGCAAACTCACGGTCAATCTGATCCACCAGCGCCCCCAGGTCCGCCGTCGCCCCAACCGACTCCACTTCCAGCCGCTGGCACAGCTGCGCCAACCGTACCGCCCCGAGGTTGCCGCTGCTGCCCTTGAAACTATGGGCGATTCGCCCCAGCGCCTTGGCGTCATCGCGCGCCTTGCGCAGGGCTTCGACGCGCTTCTGCGAGTCGTCAAGGAAGGTGTCGAGCAACTTGGGGTACTCGCTCTCCATGACGTCCTGCAAACCCGACAGCACTTCAGGGTCCAGATGAATCTCAGCCACTTGCTCGCTCCTTGATCAAGAATCGGCGGATTATGCCAGAGCCTTCCAGCAAAACTCCACGCAGACACTGCGCCCGCCGTCCGTCCAGCGTACATCGCTGCTCAGCTGGCGCACCAGGCTCAAGCCTCGACCAGACAGACGGTCCAAATCCAGGGGCCGCTTCAGCACCTGATCCACGTCGAAGCCTGGGCCACTGTCTTCGACGCGCAGGATCAGCTTGCCGCCCGTGGCGGTCGGCATCACTTGCATATGTACCCGCACATGACCGCTGTCCAGTTGCGCCAGGCGCTCATTGCGCTGACGGTAGTAGTCGGCGAATCCCTGGGCGTCGCGCTTGAGCTGCGAGTCCAGGCCCAGCACGCCGTGCTCCAACGCGTTGGAATACAGCTCGGCCATCACGCTGTAGAGCGCCCCGCTCTGCTCACGCAGCCCCTGAATCTCCAGCAGCAGCTGCAACAGGTAAGGCAAGGGGTTGTAGCATTTGAGGGCCTGGGCGCGAAATTCGAAGCTCACCGACCAATCCAGGGGGCATGGCTGGTTGCTGTCGGCGTATATGGGCTCGGCCGCACGCAACGGCTGGCCGGGCTGCAAGGTGATTTCCACCATGCTGACATCATCGCGCGCTTCGCCACGAAAGGCCGCCAGGGCCTGTTCAATCTCTTCGAACAGGCGGTCGGGCTCGCGGTTGGCGGCGAATACCTGCTGCAGGCGCTCCGCGCCGAACAGTTGGTCGTTGGCGTCGGCAGTATCCAATACGCCATCGGAGAGCAAAAACACCCGGTCGCCGAGGGCCATGGGCAAGACCTCAACGCGATCATCAAACGCCTCCACCGACAGCACACCCAACGGCAGGTGGCGTGACATCAACGGCGTGCGCCTGCCCGTCGCGACCTCATGCACATAACCTTCCGGCATGCCGCCATTCCACACCTCGACCACGCGCCGCTGTGCGCTCAGGCACAACAGGGTGGCGCAGCAGAACATGTCCACCGGCAGGATGCGTTTGAGCTTGGCATTCATCTCCCGCAGGATCTGCACCAGCTCGTACCCCTTGGCAGTCATGCCGTAGAACACTTCCGCCAGGGGCATGGCACCCACGGCGGCAGGCAGGCCATGCCCGGTAAAATCGCCGAGCAGCACGTGCATGTCGCCAGACGGCGTGTACGCCGCCAGCAACAGGTCGCCATTGAACAGCGCATAGGGTGATTGCAGATAGCGAATGTTCGGCGCGGCGTTGATGCATCCCGAATGGGCGACCTTGTCGAACACCGCCTTGGCCACCCGCTGCTCTTGCAGCAGGTACTCATGATGCCGGGCGATCTGATCGCGCTGCTGAAGAACCGTGGCCTGCAGGCGCCGCAAACGGTCCATGGCATTGATCTTGGCGGCCAGGATCAGTGGGTTGTAGGGTTTGGGCAGAAAATCATCCCCGCCGGCATCCAGGCACTCGGCCAGGTCGGCGCTTTCGCTGAGGGACGTAAGAAAGATCACGGGGACCAGCGCTTCCCCCGCCAATTGCTTGATCCACCGCGCAGCCAGGAAACCGTCCATCACCGGCATCATCGCGTCCATCAACACCAGTTGAGGTCGCTCACGCGCAAACACCTCAACGGCTTCCTCGCCGTTGGCTGCGGTGAGCACGTGATGCCCCTGGCGCCGCAAGATAGTCGCCAGCAGCAGCCGGTCGGTATCGCTGTCCTCGGCGATCAGGACAGTCAGCGGCTCGGACATCGGGGCCAGGACTCTCAATTGATGTCGAACAGCTTGTCGAAGTTAGAGATGGCGAGGATCTTGCGCACGTCGGGACTGCAGTTGATCAGTGTGACCTGCGAGTCGTCACCGCCTGCGTGATCACGCAACAACAGCAGCATGCCCAAGGCCGAACTGTCCAGGTAGGTGGCTTCTTTCAGATCGACGGTGTAGGCGTCGGGGACCTTGTAGAAACGCTCGTAAGCCTCACGAAAATGCTGGTGGCTGCCGAAATCGAATCGGCCCTTGATTGCGATCGTCAACTGCTTCCCATCCAGGGATACTTCTGATGTCACCGACATACGACTGCTTCCTTGTCATTGGCCATGTGTAACAAGGTTTAGCAGGCGAACCCGATCTCGGCAAATGCAGGAGCAGCCCCACACCTAATACTGCGACTGACGGGGCAGACGTTGTGACAGCTCATCCAGCAACTTTTGCTCGCGCTTGTCCTCAATCGCCCGTGCTTCGTCGATATAGCGCTGCACCAGCTTGCGCAGGCCCTCGACCCGGGCAAACGCCTGCTGCCAGCTTTCGCGGGCCTTCTCAAGGTTGTTCTGGTGCCAGGCCAGGCTCTGGCGCTGCTGGGCGACCGCCGTCTCCAGCTGGTTGAGAAAGCCCTGATAGCCCATCAACCACTGGCCGGACACCCCCTGGCTGCCGCGCTCGATCCACTGTTGCTGGTATTCGCCGCGAAAGCGCTCCAGGTCGCCCAGCTTGCTTTCCGCCAGGCGGACCTGGCCTTGAAAATAGCCCAGGCGCTGGGCGGCGGTCTTTTCGGCCTTTTCGGCCATGTCCACCACCGGCGCCAGGCGTGAAGAGCGGGTGCTGGCCATGGCTTAGCCGCCTGGCGCCGGGGCGAAGATCGAGCCGAGGTGCGCTTCGCTTTCACCCATGCTGATTTTGTCGTTGAGCCCCTGGCGCAGGTAGGTCACCAACTGCGGTTGCAGGGCGATCGCCAGGTCGGTCTCGCGATCCCCGCCGGCCACATAGGCGCCGACGCTGATCAGGTCGCGGCTCTGTTGATAGCGCGACCACAACTGCTTGAAATGCTGCGCGCGGGCCATGTGCTCCGGCGTGACCACCGCCGGCATCACCCGGCTGATCGAGGCTTCGATGTCGATGGCCGGGTAGTGCCCCTCCTCCGCCAGGCGCCGCGACAGCACGATGTGGCCGTCGAGCACGCCTCGCGCCGAGTCGGCGATCGGGTCCTGCTGGTCATCGCCTTCGGACAACACGGTATAGAACGCGGTGATCGAACCACCGCCCGCCTCGGCGTTACCGGCACGCTCGACCAGCTTGGGCAGCTTGGCGAACACCGACGGCGGATAACCCTTGGTGGCTGGCGGCTCGCCGATGGCCAGGGCGATTTCCCGCTGGGCCTGGGCGAAACGAGTGAGCGAATCCATCAGCAACAGGACGTTCTTGCCCTTGTCGCGAAAATACTCGGCGATGCGTGTGCAATACATGGCGGCACGCAGACGCATCAAGGGCGCATCATCCGCTGGAGACGCCACGACCACCGAGCGCTTGAGGCCCTCTTCACCCAGGCTGTGCTCGATGAACTCCTTCACCTCGCGGCCCCGCTCGCCGATCAACCCGACCACGATAATGTCGGCCTCGGTAAAGCGCGTCATCATGCCCAGCAGGACCGACTTACCCACCCCCGTACCGGCGAACAGGCCCAGACGCTGGCCGCGGCCGACCGTCAATAAACCGTTGATGCTGCGAATGCCCACGTCCAGCGGCACGCTGATGGGGTTGCGATTGAGCGGGTTGATGGTGGGGCCATCCATCGGCACCCAGTCTTCGGCCTTCATGCCGCCCTTGCCGTCCAGGGCGCGTCCGGCGCCATCGAGCACGCGACCGAGCATGCCCATGCCCATCGGCAAGCGCCCGGTGTCAGCCAGCGGCACCACGCGGGCGCCCGGGGCAATGCCCGCCAGGCTGCCGACCGGCATCAGGAAAATCTTGCTGCCGGAGAACCCCATGACTTCCGCTTCGACTTGCACCGGGTGGTAGCTGTCGTCGTTGATCACCATGCAGCGGCTGCCCATGGCGGCGCGCAGGCCCTCGGCTTCGAGGGTCAGGCCCACCATGCGCAACAGGCGCCCTTCGAGGATCGGCTGGCCGGGCAACTCGGTGGCCTCGGCGTAGCTGCCCAGGCGCTTGGCGAAGCTGGTGCGATCAAGGCGCATCAGGGGTGTCCAGGTCTACGCTCAGGTCAGGTTCGGCCGGATGCAGGGCCTGCTCATGGAGTTGATCGAAGAGCTTGGCCATGATCTGGGTGATACGGGTTTCCACCGTCGCGTCGATGCGGCTGTGCTCAGTCTCGACCCGGCAACCGCCAGGCTGCAACGTCGCGTCTTCAACGATGCGCCAGGTTTCTTCATGGCGCTCGCGCAAGGCTTTGACCTGCTCGAAATCCTGCGGGTTGATGTACAGCCGCACATTGCCGACGCCCAACGGCAGCAGCTTGAGGGCTTCGCGCATTACGCTTTCGATATGGCTGGAGTCGAGCACCAGTTCGCGCTGGATCACTTGGCGGGTCATGTGCTCCACCAGGCGGACCATGGCTTTTTCAAGCTGGGAATCCTGCTCGGCGATCGGGTCGAACAGGCTGCTCATCAAGCGCTCCAGGCTGGCGAGCTGGACACTCAGCGCCGCCTCGGCTTCCTGGCGAACTTTGAGAGTGGTACTGCGAAAACCGTCTTTTTCCCCCGCCGCGAAGCCCTCGTTGTAGGCTTCCTGGCGGATGGCCTCCAACTCTTCGAGCGTCAGTGGCTGGACTTCCTCCAGCGGCACTTCTTCCATTTGCACGGGGGGCTCTTCGACCGGCTCAGGCTCGGGTTCCGGTACATGCGGATCGAAACTGGGCAACGACCAGATATCGAACCCGCCGACGTCCCGCGCGCGAATCAGATCGCTGGGCGCCTCATCTTTGCTCGACATGGGACGCGCCTTAGATCATTTCTTCGCCGCCCTTCCCGCCGAGAACGATTTCTCCGGCTTCGGCCATACGGCGGGCAATGGTGAGGACTTCCTTCTGCGCGGTTTCCACGTCGCTGACGCGTACCGGGCCTTTGGCTTCCAGGTCGTCGCGCAACAGTTCGGACGCACGCTTGGACATGTTCTTGAAGATCTTCTCTTTGACGTTGTCGTCGGAGCCCTTGAGCGCCAGCACCAGAACGTCCGAGGACACTTCGCGCAGCAACGCCTGGATGCCACGGTCGTCGACATCGGAGAGGTTGTTGAACACGAACATGAGGTCTTCGATCTGGCCGGACAGGGTGTCGTCGATCTCGCGGATCGAGTCCATCAACTGGCCTTCCATCGAGCTGTCGAGGAAGTTCATGATGTCGGCCGCACGCTTGATACCGCCCAAGGTGGTGCGCGAGGCGTTGGAGTTGCCCGAGAACTGCTTCTCCAGAATCGTGTTGAGTTCTTTCAATGCCGCCGGCTGCACGGTGTTCAGCGACGACACGCGCAGGATGATGTCCAGGCGCACTTTATGGTCGAAGTGGCCGAGGACTTCACCAGCCTGGTCCGGGTCGAGGTAAGCCACGACGATCGCCTGGATCTGCGGGTGTTCGTAGCGGATCACGTCGGCAACGGCACGCGGCTCCATCCATTTCAGGCTGTCGAGGCCGCTGGTGTTGCCGCCGAGCAGGATGCGGTCGATCAGGCCGTTGGCCTTGTCTTCGCCCAGCGCCGAGGTCAGCATCTTGCGGATGTAGCTGTCGGAGCCGACGCCCAGGCTGGTCTGGTCGCCGACGATCTCGACGAACTCGCTCATCACCTGCTCGACTTGCTCGCGGTGCACGTTACGCATCTGCGCCATGGCCACGCCGACGCGCTGAACCTCTTTGGGGCCCATGTGGCGCAGCACTTGGGCGGCGTCGGTTTCACCCAGGGACAGCAGCAATACCGCCGCCTTGTCGACCCGGGTGAGCTTGGCAACAGCGGCTCGATTATCACTCATCTGCGTTGATCCACTCTTTCACGACCTGGGCCACACGACCCGGATCTTCTGCCACCAGACTTTTGATTGCGTTCAACTGAGCGTCATAGCCTTCGCTCGGGCTTGGCAACAGGATGCTTTGCGGGCCGCCCAGGCTGACGCGGTCGTTGGCCAGTTCGCCATCCAGGCCGCCCATGCCACCCAACTCGACGTCGCTGCCACCGAGGGCCAGTTGTTTCTTGCCATTGCCGGTAATGTTGTTGAGCACCGGACGCAGCACGCCAAACACCAGCACCAGGATGAACAACACGCCCAGCACTTGCTTGACGATGTCCCAGAACCACGGCTGAGTATAGAACGCAGGATCGGCGATCACCTCTCCCCGTTCGGCGGAGAACGGCATATTGATCACGCTGACGCTGTCACCGCGGCTGGCGTCGAAACCGACAGCGTCCTGCACCAGGCGGGTAAAACGCGCCAATTCGTCGGCGCTCCAAGGCGCACGGGTCACCGCGCCGTCTGCCGGGTTGACCTTGACCTGATCATCGACCACCACCGACACCGACAGGCGGTTGATTTTGCCCTGTTGCTGCTTGGTGTGGCTGATGGAACGGTCGAGCTCGAAGTTCTTGGTGGACTGGTTACGCTTGTCCGCCGGGTACGGGGCGAGCATCGGCTGGCCGGTAGCCGGGTCCATGATCTGCTGACCATTGGCGTCCAGCAGCGGCTGGCCAGGCTGAATCGCGCCGGCAGTCGCGGCAGCGCCACCGGTGGTTTGCGGTGCCGACGCCGGGGCCGGAGGCTGGTTGCTCAAGGCGCCCGGTACCCCTTGCGGGCCATTGCTGGCGGTGCGTTGTTCGCTGGTGGACTGCTCGCTACGCAGGGCGGGCTGGTCGGGGTTGAACTGTTCGGAGGTCGACTCGACGGCACTGAAGTCCACATCGGCGGATACTTCAGCCTTGTAGCGGTCATTGCCCAGCACCGGTTGCAGGATATTGTGCACACGCTGGGTGAGCATGCTTTCCATGCGGCGGCTGTAGTCGAACTGCTTGCCGGCCTGGGTCAACGCCGAGTTCTCGGCCTGGTCGGACAGCAGGTTGCCCTTCTGGTCCACCACGGTAATTTGCGACTTGCTCAATTCTGGAACGCTGGTGGCCACCAGATTGATGATCGCCAGGACCTGACCCGGCTCCAGGGAGCGACCGGCAAACAGTTCGACCAGTACCGAGGCGCTTGGCTTGCGTTCGTCACGCACGAACACCGAGCTTTTTGGGATCGCCAGGTGCACGCGGGCACCCTTGACGTTGTTCAGGCTCGAGATGGTACGCGCCAGCTCGCCTTCCAGGCCGCGACGGTAGCGAGTGGCTTCCATGAACTGGCTGGTGCCCAGGCCCTGGTCCTTGTCGAGGATCTCAAAACCGATGTTGGCGTCGGACGGCGTCACGCCGGCGGCAGCCAGCTTCATGCGCGCGCGGGCGACGTCGTCGGCCTTGACCAGCAAGGCGCCGGAGTTGGGTTCCACGGTGTAGGCGATGTCGGCGGCGGCGAGGGTTTCCATGATCTGCTTGGAATCCATGCCCGCCAGACTGCCGTACAGCGGCCGGTAATCGGGTTGCTGCGACCACAACACCACGGCAAAACCAATCGCCACGCTGGCTGCCAGGCCGACCAACAGGCCCACCTGACGCAACATGGTCATTTCGGAAAGGTTTTCCAGGAACGACAGGCCAAACAGCGGCGGCTTGCCGTCTGCCTTGGCGGGTGCGTTGTCCACGACTGCTTCTGCCATGACTTAAATCTCGTCCTTAAACCGGCATCTGCATGATGTCTTGATAAGCTTGAACCAGCTTGTTACGCACTTGGGTCAAGGCCTGGAAGGAAACACTGGCCTTTTGCGAGGCGACCATCACATCGGTGAGGTCCACGCCGCTTTTACCGATTTCAAAGGCGGTGGCCAACTGGTTCGACGCTTGCTGGGTATCACTGACTTTGTTGATTGCCTGACCGAGCATGTCGGCAAAACTGCTTTGGCCCAATTCCGGCGCGGGCGCGACGGATTTCGGTTGAGCCATGGCATCCATTTGCATGGAGCGCATATCCAACATCAACCGATTGAACTCAATACCCTGGCTCATGACCTTCTCTCTCTGACGACCCGCAATTTTTTGACACTACGCAGCGGTTACTACAGGTGGTAGCAACAAGGGTGCCAGATCCGTGGCGACTCGTAAGAAAAGGCGACAAGCCATGTCAGCCCAAGTATTTGTCAGGTAGCGAAAAGATACGCTTCCACATCCATGCCGGCGTCACGCATCTGCGCCAGCTTGTAGCGCAAGGTGCGCGGGCTGATGCCCAAGCGCTCGGCGGCCTCTTTGCGACGGCCACGCTCGGTACGCAAGGTGTCGATGATCATCTGGAATTCGCGGCGCCGCAGATCATCCCCCAGGGCACCGCCGGTTTCGGCTTCGGCGACTACCGGCGCGGGCGCCAGGGTGGGCAACGGTGCCGCCGCGCTGCCCATGGCCAGGCAGAAGTCTTGCGGCTGGATCAGCCCGCCCTGCTGCAGAATCAACGCACGCTGGATCGCGTTGTCCAACTCCCGCACATTACCGGGCCATGGATAGCCGATCAGGCAAGCCTGGGCTTCAGCCGACAGCCGCGCCTGGGCATGCTTCATTTTTTTGACGTGGTTGGTCAGCAGGCGCTCGGCCAGCGGGATGATATCGGCCGGACGCTCACGCAACGGGCGCCAGGCCAGCGGAAAGACCGAGAGCCGATAGAACAAGTCTTCCCGGAACCGCCCCGCCGCCACTTCGCCCGCCAGGTCGCGGTTGGTCGTGGCCACCACGCGGATATCCAGCTGGATCGGCTTGCGCGCACCGACCCGCTCCACCTCACGCTCCTGCAACACCCGCAGCAGTTTGGCTTGCAGGCCCAGAGGCATTTCGGAAATCTCGTCGAGCAAAATAGTGCCGCCATCGGCCTGTTCGAACTTGCCGGCCTGGGCCGCGATGGCGCCGGTGAACGAGCCCTTTTCATGACCGAACAGGGTGGCTTCGAGCATGTTGTCGGGGATTGCCGCGCAGTTGATCGCAATAAAGGGTTGCTTGGCACGACTGGACTGCTGGTGGATATAACGCGCCAACACCTCCTTGCCGGTGCCGGACTCGCCGGAAATCAACACGGTGGAGTCGCTGCGCGCCACCCGTGCGGCCAGCTCCAGCAATTGAGCACTGGCCGGTTCAAAGGCAATCGGGCCTTCGCTTTCGACGGCAGGCATCACCCCCAGGGCATGCCGGGCAACCAGCTCCATCAAGGCTTTGGGCTCGAAGGGCTTGACCAGGTAATCAGCCGCGCCCTGACGCATGGCGTCCACCGCGCGCTCCACCGCGCCATGAGCGGTCATCAGCAATACCGGCAACTGCGGCTGACGCGCGCGCAGCAGGCCGAGCAACTGATGACCGTCCATGCCCGGCATGTTGACGTCGCTGACCACCAGGCTGAAAGCCTCTTGCTCGACCGCCTCCAAGGCTTCCTCGGCAGAACCGACCGCCCGGTAGTCATGGCCCGCCAACAGCAGCGTGTCAGCCAATGCTTCACGCAGGGCGCGATCGTCTTCCACCAATAAAACCTTGATAGCCATAGCTTGGTTACTCCGCGCTTGCCGGGCTGGTAAACAGCGGCAAGGTCATCAATGCACAGGTGCCACGCCCCAATCGGGAGTGCAGCTGCAATTCTCCCTGATGGGCACGTGCCACCGCCTTGACTACGGTCAGGCCGAGGCCGGTACCGTTGGTCTTGGTGGTAAAAAAGGGCTCGCCCATCCGTTGCAGCACCACAGGGTCGATGCCGCTGCCGCTGTCGCTGATGCACAGCCGCAGGTTTTGCCCGCGCGGGTAGAGATGCACCTTGAGCCGCGCATCCGCGCCGCTGGCCTGGATGGCGTTTTCAATCAGGTTGAGCAAGGCACCCACCAAGGTGTCGCGATTGCACAGCAATTCGCCGAAATGGCTATCGCACTGCCAGCGCACATTGACGTCCTGGATATGGGTGGCGGCCGCCGATTGCAGCGATTGCATCAGCTCTGCCGGCGTGACGCGGTCGGTCAGCGGCAATTCGCCACGGGCAAACACCAGCATGTCGCGCACTTGATGCTCCAACTCGTGCAGGCGCTCCTTGAGCCGCCCGGCAAATCGCTGGTGGGTGGCAGCCGGCAACTGCTCATCAGTCAAATGACTGGCGTAGATCAGCGCCGCCGACAAGGGCGTGCGGATCTGATGCGCCAAAGAAGCGACCATCCTGCCCAGTGACGACAAGCGTTCATGACGGGCCAGCTGGTCTTGCAGGTGACGGGTTTCCGTCAGGTCGTTGAGCAGCACCAACTGTCCGGGCTCGGCGTCCAGGGAGCGGGTGGCAATGGACAGGCGGCGCCCGTCCTTCAGGGAAATTTCGTGGCCGTCATCTTCACGCGGGGCAAAGCAGCGGGTGATGACTTCTCGCCACAACTCGCCTTCCAGCGGCAGGCCGAGCATGTCGCAGGCGGCCGGGTTGGCTTCGCGCACACGCCCTTGGTCGTCGATGACGATCACGCCACCAGGCAACAGGTCGAGGAGGTTTTGCAGACGGTTGGCCAGGCGCTCTTTTTCCGCCAGCTCTTCCATGCGTTGCGCGCTGACCACCGCCAGCTCGCCCTTAAGCTCGGAAACCCGGGCTTCCAGCAGGCTGTAGGAGTCGGTCAGTTGGCTGGACATCTGGCTGAACAGCGAAAACGCCTGCTCCAGGCCCTGCCGGCTCTGCTGCTCTACAGATGGGGCGCCCCCCGCAAGATCGGGGGACGAAGATAGTTGGGCGGCGTGGGGCATCATGCTCTCTCGCTGGCTGACCGTCAGTTAAACGGAACGTTGCGAGGGCTGTAGCAATACCCGTGCCGAAAAAAAACTACTGGAATTTCAGTAGTTTAAAAAACAGGCGTCAATCATCCGCCTGTTCGTCACCTTCTTTGCGACTCATACCGTACTTGCGCATCTTCTCTACCAGGGTGGTACGACGAATGCGCAGGCGCTCGGCGGCCCGCGCGACGATGCCGTTGGCGTCGTCCAGGGCTTGCTGGATCAAGCCTTGCTCGAGGTTGCCGAGGTAATCCTTCAGGTCCAGACCTTCCGGCGGCAGCATGGCTGTGGCGCCGAAGTCCGGGGTATGGCCATTGATGGCCACGCGCTCTTCCATGTCGCTGCGCAGGCTGTCCACCAACTGCTCGTCTTCGTCGTCGACGTAGCGGAATTTTTTCGGCAACTCGACCACGCCGATCACACCGTAGGGGTGCATGATCGCCATGCGCTCGACCAGGTTGGCCAGTTCACGCACGTTGCCCGGCCAGCCGTGGCGGCACAGGGACATGATCGCAGCAGAGTTGAAGCGAATCGAACCGCGCTTTTCGTGCTCCATGCGCGAGATGAGCTCGTTCATCAGCAACGGGATGTCCTCGACGCGCTCACGCAGCGGGGCCATCTCGATCGGGAAAACATTGAGGCGGTAGTACAGGTCTTCGCGGAAGCTGCCCACCTCGATCATGCTTTCGAGGTTCTTGTGGGTGGCCGCGATGATGCGTACATCGACGCTCTGGGTCTTGTTGCTGCCCACGCGCTCGAAGGTGCGCTCCTGCAATACGCGCAGCAATTTGACCTGCATCGGCAGCGGCATATCGCCGATTTCGTCGAGGAACAGAGTGCCGCCATTGGCCAGTTCGAAACGCCCGGCACGGCTGGTGATTGCGCCGGTGAAAGCGCCCTTCTCGTGGCCGAACAATTCGCTTTCAAGCAGCTCCGCCGGGATCGCCCCGCAGTTGACCGGCACGAAGGGCCCGTCGCGGCGCTTGGAATGGTAGTGCAGGTTGCGTGCGACCACTTCCTTGCCGGTGCCGGACTCACCGAGGATCAGCACGCTGGCGTCGGTGTCAGCCACTTGCTGCATCATCTGGCGTACGTGCTGGATCGCACGGCTGGTGCCCACCAGGCTGCGGAACAGGTTGGGTTCGCGGTGACGGCCACGCTCACGGGCCTGGTCGTACATCTCGCGATAGACCTGGGCGCGGTGCAGGGAATCGAGCAATTTGCTGTAGCTGGGCGGCATTTCCAGGTTGGAAAGCACACGACGGCGCTGGTCTTCCGGCAGGTCCACGGAAGAAATATCGCCCATCAGCAACACGGGAAGGAACTCATCCCAGGTTGACAGTGTCTTTAACAAGCCCAAAACAGCGCCAGGAGCGTTTACCGTCCCGATCAGCACACAAATGACTTCACGGCTCGACGACAGCGAGCTGACCACCTGCTGCCAATCATGGCTGCCGCAGGGTAAATTTTCTTCACCAAGAAAATTTAAAATCACCGCTAAATCGCGGCGACGGACGCTATCGTCATCAATCAGCAGAATTTTGGTTTCACGCCACATGCAATAGCAACTTCCCTAGTAAAACTTCCTGCCCCAAAGTCAGGGCAATCTAGACGGCTGTAAGACTTCTTACCTTATAGACGTCTGAAATCTGAAAACAGCACTAGTTAAGTCAAAAATGCTGGCACAGTCAAATATATGACGCACCGTTCGGACCAACCGAGCCCGTTCAGCCGAACAGATGGTAAACCTTCGACGCACTTTCCGCTCGATTGATCTGCGACATCTCTTCGAAAATCGCCTGGCGTTCGCCAGTCGTCACCTCAAGCAACTGCTGATAAACCGCCAGCAGGCTTTCCAGTTTTTCCCGCAAGGCGTCCTCGTCAACCGGCGCATTATTGAGCGCCTCATCGATCACCGCACGGCAACCCAGATCCAGCTCACCAATGGCGTCCCAGTTGCGCTCGGCCAGGGCATCGACCAAAGCGTCGCGGGTCTCGTCAATCCGTTGCAGGGCGTGGCTCATGAAATCATCCTCAGGCCCAAGGGCCTACAGTGTTGCAATACCGTCCCAGCCTTCCTTGAGCGTAATCATCAGGCCGGCTACTTCGTCGATCATGGTGACATCGTTCTTGCTGTTGGCTTCCAGCAGGCGCGTAGTCATATAGGCGTACAGATTATCAAGTTGCTGCAACGCGGCCGGATCGTCGGTTTTCTCCGGGTTCAGGCCGTCACGCAAACCGATCAGAATGTCGATCGCCTTGCCCAACAGCAGGCCTTTTTGCGCGATATCACCACGAGCCATGGCGCCTTTGGCCTGAGCCATGCGATCCAACGCGCCTTCCATCAGCATCTGCACCAAGCGATGCGGGCTGGCTTCGGAGATTTGGGCATGGGAATTGACCTTCTGGTATTGGCGAAGGGCTCTCATGGGATTCATGTTTCTACCTCGTGACAGGCAACAGCTAAAAAGAATGGGCTCTGATTATTATGTCGACGGCGTTGCAAAAAACTTTAAGCCGACGGTCTGGCGAAGGGCACGCCCGAACAAGGTGATCACCTTGCCGGGCGACCTCAGTGAGGATCAACTGGTCTTCGGATTATTCAGTGCGTTAAGTGTGGTCATGACACTGGAGCGCTGACTGGTAAGCTGAGCCACCAGGTTGTTCATGGTGGTGTATTTGTCGGTCAGCGTCTTTTTCAGGGCAGCCATACGCGCGGTCAAAGTATCCTGCTGGGTCTGCAGATCCTTGATGTTGCTCGACAACGTCGTCGAACGCGTAGCCAGAATCCCGGTACCACTCAGCGCATAGCTGTCGGTTGCGGTCTTCATGCGCGCAAGCAAACCCTTGTCACCGTTGAAGATACCGCCGATGTCGGTAGGGTTGGTCAGCACTGCCGCGTTGAAGATCTTGTCATCAATACTCAGCTTGCCAGTTTTCTGATCCGTGTTCACACCGAACTGGGCCAGGGATTTCAACGCCCCTGTCCCGCCCATTGCGTTCAGCTCAGTACGGATGGCCGACTGCAAAGTGCGCATGGTGGCATCGCCCGTCAACGCAGAAGACGTTGTGGATCCGTCGGCGTTGGTGGTCACGGCGGTTTCAGTGTTGATTGCCGTCATCAACGCGTTGTAGGTGTCGACAAAGCCCTTGACCGAACTCTTGAGGGTATCGTTGCTTCTTGCCACTGTGATGGTCGAAGCGACGCGTTGAGCCGTTGGATCGGTAACCCCGGTCGGCAACGGCGACACTGCCGTCAACTTGATGCTCACACCACTGATCGCATCGGTCAGAGTATTACTCTTTGACTCCTGAGCCGTACCGTCAATGGTGTACTTCGCGTTCTGTGGAGCGCTACCGACGACAGACGTACCGGCTTCCAGGCCAGAGTTGCCCCCCACTGTAATGTCAGTACCGACGCCAGTATTGGTCGACGTCAACACCATACGAGAGCCGGTGGAGTCAGTCAGGATGTTGGCACTCAAGCCCGAACTGCTCAGTTGTGCGTTGATCGAGTCCCGCACCTGCTGCAATGTAGCGCCCGGTGGCACGCTGACAGCGTAGTTCTGGCCCGACTGCGAAATCGTCAGCGACGTGGCTGTGGTGCCTTTATTGACGACCGTCTTCGCACCGCCAGCGTAAGTCTGGGTCGCAATCTTCGAGGCCGTCGCCAATTGGTTGACCACCAACTGATAGCTACCCGCAGAGGCCCCCGCACCCAAGGTAACGCTGGAAACAGTGGCATCCGATGTGGTTGCCGTCAGGCCGCCAATACTGGCGTCCTTGGCCATGTTGTCCATGGCACCACGAAAAGCGTCGAGCGCCGCTTGAATTTTGCCGATCGAGGACAACTGGGCAGTCGACGTCTGCGTCTGCTTATTGATCTGCGACTGCTTGGGTGCCTGTTCCGCGTTCACCAATGCCGTCACGATAGCTTGGGTATCGATGTTCGTAACTGGGCCGCTAACCGATATATCACCCATGACTGTTCTCCTGATCCGGGGGCTGGCGCTTTCTTGACGGACGACGCCTCAAGCAACGACAGCAACAAAATTCATGCCAGTTCAGACTTTCGCGTCAAACAGCACGCTACTGGCGTCGTGAAGGCTTTGCGCGAGCTTCAATGCGGCTTCCGAAGGGATCTGTCGGATCACTTCACCGCTGTCGGTCGCAATGACTTTGACCACCACTTGATGGGTAGAGTCGTCGATTGAAAATTCCAGGTTGCGCTGGGCATCCTGAACAAATTTGCGAATATCCGCCACCGCCTGTTTAAGGTCGGACGGTTTCGAGTCCTGCTGGGTTTCGACCGCGGCAACCGCAGGCTTGACCTTGGTTGTCTGCGAGTCGTTGCTCACAGGGGCAGGCGCGCTCTGCGGCGGCGCCGCAGGATAAGACAGGTTCAACTTGACGCTCATGTCCATGTCCAGTCACCTCATCACGCAAAAGACAAAAGGGCACGTAAACGCGCCCTTCCGTCAGTCATCTACCCATGGCTATTACTGAAGCAGCTTCAGTACAGCGGAAGGCAGTTGGTTGGCCTGGGACAGGATCGCAGTGGAAGCCTGTTGCAGGGTTTGTTGCTTGGTCAGCTGAGCGGTTTCAGCAGCGTAGTCAACGTCCTGGATCTGACCGCGAGCGGCGGTGGAGTTGTCGGCGATGCTGGTCAGGTTGGCCACGGTGTTGTCGAAACGGTTTTGTACAGCACCGAGACCTGCACGCTGGGAGTCGATGTCGGAGATCGCCTGGGTGATCACGTCAATCGCGTTTTGCGCGTTGGTAGAGGTGGTTACGTCAGTGTTGTTGACGGTGGTTTTCGCGGAGTTGGCAGCAGTACCGGCTGCGGCGAACACGCCCGTTACACCAGCGCCGTTCAGGGCGTAGCTGTTGGAGGAGTTCAGCGAAACCTGGCCAGTTGCGATGATCGCGGTAGCGGCCAAGGCAGTAGCAGTACCGAATGTGCCGTTACCACCTTTGGTAGCGACCGAGATACCAGCAGCACCGGCGTCACCAGCGTTGAAGGTCAGGTTCTCACCGGTGTCGGACTTGACCGACAGAGCGTTGGTCGACGAATCGTAGTTAACGCTGATGCCCAGCTTGGCAGCGTTGGACTTCAGTTGGTCAGCCAGGTCGGAAGTGCTGGTCACGCCAGTGAACTGAACTGCGGTACCGCTGCCCACTTGCAGAGTGAAGTTGGCGTTCGGAGGAGTAGCAGCAGCAATGGTAGCCGCGTTCACAGTGAACTGGGCTTCAGTGCTGGCGGTAGCGCTCAGGCCGCCGACAGCGCCGTTCATTTGAGCAGCGATCTGCTTGGCGGAAGCACCGGCAGCGATGGTCACGTTAGCAGTCTGGCCACCACCGGTAACGGTGATAGCACCACCAGCGACGCCGGTTGCGGATGGCGTCAGGGCCTGGGTTTTCAGCTGTTGCGAACCGATGTTGTTGGCCGCTACGTTACCGATGGTCATGTCGATGGTCTGGTTGGCGTTGGCGCCGACCTGGAACGAAGTGGTACCGAAAGAACCGTCCAGCAGGTTCTTGCCACCGAAGGTGGTGGTGGTTGCAATACGGGTCAATTCAGCAGTCAGAGCCGCGTATTGAGCCTGGTTCGACTTACGGTCTTCAGCGCTTGGCGAGCCGTTGGCGGATTGCAGAGCCAGGGTACGCATGCTTTGCAGGATGTTGGTGGACTGCTGCATCGCGCCTTCAGCGGTCTGGGCAATCGAGCTACCATCGTTGGCGTTCTTGATCGCAACGCCCAGGCCGTTGATCTGGCTGGTCAGACGGTTGGAGATCTGCAGGCCGGCCGCATCGTCTTTGGCGCTGTTGATACGCAGGCCGGAGGACAGGCGCTGCATGGAGGTTTGCAGAGAATTGGAGGCGTTGTTCAGGTTCTTCTGAACAGTCAGCGACGCAAGGTTGGTGTTTACTGTTAATGCCATGACGAAATCCTCGTGGGTGGTGTACTGCGGCTTCCGGCCCTGGCAACCGCCGGGTGTGCCTAGAGAACCTTCGTAATAGTTATCGTCGTGAAGTCAGGTTGCTTGAGGACTTTTTTGATTTTTTTTACTAGCACGATGCCACCCCTTGTAATTCAAGCATTTACGCTAGCCCAATCGCCCGTAATTGCCAGGTTTTCTGACGTCAAATAAAAAACGCCCAGGCTTTTTTCAAGCCTGGGCGTTTTTGTGTGCGGTGCTATCAGGGCATCACGAACGATAGAGAATCGCCGAACCCCACGACAACCCCACTCCAAAGCCGCTGATGGCCACACGTTTCCAGCTACCGTCCAGCATGTGCTTTTCCAGCAACAGCGGAATACTCGACGACACGGTGTTACCGGTCTCGACCATGTCCTTGATGAACTTCTCAACCGGTGCATCTTCGAAACGCCGGGCCACCGCGTCGACAATCGCCGCACTGCCCTGGTGAATGCAGAAGGCATCGATCTGGTCAGGCGCAAGGTTCGACTCGTCGAGCAACTCGTGCAAATGCGCCGGCACTTTGAGCAAGGCGAAGTTGAACACCTGGCGACCATTCATGAAGAACACGCCGTCGCTGACCTTCAGATGTGGCGCACCGGAGCCATCGGTGCCGAACTTCGACTTGCCCAGTAACCACGGTGCGTCCTCGCCCATCCAGGTGGCGGTGGCAGCATCGCCAAAGAGCATGGTGGTGTTGCGGTCTTCCGGGTCGACGATCTTCGAATACGGGTCGGCGGTGATCAGCAGGCCGTTTTTCAGGCCAGTGGCTTCCATGAAGCCCTTCATCGCATAGATGCCGTAGACGTAGCCGGAGCAGCCCAGGGAGATATCGAACGCGGCCACATGGGTCGGCAGGCCCAATTTGTCCTGGACGATGGCAGCCGTGTGCGGCAAGCCTTCCTCGTCGCCGTTCTGGGTCACGACGATCAGCGCGTCGATGGATTCGCGCTTCAACTGCGGGTTGTTGGCAAACAGAGCGTTGACCGCCTCGACGCACAGGTCGGAGGTTTCCTGCGCAGCATCCTTGCGTGGCAGGAACGCCGAACCGATCTTGCCAATGATGAAATCTTCATCCTTGGCGAATTTGGCGCCCTGGGCGTAGTTATCCACCCCGTCTGCCGGCACGTAACTGGCGATGCTTTTTATGCCAATCATTGTGGCTTCCCAATACTAAATAGCTGGAGAACACCCCAGGGACTGCGCCCGGAGTGCTGACAATAAAGGGGAAAACCCCGTAAAAAACTCGCTGAAAGCCGCCCCGCAAGGACCCTGTGACGACTTATCCTTTTCACACGATACAGTGAAGATGCGCTTAATGACTCACAGGTCACTCAATTTTGTTCGCTTTGTGCAAAACCGCGCAACGTTCCTGACACCCGAAACGACAACGGCCCACCCTGTTGCCAGGGTGGGCCGTTGGTCTGGACGCCGATTACATGCGGCTGAACAGGCTCAACTGGGAGATTTTCACGAAGGCCAGCTGCGAGGCTTGCAACATGGTCTGCTGCAAGGTCAGGTCAATGGCCGCCTGCCCCATGTCCACGTTCGCCAGCGACGACATGGTGGTGGTGTTGGCCAGGCCCAGGCTAGTGTTTTCCTGGCTCTGGATATCCAGGGCATTGTTACGCGCACCGATGGAGCCACGGACCTGGTCGATCTGCGCGGTCGCATTCGCCAGGTTGGCGATGCTGGTATTGACCACGTCCTTGAGCTGATTCATCGCCACCTGGCTGCCATCCGACGGCGTTTCCAGGGCCTTGCGTAACTGGCCCAGGGTATCCAAGGCATTCATGTTCTTGTTACTGGTAGCGCCGACCGAAAACTGGTCGCCGGCACCCGGCGTGCCACTGATGCCGAAGGTCACCCCGGCCGTGGTGACCGAAGTGGCACCGGCGGCGATGGTGCCACTGGCAATCGCCTTGCTGTCAGTGCTGTAAGGCTGGGCGAACACCTGGTAATCGGTACCACTGGTGAACTTGATCACCGCACCCGAGTTGGGAAAGGTGCTGGCATACGCCGCCTGGTCCGTCACACTGCCGCCGGTCAACTGCGCCGTGGACGGGTTGCTGGCCGTGCGCGAGACACTGAACGTATCCGGCTTGCTTTCCAGGGTGAACACCTTGCCCGCTACCAGCGCATCCGAAGCGGCACCGGGCGCGACACTCGCCCCCAGGTTCAGCGAGATGTCGAACTTGACCCCACGCAGGTTGACGCTGGAAGCGCCCTCCTTGGTCGCGTCAAACGTGCCGTTACCGGGGATCTCGGACGTCACGTCGTTACCGTCCTTGTCGGTCACGCTGTATTGAGTGCTGCTGGCGAAGGTCAGCTTATACGGCTGGCCGTCGGCAAAGTTCTTGATGTAATTGGTGCTGGAGGTGACCAGGCCTGCCGAAATCGCCACCTTGCCGTCATTGACCGCCGGCGGCAACAACGTGGTCTGAGTACGACCGGTGTTGGACGAACTTTCGAGCAGGGCCTTGCCGGTATCGCCCATGGCGATCGACAGGTTGCTCGATACCTGCAGGCTCAGCGGCGTCTCATCACCCTGATAGGTGTAGGTGCCGTCGTTGTTGCGTATATAGGGCGGCGTATCGGTCTTGGACCCGGAGAACATGTAGTTGCCACTGGAGTCCTTGCTGTTGAGCAGGCCCAGCACATGGTCTTCAAGCGCGCCGACCTTGCTGGCCAGCGCCTTGCGGTCGTCATCGCTGAGGCGCTGGTTACCGGCCTGCAACGCCAGCTCACTGGCCGACTGCAACGCAAGGTTGATGCTCTGCAGTACCGTTTCTTCGTTACCGAGCGAGTTCTGCAAGGTGGTGATGTTGCCGTTGAACTGGCCCAGCATGTCCTTTTGCTGCTGCAACATCAGCAATTGGGCGGCCGCCACCGGATCATCCGAGGCAGTTTGCACGCGAATACCGGAACTGGCCTGGTCCTGAGCCTTCACCACGCCCGAATAGTTATCCTGGTACTTGCTGGAGCTGGTGTCGAAATACTGCTGTGTAGAGATACGCATCGTTCCAGACTCCTTTAAAGGGCGTTGATCAGCGTGCTGAAGGTTTCTTGCGCGGCCTTGATGATCTGCGACGACGCGGTGTAGTACTGCTGGAACTTGATCATGTCGCCCGCCTCCTCGTCCAGGTTGACCTGGGACACCGAGTTGCTGGCCGCCTTGTTCGCCGCCAGCAAGGCGCCGGTGGCGGTGGTGTCGGTGTTGGCCTGGGCGGCCTTGGAGCCCACCTGGGACACCAGCCGGCTATTGGCGCTGACCAGGCTCACGCCCGCGTTGCCATCCACCGCACCCACCGTCGCCTTGGTCTGCAAACCCAACAACTGCTGGGCGTTGCGACCATCGGAGGTGGCGCCGCTGTTGAAAGAAAAGGTCGTGCTGTCGCCATTGGCCGGCGTGCCGGCCACCGTGGTATCGAAGTTAAAGCTCTTGCCCGGAATCAGCGCCCCGGTGGCATCGCGCATGGGCACATTGATGCTGATCTTGTTGCCCTGGCCCGGGATGATGCTGCCGGTACCGATCGGGTTGCCTTGTGCATCGCTGACGGTATATGGCTGGGTACCGTCCGCCGCCGGCTTGCCGAAGACCATCTTCACCGGCATCGAGTTTTCGATCCCGGTGCGCAATTGCGCGGTCGCGGCACCACCGTTGATATCAATGGGCACGGTCAAGGTAGGCGGTGTGAACGTGCCGGCGCCAGTGTTGGTCTTGCTGGCATTACCAGCCAAGGGTGCCGCAAATGCGAGCTTGTTCGGATCCTTGAGTTGGACGCCGATATTACTGGCCCCCGTGGCCGTCGGGCTGACTTTGAAACTGTCACCGGCCGCTACGGGACCGGCGCCGTTCAACGCCAGGGTAAAACCATCAATCACCGGCGGCGGCGTGGTCGTGGTATCGAACGAGCCCATCGCCTTGCCGTCCGAACGCACCACGTTGTACAGGTTGCCGCTGGTGAAGGTGACCTTGTAGTCGAAGGTCGACAGCTTGCTGGTGTCGGTAATCGTCACATTCAGATTGCCGGAGCCTGCACTGTTACCCGCAGCCGCCTGGCTGCGCTGGGCAATGGTGGCCGCAGTGTTGATATCACTGAACAGCGAGGAGCCGAAATCACTGTTCAGGTCCAGGCCCTGCCCCAACTGGGTGTTGACGCTGTCGGCGGTAGCAATGGCGATGCGCCCCAAATCGTTGATGGCCGGCATCAGCACATCACTGCGATAGCGCAACAGGCCGCCGATACTGCCGCCGGAAATCACCGAGCCGATGTCCATCTTCGTATCGCCCATGTTGAGCTGGATGGTGTACTGGCTGTTATCGGTCTTGCTCGGTACCGCTGAAATGGTATTGGCAATATTGCCCTCCACCAGCGACTGCCCGGTGCCAGTGGTGATACTGAACTGGCCGTTCTTCTCGGTAGCAGTGACGCCAATCAGCTCATTGAGCGAACGCACCGCCTCGTTACGCGCATCCAGCAGGTTGGCCGGCGCGCTGGTCGATGATCCCTGGGCGGTTGTGATCTGGTTGTTGAGCGAGGCGATCGACGACGTCAGCTTGTTGACCTGATCACTCAGCGTACCCAGTTGGCTGTTGATGCCTTCTTTCTGCTGGGTCAACTGTGTGGAAATCGAGTTGAAGCGGTTGCTCAAGGTCTGCGCGCTGGTCACCAGCAGTTGCCGCGCGGAAACATCGCTCGGCGTGGCGGCGGCGGTTTGCAGGGATGAAAAGAATGCGCTGAGCGCGGCGGACATACCCGTGGATTTGTCCGACAGGGTTTTGTCGATCGCCGCGGCCTGGCCCGCGTATGCGGTGGCATCGCTGTTGAGCGCGGTACTGCTCTGGTAGGCGGCTCCCAGAAAATCGTTATAAATGCGGCGCACATCCGCCAAGGTCGTACCGCTGCCGATGAACACCCCACCGTACTGGTTGTTGGCGCTGGCGTTCTGGGTGGTCTGCTGGCGCGAGTATCCCGGAGTATTGACGTTGGCAATGTTGTTACTCAGGACCGACAACGATCCTTGAGAGGCGTTAAGCCCTGACATCCCGATACTGAGCAAACTCATGATTCAGACCTTATAAATGTGTGGTCGCGCCCGCGGCAGCGTAATTCTGGTAACTGTTCATCGTTTTAGCGATCTGCGAAATCTTGCTGGCGTAGTCCGGGTCGGTTGCATATCCGGCTTTTTGCAACTCGCGTACAAACCGCTCCGGGTTGTCGGCTGATTTCACAACTTCTTTATAGCGATCATTGCTTTGCAGCAATGTCACGAGGTCATGGAAGCTGTCCTGGTAGGAGTTATAGGAACGGAATTGCGCCGTTTCCTTGACCATCGCGCCATTGCGAAACTCGCTGGTGATCGCGCGTGCCTGGCCACCCTGCCAACTCTGGCCGGCCTTGATACCGAACAGGTTATGGCTGCTGCTGCCGTCTTCGGCGCGCATCACCGACTTACCCCAACCGGTTTCCAAGGCGGCCTGCGCCACCAGGTACTTCGGATCGATACCGATACGCGCCGCCGCCGCCTTGGCCATCGGCAACATGGTGGCGACGAACTCATCCTGCGAACTGAAGGCTTTCTTCGCCGGCGCCAGTGGCGGCTGGGCGATGGCACGGCCATACACCTGCATGCGCCCGCTCGGTACGGCGAAGCTGCGGGCGGCACTGTTGACCACGTTGTCATCGGCAGCGCTGTTGCGCAGCGGCGCAGTCTTGGCGACGGCGGCGACCTCCGTACTCGGCACGATGCCCGCCAGCAAGCGATCGGTCAGCTTGCTCGGCAAGGCAATACGGCGCTGGTTCATCAGCTCCATATCATTGGCGTGGGCATTGCTGCCTTCCGGCACCGCCACACGGTAAGCCCACAAAGGACGCTGGCCATTGGAACGCCCCAATGGGCCTTCGGCTTGCGTGCCTGCGGCAATTTCAGTCGGCACATCGACTTTCTTGACCGGCGCATCCGCTGCCGGGCCTTGCAAGGTGGCCGCCTGGGCGTCCACCGGTTTGTTCTTCTGCATCTGGCGCATGAGCACGTCGGCCAGGCCGATACCGCCCCCCTCGCGCGACAGCGAGACCGCCAGTTGCTGGTCGTACATTTCCTGATACTGCTTGGCGGCCGGGGTGTTCATCGGGTTGTCCTTGCCCAGGGCGTCGGTGGCCGAGCGCATGGACTTGAGCATCTCGTTCAAGAACAGCGACTCGAACTCCTGCGCGACTTTGCGCATGTTGCCGTCGCTGTTCTTATCACCCACCTTGAGCTGGTTAAGCCGGTTCAGGTCGGAGTAAGCCCCCGAATCCGCCGTGCTGCTGATCCCACTCTTGCGCATATCCATGGCCATGGCCTCAGATCACGATCAGGTCGGCTTGCAAGGCGCCGGCCTGTTTCAGAGCTTCAAGGATTGCCATCAAGTCGCCGGGCGCTGCGCCCACCTGGTTCACCGCACGGACAATCTCGTCCAGGGTGGTGCCGGGGCCGAATTTGAACATCGGCTTGGCTTCTTGCTGGGCATTGACCCGAGAACGGGGCACCACCGCCGTCTGGCCATTGGACAGCGCCCCAGGCTGGCTGACGATCGGGTCTTCGGTGATGGTCACGGTCAGGCTGCCATGGGTCACCGCCGCCGGCGACACCTTGACGTTCTGACCGATCACGATGGTGCCGGTACGCGAGTTGATGATGACTTTGGCCACCGCCTGGCCCGGGTCGACTTCCAGGTTTTCCAGGATCGACAGGTAATCCACGCGCTGGCTCGGGTCCAGCGGCGCGGTCACACGGATCGAACCACCGTCGATGGCCTGGGCCACGCCAGGGCCGAGCATGTCGTTGATCTTGTCGACCACGCGCTTGGCCGTGGTGAAGTCGGAGCGGTTGAGGTTCAGGGTCAGGCTGTTGCCCTGGTTGAAGCCGCTCGGCACGGTACGTTCCACCGTGGCGCCGCCAGGGATGCGCCCGGCCGACGGCACGTTGACGGTGATCTTGGAGCCGTCGCGGCCCTCGGCGTCAAAGCCGCCCACCACCAGGTTGCCCTGGGCGATGGCGTAGACGTTGCCATCGATACCCTTGAGCGGCGTCATCAGCAAAGTGCCGCCGCGCAGGCTTTTCGAGTTACCGATGGACGATACGGTAATGTCGACCACCTGCCCCGGCTTGGAAAACGCCGGCAGGTCGGCACTGATGGACACCGCCGCCACGTTCTTCAATTGCACGTTGCCCGAGCCCGGCGGCACCTTGATGCCGAACTGCGAGAGCATGTTGTTGAAGGTCTGCAGGGTGAACGGCGTCTGGGTGGTCTGGTCACCCGTGCCATTAAGCCCGACCACCAGGCCGTAACCGATCAACTGGTTGGAGCGCACGCCGGAGATACTGGCGATGTCTTTCAGGCGCTCGGCCTGGGCGACTGCGCTCAGGGACAGCAACAGTGCTGCCGCCATCAGCTGTTTGAGTTTCACAATGACCACCTAGAAAGGGAACAGCGGGCTAAGGAAGAAACGGTCGAACCAGCCCGGCTGACTCGCATCGGCAAACGAACCCGTGCCCGAGTAGGTAATGCGCGCATCGGCAATCCGCGTCGACGACACGGTGTTGTCGGTGGAAATATCATCGGCCCGCACCATGCCCGCAATACGCACCAGCTCGTCACCGGTGTTGAGGGTCATCCATTTCTCGCCGCGTATGGCGATGATGCCGTTGGGCAATACGTCGGCCACGGTCACAGTGATCGAACCGGTCAAGCTGTTGCCCTGCCCCGCCGCACTCTTGCCGTTGGTGGCGCGGTCACCGGAATAACCGGCGTTCAGGCTCAGGTCACCGCTGCCCAGTGGGTTGTTGGTATTGGGCACACCCCCGAACAACGAGGTCAGGCCGATGCTGGTCTTGCTGGTCTTGCCGACCTGCGAGTTGGCGTTCTTGCTGGCCTGGGTCTTCTCGTTCAGGGTGATGGTGATGATGTCCCCCACCCGGAATGCCTTGCGGTCGCTGTACAGGTTCTGTTCAAAACCGGCCTGGTAGATCGAGCCATTGTTGGCCGCCGCCGGCAACGGTGTACGAGGCAACACCGGCGCGTAGTACGGGTCATTGGGTTTCGGCGTCGGGGCGACACAGCCCGCGAGCACGGCGATCCCACTCAATGCCAGAACAGAAACATAGCGATTCATGACCCTTACCTCACGGTGTTGCAGGCGCCTTCAAGAGCGCCCCATAGACTTGATTACAGATTCTGCGTGACGAACGAGAGCATCTGGTCGGCAGTGGAAATCACTTTGGAGTTCATCTCGTAGGCGCGCTGGGTGGTGATCATGTTGACCATCTCCTCAACCGTGCTGACGTTGGAGGTTTCCAGAGTGCTTTGCAGGGTGGTACCGAAACCGTTCAGGCCCGGGGTACCGATTTGCGGCGCGCCGCTGGAAGCGGTTTCCAGGAACAGGTTGTTACCCATGGCTTGCAAGCCGGCGGGGTTGATGAAGTCCGCGGTTTGCAGGTTGCCGATCACTTGCGACGCCGGGTTACCGGCCACGGTGATGGACACGGTGCCGTCATTGCCCACGGTGAAGGTCTTGGCGTTGGCGGGAACCACCACGGCCGGCTCCAGCGCGAAACCGTTGGCGGTGACGATCTGGCCGTTGGAATCGAGGTGGAACGTACCATCACGGGTGTACGACGTAGTGCCGTCCGGCTGCAGGATCTGGAAGAACCCACGGCCATTGATGGCCATATCCAGTGGCTGACCGGTTTGTTGCAGGTTACCGGCATTGAAGTTCTTCTGGGTGCCGACGATCTGCACACCGGTACCCAATTGCAGGCCCGACGGCAGCTCGCTGTCCTGGGTCGATTGAGCACCTGGCTGGCGCTTGATCTGGTAGAGCAAGTCCTGGAACTCGGCGCGATCACGCTTGAAACCCGTGGTCGACACGTTGGCCAGGTTGTTGGAAATGGTGGTCAGGTTGGTGTCCTGGGCGGACAGGCCTGTTTTGGCAACCCATAGAGCCGGAAGCATGTTGTTCTCCTTCGTGCGCCTGTTTGTTGGCGCCGCGTTGCAAAATTAGTCGTCAGTCGTCGCCGGCTTCAGCTCATCGATAGAACGCGAGTCATGGCCTGGTCGTCTTCCTTGGCGCTGTTCATCATCTTGATGTGCAGCTCGAATTGTTTGGAAAGCGCCAGCACCGAGGTCATCTCTTCCACCGCATTGACGTTGCTCGCCTGCAGGAAACCCGAGGTCAGCCTGACGTTCGCGTCGGCCTGCGCCGGCTTGCCGTCCTTGGTGTGGATGGTGCCATCGAGGGCCTTGGTCATGTTCTTGAGGTCGGGCTGAACCATCTTGATACGGTCTACTTCCGCCATCACCCGTGGGCCTTCACCCATGGCGCGGATACTGATGGTGCCATCGGCGCCCACTTCGATTTTCTGCTGGGGCGGCACGGCAATCGGGCCACCGTTGCCCATGATCGGCATACCGTTGCCGGCCCGCAGCACGCCCAGCGCATCCACATTCATGCTGGCGCTGCGCACGTAGGCTTCGCCGCCATCCGGGGTTTGCACGGCCATCCAGCCGTCGCCGCTGACGGCCACGTCCAGGTCGCGGCCGGTTTCGATCATGGCGCCCGGGGAAAAGTCGGTGGCAGGCCGCTCGGTCATCGCAAATGCCCGTGCGGGAAAGCTGTCACCGAACACCGGCATCGAACGCGCCTGCTCCAGGTCACGTTGGAAACCATTGGTGGAAATGTTCGCCAGGTTGTTGGCATGGGCCTTCTGCGCCAGTGCATTCTGGCTGGCGCCGGTCATTGCCACATAAAGGTACTTGTCCACGCTCTTTCCTCTTTCTGACGGACGCTTGCCGCCCACCGCTGTACTGACGAGGCTTAAGCAATTTGCGAACCAACTTTTAAAAAGAACCTGAAGTCCAGGCGGGGCGGGGGTTTTCGGGGGTGTCTTTAAAATTCAGGATCAGGGAATAGTCGGAAAAACGGCGGACTTATGCCGCCTGCGGCAAGCGCCCGTCTTATCAACGATAGAGATCAAATGTGGGAGCGGGCTTGC
>NZ_PYWX01000091.1 GCF_003031675.1 Pseudomonas palleroniana | reverse complement strand
GTGTCAGTCAGCACATGTGTAACTGGTCCACCGCATTCGCGAGCAAGCCCGCTCCCACAGTTTTAACCGCGCTGAGTCAGGCAGGTTATTTATCTGTCTTCAGGATTTCGTAATCACGCAGCTTATTGGCGATGGTGGTGTGAGACACCCCCAGACGCTTTCCCAATTGCCGGCTGCTGGGGTGCTCGGCGTACAGGCTTTCCAGCACCGCCTTCTCGAACCGCCCGACGATCTCTTCCAGGCCGCCGTCCAGGGAAAAATCGCCAAGCGGCTGACGCACGCCGTAGTCCGGCAAACGAATGTGCTCGGCCTTGACCGTGCCGCCATCACACAACGACACCGCCTGGAACAACACGTTTTCCAGCTGCCGCACGTTACCCGGCCAATGGTAGTGACTGAGGCGATCCATGGCAGCCGGCGCCAACTTAGGCAATGCACAGCCGATTTGCCGGCTGGCCTGATCGAGGAAGTGCTCGACCAACGGCGCCAAGCCATCAAGGCATTCGCGCAAGGGGGGGATGTGCAGGGACAGCACGTTGAGACGGTGGTAAAGGTCCTGGCGGAACTCGCCGCGCGCGCACAACTCGGACAAGTCCACCTGGGTGGCGCAGATCACGCGCACATCCAGGTACACCTCCTCATCACTGCCTACACGGCGGAAGCAACCGTCCTGCAAAAACCGCAGCAACTTCACCTGCAAGCGCGCACTCATTTCTCCCACCCCGTCGAGAAACAGCGTACCGCCGGCCGTCAACTCCAACAGCCCCAACTTACCTTCGGCCCGTGCGCCTTCAAACGCACCAGGCCCGTAGCCGAACAGCTCGGTCTCGGCCATCGACTCCGGCAGGCCTGCGCAATTAAGCGCCATCAACGGCGACTGCCCACGCGGGCTCGCCAGGTGGCAAGCACGGGCCAGCAGTTCTTTACCGGTGCCGGTTTCCCCTTCTATTAATAGCGGCGCATCCAACGGTGCCATGCGCCGGGCTTCACGCACCACCGCAGCCATGACCTTGGAGCTCTGGAAAATACTGTCGAAGCCGCGCAGTTCCTGCTTGCGCACATTGTAGATGCGTTCACCAACGCGGTCGGCACGGTGCAGAGTCAGCACCGCACCGGCCATGGCCTCGCTGTCATCGTGTTCGGACGATTGCAGCGGTGCGATGTCCGCCAGAAACACGTCACCCTTGACCTTGACCCGCAGGCCGTTGATCCGCGACTTGCTGGCGCGCACCAACTCCGGCAGATCGAAGTCTTCGGCATAACGCGACAACGGAATCCCCGGCACCTCGTCCACCCGCACCCCGAGCAACTGCGCGGCGGCACGGTTGGCGGCAACGATGGAACCGCCCATGTCGATCGACAACACCGGAAACTCCAGGGCGCCGAGCAGCGCGTTGAGTTCCATGTGCCGCCGTTCACTGGGCATCAGCCCGACGCGCTTGACCCCGAACACCCCGGCAATCGCCTCGAATTGCGGGCGCAGCGCCTGGAATTGCATGTTCACAAGGTTGGGGCAAAACAGATAGATCGCGTTGCCATGCTCACCGCCGACTTCGCCCTTGGCGACGTTGACGCCGTACTCCACCAGCAGGTTGAGAATATCCCGCAGGATGCCGATACGGTTCTGGCAGTGCACTTTGATACGCATGAAAGGGCTCGAAAAGTGGGAAGGCGCCGCGTCTTTTTGTCACTGGGCGCAGATAGTCGTCAAGATTATGTGACACCTTGCGCACGTTTCACAGCCCAGCGCAAAGATTAGCCCTAAAGCTGTAACGAATACTTTACGAAAACCGGTATATTTTCCTACGCATCACCGCTGGAGGTAGGTGGAATCCAACGCCCAGCGGGTTATCAATAGCTCATCGCAGGACATAACAAGAACGAATGCCTAGCAGGAGAGCCGTATGAAGCAGACGCAATACGTGGCCCGCGAGCCCGATGCGCAAGGTTTTATCCACTACCCGCCGGAAGAACACGCGGTGTGGAACACCCTGATCACGCGCCAGTTGAAAGTGATCGAGGGCCGTGCCTGCCAGGAATACCTGGACGGCATCGACAAGCTCGAGCTACCGCTGGATCGCATCCCGCAACTGGGTGAGATCAACCAAGTGCTGGCCGCGACCACCGGTTGGCAAGTCGCCCGCGTACCGGCATTGATCCCCTTCCAGACCTTCTTCGAACTGCTCGCCAGCAAGCAGTTTCCAGTGGCGACCTTTATTCGTACCCGTGAAGAACTGGACTACCTGCAAGAGCCGGATATTTTCCACGAGATCTTCGGCCACTGCCCGCTGTTGACCAACCCCTGGTTCGCCGAATTCACCCACACCTACGGCAAGCTCGGCCTGGCGGCCACCAAAGAGCAACGGGTATATCTGGCGCGCCTGTACTGGATGACCATCGAGTTCGGCCTGGTAGACACGCCGCAAGGCCGACGTATCTACGGGGGTGGCATTCTGTCTTCGCCCAAGGAGACGGTGTACAGCCTGTCGGACGAGCCCGAGCATCAAGCCTTCGACCCGCTGGAGGCCATGCGCACCCCCTACCGTATCGACATCCTGCAACCGCTGTATTTCGTACTGCCTGAGCTCAAGCGCCTGTTCGAAGTGGCGCAGGAAGACATCATGGCCATGGTCGAGCGCGGGATGCAGTTGGGCCTGCATGCGCCGAAATTCCCGCCCAAGCCCAAGGCTGCGTGAACCTCATCGATTAAGGCCAGGTGAGTCTGTTCCCTGGCCCCGCGTTGCTTTAGGGTGACGCTACTGACCTTCAAACATTCGAATTCAGGACACCCCCATGACCAACTTGAACCAAGCCCACTGCGAAGCCTGCCGCGCCGACGCCCCGCAAGTCAGCGATGAAGAGCTGCCGGTACTGATCAAGCAGATCCCAGACTGGAACATCGAAGTCCGCGACGGTGTGATGCAGCTGGAAAAGGTTTTCCTGTTCAAGAACTTCAAATTCGCCCTTGCCTTCACCAATGCCATGGGTGAAATCTCCGAAGCCGAAGGCCATCACCCAGGCTTGCTCACCGAGTGGGGCAAAGTCACCGTGACCTGGTGGAGCCACTCCATCAAGGGCCTGCACCGCAACGACTTCATCATGGCCGCACGCACTGACGAAGTGGCCAAGACTGCCGAGGGCCGCAAGTAATGCACTTCGATGCCATTGGCCGCGTGCCCGGCGACCCGATCCTCGGACTGATGGACCTGTATGCCCAGGACACCCACCCGGACAAGTTCGACTTGGGCGTGGGCGTCTATAAGGACGACCAGGGCCTGACGCCGATCCCTCATTCGGTCAAGCTGGCCGAGCAACGCCTGGTGGACACGCAGACCACCAAGACCTACATCGGCGGGCACGGCAACCCTGCGTTCGGCAGCCTGATCAGCGAGCTGGTGCTGGGCGTCGATTCCCCGCTGATCCGCGAACGCCGCGCCGGCGCCACCCAGACCCCAGGTGGCACCGGTGCCCTGCGCTTGAGCGCCGACTTTATCGCCCACAGCCTGCCCGGTCGCGGCGTGTGGCTGAGCAACCCGACCTGGCCGATCCACGAAACGATCTTCGCCAAGGCCGGGATCAAGGTCAGCCATTACCCCTATGTGGGCACTGACAATCGCCTGGATGTGCAGGCGATGCTCGCCACCCTGTCGGCTGTGCCCAAGGGCGACGTCGTGCTGCTGCATGCCTGCTGCCATAACCCGACCGGGTTCGACCTGTCCCAGAAGGATTGGCGCCAAGTGCTGCAGATCGTGCGCGAGCGCCACTTGCTGCCACTGATCGACTTCGCCTACCAGGGCTTCGGCGACGGCCTGGAGCAGGACGCCTGGGCAGTGCGGCTGTTTACCGCCGAGCTGCCTGAGGTACTGATCACCAGTTCCTGCTCGAAGAACTTCGGCCTGTATCGCGACCGCGTCGGCGCGCTGATCGTGTGCGCGGCAGACGCCGAGAAGCTCACGGATGTGCGCAGCCAACTGGCGAATATCGCACGCAACCTATGGTCGACGCCGCCGGATCATGGTGCGGCAGTGGTCGCGACTATCCTGGGTGACGCTGAACTTAAAAAGGTGTGGAGCGACGAAGTCGAAGCCATGCGCTCGCGGATTGCCCATTTGCGCGCGGGCTTGGTCGAGGCATTGGCGCCCCATGGCTTGGCCGAGCGGTTTGCGCATATCGGCGCGCAGCGCGGGATGTTTTCCTATACCGGCTTGAATGCCGAACAGGTGAAACAACTGCGCGAGAAGCACAGCGTGTACATGGTGAGTTCGGGGCGTGCCAGCGTTGCAGGGATTGATGCCAAGCGGCTGACCCTGTTGGCCCAGGCCATCGCCGACGTTTCCAACTGAAGAAACCTGGACTGAAAATGTGGGAGGGGGCTTGCTCCCGATGGCGGTCTTTCAGCAACTGAAGTGCTGACTGACACAGAGCTATCGGGGGCAAGCCCCCTCCCACATTCGGACAGGGTTGAACACTAGCCGGCAACCATCTCGGCTTTGAGCTGCGCCTCTTTCGCCTGCGCATCCGCCAAGCGGTACAACTCGATACTCCCATCCCAGTGCTCGATCAACGCCGTGCACGACTCTACCCAGTCCCCGCAGTTGAGGTAGTCCACCTCGCCCACCTTGCGAATTTCGGCATGATGAATATGCCCGCACACCACGCCATGCAGCTCGCGCCGGGTCACTTCGTGGGCAATCGCTTCTTCGAAATCGCTGATAAAACTCACCGCCGTCTTGACCTTATGCTTGAGGTAGGCCGACAGCGACCAGTAGCCATAGCCATACCGCGCGCGCCAGTGGTTGAGCCAGCGGTTCAGGGTCAGGGTAAATTCGTAGGCCGAGTCGCCGAGGAACGCCAGCCAGCGGTGGTAACGGGTGATCACGTCAAACTGATCGCCGTGGATCACCAGCAGATGGCGGCCATCAGCGGTGACATGCACCGCTTCATCCACCAGCTGGATATTGCCCAGGATCAGCTTGGAATAGCGGCGCAGGAATTCGTCGTGGTTGCCGGTGACGTAAATCACCTCGGTGCCGCGCTTGGCCATGGTCAGCAGGCGCCGGATCACATTGGTATGGGCCTGGGGCCAATACATGCCGCCGCGCATCTTCCAGCCGTCGATGATGTCGCCGACCAGGTACACCTTATCGGCGTGGTACCCCTTGAGGAACTGCGACAGGTGTTCGGCCTGGCAATCCCGGGTGCCCAGGTGCACGTCGGAAATCCATAGGGTACGAACCCGTTGTTTGCGGCTGGGTCTGGCGAACTCGGCACTGGTCATGGGCATCCCTCGACGGTGTTTTCGCGAGCTTGCGCCCTCGCGATTAATAGCCCATGACAGCTTTGCGTCAGTGCGATGACAGCGCCGGGCACCTGCGAAGCGTTGTAGACTGCGCACTTGTTGCTCTGGAGACCGCGATGAGACCGTCCCTCACGCTGCGCCACTACGTCGAAGCCCCCCTCGCCCACAGCCATGACCATGCGCAATTGGTGTTCGGTCTGTCCGGGCATTTGGACCTGGAGGTGGATGGCCGTGGCAGCCAGGTGCACAAAAGCAGCGTGATGGTGCTGCCCTTCAACGCCCATCATGCCTGCGGCAGTCGCGACGGCAGCCGCTGCCTGGTGCTGGATGTGCCGACTGAGCACTGGCTGCTGCAATCTCTGGGCGAACACGCCGATGCCAGTCGCCGCCTGCTGGATCAGCCGACGCGCCTGGCGCTGGATGCCCGGCAAAACCAGTTGGTGCAATGGCTGGCCCACAGCCCAGTGGAAGACCCGTTGATTGTCCAGCAAGGCGCCGTGTTGCTGCTCGCCAGCCTCAATCATCCGCAGGCCCAGCCCTTGCCTGGCCGGCGCCTGCCGTATGCAGCGTTCAATGCGCATATCGAGCGGCACGTCGCGCATCCCCTGCAAGTGGCGGACCTTGCGCGAATTGCCGAGCTGTCGGTGGCGCGCCTGCATGCGCGCTTCATGGCCGAATGCGGGCAGACGCCGATGGACTACATTCGCACCCGCCGCCTGCAGAAGGCGTTGAAGCTGCTGCGCGAGACCGTGCTGCCTATCGGAGAAATCGCTGATTGCGTCGGCTACAGCTCACAAAGTGCGTTTGCCGCCGCGATGCTGCGGGAGTTCGGCGCATCGCCCGGCAGGTTGCGTCGCTCATCCTAGGGAAGAGCCTTGCGATAAAAATCGCGAGCCGCACGACAGACGCCCCCCTGGGCAACCCTCTAGACTGCGTTTCTGTTACCCGTCGGTTCAAAGGATCGCAATGACTCCCCGCTCAGCCCTCGGCGCCCTGCATATTGGCGCATTGATGTTTGGCCTCACCGGTGTTTTCGGCAAACTGGCGGCCGCCTCGCCGGCCATCATCGTGTTTGGCCGTGCCGTGTTTGCCGTGATCGCCCTGGCCCTCTTCGCGCGGCTTGCCAGCAACACGGCCTGGAAAAGCCTGGAGCTGCGCGACTGGCGTCGCTTGCTGGTCAGCGGCGTGCTGCTGGCGGCGCATTGGGTGACCTTTTTCATGGCGGTCAAGGTGGCGGGGGTCGCCGTGGCGACCTTGGGGTTTACCGCATTCCCGGCGTTTACAGTGATCCTCGAAGGGTTGATCTTCCGCGAGCGCATTCGCCCCAGTGAATGGCTGCTGGTCGCGCTGGTCAGCGTTGGCCTGGTGCTGGTGACGCCGGACTTCAACCTCGCCAGCGAAGCCACCGGCGGGTTGCTGTGGGGCATTGCCTCCGGCCTGCTGTTTTCCCTCTTGTCACTGAACAACCGCGCCAGTTCCGGGCGGATTCCTGCGGTACAGGCGGCGCTGTGCCAAAACATGGTGGTAGCCGCCTGCCTGTTGCCCGTGGCCGCGCCAGGGCTGGCGGATGTGCGAGCCATCGACTGGCTCTGGATCGGACTGCTGGGCGTGTTCTGTACCGGCCTGGCCCACAGCCTGTTCGTCGCCAGCCTCGCCGTCATCAAGGCGCGCACCGCCTCGGTGGTATTCGCCATGGAGCCGGTCTACGGCATCACCGTGGCCTGGTTGCTGTTTGCCGAGACCCCAACGCTGCGCATGCTGCTGGGCGGTGCGCTGATCATCGCCGCCATCGTGCTCTCCGGCTTGATGGGCAGCGCCAGCCAGGCCAAGCAGCCCGCGGCTACGGCCTGATCTATACTTCAAACATCCGCAACAGTCGGTAGTCGTTCAACGGATAAAAGACACCTCGACGACAGCCATGGCCGTTTCTGAAGTTGCTGCACGCGAGTGGTCACTCCCTTTACGCGATGCAGGGGTTTCACCATGGAAATGTTCATCAGTTTATTGGTTCAGATCATCAGCGGTGCCATCGGCGGCAACCTGGCCGGCATGACCCACCAGAGCCTGGGCAGTACCGGGCTCAACTCAATGGTTGGCGGCTTGGGCGGGCTGGTACTAGGCCAGTTGCTCTCCTGGCTGCTTGGTGCCCCGGCAGGCGACGCGCTGAACGTCGCGGCGCTCGGCAGCAACATCGTCGGGAGTGGCTTCGGCGGCCTGGTGCTGACGTTTATCATCGGTTTCATCAAGAACAAAATGGCTGCCAAATAGCAGCGCCACGCGGGGTCACCGTTCGTAGGTGGCGGTGACCTCGGTATTCAGGATGCCCGATCGTTATGGCCCAGGTCGCGCTGTGGGTCGATCTGGTCGCGTACGCGCTGCTTGAGTACCTTGGCCTCCGGGAAGCCGCCATCCACCTTGCGCTCCCAGATCTGCACGCCCTCACAGGTGATGCGAAAAACGCCGCCGGTGGCCGGCTCCAGCACCACACGCCCCAGGTCGTCGGCGAAGGTGCTCAACAACTCCTGGGCCAGCCATGCCGCGCGCAACAGCCACTGACACTGGGTGCAATAGGTGATGACGATCTCGGGTTTGCTTGCAGACATAATTTGAGAGGTTCCTGACGTAACGGGCTCGGAAGATCGAGTGGCTATAATACCGACCTTTATCGCCCAGCCTTGAGATTCATGATGCGCCGCCTGCTGTCTTGTCTGTTTCTATGTCTGCTCCCCCTCCTCGCCAACGCCGTTGAGACGCCCCGCCCCAAGATCGGCCTGGTGTTGTCCGGCGGTGCCGCCCGTGGCCTGGCGCATATCGGCGTGCTCAAGGCATTGGAGGAGCAGGGTATCCAGATCGATGCGATTGCCGGCACCAGCATGGGCGCAGTGATTGGTGGGCTTTACGCATCAGGCTATAAAATCGATGAGCTGGAAAAACTCGCGCTCGATATCGATTGGCAACAGGCACTGTCCGATGCACCCCCACGGGAAGATGTGCCGTTTCGCCGCAAACAGGATGATCGCGACTTCCTGGTCAAGCAGAAGCTCAGTTTTCGCGACGACGGCAGCCTTGGCCTGCCACTGGGCGTGATCCAGGGCCAGAACCTGGCGTTGTTGCTGGAAAGCATGTTTGCCCACACCAGCAACATCCGCAATTTCGACAAACTGCCCATTCCTTTCCGTGCCGTGGCCACCGACATCACCACCGGCGAGAAAGTGGTGTTCAACAAAGGCCACCTGCCCCAGGTGATACGCGCCAGCATGTCGATCCCTGCGGTGTTCGCCCCCGTGGAACTGGACGGCCGGCTGCTGGTGGACGGCGGCATGACCGACAACATCCCGCTGGATGTGGCGCGAGAAATGGGCGTCGACATTGCCATCGTGGTGGACATTGGCACCCCGCTACGCTCACGCAAGCAACTGGCGACGGTGGTAGATGTACTCAACCAATCCATCACGCTGATGACTCGGCGAAACTCCGAAGAGCAACTCAAGGCCCTGCATCCCAAGGATGTACTGATCCAGCCGCCGCTGGCGGCCTACGGGGTGACGGATTTCGGTCGCGCCAGGGACATGATCGATGCCGGCTACCGCGCCACTCGTGCCCTCGACGTCCGTCTGGCCCACCTGCGCCCCGCAGCGCCCGTGGACCCGCAACTGGTGAGTGCCCGCACACCGGGCGAACGCACGCCGATCATCACCGCGATCCAAGTGGAGAACGACTCGAAAATCAGCGATGACGTGATTCGCTACTACATCCGCCAAGCCTTGGGTGAACCGCTGAACCTGGGTCGCCTGCAAGCGGACATGGGCACTTTGTACGGCCTGGACTACTTCGAGCAGGTGCAGTACCGCGTGGTCAAGAAAGGTCACGACAACACCCTGGTGATCAGCGCACGGGGCAAGCGCAGCGGCACCGACTACCTGCGCCTGGGCTTGAACCTGTCGGATGACCTGCGCGGTGACAGTGCCTTCAACCTCGGCGCCAGCTACCGCATGAATGGCATCAACCGGCTTGGCGCCGAATGGCTGACACGGCTACAGATCGGCGATCGCCAAGAGTTGTACAGCGAGTTCTACCAGCCAATGGACACCGGCTCACGGTATTTCATCGCGCCTTATGTCAGGGCCCAGGCGCAGAACGTTGAACTGATTCTGGACAACGACCCCATCTCCGAATATCGCCTGGAGCGTTACGGTTTCGGCCTGAACGTAGGGCGGCAGATCGGCAACAGCGGCGAGATCCGCTTCGGCGTCGGGGAAGCCTGGGGCAAGGCGGACGTGCGCATCGGTGACCGCGACCTGCCGAGCGTAAGTTTCAGCGAAGGCTTCTATGAACTGAAGTACTCGTTCGACTCCCTGGATAACGTGTACTTCCCCCACTCCGGCGAAGACATCGGCCTGGCCATCCGCGAATTCGAGCCCGGCCTGGGCTCGGACCAACGCTACCGCCAATGGGAATTCAAGCTGGACAAAGCCATGAGCCACGGCCCGGACACGCTGATACTGGGTGGGCGTTATGGACGCACCCTGGATAAATCCGATGTAGTGATTTCCAGCTTCCTGCTCGGTGGCGCACGACAACTGTCGGGCTTTCGCGAGGATGCTATCTCGGGCCAGAACATCGCCCTGATGCGTGCAGTCTACTTCCGCCGCCTGACGCCGCGCTCGTACCTGCCGCTGGACTTCCCGCTGTACCTCGGCGCGTCAGTGGAACGCGGGCGGGCGTGGAACAACGACAACCAGTTCGACAGCGGATACATCAACGCCGCGAGCGTTTTCCTCGGGTTTGATACACCGCTGGGGCCGCTGAATTTCAGCTATGGGTTCAATGATGACAAACAGCAGGCGGTGTACCTGAACCTGGGGCAGACCTTCTAGCCGTGTAGTGAGCGGGCTTGCCCCGCGCTGGGCTGCGCAGCGGCCCCATCCCCAGGCACCTCGATCTCACTGCAACACCGCAGCGGTCGTGTTGGGGCGACTGCGCCACCCAGCGCGGGGCACGCCCTAATGCCAGTCAGTTAAGGCTTAACGCTGTCACTGTGGGAGGGGGCTTGCTCCCGATAGCGGTGGGTCAGTCGATAAACTGCTGACTGGCACACCCTCATCGGGAGCAAGCCCCCTCCCACAAGTTATTCATCGTCCGTTCTATCGCTTAACTGACTGGAATAGAGCAAGCCCGCTCACTACAGCCGGGTCAGGACTTTTCCAGGTTCGCCAGGATGTGCCCATGTACACGCATGCACACGCGCATGTCCTCTTCATCCACGCCCACAAACAGTTCATGGCGCAAGGCCGTGGCGATGGTTTCGATCTGATCGATCAGCGGCCGGGCGCTATCGCACAACAAGATGCGCTTGGCGCGGCGGTCTTCCAGCACCGCCTGGCGCTGGACCAGGCCCTGGCTTTCCAGGCTGTCGAGCAGGCGCGCCAGGGTCGGTCCTTCTACCCCGACGCTCTGTGCCAGCTCACGCTGGGTGGGAGCTTCTTCAAAACGGGCCAGGTGCAACAGCACCAGCCAACGCGCCTGGGACAAGCCCAGCCCCGCCAGGCGACGGTCCAGTTCGGCGCGCCAACCTCGGGACATTTGCGCCAACTGCATGCCAAAACGGTGTTGATCGGTTAACGGCATAAAAAACTCATGATTTAGACTGAAAATAAAGTGTGGCTAATTATTAGTCAGCTAAGCATGAGCCATGCCAGTAGGCAAGCCTCGCTATGTACTGATTCGTTACATTGTCGCAATTGGCACACTAAATCTCGAATTCAGACTGCAAAGCGGCACGCACACAGTACAGAACACCCTCCGGTACACGCCCGATAAACAGCGGCGCAATTTCAGCAACCGATGGCAACTCGCCCTCACCGTCCAGGAACGCATCCTGGATTTCACCGAGTAAATCTTCCGGCAAATCAAGGGCCTGCTCCAAGGACAATTGCTGCTTGCCAATGGACTCGGCGAGCAAGGTATAGACGTTCTTTTCCGAACACTGCAACTGCCCGGCGATCTGAATCGGGGTCATCCCGGCACGGGCCAGGCTGATCAGCTCATGACGAATATCGGTGACTTCCTTCGGCGCTTCGGCCTCGCCACCGAGCACTTCCAGGAAAGCCTGGCCATAACGTTCCAGCTTGCGCGCACCGACGCCGCTGACCCTCGCCATTTCGGCCAGGGTGGTGGGTTGCTCACGCAGCATTTCCAGCAACGTGGAGTCGGGGAAAATGACATAAGGCGGCACGCTGTGTTCCTGCGCCAGTTTGCGGCGCAGGGTACGCAAGGCTTCCCATTGCTCGCGCTCCTCGCCACGCACCAGTTGGCTGGCCTGGCTGGTACTGCTCTTGGCGGTGGCCTGCGGCTTGAGGTCGCGACGCAGCTCCAGGCTCACTTCGCCCTTGAGCAACGGCCGGCAGCTGTCGTTCAAACGCAGGCCGCCGAAACCTTCAATGTCGATATCCACCAGGCCACGCGCAACCATCTGACGAAACAACGAACGCCACTCGCCTTCGGCGCGGGCCTTGCCGACACCGTAGACCGAGAGTTTCTCGTGCCCGAAGCTGCGTATCTTTTCGTTGTCCTTACCCAGCAATACATCCACAAGATGGCCCACGCCATAACGCTGGCCGGTACGGTAGATGGCGGACAGGCCCTGACGCGCCGGCTCGGTGGCATCCCAGGTCTGCACCCCATCCACGCAATTGTCGCAATGGCCGCACGGCTGCGGCATGTCTTCGTCGAAATAGGCGAGCAGCGTCTGGCGGCGGCAGCGGGTCTCTTCACACAGCGACAGCATGGCGTCGAGCTTGTGCTGCTCCAGGCGCTTGTGGCGCTCATCGCCTTCGGAGTTCTGCAGCATCTGCTTGAGCATCACCACATCTTGCAGACCGTAGGCCATCCAGGCATCCGCCGGCAGGCCATCACGGCCGGCACGACCGGTTTCCTGGTAATACGCCTCGAGGGATTTGGGCAGGTCCATATGAGCCACGAAACGCACGTTGGATTTGTCGATGCCCATGCCGAACGCGATGGTTGCCACCATGATCAGGCCTTCCTCGTTGAGGAAGCGCTTCTGGTGGTAGGCCCGCAAATCGTTGGGCAGGCCGGCGTGGTACGGCAGCGCCGGGTAGCCTTGCTCACACAGGAACGCCGCCACCTCATCGACTTTTTTGCGCGACAAACAGTAGACAATGCCCGCATCGCTGCGCCGTTCGGACAGGAATGCCAGCAGTTGTTTGCGCGGCTGCTCCTTGGGCACGATGCGGTAGAAAATATTCGGCCGATCAAAACTCGACAGGAAACGCTCGGCGTTCTGCAGGTGCAGACGCTCGACGATTTCTTCGCGGGTACGTTTGTCGGCGGTGGCGGTCAGGGCGATACGCGGCACGTCGGGGAACAGCTCGGCCAATTGGCCCAGCTGCAAATATTCACGGCGAAAATCATGACCCCATTGCGACACGCAGTGAGCTTCATCGATGGCGAACAGGGCAATTTCCAGGCTCTGCAGGAAGGCCAGCATGCGCGGCTGCACCAGCCGCTCGGGAGCCAGGTAGAGCATCTTCACTTCGCCACGCCGGATACGAGCCGCCAGGTCGCGCTGCTGTTCGGCGCTGAGGGTGGAGTTCAAGGACGCGGCGGCGACGCCGAGTTCTTCGAGCGTGGCGACCTGGTCATCCATCAAGGCGATCAACGGCGACACCACCACCGCCAGGCCGTTGCGCAACAAGGCCGGCACCTGGAAGCACAATGATTTGCCGCCACCGGTAGGCATCAGCACCAGGGCGTCGCCGCCACTGGCCACGCGCTCAATGATCGCACCCTGGCGGCCACGAAAACTTTCGTAGCCGAAGATGTCCTTGAGGACGCGTTGAGCCTGCTCGAGCATGTAAAACTCCAAAATAGTGCCGAAATCCCTCTGTACAGGCTGGCCGAGAAAAGACGATTTCACGGAAAATAATCCGTAAGCGAAGTTTTCTCGGAGGGGCGCTTGGCCTGCGGGGCATCACAAAACGCGGCAGTATACCCGAGCGTTATCCGGCAAAGGGGGCGTCTGACGAATAGTCCCGTCGCTCTACCCCGGCAGCCAAACCCGGTAAATGTGGCGTTGCGGCTGGCCTGGGCGCTCAAGAAAGCCTAGAATTCAGCATCGTTTATTCCCAAGGTAGTCCTTCAATGTCCTTCGCTGAGCAACTAACCCGCCTGCAAGCCTTCCTCGACGCCGATGAGCTGCATGACGAGGCGCTGGACTACGTGGCCGCCCACGGTTACCTGACCGCCCTGTCGATCTGCGCCGATGTCGTGCCTGACCGTGAATGGATCGACGCGCTGTTCGCCGAAGAGCCGCACTACAAGGATGCCGCCCAACGCGAGGAAATCGAATCCACGCTGATCGCCCTCAAGGCCCACATCAGCCGCCAACTGGCCTCCGACGAAGAGTTCGAGCTGCCATGCGACCTGGACCTGGGCGATGAGCCGGATGACTCCGACCTGCGCGGCTGGTGCATCGGGTTCATGGAAGGCGTGTTCCTGCGCGAAGCCGCATGGTTCGAGACCGCCGAGGAAGAAGTCAGCGAAATGCTGCTGCCGATCATGGTCGGTTCCGGGCTGTTTGAAGAAGAAGCCGAGTTTTCCGATATCGCCGCCGACGCCAACCTGATGGACGACATGATCGTACAGATCCCGGAAGCCCTGACCGCCCTGTACCTGCTGTGCAACGCGCCTGACGAAAAACCGGCGATCCTCAAGCCACGTCACCACTGAGTCGTTTGCCCATGCCCCCCATGGGCAATCGCTCGCTGCTCCTGCGCTACGCACTGCTGGCCATCGGCTGGCTCAGCGTAGCGCTGGGAGTGATCGGTATCTTCCTTCCGGTGTTGCCGACCACCCCCTTCCTGCTCCTCGCCGCCGCCTGCTTCGCCCGAAGCTCCCCGCGTTTCTATCAGTGGCTGGTGGAACACCCGCGCCTGGGCCCATGGATTCGTGACTACCTGGACGGCAATGGCATTCCGCTCAAGGGCAAGGTCTACGCCATCGGCTTGATGTGGCTGAGCATCGGTTTTTCCTGCTACCTCGTCCCTTTGCCCTGGGCACGTGGATTCATGCTGACCAGCGCGGTGCTGGTAACGATCTATATTCTGCGCCAGAAGACCCTGCCACCCCGCGACACCAAGTCGCGCTCAGACCTTGGTCGACACTGACTAACCCCAAACATCATGCGAGACTGTCCAGCCGGGCCTGGAATGCCCGGGTGTTCTCAGTTTCGGAGTTACCATGACGCTGTCCAGCGGGCTGATCGCCGCCGTTGCCCTGGCCTATATGGCCATTATGTTTGCCATCGCTTTTTACGGGGATCGCCGCCACGCGCCTTTGCCGCCGCGCATGCGTGCCTGGGTGTACAGCCTGTCGCTGGCCGTTTACTGCACCAGTTGGACCTTCTTCGGCGCCGTAGGCCAGGCCGCCGAACAATTGTGGGCGTTTTTACCGATTTATCTGGGGCCAGTGCTATTGCTGGTGCTGGCACCCTGGGTGCTGCAGAAGATGATTCTGATCAGCAAGCAGGAAAACATCACCTCCATTGCCGACTTTATCGCCGCGCGCTACGGCAAGTCCCAATCCCTGGCCGTGGTTGTCGCGCTGATTTGCCTGGTCGGTGTACTGCCCTACATCGCCCTGCAACTCAAAGGCATTGTACTGGGTGTGAACCTGCTGATCGGCTCCGGCCCTGACACCACGGGCACTCGCGCCCAGGACACGGCCTTGGTCGTATCGCTGGTGCTGGCGCTGTTTACCATTGTGTTTGGTACCCGCAACCTCGATGCCACCGAGCACCACCGTGGCATGGTGCTGGCGATTGCCTTCGAATCCCTGGTCAAGCTCTTCGCGTTTCTCGCGGTTGGCGCGTTTGTAACCTACGGCCTGTACGACGGTTTCGGCGACCTGTTCACCCAGGCGGTACTCGCCCCGCGCCTGGAGGAGTACTGGAAAGAGACGATCAACTGGCCGTCGATGGTGGTGCAGACCGGCGTAGCCATGATGGCGATTATCTGCCTGCCCCGGCAGTTCCATGTGACGGTGGTAGAAAACATCGACCCCCAGGATCTGCGCCTGGCCAAGTGGGTGTTTCCGGCTTACTTGATCCTCGCCGCACTGTTCGTGATTCCCATCGCCCTGGGCGGCAAAATGCTGTTGCCCGGCTCGGTATTGCCAGACTCCTACGTGATCAGCCTGCCCATGGCCGAAGCCCATCCGGCCCTTGCGGTGCTGGCGTTTATCGGCGGTGCATCGGCCGCCACCGGCATGGTGATCGTCGCCAGCATCGCCTTGTCGACGATGGTCTCCAACGACATGCTGCTGCCATGGCTGCTGCGACGTTCCAGCGCCGAACGGCCATTCGAAGTGTTCCGTCATTGGATGCTGTCGGTACGTCGGGTGAGTATTGTGCTCATCCTGTTGCTGGCCTATGTGAGTTATCGCCTGCTCGGCTCCACCGCGAGCCTGGCCACCATCGGCCAGATCGCTTTTGCGGCCGTCACCCAACTGGCCCCGGCGATGCTCGGCGCGCTGTACTGGAAGCAGGCCAACCGTCGGGGCGTGTTTGCCGGGTTGGCAGCGGGCACATTCCTGTGGTTTTACACCTTGGTCCTACCGGTTACCGCGAAGAGCCTGGGGTGGTCGCTCAGCCTTTTCCCAGGGCTGACGTGGATGCATTCCCACCCGCTCGGTTTGTCCGTCACGTCGCTGACCCTGGGCACCGTGTTTTCCCTGGCGGGTAACTTCACCTTGTTCGTGTGGGTCTCGATGCTGTCGCGCACACGTGTCTCCGAGCATTGGCAGGCCGGGCGATTTATTGGTCAGGAAATCCACCAGCGCGCCAGCGCTCGCTCCATGTTGTCGGTGCAAATCAGCGACCTGCTTAGCCTCGCTGCGCGTTTTGTCGGTGAAGAACGCGCCCAGCAAAGTTTTATTCGCTTCGCCTATCGCCAGGGCAAAGGCTTCAACCCTAACCAGAACGCCGACAATGACTGGATCGCTCATACCGAACGCCTGTTGGCGGGTGTGCTCGGCGCCTCTTCGACGCGCGCCGTGGTAAAGGCTGCGATTGAAGGCCGCGAAATGCAGCTGGAAGACGTCGTACGCATCGCTGACGAAGCCTCCGAGGTCTTGCAATTCAACCGGGCATTGCTGCAAGGCGCGATTGAAAATATCACCCAGGGCATCAGCGTGGTCGACCAGTCGCTGAAGCTGGTGGCCTGGAACCGCCGTTACTTGGAGCTGTTCAATTACCCCGAGGGCTTGATCAGCGTCGGCCGGCCCATTGCCGACATCATTCGCTACAACGCCGAACGTGGCCTGTGCGGCCCCGGCGAAGCGGAAGTGCATGTGGCGCGACGCCTGCACTGGATGCGCCAGGGCCGTGCGCATACGTCCGAACGCCTGTTCCCCAATGGTCGGGTGATCGAGTTGATCGGCAACCCGATGCCCGGCGGTGGGTTTGTCATGAGTTTCACCGACATCACTGCATTCCGCGAAGCCGAACAAGCCTTGACCGAAGCCAACGAGGGCCTGGAGCAGCGGGTGACCGAGCGCACCCATGAGCTATCGCAGCTCAATGTCGCGCTTACGGATGCCAAGGGTGTGGCGGAATCCGCCAGCCAGTCGAAGACCCGCTTCCTGGCTGCGGTGAGCCATGACCTGATGCAGCCGCTGAACGCGGCACGACTGTTCTCCGCCGCCCTCTCCCACCAGCACGACGGCCTGTCCACCGAAGCCCGGCAATTGGTGCAACACCTGGACAGCTCGCTACGTTCCGCCGAGGACTTGATCAGCGACCTGCTGGATATCTCACGCCTGGAAAACGGCAAGATCAATCCGCAGCGCCAGCCCTTTGTCCTCAACGAACTGTTCGACACCCTGGGCGCTGAATTCAAGGCGCTGGCCCAGGAACAAGGCCTGCGTTTCCGGCTGCGCGGCAGCCGGTTGCGGGTCGACAGCGACATCAAGCTGCTACGGCGGATTCTGCAGAATTTTCTCACCAACGCGTTCCGCTACGCCGACGGCCCAGTGCTGCTTGGCGTACGCAGACGCCAGGGCGAGCTGTGCCTGGAAGTCTGGGACCGCGGCCCCGGCATTCCACAGGACAAGCAAAAGGTGATCTTCGAAGAGTTCAAGCGCCTCGACAGCCATCAGACACGTGCCGAAAAGGGGCTGGGCCTGGGCCTGGCGATTGCCGATGGCTTGTGCCGTGTGCTGGGCCATACCCTGAGTGTGCGGTCGTGGCCGGGCAAGGGCAGCGTATTCAGCGTGCGCGTGCCGCTGGCGCGCACCCAGGCCAGCCCGCAGCTCAAGGCCACGCAGGACAATGGGCAACCGTTAAGCGGCGCGCAGGTCCTGTGTGTGGACAACGAAGAAAGCATCCTGATCGGCATGCGCAGCTTGCTGACACGATGGGGTTGCGAAGTGTGGACGGCCACTGACCAGGCGCAATGCGCGGCCCTTCTGGCGGACGGTGTACGCCCGCAACTGGCGCTGGTGGATTACCACCTGGACCGCGGCGAAACCGGTACCGAACTGATGAGATGGCTGCGCGCGCAAATGGCAGAGCCCATCCCCGGAGTCGTGATCAGCGCCGACGGGAGGCCAGAAACAGTGGCCGAGGTGCATGCAGCAGGCCTGGATTACCTGGCCAAGCCGGTCAAGCCGGCGGCGTTGCGGGCGCTACTGAGCCGGCATCTGCCCCTGTAATCAGGCGGCAGAGGCCGTGCGCTTACTCAGGTAAATGCACCACACCATCGGCATCGGTCATCGCCCTCTCGAGCAAATCCGCCGGCAGGCTTTTACTCGCTCGCGCACCGAGCAGTTTTAATTGCTCGGTACGGCTGACCAGATTTCCTCGTCCATCCGTCAGCTTGTTTCGTGCCGCACTGTAAGCTTTATCCAACTGTTGCAGACGGTTGCCCACTTCATCCAGGTCCTGGATAAACAGCACGAACTTGTCGTAGAGCCAACCGGCACGCTCGGCAATCTCCCGTGCGTTCTGGCTTTGGCGCTCCTGCTTCCAGAGGCTGTCGATCACGCGCAAGGTGGCCAAGAGCGTCGTTGGGCTGACAATTACGATATGACGGTCGAAGGCCTCTTGGAACAGGTTCGGTTCGGCCTGCAATGCGGCGGAAAATGCCGCCTCGATGGGCACGAACAGCAACACGAAATCCAGGCTGTGCAAGCCTTCCAGGCGCTTGTAGTCCTTGTCGGCCAAGCCTTTTACGTGATTGCGCAGGGACAGTACATGCTGCTTCAACGCCGCTTGGCGGATCACCTCGTCATCTGCCGCCACATACTGTTGATAGGCGGTCAGGCTGACCTTGGAATCCACCACCACCTGTTTGTCGCCAGGCAACATGATCAGCACGTCCGGCTGGAAACGCTCGCCATCCGGGCCTTTGAGGCTGACCTGGGTCTGGTATTCGCGGCCCTTCTCCAGCCCTGCATGTTCCAGTACGCGCTCAAGGATCAGTTCGCCCCAGTTGCCCTGGGTTTTCTGGCCCTTGAGCGCACGGGTCAGGTTGGTGGCTTCATCCGACAGGCGCAGGTTCAGTTGCTGCAGGCGCTCCAGCTCTTTAGCCAGGGAAAAGCGTTCGCGGGCTTCGTTCTGGTAGCTTTCTTCCACGCGCTTTTCAAAGGATTGGATGCGCTCCTTGAGTGGGTCAAGCAATTGGCCCAGGCGCTCCTGGCTGGTCTCGGCAAAGCGCTGTTCACGCTCGTCGAAAATCTTGCCGGCTAGTTCAGCGAATTGCGCGCGCAGTTCATCGCGCGAACCTTGCAGATCCGCGAGGCGTTGTTGATGGCTGTCCTGTTGCTCACGCAGCTCGGCACGCAGCGCCGCCGAAAGTGCGTCGAGACGACGCAGTTCGGTGTCCTTGGCATTGCGGTCGAGGTTCCACGCGTGAGCGGCGTCGCGAGCGTTATCACGGTCGATCTGCAACAGCTCGACTTCGCGGCGCACGGCGGCGAGCTCGGCTTGCTTGGCGGCATTCGCCTGGCTCAGGTCACTGATCTCATCACGGCAGGCATCCAGTTGGGCGGCAAGTCCTTCCTGGGCCAATTGTGCGTTCGCCAAGCGCTCTTCGAGCAATTCCCAGCCGGCCATGCGCGCCGTCAGCCGCCGCTGAATCTGCCAGCACAGTGCCAATAACGGTACTGCTGCACCAGCAAGACCCAAGGCAATACTGGTCCAGTCAAAAACCATAGCCATTTCTGCCTTCACCGAAATAGAGCAAGGTTAACCAAGCACAGGGCAGGAAGACAGCTCAGTCTTCGACTTGACCCAGTTCGCGTTGAGCACGCCGGTCACCGGCGCGAGCCGCCAGGCGCAACAGGTCGTGGCCGATGCGGCGGTCGCGGGCGTTGCCGCATTCACGGCACATCAATTGCCCCAGGCGGCTTTGTGCGGCGACCACGCCTTCACGGGCCGGCTGCTTGAGCAAGCGCCCAGCGAAGTGCTTGATGTTGGTGCTCTGCCCCAGGCGCGGGCTATCGAGCAGCCACAAAGCAACCTTCAAGGAGAAGCGCTTGGGTGCGGTAACAGTTTGAGGGGTATCGGTAACAGTGGGTGATACTGAGCGAAACTTCATAAAGCACTGTGGGACAGAACGGAGGGCGCGCCACTCTACTCTTTTTTTCGTACAGGTAAAGCTGAAAAAAACCTGCCGGCCCGTTCTAGAGCAAGCGCTTGGGACAATCCACAGAAGCTGTGGATAACTCAGTGGACAACCTCTCTTTAACTCTCCCAAAGGCCCATGGAATGGGGGCCGCAGTCAAACTGACGATTTTTTCACCAATAAAAAAAAGCGAGATTTTTCATTGACTTAAATTTCCAATACAGGCTAACGAAGCCCCTTGCGGACGGTTGACAAACCGGTTACACACTCCGCAACTAATGTGCACAAGTCCCCTTCCAATGGTTATATCAAGGGAGCTTTTTGGTCCCACACCGCCTGAAAATGTTACCGACAAGGCAGAGCCAGGGACTTTTCAAATCCGTCCCGCCTCGCCACACTGCCCACCGACAACGCAACCGTGAAAGCATCCATGAAAGGCATTCTGTTATTCGCCGTGCTGTTGCTGGCGGTATGCGCGACCTCGTTGGGAATCAATGCAGTACTGCCTTCACCCGACGGCGCGCTGTTTGCCGGCGCCATCCTGCTATCGGCCGCCTTTACCGCGACCAGCCTGTGCATCGAACTGGGCGAAGGCAGGATCAGTGACATGCGCGACGTGATGAAGGTGATCGAAGCCGGCCAGTCCCTACGCCTGACACTGGCGGCTTACGGCCTGGGTTGCGCGCTGGCCGCATCCCTGACCGTACTGGTCTATCGTGGCCTGCTCGGTGCCTGATTGAAGTTTTTCAGCTAGCACACTTCCCTTCCTTGTTTCAATCCGTTACTATCCGCGGCGTTAGTACCAAGCTGAAAGTCAATTCTGGTCGAACAAGTCCCCTGAAAAGCACGGGATCGACCACCTCGATGGTTTCCAGGTATCACTTGCGACGACACTGCCTTTGAACAAGCAAAGGGTGCCGCCAAGTCTCAATACTCTGACCGAACCAACCTGCAAATTGATCAGGATCTTCACCCCGGGCCCAGAACCTTTGCCCTTGTTGTGTCGCCTGCCCTCCTAAGTACCTACCTGCCAGCCCAAGCGCGCCAAACTTATCAGCGCTTCAACTGGCTGCTTTGTTCCAGTCGGGTTCTTCGCTTGATCAATGGTGATCAGCGTTACTGGAACGTTTTAACGTTGCACGGTTCTTATCCGTGTCATTTGTAGGAACACCAATAATATGAACGCTCAAATCCACACTCAGGATGCCATTCGCACCCTCACTAACGCTTTTGCCCCAATGAACTGCCTGATCATGGCTGCTCGCAAAGGCTGCTTCAGCTTCACTCTGGTCAACGAACACGGCATCGCACGTCACAGCGAACGCCTGTACCCCGATCAATACTCCAGCGCCGAACCGCTGCAGGCTGTGATCGATCGCACCCGTCAGGCATTGACTGCCTGATCGACTCAGGTCGCTGAAATACAAAAACCCTGTCTGACGGCAGGGTTTTTTATTACCTGAAATTCGGTAGTTGAGCTTTTGTACTAAGTTCAAATAGATATAAACGTTATAACTAAATGAAGGAAATATTTTAAAAACAGTCCTTTACATCGCAAATATGACACTACACTTCAACTCAAGCGGCATGATCCGCTTCCGACGGGCCTGAGATCCAATTCACCGCTGCCAAGCCCTCCTCTCTCAGGCCTCGTCATCCACTTTCATGGATTGAGGCTTGTATGGGTATCGCCGCCAGCGAATTGTGTCGTTATGTGATCCGGCCAACGTTGATGTACCTCGGCCGCCATGATCCGACAGCCGAATCCCTGCTGCTGGGCATCGCCGCCAGCCAGTCGGAACTGGGTTCCGCCCTGCATGATCGGCGCGGCCATGGCCTGTACAGCATCACCGAACCTCGGCACCGCGCCCTCTGGGACAGCTACCTGGCACTCGACCCCGAACGTGCCAGCCTCGTGCGTGGGCTGGCCAGCCAGCATGCATTCCTGAGCGCCCCGCAGCTGGAGCTGACGGTGAACTTGCGCTACGCCACGGCAATCGCCTGGTTACTGGTGGAACAACACAGCCCTGCCCTCCCCCCGCCAGGTGATGTATTGGCAATGGCGCGTATCTGGAAAGAAATATTTCACCCTCAAGGCCGCCTGCGGGATTTCACCCGTGCGTGGCAAACCTGTGTTTCACCCATGAATCAGGTGACTTGTTGATCAGGCGTTTTGCAAGATTCGGCTAAAAACGGCGAATCTGGTCGGATTGTCCTACAAAACCGCTCTATCTCCTGATTTACGGCCTATAGCGCTAACTCAAATTTATTGCTACTTTCCGCAGCGGTGATCACCACGGAGTTCTAATAATGAAAAAAGTAATGCTCAAGACCACACTTAGCCTCGCCGTTACCATGGCATCTTCCCAACTGTTCGCAAGCGGCTTTGCCTTGAACGAGCAAGACGTTGCCGGGATGGGTACGGGTTTCGCAGGCCGCTCTTCTTCTGCGGATAACGCAAGCACTGTCTACGGTAACCCTGCTGGTATGGCTCGCCTGCAAGGTCAGCAAATCACCGGTGGTGTTGCTGCCATCGATGCCTCCACCGATATCAAAGATGCCGGCGGCCGTTCTTTCGGCAGCAACAAAGGCGACATGGTGCCGTTCACAGGCGTCCCATTCGGCTTTTACACTAATAAACTCAATGATCAGTGGGCCATCGGCTTCGGTGTGTATGCACCGTTCGGCCTGGTGACTGATTATGAAAGAGGGTTCCAGGGTCGCTCGTTCGGCAGCTACAGCAAAGTGTCTGTCATCACCCTGCAGCCGACCGTCAGCTACGCCTTCAACGACCGGGTTTCCATCGGCTTTGGCCCGACCATCAACCGGATTTCCGGCAAACTGGAATCCGAGCTGGCCCTGACGCCAAACCCAGCCGTCCCGAACACCAACGTCACGATCAAAGGCGACGATACTGCTGTCGGCTTCAACGTTGGTGTGCTGGTACAAGCCACCGACACCACGCGCGTGGGCCTGACTTACCACTCCAAAGTCAGCTACAAGCTGGAAGGCCACACCGAAGTGAGCGCGCCGACCCCTACCGCTGCGCTGTTGGCCAGCGGTAAATACGACGCCTCGTTGAAAATCGACACGCCCGAGTCCTACGACCTGTCCGTCACCCAGGACATCAACGATGCCTGGAAAGTCTATGCCGGTAGCACCTGGACTCGCTGGAGCCGTCTGAAAGACATCACCGTCAACAACGAAGGCGTCACCCGCGCCGGTGGCCTTGCAGCACCGCAAATCGTGGGCTCTATCTCCGAGCCGCAGAACTGGCATGACACCTGGGCATACGCCGTGGGTACTTCGTACCAGGTTACCAAACAAGTGGTACTGCGTACCGGCCTGACCTTCGACCAGTCGCCAACCAACAACACTGACCGTTCGCCACGTATTCCTACCGGCGACCGTACGATCTTCAGTGTGGGCCTGGGCTATGAAGTCATGCCAAACATGATGGTCGACCTGGCTTATTCCTACCTCAAGGAAGAGCCGGTCAAGGTCAACAAGACCAACGCTCTGGGTTCGTCCTATAGCGCCAAGTACGAAAACAGCGCCAACGGCTTCGGCTTGGGCGTGACGTACAAGTTCTGATTCACGCTGTATAAAAAAGCCCCGCTCTCCCGTAAAGGAGGCGGGGCTTTTTCGTGGCCGAAGATCAGGGTTTGGACGCCAGCGCCTGCTCAACCGCCTTGATCAGATCCGGGTTGTCCGGCTTGGTCAAACTGGAAAAATTGCCGATCACCTTGCCTTGTCGGTCGACTACGTACTTATAGAAATTCCACTTCGGCGCGCTGCTCTGTTGCGCCAGGATCTTGAACAGGTGCACCGCATCCGGGCCTTTGACTGTCTGCGGTTCGGTCATGGTAAAGGTCACGCCGTAGTTCACGTAGCAGACCTTGGCGGTCTCTTCGCCGGTCTTGGCTTCCTGCTTGAAATCGTCGGAGGGCACGCCAATCACTTCCAGCCCTTGGCCCTTATAGCGTTGGTACAAGGCTTCGAGCCCTTTGAATTGCGGGGCGAACCCGCAGAAGCTGGCGGTATTGACGATCACCAGAGGTTTACCAGCAAAGCGCTGGCACAAATCGATGGACTCCTTGGCCCGCAACTTGGGCAATTGCCCCTCAAGCAGCGCCGGGCAATCGGCAGCCATGGCCACACTGCCAACAGCCATCAGGACGGGTATAGCGAGCCAGCGCATCAACATGTCGAAGGTCCTTGTTCAGTTCAGACACCGAACTTAACAGATCGCCATGCCTAACTGCATCAACGCCAAGCCGCCGTTCTGCCAGCCCCACCAGGCCAGCAACAGCAGGAATACACCTGCCGCCACTGCCAAACACCGCGCCGTTACACTCATGCTGTCTCCATCTGCGCTTCTAGCCGAGCCACCGGCCGTTCACGGACCGGCCAGTTCAGGGCCGCAGCGAGCAGGCTCAACAGGATAGCCACCTGCCAGATCAAATCGTAGTTGCCCGTCCGATCATAGACCACGCCGCCCAACCAGCCACCGAGGAACGAACCGAGCTGATGGAACAGGAACACAATCCCGCCGAGCATCGACAGATTTCGCACACCAAATAGCGTCGCTACCGTGCCATTGGTCAGCGGCACGGTCGACAACCACAGGAAGCCCATGGCCATGCCAAACAGGTAAGCCGTGACTTGGGTCACCGGCGCCCACAGGAACAGCACGATGACCACCGCACGCAGCAAATACAACCCAGTGAGCAAGCGCGGCTTGGACATGCGCCCACCGAGCCAACCGGCGGTGTAGGTGCCAAACACGTTGAACAGGCCAATCAGCGCCAGCACCGTGGTGCCTACGGTTGCTGGCAAGTGCTGATCCACCAGATAGGCCGGCAGGTGCACGCCGATAAAGACCACCTGGAACCCACAGACAAAGAAGCCGAAGGCCAGCAGCCAGAAGCCGGAATGGGAGCAGGCTTCACTCAAGGCTTCGCGCATCGTTTGCTGGCCGGCCAGGGTGGGCAGCGGTTTGTCCTTGAGCATCGCGACCAGCGGCAGGATCAACGCCACCATCATGCCCAGCGTCAGCAAGGCGGCCGACCAGCCCAGCCAGCCGATCAAACCCAAGGTGCCCGGCACCATAGCGAATTGGCCAAAGGAACCTGCGGCGCTCGCAATGCCCATGGCCATACTGCGTTTTTCCGGTGGCACGGCGCGTCCCACCACCCCCAGAATCACCGAGAACGAAGTACCCGACAGCCCGATACCGATCAACAACCCCGCACTCAGGGACAACGACCACGCCGAATCGGACATGCCCATCAGCACCAGGCCGACGGCGTATAACACGCCACCGACAAACACCGCCTTCGTCGCGCCAAAACGGTCGGCCAAGGCTCCGGTAAAGGGTTGCGCAATGCCCCAGATCAGGTTTTGCAGGGCGATAGCGAAGGCGAACGTCTCACGCCCCCAGCCGAATTCGGTGCTCATCGGCCCCAGGAACAGGCCGAAGCCATGCCGTACGCCCAGGGACAACGCCAGGATCAGCGCACTCCCCAACAAAACCCAGCCACTGGTGCGCCACATCGTGGTCATTTCTTATTCTCCGCTCGCGGGTATATACCCGCTTGTATTCGAACAAACTCGCTTTCAAGCGAGTTCGTCCAGCAAGGCCAACAAGGTTTCGCGTTTTTGCGCACCCAGTCGATCGATCAGTTTCTGCTGCGCCGCCTCCCAGGCCGGCAAGGCGGCGGCCAGTCGTTCCTCACCCGCCGCAGTCAGCAGCACCAGGCGGTTGCGCAGGTCATCGCCCTCGACCAACTGCACCAGCCCCTCCCCTTCCAGCACACGGAGATTGCGCCCCAAGGTGCTGCGATCCAGCCCCATGGCCTCGGCCAGGCTGGAAATACTCGGCTGGTCGAGACGTTGCAGGTTACACAGCAGAGAATACTGGGCGACGTTGATCCCGAAGCCGTCGAGAGCGCCGTCGTAATGCCTGCTGACGCCACGGGCGGCACGTCGCAGGTTGGTGCATAAACACTGGGAGGCAAGCATAGAGCGTGTATATACCCGGGGTTAAGAAAATGCAAGAAAGTGTTACAGCACCAGCGCGATCAGAACGGTCATTTCCAGTAGCTCCAGCAGCGCCCCGGCGGTGTCGCCAGTGGTGCCGCCCAGCCGGTTGACCATCAATTGGCGCAAGCCGAAAAAGCTCAGCGCAGCGATTAAAACGGCTACGCCGCCGCTGAAGCCGCCGATCAGCAGGCAGGCCAAGCCACTCAGGATAAGCACCTGCTGGCCGACGATCCGCGGTAAATGATCCGCCAGCGCCTGCCCCAGACCGCCGGCACGCACATAACGCGTGGTCAGGAACAACGCCAGCATCGAAGCCCGCCCGATCAACGGCGCGAGAATCAGCGCCACGCCATTGCGCTGCTCAATCAAGGCCACCAAGGCGGTGAACTTGAGCAGCAGCACCAGGCCCAGCGTCACCACGGCAATCGGGCCGCTGCGTGGGTCTTTCATGATGGCCAGCGTGCGCTCGCGGTCGCCGAAGCCACCGAGCCAGGCATCTGCGCTGTCGGCCAGGCCGTCCAAGTGCAAGCCGCCACTGAGCAACACCCAGGCCGTCAGCAAAAGCGCGGCGTGCAATAACAGCGGCGCGCCCATCAGCGCGATATTCAGGCCCCACAACAGCAACCCGAACAGCAAGCCCACCAATGGATAAAACAGCAGCGAACGCCCCAGCTCCTGAGGCTGCGGCATGCCTGGCAAACGAATCGGCAGGCTGCTCAGAAATTGCAGAGCGATCCAGAACGGCAGCATCGTCAGGCTCCTTCCGTCAACACGCCATCGGCCGCAACGTGCAGGCTGAACAATCCAGCGTGGCCGACTTCGACGTTCAGCAACTGTTCCCGAGGCAAACCGCGCGCCTGCGCCAGCAGCAGGCGCATCACACCACCATGGCTGATCAGCAATACGCGCTCGCCGGCATACGCCTGATGCAAGCGTGAGACGGCGCCGAGCACCCGCTTGGAAAAGTCGCTGACCGTCTCGCCCTCAGGCGGCGTGAAGCGGTACGGGTCGGCCCAGAACAGGCCCAGCCCTTCGGCATCGGTTTGCATCAGCGCCGCCGCGCTCTGCCCTTCCCAGGCGCCGAAGTGCAACTCTTGCAGATCCTTTTCCAGACTCACCGGCAGATTGAGGCGTGCGCCCAGCTCCTGAGCGAACAGCGCGCAACGCTGCAATGGGGAACTGATCAACCGATCCCATGGGCCCCGCTCCACCACGGCGCTGCGCATCTGCTCCCAGCCCTTGGCGGTCAGCGCGTCGTCCAGGCTACCGCGCAGGCCACCGCCCAACTCGGTTTCGCCGTGGCGCAGCAGGTCCAGGTACAAGGTCATGCCGGACGGTCTGCCACAGCCGCTTCCGCGAAGGTCGCCATCTGCCCATGCAGCGCGCAAGCCAGGCGCAGCAACGGCACCGCCAACGCCGCGCCGCTGCCTTCGCCCAGGCGCAGACCCAGCGCCAGCAACGGTTGTGCCGCGAGGCTTTGCAGCACCGGCCGATGGCCCGGCTCCGCCCCCCCATGGCCGAACACCAGCCACTCCCGGCACGCCGGGTTCAGGCGCGTAGCGACCAATGCGGCAACCGTGCAGATAAACCCATCCACCAGCACCGCCACGCCCTCCTGGGCACAGGCCAGATAGGCACCGACCAACGCTGCAATTTCAAACCCGCCGAGGTTGAACAGGGTCTGCAATGCATCGTCACGCTGATCGGCATGCAATGCGAGTGCACGTTCGATGACGGCGACTTTATGGCTGACCCCCTCGGCATTCAGACCGGTGCCCGGGCCTGTCAGGTCACTCACCCGGCAATCGAGCAAGGCACACGCCAAAGCGCTGGCGGCAGTGGTATTGCCGATGCCCATTTCGCCGCCGATAAACAATTGTGCACCGCCTTCCAAGGCACGCCGGGCGCTGTCACGACCCGCTTGCAGGGCCAGGCGCCCTTGCGCTTGAGTCATCGCCGGGCCGCTGACGAAATTGGCCGTGCCCGCACCAATGTTCAGGTGGCGCACGCCGGGCAAATTCAGCGAGGGCGTCACGGTGCCGAGGTCGATCACTTCCAGCTGCGCATCCAACTGCCGCGCCAGCACGCTGATTGCCGCGCCGCCGGTGACGAAGTTATGCAACATCTGCCCGGTCACTGCCTGCGGGAACGCCGACACGCCTTCGGCTACCACGCCATGGTCACCGGCGAAGATGGCGATCCACACGTGATCCACCGAGGGTTTGAGCTGGCCTTGCAGGCCGGCCAACTGCACCGCCACAGCCTCCAATTGACCGAGGGAACCGGCCGGCTTGGTCAATTGCTGCTGGCGTGCCAGCGCTTGTTCATGCGCAGAGGCATCGACGGCCTTGCAGGGGTTGAGCCACCAGGTGTCAGTCATAACGCAGTACCTTTCAACGTCAGGGGCAAGCCGGCAACCGTCAGGACAACGCGCTGACACCGCTCGGCCAAGGCTTGATGCAGCCAACCGGCTTCATCCACATAGCGGCGAGTCAATTCGCCCAGCGGCACGACACCCAGACCGGTCTCGTTGCTGACAAAAATGATTTCCCCCGGCAAAGACGCCAGGGTTTCCAGCAACTGTTCGCGCTCATGCAGCAAGCGCTCGGCATCTTCGAGCATCAACAGGTTGGTGAGCCACAGCGTCAGGCAATCCACCAGCAGGCAACGCCCGGGCGCGGCGTTTTCGCGCAACACCCGCGCCAGCTCGACAGGCTCCTCGATCAAGTCCCAGTGCACGGGCCGCCGCTGGCGATGCTGGGCGACGCGCTCGCTCATTTCGCCGTCCAGCGGCTGGCTGGTGGCGATATAGATGACGGGCAATCGACTGTCGGTGGCGAGCTTTTCAGCAAGGCGGCTTTTGCCGGAACGGGCACCGCCGATAATCAGTTGGTGCATGCTGCCACTCCACACAAAGTGCGCAATAAATCGGTATCCAGATGCTGCTCCACCAGATCCGCCAGACGCTCGATATCGCGCTCGCGCAGGGCGTGGTAATCCACGGCTTGCACGTCGACCAGGCCGGCCCAGCGCAGCAAGGCACTGCACGCGGCGGGCGTCTCGAACAGGCCATGCAGATAGGTGCCGAGAATCTGCCCGTCCGCACTCTGGGCACCGTCATGACGACCATCGTCCAGCAACACGGCCGCTTTCGACAGCGCATCGCCGGACGTCACCCCCGCATGAATTTCATAACCACTGACCTCGGCGTCTTCCAGCAACAAGCGCCCGCGCACGTTGCGCAATTGCTTCTCGGCTGCCAGCGTCGTGCTGAACGCCAGCAGCCCCAAGCCCTCGCTGGACCCGGCCGGCCCTTCCAGCCCGAGCGGGTCATGCACCTGCTCGCCGAGCATCTGCAGACCGCCGCAAATCCCCAACACCTTGCCGCCGTAGCGCAGATGCCGGGCCAAGGCAGTGTCCCACCCATTGGCGCGCAGATACGCCAGGTCGCTGCGCACACTTTTGGAGCCCGGCAGGATGATCAGGTCGGCAGCCGGGATCGGCTGGCCCGGCCCGACAAATTGCAAGTCCACCTGAGGGTGCAGGCGCAGGGGGTCGAAATCCGTATGGTTGCTGATGCGCGGCAATACCGGCACCACCACCTTGAGCACTTGGGCCGCCTTGTCGATCTGGCGCGAATCAATGCCATCCTCGGCTTCCAGGTGCAGGTCCAGCACGTAGGGCAGCACGCCCACGACCGGCTTGCCGGTGCGCGCTTCCAGCCAATCCAGCCCGGGCTGCAACAACGCGATGTCGCCGCGAAAACGGTTGATGACAAAACCCTTGACCCGGGCCTGCTCGGTGGGCGACAGCAGTTCCAGGGTGCCGACCAGATGGGCGAACACACCGCCGCGGTTGATGTCGGCGATCAACAGCACCGGGCAATCCACAGCTTCGGCAAAGCCCATGTTGGCGATGTCATTCGCCCGCAGGTTGATCTCCGCCGGGGAGCCGGCGCCTTCCACCATCACCACCGGGTAGGCGGCGCTCAACCGTGCGTGAGAGGCCAGCACCGCTTGCATCGCGATGGCTTTGTAGTCGTGATAGGCCACTGCATTCATGCTGGTCACGGCGCGACCCTGGATGATCACTTGGGAGCCGGTATCGCTATTGGGTTTGAGCAGCACCGGGTTCATGTCCGTGTGCGGCGCGAGGTGGGCGGCCTGGGCCTGCACTGCCTGGGCACGACCGATCTCGCCGCCTTCGGCCGTCACCGCGCTGTTGAGCGCCATGTTCTGCGGCTTGAAGGGTGCCACCGCCACGCCCTGGCGTACCAGCCAGCGGCACAGCGCGGTCACCAGCGTACTTTTCCCGGCATCGGAAGTGGTGCCTTGCACCATCAGCGTACTCATGCGGCTTCCTTGTAGGCCGTCAGGGCTTCATCGAGTCGCAGCCAATCCGCCTCGGTGTCAGGCAGGCCGAAACGCAGGCTGCTGTCGTGGACAAACAGGCGTAACAAGATGCCGCGATGAGCCATGAACGCATGCAGGCGTTCTGCGTGCGGTGTGATCAACCACTGGAACAACGCGCAGCCGCCGTGCGGCTGAAAACCATGACGCTCAAGCAGCTCATACAAACGTCGGCCGGCGTCGATGCACCGTTGACGCTGACGCGCGTGCCCGGCGCTGTCACGCAGGCACACCTGGCCCAGCACGCGTGTCGGCCCGCTGACCGTCCAGGGGCCAAGTTGCTCGGCCAATAACTTGAGCAATTTGCGTTCGGCCAGTACGAAGCCCAGGCGCACACCGGCCAAACCAAAGAACTTGCCGAACGAGCGCAACACAATCAGGCCAACCTGATCGGCCTGGCCCGCCAGGCTCAGTTGCGGGGTAACGTCCATGAACGCTTCGTCCACCACCAGCCAACCGCCGCGCTGGGCCAGGCGTGAATGCCAGTCCAGCAGGCGTTGCGGGGCCAGGCTCAGGCCGGTGGGATTGTTCGGATTGACCACCACCAGCACGTCGAGGGCATCCAGGAAAAAGTCGACTTCCTGCTCCTGCACCTCGCGCACCACATACCCGGCGCGGCGCCAGGCTTCGGCGTGCTCGGCATAACACGGCGACAGCACGCCGACCTTACCGGTGCGACGCAGGCGCGGCAGCAATTGGATCGCCGCCTGGGAACCCGCCACCGGCAGGACATGCGTGGTGCCGTAGTACTCACTGGCCGCCGCTTCCAGGCCATCATCGGTTTCCGGCAACCGCGCCCAGGCCCGCAGCGGGATCTCCGGGATCGGCCACGGCCAGGGCGCCAGGCCACTGGACAGGTCGAGCCAATCGGCTTCGGCAATTCCGTACTGAATCGCTGCCTTACGCAGCCGACCACCGTGCTCAAGCATAGAATTGCGCCCCCGCGCAGAGAATCAGCAGCCATAACCATACGCCGCGCTGCACCAGTTGCCAGCCACGCTCGATGGAATCGGCATCGGCCGCCGGGCCTTCGCCCAACGGTGGACGCTGGTGCAACTCGCCGTGATAAATCGCCGCGCCGCCCAACTCGACACCCAATGCCCCCGCACCGGCCGCCATCACGGGCCCCGCATTGGGGCTGTCCCAGGTTCGGCCCTGGGTGCGCCAGCATTTCAGCGCCAGGCGGGTCTTGCCCAGCACGGCGTAAGTCAACGCCACCAGGCGTGCAGGAATATAGTTGAGTACATCATCGATCTTGGCGGCCGCCCAGCCGAAGCGCTCGAAGCGTTCGTTGCGATAGCCCCACATGGCATCCAGGGTATTGCTCAAACGGTAGAGCACCACGCCCGGCACACCGGCCACCACGAACCAGAACAACGCGGCGAACACCGCGTCACTGCCGTTTTCCAGCACCGACTCGGTGGCGGCGCGGGCGACTGCGGTGGAGTCCAGCTCACTGGTCTGACGGCTCACCAGGTAACTCACACGTGTACGCGCCAGTTCCAGGTCATCACTGCGCAACGCCTGGGCCACCGGCATCACATGCTCGCCAAGGCTGCGCATGCCCAGTGCACAGTACAACGCGAGAATCTCCAGCACCCAACCCATGTAGGGCGCCCAGGACAACGCCGTGGCCAGCACGGTCAGCGGCACCACTGCGAGACACCACGCGGTCACGCCATGGCTGCGCCAGCCACGGCCACCGGTATTGAAGCGCTGCTCGATGCGCCCGGCGAAATTGCCGAACGCCACCAGCGGATGCCAACGCCTGGGCTCGCCCAGCAACGCATCCAGCGCCACCGCGGCGACACACAGCAAGGCCACACTCATTGACTCACTCCCCACACATTTTCATACAGCATGTCACTCAGCGGCCGTGGTTCGGTCCAGCCTTCGAGCTGCAACATAGGCGCCGGGTAGAACTCGGTCACCGGCCCCAGGCACAGCACCGCCAAGGGTTTCGCGCCGGGCGGCAGGCCCAGCAGCTCGGCCAGGGCCTGGGGCTCGAACAGCGAGACCCAGCCCATGCCCAACCCTTCGACGCGGGCCGCCAGCCACAGGTTCTGGATTGCGCAGGACAGCGACGCCATGTCCATTTCCGGCAAGGTGCGCCGCCCGAAAATATGCCGCTCGCGATCATCCATCAACGCTGCCACCAAGACTTCGGCGCAGTCGTGGATGCCTTCGACCTTGAGCTTCATGAATTCGTCGGAGCGCTCACCGAGGGCTTCGGCGGTGCGCACGCGTTCGTCCTCCACCAGTTGTTGAATCTGCCCACGCAGGGAGCGGTCGCTGATGCGGATAAACCGCCAAGGCTGCATCAGCCCGACACTGGGCGCCTGGTGCGCGGCCTGGAGCAAGCGGTGCAACAACTCAGGGGCGACCGTGCCGCCGCTGAAGTGACGCATATCGCGGCGTTCGGCGATAACGCGGTAGACCGCGTCGCGATCGGCCTGGGGGAAAGCGTTGTCACTCATGGTGTGGTTGCGACCTCGACATCGGGCGCAAACAGCGCGGCAACGGCTTGGGGGTTGGACGGAAAGTAGAAGTGTACGTACGAAGCGGTCATCCGCCCCTGACGATAAACCGCTTCGGCGCCGCGCCCACCATTGGGGCTCAAGCCTCGGGCAATCGGCTGCCACTGGGTGCTGGTCAGGGAATGGTGATAGGTGTGGCCGCGCAGCACCCCCTCCGGCAAGTCGACACTTTGCAGGGCCAGGGCGGCGAGTTTCTTTTGCATCACTGCGTCACCCTGCAGCAGGCCGACCAGTTCGACGCGGGTGCCCTCAACGTCCGTGAGCGAGTCCAGCAGGTAGAGCATCCCGCCGCATTCGGCGAGCAAAGGCTTGCCGGCAGCGTGGTGGGCGCGGATGGCGTCAAGCATCGGTGTGTTGTCCGACAGCGCGCGGTGGTGCAGCTCCGGGTAACCACCGGGCAGATAGAGGCTGTCGACGTCAGGCAATTCACGATCGTGAATCGGCGAAAAGAAGCGTAGCTCGGCGCCCATCGCCCGCAGCACGTCAAGGCTGGCGCCATAGGTGAAGGCGAACGCTTCGTCGCGGGCCACGGCAATACGTACGCCGGCGAGCAGCGGTTCGGCCTCGATCAGCTCCGGGGCGGCAAAGCTCACCGGCGGTGGCAGAGCCACCTCGCAGCTGCTGCCCAGGGCCTGGGCGGCAGCATCCAGGCGTACATCGAGGTCATTCAATTCGCTGGCTTGCACCAGCCCCAGGTGACGGCTGGGCAACTCGATCCCGGTTTCCCGGGAGAGTGCGCCGTACCAGCGCAGGCCCTCAGTAAGACTTCCTTCAAGCAGTTGCGCATGGCGCAGGGTTCCCACGCGGTTGGCCAGCACGCCGGCGAACGGCAAGTCCGGCTGGTAACGCGCCAGGCCCAGGGCCAGGGCACCAAAGGTCTGAGCCATGGCGGTGCCGTCGATCACGCCCAGGACAGGCACGCCGAAGTGACGGGCCAGGTCGGCGCTGGACGGGGTGCCGTCGAACAGGCCCATCACGCCTTCGATCAGGATCAGGTCGGCCTCCCCCGCAGCTTCCCACAGTAGACGACGACTTTCCTGCTCGCCGACCATCCACATGTCCAACTGATAGACCGGCGCACCGCTGGCACGCTCGTGGATCATCGGGTCGAGAAAGTCCGGCCCGCACTTGAACACGCGTACCTTGCGCCCCAGGTTGCGGTGCAAACGGGCGAGCGCGGCGGTGACGGTGGTTTTGCCCTGGCCGGACGCCGGTGCGGCAATCAACACGGCCGGGCAATGACGGGGCTGGTTCAAAGTTCGACGCCCTTCTGTGCCTTGATACCGGCCTGGAACGCGTGCTTGAGCATGCCCATTTCGGTGACGGTATCGCCCATTTCGATCAGTTCAGGCTTGGCACCGCGCCCCGTCACGACCACGTGCTGCATCGGCGGGCGGGCTTGCAGGTCGCTCAGTACCTGATCCAGGTCGAGGTAGCCGTGCTTGAGGGCGATGTTCAACTCATCCAGCACCACCAGGCCAATGCTCGGGTCTTGCAGCATTGCGCGGGAAACCGCCCAGGCAGCCTCGGCAGCGGCGATGTCGCGCTGACGGTCCTGGGTTTCCCAGGTAAAGCCTTCGCCCATCACATGAAAACGCACTTGTTCGGGGAAGCGGCGGAAGAACAATTCCTCACCGGTGCTGTTACGCCCCTTGATGAACTGCACCACACCGCATTGCATGCCGTGGCCCATGGCGCGAGCGAGCATGCCGAACGCCGAACTGCTTTTGCCTTTGCCGTTGCCGGTCAGCACCAGCAGCAATCCGCATTCGTTGGGGGAGTTGGCAATCCGCTCATCGATGACGGCTTTTTTGCGCAACATGCGCGCCAGGTGGCGTTCATCGCGGTCAGGGGAATCAGTCATGGCAGCTCTCCGTTGGGGCTGAACAAAAACGGCGGGCAGAAAAAAGACCAAACAGACAGCCAAGCATCGCCCACCGTGATGCTGTTGAATGTTTCAGGCCGGTCTCCGGGCTCATGAGTGGCGCTCTACAAAAGAGCAAGCCGACGTTGCGCCTTCCCATATCGCGGGGCGATACAGTGGCAAAAGGCAGCGTCTTGACTCATTTACCGTTGCGGGGGCAGCGCCGGGATCGCGGCAGCACTGTGTACAAGCGCGCTCACTCACCGGCTTCCCTGTTTCACCCTGTCGACCCCTAGGTCACAGAGCACCTGGAACAAGCCGCGAAGGTTAGTGGGTTGGGGGTGGAGCGTCAATTAAAGCTGGCCGGACAAGCCAAAGCGGCAAGCGGGCATTGCACCCGCTTGTTGCAGCGTTAGGCGGTGTTTATGGATTACGAGCCAGGTTTGCCGGCAGCACGCGCTTGGCACTCAAGTAAGCATTCTGCCAATACGCTTTGGCCAACGTATCCAGCTTCACCGTACCGCCAGTCTGTGGGGCGTGTACAAAACGCCCCTCACCCACGTAGATACCGGCATGGCTGACCTGCGAACCACCGCCCGTGGCGAAAAACAGCAAGTCACCGGTTTGCAGGTTTTCCTCACTGACATTCTGCGCACGCATCACGATCAATTCGCGGGTGGTACGCGGCAACGAGATGCCCGCCGCATCACGGTAGACGAAACCGATCAGGCCACTGCAATCAAACCCGGAATCTGGCGTGTTGCCGCCCCAACGATAAGGCGTGCCGACCAGGCCCAGCGCACGGAAGAGCACGTCTTCGGCAGCCGGCGAGAAACTCTGTGTGGAGTAATTGAACACCGGCTTGGGCTTGACGGCCACTGGAGCGGATGGTGGGCGGCTTGCGCAGGCGCTGAGGAGCGCGGCACAAACAAGCAGAATGAGGCGGGCTGAGGTCGACATGGGCAGAACAATCCTGGTCTGGATGCGGCTTTTCGCTGCCGAACGCTGAAAACCAGAACGCGCAAGCAAAGCTTGCGCGAACGGATTCCAACAATATCCAGGGATTCTAGCGCTTACACATCAAACTTCAAGTATCACTTTAACTTTACTTGCTAGCGGTAACCGTAGTCGGGGCCATGGCGAGTGCGCGCTTGGCTTCGATGAAAGTTTTGCTCCAGTAGCTGTCACCCAGGCTGTCGACGCGAACACCACCGCTGCGACGGCTGCTGGAGTGAATAAACTGGTTATCGCCCAAGTAGATACCGGCGTGGCTGACACGACCACGACCCGCTGTGCTAAAGAAAAGCAGATCACCCGGCTTGAGGTTGTTGCGTGCGACCAACGGTGCATTCACGTTGATCATTTCGCGCGTCGAGCGTGGCAGGTTCATGCCGGCTTCTTCACGAAACAGATAGCCGATGAAGCCGCTGCAATCGAAACCGGCTTCAGAGGTACCGCCGAAACGGTAACGCGTACCGATCAGGGACATGCCGCGTTCAAGAATGCTGTCGGCCAGAACTGGGAGCTGGTAAGGCTTGTTGCCGGCGAAGTCGGCCAGTTCCTTTTCGGTTGCCACTTCTTCTTCATAGACAGTCGAAGACTGGGAAGCAACGAATTTTGCCTGGGACTGCTGTTGGGTTTTGTGCTGCTCAGCCACTTGTTGAGGGTGGGAGGCGCAACCAAACAACAGGGTAACAAGTGCGAGGGGCACGAGGGGTGCGAAGCGATTTAGCATGGGCACGACCGTGGCTGATGTGTAAAGAAGTCGAGACTATGCCTTCTATCACATCGATTTGCAAATTCAATCGTGCTCTATGTGACTTCTTGTTTTGACCATGACATCTAAGCCCTTAACACCCCATACCTGCCTTTTGCGCGGCCAAAGTGGCCAAGACGCAGGTTTTCTGGCGCCTGAAATATGCCGAAAGCACCGAAATGACTGGGCTGGCTACCAGCCAAGGGTTTCTTTGAGGAAGGGGATGGTCAGCTTGCGCTGGGCTTGCAAAGAGGCTTGATCGAGCTGTTCGAGCAAATCGAACAACGCGCTCATGCTGCGGGTGCCACGAGTGAGGATGAAGTGCCCGACTTCGTCGGTGAGGTGCAGGCCGCGACGGGATGCACGCAGCTGCAAGGCCCGCAGCTTGTCTTCGTCGGACAAGGGGCGCATCTGGAAAATCAGCGCAAGGGTCAGGCGTGATTTAAGGTCGGCCAACTTGACCGGCAACTCACGCGGCGATGTAGAGGCGGCAATCAACAAGCGCCGGCCACTGTCGCGCAAGCGGTTGAACAGGTGAAACAACGCCTCTTCCCAGTCCGCCTTGCCGGCGATCACTTGCAGATCATCCAGACACACCAGCTCGTACTGCTCAAGATGGTCGAAGATCCCGATACCACGGTCCATCAACTCAGCCAACGGCAGGTACACCGCCGGCTCCCCCATCTGCTCGAAACGCAGGCACGCGGCCTGCAACAGGTGAGTACGCCCCACGCCGTGCTTGCCCCACAGATAGATCAGGCTTTCAGTCCACCCGGCGTCGGCTTCGCAGAGCCGCTCGACATAGCCGAGTGCAGCGGCATTGGCGCCTGGGTAGTAGTTGATAAAGGTGGCGTCATCACGCAGACGCACCCCTAGGGGCAGCTGAATCGGTTTCATGCTGACTGAACGGCTCCAAACGAACCGTGAGTGGCCTCTGTGTAAAGTTTGCAAAGTTTATACCCGTGACGCCAGGCGCACAATGCAGCAGACAACAAGCAAAATCAAAGGTTTGCGTCAGCCTGGGGCTGTTTGCGCAAATTGTTTGACACCTTGCGGCCCAGAAACAACAAACCCGGCCGAGGCCGGGTTTGTCATGTAGAGGTTACAGCTCAGGATCTTCGACCCCCGTGTACACATCGGAATCCTTGTATAGATCGTGCACATGACGCACCAGCACCATGATCACCGCCGCCACCGGCAGCGCCAGCAAGATGCCAGTGAAGCCGAACAGCTCACCGCCCGCCAGGATCGCAAAGATCACCGCCACCGGATGCAGGCCGATCCGGTCGCCTACCAGCAATGGCGTCAACACCATGCCTTCCAACGCCTGACCCACCATGAACACCGCGACAATCCCCAGCATCGGGTACAAGTCACCGCCAAACTGGAACAGCCCTGCCACCAGCGCCGAACCAATCCCGATCACAAACCCCATGTACGGCACGATAGCCGCCAACCCGGCGATCAAGCCGATCAACAGGCCGAGCTCCAGACCAATCGCCATCAAACCTGCCGCGTAGATGATTCCGAGCGCGAGCATCACCAACAACTGACCGCGCACGAACGCGCCAAGCACCTCATGGCACTCGTTCGCCAGGGACACAATGCGTTCCTCACGATCACGCGGCAGCAGGCTGCGGATCTTGGCCATCATGATGTCCCAGTCGCGCAGCAAGTAAAACGCCACCACCGGGATCAGCACCAGGTTGGTCAGCCAACCAATCAGAGCAAGGCTGGAGGCCGTGGCCTGGCTGAGCACCGCACCGACAATATCGGTGGTCTGCCCCATATGCTCACTGATTGCCGCCTTGACCTTGTCGAACTTCCAGAAGCCATCCGCCAGCCCCAACTTGGCCTGGGCCCACGGCATCGCCGTGTGCTGCAACCAGTCGAGCATTTGCGGCGCCAGTTCATACAAGCGAAACAACTGCTTGGCCAGCATCGGCACCAGCACCAGCACCAATGTGGTGATGATCAAGGTAAACAGGACAAACACCGTCACCACACCCCAGGTGCGTGACATGCCGACTTTCTCCAGGCGATCCACCACGGGATCGAACAGGTAAGCGAGCAGCAACGCGACCAGGAACGGCGTCAGGATCGAATGCAGCAGGAATACAAAAACGCATAGCAGGACAATCCCGCCAAGCCACACCCAACGACGCGTATCCGCCATACACCACTCCATCTGTCAGTGACTGCCTTCCTCTATATAGAAGAAAGACGATTATTTACCAATGAAAACGTAGTTGCGCCTGCGGCTCGGGAGTTGCGGGCGCCTGGGAGCCATCTGCCACCGGCTGCTGGGCCGGCGCCTGACCGGCAGGCACTTCCTGCAACTTGGCCAGGCTCAACTGGGTACGCAACTGATCGGCACTGCCATTGACTCGATACACAATACGGCTGCCATCCACGAGCAGCGGCTGGCCCCCAAAGGGCTCCAGAAGATGGCCCAGGGCTGCGTAGCGCTCCAGGTTCATGCCCTGCACTTCCAGCAACTGCTCGGTACTGACACCGGGCTTGACGGCAAACCGTGGCGCCAGCTTTTCGCTGACGGCCAACATGACGGCATCGGCTACCGCTCCGGTATCGGCCCCCTGGGCGGTGCCCTGCTCGCTTTTGTCACCCAGCCACAGGCGCCATTTGGCCTGCCACTGATTGCCATCCTGGCGGGCGTGCACCGCCAGCAATGCATCGGCGCCGTAACGCTCGGAGGCTGCGCGCAGTGGCGTGGCATCCGCGCTTTCAAGATTGGGAGCGGTGGCGACCACCTGCTCATCCAGGTCGCCCAGCGGCAGACGCAACGGCAAGCCACGATGCTGCGCGGCCCGGCGCAGGGCCTGGGCAACGGCTTGACCATCGCCGACCAGGCTGCTGCCGTCCGTGGAATCGTTGAGCCACCAGCCGAGAATCGACGGTCGGTTGCTGCCCCAGATTGCCAGGCCCGCCTGTCGCAACGCGCGATCGGTGCTGACCGGGTCGAAATCCACCTGCAGGCTTTCCGGCGGGCCGGCGTCGTAGCCGTACTGGGTAATGATCTGCTGCGGGTCTTTGCGAATCGCCGCCAGGCCCGGGCCATCGGCGGCCTTGGCGTCGCCGGTCAGGCGGATCACCAGGGTCTGCACGGCGCGCTGGGTCGCCTGGTCGCGCTCTTGGGGCGACTGGCTGCTGACAGGTTCAAGTACTTGATAGAGGCCATTGAGGGTTTCGGCATGACTCGCCAGGCTGACCAACGACAAACAGCCTGCAAAAAAGAATTTACACAAACGCATGGAAGATTCCCGAACGACAAAATTAACGGGTAGAACAGGCCGCCTGAACTCGGCTCGGCAAGGCTGTGACCACACCGACCGACAAAACATTCACAGGAGCCCGGTAAGTTTTCGTACTGTCATAACGATAGCGGGTTAAGGCTATACCTTAATACACACGACGAGAGCGGCGATTAGCATTTTTAACCGCGTTTTTTAACCTTTATAGCCCTGCCCGTCGGCGCGAGGATGGCCGCTGCCCCTCAAGCCTGATAAAATCGCGCGCCTTCGCAGACCGTCAATGGCTGGGCCTTTTACCAAAAGCCCCTGGCCGCTCGGTCGTTACCCCTGAATCCCCCCTAAAGGCCTGGATCATGAGCAAGCAACCCTCCCTGAGCTACAAGGACGCCGGTGTAGACATCGACGCCGGTGAAGCATTGGTCGAACGCATCAAGAGCGTCGCCAAGCGCACTGCGCGCCCTGAAGTCATGGGCGGCCTGGGCGGTTTTGGTGCCCTCTGCGAAATCCCGGCCGGCTACAAGCAGCCTGTGCTGGTCTCCGGCACCGACGGCGTGGGCACCAAGCTGCGCCTGGCCCTGAACCTGAACAAGCACGACAGCATCGGCATCGACCTGGTTGCCATGTGCGTCAACGACCTGGTGGTCTGCGGTGCCGAGCCCCTGTTCTTCCTCGACTACTACGCCACCGGCAAGCTGAACGTGGACACCGCCGCGCAAGTGGTCACCGGTATCGGCGCCGGTTGCGAACTGTCGGGTTGCTCCCTGGTCGGCGGCGAAACCGCTGAAATGCCAGGCATGTACGAAGGCGAAGACTACGACCTGGCCGGCTTCTGCGTTGGCGTCGTGGAAAAAGCCGAGATCATCGACGGCACCAAAGTCGCCGCCGGTGACGCCCTGCTTGCACTGCCATCGTCCGGCCCGCACTCCAACGGTTACTCGCTGATCCGCAAGATCATCGAAGTGTCCGGCGCCGACATCGAAAACACCCAGCTCGACGGCAAGCCACTGACCGATCTGCTGATGGCCCCGACGCGCATCTACGTCAAGCCACTGCTCAAACTGATCAAGGACACCGGCGCAGTCAAGGCCATGGCGCACATCACCGGCGGCGGCCTGCTGGACAACATTCCACGCGTTCTGCCAAAAGGCGCCCAGGCGATCGTCGACGTGGCCAGCTGGCAGCGTCCTGCGGTATTCGACTGGCTGCAAGAAAAAGGCAACGTCGACGAAACCGAGATGCACCGCGTGCTGAACTGCGGCGTCGGCATGGTCATCTGCGTGGCACAAGACCAGGTTGAAACCGCGCTGAACGTACTGCGCGAAGCCGGCGAGCAGCCTTGGGTCATCGGCCAGATCGCAACCGCCCCGGAAGGCGCGGCTCAGGTTGAACTGAAGAACCTCAAGGCCCATTGATGTCTCAGACCTGTGATGTCGTGGTGCTGCTTTCCGGCACCGGCAGTAACTTGCAGGCCCTGATCGACAGCACGCGCACCGGCGACAGCCCGGTGCGCATCGCTGCGGTGATTTCCAACCGCAGCGACGCCTACGGCCTGCAACGCGCCAGGGACGCGGGCATTGAAACCCGGGACCTGGATCACAAGGCTTTCGACGGCCGCGAAGCCTTCGACAACGCCTTGATCGAACTCATCGACGCCTTCAACCCCAAACTCGTGGTCCTTGCCGGCTTCATGCGCATTCTCAGCGCTGGCTTCGTGCGCCACTATGAAGGGCGCCTGCTCAATATCCACCCTTCCCTGCTGCCCAAGTACAAAGGCATGCACACCCATCAGCGTGCGCTCGACGCCGGCGACACCGAGCATGGCTGCAGCGTTCACTTCGTTACCGAGGAACTCGATGGCGGACCTCTGGTCGTACAGGCAGTGGTTCCGGTAGAGTCGACAGACTCAGCGCAGACGCTTGCGCAACGGGTTCACGCCCAGGAACACAAGATTTACCCGCTGGCAGTTCGCTGGTTTGCCGAGGGTCGGTTGATTCTTGGTGCGCAGGGTGCATTATTGGACGGCCAGTTACTCGCGGCCAGCGGCCACTTGATTCGAACCTAGGAGATTTTATGCGTCGCGCCTTGCTCTTCGCTTTTGCGCTGTTTGCTTTGCCAGCCGTGCAAGCAGCAGATTTACACCCTTTCTCCGCCAGCTACACCGCCGACTGGAAACAGTTGCCCATGAGTGGTTCGGCTGAACGCAGCCTCACCCACAACAGCGATGGCACGTGGACCTTGAACTTCAAGGCGTCCATGATGATCGCCAGCCTCACCGAAACCAGCGTGATCAAGGTTGAGAAGGACGCTCTGCAACCCAAGAGCTACACCTTCGAACGCGGCGGCCTGGGCAAGGCGAAGAAGATCAACCTGGACTTCGACTACGCGACCAACAAGATCACCGGCTTCGAAAACAAAGACCCGGTCAACGTCACCCTCGAAAGCGGCATGCTCGACAAGTCGACCTATCAGTTGGCCTTGCAACGCGATGTGGCTGCCGGCAAAAAAAGCATGAGCTACCGCGTGGCTGAGGGCACCGACACCGACACCTACGACTTCCGCGTGATTGGCCCGGAAAAAGTCCAGACCAAGGCCGGCTCGATTGATGCAATCAAGGTCGAGCGCGTGCGCGATCCGTCGCAGACCAAGCGCATCACCCAAATGTGGTTCGCCAAGGACTGGGGCGGCATCCTGGTTGCCCTGCGTCAGGTCGAAACCGACGGCAAGGAATACAACATCATGCTGTTGGACGGCACCGTTGACGGCAAGCCTGTCAAAGGCAACTGACCGAACGACACGACGAAGAGCCTCGCGAATGCGGGGCTTTTTTTCGCCTGTCGATTAGCCAATCGGCGGATGCCAACATGAAACTTCTGTCATAAAACTCCAGCCTCTGCGACGCAATGTCGCTATTTGCGCGGCCTGCAGGACTGTTGCAGTTTCTGCAATTAATTGTTGCGCGCAAAATCAGTTTACTTAGCAAGCTAACAAAATATATAACAAAGGCCTGCGACGACTTGCCGCAGATCAACCAGAGATTGGAGCAAGCAGATGACTGTAAAAGTAACTGAACGCGACGACGAACATATGTCCCACGAAGCGGTAGCTCACGGGATTCACATCTGGGATGTCCATCAGCAAGACGTATTGGTCGGTATGTTTCATAACGAGAGCGATGCCAACAATTATAAAAACGAGCTCGAAATTCTCGAAATGAAACGCCAGGCACAAAGCTCCTGAAACTCTGAAATTCGAGTAGGCCCCCAGCCCACGCAGCTGAGGCCCCTACCGCCCAAAAACCCCGCCCTCGAGCGGGGTTTTTCGTTTTGGTCATCAGCATCGCGCATAAACGATTCAGTTGTATGCAGCAACAAATAGACAACTGGTAATGATTCTCGATAATATTCGCGCACTTTTCAGCCGCCACATGACCAAAGGGAGTTCATCATGTCGAATGAATACAGCAGTGCACCGGAGCAATCATTGCTTAAACGCTGGGGGGAAGCCCTGGCGGCTCCGCAATTTCTGGCTCATCGTATAACTCTCGACACACTGATCGACACCCTCGTACCCGCAGCACAACGCAGCTTTCAACGCCTGATCCAGGCCCTGTTTCGTGAAGGGCTGCTGGACTCCAACGCACTCACCTATGACCAGCAAGGTCACTGCCGGCTACCACTGTCCGATAACGCCCATCTGCATTTCGAGCACCTGCGCCCAGGTCGCATGGCCAGTTGGGACCTGCGTGGCCCGATCACGCTTTGCCAAGTCAATCTGGCGGACCAGAAGATCCAATTCCCCTCGCAGTTGCTGACGTTGCTTAACGACGCCCTCGAGACGCCTGCCGACCCGCAGGTTCTGAACCGCCTCAATACCGAGATCGACGACAGTTTCGTCAACGACACGCTGTGCCTGGCGTTTCACGAGCAATGGAGCCTCAGGCTGCACGCCTCGATGAGCGCGGCCCATCAGGCCAACCTGCTGCGCTACCTCAAGGACGAACCCAGCGTTGCCAACCCGACTTCCGTGCTTGAACAGTGGGGCACGCTGGGTCACCCCTGGCACCCCAACTACAAAACCAAACTGGGCCTGGGCACCGATCAAGTGATTGATTTCTCACCCGAGTTCGAAGCGCGTTTCCCGGTCATCCTCTGTGCGTTGCACCGCCAGTACGCCCACGTCGAAACGCTGGCGGGTACCGCGGATTACTGGCAGTGGTGGCAAACCCAGTTTCCCCACGCGGCGCAACAACTGGTGACCGAACTCACCGCCCAGGGCCTTGAAGCCAGCGACTATCTGCCGCTGCCCGCCCACCCTTGGCAAGCTCGCCAGGAGCTTCCCCAGTTGTTCGCCAACGAGATAGGTGACCGTCTGCTGGTGCTGACCGATATCGTCGCGTTCACCGCCCACCCCACCATGTCCTTCCGGACGGTCTTGCCTGAAGGCCGGGCTGACACCCCTATGGTCAAGCTTCCTGTTTCGCTGCGCCTGACCAGCGTACAGCGCACGGTGTCGCCGCGTTCGGCGCGCATGGGCCCGCGCATCAGCCAGTTGCTGCTGACGATCCTGGCGCGCGAGCCCGCGATTCAAAAGGTGCTGAGCATCGTGCCCGAGCGGATCGGTGTGCATTTCAAGCCTCAACCAGCCAATGACGAACATTCCCGCCATCTGGCCGTGCTCTACCGTGACAACCCCCTGAGTCAGCTTCAACCGGGGGAGCTGGCCATTCCGGTAGGCAGCCTGTTTGCCATCGACCAACACGGGCAGCCACTGCTGAGGCAGTGGGTACGCCTGAGCAAAGGCCGGGACGATGCCGACGCCATGCTCGGGTTCTTTCGCGACTACGCCTCAATCGCCGTGCCAGCCCTGCTCGGCATGTACCTGCGCTATGGCGTCGCATTCGAGGCCCACCAGCAGAACTCCTTCATGGTCATGGCTGCGGACGGGCAGTTGAGCCGCCTGCTACTGCGTGATTTCGGCGATATCCGCATCGACCGCCAGACCTTGCACGCCCAAGGCCTGGACATCGAGCTGCATGATCCCAAGATGACCCTGTACGACGATGCGGGCTTTGTACGCGACAAACTGTTGCACACCGTCTTCATGTGCCACTTGGGCGAACTGGTGCTGCTCAGCGCACGTTATTTCGATATGCCCCAGGCGCTGCTCTGGAACGAACTGGCGGCCCAAGTCAGCCAGTGCTTTGACCAATTGCGCGACGTCGTCGCCCCCCAACGCTGGGAAGCCGAACGCAAAGCGCTGCTGGAGCAGGCATGGCCGGCCAAGTCCTTCATGCGCATGCGTTTGCTGGAGAGCCACGCGGATATCGTCGGGCGCCTGCCGAACCCGCTGAGTGCCGACACACATGCCCACTAACAGCACAGCGCTGCGGCTGCTGGTAGTGATCCAGCTGGTATCGATGGGGGCGATGGAAATGAGTGGCCCCTTCTGGCCCCTGCAGATCCAGAAATTGCTTGGCGACGCCAATGCCCACTACACCGGCCTGCTTTCGTCGCTGGTATATGCCGGGCCGATGATGGCGGCGATGATCCTGACGCCCCTGTGGGGGCGCCTGGGTGACCGCACCGGCCACAAGCCCATGATCATTCGGGCCCTGCTCGCACTAGCGGCCTGCCAGGCGCTGGCCGCCATCACCTTCGATCCCTGGCTGTTGGTGGCCATCCGTGTGGCGCAGGGCGCGCTGGCCGGCTTTATCGCGGCAGCTCAAGCCTACGCATTGGCCTGCTGTGGCGCCAGCGGGCGCGGTCACATCATGGCGCGCCTGCAGTCGGCGACCGCCGTGGGTTCATTGGCCGGCCCCGTATTGGGCGGCTGGCTGATGGATGTCTCGGGGTTCGCCCTGCTCTGCTACAGCGCCACGGCCGTCTGCCTGTCGTGTGCGGTGGTCAGCCTGTTCTTGCCCGGCGATACCCGACGCGTGCGCTCGAAACACAAGTCCACGCCCACCGCCCTGCCCAAAGGCTGGCTTGGGGCGATGCTGGGGATCATCGTGCTGATCCAGGCCGCCAAGATGATGCCCCAGCCGTTTTATGCCTTGTACGTCGCCGATGTCTTACACGCACCGGCCTGGTTGATTGGTGCCAGCTATGCCGCCAGCGCATTGACCCTGGCGCTGTCGGCGCCCCTGTGGGGCCGCCTGTTTGACCGGCACCCACCGGCATACACGCTGCGCATCATCGAATGGGTCACATGGGCCTGTGCCTTGACCCTGGCGTGCACCGCAATCGCCAGCGAATGGTTCGGCTTCCTCGCCAGCCGGTTGCTCTGGGGCCTGTGGCAAGGCGCGCTGCTGCCGGTTGCCTACACATTGATCGCCAACACCGTCGCGCCCGCGCAACAGGGTTTTGCACTGGGCCTGGGTAACAGCGCCGCCAAGGCGGGCGCTCTGTGCGGCGCCTTGCTGGGCGGCATCGGCATGGGAATGGTCGGCCTGGCCCACAGCTTCTGGCTGGTCGCGCTCACCTACGCCCTGGCTGCCCTGGGTATCCGCGCCATCCGCTCGTACACCCGCACATCCGTGATATCCGTTTTTTCTGTCAATACTTCTAATAATTGAAAGGCATGGTAATGAAAAAATCGCAATGGGCAGCACTGTTGCCTCTGATCGGCTCCATCAGTACACCCGCTTGGGCCGACTCATCCGAAGCTGCGCCCACTAACCTGCAATTACAGGCCACCGTCGTCTCGGCCACGCGCAGTGAAACCAGCATTGCCGCGATCCCAGGCTCGGTGCAGGTGATCGATGAAGCCCAGATCCGCCAGCAAGCGGGCGCAGGGCGACGGGTTGCGGATATCCTCGGGCAACTGGTACCCGGCATTTCGCCGTCCAGCGGCGGTATGAGCAACTTCGGCCAGACCCTGCGCGGGCGTAACACGCTGATCCTGATCGACGGCGTATCCCAGAACGCGACGCGCGACAACTTCCGCCAACTCAACAGCGTGGCACCGGAAAGCATCGAGCGCATCGAAGTGATCTCCGGCGCAAGCAGCGTCTACGGAGCCGGAGCTTCGGGCGGTATCATCAACATCATCACCAAGCGCAACAAAGGTGAAGACCTCGCGTTCAGCAGCAAGATCGGCATGACCGCCGGCAACAATCTAAGCCACAAGGGGTTCGCCTACGAGGCGTTCCAAAGTGCCACGGGGCGCAAGGGCCCGGTGGATTGGTACGTGTCGGCCAACGGCGTACAACGCAACGACCAGTTCGATGGCAACGGCAAGCGCATCCCCCAGGACACGTCCCAGGGCAGCAACATGGACACCGATACCTACGACCTTCAAGGCCGCTTCGGCTACGAGCTGGATGACGACAAGAAGATCAGCCTGTCGCTGCAAGACTATAAAGATGAACAGGACACCCGTTACACCAAGGACCCACGCAACAGCAACACCGCCGTGGCGGTAAAAGGCCTGGACCTGGACGACCAACCGTTCACCCACAACCAGGCGGTCAACCTCAATTACACCGACAGGGATTTCTACGGCCAGGGCCTGCAAGTCGAAAGTTACTGGCGCCGTGCCGACGCGCTGTTCTTCCCGGACCTGTCGCGGGGCCGCGCCGGTGTTTCCGATAACAACAGCGTGCAGGACGTCTACGGCCTGCGTGCAGCCATCGACACGCAGATGCCCGACATCGGCCCAGCGACCGGCAACCTGGTCTGGGGCGCAGACTATGACCACGAAACCTCACGCCAGCGTGGCGATCAATACCGGGTCAATGGTCTGACCTACACCAAGACCGGCACCACCTTCGAGCTGGGGCCGGACATCACGACCACCACCAAGGCGATTTTTGGTCAGCTGTCCTACGACATCGACGACTGGACCCTGCGCGGCGGCGTCCGGCGCGAGTGGATCGAAAGTAACGTTGCCGACAGCATCGCCTATGGAGAAATCGTTCAGACCGGCAACCGGGCAACCTTGCCGGGCGGCACCCTGAAATATGACGATACCCTCTACAACCTCGGTGCGGTGTACCACCTGAGCGAAAACCAGGATGTGTTCGTCAACTTCAGCCAGGGCTTTTCCCTGCCGGATATCCAGCGTTTCCTGCGGGACGTCAACAGCCAGTACGACATCCAGAAACTCAATGCCCAAGCACTCAAGGTCGACAGCTATGAACTGGGCTGGCGCGGCAACTGGGACAAGTGGCTGGCCAGCGTCACGGCGTACGAAAATACCTCGGACGTCACCCAGTTCTATGACGCCAATGACCGCGTGTTGCGCCTGATCAACCAGAAAGAACGTGTACGCGGTATCGAAACCAGCCTGACCTACAACGTCACTGATCAGTGGTCCGTCGGCGGCACGTACGCCTATGCAAAAGGCGAGACCCAGCAGAACGGTAAATGGATCGACCTGCCTGCCACACGCATCTCCCCGGCCAAGACCACCGCCTTTGTCGGCTATAACCACGACGATTACAGCCTGCGCCTGCAAGCCATGCGCCTGGACGACTATGATGCCGCGTTCAAGGACAACAACGGTCGCGATATCCAGGGTTACACCCTGGTCGACCTGCTGGGTTCGGTCAGGCTGCCGGTGGGTCGCCTGGAAGGGGCCATCTATAACCTCAGCAACCGCAACTACCAGAACATGTTCGCCCAGGCCAACGCGCGTGCGCCGTACCCGAATGCCGAGGGTCGTACCTTCAGCGTGAGTTACGCCGTGGATTGGTAATACGCTTGGCTGAAAGCACAAACCCCGCCTTTTGAGCGGGGTTTGTTGTTTCTAGGGCTTTACCACATCAGATCATCCGGGATCTGGTAGGCGGCGTACGGATCATCCTCATCCGGCACCTGGCTTTCAGTCAGGATGTTGAGCTGCACGATACGCTCCGGTGCGCGCTCCTGGATCTTCAGCGCCGCTTCACGCGGGATTACCTCATAACCGCCACCGTGGTGGACGATCGCCAGGGAGCCGTTGCTCAGCTTGTTGCGCATCAAGGTGTTGACCGACAGGCGCTTGACCTTCTTGTCATCCACGAAGTTGTAGTAATCCTCGGTGGTCAGCTTCGGCAGGCGCGACGTCTCGATCAACTGCTTGACCTGCGCGGTGCGGGCCTTGGCCTCGGCTTTTTCCTGCTGCTGGCGGTTCAATTCCTGGTCGCGCTTGACCTTCTCGGCTTTCGCCTCGGCAGCCAGGCGGGCCTGGGTGTCATCGGCCTCGGCCTGGCCTTTGTGAACCAGGCGCTGCTGCTTCTGTTTCTCTTTGCCGACCTGCTTGGCCTGCTTTTGGTTGACCAGACCTGCTTTGAGCAACTGGTCGCGAAGGGAAAGGCTCATGGTGCTTACTCACTTAGGCAACTGCTCAACCGCAGTTGGACACGTTCTTTTCCTGACGTTTGGCTTCGCCCCACAGGGCGTCCAACTCTTCGAGGGTGCAATCTTCTATGGGACGCTGGGTATCGCGCAATGCCTGTTCGATAAATCGGAAACGTCGTTCAAATTTGGCATTGGCGCTGCGCAGCGCGGTTTCCGGGTCAACCTTGAGATGCCGGGCGAGGTTGACCGCTGCAAACAGCAGGTCGCCGACTTCATCTGCGATCGCGGCCGAGTCGTTATCAGCCATGGCTTCAAGCACTTCATCCAGCTCTTCGCGCACGTTATCCACCACCGGCAAGGCGGCGGGCCAGTCGAAGCCGACCTGGCTGGCGCGCTTTTGCAATTTAGCGGCACGGGACAACGAAGGCAGTGCCGTGGGCACATCGTCCAGCAGGGAAAGCTGCAGCGGTGTATCGGACTTTTCTGCGCGCTCCTCAGCCTTGATCTGCTCCCAACGCTCCTTGACCTGCTCTTCGCTCAACCGCGGAACATCCAATGGCGCATACAGATCGCCCGTCGGGAACACGTGAGGATGGCGGCGAATCAATTTGCGCGTGATGCCGTCGATCACGCCGGCAAATTCGAAACGCCCCTCCTCCCGTGCCAACTGGCTGTAATAAACCACCTGGAACAACAGGTCGCCCAGCTCACCTTGCAGATGGTCGAAGTCGCCGCGCTCGATGGCGTCGGCGACTTCATAAGCCTCCTCCAAAGTGTGCGGGACAATGGTCGCGTAGGTTTGCCTGATGTCCCACGGGCACCCGTATTGCGGGTCCCGCAGGCGGTTCATCAGGTACAGCAGGTCGTCGAGTGAATACATCATGGTGTGCGGTTGCGCCGGGTCTCGATGATGTTCGGCAACTGGGAAATACGCCCCAACAACCGCCCCAGCGCATCCAGGCCCGGGATCTCGATCGTCAGGGACATCAACGCAGTGTTGTCCTCCTTGTTCGAACGGGTGTTGACCGCCAACACGTTGATCCGCTCGTTGAGCAGCACCTGGGACACGTCACGCAGCAGGCCGGAACGGTCGTACGCACGAATCACGATGTCCACCGGATAGGTGAGCACCGGCACCGGCCCCCAACTGACCTGGATGATCCGTTCAGGCTCGCGCCCGGCCAACTGCAGCACCGAGGCACAGTCCTGCCGGTGAATGCTGACACCACGGCCCTGGGTGATGTAGCCGACGATGGCGTCCCCCGGCAACGGCTGGCAGCAGCCGGCCATTTGCGTCATCAGGTTGCCCACACCCTGGATCTGGATATCGCCACGCTTGCCGGGCTTGTAGCCGGCGGCTTTGCGTGGAATGAGTTCCAGCTGCTCGCTGCCGCGCTCCGGCTCGACCAACTGCTGGGCCAGGTTGACCAGTTGCGCCAGGCGCAGGTCGCCAGCGCCCAGGGCGGCGAACATGTCTTCGGCAATCTTCATGTTGGCCTTTTCAGCCAGCTTGTCGAAGTCCACCTGCGGCAAGCCCAGGCGCGCCAGTTCGCGTTCAAGCAAGGTTTTACCGGCCGCGACGTTCTGGTCGCGCGCCTGCAATTTGAACCAGTGCACGATCTTCGCCCGCGCCCGCGACGTGGTGATGTAGCCCAGGTTCGGGTTCAGCCAGTCGCGGCTCGGCGTACCATGCTTGCTGGTGATGATCTCGACCTGTTCACCGGTCTGCAGGGTGTAGTTGAGCGGCACGATACGCCCGTTGATCTTGGCGCCGCGGCAGTTGTGGCCGATTTCAGTGTGTACGCGGTAGGCAAAGTCCAACGGCGTGGCGCCCTTGGGCAAGTCGATGGCATGGCCGTCGGGGGTGAAGATATAGACCCGGTCCGGTTCGATATCCACGCGCAGCTGTTCGGCCAGGCCGCCGATGTCGCCCAGTTCTTCGTGCCACTCCAGCACTTGGCGCAGCCAGGAGATCTTCTCTTCGTACTGGTTGGACCCGGCCTTGACGTCGGTGCCTTTGTAGCGCCAGTGCGCGCACACGCCCAGCTCCGCCTCTTCGTGCATGGCGTGGGTGCGGATCTGCACTTCCAGCACCTTGCCCTCGGGGCCGATCACCGCGGTGTGCAGCGAGCGGTAGCCGTTTTCCTTGGGGTTGGCGATGTAGTCGTCGAACTCCTTGGGAATGTGCCGCCACAAGGTGTGGACAATGCCCAGCGCGGTGTAGCAGTCGCGCATTTCCGGCACCAGCACGCGCACGGCGCGCACATCGTAGATCTGGCTGAAGGCCAGGCCCTTGCGTTGCATTTTGCGCCAGATCGAATAGATGTGCTTGGCGCGGCCACTGATATCGGCTTCGACGCCGGTGGCCTGCAACTCCGAACGCAGCTGGTTCATCACGTCGGAGATAAAGCGCTCGCGGTCGAGCCGCCGCTCATGCAGCAGCGTGGCGATCTGCTTGTATTGTTCGGGTTCGAGGTAGCGGAAGGACAAGTCCTCCAGCTCCCACTTGATATGGCCGATACCCAGGCGATGCGCCAGCGGCGCATAGATATCAAAGACTTCGCGCGCAACGCGGTTGCGCTTTTCATCATCGGCCGTCTTCACCGCCCGGATCGCGCAGGTACGTTCGGCCAGCTTGATCAGGGCGACGCGCACGTCGTCGACCATCGCCACCAGCATCTTGCGCAGGTTTTCCACCTGGCCCTGGGTGCCCATCACCATCGATTGGCGCGGGCTGAGGCTGGCACTGATGGCGGCCATGCGTGCCACGCCATCGATGAGCTTGGCGACCAAGGCGCCAAAGCGCTGGCTGACGGTGGCCAGCTCGATATGCCCTTCACGCACGCCGCGATAGAGCACGGCGGCGATCAGCGAATCCTGGTCGAGCTTGAGATCGGCGAGGATCTCGGCGATCTCAAGCCCGGTACGAAAGCTCGAAGTGCCCTCGGCCCACAGGTTCTTGGCCGCATTGTTTTGCTGCTCGGACTCACGAGCGAACTCGCAAGCGGCCTTCAAGGCTTCACGGTCCAGTGCCGGGTCGACACTGACGGCATGATCCAGCCATGCCTCGAGATTGATACTGCCGTCGGTGTTGATCGGCTGGTGTGCTCTCACCTGTACCATCTTGCTTACCTTCCCTACGACGCACCTTCGATGCGTCAAAAATCATCGCCGACCTTGTACTGCACTCTCCCCGGCAGGTCACAGGCCCTGGAGACTACAAGGCCGGTCGGATTAAACGGGCATCCTAGCCCGCTTCAAATAACGCCATGGCCTCGACATGCGCGGTTTGCGGAAACATGTCGAGGATCCCGGCACGCTTTAGCCGGTAGCCTTGCTTGACCAACTCAACGGTGTCCCGCGCCAGCGTGGCCGGGTTGCAGGACACATACACCAGACGCCTGGCCTTGAAGGTCGCAAGCTTGCGCACAACTTCCAGGGCACCGTCACGGGGTGGGTCCAAGAGTACCGCAGAAAAGCCTTGTTTGGCCCATTCTGTGTCAGTCAAAGGCTGGGACAAATCGGCCTGAAAAAATTGTGCGTTATGCAAATTATTGCTGACGGCATTGGCGGCCGCCCGGTCCACCATGGCCTGCACACCTTCCACCGCCACCACTTCACGCACCTGACGCGCCAGTGGCAGGGCGAAGTTGCCAAGCCCGCAAAACAAGTCCAGCACCCGCTCGTCGGGTTGTGGCGCCAGCCATTCCAGGGCCTGGGCGACCATCGCCGCGTTGACTGCGGCGTTGACCTGGACGAAATCGCCAGGCCGGTAAGCCAGCTCCAGATCCCACTGTTCCAATCGAAACCCCAAGACGGCATCGGCTTCGACCGGCTCCGGCTGTCCTTCGCCATGAAGCCACAGCTGGGCTTCATGGAAGGCACAAAATTCTTTCAAGAGCTGCAGGTCCGCTTCCGACAACGGCGCCATATGCCGCAGCAACACGGCGATGGAGGTACCACTGAACAACTCGACATGCCCCAGGGCCTGCGGTTTGCTCAGCCGGCGCAACAGGTTCGGCAAGCGCTGCATGATCGGCTGCAAGGCCTGTACCAGCACCGGGCAATCATCGATGGCGACGATGTCCTGGCTGGCCACGGCGCGAAAACCCACTTCAAGTTTTTTCGCCTTGGCATCCCAGCGCACGGCCACGCGGGCGCGGCGACGGTAGCCAAATTCCGGGCCGCTCAAGGGCGCCGCCCATTCCTGCGGCTCAACACCGGCCACACGCGACAATTGCTCGGCGAGCATGCGCTGTTTCAGGGCAAGTTGTTCGGCATGGGGCAAGTGCTGCACGCTGCAGCCACCACAACGCCCCACGTGGGCACAGGGTGCCGGGCGCCGCAGTTCGCTGGCGGTGAATACGCGCTCGGTGCGCGCCTCGACGATCTTGCCATGAGCGCCCAACACCCGCGCTTCCACGTCCTCACCGGCCAGGGCGCCATTGACGAACCAGGTACGGCCTTCAAAGTACACAATGCCACGGCCGTCATTGGCCAGGCGCTCGATGGTCAGGCGTTGTTTCTTGCCCACCGGAATCTGCGGGGCCCGGCTACCGCCCGTCGGCTGGAAGCGCAGGCCTCTTTCGTGCTTGGCCATCAGTTGGGTTCGTCGAAAATGCCGGTCGACAGGTAACGGTCGCCTCGGTCACAGATGATCGCGACGATCACCGCGTTTTCCACTTCCCTGGACAAGCGCAGCATGCCCGCCACCGCGCCACCGGAGGACACGCCGCAGAAGATGCCTTCTTCACGGGCCAGACGGCGGGTGGTGTCTTCGGCTTCACGCTGGGCCATGTCGATGATGCGGTCTACGCGCGTCGCGCTGTAGATCTTCGGCAAGTACTCTTCGGGCCAACGGCGGATACCCGGGATCGACGCGCCCTCCATCGGTTGCAGGCCGACGATCTGGATCGCCGGGTTCTGCTCCTTGAGATAACGCGAGTTGCCCATGATGGTGCCGGTGGTGCCCATGGAGCTGACGAAATGAGTGATGGTGCCCTGGGTCTGGCGCCAGATTTCCGGGCCGGTGCTGGTGTAGTGCGCCTCAGGGTTATCGCCATTGGCGAACTGGTCCAGTACCAGGCCACGACCTTCGGCGGCCATGCGCTCGGCGAGGTCACGCGCGCCTTCCATGCCCTCTTCCTGGGTGACCAGGATCAACTGGGCGCCATAGGCGGTCATCGCCGCCTTGCGTTCGGCGCTGCCGTTGTCGGGCATGATCAGGATCATCTTGTAGCCCTTGATCGCGGCAGCCATGGCCAGGGCGATCCCGGTGTTGCCGGAGGTGGCTTCGATCAGGGTGTCGCCAGGCTTGATCTGCCCGCGCAACTCGGCGCGGGTGATCATCGACAGCGCCGGGCGGTCTTTGACCGAGCCGGCCGGGTTGTTCCCTTCGAGCTTGAGCAACAGGGTATTGCTGGTTTCACCCGCCATGCGTTGCAAGCGGACCAGGGGCGTGTTGCCGACGCAATCGGCGATTGTTGGGTACTGCAAGGTCATGGCGTATTCGCAATCCAGACTGCGGGGGCGAACATCATACCGGGAAAGGCCGGCGGGCCATATCACGCAAAGTGTGGTGTTTATTACTTATTGGAATATGTGGATTAAAGGGCGCCTGTACTACCGCTATCGGGAGCAAGCCCCCTCCCACAGATGACCGCATTCCAATGGTGTCACTCGATTCTCTGTGGGAGGGGGCTTGCTCCCGATAGCCGCACCTCGATCTCCGGGCTAACCCGACTGCCCATCACCATGATTTCTCTGAAACACCTCCTCACCCATCGCCGCAATCTGCCCCTCGATCAGCGCTTCAAAGGGTTTGAGCAACGGTTCGAACGATACCGGTGCCTCCAGCACCTGCAGCGCTTGCACAATCGCCTCCAGCGTCGACAGCGCCCCCGGCCCCGGCGCCTTGCGCAGCCGGTAACGCGAAACACCGCCCTCGGCCAATGTCACCCTCGGCAAAGCTGCCAACAACGGATTGAGGTGCAACAGTTTACGCGCCTTGCGCCAGGTGCCATCGGGCACCACCAACAACAAGGGCTGCCCGTCCGGCGCATAGGCCTGCAAAGGCTGGGCATCATCCGCCGGAAACAACAACCGCGCCTGATAACCGGGCGGGTTCAGCAAGGTCGGCAGATCTGCAAACACCTCGCCGACCACCAACTGCGCATTGTTCAACCCCAACGCCGCCAAGCGTGCGGTATTCAGCGCATGGTTGACCTCGCTCGGATGCTGCAACAGCAACACTCGCGTGCGACTGTCGAGGCAGGGGATCAACGGGCACAGGCAATGGGTGGCGGGCCTGAGGCAACGGGAACATTGGGGTCTGGACATGGTTTTTCAGGCCTGGTTGAGCTGGGCTTTGAGCAAGTCGCGGAACGTCTGGATCAACGGCTCGCGGCTGCGACCCCGACGCATGATCATGGAGAACGGCGCCTGGTAGCCGAAGGTCGCCGGCAGCAACACGCGCAGGTCGCCCTTATCGGCCCACGCCTGGGCATAGTGCTCGGGCAGGTAGCCGATGTAAGCACCGGACAGCACCAGGATCAGCTGCGCCTCCATACTTTCCACCGTGGCGGCGCTGTGCTTGAAGCCATGGCGCGCCAGTTCCGCCTGGCTCCAGTAGCCGCGGCCGACCATGCGCTGCTGGGTAATCACTTGTTCGGGGATGCGCCGCTCGTTGAACAGCGGGTGCCGCGAGCTGCAATACAACCAGTGCTGCTCGCGATACAGCGGCATGTAGATCAACCCGCTCATGCGGTTGGAAAAAGCGCCGATGGCCAGGTCCAGGCGATTGTCCTGCACCCCCAATTGCAATTCGTACGGGCTCATCACCGACAGATGCAAATGCACCGCCGGATGTTCCAGGCTGTAGGCGCCGATCGCTTCGGCAAACGGCAACGCCTTGTCGCTGACAGTGGAGTCGAGCACGCCCAGCTTGAGGGTGCCGCGCAACTCGCCTTTCAACGCGGCGGCGTATTGCTCGAAACCTTCGAGTTCACCGAGCAGGCGCAGGGTTTCCTGATGGAACAACTCGCCCTTGCTGGTCAGGCTGAACCCGCCCCGCCCGCGATGGCACAGCACCAGGCCCAACGCCGACTCCAGTTGGCTCATATAGGTGCTGATGGCTGACGTCGACAGGTTGAGTTCGTGCTGCGCATTGGCGAAGCCCTGATGGCGCACCACGCTGACGAAGATGCGCAGCAGTTTCAAGTCGGGCAAGGCGTTGGCCATGAGCTCTCCACAATGTTCAGTTGGCTGTAGTGAGCGGGCTTGCCCCGCGCTGGGGGGCGCAGCCGCCCTAAACCCCGACACTTCGGTCTTTCTGACACACCGCGGCGTCCTTATTTGGGGCGGCTTCGCCCCCCAGCGCGGGGAAAGCCCGCTCACTACAACCCAGAGAGTTTAACCGCTGGGGATTAGTTTAGAAAAACCTGAACTAAGTATTTGCCCCTGCCGATTCTTCCCGCCACGGGCTTTTCGCAGAATCGACCGCTAATAAACAAAACAACGATGAGGCACTCCCGTGGACAAGATTTTCCACCAACCACTGGGCGGCAACGAAATGCCGCGCTTCGCCGGCATCGCCACCATGATGCGCCTGCCCCACCTGCAAACGGCCCAGGGCCTGGACGCCGCCTTTATCGGCGTGCCCCTGGATATCGGCACCTCACTGCGTGCCGGCACACGCTTCGGGCCGCGTGAAATCCGCGCCGAATCAGTGATGATCCGCCCCTACAACATGGCCACCGGTGCCGCCCCATTCGACTCGCTGTCGGTGGCCGATATCGGCGACGTGGCGATCAACACGTTCAACCTGCTCGACGCCGTGCGCATCATCGAAGCAGCCTACGACGAGATTCTTGACCACGACGTGATCCCGCTGACCCTGGGCGGTGACCACACCATCACCTTGCCGATCCTGCGCGCGATCCACAAAAAACACGGCAAGGTCGGCCTGGTGCACATCGATGCGCATGCTGACGTCAACGACCACATGTTCGGTGAGAAAATCGCCCACGGCACCACCTTCCGCCGCGCCGTGGAAGAAGGTTTGCTCGATTGCGACCGTGTGGTGCAGATCGGCCTGCGCGCCCAGGGCTACACCGCCGAAGACTTTAACTGGAGCCGCAAACAGGGCTTTCGCGTGGTTCAGGCCGAAGAATGCTGGCACCACTCCCTCGCCCCCTTGATGGCCGAAGTACGTGAAAAAGTCGGCGGTGGCCCGGTGTACCTGAGCTTTGATATCGACGGCATCGACCCGGCCTGGGCGCCCGGTACCGGCACCCCGGAAATCGGCGGGCTGACCACCATCCAGGCGATCGAGATCATCCGCGGCTGCCAGGGCCTGGACCTGATTGGTTGCGACCTGGTGGAAGTTTCGCCACCGTACGACACCACCGGCAACACCTCGCTGCTGGGCGCCAACTTGCTGTACGAGATGCTCTGCGTACTGCCTGGCGTGGCGCATCGCTGATGAGCACGCAAGCCGTGCTGAAAGCTGCCGCCGACCTGGTGTCGGCGTTTGCCCGCAATGACCGCGCCGCTTATTTCGACGCGTTCACGGCCGATGCCACCTTTGTGTTCTACACCCTCCCCGAGCCACTGCTCAGCCGCGACGCCTACCAGGCGTTGTGGGACAGCTGGCGCCAGGACGAGGGGTTTGAGGTGCTGTCCTGCACCTCAAGCAACGCCACCGTCAGCCTGCAGGGTGACGTGGCGATATTGATTCATGACGTGGCCACCGAGCTGCGCATGAACGGGGAGCAATTCAATAGCCAGGAACGCGAAACCATTGTCTTCAGACGGCAACGGTTGCGCGCAGAACAACAAGAGGGCCTGTGGCTGGCCTGTCACGAACATTTATCCGCTATGCCGGAAGGGCTGCCGCCCCATTAGCCAATGTGATCGGAGCTGATCATGAATAATAAAAACAACGATAAAAGTATTCGAAAAATAGAAACCAACGGGGTCGAACAGATCCCGGACCACGAACGTACCGCCAGCCCCAAGGATCTGTTCCGCCTGATCTTCGGCGGTGCCAACACCTTTGCCACCGCCGTGCTGGGCTCATTTCCCGTGCTGTTCGGCCTGTCGTTCCAGGCCGGCGTCTGGGCGATCGTACTGGGCGTGCTGGTGGGCGCGCTGATCCTGGCCCCCATGGGCCTGTTCGGGCCGATCAATGGCACCAACAACGCGGTGTCTTCCGGTGCGCACTTCGGCGTGCACGGGCGGATTGTCGGCTCATTTCTGTCGCTGCTGACCGCGATTGCCTTCTTCTCACTCTCGGTGTGGAGTTCAGGTGATGCCTTGGTCGGTGGTGCGAAACGTCTGATTGGCCTGCCGGAAACCGATCTGACCCTGGGTCTGGCCTATGGCCTGTTCGCCCTCCTGGTGCTCACGGTGTGCATCTACGGCTTTCGCTTCATGCTGTGGGTCAACCGTATCGCCGTATGGGCGGCGAGCCTGTTGTTCCTGCTGGGGATCTTCGCGTTTGCGCCGGCCTTCGACAGCCAGTTCGCCGGCACTGTAGCGCTGGGTCAGCCGGGTTTCTGGGCAGCGTTTATCGGCGCCGCACTGGTGGCCATGAGCAATCCGATTTCCTTCGGGGCGTTCCTGGGTGACTGGTCGCGCTATATCCCGCGTGAAACACCGAAAGGTCGAATCATGCTGGCGGTGGTCCTCGCGCAAATCGCCACTTTGATCCCGTTCCTGTTCGGCCTGGCCACCGCGACCATCGTGGCGATCAAGGCGCCGGACTACATCGCGGCCAACAATTATGTCGGCGGCCTGCTGACGGTGGCGCCGAGCTGGTTCTTCCTGCCGGTGTGCCTGATCGCGGTGATCGGCGGCATGTCCACCGGCACCACCTCGCTGTATGGCACCGGGCTGGACATGTCCAGCGTGTTCCCACGCCTGCTGTCGCGAGTCAAGGCCACATTGCTGATCGGGGTGATGTCGATAGCATTCATCTTTATCGGACGTTTCGCCGCCAACCTGGTGCAAAGCGTCTCGACCTTCGCCGTGCTGATCATCACCTGCACCACGCCGTGGATGGTGATGATGATCATCGGCCTGATCGTACGCCGGGGCTTCTACTGCCCGGACGATCTGCAAGTGTTCACCCGTGGTGAGACCGGCGGTCGCTACTGGTTCAACCATGGCTGGAACTGGCGCGGGCTCGGGGCCTGGATCCCGAGTGCACTGGTGGGCCTGTGCTTCGTCAACCTGCCGGGGCAGTTTGTCGGACCGCTGGGCAACCTGGCGGATGGCATCGACATCAGCCTGCCGGTGACGTTGGGGCTGGCCTCGGTGGTGTACCTGACTTTGCTGCGGCTGTTTCCCGAACCGGCCTCGGTTTATGGACCGGCTGTCGTGGCAAGAGAGCGTGCCCCCTCACCACCGCATGTTCCCTCGCCACAGCAAGCGCCTTCAGCACAATAAAAAATAATCGGAGAACCGCCGTCATGGCTTTGGATTTATTCGTCGTACTCATCTACGCCGCCGGCATGCTCGTGCTCGGCTATTACGGTATGCGCCGCGCCAAGACCCACGAGGACTATCTGGTGGCCGGCCGCAACCTGGGGCCGTCGCTGTACATGGGCACCATGGCGGCCACCGTACTGGGCGGTGCATCCACCGTCGGCACCGTGCGCCTGGGTTATGTGCATGGTATTTCCGGTTTCTGGCTGTGCGCCGCGCTGGGCGCCGGGATCATCGCGCTGAACCTGTTCCTGGCCAAGCCGCTGCTGAAGCTGAAAATCTTCACCGTCACCCAGGTTCTGGAAAAGCGCTACAACCCCATGGCTCGTCAAGCGAGTGCGGTGATCATGCTGGCCTATGCCTTGATGATCGGCGTGACCTCGATCCTGGCCATTGGCACCGTACTGCAAGTGCTGTTCGGCCTGCCGTTCTGGGTCTCGGTGCTGCTGGGCGGTGGCGTGGTGGTGGTGTACTCGACCATCGGCGGCATGTGGTCGCTGACCCTCACCGATATCGTGCAGTTCGTGATCAAGACCGTCGGCCTGATGTTCATCCTGCTTCCCATCTGCCTGTACCGCGTCGGCGGTTGGGATGAGCTGGTCGCCAAACTGCCGGCATCGAACTTCAGCTTCACCGAAATCGGCTGGGACACGATCATCACCTACTTCATGATCTACTTTTTCGGCATCCTGATTGGCCAGGACATCTGGCAACGAGTGTTCACCGCCCGCGATGAAAAGGTCGCCAAGTACGCAGGCACTTTCGCCGGTTTCTACTGCATTCTCTACGGCCTGGCCTGCGCGCTGATCGGCATGGCGGCGCATGTACTGCTCCCCAACCTGGACAACGTCAACAACGCCTTCGCCGCCATCGTCAAAGCCTCGCTGCCGGATGGCATCCGCGGCCTGGTGATTGCTGCGGCCCTGGCCGCGATGATGTCCACCGCCAGCGCCGGCTTACTGGCGGCCTCCACGGTATTGACCGAAGACTTGCTGCCGCGCTTGCGTGGCGGCAAACCGTCGAGCCTGGCGGTCAACCGCCTGTTCACCATGCTCACCGGCATTGCCGTACTGGGCATCGCACTGGTGGTCAACGATGTGATCAGCGCGTTGACCCTGGCCTACAACCTGTTGGTGGGTGGCATGCTGATCCCACTGATCGGTGCGATCTTCTGGAAGCGGGCAACCACGTCAGGCGCGATCACCTCCATGACCCTGGGCTTTGTGACGGCGCTGGTATTCATGATCAAGGATGGGTTGGACGCGAATACGCCGATCTACTACAGCCTGGCGATTGGGCTGGTGAGCTTCGTGGTGGTGAGTATGTTGTCGCGCAGCCCCCAGGCATCGGTAGCCCGGGCGGTTTGAGACGGAACAGGATTTAAAGCGGTTTCTTCAGCGGGTGCGACGTCGGATGTCGCGCCCGTTTTTTTTTGGCGCTACTACCGAGCCTTCTCAAACAGACCGCCGCAGGTCTTGCATTCGGAACACGATAATAAAAAACGGGGCCGCGTAAGGCATACGGAGCACGGAAGGCGCTCCGAAGAAGACCCACGCCCTCAACGCCCGCATGATCACGGCCACGATCACGTGAGCGCCTCAGGGCTTACCTGCGACGGGGACGGCGTTGCTCATCATCCGTACGAATAGGCACCGGTTGCAGCGGCGGCTCGATCAAGCCGAGTGCCACGCCGAGGTCATGGAGCCAGTTCTGAATTTTCTCTTTCATGGTGGTGCCCCCCCTTTGAGGGTAATGCGGGTCGGCGCTAATTCTGTCGCCGCTTCCTACAGATAGTAGCCTTAAGTCTTACGTATTGCTTGTACGAAAACACAACGAACTATTACTGAATTCATCTAAATCCTGACGGATCGCTCAAGCGATCGCGCGCGTGTCTTGCAGGATCTCGGCTCTGCCTGCCTGCTGCAGGTCAATCCATGCATTGAGGTTAGCGCCGAGCATCCCCTTTCGCCACATGAGCCAGGTAGTCGCAGTGGCAAAAGGCCCGGTCAGGGGATGAACGGACACACCGTCCTTGCCCGGAAGGCTGTCGAGCATGGATTCAGACATCAATGCCACACCGGAACCGGCAATCACGCAGGCGAGCATGCCTTGATAAGACTCGATCTCGATCGCCCGGCCCATGGCCACACGGTCGTGGGAAAACCAGGTTTCAAGGCGTGCGCGGTAAGCACAACTGCGGCGGAAGGTGAATACCGAGCGGCCCGCCACATCCTGGGGGCCGCGCACGGGTGGGTGATCGGCTTCGCAGATCAACACCAGCCGTTCTTCGCACAAGGGCACACCATCAAGGGTAGCGATGGTGATGGGGCCGTCCACCAGCGCCGCGTCCAGGCGACCGGCGATCAGACCCTCCAAAAGCTCACCGCTGGGCGCCGATTGCACCTGCAGGTTCACCATCGGGTAGGCCTTGTGGTAACGCGCCAACAACTTCGGCAAATGAATCGCCGCAGTGCTGTACATACTGCCCAGCACAAAATCGCCGGCCGGTTGCCCGCCTTGCACAGCGCCGTGGGCTTCGTCGTGCAGCGCCAGCAGACGGGTGCTGTAGTCCAGTAACACTTTGCCCGCCGGAGAAAGCTGCAAACGCTGGCGCTCGCGCACGAACAACTCAACACCGAGCTGCTCTTCCATCTGCTTGAGCCGTGTCGACAGGTTCGACGGCACTCGGTGCAAGCGTTCCGCCGCACGGGTGATGGAACCCTCCTCCGCCACGGCCTGGAAAATACGCAATTGACTGAACTCCACGCCTTTCTCCAAAACTGAACAAGTTACTCAATATTATTCATTTTTACAGAAAGTAAACTCGATTTAGCCTGAAGGTCAATCGCTGCCTTGCAGGAAACCTGAACATGTCCCCCCTGATTCGCTTACTCGCCAGTTTTATCGCCTTGATGATGGCCATGGGCATTGGCCGCTTCGCGCTGACCCCGCAACTGCCCCACCTGCTCAGTGAAGGCCAGGTCGACCTGACCGGCGCGGGGCTGATCGCGGCGGCCAATTACCTGGGCTACTTCGTGGGTGCAGTGGATTCGATCTTCGCCCGCAGCCATCACCACGTACGAGGTCGGATGTACGGCGGGCTGTGGCTTTGCGTGCTGCTGACCCTGGCGTCGTATTGGGCGCAGGGCTTCTGGCCGCACCTGTTGCTGCGCTTTGGCACCGGCGTCGCCAGTGCCTGGGCGTTGGTGATGATCACCAGCTTGAGCCAGCCCCTGGCGATTGCCGCCGGGCGAGCACGCCTGGGCGCCTTGGTGTTTGCCGGACCGGGGCTGGGCATTCTGCTGACCGGGTTGCTGGCATTGGGCTCGAACCGTCTGGGGCAAAGCTCGGCAACGCTGTGGTTGGTGTATGGCGTCGTGGCGCTGCTGATGCTGCTGGCGACCTTGCCATTCCTACCCCAGCCGATCGCGCCAGTTGCCCACGTCCATCACGCGGGTGGCAACGCCAGCATCGCGCATCTGTGCTGGATTTACTTCCTGTATGGCCTGGGCTACATCATTCCGGCGACCTTCCTGTCACAAATGGCCAGCGCGCAATTCAACGGCGCCTGGCAAGCCGATCTGTTCTGGCCATGCTTTGGCCTGGCTGCCGCGATGGGCGTGGTGATCGCCAGCCTGCGCCGCAAAGACCCGCACACCACCCGCCACTGGCTGATGAGCACGTTATGGCTACAAGCGGCCGGGGTGTTCGCCTGCTTGCTGGGCAATGGCTGGGGCTTGGCGCTGGGCGTATTGCTGTGCGGTGCACCGTTCCTGGCTTGCATGCAGTTGGTGATGGCACGCTTGCGGGAAGTCGCCCCCCACGGCTACCAGCGCAGCACCGGGCTGTTGACCGCCAGCTTTGCCGTCGGGCAATTGAGCGGCCCGTTGCTGGCGTCGCTGAGCAGTCACTGGAGCGGCGGCCTGCAACCGGCCTTGCTGATTGCCGGCGGCGGCCTGATATTGGCGGGCGTAATACTGATCAACCGGCAACCAGCGGCGTCGGCGAGCGAACCTGCTCGCGCCGGGCAAGCACCAGGAAAAACAGCCCTCCCAGGAAACAGCCGGTAAACCAGGCAAAGTTGGCCATGCCCTGCAGCGCCGGCGTGAAGGTGATTGCAACCCCCACCAGCGTCGCGGGCACCAGGGCTTTGACCGCCGTCCAATTCACCCCGCCGTCGAAGTAGTAGCGCCCGCTCGGGCTGTCATCGAACAGCGCATCTACATCGATCTTCTGCTTTTTGACCAGGTAGAAGTCCACCAGCAGAATCCCGAACAACGGGCCAATGAACGCTGCGAGGATATCCAGGGTGTAGTGGATCATCAGCGGGTTATTGAACAGGTTCCAGGGGGTGATAAAGATCGATGCCACGGCGGCGATCATCCCCCCGGCCCGCCAGCTGATTTTGCTCGGTGCCACATTGGCAAAATCAAACGCCGGCGACACGAAATTGGCCACGATATTGATGCCGATGGTCGCGGTGACGAAAGCAAAGGCTCCCAGCAATACGGCCATGCTGTTATCGATGCGCGAGACCGTGGCGATCGGGTCGTGAAGCATTTCGCCAAATACCGGCAGCGTGCCCGAAACGATCACCACGGTGACCAGGGAAAATGCCAGGAAATTCACCGGTAGCCCCCAGAAATTACCGCGCCGTACGTCGCGCATGCTGCGGCAATAGCGGCTGAAATCACCAAAATTCAGTGTGGGGCCGGAGAAGTACGACACCACCAGCGCCGTCGCCACGATCACCTGACCGAAGGCTTGCCAGCCCGACAGGGATTTTTCCGCCAGGGTGAAACTGATATTCGCCCAGCTGGCCTTCCATACGATCCAACCGGCCAAGGCAAACATCACCGCGTACACCACCGGCCCAGCCCAGTCGATAAAGCGGCGGATCGACTCCATGCCGGCCCAGAACACGGCGGCCTGCAACCCCCATAAACAGAGAAAGCCAAACCAGCCCAGATAGGACAACCCTGCAAAATGCGGCTCTGCGTAAACCGCCATTTGTGGGAAAAAGCGCAGCACCACGATGATCAAGGCACTCGACGCCAAGTACGTCTGAATGCCGTACCACGCTACAGCGATCAACCCACGAATCACCGCCGGAATATTCGCTCCGAACACACCAAACGCCAGCCGACAGATCACCGGATACGGCACGGCGGCCTGCTGGCTCGGCTTGGCCACCAAGTTGGCGATCAACTGCACGATGCAGATCCCGGCAAGCAAGGCGATCAACACCTGCCAACTGGCCAGGCCGAGCGCAAACAGGCTGGCGGCGAATACATAGCCGCCCACGCTGTGCACATCACTCATCCAGAAGGCGAAGATGTTGTACCAGGTCCACTTTTGCGGCAAAGGCCCCAGGTCCTGGTTGTACAGGCGCGGGCTATAGCCTTTGGGGTGTTGTTCGGTCATCGCTGGGCTCCTCGAAATACCGGCCGGCGCTGTCGTCGCAGCGTGCATACGTTAGGCGGCGCGGTTTGTATACGAGGCATTCAGCAGAATACGTGCCAATGGCACACAATCCCTCTGAATCAGCGTTCCACAGGGACTACAAAGGCTTTACAAGCAGGAGGGGCGCTCAGCAACGGTGCATAAGAATCCTGTACACAATCAGTGTTGCACCCGATGTGCACACAGGTACCCGGCAGCACAACAGACCGCCGTGAGAAAGGTGCCCCAGGCCATGTCCATCACCGCCAAACCGGCAGACCAGCCTTGCAGCGTGGCCCAGTTGCTCAAGTCATAAGTGCCGTAGGCCACCAGGCCGAGCAGCGCGCCCAGACGTGCGGCGCGTTGCCAACTGGCGCTTGGCAGCACGACCAATGCCACACAACCGGCGGCGTACAGGAGATAGAACAGCACCGCCGGCAGTAGGCGAGGTTGATCGAGCATCAGCGAGCCGAGCAGGGACTTATAGGTAGGGCCCATCAGGACGCCGAGCCAGAGGCCGTCGAGCAGCAGAAAGGCGAGCAAGGTGCCGAGGTAAGCGAAGAGTGTTTTGCGCATCATTTATGTAGCCTCTGTAGGCGCCGATGGGCGCCTACAGAAGAGCAAGCCGGGCTCAGCTTAGTTCAATGCGATCGGCATGAATCACAATCTGGCCTTGCTTGTAGAGCGCACCAATGGCCTTCTTGAAGTTGCCCTTGCTGACGCCGAACAAGTTGCTGATCAGCGCCGGGTCGCTTTTGTCGCTGACCGGCAAGGTGCCGTTGTTTTCGCGCAACTTGGCGAGGATCTTCGAGTTGAGGCTGGACGCCGCTTCCTGGCCAACCGGCTGCAGGCTCAGGCTGATGTTGCCATCGGCACGGATCTCTTTGATAAAGCCTTTTTCCTGCTTGCCGGGGCGCAGGAACTTGAACACTTCGTTCTTGTGGATCAGGCCCCAGTGCTTGTTGTTGATGATCGCCTTGAAACCCATGTCGGTGGCTTCGGCCACCAGCAGGTCGACTTCCTGGCCTACCTGGTAGTTGGCCGGCGTTTTGTCCAGGTAACGATCCAGGCGTGCGGTGGCGGTGATGCGTTTGGTGTGCTTGTCGAGGTAGACATGCACCACACAGTAATCGCCGGCACTCAACTGGCGTTTTTCTTCCGAATACGGGAGCAACAGATCCTTGGGTAAGCCCCAGTCGAGGAATACACCAATGCTGTTGACTTCCACCACTTTCAAACTGGCGAATTCGCCCACTTGAACTTTCGGCTTTTCAGTCGTGGCAATAAGTTTGTCATCGCTGTCCAGATAAATGAAAACGTTAAGCCAGTCTTCATCTTCACTGGGAATATCTTTGGGGATATACCGATTCGGCAAGAGGATTTCACCGTCTTGCGCACCATCCAGGTACAAACCGAAGTTAGTATGTTTAACCACTTGCAAACTGTTGTAGCGCCCGACTAAAGCCATGTCCAATACCCTCATTACGTCGGCGGCATTCTACCCGAGTTGCGCCTACCACGCGCGTGCGCCTGAAAAATCGCGGGCTGGCACGGGCTTCCAGCGGCGACGCCCCGCTCGTCTGATCAAACGCCTGAGTTTTTCCAGGGATGCGCAGCGCCGTATACCCCATGGTTTCGAGTTAAAACAGTAAGTTAGGCGATTATTTGATAGATAGACTTCGGCTATTTTCCGCCGCGCCAGTTATTCCCAGGGGATATTTGCCAAGCAATTGTCAAGTATTTCCTGTACGATGCCTGGCCAAGTTAATTTTCTACAGGTTAGTGGCCGCCATGCGCGTAAAAGCATCCAACAGCAAAGCAAAGCCAGCTCCCGCCGTTGAAACCAGCGAATCGATCAACAGCCAGATTGCAGCGTTTCTCAAGTCCGGTGGCGAAATCCAGCAAATTGCCAAGGGCGTAAGCGGCCAGACTTTCGGCCCGTCCAAGCAGATCAGCCTGGGCAAGAAATAACACCTGTCTACCCATCTGGTCCCTAAGCGTCTTGCCTTCAAGGCGCTAGGACTGGAGCCCGAAACACCTTCTCCATATTTGTGCCAATCGACGAACGGGGCTCACCGCCTGGCATTCGCCGGTATGCTTGCACACGTCTAGCACGGGCACTTGCCCGATTTTTCCGTTACGGCTCCTCGCTTTTTATGGAGTGAAGCGTGCTCAAACCCTGCATTGTATTGATCACCATCCTGGTGGCGAGCCCACTGGCCGAGGCGCAGATTTTCCAGCGCGAACTGGGCGACTTCGATCTGAAATTAGGCACCACCCCCAGCCGCAGCATGGCCCAGGGCCTGGTCAAACCCACCTCGCCAGGCAGTGACTCGTTCCACGGTGGCCTGGACCTGAGCCATGACAGCGGCCTGTATTTCGGCCAGTTCTCCCCCAGCATGGGCTTGTCCTCCAGCAAAAACTTCGAAGTCGATTCCTACATGGGCTTCAAACGCCCCTTCGACCAGACCCTGGGCTACGAAGTCGGATTGATCCACTACAGCCATCCCAAGCTCAGCCCGCTCGACAGCCAGGAGTTGTATGGCGGCCTGAACCTGCTGGGCAACCGCTTCGGCGTGTCCTTGAGCAACGACCCGGACCGACAGGACAGCACCCTGTTCGCCGACCTCGGCGGCACGCAGCCCTTCGGCATCGGCGTCAGCATGAAGTACACCACGCATCAGTTGGGCAGCCCGGTCTCAGTGGAGGGAGGCTCGATCAGCAGCTTCAACGATTGGTCGGTACAGTTCTCGCGCGAATGGAAAGGCATCGACCTGGACCTGATCTACAGCGGCTCCAGCCTCAGCGGCAGCGACTGCTCGGCATATTCCGGACACAACTCACAATGCGATGGCCTGTTGACCTTGAAGGCTGCGCGGTCGTTTTATTAATCGGCTGAACTGTCGCGCCCGGCGTGGGTTCACATGCATGAACCCCACTGCGCAAGGACCTGCCCATGCTGCGTCGGCTCAAACTTCTGGTGATACTGCTGAGCCTGAGCCTGATACTGGCCGGCTGCAATCGCGTAGGCCTGGCCTACCGCAATCTCGATGTGATCATCCCCTGGACCCTCAGTGACTACCTGGAAATGAACGCCGGGCAGAAGAGCTGGTTCAACGACACACTCAAGCAACACCTGGCCTGGCACTGCACCACGCAATTGCCCGGCTACCTGGATTGGCTCGACCGCCTGCAACAGATGGTCGACGACAACAAGGTCAGCGACGCCGCTCTGCAATCGCGTACCCTGGAGGCCAAGCAGGCGATCGCCGAGATTGCCCGGCAAATCACCCCGTCAGCGGTCGAGCTGTTACAAGGCCTGGATGATCAGCAAGTCAAGGACATGCAGGACGCCTTTGCCAAGGACCTGAAAAAACGCCAGGACGAATACCTCAAGCCACCGCTGGAGCGGCAGATCAAGGAGCGCGCCGAGCGTATGAGCAAACGCCTGGACGCCTGGATCGGCCCGTTGAGCACCAGCCAGCAGAACCGCGTGACAGCCTGGTCCATCGCATTGGGCCCGCAGAACCAAGCCTGGATCGACAACCGCGCGCGCTGGCAGGCGCAATTTATCGAGGCCCTGCAACAACGCCGCAACGCCGACTTCCCGCAGAAGATCGAGCAATTGCTGGTGAACCGCGAAAGCCTTTGGACCCCGCAGTACCGCACCGCCTATACACAAACAGAAGCGGCAGCGCGCAGCCTGATCGTCGACCTGATGGCCGAAAGCAGCGTGCAACAACGTCAGAAGCTCACCCAGAAAATCGACAAGGTGCGCGCCGATTTTCAAGCGCTCAAATGCCTGAAGAGCACGCAGCCCTAGGTCGGCGCCAGCGTCCCGAGCCAAGCCACCAAAGCCAGGATCGCCAGCACCGCCGCAAACTCCAGGACGATGCTGCGGCGCAAGGCTGTACACGCGGCGGCGTGGTCGCCCTGCGCCAGCGAACGCTGGAGCAACGGCGTCAGATGGGAACGATTGAGCGCCGCCAGCCCCAGCATCAAGCCGAACAATCCCAACTTGAAACACAACAGGATCGCGTAGACGCCACCCGTGATGCCATCCAGGTTCGGCCCGACCACAAACAGATAATTCGCCACGCCCGTGGCAATCAGCACCGCAACGAATGCCACACCCACGCGCTCGAAGCCCGCCAAGGTGTGTGCCAATACCTGCACCGCCGGCGCGGACCTGCGCATCAGCAATAAACCGAACGCCGCCAATGCCCCGACCCAGCCCGCCGCCGCCAACAGGTGCGCACTGTCACTGAGCAGATGCCATACTCCAAGCGCGCCCGCATGCATCACCCCATGCCCGGTCCACGCCAGAGTCACCAATGCCAGGCCCCCGAACCAAGTGGCCAAGCGGCTGCTGAGCACCAACCCGAACAGCGCAACAATCCGTAGCCACCAGCTCCAGCCCAGTTCGGTCTGCCAGAGCATCATCTGCAGGTGTGGCCACAGCGTCGACCAATCCTCGGCACCGCTCATGGCCTGGGTCATCGACAACAACGACGCCACCGAAAGCAGCACCCCCAGGCTCGCCAACCCCCGCAGCAACCACTTCAGATCCAGCGGCCGGCTATCGGCATACAGGCCAAACAGCCCCAGGCCAAACACCAGCATCAAGTCCAGATAAAGAGCAAAGCGCAGAACAACCGGAAGCAGTTCACTCATGGCTGGACGCTGAACACCACGTTGCCGAGGATCGGGTGGGTGTCGGCCGACACGGCACGCCAATCGACCCTATAGGTACCGGTCACCAGCGTAGAGGCGGGCTTGATCAGCATCACCTTGGGGTCGGCACTGGCCGCGACACTGGCTTTTACCGGCATCGGCGAATTCGGCATACCGGGCATATCGGTCATGGTCAGCTTGGCGCCGGAAAACTGCGTCAGCAGGTTCTCCGAAAAACGCAGCTCGATCACGGCCGGTGGCGCCCCCTTGGCCCCCTCAACCGGGGTCGACGACAACAGTTTCGGATGGGCCGAGGCCGCCAGGCTGGCGATCAGTCCCGCCCACAGCACAGCGCCCGTCAGCGCGGTTTTCAACATTGACATGCAAGGCTCCAGGCCGCTCGTGGCGGCGAGTTATAGAAAGAGTAAAGCGTCAGAACCACAGGCGTACGCCCACCACCCAGCGCACCTGACGGGTGTCTGCGCCTTCATCCCGTGCGTATTGCGCAGTCTGGCCGTAGCTGCGGCTCCAGGTGACACCCACGTAGGGCGCCCATTCGCGGCGGACTTCATAACGCAGCCTCAAGCCCAGCTCACTCTGCGCAAGGCCAGAACCGATGCCGCGCTGCGGATCGTTACGGCCATAGAAATTGAGTTCGGCGGTGGGCTGCAGGATCAGCCGGTTGGTCAGCAGGAGGTCGTAGTCGCCTTCCAATCGGGCTGCGGTACGCCCCGCCTCGCCGACAAACACCGTGGCTTCAGCTTCAAAGTTGTACAGCGCCATGCCCTGTGTACCCAACGCTGCCCAGGTTTGCCCGTCGCCCGGCTTGAAGTCCTGGCGCACACCGCCCACCAGATCCCACCATGGGCTGATGGCATGCCCCCACAGCACCTGGGCTTCGGCGCTTTCAGTACGACCGGCACTGCGCTCGCCTTCACTGCGCAACCACAGGCGGTCGATGTCGCCGCCGACCCAACCCTTGATATCCCAGTTCAGCGCACCCTCGCCGTCACCGTCTTGCCATTCCAACTGGTTGATCAGCAACAGTGAGTTGATCGCACTGTCGTGAACCTTGTGCCCACCGGGAGTGTTGTATACCGCGGCGCGATCAGCGTCGGTCAAGGTCGGGATCGGCGTGCGGCTCTCGCTGAGCGCGGGTATCGCCGGGCTCATGCCTTGAAACTCATCCGCCAGGGTCAGCGGGCTGAACGCCAACCCGATGAACGCCCATAAAACACGCCGGCTCATGCTCGCTTGCTCATTCATGTACACGCACCTCGCGGAACATGCCCATCTCCATGTGGTACAGCAGATGGCAGTGATAGGCCCATCGCCCCAGCGCATCAGCGGTTACGCGGTAGCTGCGCCGGGAGCCCGGCGGCATGTCGACAGTATGTTTGCGTACCTGGAACTGGCCGTTTTCGTCTTCCAGGTCACTCCAGAGGCCATGCAGGTGAATGGGATGGCTCATCATGGTGTCGTTGACCAACACCAGTCGGACCCGCTCGCCATAAGTCAATTGCAAAGGCTCGGCATCGGAAAACTTCACCCCATTGAACGACCAGGCGAACTTCTCCATATGCCCGGTGAGGTGTAACTCAAGGGTGCGGCTGGGGTCGCGGCCGTCAGGATCTTCGAAGGTACTGCGCAGGTCGGCGTAAGTCAGAACACGCCGGCCGTTGTTACGCAGGCCAATGCCGGGGTCATCGAGCTTGGGGACCGGGTTCATGGCTTGCATATCCACCAACGGGTTGTCCTGCTCGCTGGCGGGGTGGGCCTGCATCGGCATCGCACTGTGGTCCATGCCTTCCATACCCGGCATATCCGCCATGGCACCGTGATCCATACCGCCCATGCCCATATCACCCATGGTGATCCAGGGGCGCGGATCCAACTCCGGGACTGAGGCAATCGCCCCTGGCTGACAAGCCAGGGTGCCGCGGGCGTAGCCGCTGCGGTCCATCGATTGGGCAAACAGCGTATAGGCTGGCGCCGTCGGCTCGACCAGCACGTCGAAAGTCTCTGCCACGGCAATGCGGAACTCGTCGACACTCACCGGCTGCACCGGCTGGCCATCAGCGGCAATCACAGTCATCTTCAGCCCCGGGATGCGCACATCGAAATAGCTCATCGCCGAGCCGTTGATAAAGCGCAGCCGAATCGTTTCCCCCGCCTGAAACACGCCAGTCCAATTGCGTCCGGGAGGCTGGCCGTTGAGCAGATAGGTGTAGGTCTGGCCACTGACGTCGGCCAGGTCCGTAGGGTTCATCTTCATCTGTGCCCACATCAAGCGATCGTCGACGGTCGCTGACCAACCCTGCTTGCCCACATCCCGTACAAAATCGCCCACGGTCGGCTTGTGCCGGTTGTAGTAATCCGACTGTTTCTTGAGAGTTTTCATCAGCGCAACGGGGTCTTCATCGGTCCAGTCCGACAGCATCACCACGTAATCGCGCTGGTAGCTGAACGTCTCGGGCACCTTGGGATCGATCACCAGCGGGCCATACACCCCCGTTTGCTCCTGGAACCCGGAATGACTGTGGTACCAGTACGTGCCGTGCTGCTTGACCGTGAACCGATAGACAAACACGCCACCCGGCTCGATGCCCTGGAAGCTCAGGCCCGGCACACCATCCATGTTCGACGGCAGGAGAATGCCGTGCCAGTGGATCGACGTCGGCTCAGCCAGGCGGTTTTTCACGCGCAGGGTCACGGTGTCGCCCTCGCGCCAGCGCAACAGCGGGCCGGGCAGGCTGCCGTTGATCGTCAGCGCGGTGCGATCGCGGCCTGTGAGGTTGACCGGCGACTGGTCGATAAACAGATCAAATTGCGTGCCCGCGAGCACGCTGGGCTGGCCGGGGCTGGCCAACGCCCAGACCGGGGTGCGCCAGAGCCCGAGGCCGCCCAGCAAGCCGCCGGCGGCCAGGCCTTTGACGAATGTTCGTCGGGTGGTTTTGGAGTGCATGCCAAATCAATTCCATACGTTGAATGGCAGCAGATTAGGCACGCACGGCTGTCAGCCACCTTAGCGGCAGATTACCGATCTGACAGTTTCGCCCGACACCCCACAGCGGCGCGGGCGTTGGGCATCAGGCGATCTGAGCCTTGGACGCAACGGTGGCAAAGGTTGCCGGGTCCAGTGCATCAGGCTGCTCGTCGAGTACCTGGCGCGGGTGGTCATTGCCCGGGATCGAACTGTCGATCAACGCCAGCAACTGCGCACCGAGCGCGGTCAGGATGAAGTTTTCGCCATTGCCGCCCTCCTCCTCCGGGCGCGACTCAATAAAACCACGCTTGAACAGCAGCGCCTCGTAGTCCGCGGCGGTCCTTTTCAGCGCATCCAGATTGCCGGTAGGCTCACCCGCCGTCGCCTTCTCGGCCGCCTCCTGCTCGGCGTATATGCGTGGGGCGAAGCTACCTTCGCCGTTCTGTACTTCATGCAGCAGACGTTCGATCAGATCCCAGTTGTAAGTCGTCATCCTGATTCCTCCCGCAGGCCGATGGAAAGTAGCCCGTCAAAAGGTGTGACAGGCCACGTCAGCGGCCGTTCAGCTGAGTAGACAGGCGTCATTTCTATGAACTTTCCACGCCCCCGTCACCTCCACTGAACATCACTGCCAAGGAGGTCCGACCATGAATGCCCTGATAAAACTGGCGATTGCCGCCACGCTGCTGTCCGCCCTGCCCGCCTGGGCCTGCACTCCCGAAGAGGCCACCGCCAAGCGCGAACAACTGGCCCGGGAAGTCACCCAGCTGACACAGCAAAACCCGGCCAAGGCCGAGCAAATCAACGCCGAGCTGAAGAAAATGGACGTGGACACCACCGCGGCCGACTTGCCCGACAAGTGCCAACTGATCGATCAACGCCTCAAGGATCTGGAAGAGGCCGCCGCCAAAAGCAAAAACTGAGGCCATAAAAAAACCGGACAATGTCCGGTTTTTTCATATCACCCCTGCCTTACTCGGCAGATGGCGCTTCTGGCTTGCGGCGCTTGAGCGGAGCCATGCCGTCCTTGCTGACGAGCGACAGGTTGTCGGTCTTCGGCCGGTTGGCGATCCTGCGCTTGGTCGGCGACTTGGCGCCAGTCTTCTTCTTGTCGCCCTTGGCGTCGGTTTTTTTCTTCTTCACTCCGACAGCCTTGCCCGACGCCTTGACCTTCTTCGGACCGGTGTAGGTGCCTTTGACTTCCTTGATGGTACGACGCTCGAACGACTGCTTCAGGTAGCGTTCAATGCTCGACATCAGGTTCCAGTCGCCGTGGCAGATCAGCGAGATCGCCAAACCATCGTTACCGGCACGCCCGGTACGGCCGATACGGTGCACGTATTCGTCGCCGCTGCGGGGCATGTCGAAGTTGATCACCAGGTCCAGGCCGTCGACATCCAGGCCACGGGCGGCAACGTCGGTGGCCACGAGGATTTTCACGCCGCCGGCCTTGAGACGGTCGATGGCCAGTTTGCGGTCCTTCTGGTCTTTCTCGCCGTGCAGCACGAACGCCTTGTATTCCTGGGCCACCAGGCGGCCATAGATACGGTCGGCGGCAGCACGGGTGTTGGTGAACACGATGGCCTTCTGATAGGTCTCGTTGGCCAGCAGCCAGTTGAGGATCTGCTCTTTGTGCACATTGTGGTCGGCGGTGACGATCTGCTGACGCGTGGTCGCGTTCAGGTCGCTGACGTTGTTGACCTGCAGGTGCTCAGGGTTTTTCAACACCTGGGCGACCATGTCGCGCAGGGTCGAGCCACCGGTGGTGGCGGAGAACAGCATGGTCTGCTGGCGATTGACGCACTCGCCCACCAGGCGCTGCACATCATCGGCAAAGCCCATGTCGAGCATGCGGTCGGCTTCGTCGAGCACCAGCACTTCGACTTCCTTGAGGTCGAGGTTGCCGGCGTTGAGTTGCTCGATCATGCGGCCCGGGGTGCCGATCAGGATGTCCGGCACCTTGCGCAGCATGGCGGCCTGGACCTTGAAGTCTTCGCCGCCGGTAATGATGCCGGACTTGATGAAGGTGAATTGCGAGAAACGTTCCACTTCCTTCAAGGTCTGCTGGGCCAGCTCACGGGTCGGCAGCAGGATCAGGGTCTTGATACTGACGCGAACTTTGGCCGGGCCGATCAGGCGGTTCAGTACCGGCAGGACGAAAGCGGCGGTCTTGCCGCTGCCGGTTTGAGCCGTCACCCGCAGGTCACGCCCTTCGAGCGCGAGCGGGATGGCCGCTGCTTGCACCGGCGTAGGCTCGACAAATTTAAGCTCGGCCACGGCTTTGAGCAGGCGTTCGTGCAGGGCGAATTGGGAAAACACGGGTGCTACCTCGAAGAAATACAAAATATCAGCTGCATAGGGTAACGGTTTCGGGCGCCCAAACCGAGTTTCTTTACGCGAACGGGGCTAATCAGCTGCTTTTTTGTTAGAGCTTTTGTCCATAAAGCCAACATTGTCGCCGTTAAATGCTCTAATCGGCCCCGTCTTGCATTTAGAGGAATCGGTTTTACCCATGGATATCAAACAGCTCTGGCTCAACGTCCAAGGCCTCTGGGGCACCCTCGACGAACATCCGATGCTGCACGCCGGCCTCGGTCTGCTGGTGCTGCTAGTAGCCGCCTTGCTGGTCGGGCGGGTTGCGCGCTACCTCATCCTGCATGCGGTCAAAATGCTCGGGCGCCAGCCGGCACTGCATTGGCTCAACGACTTTCGCCATAACAAAGTCTTCCACCGCCTGGCACAGATGACGCCGTCACTGGTGGTCCAGTTCGGCCTGTATCTCGTGCCGGACCTGAGCAAGACCGCCGCCCTGTTTATCGGCAACGTGGCGCTGGCGTTCACCATCCTGTTCATGACGCTGGCCGTGAGCGCCCTGCTCAACGCCCTGCTGGACATCTACGCCCGTACCGAACATGCGCGCACCCGCTCGATCAAGGGTTATGTGCAATTGGCGAAGATGGTGCTGTTCGTATTTGCCGCGATCATCATCGTCGCCACACTGATCGACCGTTCACCGCTGTTACTGCTGTCCGGGCTTGGCGCCATGTCGGCGGTGATTCTGTTGGTGTACAAGGACACCCTGCTGTCGTTCGTCGCCAGCGTGCAACTGACCAGCAACGACATGCTGAGGGTCGGCGACTGGATCGAAATGCCTCAAGTAGGCGCCGATGGTGATGTGGTGGATATCACCCTGCACACGGTCAAGGTGCAGAATTTCGACAAGACCATCGTCTCGATCCCCACCTGGCGATTGATGTCCGAGTCGTTCAAGAACTGGCGTGGCATGCAGGCCTCCGGTGGGCGTCGCATCAAGCGCAGCCTGTACATCGACGCCAGCGGTGTGCGCTTCCTGCGTGACGATGAAGAAGTGCGCATGACCCAGGTGCATCTGCTCACCGACTACATCAGCCGCAAGCAGGCCGAACTCAAAGCCTGGAACGAAGCCCAGGGGCACAGTGCGCAGCTGTCGGCCAACCGCCGCCGCATGACCAACCTCGGCACCTTCCGTGCCTATGCGCTGGCGTACCTGAAAAGCCATCCGGAGATCCAGCCGAACATGACCTGCATGGTGCGCCAGATGCAAACCACCGCCCAGGGCGTGCCGCTGGAGATCTACTGCTTCACGCGCACCACGGCGTGGGCGGATTACGAGCGCATCCAGGGCGATATCTTCGATTACTTGCTGGCGGTATTGCCGGAGTTCGGCCTGAGCCTGTATCAGCAGCCGAGTGGTAATGATCTACGGGCGGGGGTGTTGCCGGCGGTGTTGGGGGCCAGCCATTTACCAGCCCCTGAGAGTCGCGCCGGCTAAGCCACGCGACGATGGGGGGCCTTGGCGCCCAACCGGCTGATCCACACCGCCCCCAGAATCACCAAGCCGCCCAGGGCCAGACGGCCCAGCGGTTCGTGCTGGTTCCAGATCAGCAGGTTGAGCAGCAGGCCCACCGGCACATGCAGGTTATTCACCACCGCCAGGGTGCCGCCATTGACCAGGCAGGCGCCCTTGTTCCACCAGTACATGCCCAGCGCGGTGCTGACCAAGCCGAGAAATAACAGCACGCCCCACTGCAGCGGCGCTTCGGGCAGGAAGTTGGCCTTGCCGAACAGCAAGAACGCCGGCAACACCACCAGCAGCGCACCCAGGTAGAAATAACCGAAGCGCCGATAATGCGGCTGATCACTCGGGTAGCGAGCCACCAGATGCTTGTACATCACCTGCCCGGCGGCATAGGTGAAATTGGCCAGTTGGAGCAGCAAAAAGCCCATGAAGAAATTCGGCGTGATCTGATCGAAGCGGATCACCGCTGCGCCGCCCACCGCCACCAATGCGGCAATCAGCGCCCAGGGGTTGAAGCGCCGGTTGAGGGCGTCTTCGATCAGGGTCACGTGCAACGGCGTGAGGATGGTGAACAGCAGCACCTCGGGCACCGTGAGTACGCGAAAGCTCAGGTAAAGGCACACGTACGTGACGCCGAACTGCAATGCGCCGATGACCAGCATGCCGCGCATGAACGCGGGTTCCACCGAGCGCCAGCGGGTCAGCGGGATGAAGACCAGCCCGGCCAACAGCACGCGCACCAGCACGGCGAAGTAACTGTCGACGTGGCCGGCGAGGTATTCGCCGATCAAGCTGAAGGAAAATGCCTGAATCAGAGTGACAACCAGTAGATAACCCATGCGCGCCTCGTTTCGAATGGGCGGGACATTAAAGGTTTTCGGCGCGGCACGAAACTCGACGCAAAAAAAAGCCCGACCTCGCTATAGCGGCAGTCGGGCAGGAGCACTCAGGAGCAAAAAGTGCAAAGGGAGGTTCGATACGCGTACTTGAAGGGTTGGCGTGGAGCTAGATAAACACCGCGCGATTATCTGACGATTAACGGATCAAGCGACCTGGGCCAGCAACGCCTTGGCGTGGTTGATGCCTTTTTCCTGGAAGTCACCGCTCAGGTTCACCCCTTCAGCGTGAATGAACGTCACGTCGTGAATCCCGATGAAAGCCATGACCTGGCGCAAATACGGTTCCTGGTGATCAGACGTCGCGCCGGTATGAATGCCGCCCCGCGCAGTGAGCACGATGGCGCGTTTATCCGTCAGCAAGCCCTGAGGGCCGGTGGCGGTGTACTTGAAGGTCACACCGGCGCGCAACACGTGGTCCAGCCAGGCTTTGAGCGTACTGGGGATAGCGAAGTTGTACATCGGCGCGGCCATCACCAGCACATCGGCGGCGAGCAATTCGTCGGTCAATTCGTTGGAACGGTCCAGGGACGCCTGTTCAATGGCGCTGCGTTGCTCGACCGGTTTCATCCAGCCGCCCAGCAGATTGGCGTCCAGGTGCGGAACCGGGTTGAGCGCCACGTCTCGCACGCTGATCTGATCCGCCGAATGCGCGGCTTGCCATTGGCTGATGAATTGCTGAGTCAGTTGGCGGGAAATCGAATCCTGCTGGCGGGCACTGCTTTCGATGATCAGAACATTGGACATGGCTATGTAGGCTCCATCTGTACTTGCTGTAAGTCGATGGAGAAAAGATTAAACAACGCCCATTCGATAAAAAAGCGCAAAAAACTGCTATAACCCATCTAGAAATTTGTTAATAAGCGGAGTATTGCTAAGCGCAGGCTCCGCTGTCGCCTCATTTGGGAGCGCAGGCCAGGGCGATACGCATTTTGATAATGGCGCGGTTGAACTTGACCGTCGTGTTGGTGCTTTTACCCGCCGGCACCGTAACCGTACGACGACGTGGAGATTCCGGGCCGTTGGTAAAGGTTACCGAACAGACGGCGTCATTCGTGCCGTAGTTATTCAACTGGATCGAACTGATGTCGCCGTCCACATCGGACGCGGTGTAATCCACGCTCACACCGTCGATCTTCTTAGTCACGTCGATCGGATAGGCAAACGCGCTCATCGGCAACAGCGCCAGCCACACACAACAGAATTTTCTCATTCGGCAGTCTCCATAAAGGCTGCCAGCTTAGGACAAGAGGAGCTCATCTTGAAAGCGCCCCGCGTTACCCTCGATCAATGGCGCACGCTGCAAGCCGTGGTCGACCATGGCGGCTTCGCCCAGGCGGCTGAAGCGCTGCACCGTTCGCAGTCCTCGGTGAGCTACACCGTGGCGCGTATGCAAGATCAACTCGGGGTGCCATTGCTGCGCATCGACGGGCGCAAGGCAGTGCTCACCGACGCCGGTGAGGTGCTGTTGCGCCGCTCGCGGCAACTGGTGAAAAACGCCAGCCAGCTGGAAGACCTCGCCCACCATATGGAACAGGGTTGGGAAGCTGAAGTGCGGCTGGTGGTGGACGCCGCCTACCCCAATGCGCGCCTGGTGCGCGCCCTCACCGCGTTTATGCCGCAAAGCCGCGGCTGCCGCGTGCGCCTGCGCGAAGAGGTGTTGTCAGGCGTAGAAGAATTGCTGATCGATGGCATGGCTGACCTTGCCATCTGTGGGTTCATCATCCCGGGTTACCTGGGCACGGAGATGAGCGACGTGGAGTTCATCGCCGTGGCCCACCCCGACCACTCCCTACATCGCCTGAACCGCGAGCTGAGCTTCCACGACCTGGAAAGCCAGATGCAGGTGGTGATCCGCGATTCCGGACGGCAGCAGCCGCGGGATGTCGGCTGGCTCGGTGCTGAACAGCGCTGGACCGTCGGCAGCCTGTCCACTGCCGCCACATTTGTCAGCAGCGGCCTGGGCTTCGCCTGGCTGCCCCGACACCTGATCGAACGTGAACTCAGGGACGGCCTGCTCAAGCAGCTACCCCTGGAAAAAGGCGGCAGCCGCAACCCCACGTTCTACCTTTACTCAAACAAGGACAAACCCCTGGGGCCGGCCACGCAGATCCTCGTGGAACTGCTGCGCACTTTTGACACGGCCCCTCTGGATGCGCCTTTCGCCGCCCCACGGCAAGCCTGAAACGGAGTTTATGCATGCCCTGGTTCGACCACGAAGGCTGCAGCCTGCACTACGAGGAATATGGTCACGGCGCACCGCTGATCCTGATCCACGGCCTGGGCTCCAGCAGCCAGGACTGGGAATTGCAGGTCCCGGTGCTGGCCAGGCATTACCGCCTGATCGTGGTGGATGTACGCGGTCACGGGCGTTCCGACAAACCCCGTGAGCGCTATAGCATCGCAGGCTTCACCTTTGACCTGATCGCCCTGATCGAACACCTGGACCTGCCACCCGCTCATGTGGTCGGCTTGTCCATGGGCGGTATGATTGCCTTCCAGCTGGCAGTGGACGAACCCGGCCGGGTCAGGAGCCTGTGCATCGTCAACAGCGCACCCGAGGTCAAGGTGCGCAGTGTCGATGATTACTGGCAATGGGCCAAGCGCTGGAGCCTGGCGCGCCTGCTCAGCCTTGCGACCATCGGCAAGGCGCTCGGCGACCGGCTGTTCCCCAAACCGCACCAGGCCGACCTGCGCCGCAAGATGGCCGAGCGCTGGGCAAAAAATGACAAACGTGCTTATCTCGCCAGCTTCGACGCGATTGTGGGCTGGGGCGTACAGGAACAACTTTCCAGGATTACCTGTCCAACCCTGGTCATCAGCGCCGACCACGACTACACCCCCGTGGCGCATAAAGAAAACTATGTAAAACTGCTGCCCGATGCGCGTCTGGTGGTGATCGAGGATTCCCGCCATGCCACGCCGTTGGACCAACCCGAAGTCTTTAACGCGACCTTGCTCGATTTTCTGAAGACAGTCGAAACCACTACCCAGGATCACTGACCCATGTTGAAAAAAATCGCCTTCTTTACCGGCTCCGTTCTGTTCGCAGCCAACCTGATGGCCGCCGAACCCGCCAAGGCGCCTCACGTGCTGATCGATACCACCAACGGCCAGATCGAGATCGAACTGGACCCGGTCAAGGCGCCGATCAGCACCAAGAATTTCCTGGCCTACGTCGATAAAGGTTTCTACACCAACACGATTTTCCACCGTGTGATCCCGGGCTTCATGGTCCAGGGCGGCGGGTTCACCGCGCAGATGTCGCAGAAGCCCACCGACGCACCGATCAAGAACGAAGCCAGCAATGGCCTGCATAACGTACGCGGCACCTTGTCCATGGCGCGTACCAATGACCCGAACTCGGCCACCAGCCAATTCTTCATCAACGTGGCCGACAATGCCTTCCTCGACCCGGGTCGTGACGCCGGTTATGCCGTGTTCGCCAAAGTCGTCAAGGGCATGGACGTCGTCGACATCATCGTCAACTCCCAGACCACCACCAAGCAAGGCATGCAGAACGTGCCAATCGATCCTGTCGTGATCAAGTCGGCCAAGCGCATCGACTGAGGCCGGCAGGCCGCTTCGCGCGCGGCCCACAAGGCCGCGCGCACCTTTGAAAGGAGAGCCCGCACGGCGGGCGTCAAACTTAATGCTCTATCGTCGCTTTGAACAACTGATCGATATCTTCCGCGACGCACCCAGCGCGGCCCCTCCCGATAAAGTCCTGCCCTTCTACCTCTACTACCTGCGCCAGGTGTGGCCGCATTTCGTCGCCTTGCTGGTGGTGGGCCTGATCGGTGCGCTGATTGAAGTCGCGCTGTTCAGCTACCTGAGCCGCATCATCGACCTGGCCCAAGGCACCCCGCCCGCCGACTTCTTCCAGATTCACAGCGCCGAGCTGATCTGGATGGCCGTGGTCGCGCTGCTGCTGCGCCCGATTTTCGGCGCCTTGCATGACCTGCTGGTACACCAGACCATCAGCCCGGGCATGACCAGCCTGATCCGTTGGCAGAACCACAGCTACGTGCTCAAGCAGAGCTTGAACTTCTTCCAGAACGACTTCGCGGGCCGCATTGCCCAGCGCATCATGCAAACCGGCAACTCCCTGCGCGACTCCGCCGTGGCGGCGGTGGATGCGATCTGGCACGTAGCGATCTACGCCATCAGTTCCCTGGTGCTGTTTGCCGAGGCTGATTGGCGCCTGATGATCCCGCTCGTGACCTGGATCGTCTGCTACAGCCTGGCGCTGCGCTATTTCGTGCCGCGGGTGAAGGAACGCTCGGTGATTTCCTCCGAGGCGCGCTCCAAACTGATGGGCCGTATCGTCGACGGCTACACCAACATCACCACCTTGAAGCTGTTTGCGCACACCCATTTCGAACAGGAATACGCCAAGGAAGCGATCATCGAGCAGACCGAAAAGACCCAGCTGGCCAGCCGCGTGGTGACCAGCATGGACGTGGTGATCACCACCATGAACGGCCTGTTGATCGTTACCACCACCGGCCTGGCCCTGTGGTTGTGGACCCAGTCGCTGATTTCCGTGGGTGCAATTGCGTTGGCGACCGGCCTGGTGATTCGCATCGTCAACATGTCCGGCTGGATCATGTGGGTGGTCAATGGCATTTTCGAAAACATCGGCATGGTGCAGGACGGCCTGAAAACCATCGCCCAACCGCTGGCGGTGACCGACCGCGACAACGCTCCACGCCTGAGCGTGCCCCGTGGTGAAGTGCGCTTTGAGCAGGTGGATTTTCACTACGGCAAAAAGAGCGGGATCATTGGCGGCCTGGACCTGAACATCCAGGCCGGGGAAAAAATCGGCCTGATCGGCCCCTCGGGCGCCGGCAAGTCGACCCTGGTCAACTTGCTGCTGCGCCTTTACGACCTGCAAGGCGGGCGCATCCTGATCGATGGCCAGAACATAGCCGAGGTGGCCCAGGAGACCCTGCGCGAACAGATCGGCATGATCACCCAGGACACCTCGCTGCTGCACCGCTCGATCCGCGACAACCTGCTCTATGGCAAGCCGGATGCTACCGATGAAGAGCTCTGGGCCGCCGTGCACAAGGCCCGCGCCGATGAGTTCATCCCATTGCTGTCGGATGCCGAAGGCCGCACCGGGCTGGACGCGCATGTGGGGGAACGCGGCGTGAAGCTGTCCGGCGGGCAGCGTCAACGCATTGCGATTGCTCGCGTGCTGCTTAAAGACGCGCCGATTCTGATCATGGATGAAGCGACTTCGGCACTGGACTCGGAAGTCGAGGCGGCGATTCAGGAAAGCCTGGAAACCCTGATGCAAGGCAAGACGGTAATTGCGATTGCGCACCGGCTGTCGACTATTGCGCGAATGGACAGGTTGGTGGTGCTGGAGAAAGGCCGGATTGCCGAAAGTGGCAGCCATGCCCAATTGCTGGCCCATGGCGGATTGTATGCACGTTTGTGGCAGCACCAGACAGGGGGTTTTGTAGGCATCGACTGACCCCGACGGGTCATGGCTGCGCCACCAAATCCGAACAATTCTGACAGTTTTCTCTATCGAACGGGTGATGGGCCACAATCCTGCTGTACTACAAGCAGGAACCAGGATGGCCCTGACGTAACACTGCAAGGAGCATCACCTACCCGTTAACTAGATAGAGCAATCTACTAAGGAAGTGTTCATGTCTACTTTGTTGAAACGTTCCGTTACGGAAGGATTGGGCACGTTTTGGCTGGTACTGGGTGGCTGCGGGAGTGCGGTGTTGGCCGCAGCGTTCCCCAACGTCGGGATCGGTCTGCTCGGTGTGGCCCTGGCATTCGGGCTCACGGTGCTGACCATGGCCTTTGCTATCGGTCATATCAGCGGTTGTCACCTCAACCCGGCAGTATCGGTGGGGTTGGTCGTGGGCGGAAGGTTTCCGGCCAGGGAATTACCGGCGTACATCGTGGCCCAAGTCATCGGCGGCATCGTCGCCGCGGCACTGCTGTACTTCATTGCCAGTGGCAAACCGGGTTTTGAACTGGCCGGCGGCCTGGCTTCCAATGGTTATGGCGAGCACTCACCCGGTGGATACTCGATGGCGGCAGGCTTTGTCACCGAACTGGTGATGACGGCGATGTTTGTGCTGATCATCCTCGGCGCCACCGACCGCCGTGCCCCTGCGGGCCTGGCACCCATAGCCATTGGCCTGGCCTTGACCCTGATCCACCTGATCTCGATCCCCGTCACCAACACCTCGGTCAACCCGGCCCGCAGTACCGGCCCGGCATTGATTGTCGGCGGGTGGGCGATCCAGCAGCTGTGGATGTTCTGGCTCGCGCCGATCCTCGGTGCAATCGTCGGCGGTGTGGTTTATCGCTGGCTGGGCAAAGAAGAGACGGTCTAACCTAAACGAGTTCAACCCTGCCGTTAAAGGCAGGGTTTTTCGTTAAGGATGATCAGGACTTGTAGTGAGCGGGCTTGCCCCGCGCTGGGTGGCGCAGCCGCCCTGAAACCTGCCACCGTGTTCTACCTGACACAACGCGACGGTCGTATTGGGGCGGCTTCGCCACCCAGCGCGGGGCAAGCCCGCTCACTACAGACTTCGGCGCTCCTGTTCAGCTTGTGAGACATGAGGCACCTTATACCTGCCGATAAGGCAGGGCTGCCCTCGCCTCTTCGGCATACGCCAGCACTCCCACCCGCTCACGCGCCAGGAAATCCTCCACGGCGTGCTTCAAACCCGGATGGCGCAGGTAGTGCCATGAACGGGTTATCACCGGTTCGAACCCGCGTATCAACTTGTGCTCGCCCTGGGCACCGGCGTCGAAACGCTGCAAGCCGTTGGCGATCGCGTAGTCCATGCCCTGGTAGAAACATGTCTCGAAATGCAGACGATCGAACTCCGCCAGGCAACCCCAATAGCGACCATAGAAGCTATCGCCACCGATCAAGCTGAAAGCCATGGCCACCGGACGCGCCCCTTGCCTGGCCAACACCACGCGGATCGCCTCGGGCATGCGCTCGGCCAGCAGGCTGAAAAAGGCGCGGGTCAAATAGGGGGATTGGCGGCGCACGGCGTAGGTATTGGCGTAGCAGGCGTAGACAAAGTCCCATTGGGCCTCGCTCAGTTCATGGCCTTGCAGCCATTCGAAATCGATCCCCTGCCCCGCCACTTGCTCACGCTCTTTTCGCATCTGTTTGCGCTTGCGCGAACTGAGGGCATCGAGGAAGTCCTGAAAGTCGCGATAACCCCGGTTCTGCCAATGGAACTGACAGCCCAGGCGCTGCAACCAGCCCTCTTGCCGGGCCAGTGCGCTGTCGGCCAGTGGGTCGGTGAAGTTGATGTGCGCACTGGAAAGCCCTTCAACTTCGAGGTAGCCCGGCAGGCTTTTAAGCAATTCAAAACCGTCCTCGGCATTCGCTGCCAACAACCTTGGCCCGCTCACCGGGCTGAACGGCACCGCCGTCAACAGCTTGGGGTAATAGTCGATACCGGCACGCTCACAGGCGTCCGCCCAGCCATGATCGAATACGTACTCGCCGTAGGAGTGCCATTTGCGGTAACTGGGCAAGGCCGCCACCAAGCGATCACCTTCCCAATGCAGCAAGTGCTCAGGCTGCCAACCCGACTGCGCGCCCAGGCTGGCGCTGTCCTCCAACGCACTTAGAAATGCATGCCGCACGAAGGGCTGAGCATGCGGCACCAAGGCGTCCCAGGCATTTGGGGCAATTTCGGACAAGCTGTCCAGACGTTGCAGCGGCATCGGCGTCCTCGCGGGTGTTGGGCGTAAAAGCCTGGCGAGTATCGCCTATCACAGCGCGGGGCACACCTCGAAACCGCAAGGACAAACCTCGAAACAATTAGTTCCATTCTTAAATAATTTGTCATGCAGATGAAATCACTTCGCCACTACCTCGTCATAAACGATCGCAATACTGACGCCTGTTTTTTAGAGCGCCTGGTTCTATAAGGCGGCTATTTTCCGTCCGTCATCGGTCGGTTGTGTCCTGGATGGTTTGCCATCCCTCCTCACTTTCGGAGATTGATATGCGTCTTGCTTCCACTAAAACTGCGGCGGTCCTGTGCGGCGGCCTGCTGATGGCCCTGAGCATTCCAGCCAGCGCTGCAGTCGACGCTAAATTGCTCGACATGCTCAAGGCCAACGGCCAGATCACTGCAGCGCAGTACACTGAACTGCAAGCGGAATTGGCCAAAGACCAGAAAGAAAAGCAGATCGCACAGCAAGCTCAACAAGAGACCAACGAGCAGATCGCGGCCACCGCGAAAAAAACCAACGACCTCAGCGTTTTCGACCAGAAGCTGGCCTGGGCCGCGCGCACCCAACTCAAGGGTGACGTGCGTTTCCGTCAGGAAACCGTGAAGATCCAAGGCGAATCCAACAACGGCGGCCGTGACAAAGACCGCCAACGTATTCGCGCACGCCTGGGCGCCTACACCGAAATCAACTCGCAAGTGGACACCGGCATCCGAATCGCCACCGGCAGCAACGACGATGCCCGCTCCACCAACCAGGACCAGGACAACTACTTCGACAAGAAGTCGATCTGGCTGGACCTCGGCTACATCGACTACCACCCGGACCAGATCAAGAACTTGCACGTGATCGGCGGCAAGATGCTCCAACCCTGGGTGAACATGGGCGACGTGATCTGGGATAGCGACATCAACCCGGAAGGTCTGGCCCTGACCTACAAGTACCCACTGGGTAGCAGCGCCGAACTGTTCGGCAGCATCGGCAACTACAACCTCAAGGACAACGTTGACGGCGACGGCGTGCAGTTCCGCCACGACCTGCGCCTGACATCCGGCCAGCTGGGCACGCGCTTCTCGGTCACCGACAACCTGAAAATGACCCTGGGCGGCAGCGTTTACGCCTACCAGAACGATAAAGACAGCCGCTGCACCACAACCACCACGCCTTGCGCACTGGCGGTCAACGGCAATTCGCCCGACAACCAGTTCCGCCTGTACGAAGGCTTTGCCCAAGCCGATATCGGCGGCCTGGCCGTGCCTCTGGCGTTTTATGGTCAGTACGTGAAAAACAACGATGCCGTGACCGATCAGGACACCGCCTGGTTGCTGGGTGCCAAATCCAAAGTGTTCGGTTTCAACCTGGACTACAACTACCGCGATACCCAACGTGACGCGGTCGTTGGCGCTTTCACCGACTCGGACTTCGCCAACGGCACCACCGGTTCACGCGGTCACAAGTTCAAGGTCAGCTACGACATCGACAAGAACTTCGCCCTCGGCGCTACGTATTTCCTGACCAAGGCCGACTACGCCAGCCGCACCCAGCGTGATGCCAACACCAACACCCTGCAGTTGGATGCTGAAGCCAAGTTCTAAATGTGTGTGTAACAAGCCTTGGGCCAGGACGGCCCGAGGTGGTTTCAACAGCCTTGCGTGGGTGGGTCGCCCCTCATCCGTTCGACTCCCTACGCAAGCCTGTCTTTACCCGCCTTTAATGATCTGGCGCCGCTCGGCAGCCAGTCGCTCAGCCAACGCATCGGCATCCTTGACCGGGGCTTGCGGCATGATCTTCAACGTCGCCTGCAACAAGCGCATCTGACGGATAAATCGCCGGCAGTTGGGGCAGAACATCAGGTGATGACGCACCAGCAAACGCTCGCGAAAGGTCAATTGCCCATCGAGGTAGTCACTGGACCGCGCCACTTGTTCTTTACACGTCAACATTCGCCCGTTTCCTCAAAATGCTCCACCGTGGCGAAGACTTTAAGCCGCGCTCGATGCAACAGCACACGGACATTGGAGAGCGAGAGCGTCAGAAGATTACAGATTTCTTCCAATTCCAGGCCCTGGCGTTCACGCAGCACCAGCACGCTACTTTGTAACTCCGACAGACTCAGAATCGTATGCTCCAGGCATTCACGCAGCTCGTCCTCGGTCAGCAAGGCTTCCGGGGTGTCCTGATGCCAGGCGTAGGGGGCGACGGCCCAGTGGCCGTCGTCGGGTACGAAGCGGTCATCCCCGATGGTGCCATGGGGCGAAGGCAAATCGTCGAGCAAGACTTCACGACGATTCTGTTTATAACGGCCTTTGGCAGCGTTGGCGGTGATGGTCAGCAACCAGGTCTTGAGGCTGGAGCGCCCTTCGAACTTGGCCAGGTTGCGCACCACCGACAACCAGGCGTCCTGCACCACTTCGTCGGCGTGGCGCTGGCCGACGATGGCATAGGCCACCGCCCGCATCGCGCTCTGGTAGGTGGTGACCATGTCCTTGTAGGCCCGCTGCTCGCCCTTGAGCAGTCGTTCAAGCAGGTGCGCGTCGTCCGCTGCCGCCATTCAAGACCTCGATGTTTATCGTTTGCGCAGGATCACGCTGCCGATGGAATACCCAGCGCCAAACGAGCTGAGCACCGCCACGGAGCCCTTGGGCAGGTCGTCCTGGTAAGTATGGAACGCAATCACCGAACCCGCCGAACTGGTGTTGGCGTAGGTATCGAGAATGACCGGAGCCTCTTCCACCGTGGCTTCGCGGCCCAACAGTTTCTTCACGATCAGGTGGTTCATGCTCAGGTTGGCCTGATGCAGCCAGAAGCGCTTCACGTCGGTGACATTCAACTGGTTCTGCGCCAGGTGGGTGCTGATCAATTCGGCAACCATCGGGCAGACATCGCGGAACACCTTGCGACCTTCCTGCACGAAAAGCTTGTCGGGCGCGCCGATGCCCTCTTCCGCCGCGCGGTTGAGAAAGCCGAAGTTGTTGCGAATATTATTGGAGAACTGGGTCAACAGCTTGGTGCTCACCACCTCGAACTGATGCTCGGAGGTCGCAAGGTCAGCGCGCTCAAGCACGACGGCAGTGGCCGCATCACCAAAAATGAAGTGGCTGTCACGGTCACGGAAGTTCAGGTGGCCGGTGCACACTTCCGGGTTGACCATCAGGATCGCCCGCGCCTGGCCCAACTGAATGCTGTTGGCGGCGTTCTGGATGCCGAAGGTGGCCGAGGAACACGCCACGTTCATGTCGAAACCGAAACCTTCGATGCCCAGTGCGCTCTGGACTTCGATAGCGATGGCCGGGTAGGCACGCTGCAGATTGGAACAGGCAACGATCACACCGTCGATGTCGGCGGCAGTCTTGCCTGCACGCTTGAGGGCCTGCTCGGCGGCGCCGACCGCCATCTGGCAGAGCACCGACCACTCGTCATTGCTGCGCTCGGGCAGGCGCGGGGCCATGCGCTGCGGATCAAGGATGCCCTCCTTGTCCATCACGAAGCGGCTCTTGATGCCCGACGCCTTTTCAATGAACGCCGCGCTGGACTCGGTCAACGCCTGCACTTCACCGCGCTCGATAGCAGCGGCATTGTCGCTGTTGAACTGTTGCACGTAGGCATTGAAAGACTGCACCAGCTCTTCGTTGGAGATGCTGTTGGCCGGGGTGTACAGGCCAGTGCCGCTGATGACGACGTTATGCACGGTCGTTCCTCTAAATCTGTCAGGCAGAAGATATTGGTACCGTCGTACCAAACTGTAAGTAGTCCGATTCCGCGCGGCGGACATCAAACTGGCAACGCTTTATTCCATCGCGCCGCAGCTCTGTGCGACGATCCCGGCATTTATAGCGGCGAAGTTTGCCACAAATGCCGGGATTTGGCGCCACGTCCCAGATAAGCACCGTTTTAATGTGCAAGTGAGCCAGCCCGACCCACGTCAGAATCAGGGCTCCACCTGGCTCCACTGCTTGCTCAGGCGCTTGTCGGAAATTGGCACTTTAGTGCCCAACTGCTGGGCAAACAACGACACCCTGTACTCTTCCAACCACCAACGATAAAGCTCCAGTTGCGGGTCGCGCTTACCTTCCTGGGCGTGTTTTTTCAGGCGGTTTTCGTACTGGGTCCACAAGCCTGCCAACTCGCCGCTCCACACCCGGTCCTTTTGTACCTGGCTCGGCAATTTCTCCAGGCGCAACTCGATGGCCTTGAGAAAACGCGGCAATTCCTTGAACCACTGCGCTGGGGTTTCCCGCACAAAACCGGGGTACACCAGTTGGCTCAGTTGCTGCTTGATATCGTTCAACGCCACGGCCTGGGCCAGGTCGATCTTGCCTTTGAAGCGCTTCTGCAAACCGTGCCAGAGTTTGAGCACTTCCAGGGTCAGGCGCGCCAGGCGTTCGGCATGTTCGGTCCAATGGCCGCGCTTGCGCTCGGCCAAGGCGGCCAAACCCGCGCCATCACGGGGCAGGCTGGCTTCACCTTCCAGCACGCAGGTATCGAGGCTGGCCAGCAGAATGTCTTCCACCAACGCGTCAACGCGCCCCAATTCGCGGTACATCAAACCCAGCTCGGTCAGCCCGGGTAATTTTGCGCGCAGGAATTTCGCCGGTTCCGCCAATTGCTGCATCAGCAGGCGCTGCAAAGCACGGCGGTGCTGGAACTCGGCCTCGGCAGCGGTGGAGAAACGCCCTTCCTTGACGGTGCCATTGTCCTCCACCAGCGCCGGGTAAACGGTCATCGACAGGCCGGCGATGTTTTGCTGGGTTTTCTCGGCCACCGCCGCAAACACCTTGGCCTGCACCGGTTGCTGGCTTTTTGCAGTTTGCGGCACGGCCAAAGCGGCTTGGCTGGCTTGTGCAAAGCGTGCGGTCAACTCCGCCAGATCGCGGCCTTCACCCAGGAACTTGCCCTGGCCATCGACCACTTCGAGGTTCATCTTCAAGTGGTTTTCCACCTGCTGAGCCGCCTCCGCCCAAGCCTCATCGCTGACCCGTGCGCCGGTCATGCGCAGCAATTCGTGCCCCAGCGCCTGGGGCAATGAACCCTGGCCAAATTCGATGCGCTGCAGCGCCGCCTTGACGAAATCCGGCACCGGCACGAAGTTCTTGCGCAGCGCCTTGGGCAAATTACGCACCAGGGCAATGCATTTGGCTTCGATCAGCCCCGGCACCAGCCACTCCAGACGCTCCGGCGGCAGGGCCGGCAGCAGCGGTGCCGGCACGCGCAGGGTCACACCGTCACGCGGGTGGTTGGGCTCGAAGTGGTAACTCAACGTCAGGGCCAGGTCGCCCAGGTGCAGGGTATCCGGGTAATGCGCGGCGGTGACTTCACTGGCTTCGCGTGCCAGCACGTCTTCTTCGCGCATGATCAGCAGTTGCGGGTTTTTCTGGCTGTTGACCTTGTACCAGCTGTCGAAGGTCGCGGTCTGGTGGATCTCCGCCGGCAGGCGTGCGTCATAGAAGGCGTAGAGGGTTTCTTCATCGGCCAGGATATCGCGGCGGCGGGCCTTGGCTTCCAGTTCGTCAAGCTGCTCCAGCAACTGCTGGTTGGCCGCCAGGCACTTGGCACGGGACTGGATTTCCCCACGCACCAGGCCTTCGCGGATAAACAGCTCGCGCGACACCACGGGGTCGATCGGCCCGTAATGCACCGGCCGACGTCCGACCACGATCAACCCGAACAGGGTGATCTGCTCAAATGCCACTACCTGGCCACGCTTCTTCTCCCAATGCGGCTCAAAGTGGTTTTTCTTGATCAAATGCCCGGCCAGCGGCTCGATCCAGTCGGCGTCGATCTTCGCCACCATGCGTGCATATAGCTTGGTGGTTTCCACCAGTTCGGCGGTCATCAACCATTGCGGGCGCTTTTTGCCGATGCCCGAGGACGGGTGAATCCAGAAACGCCGCTGACGCGCACCGAGGTAGTCGCCGTCTTCGGTCTTCTGGCCAATCTGGCTGAGCAGGCCGGACAGCACCGCCTTGTGCAGCTTCGGGTAGTCCGCCGGGGCCTGGTTGATAGCCAGCTGCATGTCGCGGCAGATCAGGCTCAACTGGCGATGGGAATCGCGCCATTCACGCAGGCGCAGGTAATTGAGGAAGTTCTTGCGACACCAGTTGCGTAGCGGGCTGGCGGTCAGCGCCTGGCGCTGCTCTTCGAAGCCGCGCCACAGATTGACCAAGCCGGCGAAGTCGGAATCGGCATCCTTCCACTGTGCGTGGGCCTGGTCGGCCGCCTGTTGGCGCTCCGGCGGGCGTTCGCGCGGGTCCTGGATCGACATTGCGCTGGCGACGATCAGCACTTCCTGCAAGCTGCCAAGCTTGGCGGCTTCAAGCAGCATGCGCCCCATGCGTGGGTCCACCGGCAAACGCGCCAACTGGCGGCCCAACGGCGTGAGCTGGCTGTTGCGGTCCACCGCCGAAAGCTCTTGCAGCAGATTGAAACCGTCGCTGATGGCTTTGCCGTCCGGCGGTTCGATAAACGGGAAGTCGGTGATCTCGCCCAGGCGCAGGTGCAGCATCTGCAGGATCACGGCGGCGAGGTTCGTGCGCAGGATTTCCGGGTCGGTAAATTCCGGACGCCCCATAAAGTCTTCTTCGCTGTACAAGCGTACGCAAATGCCCGGTTCGACCCGGCCGCAACGGCCTTTACGCTGGTTGGCGCTGGCTTGGGAAACCGCTTCGATCGGCAGGCGCTGCACCTTGGCGCGGTAGCTGTAACGGCTGATGCGCGCAGTGCCGCTGTCGATCACATAACGAATGCCCGGCACCGTCAGCGAGGTTTCCGCAACGTTGGTCGCCAGCACCACGCGCCGCCCTGGGTGCGACTGGAAAATCCGCTGCTGCTCGGCCGGTGACAGGCGCGCATACAACGGCAGGATTTCGGTGTGCTTGAGCTGGGCCTTGCGCAGCATCTCGGCGGCATCGCGAATCTCGCGTTCACCCGGCAGGAACACCAGGACGTCGCCTGGGCTGCGCCGCTCGCTGCGTTCATAGGCGGCGATTTCATCGAGGGTGGCGAGGATCGCCTGGTCGACGGTCAAGTCATCCTCGACACGGTTGCCCTCCTCGTCCTGTTCCAGGGTCAGCGGGCGATACCAGGTTTCCACCGGGAAGGTACGGCCCGAAACCTCGACAATCGGCGCATCGTCGAAGTGCTTGGAAAAGCGCTCCAGGTCGATGGTCGCCGAGGTGATGATCACCTTGAGGTCGGGGCGGCGCGGCAGCAGGGTTTTCAGGTAACCGAGCAGGAAGTCGATGTTCAGGCTGCGCTCGTGGGCTTCATCGACGATGATCGTGTCGTAGCGTTCGAGGTAGCGGTCGTTCTGGGTTTCCGCCAGCAGGATGCCGTCGGTCATCAGTTTGATCAGGGTGTTGGAATCGCTCTGGTCTTCAAAGCGCACCTGATAGCCGACTAATGCCCCCAATGGCGTGCCCAACTCTTCGGCGACGCGGGTGGCCACGCTGCGCGCGGCGATGCGACGCGGCTGGGTATGACCGATCAGGCCGAATTGGCCACGACCGATTTCCAGGCAGATCTTCGGTAGCTGGGTGGTTTTACCCGAGCCGGTTTCACCGGCAATGATCAGCACCTGATGCTTGTTCAGTGCAGCTTTGATCTCATCGCGCTTGGCGGCAATCGGCAGGCTGTCGTCGTAGCGAATCACCGGCAGGCTGGCCCGCCGCGCCGTGACCTGGGCACAGGACGCCTGCATCCGCGCCACCCACTGCGCCAGCTTTTCCTCGTCAGGCTTCTTGCGCAATTCAAGCAACTGCCGCCGCAAGCGGTGGCGGTCGGCGAGCATGGCGTGGTCGAGGGTCTTGAGCAGTTGATCGATCGTGGGTGCTTGGTCAGTCATCAGGTGCGTTTGGGTCATCTATTTATGCAGGGGGCGGATTGTCGCAGAAAAGCAGCCGCGAGCGGCAAGCTTCAAGCGGCAAGTCAGGAAAGAACTGCTTTTACTTGCCGCTTGCAGCTTATGGCTGCTCTTTTCTCTTATAAGGGAATACATCAATCACCTTGCCGGCGCGAATCGCTTCCTGCAGCCCCTTCCAGTAATCGGCGTTGTACAGCTCGCCGTGCAACTCATCGAACAGCTTGCGCTGGGCGGCGTCGGCAAACAGGAACGGCGGAAACTCTTCGGGGAAGACATCCAGCGGGCCGATGGAATACCAGGGCTCCGAGGCCATTTCATCCTCGGGGGTGCGCGGCGGCGGGATGTGGCGGAAGTTGGCTTCGGTAAGAAAACAGATTTCATCGTAGTCGTAGAACACCACGCGACCGTGGCGGGTGACGCCGAAGTTCTTCAGCAGCATGTCGCCGGGAAAGATATTCGCCGCCGCCAGTTGTTTGATCGCCAGGCCGTAGTCTTCCAGGGCTTCACGCACCTGCGCCGGGTTGGCGTTGTCGAGGTAGAGGTTAAGCGGGGTCATGCGTCGCTCGGTCCAGCAGTGGCGGATGAGCACCGTGTCGCCTTCCACTTCGACAGTGCCGGCCGCGACTTCCAGCAGCTCGGCCAGGCAGTCGGGCTCGAACTTGCTCAGGGGGAACCGGAAGTCGGCAAACTCCTGGGTATCGGCCATGCGCCCTACCCGGTCGACGCTTTTGACCAGGCGGTACTTCTCGATCACCGTGGCGCGGTTGACGTTTTTCGAGGGCGAAAAACGGTCCTTGATAATCTTGAACACGGTGTTGAAGCCCGGCAGGGTAAATACACTCATGACCATGCCGCGCACGCCGGGGGCCATGATGAAGCGGTCGTCGGTGCTGGCCAGATGGTTGATCAGCGCACGATAGAACTCCGACTTGCCGTGTTTGTAGAAGCCTATCGACGTGTACAGCTCGGCGATATGTTTGCCGGGCAGGATGCGTTTGAGAAAGCCGATGAACTCGGCGGGCACCGGCACATCAACCATGAAGTAGGAACGGGTGAACGAGAAGATGATCGAGACTTCGGCCTCGTCGGTGATCAGCGCGTCGATCTGAATACCGCGCCCTTCGCGGTGCAGCAATGGAATCACCAGCGGCCACTGCTCGTCGTGCGTGTAGAGACGCCCGACCAGATAAGCGCCTTTATTGCGGTAGAGCACCGAGGAAAACAGCTCGACGGCCAGGTCCGGGTCTTTGCACACCCAGTCCGGCAGGTTTTCCCGCAGTTGGGCTTCCAGGCGGCGCAGGTCGGCGGGCAGGTCGGCGTAAGGTTCGCTGAAGCTGTAGTCGGCAAAGATCTGCGCCAGCATCTCGGCCACCTTGCCATCCGGCGTGTACAACCGCGTTTGCGCCGCACGCGCCCGGCGCAGGCTCGGCCGCGTGGTGTGAATGAACATGCAGCCGTCGCTGATCAGGTCATGGCTGAACAGGCCGCAGAAGATCGAGTTGTACCAGGTCTCCGACAGCTCATCATCGAAGCGCAGGTCGATCAGGCCGATATACGCGCTCTTGACCAAGGGCCACTGATCGACCTCCAGCAGCACCGCCGCCGGGAAACCGGCCCGCAGGCGTGCAGTGACTTCGCCGACTTTCTCTTCATACAGGTTGATACGCGCCGCCGACGCCGCCTGGCCTTGCTGCCATTGAGCCTTTTCGAAACGCTCGCGGGCACCATCGGTGATACGGCGGAAGTGCTCACGGTAATCGTCGAAGCCATCCAGGATCATCCGGGCAATTGCGAGGGCGTGCTGCGACATGCGGAAAACCTCAAGCGGCGTCAGGGAAACCTGAGCTTAGCCAGTGAACCGTGGCAGGAGAAGGATGATTTTTCCAGCCTCGCTGTACAGCCTTAGTGGTTTTGTACATTTATTTTCAATTTTTATAACTCGACCAAGCAGTCAATAAATGCACTTGGCGCAGCCGCGCCCTCCGCGCTGTGAGCCAGCAACGGCGGTGCCTGAGGTTTGTGCGCTGCAAAAACAACCCGGCTTCGCAGATGAAAGTCTCGGCAAGGGTGGTGATACAGCGTAAGGGAAACCCTGATTACTACATTGATGGCACTTTGATATACAGCGCCCCCTTCTCCCACCCTAACAAGGTCAGAAGACCGATCCGGGAACAGGTACTAATCACCCAAGGAGCGTTGAGATGTCATTGAGGAATATGCGGATCGGTCTACGTGCCAGTCTGAGTTTTGGGGTGCTGGCCGGCTTGCTGGTGATTGTCGGGATGTTCGGCCTGGGCCAGATGGCCAAGTTGCGACAAAGCGCGCAGGTCATCGAAGCGTCGTGGATGCCCAGCATCGAGAACATTCACGACAGCGCGGCCCTGGTGGCCAGTATTCGCCTGGAGGCCCTGCGCCTGGCGACCACCGACGAATCACGCATCCGCGACAACAGCAAAGCCCTGATCACGCGCCAGCGCGCCGAGCTGCAAACCCTGCTGGACCATCACAAGGCCCTGCTCAGCGACGACGAAGAGCGCGGCATGCTCCAGCAGCTCGAAGACAACGTAAATACTTATCTGACGCTCGTCGCACAGATCGTCGCCCTGGTCGACAAGGATCAGCAACAGGATGCCATTGACCTGCTCAACAGTCGTCTCGCACCACAGGGCCTGATCCTCGGCAAGAGCCTGGAGGACATGATCACCTTCAACCAGAACGGCGTGGAAACCGCAGTGAACGCCTCCGCGCAGACCTATTTCAGCGCGCAGTGGATTGTCGGCCTGATCATCCTGTGCGCATTGATCGCCACCCTGCTGCTGGCGTGGCTGCTGACCCGTAGCATTACCGCCCCGCTCGCCCAGGCGCTGACCGTGGCACGCAGCATCGCCGGCGGCAACTTGAGCCAACCGATCAGCGTCAGCGGCAAGGACGAGCCCGCTCAACTGCTGGCGGCCCTGGCCACCATGCAGGCGCAGTTGCAGGGCACTATCCGTGGCATCAGTGAATCGGCGCAACAACTGGCCTCGGCGGCCGAAGAAATGAGCTCGGTGATGGAACAGAGCACGCGTGGCCTGCAGGCGCAGAACGACGAGATCGAACAGGCCGCCACCGCCGTCACTGAAATGAGCACTGCCGTGGACGAAGTGGCCGGCAATGCGGTGTCCAGTGCCGAGGCCTCCAAGGCGTCGGACGAAGACAGCAAGCACGGTCATTACCAGATCAGCGAAACCATCAGCTCGATCCAGAACCTGGTCGACGAAGTGCTCGGTGCCTCGACCAAAGCCGAGGGCCTCGCGGTACAGGCTCAAGACATCAGCAAGGTGCTGGAAGTCATCCGCGGTATCGCCGCGCAGACCAACCTGCTGGCGCTCAATGCCGCCATCGAAGCGGCGCGTGCCGGTGAGGCCGGGCGCGGGTTCGCCGTGGTGGCCGATGAAGTACGCTCCCTGGCGCAGCGCACCCAGGACTCCACCGAAGAAATCGAACAGATGATCAACGGCATCCAGCAAGGCACTCAGAACACCGTCGACGCCCTCAACAGCAGCGCCGAACACGCGGGCCAGACCTTGCAGCGAGCCAACAGTGCCGGCAGCGCGCTGGAGAAAATCACCGCCGCCATTTCACAGATCAGCCAGCGCAACCTGGTGATCGCCAGTGCCGCCGAGCAGCAGGCGCTGGTTGCCCGCGATGTGGACCGCAGCCTGGTCAACATTCGCGACCTGTCCACCCAGACCGCCGCCGGTGCCACCCAGACCTCGGCGGCCAGCCATGAGCTGTCTCGCCTGGCCGTGGACCTCAATGGTCTGGTCACGCGGTTTGTCCTGTAATCCGTCACCGGGTCATGCAACACTCGCCGCCTTATTGATGTAGGAGTGTTCCGTGAGACCCCTCGACACCTTGTACCTGTTGGGGCTGGCTGCCATCTGGGGGGCCAGCTTCCTGTTCATGCGCATCATCGCGCCGGAAATCGGCACCGTGCCGACCGCGTTCTTTCGCGTGTCGATCGCCGCCGCCGGCTTGCTGGTGATCCTGACGATCATGCGCGTCAACTGGGACTTCCAGGGCAAGTTCAAAACCGTGCTGCTGCTGGGTGTGATCAACTCGGGAATTCCCGCGACGATGTACTCGGTGGCGGCCCAGGTCTTGCCGGCGGGCTACTCGGCGATCTTCAATGCCACCACGCCGCTGATGGGCGTGCTGATCGGCGGGCTGTTCTTCAGCGAACGGCTGACATCGGCAAAAATCGCCGGTGTCAGCCTGGGTCTGCTGGGCGTGGGCGTGCTGACGCGCGCCGGGCCGGTGGCGTTTGACCTGCAATTGTTGATGGGCGCGCTGGCCTGCCTGCTGGCGACGACTTGCTATGGTTTTGCCGGTTTCCTGGCGCGGCGCTGGCTGGATCAGCGTGGCGGGTTGGACAGCCGGCTCGCCGCATTGGGCAGCATGCTGGGGGCTACGCTGTTTCTCCTGCCCCTGTTCGCCTACAGCGCAATCAGCCATCCGCCGGCCAGTTGGGGTGGTTGGCAGGTGTGGTTGTCGCTGCTCGGGTTGGGGTTGGTGTGTACGGCGTTCGCCTACATCCTGTACTTCCGCCTGCTGTCGTCCATTGGGCCGGTGAAGTCGATGACCGTGACCTTCATGATTCCGCCGTTCGGGGTTTTGTGGGGGGCATTGTTGCTGGATGAGCCGCTGTCGATGGCGCATCTGTATGGTGGAATATTGATCGCCGGGGCGTTGTGGCTGGTACTGCGCCCGAAAAAACCTTGAACACCTCTGTAGTGAGCGGGCTTGCCCCGCGCTGGGTGGCGCAGCCGCCCCAAAACCAGGCGCCTGAGCTCTTCCTGGAAGAACGCGGTGGCCGGTTTAGGGCGGCTGCGCCACCCAGCGCGGGGCAAGCCCGCTCACTACATGCGTCAGTTTTTACGGAAGACGAAGACCAGGCCGATGATGATCAAGCCCATGCCTGACAGGCTCAACACTGCGAGCTTATTGCCGAAGATCAGGTAGTCCATGACCGCCGTCACCGCCGGCACCAGATAGAACAGGCTGGTGACGTTCACCAGGTTGCCCCGGGCGATCAGGCGATACAGCAACAGCGTCGCCAACAACGACACCACCAGCCCCATCCACAGCACCGGCAGGTAAAAGCCGGCGCTGTGTTCATAGTGGAATGGCTGGAACGGTACAAACACCGCGCACAACAACAAGCCCGCCAGGTATTGCACCGGCAGCGTGCCCAAAGGGTTGTCGGTGATGCGCTTTTGCATGATCGAGCCCAAGGTCATGCTCGCCAGCGCCAGCAGCCCGAACAGCATCCCCGCCAGGGACATGCCGGACAAGCCGATGCCTTGATAGACCACCATGATCAGCCCCGCCAACCCGAGGCCCAGGCCGAACATCCGGCGCAATGAACGCTGACGTTCCATCAGCACCACGGTGAGGATCGGTTGCACCCCCATGATGGTTGCCATCACCCCCGGGGTGACTTTGAGGTCCAGGGCCAGCAGATAGAAAATCTGGTACGCGCCCAACAACACCAGCCCGGTTGCCACCGCATACCACAGCGGCTTGCCGGGACGCGGCAGTTTCAGTTTGAAGAGCGGTATCAGCAGCACCAGCCCGACCAGGGCGATAGCAAAACGGATCAACAGAAAAGCGAAGGGCGATGAATGGGCCAGGCCCAACTTGGAGAAAATCGCCCCGCTGCTCCACAGCAGCACAAACAGGCTCGTCGAGGCCGCCGCGGCCACGGATTGTTTCGAAAGAACAGACATGTTTACCACCTGTAATCAGGCAAAAAAAGCCGACTCAGCAAAGGCTGAAGTTCAATGGTTTTTTTCAGGCGGGCAGAGGGGAACAGCGATCAGCTGATCAGCCCGCGATGCCAACACCCGGCGGTGATACGACTGCGTACACCGGCGTGCTGCTGACAGGTGGGGGGTAATGACCGAACTGCACAAGCTGTTGGTTCCCGCACGGCACGACCACAGCGTTGACCGCTGAATCGACTACCGCTGTGCGTGGGGAAGCTGGCATGTGCTGATCTTTTTGAAGGGATAAAGACGCACCGACTATAACCAGCCGCAAACACATTTTGCAATCACCTGATCGCAACTATTGCGTGGAGGAGTTTTCATGCCTGGCTGTACTTGCGGCCGTTATAATGCCGCCCAGTTTTTTCCAAGGATGTCCCATGATCACTCTGCCCTGGCTGTACCTGGCGCTTCTTTCCATCGGCTACGTACTGGCCTTGACCTACGGGCAATTGGGCCTGCTGGCGGTCGTCTCGGTGGCCCTGCTGCTGATCGCCGGGTACGCCGTACGCCAGCAACGCACCCCTTGGGCGCGCTACCTCGGCCACGGTCTGTTCATCGTGTTGGCCCTGGGCCTGGCCATGCATTGGCTGCCGGGTTTCTACAATGGGCGCGGCATTGCCCCGCAGCGCTTCACCGCCGATGCAGTGCCTTTCTCGATGTACCTGAATCAGGACAAACCCTTGATCGGTTTCTGGCTACTGCTGGCCTGCCCGTGGATCGTGGCACGCCGTTCGCTGCGCCTGTCGATCTGTGTCGCCGCCCTGGCGCTGGTGCTGACAGCGGTTGCCGCGCTGGGGGGAGCGGCGTTGCTGGGCATCGTCAGCTGGGCACCGAAATGGCCTGAACAGGCCTGGCTGTGGGTACTCAACAATCTGCTGCTGGTGACCCTGGTGGAAGAGGCGCTGTTCCGGGGCTACATCCAGGGCGGTTTGAGCCAACGCTTGAAGCACCTGCCCTATGGCGAAAACCTCGCGCTGCTGCTGGCCTCGCTCCTGTTCGGCCTGGTGCACCTGGGCGCAGGCTGGCAGTGGGTGCTGCTGGCGACCATTGCGGGTGCCGGGTATGGCCTGGCTTATCGCTTTGGTGGCTTGGGCGCCGCAATCGCCACGCATTTTGGCTTGAATCTGCTTCACTTCGGGTTGTTTACCTACCCGATGCTGGCCGGCTGATTGTTACAAAATTAAGTTAAATAAAAGCCTGCCGCGACCGATAACCCCTGAAAGCCTTGCGGATTGAACAATCATGCGTAATAACCAACCCGTTACACAGCGCGAACGTACCTTCCCCGCTCAGCAACGGTTGATCTCCACCACAGATGCCAAAGGGGTCATCACCTACTGCAACGACGCTTTCGTCGAAATCAGTGGGTTCTCCCGCGACGAACTGCTCCGTGCTCCGCACAACCTGGTGCGTCACCCGGATGTGCCGGCAGCGGTGTTCGGGCATATGTGGTCAACGCTCAAACAAGGCTTGCCATGGATGGGCATTGTCAAGAACCGCTGCAAGACCGGCGATCACTACTGGGTTAACGCCTATGTGACGCCCGTCTTCGAGGGCAACCAGGTGGTCGGCTACGAATCGGTGCGCGTCAAACCCACCGCCGAGCAGATCCGCCGGGCCGAAGCGCTCTATCAACGCATCAACCAGGGCAAGTCGGCGATTCCCCAGCGTGACAAGTGGCTGCCGGTGCTGCAGGACTGGCTGCCGTTTATCCTGGTGAGCCAGTTGAGCTTCATGATCGGTGCGTCACTCAACTCCCACTGGGGCTTTGCCCTCGCGGCGGGGTTGTCGGTGCCACTCGGCCTGCTGGGCCTGAGCTGGCAACAGCGCGGCCTCAAGCGCCTGATGCGCCTGGCCGAGCAGACCACTTCCGACCCGTTGATCGCGCAGATGTACACCGACAGCCGCGGCTCACAGGCGCGCCTGGAGATGTCGATCCTCAGCCAGGAGGCACGCCTGAAGACTTGCCTTACGCGCTTGCAGGACACGGCCGAACACCTCAACGACCAGGCCGCACAGTCCAACACCCTGGCGCATAACAGCTCCAGTGGCCTGGAACGCCAGCGCGTGGAAACCGAACAGGTGGCGACCGCCGTCAACCAGATGGCGGCGACGACCCAGGAAGTGGCCAGCCATGTACAACGCACCGCCGACGCCACCCAGGAAGCCAATCGCCTGACCGGTCGTGGCCGCGACATCGCCGGGGAAACCCGCGAGGCGATTCAGCGCCTGTCCGTTGCCGTGGGTGAAACCGGTGTAACCGTCACCCAACTGGCCAAGGACAGCGATGAAATCGGCGGCGTGGTCGATGTGATCAAAGGCATCGCCGACCAGACCAACCTGCTGGCACTCAACGCCGCGATCGAAGCGGCCCGCGCCGGCGAAATGGGGCGTGGTTTTGCGGTAGTGGCCGACGAAGTACGCCAGTTGGCGCAACGTACGGCTGAGTCCACCGGGCAGATCCACACGTTGATCGCCAAGCTGCAGCAAACCGCCAGCGCCGCAGTACAAACCATGGACGCCGGGCATCGCCAGGCCGAAGAGGGCGTGGCGCGGGTGATGGAAGCGGATCAGGCGTTGGTGGGCATCAGCGAAGCGGTCGCCCATATCACCGACATGACTACCCAGATCGCCGCCGCCACCGAGGAGCAAAGCTCGGTCGCCGAAGAGATCAGCCGCAACATCAGCACCATTGCGCTGTTGGCGGACCAGACCTCGGAACAGGCACTGAACTCGGCGCAATTGAGTGAAGAGCTGACGCATACCGCCAATACCCAGTACTCGCTGGTAGAGCGTTTCAACCGGTAGATCGCGATCGGGGGCAAGCCCCCTCCCACATTGGATCGGGTTCACAGATTGCCATGTGTGACGACAGTCCAGTGGGAGGGGGCTTGCCCCCGATTGGGCCCTATCAGGTACCGAGAAACTCAGCCACCTGCACCGCCGCAGCCTCCAGATGCTGCTCATGGCTGAAACCCGACGCCTTCAACGGCTTCAAATCATGATCCCCCGCCACCAGCCACATCAACTCGATACTCGGCGATAACACATACCCTTCGACTGCCTCCCGATTACCCAGGGCATCGCGCTCGCCCTGCACAATCAACGTCGCGGTGTTCAACGCGGCCAGGTGCTCGACCCGTGGCTTTTGCGGCTTGCCCACGGCATAGAACGGATAACCCAGGCACACCAGCCCATCGGCAGCCAATTCATCGGCCAACAAACTGGCCATGCGCCCGCCCATGGACTTGCCGCCAATCGCCAGTTTCCCAGCGACATGACGTCGCACCTCGACATACACCTCACGCCACGCCTGCAGCAGTTTCGGGGCCGGGTTCGGTGGGCGCTTGCCGCCGTCCAGCCGGCGCTGGGCCATGTAGGGAAATTCAAAGCGCAACACGTTCACGCCATGCCCGGCAAGGCGTGCAGCCATGTCGTTCATGAACGAGGAGTCCATCGGCGCACCGGCACCGTGGGCCAGGATCAGGGTCACAGGCTCACGCGCGCCCGCCCCTTGCGCGACATCCCACAACCAGCCGCGTTCCTGCACGCAGTGCGCCCATTGATCCCCGTCAATACTGGCCTTGTGCTCTTTGCCCATGCTTGCCTCGCTTTTTAGTCTGCCTATAACTCCAGCCCAAGTGCCGTATTGGCTTGGGTTGAACCGTGGATGGGGAACCATGAACACTACTTTAAGTACCGCCTATAACTACAAGGTGGTCCGCCAATTCGCCATTATGACGGTGGTGTGGGGCATCGTCGGCATGGGGCTCGGGGTTTTTCTCGCCGCCCAATTGGTCTGGCCTGCACTCAACTTCGATTTGCCCTGGACCAGCTTCGGCCGCTTGCGCCCGCTGCACACCAACGCGGTGATCTTCGCCTTCGGTGGCTGCGCGCTGTTCGCCAGCTCTTTTTACTCGGTACAACGCACCTGCCAGACGCAGCTGTTCGCGCCGAAAATCGCCGCATTCTGCTTCTGGGGCTGGCAACTGGTGATTGTGCTGGCGGCCATCAGCCTGCCGTTGGGCTACACCACCTCCAAGGAATACGCGGAGCTGGAATGGCCGATCGCCATTTTGATCGCCATCGTCTGGGTCGCCTACGGTGTGGTGTTCTTCGGCACGGTGATGAAGCGCAAGACCAAGCACATCTACGTCGGCAACTGGTTCTTCGGGGCGTTCATCATCACCGTGGCCATCCTGCACATTGTCAACCATGCCTCGCTGCCGGTGAGCTGGACCAAGTCCTACTCGGCCTACGGCGGTGCAACAGATGCAATGGTGCAATGGTGGTACGGGCATAACGCGGTCGGCTTTTTCCTGACGGCGGGCTTCCTCGGCATGATGTACTACTTCGTGCCCAAACAGGCCGAACGCCCGGTGTATTCCTACCGCTTGTCCATCGTGCACTTCTGGGCGCTGATCACCCTGTACATCTGGGCCGGCCCTCACCACCTGCACTACACCGCACTGCCGGACTGGGCGCAGTCCCTGGGCATGGTGATGTCCCTGGTGCTGCTGGCACCGAGCTGGGGCGGCATGATCAACGGCATGATGACCCTGTCGGGCGCCTGGCATAAATTGCGCAGCGACCCGATCCTGCGCTTCCTCGTGGTGTCCCTGGCGTTCTACGGCATGTCGACCTTCGAAGGCCCGATGATGGCGATCAAGACCGTCAACGCCCTCTCCCACTACACCGACTGGACCATCGGCCACGTACACGCCGGCGCCCTCGGTTGGGTGGCGATGATCTCCATCGGCGCGCTGTACCACATGATCCCGAAAGTCTTCGGCCGCGAGCAGATGTATAGCCTCGGCCTGATCAACGCGCACTTCTGGCTGGCCACCATCGGCACCGTGCTCTACATCGCCTCGATGTGGGTCAACGGCATCGCCCAGGGCCTGATGTGGCGTGCAGTCAACGAAGACGGCACCTTGACCTACTCCTTCGTCGAGACCCTGGTGGCCAGCCATCCGGGCTTCATCGTGCGGTTGGTGGGCGGTGCGGTGTTCCTCACCGGCATGTTGCTGATGGCTTACAACACATGGCGCACCGTGCGTTCGGCACAACCTGTCGAAGTCGCCGCTGCTGCGCAGATGGCCTGAGGAGTCCGTGATGAAACACGAAACGATTGAAAAGAACGTCGGCCTGCTGATGCTGTTGATGGTGTTCGCCGTGAGCATCGGCGGCCTGACCCAGATCGTCCCGCTGTTCTTCCAGGACGTGACCAACAAGCCGGTCGAAGGCATGAAGCCCTACACCGCGCTGCAACTGGAAGGCCGCGACATCTACATCCGCGAAGGCTGCGTACAGTGCCACTCGCAGATGATCCGCCCGTTCCGCGCCGAGACTGAGCGTTACGGTCACTACTCGGTAGCCGGCGAGAGCGTGTGGGACCACCCGTTCCTGTGGGGCTCCAAACGCACCGGACCAGACCTGGCGCGCGTCGGCGCACGCTACTCGGACGATTGGCACCGCGCGCACTTGTACAACCCGCGCAACGTGGTGCCGGAGTCGAAAATGCCGGCCTACCCGTGGCTGGTCACCGCCCCCGTGGACAGCAGCCATACCGAAACCAAGTTGAAAGTGATGCGCACCCTTGGTGTGCCGTACACCGACGACGACATCAGTGGCGCCGTCGCCAGCCTCAAGGGCAAGACCGAGATGGACGCGCTGGTTGCGTACCTGCAAGTACTCGGCACTGCCATCAAGAGCAAGAGGTGAGCCATGGGATTTGAATTCGATGCGGGCACCATCCGCGGCCTCGGCACGCTGGTGGTCGCCATCGCCTTTATCGGCCTGTCGCTGTGGGTGTTCAACAACCGGCGCAATGCGGAATTCGAGCAGGCACGCCTGCTGCCGTTCGCCGATGAACCCTCTCCATCCGACGCTCAAGAAGAGCCTGTAACAAGGAGCACTCGGCCATGACTACCTTTTGGAGTACATGGATCTGCGTACTGACCCTCGGCAGCCTGATCGGCCTGACCTGGCTATTGATCGGCACCCGCAAGGGCGAGACCAAGGGCAGTGTCGACCAGACCATGGGCCACGCCTTCGATGGCATCGAGGAATACGACAACCCGCTGCCCCAGTGGTGGTTCATGCTGTTCGCCGGCACCCTGGTGTTCGCCGTCGGCTATCTGATCCTCTACCCGGGCCTGGGCAACTGGAAAGGCGTATTGCCGGGCTATGAAGACGGTTGGACCCAGAACAAGGAATGGGACAAGGAAATGGCCAAGGCCGACGCCAAGTTCGGGCCGATCTTCGCCAAATTCTCAGCCATGCCCGTGGAAGAAGTCGCGAAAGATCCGCAAGCGCTGAAAATGGGCGGCCGCTTGTTCGCCTCCAACTGCGCGGTGTGCCACGGCTCGGATGCCAAGGGCGCCTATGGCTTCCCGAACCTGGCGGACAATATCTGGCGCTGGGGCGGTTCACCTGAAGCGATCAAGGCCACCATCTTGAACGGTCGTCACGCGGCAATGCCAGCCTGGGGTGAAATACTCGGCGAAGACGGGGTAAAAAACGTCGCCGCCTATGTGCGTCATGACCTGGCCAAGCTGCCATTGCCGGCCGGCAGCACTGCCGACCTGGCCGCAGGCCAAGCGGCGTTCAACACCACGTGCGTGGCCTGCCACGGTCCGCAAGGCCACGGCATGGAAGCCATGGGCGCGCCGAACCTGACCGAGCCTGCCGGGTTTATCTACGGCACCAGCCTGGCGCAGCTGCAGCAGACCATCCGCCACGGCCGCCAAGGCCAGATGCCGGCGCAGGACGTGCTGCAAGGTAATGACAAGGTGCACCTGCTCGCCGCCTACGTTTATAGCCTGTCGCATAACGCTGATGGCGCAATGCCAGAAAGCCAGTCGCAATAACCCCTGAACGCCGCTCCACTACGGGGCGGCAACTTACCAGTGGCGAGGGAGCTTGCTCCCGCTGGGCTGCGAAGCAGCCCCAAAACCTTAG
>NZ_PYWX01000090.1 GCF_003031675.1 Pseudomonas palleroniana | reverse complement strand
CGCTGGGCTGCGAAGCAGCCCCAAAACCTTAGGAGCGCTTCGCACTCCAGCGGGAGCAAGCTCCCTCGCCACAGGGGGACTTTTAACGCGACCAAGTGTCACACCCTTCCAAAGCACAACTTTCCCCTCTCGCCATTCGGGTCTACGCTTGCTTGCACAGCGGACTGATCCTGGCGTACGCACGGCTATTGTTGCGGCCCCCAAATTTTCTTGTCCACTCGATCAGCTTTTGATTTCGGATTTTGTCCTTACACCAAACATGGAAAGGGCGCAGAATCTGGCGTGGAACGCATTGATACAGGTCAGTCATTGCGTTGCAATGACCCATCGCTTTCTACATACTTGCGGCCGATTTTACCTATAAAAAAACCTAAACCGTGGAACCTTAGAATGAGCACAGCAATCAGTCCGACTGCTTATAACTATAAGGTAGTCCGCCAGTTCGCCATCATGACGGTGGTCTGGGGGATCCTTGGCATGGGGCTCGGGGTGTTCATCGCCTCGCAACTGGTCTGGCCGCAATTGAATTTCGGCTTGCCATGGACGACCTTCGGCCGCCTGCGCCCGCTGCACACCAACCTGGTGATTTTCGCCTTCGGCGGATGTGCATTGTTTGCCACCTCCTACTATGTCGTGCAGCGAACCTGCCAGACGCGACTGATCTCCGACGGCCTCGCCGCATTCACCTTCTGGGGCTGGCAAGCCGTGATCCTCGGCGCCATCATCACCCTGCCGCTGGGCTACACCACCACCAAGGAATACGCCGAGCTGGAATGGCCGATCGCCATTTTGCTCGCCATCGTGTGGGTGACCTACGCCGTGGTGTTCTTCGGCACCATCGTCAAGCGCAAGACCAAGCATATCTATGTGGGTAACTGGTTCTACGGCGCGTTCATCCTGGTGACGGCGATGCTGCACATCGTCAACCACGCCTCCTTGCCGGTGAGCTGGTTCAAATCCTACTCGGCCTACGCCGGGGCAACGGATGCGATGATCCAGTGGTGGTATGGCCACAACGCCGTGGGCTTCTTCCTCACCACTGGCTTCCTGGGGATGATGTACTACTTCGTGCCCAAGCAGGCCGAACGGCCGATCTACTCGTATCGCCTGTCCATCGTGCACTTCTGGGCACTGATCACCCTGTACATCTGGGCCGGCCCGCACCACCTGCACTACACCGCGCTGCCGGATTGGGCGCAGTCCCTGGGCATGGCGATGTCGATCATCCTGCTGGCCCCGAGCTGGGGCGGCATGATCAACGGCATGATGACCCTGTCGGGCGCCTGGCATAAATTGCGTACCGACCCGATCCTGCGCTTCCTCGTGGTGTCCCTGGCGTTCTATGGCATGTCGACCTTCGAAGGCCCGATGATGGCGATCAAGACCGTCAACTCGCTGTCGCACTACACCGACTGGACCATTGGCCACGTACACGCCGGCGCCCTCGGTTGGGTGGCGATGATCTCCATCGGCGCGCTGTACCACATGATCCCCAAACTGTTCGGCCGTGCGCAGATGCACAGCGTCGGGCTGATCAACACGCACTTCTGGCTGGCCACCATCGGCACCGTGCTCTACATCGCCTCGATGTGGGTCAACGGCATCACCCAGGGCCTGATGTGGCGTGCGATCAACGATGACGGCACCCTCACCTACTCCTTCGTCGAAGCGCTGCAAGCCAGCCATCCGGGCTACATCGTCCGTGCCCTGGGCGGTGCGTTCTTTGCCGCCGGCATGCTGTTCATGGCCTACAACGTCTGGCGCACCGTGCGTGCCTCGGACCCTGCAGAAGCCGAAGCCGCCGCCAAGATCGCCGTTGTGGGAGCCCACTGATGAAGCATGAAGTAGTCGAGAAGAATATCGGCCTGCTGGCCTTCTTCATGGTCATCGCCGTGAGTATCGGCGGCCTGACCCAGATCGTCCCGCTGTTCTTCCAGGACGTGACCAACAAACCGGTCGAAGGCATGAAGCCGCGCACCGCCCTTGAACTGGAAGGCCGCGACGTCTACATCGCCAACGGTTGTGTTGGCTGCCACTCGCAGATGATCCGCCCGTTCCGCGCCGAAACCGAACGCTACGGCCACTATTCGGTTGCCGGTGAAAGCGTGTGGGACCACCCGTTCCTGTGGGGTTCCAAGCGTACCGGCCCGGACCTGGCCCGTGTCGGCGGGCGTTACTCCGATGACTGGCAGCGTGCGCACTTGTACAACCCGCGCAACGTTGTGCCGGAGTCGAAAATGCCGGCGTATCCGTTCCTCGTGGAAAACAAGCTCGACGGCAAGGACACCGCGAAGAAGATGGAAGTCTTGCGCACCCTGGGCGTGCCCTACACCGATGAAGACATCGCCGGTGCAGCCGCCGCCGTGAAGGGCAAGACCGAAATGGACGCATTGGTGGCCTACCTGCAGGGCCTTGGCACCCTCATCAAAAGCAAACGGTGACCTACATGGATATCGGGATGATTCGAGGCCTGGGCACCGTTGTGGTGATGGTGGCCTTTATCGGCCTGGCGTTGTGGGTATTCAGCCCCAAGCGCAAGTCGGAGTTTGACGACGCGACCATGCTGCCCTTTGCGGATGATCCCGAAGCCATCAAGCACGTCGAGCAAGCTTCTAGGAGTAACAAAGAATGACTACGTTCTGGAGTCTGTACGTCACAGTCCTCAGTCTGGGTACCATCTTCGCCCTGACCTGGCTGCTGCTGTCCACCCGCCGGGGCCAGCGCGCCGAGCAGACCGACGAAACCGTCGGCCACTCGTTCGACGGCATCGAGGAGTACGACAACCCGCTGCCCAAATGGTGGTTCATGCTGTTCGTCGGCACCATCATCTTCGCCCTCGGCTACCTGGCGCTGTATCCCGGCCTCGGCAATTGGAAGGGCTTGCTGCCCGGCTACAACTACCTCGACACCGACAAGCAAACCCCATTCGCCAACGGCCAGACCGGCTGGACCGGTGTGCACGAATGGGAAAAGGAAATGGCCAAGTCAGACGCCAAGTTCGGCCCGATCTTCGCCAAGTTCGCCGCAATGCCGATTGAAGAAGTCGCCAAAGACCCGCAAGCCCTGAAGATGGGAGGTCGCCTGTTCGCCTCCAACTGTTCGGTGTGCCACGGTTCCGACGCCAAGGGCGCCTACGGTTTCCCCAACCTGACCGATGCCGATTGGCGCTGGGGTGGCGAACCGGCCACCATCAAGGAAACCATCATGAAAGGCCGCCACGCAGTGATGCCGGCGTGGGCCGAGGTGATCGGCGAACAAGGCGTGGCTGACGTGGCAGCCTTTGTGGTGACCAACCTCGACGGCCGCAAGTTGCCGGAAGGGGCCAAAGCCGACGCGGCCAACGGCGCGAAACTCTTCGCCGCCAACTGCGTGGCCTGCCACGGTCCCGCCGGTAAAGGCACCCCGGCGATGGGCGCCCCCGACCTGACTCATCCGGGTGCATTCATCTACGGCTCCAGCTTCGCCCAACTGCAGCAGACCATCCGTTACGGCCGCCAGGGCCAGATGCCTGCCCAGGAGCAACTGCAGGGCAATGACAAGGTGCATCTGCTGGCGGCATATGTCTACAGCCTGTCCCATGGGGATAAGCAGACCGAAGAGCAGTAAACCTGACTATCAACAAAGCCCTGCGCAGCGACAGCTACGCAGGGCTTTGTTGTTTGTTCCCCCACAGAATGACCACTCGTAGCCTCGGACTTGCTCCTGCTCGAACCTAAGTAGTAACGTGCCTACATAAAATCTGACGAAGGGGGACACCCCATGACCATCACCACCATTTCCAGCCGGGAATTCAATCAAGACACAAGTGGCGCCAAAAAAGCCGCTCGCCAAGGGCCGGTTTTTATCACCGACCGCGGCAAGCCTGCCCATGTCCTGCTAAGCATTGAGGACTACCAGAAACTGACAGGCCTCGATGCTGACATCGTTGACCTGCTGGTGATGTCGGAAGCGGCCGATATCGAGTTCGAAACCGAACGTGCCGTGATCATCCATCGACCTGTGGACCTCTCTTGATGTACCTGCTCGACACCAACGTAATCTCTGAACTTCGTAAACCCCAGGCTGACGCCAAAGTCGTCGCCTGGGCAAAAAGTGTCATTGCTCCACGCATGTTCATCTCGGCTATCACCCTCAAGGAACTGGAGACCGGCGTCTTGCGCATTGAACGTCGAGACCCGGTGCAAGGGAAGGTGTTACGAACCTGGCTGAAAAAGCACGTAATGCCCGCCTTTGATGCCAGGATCCTGCCTGTCGATGCCGCAGTTGCGCTGCGTTGTGCGCAATTGCATGTACCCGACCAGGCTAATGAGAGTGATGCGCTGATCGCCGCGACAGCGCTGGTGCATGGGCTGACCGTCGTGACGCGCAATGTCTGCGACTTTCGATCCAGTGGCGTTCCGTTGCTCAATCCATGGAACGAATGACCCGCCTTGACGCAAAAACCGTCCATACTTCCCAAGTCAATTGATCCAGATCACATATACCATCAATTGAATTCCCCCAACGCGACCAAAGGTCGCACCCTTGCAGCGCCACCGGGGGCGTATCATTAGGCCACTGCCACACCCCAATTTGACCCCGGCCGGCACGTACTGGCCGAGGCAAGTCTCCACCGCCGTGGGATGCAATGATGAGCAACCAGATACCGGTACATGACGTTACCCCGCCTGCCAAAAACGCCAGCAACACGGTCGATCTCTACGCCTCGCGAGAGAAGATCTACACCCGCGCCTTCACCGGCCTGTTCCGTAATTTGCGCATGCTCGGCGGTGCCGGTCTGTTCCTGCTCTATTTCGGCACGGTATGGCTGAACTGGGGGGGCCACCAGGCGGTGTGGTGGAACCTGCCGGAACGTAAATTCTTCATTTTTGGCGCGACCTTCTGGCCCCAGGATTTCATCCTGCTGTCGGGCCTGTTGATCATTGCCGCATTCGGCCTGTTCTTTATCACGGTGTACGCCGGTCGCGTGTGGTGCGGTTATACCTGCCCGCAAAGCGTGTGGACCTGGATCTTCATGTGGTGCGAAAAGGTCACCGAAGGCGATCGCAACCAGCGCATCAAGCTCGACAAAGCGCCGATGGGCATCAACAAGTTCCTGCGAAAATTGAGCAAGCACAGCCTGTGGCTGTTGATCGGTTTTGTCACCGGCATGACCTTTGTCGGCTACTTCTCGCCGATCCGCGAGCTGGTGTTCGACTTCTTCACCGGCCAGGCCGATGGCTGGTCCTATTTCTGGGTGGGTTTCTTCACCCTCGCCACCTATGGCAACGCCGGCTGGCTACGCGAACAGGTGTGCATCTACATGTGCCCGTACGCACGCTTCCAGAGCGTGATGTTCGACAAAGACACCTTGATCGTCTCCTACGACCCGCGTCGCGGTGAAGTGCGTGGCCCGCGCAAAAAAGGCGTCGACTACAAGGCTCAGGGCCTGGGCGATTGCATCGATTGCACGATGTGCGTGCAGGTCTGCCCGACCGGGATCGACATCCGCGACGGCCTGCAAATCGAATGCATCGGTTGCGCCGCCTGTATCGACGCGTGCGACAACATCATGGACAAGATGGACTACCCACGTGGCCTGATCAGCTACACCACCGAGCACAACCTGTCCGGGCAGAAGACTCACAAGCTGCGCCCACGGTTGATCGGCTACGCCCTGGTCCTGCTGGCGATGATCAGCCTGCTGGTCACGGCATTTTTCATGCGCTCGCTGGTGGGCTTCGACGTCAGCAAAGACCGCGTGCTCTACCGCGAAAACGCCGAAGGCCGCATCGAAAACGTCTACAGCCTGAAGATCATGAACAAAGACCAGCGCGACCACACCTACGTGCTCGACGCAGCGGGCCTGCCGGACCTCAAGCTGCAAGGCCGCCGCGAGATCAAAGTCGCCGCCGGGGATATCTTCAGCATGCCGGTGGAACTGTCCAGCGCCCCCGAGCAACTGCCGTCGAGCACCAACGAGGTGAAATTCATCCTCAAGGATGCCGATGACGACAGCGTCCACGTTGAAGCCAAGAGCCGATTCATCGGGCCCCAGGTCCGATAAACAAAAAGCCCGTTAATAGAGAGCGCCACAATGCCCGCAGCAACTGCCGCAAGCCCTTGGTACAAGCACCTCTGGCCCTGGATCATCATTGGCATCCTGGCCTGCTCGGTGACCTTGACCCTGTCCATGGTGACTATCGCGGTGAAAAACCCCGACAACCTGGTCAACGACAACTATTACGAGGCCGGCAAAGGCATCAACCGCTCCCTGGATCGCGAACAACTGGCGCAGACCCTGCAACTGCGTGCATCGGTGCACCTGGACGAGCTGACTGGCGAAGTCGACCTGCGCCTGACCGGCAACAGCAACCCGAATACGCTGGAGTTGAACCTGATTTCGCCAACCCAACCGCAGAAGGACCGCAAGATCATCCTGACCCGTAGCGACAGCGAACCCGGGCGCTACATCGGTCAGGTCACCGACAAGGTCGACGGCCGACGCTTCGTGGAACTGCTCGGCGTAGAAGGTGACAAGACCTGGCGCCTGTTCGAAGAAGAGCAGGTCAGCCACGACAAGGACCTGCTGTTGGGTGACGAACCGCTGCAAGGTGCTGAAGACCAGTAACCCGACCATGACCAGCCCCATCCCCTGCTACCACTGCGCCCTGCCCGTCCCGGCGGGCAGCCGGTTTACCGCGCAGATCCTGGGTGAACCCCGTGAGTTGTGTTGCCCAGGCTGCCAGGCGGTGGCCGAAGCCATCGTTGCCGGTGGGCTGGAAAGCTACTACCAGCACCGCAGCGAAGCCTCGGCCAACCCCGAGGCGTTGCCGGTGCAACTCGTCGACGAATTGGCGCTGTACGACCGCGCCGACGTGCAAAAGCCCTTTGTACGCCACGAAGGCGAACTGGCGGAAGCCACCCTGTTGATGGAAGGCATCAGTTGCGCCGCGTGTGGCTGGCTGATCGAAAAACACCTGCGCAGCCTGCCCGCTGTGGCGGAGGCGCGACTGAACCTTTCCAACCATCGCTTGCAGGTCCGCTGGGCCGACGCTCAATTGCCGTTGAGCCGGTTGCTCGGTGAACTGCGTCATATCGGCTATGCCGCCCACCCCTATCAGGCCGACCGCGCAGCCGAGCAATTGGCCGGCGAGAACCGCCTGGCCCTGCGTCAGCTGGGGGTGGCCGGTTTGTTGTGGTTCCAGGCGATGATGGCAACCATGGCGACCTGGCCTGAATTCAACATCGATCTGAGCCCGGAACTGCATGTGATCCTGCGCTGGGTGGCGATGTTTCTCACAACCCCCATCGTGTTCTACAGCTGCGCGCCGTTTTTCAAGGGCGCCCTGCGTGACTTGCGTACACGTCACCTGACCATGGATGTGTCGGTATCCCTGGCGATTGGCGGCGCGTACCTGGCGGGCATCTGGACCGCGATTACCGGCTCCGGCGAACTGTATTTCGACGCGGTGGGCATGTTCGCGCTGTTCCTGCTGGCCGGCCGCTATCTGGAACGCCGCGCTCGCGAGCGCACCGCCGCCGCCACCGCGCAGTTGGTCAACCTGTTGCCCGCCTCGTGCCTGCGCCTGAACAGCGATGGGCAGAGCGAGCGCATCCTGCTCAGTGAGTTGGTGTTGGGTGATCGGGTATTGGTACATCCGGGCGCCGTCCTGCCGGCCGACGGGGTGATTCTCGAGGGTCAGTCGAGCATCGACGAGTCGCTGCTGACCGGCGAATACCTGCCGCAATCGCGCTTTACCGGTGACACCGTCACCGCCGGTACGCTTAACGTCGAAGGCGCACTGACCGTCGAGGTGCGCGCCTTGGGCCATGACACCCGCCTGTCGGCCATCGTGCGCCTGCTGGAGCGCGCCCAGGCCGAGAAACCGCGCCTGGCGCAAATCGCCGACCGCGCGGCGCAGTGGTTCCTGTTGTGCTCACTGGTCGCCGCGCTGCTGATCGGCCTGGCGTGGTGGCAACTGGACCCGACGCGGGCGTTCTGGATCGTCCTGGCAATGCTGGTGGCGACCTGCCCTTGTGCGCTGTCGCTGGCCACCCCGACGGCCCTCACCGCCGCCACCGGCACCCTGCACAAACTCGGGCTGCTTTTGACCCGCGGCCATGTACTGGAAGGTTTGAACCAGATCGATACGGTGATTTTCGACAAGACCGGCACCCTGACCGAAGGTCGCCTGGCGTTACGTGCCATACGTCCCGTGGGCGCGTTGAACAGCGATGACTGCCTGAGCCTCGCCGCCGCCCTCGAAAACCGCTCCGAACACCCCATCGCCCGAGCCTTCGGACGCGCGCCGTTGGCCGCTGAAGAGGTCATCAGTGCCCCAGGGCTGGGACTGGAGGGGCGCGTGGGCAAACGCCGCCTGCGCATCGGCCAGGCCGCCTTTGTCTGCGAACTGAGTGGGTGCCCGCTGCCTGAGGCACCGGACGCAGCCGGCCAATGGCTGCTGCTGGGCGACAGCCATGGCGCCCTGGCCTGGTTCGTGCTGGATGACCGCTTGCGCAGCGATGCACCGTCACTGCTGGCTGCGTGCAAGGCCCGTGGCTGGCACACGCTGTTGCTGTCCGGTGACAGCTCGCCAATGGTCGCCAGCGTCGCCGCCGACCTGGGCATCGACGAAGCCCACGGCGGCCTGCGCCCGGATGACAAGCTGCGGGTGCTGCAACGCTTGCACCAGGAAGGCCGCACCGTGCTGATGCTGGGTGATGGCGTCAACGATGTACCGGTGCTGGCCGCCGCCGATATCAGCGTGGCCATGGGGTCGGCCACGGACCTGGCGAAAACCAGCGCCGACGCCGTGCTGCTGTCCAACCGCCTCGATGCCCTGGTGCAAGCCTTTAGCCTGGCGCGGCGTACCCGACGGGTCATCATCGAGAATCTGCTGTGGGCCGGGCTGTACAATGGCCTTATGCTGCCGTTTGCCGCCCTGGGTTGGATCACCCCGATCTGGGCCGCGATCGGCATGTCCCTCAGTTCCTTGACTGTGGTGCTCAATGCGCTGCGCCTGGCTCGCCTGCCGAATGTGCAGCCAGCCGGCGCCCCCTTGGTAACCCGCCCGCTGCCGGTTTGAGGCCTGCGGGCATGGAGTGCAGATGCCAGCTCTATACGTGATGATCCCGGCGGCGCTGCTCTTAGTGGGCGTGGCCATTTACATCTTCTTCTGGGCCGTGGACAGCGGCCAGTACGAAGACCTCGACGGCCCGGCCCACAGCGTGCTGTTCGACGACCAGGACCCGAACCACCTGGCCGCCATCGACGAAGCGAACGGCCCGGAACAACCGCCCAAAGACCCTCCCCATGCTTGAGCTGGCCCCCCTGCTGGTCTCGGCGCTGATCCTCGGTTTGCTCGGTGGCGGCCATTGCCTGGGCATGTGTGGCGGGCTGATGGGTGCGCTGACCCTGGCGATTCCCAAGCACCAACGCGGCCGCAGGTTCCGCCTGCTGCTGGCCTACAACCTGGGGCGCATCCTCAGCTACGCGACGGCCGGGTTGTTGATCGGCCTGGCCGGCTGGGCGCTGGCCAACAGCCCCGCGGCGATGTTCATGCGCGTGCTTGCCGGGCTACTGCTGATCAGCATGGGCCTGTATCTGGCCGGCTGGTGGAGCGGCCTGACCCGCATCGAAAGCCTCGGACGCGGCCTGTGGCGCTATATCCAGCCCGTCGCCAGCCGTTTGCTGCCGGTGTCCAGCCTGCCCCGTGCCCTGCTGCTGGGCGCGCTCTGGGGCTGGTTGCCGTGTGGCTTGGTCTACAGCTCCCTGCTGTGGGCGGCGAGCCAGGGCAATGCGCTGGACAGTGCACTGCTGATGCTGGCGTTTGGCTTGGGCACTTGGCCGGTGTTGCTGGCGACCGGCCTGGCGGCCGAACGCGTCACCGCCTGGCTGCGCAAACGCAGCGTGCGTGTGGCCGGTGGCGTATGGGTGATTGTGTTTGGCTTATGGACCCTGCCCGGCCCGCATCAGCACTGGTTGATGGGCCATTAACGGCCATGTGGCATAGCGCCGCTCCCCGTTGATGCAAATCAACATGCCACCTGCGGCTCGCCCCTAGACTCGGCCCACTAGCCTATCCGGGGGACCGCCCGCATGCTCGACGCCATTCGTTGGGACACACATCTGATTCACCGCTACGACTTGGCGGGGCCGCGTTACACGTCCTACCCCACCGCCGTACAATTCGACAGCCAGGTTGGCACCTTCGACCTGCTGCATGCCCTGCGCGAAAGCCGCAAAGCCGCCCGCCCCTTGTCGCTGTATATCCACGTGCCGTTCTGCGCGAACATTTGCTATTACTGCGCTTGCAACAAGGTGATCACCAAGGACCGTGGCCGCGCCCAGGCCTACCTGCAACGCCTGGAGCAGGAAATCCAGTTGGTGGCCTGTCACCTGGACCCGAAACAGCCCGTGGAGCAGCTGCATTTCGGCGGCGGCACCCCGACCTTTCTCAGTCACGACGAACTGCGCCAGGTGATGACGCACCTGCGCCAGCACTTCAATTTGCTCGATGATGACTCGGGCGACTACGGCATCGAGATCGACCCTCGCGAAGCCGACTGGGCCACCATGGGCCTGTTGCGTGAACTGGGTTTCAACCGCGTGAGCATTGGCCTGCAGGACCTTGACCCGGAGGTGCAACGGGCGGTCAACCGCCTGCAAAGCCTGGAAGAAACCCGCGCAGTGATCGACGCCGCGCGCACCTTGCAGTTTCGTTCGATCAACATTGATCTGATCTACGGCTTACCCAAGCAAACGCCGTTGAACTTCGCGCGCACCGTGGAAGAAGTGATCAGCCTGCAACCGGATCGCCTGTCGGTGTTCAACTACGCGCACCTGCCCGAGCGCTTTATGCCGCAGCGGCGCATCAACACCGACGACTTGCCGTCGCCTGCGGCAAAACTGCTGATGCTGCAAACCACCATCGAGCAATTGACCCAGGCCGGTTACCGCTACATCGGCATGGACCACTTCGCCCTGCCGGATGACGAATTGGCTGTTGCCCAGGAGGAAGGCAGGTTGCAGCGCAATTTCCAGGGCTACACCACCCACGGCCATTGCGACTTGATCGGGCTGGGGGTATCGGCGATCAGCCAGATCGGCGACTTGTATTGCCAGAACAGCAGCGATTTGAACCAGTACCAGAACGCCCTGGCCGGCGCGCAACTGGCAACCAGCCGTGGCTTGGTCTGCACCACCGACGACCGCTTGCGACGCGAGGTGATTCAGCAGTTGATCTGCAACTTCAGCCTGGACTTCGAGCAGATCGAACTCGCCTTCAACATTGATTTTCGCGGCTATTTCCTTGAGCTGTGGCCACAGCTGGAGACCATGGCGGCAGACGGCCTGATCGAACTGGATGCCCACAGCATTCGCGTGCTGCCGGCCGGACGCTTGCTGGTGCGCTCGGTGTGCATGGTGTTCGATGCCTATCTGGAGCACCAGAACAGGCAGCGATTCTCGCGGGTCATCTGAGCCCGGTTAGCGCGAGGCCAGGCTCATGGCTTCCAATTGAGCCGACGGTGGCTGGTCTTTCATGGCCTTGGCCAAAGCGGTCTGGGCCAAGGTCAAGCCAGCCTGTAATGCCGACACGCCAGCCTGCAGGTTGCCCACCTTCACCAGGCGCGCCTCAGGCGTCATGGAATTATCGGCCATGACCGCTGCCATTTCGGCCATTTTTTCGGCAAGCTGCTTTTTGAGTTCACGGATCATTTTCAGCAACTGCTTGACGCTATCGCTCAGGCTGCTGTTGTCGATATCACTATTGTCCGATTGCTCGGCCTTCGATGCGCCCATCGCCTCTCCGGAGATGACCACCTTTACCCCCTCGGTGGTCTTGGGTTCGGCGGTTTCTGGCGCGGTGGGTGCCTTGGAGGCGGCGTCTTTGTCCTTGGAGGCATCGGCGGCCTTCCAGACCGACACTGCAGCCACATTAATCTGTGGGTTCTGAACACTGCTGACGGACATGATCTGAGCTCCTGCTCGTTGAGAGACAACAATGTATCGGCAGCGATACAAAAACCTGTATACCGCTGCCGCTTTTTTGTACACGCTGGCCTCAGCTACCCTCGGTGCGTTACCCTTACGTCTTATGTGTGATTTCCCACAAGGATTTAAGAAATGTCCGAGCCAGTTAAACTGCGCGCTCACAGCCAGGCCCATTGCAAGGATTGCAGCCTGGCTCCCCTGTGCCTGCCACTTTCGTTGAATCTGGAAGACATGGATGCGCTGGACGACATCGTTAAACGCGGCCGCCCGCTGAAAAAGGGCGAGTTTCTGTTTCGCCAGGGCGACAAGTTTGACTCCGTCTATGCAGTACGTTCGGGGGCGTTAAAGACGTTCAGCCTGAGCGACAGCGGCGAAGAACAGATCACCGGTTTCCACCTGCCCAGCGAATTGGTGGGGTTGTCCGGCATGGACACCGAGATTCACCCGGTATCGGCCCAGGCTCTGGAGACGACGTCGGTATGCGAAATCCCCTTCGAGCGTCTGGATGAATTGGCCTTGCAACTGCCACAACTGCGCCGCCAGTTGATGCGCGTGATGAGCCGCGAGATCCGCGACGATCAACAAATGATGCTGCTGTTGTCGAAAAAAACCGCCGACGAACGCATCGCTACCTTCCTGGTCAACCTGTCGGCACGCTTCCGCGCCCGTGGCTTCTCGGCCAACCAGTTCCGCTTGAGCATGTCGCGCAATGAAATCGGCAACTACCTGGGCCTGGCGGTGGAAACCGTGTCCCGGGTGTTTACCCGCTTCCAGCAGAACGAGCTGATCGCCGCCGAGGGCAAGGAAGTGCACATCCTTGACCCGATCCAGCTGTGTTCGCTGGCCGGGGGGGCGCTGGAGAGTTGATCCAGCCACCTGCGGCCGCGCCAATCGGCGGGGCCGCAGGTATACTTCGAGTCCGTTTTCCGCTCCCAGGACTCTTCGACGATGACCTTCGATTCGTTCGACATCAAATCCCTGATCCGCCCTGTCATCGACTTCCCCAAGCCTGGGGTGATCTTTCGTGACATCACGCCGCTGTTCCAATCACCCCGCGCCCTGCGCCTGGTGGCCGACAGCTTTGCCCATCGCTATGTAGAAGCCGACTTCACGCATATCGGCGCGATGGATGCGCGGGGCTTTCTGATCGGCTCGATCATCGCCTACCAGTTGAACAAACCGCTGATCCTGTTCCGCAAGCAAGGCAAGCTGCCCGCCGATGTGTTGGCCGAGGGTTACCAGACCGAGTACGGCGAAGCTTTCCTGGAAGTGCACGCCGACAGTCTGTGCGAAGGCGACTCGGTCTTGATGTTCGACGATTTGATCGCCACCGGCGGCACCCTGATCGCTGCCGCCAACCTGGTGCGTCGCATGGGCGCGAAGATCTTCGAAGCCGCGGCGATCATCGACCTGCCGGAGCTGGGCGGCTCACAGCGCCTGGAAGACATGGGCATTCCGACGTTCTGCCTGACCCAGTTCGCATTGACCGAGCGCTGATCAAAGCCCCATCTGCTTGCTGATGATTTCATTCATCACTTCGCGAGTGCCACCCCCGATGGACAGGATGCGGTTGTCGCGGTACAGCCGCTCCACCAGGTTGCCACGCATGTAACCCTGGCCACCGAGGATCTGCACCGCGTCATAAGTGACGCGGTCGGCCGTGTCGGTGGCGAGGTTCTTGGCCATGGAAATCTCCTTGATCACACTCTTGCCGGCGGCCATCTTGGCCGCCTGGCGATAGGTGAATTCGCGGGACACTTCCACGGCGGTGGCCATTTCCGCCAACCGATGCTTGAGCACCTGAAACTTGCCGATGGGCTTGCCGAATGCTTCGCGCTGGGCAGCCCACTCAAGGCTTTGCTCCAGTGCCAGTTGCGCGGTCATATTGGCCATCAACGCCAGGGCCAGGCGTTCGCTCTGGAAGTTGCCCATGATGCAGGCAAACCCCATATTCTCGGCGCCGATCAGGTTGCTCACCGGCACCCGGCAATCGTCGAAGAACAGTTCAGCCGTGTCCGACGCCCACCAGCCCATCTTCTTCAGGGGCTGACCGACCGTGAAGCCTGGGGTGCCTTTTTCAATGAGCAGCAGGCTGATACCGCCAAAGCCCGGCCCGCCGGTACGTACGGCGACGGTGTAGAAGTCGGCGCGGCTGCCACTGGTAATAAAGGTTTTGCTGCCGCTGACGCGGTAATGCTCGCCCTCACGGACCGCACGGGTTCGCAGGTTGGCCACATCAGAACCGCCGCTCGGCTCGGTTACGGCCAGGGCGATGATCTTCTCGCCGGACAACACCTGCGGTACGACACGCTCCCGCAACGCGGGCCTGGCCCATTTGACGACGGGTGGCAAGCCGATATCCAGCGAACCCAAACCGGCCACTACCCCGCCAGAGCCGCAGCGCATCAACTCTTCACTGGCGGCCACCTTGGCGAACAGGTCACCTTCATGGCTGCCGCCAAGCGCTTCGGGATAACCGATGCCCAGAATCCCCGCAGCACCTGCCTTGAGGTACAACTCGCGGGGAAAGCTTGCGGCCTCTTCCCATTGCTCGATGCCCGGCAACATCTCGCGCTCGACAAAACGGCGCACGCTGTCGCGGACCAAGAGGTGGCTAGGGTCGAAATAGTCCTGATAGGCAGACATCGGCAAACTCCACGCAGAGGTAGAGCGAACTTACCAAGCGCTTGCTTGGTTATCAAGCCGAACGCAAATACTGCCAGCAATGCAAAACCAATGTGGGAGGGGGCTTGCTCCTGATAGCGGTAGTTCAGTCAATCATCTATCGACTGTAAGATCGCCATCGGGAGCAAGCCCCCTCCCACAGGTTGCGCTGCGTTGTTCTTTAGAGGGCGATGGGCTTGCGACCGGCAAAGGAGTGCGCCAAGGTGCCGCCATCCACCAGTTCCAACTCGCCACCCAACGGTACGCCATGGGCAATACGCGAGGTGACCAGGCCTTTATTGGTCAGCAGCTGCGCGATGTAGTGCGCCGTGGCCTCACCTTCCACCGTCGGGTTGGTGGCCAGGATCACTTCGGTGAAAGTGCCCTGCTCTTCAATGCGCGCCACCAGTTGCGGAATGCCGATGGCTTCCGGCCCCAGGCCATCCAGGGGAGACAAGTGCCCCTTGAGCACGAAGTAGCGCCCGCGGTAACCGGTCTGCTCCACCGCGTACACGTCCATCGGCCCTTCCACCACACACAACAGCGTGTCGTCACGGCGTGGATCGGCGCATTGCGGGCAGAGTTCTTCCTCGGTGAGGGTGCGGCACTGGCGACAGTGCCCCACACCCGTCATGGCCTGGCTCAGGGCCTGGGCCAACCGGGTACCGCCGCTGCGATCACGCTCCAGCAATTGCAGCGCCATGCGTTGGGCGGTTTTCTGACCCACGCCCGGCAAGGTACGCAAGGCGTCGATCAGTTGGCGAATCAGGGGGCTGAAGCTCATGGGCAATGGGTCCGACAAAACAACGAGACGCGGTTTATACCCGCGCCCCGGATTAGCGTCAAATGGTCAATCCTGCGCGAGGCGCACCACCAACTTGCCGAAGTTGCGCCCTTCCAGCAAACCAATAAAGGCTTCGGGCGCCTGCTCCAGCCCGTCGACCACGTCCTCGCGGAACTTGATCTTGCCGTCGCGCACCCACGGCGCCATCGCACTGAGGAATTCGGGCTGGCGGTCGCCATAGTCGTCGAACACGATAAAGCCCTGGATACGTACGCGCTTGGTGAGCAAGGTCCGTTGCAACGCCGGCAGGCGATCCGGCCCACTCGGCGCCTCATGGGCGTTATAGCCAGCGATCAGGCCGCACAGCGGAATACGTGCCTTGGGGTTGAGCAGCGGCACCACCGCATCGAAAACCTTGCCACCGACGTTTTCAAAGTAGATGTCCACGCCCTTGAAGCACGCCTGGGCCAGCTCATCGGCAAAGTGCTCGCTCTTGTGGTCGATACAGGCATCAAAGCCCAACTCGTCCACCACATAGCGACATTTATCCGCGCCACCGGCAATCCCCACCACACGCAAGCCCTTGAGCTTGGCCACCTGCCCCACCACCGAACCCACCGCGCCGGACGCCGCCGCCACGACCAGGGTCTCGCCAGGCTTGGGCTGGCCGATATCCATCAAGCCCATATAGGCGGTCATGCCCGGCATCCCCAGCACGCCCAACGCCATCGATGGGCTCGCCAGGCCCTTGGGCACCGGTATCAGGTTGCGACCGTCAGAAATGCTGTGGCTCTGCCAGCCGGTAGAGCCGACCACCAGATCGCCCACCTCGAATTTGGGATTACGCGATTGCTCAATACGACTGACGGCGCCACCGGTCATTACCTCGTCGATTTCTACCGGTGCTGCGTAGGACGGTGCGTCGCTCATGCGTCCACGCATGTAAGGGTCGAGGGACAGGTACAGCGTCTTCAACAGCACCTGGCCGTCCGCCAAGTCCGGCAGGGTCACGCGTTCCAGACGGAAGTTTTCCGGCGTCGGCGCGCCTTGGGGGCGAGAAACCAGGACAATGCGCTGGTTCAGGACCGGTTCTTGAGGCATGAGGAGGCTCCTTTATCGAGTGCGTCGGTATAGGGTGCAGACCTTGCGCACCCCGCCAGGGTTCGATCGGATCACACAAACAAAAATGCCAGGCACGCGGCCTGGCATTGGAGTCTAGCTAACGCTGCCCGATCAGAACGGCAGCTTCATGCCCGGAGGCAGTTGCATGCCGGCGGTCACGCCGGACATTTTGTCCTGGCTGTTGGCTTCGATCTTGCGCACCGCGTCATTGACGGCGGCGGCGAACAACGCTTCGAGCATTTCCAGGTCATCTTCGCCGACACCTGGCAATACGCTTGGGTCGATGCTCACGCGCTTGATGTCGTGACGACCGGTCATCACCACGCTGACCATATCGCCACCGGCTTTACCGGTGACTTCGGCGTTGGCCAGTTCTTCCTGCATCTTGGCCATCTTTTCCTGCATCTGCTGTGCCTGCTTCATCAGGCCGGCCATGCCACCTTTCATCATGGGAATCACCTCAAAGTACGTGGATCAATTTAGTAGCCCGGTGTCAGGATGCCTGGGGCACCGGGGCTTCGACAGGTTCAATTGTATCTTGGCGAACGACTGCGCCGAACTGTTGCATCATTTGCTGGATGAGCGGGTCACCATGGATCGAGTCTTCCGCTTCGCGCTGGCGGTTGATACGCCGACGCGTGGCGGCCTGCGCCGGCGTTTCCTGCTCGGGCTTGATCAACTCGATGCTGATCGTCAGCGTACGCTCATGGTACTGGTTCAGGGCATCGTTGAGGCGACGCTGCTGTGTGGCGTTGAACAGCGCGCTGTGGGCCGGGTCCAGGTGCAGCAGCCAGTGATCGCCTTCGATGGAGATCAGCGTGCAGTTGGCGGCGATACTGCCGGTCATGCCGGAAATCGGCAATTTCGGGAACAACTCCAGCCATTGCAACGCCAGGCCGGTGGCCGGTGCCGCAGCGGGCTCGGCTTCGGGCTCCGGGGCCGGCTCGGCAGTGTGTTCGCTGGCCAGGTCATCCAGGTAGCTGTAGGCCGAATCCATATCCGGCTCAATGTAGTCTTCATCCAGCGGCGGTTCGTCGTCGAGGTCCATGCCTGGCGTGGCGGCATCTACCTGGGCCACGGTCGGCTCGGGAACCGGCGCGCTGACCCACTCAGGGGCGTCGGGCACCACGCTGTCCGGGGTCGGCGTGGGCATCGGCGTCAGTTCCGGCTGTTCGCCGGTGGTTTCCAGCACGGGCTCCACGGCCGGCGCCATCTCGGCTTCCACCGGATCATTCCAGGGCAGGTCGACGACCGGCTCGGGCTCGACGACAGGTTCCGGCTCAGGTTCAGCTACCGAAGCGGGCACAGGTTCAGGCTCAGGTTCATGAACCGGCACAACCGGCGCGGGCGCAGCAACCACTGGCGCGACCACCGTCGCGCCAGCCACTGGTTTGGCGGAATCAACTGTGGCCTGGCTGATCCCCACTGGCTTTAGCGGCTGTCTCGGCGCGTCTGCCGAGTCCGCGGGCCGGAAGGCCAGCATCCGCAGCAGGACCATCTCAAAACCGCCACGCGGGTCCGGTGCCAGGGGCAGGTCCCGACGGCCGATCAGGCCCATCTGGTAGTAGAACTGCACATCTTCGGCCGGCAATGCCTGGGCCAGGGCCAGCACGCGGTCGCGGTCGCCATGGCCGTTGTCGACGCCTTCAGGCAGCGCCTGGGCAATGGCGACACGGTGCAGCACATTGAGGATTTCCGAGAGCACGCCGTTCCAGTCCGGGCCTTGCTCCGACAGGTGGCGCACGGCTTCGAGCAACGCCTTGGCGTCGCCTTCGATCAGCGCGTGCAGCACATCGAAGACCTGGCCGTGGTCGAGGGTGCCGAGCATGGCGCGCACATCGGCGGCCATGACCTTGCCTTCACCAAAGGCGATGGCCTGGTCGGTAAGGCTCATGGCATCGCGCATCGAACCATCGGCAGCGCGACCGAGCAGCCACAGCGCGTCGTCTTCGAACGGCACGTTCTCGACGCCCAGCACGTGGGTCAAATGCTCGACCACCCGCTCGGGGGTCATGTTTTTCAGGGAGAACTGCAGGCACCGCGACAAAATCGTTGCAGGAAGCTTCTGCGGGTCGGTGGTGGCCAGGATGAACTTGACGTAGGGCGGCGGCTCTTCCAGGGTTTTCAACAGGGCGTTGAAGGAATGGCTGGAAAGCATGTGCACTTCGTCGATCAGGTAGACCTTGAAGCGGCCACGGCTCGGTGCGTACTGCACGTTGTCGAGCAGCTCGCGGGTGTCTTCGACCTTGGTACGGCTCGCAGCGTCGATCTCGATCAGGTCGACGAAACGCCCTTCATCGATTTCCCGGCACACCGAGCAGGTGCCGCAGGGTGTCGAGGTGATGCCGGTTTCACAGTTCAGGCATTTGGCGATGATGCGCGCAATGGTGGTCTTGCCCACCCCACGGGTGCCGGTGAACAGGTAGGCGTGGTGCAGCCGCTGGCTGTCCAAGGCATTGATCAGAGCCTTGAGCACATGGGTCTGGCCGACCATTTCGCGGAACGAGCGCGGACGCCATTTACGTGCAAGAACCTGATAACTCATCGAAAACCGTCGCAACTGGAGAGCAGAGGCCGGTAATGCTAGCTGAGCAAGGGGGAAATTGCATCCGGCACGCTCGCCTAATCTGATTTGGCAGGCCTGGCAGGCCCTGCAACAGGCTCGCCACGCTCCTGACAAGAACTGACAGCACGGTCTTATAGACTCGGTTTCACTTACCCCCCGTGCTCAAGGAGCCTGCATGAACACCGTCGGTCACTATTTCCTGCTGTACGTCGACAGCCCCGCCACCAGCGCCAACTTTTACAGCCGCGTGCTGGACAAGCCGCCGGTGGAGCTGGGCCCGACGTTCGCCCTGTTCATCCTCGACAACGGCGTCAAGCTGGGCCTGTGGTCGCGGCACACCGTAGAGCCGGCCGCCCAGCTCACCGGGGGCGGTGGCGAAGTAGGCTTCTCGCTGTCTGACAAAGCAGCCGTCGATGCCCTGCACAAGCATTGGCTGGCACGCGGCGCGACGATCATCCAGTCACCGACCGCCATGGATTTCGGCTACACCTTTGTCGCCCAGGACCTCGATGGCCATCGGCTGCGGGCGTTCTGCCTGAGTGACTGAGCCCCAGCGCCCTTCCAGGCTGATGGCAGCCACGCTGGCCAATACGACCACCCCGCCGAGCATCACTTGCAACGCAATGTGCTCGCCCAGCAGCGTCGCCGCCATCACCATCGCCACTGGTGGGATGAGGTACATCGCCACCGCTGCGCGACTGACGTCGACATGCTTCAACACATAACCCCAGGCCAAATACGCCAGGGCGCTGGGGAAAATACCCAGTACCAGCACCGAGAGGTTCTCCGGCCACGGCGCCTGCATCACCGCGGCCGGCAGGCCCGGCAGGTTCACCCCCAGCATCAACGTGCCGAACCACACCATGTAGCACGCCATGGTCAGCGGGCTGTAGTGGTGCGCATAGTGTTTCTGGATAGCGAAATAGACGCTCCACGAAACGGCCGCCAGCAGGAGCAGCAAGCCACGCGGATCGATCTCCCCCACCCCCGCATCGCCCCAGATCACCATCAACACGCCGACCAACCCCAACAGCACACAGCCCCAACGCCAGGCACTGACGCGCTCCTTCAAGCAGAACGCTGCGATCAACACACTGAACAAAGGCGCCGACTGAGCCAGCACACTGGACGCCGCCGCCGTCACCCACTGCTGCCCGTTGTTGAGGCTGGTGTGATGCAGGAACACGCCAAAAAAGCCCAGCACCAGCAACCACGGCAGGTCGCGCAGGCGCGGCCGATCAATACCCACTGCCAGCGCAACGCCGCCCATGAAGACCGACGCGATCAGAAACCGCAGCAATGCCAATTGGCCAGGGCTGTAGCTGCGCAGCCCCATATGTATGCCGATCGGCGAGTAGGCCCAGCAAAGGATGACGCTGGCGATGACTAGCGTAAGCTTGAAAGGTGACGGGGTATTCATTGACGGCATCCGCAAACTGAGTAGGAATGCACTCAGTCTTGGCTGGCACGGGACGCAGGACAATTAACCGTTTCTGACTTCTGAAATCACTGGAACTGAGCAATGGAACTGGCCCAACTGAAAATGGTGCGAGCCGTGGCGCAAACCGGCAGCGTGGCCCAGGCCGCCCTGCAGCTGCACTGTGTGCCGTCCAACATCACCACGCGCATCAAGCAACTGGAAAGCGAGTTGGGCACGCCGCTGTTCATCCGCGCCGGACGTGGCCTGGCGATCAGCGCCGCCGGTGAAATCTTCCTGGAGTACTGCGAGCGCATCCTGGCGTTGGTGGAAGAATCCAAACGCGCGGTGGACGTCAACGCGATTCCCCGTGGCACCTTGCGCATCGGTGCCGTGGAATCCAGCGCCAGCGGGCGCCTGCCGCCCTTGCTGGCGGAATACCACCGGCGCTATCCCGAGGTCAGCCTGGAACTGGTCACCGGCGCCTGGGCGCAACTGCTGGACGACCTGCAACACCACCGCCTCGATGTGGCGCTGGTGGCCAGCGGCAACAAGCGCGCCAAGCTCGAACACAGCGTGGTCTACAGCGAACGCCTGGTGCTGATCGCCAGCGCCTCCAGCGAACCGATCAGCAGCGCCAAAGACCTGGCCGGACGCACCTTGCTGGTGTGGCCACCCGGCTGCCCCTACCGCGCCGCACTGGAAAACTGGGTCAAACCCCACGACTTCAAGCCGAGCATCGCCAGCTATGCCAGTTGGGGCACCATCATCGGTTGCGTGAGTGCGGGGATTGGCGTGGCGTTGGCGCCGGAGGGCATCCTGGCCCGCTATGAGCAGGCCAATCAGCTGGCGTCGTACCGGTTCGAGGAACTGCAGGCGGTGGACAACCTGCTGTTCTGGCACAAGGACACCCAGCGGCATCTGGCGCGAGATGCCTTCGCCGGGTTACTGCGGGAAACCTTTGGCTGACGCCATTGGTCTGTGTCAGCTCTTCGGGGCGGCCAGGCGTGCATACTGGTCCTGGCTGATCCAGCCGGTGAACGAACGATCGTCGGCATTGATGAACTCGACTTGCGCCCAACCATCCTTGAACGCCAGCACGCCGACCACGTCATTCTTGACGATGTAAGGGCGCTTGGCTGCCTTGGCGCTGGGGGTCTTGAGCAGGTAAGCCTTGTCGGCGGACACCTTCACCAGGCCGATCCATTTCGTGTTGGCGGTCTGGGTCAGGTCCAGGCCGGTGGCGATCTCCGGCATCAGCACATTGAGGCAGCCAGGGTGCTGGCGGCCTTCTGCCACGGTCAGGGTCACACCGTCCGACGAAGGTGCCACGCTGCCAGGGTAGGCGTTGTCGAGCCAGGTCGTCAGCGCAGCGGGCTTGCCTTGCAGGTAGAACGCACAGCTGCGGGTCACGCCCTCGCCCATGGCTTCTGAGTAGTAGCCTTCAACCTGGTGTTCAGGGGTCACAGCCAGCATCAGCCCTTCGTACTTGCCTGAATGCAATGCGGGCGAACCGGCAAAGGCCGGTACCACCGCGCACAACGACAACACACCCATCGCTAGAAAACGCATCATCTTATTTTTTCCCTTCCAGTTTCTCGTAGGCTTTTTGCATCAGCACATCGTAGTTGCCGTAGTCCTCGCCGTTATAGTTGCGCGCCATGCCGGTAAAATCCTTGGCCTTCATGGCTTTCATCAACGCCGGGCTCTTGCTGCAAAAACCGAGGAAAGCTTTTAGTTGGTTACCGGCATTCACTTTCAATGCCGCGGCGAATTCAAACACCGTCTTGTAACCGCAAGACGCGTAGTTGAAGCCCATGATCTGAAACATACCCCAAGACGCCGACATCAACGCCGCTTCCTGATCCAGCGCGAAGGCGGTAGCCATGGTTTCCCAGGCCTTGGTCTGGTCCTTGTTATTGGCCTGCCACTGCGGCCCGGCCTTTTTCTTGTAGGGGTAAGACAGCAGCGGGTGCGCCTGGTCGTAGATGTGCTTGGTGTACTTGCGAAACAGGTGCCCTTCGAAGGCGATCACCGGCAACTTGGCCGGGCCGAACCCCGAACGTCCGCCGGACTCCACCGTGGCAAAGGCCTTGATGATATTCACCGAAATGCCGCCACCCAACTGCGTGGCGGCGTTCTGGAAGTCGGTATCACTGAGGGTCATGCCCCCGTCGCACGTGGCCTGGAGCATCAACTGGCGGTTACGCCGCTCGGCCTCGACCATCGCGCGCATGCGGTCCAGGTAGACGTTGACCGTGGCCTGCACGGCGTCCCCCTGGTTGTTGCCGAACACATTGAGAAAGCTCGGAATGCGCACGCCCGGAAAGGCTTTGACCGGCACCTTCACCGCTTCTTCGATGAGGCTGTTGAAGGTACGACCGGTGGGGTCGATCACCCCATCGGGGTGGGCATATTTGAGATGACGGAACTGGTACTGGCTGATGCACTGCACCAACTGGCCATCGCACTTGCCGTTTTCGGCCAGCGGAGAACCCATTTTGGGAATGATCAGATTGAATAAATACTGGACGCACTGCACATCGGCGGGCAAGTTGCGGGCTTTACCGGGAGCACCTACCGAAGCACTGATAAGTGGAGGCAAACCTTGCAGGCTTTTCATGACAGACATCCTTGTTAGTTAAAGAAGTGATAGCACTTCAATATCAAGTCCATACCCTTGTCATATTCTGAAACAAGCGGCTGGCGAAAACTAACAAGGCGGTTTTAGGTTGTCCAGAGGCGGATTGGAAAGTTGTGAATCAGCCACACTTAATCCGTCAGCAACCATGGCTCTCGCGAAACTTCTGGCCGCTGTGGTAATCGATCCATTCGACTACATCGTAGGGCAGGTAAAGCTGCGACCTGGCCCGGGAAATCGCTATATAGACCTCGCAGAGTCGCTGGTCGAACGCGTAGGCATCCTTGAACGGGACGTTGGTCAGCAATTCGGGAGTCAGCAGCACGCGTTCGAATTCCATCCCGCCCGCTTCGAGCGCCCGCATCAACAGGCAACGTGTGCCGGGACCGCCGCCAAGACGATTCAAACGCGTGACATCCGCGACATTGAAGCCTTTTTCCAGCTGGCCCTCGACCCAGCGGAACGACTCATCGAACTGGCTGGCCTCACGCACCTGCTGCCAGTCGTCCATATCGGCGAAATAAGCGTGCGCGCCTTTTTCGTTGTGTTCGTCGCTGTAGAAGTCCGGTTTGAACAAACCGATGACACTGATCATGAAGCGTTCCAGATCCTGCTGCGCCGCGTTGCTCGGCAAACCGAAGGGGCAGTTGGCCTGGTGCAGCTGGATCGCCCACTTCATGGTGTCCCAATAGGATGCGGTCAACACCACACAGCCTTCCGGCGGCACGAAGCCTAGCGGGTAGTGCTCGATGCCGACGTCGGCATCGCGTGCGCCCTCGAAAGGCGTCTTGCACTTTTGCGAGTGCACGCTGATCAACGGGTTGACCAGACGCTCGACATTGCGCCCCGAACGCACGGAGTAGCTGATGTCGCTTTGCCGGACCTCGCGCTTTCGCCTCACCATCACGCCACTGGCCGATTGGTATTCATCGCCGAGGGTAATCAGCACCTGACGACCACGTTCGATGATCTGCAGCAACGACGCCGGGATGTCCTGGCTTTCATCGATCAGTACATGGGTGTAACGCGGCGGCACCACACAACCGGCGAGGCTGGCGCGCTTGATCAGCAACAAGGTGGCGAAGCCGGTCTGGCTGGCCCATTGCGGGTTGCTTTCCAGGTAGGTCCACACACGGCTTGAATATTCCAGCAGCACCTGCGCATCCATGCCGCTCAGCGCTTGCTTGAAATGCGGGAAGTGCCGGGCCGACAGGCTGTGATGAGCGGTGTGGCAATAGTTTTCCAGCACCTTGAGGCAGACATCCACGGTCGCCTGGCCGTCATGCCCGCGCCAACCGTAGATATCCAGTGCCTGGGCCACCGCCTGCCGGGTGGGTAACCTGGTCGATGTATTCGCCACGGGCGGTCGTGGGCCGTGCAACAACGCCTTGGCGAAAGCGGCAAAAGTGGAACCGGCCTTGCTGTCGCGGGGCAGCCCCATGCGCTCGCGCAACGTTGCCAGTTTTGCCCCCGTGCGCGCCAGTATCAACGTCTGTGCAGGGCGCAGACACTCGATCAGGGCACCCAGCAGATGGCTCTTGCCGACGCCGGCATAACCTTGAACGTGCAGGTCTTCATTGAGATTGGCGCGAAACGTGCGCACCAGCTTGTCCTGGGCCGGGCTGAGCCAACGTTCACGATGCCGGGGCGTAATCATCTGCTGGCTGAACGGATCATTGCCGCGCAGGTGACGGACCTTGTAGTCCATATCCCATTGGCCGCTGGGCAGCAGGTAATCTCGCGCCTGGACTTCTTCAGCCGATAAAAGGCGCAGGTTGATGCTCTTGAGCGCGTTGCAGCCAAAGTACAGTTTGCGCGGGTCGAACAACCGCTGTGCTTCGGACAGCAATGTGGCTGCGCCCTCTGCCTGTGTGTCCACCGCCCAGCCGATCAACTTGGCCAGGATGCGCTCGGCGCCCGTACAGCTCAGGTCTTTTTGCATGGCCTGGGCCAGGTTCTGGATGACCAGCACCGCCGCCAGCTCCGGGTCCGTCAGGCCGACCAGCGCCTTGGCGCCCTCGGCCCCCAGCAAGGCGGCGCAGGTTTCGTCAGTGACCGGCAGGAACACCGGGCTGGATAAATCAAAATGTTCCGGTTGCATACTTCCTCACAGCGTCGCTGGCGTCAGGCTTCGCCAGGTTCAACCTGAACACCCAGCTCAAAGCGATACTCGCCCAGAGATCCCGCCATGCCTCCGGGATACCGCCCCGCTGCACCGGATGTATTGATCTGCTGCTGCAGTTCGAAAACCGCCATCTCGAACAACCTGCGCAAATCCTCGGTGCTCTGCGCGGCCACATTCAATTGCAGGGTGTACGCGCCGCTCAGTGCGGGCGGCGTCGGCTCGGCGGCGGGAGTCGCCTGCGCGACCTGGATCATCTCGGCCTGGCTCAGGATTTCAGCGTGCTCGTCATCCATAAGGTCCAGCACCTTGGATAATTCCAGGGTCTGTTCCGGATGCGATTGAATACGGTCCTTGATTTCCAGGCGCCGCATCTGCCACTCGCGCAATTTTTCGCGAGTGAGGTCGTCGACTTTTTCCACGGGTACTGTCTCCAAATGCCAGGCACTGGAGTATGCCGCCATGGACTGCTCGATGGCAGATGACGTGAAAGCATTTTTTGAATTGAATTGAATTTGATGCGGTGCTGCCCGAAGGCATTGGGAGAAAGAGCGTTATGGAGGCAACCCCACCAGCCACACCCCGGCACACAATGTTCCCGCTGTGGCTGCTCCCTTCCGGGCCTGACCAGGTTAACGGGTAATCGTTGCGGGGGGACCGATGGGGTCACCATAACGACGCCTGCCTCTCGGCAAGCCGCGCCATTGTACCGATCTCATCGGAAGTTACAACTGTTGGTTCCCGATTAAAAATATTAAGGGCTTCAAGTACTTGCCCTAGCCACCAGCCTCCTCCCCGATTGGCTGATCATTGTGCCTGCAACACCTCATCCGCCCGGCCGCCCTCCTCCTGAATCACCAGATGGATAAAGTGCAGCTTGGCGATCACCGCCGGCGGCAACACAAAGGGATAGAAATCCGGCTGGCCCATGCTGCGCGACAGCTCGTTGAGCATGCCGGCCAGTTCGATCCAGGCGTTGACGAACGCCAGGAACGCCGGTCCGCCAGGGTGTTCGGGGTCGTAGAGGGTGGTGAGCGGGAATGGCTGGTAATCCAGTTCCATCTCACGCGCGCGCATGCCGAAGCCGAGGGCGGTGTCGACGGCGTCCATCATGTGCAGATAGTGCGCCCAGGTTTCCGCCCAATCTTCCCAGGGGTGCATGGTGGCGTAGGCGCTGACACAGGTGAGCTGCCAGTCCGGGCGCGGCCCATTCTGGTAGTGCTGGTCGAGGGCTTCGGCATAACTGGCGCGTTCGTCGCCGAACAGTTGGCGGAAGGCTGGCAACCAGTGGGTATTGGCAATCAGGCGCTCCCAGTAGTAATGGCCGACTTCATGGCGAAAATGGCCCAGCAGGGTGCGATAAGGCTCGCGCATCTGTACCCGGACTTGTTCGCGGTGGGCATCGTCGGCCTCCTTGATGTCGAGGGTGATCAAGCCGTTGGCGTGGCCGGTCATGGGCGCGTTGCCTTCCAGGTCGATGCCGATGAAATCGAAGGCCAGGCCGGTGTCTTCATCGACGCTTTTGGGCACGACTTGCAGGCCCAGGCTGATCAGTTGCGCCACCAGGCGCCGCTTGGCGGTTTCCACTTTGCGCCAGCGCTCGGGGTTTTCCGCAACCGAAAGATCGGGGATGGTGCGGTTCAGGCTGCAAGCCACGCACAGCGGCGCGGTGCTGTGGGCCGGGATCAACCAGTTGCAGGCGGCGGGGGTATCGAGGTTGGCACAGCGGCGGAAGGCGCCGGCGTCGGGATGGTCGTCCTGTAGCCACGTGCCCTCCACGGGGCCGGGGTGCAGCGAGGCCAGGCGACTTTGCCGGGGTTCATAACCCAGCAGCGCCTGGCAGGCCAGGCATTGGCTGTTGCGAAAGAACAATGACTGACCGCAACGGCACTGCCACACCTTGCTATCGCGAGACGTATTGGCCACGAAGGGCGCCGCAATGCGTGAACTGAGTTGCTCGAAGTAGCGGAACATGGCGATCTCTCCCTGGGTGACTGAGACTAGATCATTTGCGGGTTGAGATCGTTCCACTTTCCTACACTGTCGCCTGTAGTGAGCGGGCTTGCCCCGCGCTGGGTGGCGCAGCCGCCCCAACAGGGACGCCGCGGTGTTTCAGAAATACCGAGGTGCCTGGGTTTGGGGCGGCTGCGCCACCCAGCGCGGGGCAAGCCCGCTCACTACAAAGCAAGCAGACGTTTTCAGACTGGGATGTTGTGCTTGGCCAGGAAGGCAACGAAGGCTGCCTCATCCAGCACTTTCAAGCCCAATTCACTGGCTTTGGCCAATTTCGAACCGGCGCCTGGCCCCGCGACCACGCAGTGGGTTTTCGCCGAAACGGAACCCGCAACCTTGGCGCCAAGGCTTTCGAGCTTGTCCTTGGCCACATCGCGGCTCATCAGCTCCAGGGAGCCCGTCAGCACCCAGGTATGACCGGCCTCCGGCAAGCCTTCGATGACCTTCTTCTCGCTCTGCCAGTGCATGCCGAAGTCCTTGAGCTGCTGCTCAATGGCCAGGGCATGCGTGGCGTTGCCTGCGTTATCGAAGAAATCGCGCACCGCCTTGGCTTGCTTCTCGGGCAGTGCCTGGCGCATATCCAGCCAGTCGGCCTTGATCACGCCCTCAAGGGTGCCGAATTTGTCCGCCAGTTTCTGCGCCGCCCCCGGGCCGACGCTCGGCACGTGAAGCTTGTCGAGCAGACCGCCCAAGGTCGTGCTGGCCGCGAATTCAGCGCTCAGCTCGCCCTGATCCTGCAATTGCAGGCCGCACTCCTGCGGTGACAGCAGCGCGCCGATCACGTCCTGGTTGTGGCTGTCTTCAAAGAAACTGTGGATTTCATGCGCCACCTCCAGGCCGACATCCGGCAGGTACGTCAACACCTCCGGCAAGGCTTTCTGCACCCGCTCCAGGGACGCCAGGGAGCGCGCCAGTACCTTGGCGGTCTCCTCGCCCACGTCGGGAATGCCCAGGGCGTAGATGAAGCGTGCCAAGGTCGGCGTCTTGCTGTTTTCAATGGCCGTGATCAGCTTCTTGCTGGAGATGTCGGCAAAGCCTTCCAGGTCGATGATCTGCTCGTACTTGAGTTTGTAGAGGTCGGCGGGCGAGCCGATGAGTTTTTCATCCACCAGTTGCTCGATGGTCTTGTCGCCCAGGCCATCGATATCCATGGCACGCCGCGAAACAAAATGAATGATCGCCTGCTTGAGCTGCGCCCCACAGGCCAGGCGGCCGACGCAACGGTATACCGCGCCTTCGCTGACGGTCTCCTTGCCTTTGCTGCGCTTGACCAACTGCGTGCGCTCCACATGGGAGCCACACACCGGGCAGCTCTCGGGCACCTGCACGGCGCGGGCGTTTTCCGGGCGACGCTCAAGTACCACCGAAACCACCTGCGGGATCACATCCCCGGCACGACGGATAATCACCGTATCGCCGATCATCAGGCCCAGCCGCGCCACCTCATCCATATTGTGCAAGGTCGCATTGGACACGGTCACACCGGCCACCTTCACCGGTTTCAGGCGCGCCACCGGTGTCACCGCACCGGTGCGGCCGACCTGGAATTCCACGTCGAGCAGCTCGGTCAACTCTTCCATGGCCGGGAATTTATGAGCGATGGCCCAGCGCGGTTCGCGGGCGCGGAAGCCCAGTTCACGCTGGGAGGCAATGCTGTTGACCTTGAACACCACACCGTCGATTTCATAGGGCAGGCTGTTACGACGCTCGCCAATATCGCGGTAGTAATCCAGGCAATCCTGAATGCCCTTGGCCAGCTTCAACTCGCGGCTGATCGGCATGCCCCACTTCTGCAACTGCTGCAGGTTGCCGATATGAGTGTCGCTGATATCGGTGGTCACACCGTAGCAGCAGAACTCCAGCGGACGGCTGGCGGTGATCTTCGAGTCCAGCTGGCGCAGGCTGCCGGCGGCGGCGTTGCGCGGGTTGGCGAAGGTCTTGCCGCCCACTTCCAGCTGCGACGCGTTGAGACGCTCGAAACCGGCCTTGGACATGAACACTTCGCCGCGCACTTCCAGGGTCGCCGGCCAGCCGCTGCCGTGCAGCTTCAGCGGGATATTGCGCACGGTGCGCACGTTGACGCTGATATCTTCACCAGTGGTGCCATCGCCACGGGTCGCGCCGCGCACCAATTCGCCGTCTTGATAAAGCAGGCTGACCGCCAGGCCATCCAGTTTCGGTTCGCAGCTGTACTCCACCGCCGCGCCGCCCCCAAACAGATCGCCCACCGGCAGATCGAGGCCCTCGGTGACCCGGCGATCGAATTCAAGCATGGTAGTTTCATCGAACGCGTTGCCCAGGCTGAGCATCGGGATCTCATGCCTGACCTGGGTGAACGCCGACAACGCCGCACTGCCGACCCGCTGCGTCGGTGAATCACGCGTCACCAGTTCCGGATGCTCGGCCTCCAGGGCCTTGAGCTCATGGAACAAGCGGTCGTACTCGGCGTCCGGAATACTCGGCTCGTCGAGGACGTGGTAGCGGTAGTTGTGCTGATCCAGTTCAGCGCGCAATTCGAGGATACGGGTATGGGCGGCGGTCATGGGTGTTCTCTCATAAAGCAAAAGAGCAGCCGAAGCTGCTCAATATGTTAGTGCACGGATTCTACAGGCAACGCTTAAGATCGGACCTCAGCGCTTCTGTGTCAGGGCGCGACGCTCGAACTCGACGATGCGCTGACGGTAGTGCTCGATGGTCTGGGCCGTCAGAACGCTGCGCTGGTCATCCTTGAGCTCGCCGTTGAGTTCCTGGGACAGCTTGCGCGCCGCAGCCACCATCACGTCGAACGCTTGTTTCGGATGACGCGGGCCTGGCAAACCGAGGAAGAAACTCACCGCCGGAGTGCTGAACAGGTCGATATCGTCCAGATCAAAGGTGCCTGGCTTGACGGCATTGGCCATGGAAAACAGCACTTCGCCATTACCGGCCATGCTTTCGTGACGGTGGAAAATATCCATCTCGCCAAAACGCAGGCCGCTTTCCAGGATGTTCTGCAACAGCGCCGGGCCTTTGAAGCCAGCAGCGTCACGGCAGATCACGCTGATCACCAAGACTTCCTCAGCGGCCGGCTGATCGTTGACCGACTGGCGTGGAGCACTGCTTTTGGTCGCAGTCTCATCCGGGAAATCGCCGTCACGGCTGCTGAAGCTCGGGCCATCGTCGACATCGAGGTTCAGGTCGCCCTGATGCGGCTCGGCGACCGCGGCGGCGTTGCGCTTGCCGCGCTTGGAAGATGGCTCGCGGGCCTCACGCACCGGCGCACTCATCGACGGCAGGTCGTGCTCGTCCAGCTGCGGCTCTTTATGGGTATCCAGCACACGGGGCGGCCCCAGCAGCTCGGCGTTGCCGTCGTCGTCAGGCAAATTGGACAGATTGCGGTCCAGACGGAACTTGAGCTTGCCCTTGCCACCGCGCATGCGGCGCCAGCCATCAAAAAGAATACCGGCAATGACAATAATGCCGATGACGATCAGCCACTCGCGCAGACCGATTTCCATGTAATCCCGTGCCTCTAATAAAAAATGCTGAAAAATAAGGGGCTTAGCAACGTGCAAACCGCTTTAAAACGTGGCGCCAACTCTATGTTCTGACTGACGTTTTGCCCACGCATACGAAAAATTGACATTAAACTAGCACGACCAAAGATAACTTTACACCGTCTGTCAAAATGCCTTGAACAAATATGTCCATTTGCCACTTTCGCCAGACCGGTAAATCATCCCACGCAGCGCTAAGAATTATCCCTCATGACGAGGTTTAAGATTCCACCATCGCCATCGCTTCTTCCACATCCACGGCCACCAAGCGAGAACACCCGGGTTCGTGCATCGTCACCCCCATCAATTGATCCGCCATTTCCATGGCGATCTTGTTGTGGGTGATATAGATGAACTGCACCGTCTGCGACATCTCTTTAACCAGTCGGGCGTAACGTCCCACGTTAGCGTCATCCAGCGGGGCATCAACCTCATCGAGCATGCAGAACGGCGCCGGATTCAACTTGAAGATGGCAAACACCAGGGCCAATGCCGTCAGGGCCTTTTCGCCACCGGACAACAAATGGATGGTGCTGTTCTTCTTGCCCGGAGGCCGCGCCATGATCGTCACCCCTGTATCGAGTAGATCTTCGCCCGTCAGTTCCAAGTAAGCGCTGCCACCACCGAAAACTTTCGGGAATAAGGCCTGTAAACCGCCATTAATCTGATCAAAGGTATCTTTGAAGCGGTTGCGGGTTTCCTTGTCGATCTTGCGGATCACGTTTTCCAGCGTGTCCAGGGCCTCGACCAGATCGGCATCCTGGGCATCCAGATAACGTTTACGCTCGGACTGCTGCTGATACTCATCGATGGCCGCGAGGTTGATCGCACCGAGCCTTTGAATACGTGCGGCAATGCGCTCGAGCTCTTCTTCGGCGTCTTTTTCGTTGGCCTGGGCGTCCAGGGTGTTGAGCACGCCGTGCAGGTCGTAGCCATCTTCCAATAGTTGATCTTGCAGGGCCTTGCGGCGCACGGTCAGGGCTTGCCATTCCATGCGCTGCTGTTCGAGCTGGCTGCGGATCAGCTGGGATTGCTGCTCGGCCTGGGTCCGACGTTTTTCCGCATCGCGCAGCTCGCGGTCGGCGTCCTCCAGGGCGATCTGGGCGGTCTTGAGTTCTTCGTCAACGCTCATGCGTTTGTCGAGCAACTCTTCGAGCTTGAGCCGCAACTCTTCCAGCGGGGCTTCGCCCTCCTCCAGGTTGAGGCTCAGTTGCTCGCGTTTTTCGGTGAGCCGTTCGGACTGCATCTCCAGGCGCTCAAGGGCCTGGCGCGTGGCATCGTGCTGGGTGCGCAAGGAGCCGAGGCGAACCGCCAGTTGGTGCGCGTGGTCCTTGTGCTGCCGCGCTTCCTGGCGCACGCGGTCGAGGCGTTCGCGCAGGCTGTCGCGCTGGGCCAGCAGCAGTTCGCGCTGCTCGGTGTCGAGTGCCATGCTGTCGAGCGCCTCCTGCAATTGCAGGCGCGCTTCGCCGATCTGCTCGTGCTCCAGGGCACGCTGCTCGCCAATCTCGGCCACTTCTTCATCAAGGCGGGTGCGGCGCAGGGTCAGTTGCTCCGCCTTGGCTTTGCTCGCCGAGAGCTGGGCTTTCAACTCGCCTTGCTGGCGCGCTTCATCCTGCAACAGACGGCGTAAATGCTCGCGGCCGGTCTCCTGTTGGCGCTGGGTGGCGCGCAGGGTTTGCAATTCGGTTTCAAGGCTTTCCAGGGTGGCTTCGCGCTCTTCACGCTCGGCGATCAGGTTGACGATCTCCTGACCACGGGCCAGAACGCCGCTCTGCGCTTCACTGGCGCGGCGCACGCGCAGGAAGTGGCGACCGACCCAGTAACCGTCGCGACTGATCAGGCTTTCGCCGGCCGCCAACTGACCACGCAAGGCAAGGGCCTGCTCCAGGGAGTCCACCGGTTTGACCTGGCCCAGCCAGGGCGCCAGATCAATCGCCGCCTCAACCTTATCCAACAAACTGCCCGGCACACGCACGCCATCGGCTGCCGGGCTGAGCAAACGCAGATCGCCCTGGGCGAAACCGGCCAGGTCGAAGCCGCCGAAATCATCGACCAGTACGGCTTGCAGGTCGGCGCCGAGCACGGTTTCCACCGCCAGCTCCCAACCCGCTTCAACCTTCAAGCCTTCAGCCAGGCGCGGGCGCTCGGCCAGATGTTGCTCGCGCAGCCACTCGGCAGTACCGGTGCCCGGATCCAGCGCGGCTTGCTGCAGGGCTTCAAGGGACGCCAGACGACCGTTGAGCCGCTGTAGATCGCCCTGTGCCTGCTGCTGGGCCTGGGTCGCCTGTTGCAGTTGCTGGCGCAGTTGCTCCAGGCGCTCCACCTGTTGTTCTTCGCTGGCCTCCAGCTCTTCCAGGGTCATTTCGCTTTCAGCCAGTTGCTCGCTGAGCTCCATGATCGCCGCGTCTTCCGGGTCGGCGGCAAGCAAGGCGCGCTCTTCCTGCATCCGGCGCTGGCGCTCGGCCAGGCGCTCCATACTGGCTTCCAGTTGCTGGATGCGTGACTGCTGGACCTCGGCCTGGCGGCGCGGCTCGGCGGACTTCAGGTTGAACGCATCCCACTGTTCCTGCCAGCCATGCATGGTGGTTTCGGACTCTTCCAGGGCCGCGGCGGCTTCTTCGGCGGCGGCGCTGGTGATTTCCTGCTCGGGGGTGAGCATGTCCAGCTCTTCGCCGAGGGTCAGCAGCAAGGTACGGTCATGTCCCAGGTGCGATTCGGTCTCCAGGCGCGCCCGTTCGGCTTCCTTCAGGTCGTCCTGCAATTGGCGCAGACGCTGCTGGCCATGCTGGATGCTCTGCTCGACGCGGGCGATATCACCGCCCACCGAATAAAACCGGCCTTGCACCAGATTGAAGCGCTCGGACAGGTCATGGTGCCCGTCACGCAGGCGTTCGATGCTGGCGTCGGCGTTACGCTGTTCGGCCACCAGGGCTTCGAAGCTGATCTCCTGGGTGCCGATGATCGCTTCGCGCTGGCCGACCTGGTCATTCAACGCCTGCCAACGCAGGGCCGAGAGTTGCGCCTTGAGCTGGCGCTCCTCGCCCTTGTATTCCTGATACTTCTCGGCGGCCTGGGCCTGGCGGTGCAGGCGCTCCAACTGGCGCTCCAGCTCTTCGCGCAGGTCGGTCAGGCGGGCGAGGTTTTCATGGGTGCGGCGGATACGGTTTTCGGTCTCGCGGCGGCGCTCCTTGTACTTGGAGATGCCGGCCGCTTCCTCGATAAAGTTACGCAAGTCTTCAGGCTTGGCTTCGATCAGCTTGGAGATCATGCCCTGTTCGATGATCGAGTAGCTGCGCGGGCCCAGGCCCGTGCCGAGGAAGATATCGGTAATGTCGCGGCGCCGGCATTTGGTGCCGTTGAGGAAGTAACTGTTCTGGCTGTCGCGGGTCACTTTGCGGCGGATGGAGATTTCCGCATAGGCCGCATACTCGCCGATCAGGGTGCCGTCGGAGTTGTCGAACACCAGCTCGATACTGGCCTGGCTCACCGGCTTGCGGCTGGTGGAGCCATTGAAGATGACGTCGGTCATCGACTCGCCGCGCAAGTTCTTCGCGGAGCTCTCGCCCATCACCCAACGGACGGCGTCGATGATGTTCGACTTGCCGCAACCATTGGGCCCGACCACCGCCGCCATATTACTGGGGAAGTTCACCGTGGTCGGGTCGACGAAGGATTTGAACCCCGCCAACTTGATGCACTTGAGCCGCACGCTTAGGCGTCCGCCAACGCAGCGATCACCAGCGAGCTGCTGCGCTGGCAGTAGGCCGACAACACCAGGCGAATCTGTACCAGATCACGCGCCAGCACTGCGGCGAGCAATTGCTCGAACAGCGCCAGGTATTCACTCATGGACGCCTTGCGCTGATCCAGGGCCAGGTAATACGCACGGTTCATCGCCGGTTGCAGGTTTTCGACGGTTTCCTGCAGGTACGGGTTGTTCGCAAACGGGTACGCGGCACGCATCACATTGAAGCTTTCTTCGACGAAGGCGCGGATGTCCCCCCGCGCATAACTGCCCTCCAGGCGTTGCTGGATTTGCAGGAATGGCGCCATGTCGGCCTGGGTCTGCCAGCCTTCGGCGACCGCATTGCCGAGCAGGATGTACATTTCGCCCATCAGCGTGCACAGGCTCTGCACCTTGTGCGCGGTGAGTTCGGTGACGTGTGCGCCACGGCGCGGCAGGATCGCGATGAGATGACGGCGTTCGAGGATCAGCAAGGCTTCGCGCACGGAACCACGGCTGACATTGAGCGCCAGCGTGACTTTCTGTTCCTGGATTCGCTCCCCAGGCTTGAGATCGCCGCGAATGATACGTTCGGCGAGGTGGTGAGCAATTTGCTCGGCGAGACTGTCCGGCGCCTTGAACGTCATGTTTTCCCTTCAGAATCTTCTGTCAATACAAGCGCGGCAGTGTAGCGCATTGGCCCATTGATGGCGCTATGTCCACCAAGGCGAATTTGGCATGAAACACGCAAGCCTCAAAGCCCACAAGCCCCGAAAAACACCGGTCCCAGAAGATTGGACCATAATTGAAAGTGTTGTGACCGAAGTTTCTTGACCTTCTGGTCAGAAAATCATTGACCGAAAAGTCAGACATGACTAGATTCGGCGCAAAGCGGTTAACAACAATAATGAGTCTGCGAGGCCTTCCGTGATCCAGTTTTTACTCAACCAGGAACTCCGTAGCGAGCACGCCCTGGACCCCAACCTGACCGTGCTCAACTATTTGCGTGAGCATTTGGGCAAATCCGGTACTAAGGAAGGCTGCGCCAGTGGCGACTGCGGTGCCTGCACCGTGGTGGTCGGCGAACTGCATACCGATGCTCAAGGTGCCGAGCAGATCCGTTATCGCAGCCTCAACTCATGCCTGACCTTTGTTTCGTCACTGCACGGCAAGCAACTGATCAGCGTAGAAGACCTCAAGCACCAAGGCCAACTGCACAGCGTGCAACAGGCCATGGTCGAGTGCCATGGCTCGCAATGCGGCTTTTGCACCCCAGGTTTTGTGATGTCGTTGTTCGCGCTGCAAAAGAACAGCGATGCGCCCGACAGCCAGAAAGCCCATGAAGCCCTGGCCGGCAACCTGTGCCGGTGCACCGGCTACCGCCCGATCCTGGCCGCCGCCGAGCAGGCGTGCTGCAACAAACCCGCGGATCAGTTCGACAGCCGCCAAGCCGAGACCATCGCCCGCCTCAAAGCCATCGCGCCTACGCAAACCGCTGAACTCAACAGCGGCGACAAACGCTGCCTGGTGCCGCTGACCGTGGCTGACCTGGCCGACCTCTACGACGCGTATCCGCAAGCCCGCCTGCTGGCCGGCGGTACCGACCTGGCGCTGGAAGTCACCCAGTTCCACCGCACCCTGCCGGTGATGATTTATGTCGGCAACATTGAAGAGATGAAGCGTATCGAGTCGTTCGACGATCGCCTGGAAATCGGCGCGGCCACCGCGTTGTCCGATTGTTATAGCGCGCTGCACCATGAGTACCCGGACTTCGGTGAGCTGCTGCACCGCTTCGCGTCCTTGCAGATCCGCAACCAGGGCACCCTGGGCGGCAATATCGGCAATGCCTCGCCAATCGGCGATTCACCCCCGCTGCTGATCGCACTGGGCGCGCAGATCGTGTTGTGCAAGGGTGAAACCCGTCGCACCCTGGCCCTGGAAGATTACTTCATCGACTATCGCGTCACTGCCCGCCAGGACAGCGAATTCATCGAGAAAATCATCGTGCCCAAGGGCCACACGCTGTTTCGTGCCTACAAGGTGTCCAAGCGCCTGGACGATGATATTTCCGCCGTCTGCGCCGCCTTCAATCTCAAGCTCGACAACGGAGTGATCAGCCAGGCCCGCATCGCGTTCGGCGGCATGGCCGCCACGCCCAAGCGGGCGAAAAGCTGCGAAGCGATGTTGGTCGGCGCCACCTGGAATGCCGCCACCGTGGAAAAAGCCTGTGCCGCCCTGGCCGAGGATTTCACCCCGCTCTCGGACTTCCGCGCCAGTAAGGAATACCGCCTGCTCAGCGCCCAGAACCTGCTGCGCAAATACTTCATCGAACTGCAAACGCCGCACATCGAGACTCGGGTGACCGCATATGTCTAACCATCACGCCGTCGTTAAAACCCAGGCCGAACTCGCCGAGCTGTTTGCCCAGGACCTCACCTCCGGAGTTGGCCGCAGCGTCAAGCACGACAGCGCCGCCAAACACGTCAGCGGCGAGGCGCAGTACATCGATGACCGCCTGGAATTCCCCAACCAGTTGCACCTGTACGCGCGCATGTCCGACCGTGCCCACGCCAGGATTCTGAGCATCGACACCGCCCCCTGCTACGCCTTTGACGGTGTGCGTATCGTCATCACTCACGAAGACGTACCGGGCCTCAAAGACATCGGCCCGCTGATGCCCGGCGACCCCCTGCTGGCGATCGATACGGTGCAGTTCGTCGGCCAGGTGGTCCTGGCCGTCGCCGCCCGCGATCTGGAGACCGCCCGCAAGGCGGCGATGGCGGCAGTCATCGAATACGAAGACCTGGAGCCGGTGCTGGACGTGGTCGAAGCGTTTCGCAAACAGCATTTCGTGCTCGACAGCCACACCCATCAACGGGGTGATTCGGCAGGCGCGCTGGCCACTGCGAAAAACCGCCTGCAGGGCACGTTGCATATCGGCGGCCAGGAACATTTCTACCTCGAAACCCAGATCTCATCGGTCATGCCTACCGAAGACGGCGGCATGATCGTCTACTGTTCCACGCAAAACCCCACCGAAGTGCAAAAGCTGGTGGCGGAGGTGTTGGACGTGTCGATGAACAAAATCGTCGTCGACATGCGCCGCATGGGCGGTGGTTTCGGTGGCAAGGAAACCCAGGCCGCCAGCCCGGCGTGCCTGTGCGCGGTGGTCGCGCGCCTGACCGGCCAGCCGACCAAGATGCGCCTGCAGCGTGTGGAAGACATGCTGATGACCGGCAAGCGTCACCCCTTCTACATCGAATACGACGTGGGCTTTGATGACAGTGGCCGCTTGCAGGGAATCAACCTGGAACTGGCGGGGAACTGCGGCTGTTCGCCGGACCTGTCCAACTCGATTGTCGATCGCGCCATGTTCCACGCCGACAACGCCTATTACCTGGGCGATGCCACGGTCAACGGCCACCGCTGCAAGACCAACACTGCCTCCAATACCGCCTATCGCGGCTTCGGCGGCCCGCAAGGCATGGTCGCCATCGAGGAGGTGATGGACGCCATCGCCCGCCACCTGGCGCTGGACCCGCTGGCCGTGCGCAAGGCCAACTACTATGGCAAGACCGAGCGCAACGTCACCCATTACTACCAGACCGTCGAGCACAACATGCTCGAAGAAATGACCGCCGAACTTGAGGCCAGCAGCCAATACGCCGAACGCCGCGAAGCGATACGGCTGTACAACGCCCACAGCCCGATCCTGAAAAAAGGCCTGGCGCTGACACCGGTGAAATTCGGCATTTCGTTCACCGCCAGCTTTCTCAACCAGGCCGGTGCGCTGATCCACATCTACACCGACGGCAGCATCCACTTGAACCATGGCGGCACCGAGATGGGCCAGGGCTTGAACACCAAGGTCGCGCAAGTGGTGGCCGAAGTGTTCCAAGTGGATATCGGCCGTGTGCAGATAACCGCCACCAACACCGACAAGGTGCCCAATACCTCACCGACGGCGGCTTCCAGCGGTGCCGACCTGAACGGCAAGGCCGCGCAGAACGCGGCCGAAACCATCAAGCAACGCCTGGTGGAATTTGCGGCGCGCAAATACGACGTCAGCGAAGCGGATGTGGCCTTCCACAACGGCCATGTGCGGGTGCGCGATCAGATCCTGACCTTCGAGGCGCTGATCCAGCAGGCGTACTTCGCCCAGGTGTCGCTGTCGAGCACCGGGTTCTACAAGACTCCGAAAATCTTCTACGACCGCAGCCAGGCGCGCGGCCGGCCGTTCTACTACTTCGCATTCGGCGCGGCCTGCTGTGAGGTGATCGTCGACACCCTGACCGGCGAATACAAGATGCTGCGCACCGACATCCTTCACGACGTGGGGGCCTCGTTGAACCCCGCTATCGACATCGGCCAGGTGGAAGGCGGCTTTATCCAGGGCATGGGCTGGCTGACCATGGAGGAGCTGGTGTGGAACAACAAGGGCAAATTGATGACCAACGGCCCGGCGAGCTACAAGATCCCGGCGGTGGCCGACATGCCCCTGGACCTGCGGGTGAAGCTGGTGGAAAACCGCAAGAACCCGGAGGACACGGTGTTCCACTCCAAGGCCGTGGGTGAGCCGCCATTTATGCTCGGGATTGCCTCGTGGTGTGCGATCAAGGATGCCGTGGCGAGCCTGGGTGATTATCGCCATCAGCCGCAGATCGATGCGCCGGCGACACCGGAGCGGGTGTTGTGGGGGTGTGAGCAGATGCGCCAGTTGAGCGCTGTGAAGACGCAGGAGACTGAACTGGCCTGATCGTTCCCACGCTCTGCGTGGGAATGCCGCCCTGGACGCTCGGCGTCCGCTCTTGTGACGCCGAGCGTCACGGTATGCATTCCCACGCAGAGCGTGGGAACGATCTGACTGGAGGTGACTATGAACAACTGGATCAGCGCCCTCGCCGACCTGCAGAACCAGGGTGAACCCTGCGTGTTGGTGACCATCATCGAAGAACTCGGCTCCACGCCGCGCAATGCCGGTTCCAAGATGGTGATCAGCGCCGCGCAGAGCTTCGACACCATCGGCGGCGGGCACCTGGAATACAAGGCCATGCAGATCGCCCGCGACATGCTCGTGCGGGGTCAGCAGAACACTCATCTGGAACGCTTCAGCCTGGGCGCGAGCCTGGGCCAGTGTTGCGGCGGCGTGACGGTGCTGCTGTTCGAACCCATGGGCCAGGTGCAGGCGCAAATCGCGGTGTTCGGCGCCGGCCATGTCGGCCGTGCGCTGGTGCCGTTGCTGGCGAGCCTGCCGTGCCGGGTGCGCTGGATCGATTCGCGTGATCAGGAGTTTCCGCAGCACATCCCCCAGGGCGTGCGTAAAATCGTCAGCGAAGAGCCGGTGGACGAAATTGCCGACCTGCCGGTGGGTAGTTACTGCATCGTCATGACCCATAACCATGCGCTGGACCTGGAACTGACCGCCGCCCTGCTCAAGCGCAATGACTTTGCGTATTTCGGCCTGATCGGTTCGAAGACCAAACGCGTCAAGTTCGAACACCGCCTGCGTGATCACGGCTTCGACACCGCACAACTGCAACGCATGCGCTGCCCCATGGGCCTCACCGAGGTCAAGGGCAAGCTGCCGGCAGAGATCGCCATCTCCATCGCCGGTGAAATCATCGCCACCTATAACGCCCATTTCGGCCAGCACACCGCGAGCGCCGAACCCATTGCCAAGCTGCTGCCGGCGTCCCGTCGCAGCCAAGCTTCGACTCCTTTTGCCAAGCATTGAGATGACCATGCCTTTGACTCGCAAAGCCTACCGTGCCGCCCTCCTGCACAGCATCGCCGACCCCGCTGAAGTCGGGATCGAAGCCTCCTATGAGTATTTCGAAGACGGCCTGCTGGTGATCGAAAACGGCAAGATCAGCGCGCTCGGCCATGCCGGCGACCTGCTGCCGACCCTGCCCGCCGATATCGACATCACCCATTACCAGGATGCGCTGATCACTCCCGGCCTGATCGACACTCATATTCACCTGCCGCAAACCGGCATGGTCGGCGCCTATGGCGAGCAGTTGCTGGACTGGCTCAACACCTACACCTTCCCGTGCGAAAGCCAGTTCGCCGACAAGGCGCACGCCGAGGAAGTCGCCGATATTTTCATCAAGGAACTGCTGCGCAACGGCACCACCACCGCATTGGTGTTCGGCAGCGTGCACCCGCAGTCAGTGAATGCGTTCTTTGAAGCAGCCGAAAAGCTTGACCTGCGCATGATCGCCGGCAAAGTGATGATGGACCGCAATGCGCCGGACTACCTCACCGACACCGCCGAATCCGGCTACCAGGAAAGCAAGGCGTTGATCGAACGCTGGCATGGCAAAGGCCGCCTGCACTATGCCGTCACGCCGCGCTTCGCGCCGACCAGCACACCGGAACAATTGGCGCTGGCCGGCCAACTGCTCGGCGAATACCCGGACCTGTACATGCAGACTCACATCAGTGAGAACAAGCAGGAAGTCGAATGGGTGAAAGCGCTGTTCCCGGAGCGCAACGGCTACCTGGACGTGTACGACTACTACAAACTGCTGGGTGAGCGTTCGGTGTTCGCCCATGGCGTGCATCTGTGCGATGAAGAGTGCGCGCGGTTGGCCGAGACCGGCTCGGCGGTGGCGTTCTGCCCGACGTCGAACTTCTTCCTCGGCAGCGGCTTGTTCAACCTGCCGATGGCCGAGAAACACAAGTTGAATGTGGGGCTGGGCACGGACGTGGGCGGCGGCACCAGCTTCTCACTCCTGCAAACCTTGAACGAAGCCTACAAGGTCATGCAGCTGCAGGGGGCGCGGTTGAGCCCGTTCAAGTCGCTGTACCTGGCGACCCTGGGCGGCGCGCGCGCACTGCGCCTGGAAGACAAGATCGGCACCTTGCAACCTGGCACCGATGCGGACTTCCTGGTACTGGACTACAACGCCACGCCACTGCTGAGCTATCGCCTGAAGCAGGCCAATAACATTGCCGAGACGTTGTTTGTGTTGATGACGCTGGGGGATGACCGCACGGTGTTGCAGACGTATGCAGCCGGCCAATTGGTGCACCAACGCTGACTCAACCAACACCCCACAGCATTGTGGGAGGGGCTTGCCCCTTCCACAATTGATTGGGTTTACAACTTTATGGACGAGCGCCCCGGCTTCTTGGTCTGCAGCAAATGCGAGAACACCGCATGCAGGTCATCCGATGCGCTCTCTTCATCGAGGTTGAGCTTGCTGTCGATGTGATCCATGTGGTGCATCATCAGGTTCACCGCCAGCGTCGCGTCGCGCGCTTCGATCGCGTCGATCAGCTGGGTGTGCTCATCATAGGAACAGTGCGAGCGGTTGCCGCTTTCGTACTGGGCGATGATCAATGAGGTCTGGGACACCAGGCTGCGCTGGAAGCTGATCAGCGGCGCATTCTTCGCCGCTTCGGCCAGCTTCAGATGGAATTCACCGGAGAGGCGGATGCCCGCGCCACGGTCGCCACGGGAGAAACTGTCGCGCTCGTCATTGACCATCTGACGCAACTCGGCCAACTGATCGGCGGTAGCATGCTGCACCGCCAACTCGGTGATCGCACGCTCCACCAGACGCCGGGCCAGGAATACCTGGCGTGCCTCTTCCACACTCGGGCTGGCCACCACCGCACCGCGATTGGGCCGCAACAGCACCACGCCTTCATGGGCCAGGCGCGAAAGTGCACGACGAATGATGGTGCGGCTCACGCCGAAGATCTCGCCCAGTGCTTCTTCACTCAATTTGGTTCCGGGCGCCAGGCGTTGTTCGAGGATCGCCTCGAAGATATGCGCGTAGACGATATCGTCCTGGGTTCCGCTGCGACCGGCCTTGCCGGCACGCGGTTGTTTCTTGAGAGGTTGCAACTGTTCGTTCATGGGCACTCGGGTTTGGAGAACGGCGGCGAATTAACGGTGATACGGCAGCTTCAGGGTAATACGGCAACAACGGGTCGCTGGCAAGTATCACCTAAAAACAACGCATATTGTACACAACCCAGTACGCCAACACACTGTACGGCTGTTTGCGGTGTCGGCTGTATTGCAATGCCTTGTCACGTTTGAGTTTAGGCTTGAATCCGCTATTTCTCCGGTAAAAGGAACACCCCCCACATGTCCAACGCCACCCACGCGCCTTTGCGCCCGCTGGCCGACACTTGCGCGTCCGCCGTCGTCGCCGGCTTTATCGCCATGATGACCGGCTACACCAGCTCCCTGGTGCTGATGTTCCAGGCCGGACAAGCCGCCGGTCTGACCAGCGCACAAATTTCTTCGTGGATCTGGGCGATCTCCATCGGCATGGCGGTGTGCAGCATTGGCCTGTCGCTGCGCTACCGCACACCGATCACCATCGCCTGGTCCACACCCGGCGCGGCGCTGTTGATTACAAGCCTGGGTGGCGTGAGTTACGGCGAGGCCATCGGCGCCTTCATCACGTGCGCCGTGCTGGTGACGATCTGCGGGATGACCGGCAGCTTTGAAAAGCTGGTCAAACGCATTCCCGCATCGTTGGCGGCGGCATTGCTGGCCGGGATTCTGTTCAAGATCGGCAGCGAGATTTTTGTCGCCGCACAGCATCGCACCGGCCTGGTACTGGGGATGTTTTTCACTTATCTGATCATCAAGCGCCTGTCACCGCGCTATGCGGTGCTGGCCGCGCTGATCATCGGCACGCTGCTGTCGGGGTTGATGGGCCTGCTGGACTTCAGCGGCTTTCATCTGGAGGTGGCGACACCTGTGTGGACCACGCCGCACTTCTCGCTGGCGGCGACCATCAGCATCGGTATCCCGCTGTTCGTGGTGGCAATGACTTCACAAAATATGCCCGGCGTTGCCGTGTTGCGAGCCGACGGCTACAACGTGCCCGCCTCGCCGCTGATCACTGCCACCGGCCTGGCCTCGCTGGTGCTGGCGCCCTTCGGCTCCCACGGCATCAACCTGGCGGCGATCAGCGCGGCGATCTGCACGGGCCCCCACGCCCATGAAGACCGCAACAAGCGCTATACCGCCGCGGTCTGGTGCGGTGTGTTCTATGGCATAGCGGGGGTATTCGGCGCCACGTTGGCGGCGTTGTTTGCGGCCTTGCCCAAGGAGTTGGTGCTGTCGATTGCCGCCTTGGCGTTGTTTGGCTCGATTATCAATGGCCTGAGCATCGCCATGAATGAACCGAAGGAACGCGAAGCGGCGCTGATCACCTTTATGGTCACCGCGTCAGGCTTTACCTTGTTTTCCATCGGTTCGGCGTTCTGGGGGATTGTGGCAGGGGTATTGACGCTGCTGATTCTGAACTGGCGCACACGCACTTGAGGGCATGGACGGCTTCAAGCACGCCGGCCATGTCTTGCGCGGGACGGTGTCAGTGGCGCAGAAGCTTGCGCAACGGCACACCGTCCTTCAACACCGGTGACTTGATCACGATGTAGCTGAAGTACTTTGAGATGCCGATGTTCTTGTCCAGCAAGCCCTCCACAACTTCCTGATAGTGCTGGATGCTGCGGGTCATGAAGCGCACCAGATAGTCGTAGCCGCCACTGATCAAGTGGCATTCGAGCACTTCGTCCACCAGGCGGATGTTGGATTCGAACTTGGCGAAATCTTCACGTTTGTGGTCGCTGAGGGTGATTTCGGTGAATACCGTGACCGAATCGGTGATCTTGGCCAGGTTCAAATGCGCCTTGTAGCTGGAGATATACCCGGCTGACTCCAACCGCTTGACCCTCTGCAGGCACGGGCTTGCAGACAACCCCACGGCATCGGCCAGGCTGACGTTGGTCATCCGGCCGTCTTTTTGCAATTCCACCAGAATACTGATGTCAATCCGGTCCAGCTTGACGAGCCCTTCCATTGCGTACCTCTTGACTGCCGTTTGTAAGACAATCTTCTAGCAAGATCAGCGCCGTAACGACAACTGATGCTGAGCCACCAAGTCAGCCATGCTGTTGATGCAATAGTCGGCCGCGCACGGCACGGGCTGTCGAGCCCGCTGACGGCCGATCAGGCAGCGATCCAGCGCCAGGTCGGCGTCCACTGAAGGTTGGGTTACATGCAATACAGGCTGGACCTGCGGGCCTTGCTGGTCAAGCCATTGTTGGGCATCGACCAGTGAGATGAAATCGTCGGTTTCTATACCCAGGCGCTCGCACAACAGCCCACGGTCTTCGAAATTGCGGTCGCCACGCACCAGCAGGCGATAGAACTTGCGCAAGTACAGCATTGCCCCGGGCGCATCTTCGAACAGCGACCAGTTGCCTGCCGAACGAGCAAAGCTCATCCCCTCCTCCCAATTGGCCGCCAGCCCCCAACGCTCAGCCAGCTGCCGATGGGCGAAACACAACATGCCGCTGACGCCAAGCTCGGCAAAACGTGGGTACAGGCCCGTGATCACCGTGTGGAACTCGGCCAGTACCTCTTCCCGAGGCGGCGGCTTGCCACCCCGGCTGTCGAGCAGCGGCTGCAACGCCGCCAGCACGCCCGAGTCGCGATCCACCAGGACGCCATCACAATCGATCAGCAACGCGCGGTAATCGGTCAGTCCCATGCGGTTCAAGCCTCCAATGATGCAGTGTGGTCGTCCGTGCGCCATAACGGTTCACGGACGGTGCCGCCATCAGGTCCCGAGGCGGGCCCTGGCTCAGTTCAAGACCCGTGCCAAGGCTGCATCGAGAATCTGCACGGCCTCGTCGACCTGCGCCTCGGTCACCACCAGCGGCGCGAGGAAGCGCAGCACGTTGCGGTGCACGCCGCATTTGATCACCAACAAACCACCGGCGCGGGCTTCATCGATCACCCGCTGATTCAGCTCGACATCCGGGGTGCGCGCCGAATCATCTTTGATCAGCTCGATCGCCAGCATAAAACCGGTGCCGCGCACATCACCAATCCGCGGGTAGCGCGCCTGCAAGCCCAGCAGGCCCTGACGCAGGCGTTCGCCCAGCACTTGGCTGCGCGCCAGCAATTGCTCCTGTTCGAACGCCGTGATCACCGCCAGCGCCGCCGCGCACGCCAAGGCGTTGCCACCGTAGGTGCCGCCCAGGCCACCGGGCAGCGGTGCATCCATGATGTGGGCCTTGCCCACCACGCCGGACAACGGCAAACCGCCGGCCAGGCTTTTGGCCACGGTCACCAGGTCAGGCTGGATTCCGGCGTGCTGGAAACCAAACCAGGTGCCGGTGCGGCCGAAACCGGTCTGGATCTCATCCAGGATCAGCACAATGCCGTGCTTGTCGGCCAACGCACGCAACGCCTGGAGAAACTCGGCCGGCGCCGAGAGGAAGCCGCCATCGCCCTGCACCGGTTCGATGATGATCGCCGCCACGCGCTCCGGGGCAACCTGGGTGGCCAGCAATTCATCCAGCGCCTGGAGCGCCAGTGCACTGGTCACGCCGCGATAAGCATTGGGATAAGGGGTATGGAAAACCTCCGGCGCAAATGGCCCGAAGTTCTGTTTGTACGGCTGGCTCATGCCGGTGAGCGTGGTCCCCAGCAACGTACGGCCATGGAAACCGCCGCGGAAGGCGATGACCGCCGAACGATTGGTATGGGCGCGAGCGATCTTCACCGCATTCTCCACCGCCTCGGCGCCGGAGGTGAAAAACGCCGCCTTGTAATCGTCCTCCCCACCGACCAGTTCACACAGGCGCTGGGCCAGGTCGAGATAAGGCTGGTACGCCACCACCTGGAAGCAGGCGTGGGAGACTTTCTGCAACTGGGCCTGCACCGCCGCCACCACTTGCGGATGGTTATGGCCGATGTTCAACACGCCGATACCGCCGACGAAGTCCAGATAGCGCTTGCCTTCCACGTCCCACAACTCGGCGCCCTGGGCGCGATCGATCACCAGCGGATGCGCGGTGATCAGGCCGCGAGGTACGAATTGATCGCGCTGGCGGAGCAAATGTGGGGTTTCGTCGACTCTGCTGTTCATGGCATTTCCCATTGTGAGACCGGCAACCTGAGACGGTTGCGATGCCACTCAGAGTACGACCTGGCGGAAACGAACTGCACCGAACTTGCCCCGTGAGAAATTCGGATCAACTGTTTTGCCCCTGTGTTTCAACAGATCCTGCGCCGTGCCTGGAGGATGATGAGGGCTACTTTCAACCCTGCGGAGATGCCCATGGCTCTGCTTTACAAATCCGACCCGGTACGCGGCGAGCGCTGGCAGGCACTGTTTGCCGAGCACGCACCGGACATCGAATGGCGCGCCTGGCCCGACATCGGCGATCCCGCCGAGATCGACTACCTGGCCGCCTGGCTGGCACCCGACGATCTCGAGCACCTGTTGCCCAATCTGAAAGTGCTGTTTGCGGTGTCGGCCGGGGTGGATCAACTCGACCTCGCCCGTTTGCCGGCGCAACTGCCCGTGGTGCGCTTGCTCGACCCCGGCATCACCCGCGGCATGTGCGAATACGCCAGTTGGGCCGTGCTCAGCCTGCACCGCGACATGCTGCGCTACCGCCAGCAACAGCTGGCGCGCTGCTGGCAGGCGCACCTGTTGCAACCGGCGGCGAACCGCCGCGTCGGTGTGATGGGCCTGGGCGCCCAGGCCCAACAGATCCTCGCGACGCTGGCGCCGTTGGGGTTTGCCTTGTCGGGCTGGGCACGCAGCCCTCATCAGTTGCCGGGTGTGGACTGTTTTGCCGGTGAGGCGCAATTGCCGGCGTTCCTCAACCAGTGCGATATCCTGCTGTGCGTGCTGCCGCTGACCGAGCAGACCCAAGGCATTCTCAATCGGCGCCTGTTCGCCCAACTGCCCAAGGGCGCCGCGCTGATCAACATGGGGCGTGGCGGGCACCTGGTGGAAGAGGATTTGCTGCAAGCCCTGGCCAGCGGGCAACTCAGCGGCGCCGTGCTGGATGTAGTGCAAGAGGAACCGGCGCCGGCGGACCATCCGTTCTGGGGCCACCCACAGATCCTGCTCACGCCCCATATTGCCGCGATGACTCAACCGGACAGCGCGTTTGCGGTGCTATTGGAAAATATTCGGCGGCATCAGCGTGGCGAGCCGATGTTGGGTGAGGTGGATCGCAGCAAAGGTTATTAATTGCACCCCTATCCGTTACCACGGCAACGGATAGGGGCCCCGGGTGTCGTCAGCGCACCAGCCTTTGGGTAATCGCCGCGCCCACTTCCTGCGTTGACGCCTTGCCGCCCAGGTCTGGCGTGATCACCCCCTCGGCAATCACCGCTTCGATCGCCTGCAGGATGGCGTCATGGGCCGCCCGATAGCGCGCATCGCCATTGCCGAGGAAATCCAGCATCAGCGCCCCCGACCAGATCATCGCAATCGGGTTGGCAATATTCTGCCCGTAGATGTCCGGCGCCGAGCCGTGCACCGGTTCGAACAGCGAAGGAAAGCGGCGCTCGGGATCGAGGTTGGCCGACGGTGCAATACCGATAGTGCCTGCACACGCCGGCCCCAGGTCCGACAAAATGTCGCCAAACAGGTTGGACGCCACGACCACGTCGAAGCGATCCGGCTGCAGCACGAACCGTGCGCACAGGATGTCGATGTGCTGCTTGTCCCACGTCACCTCTGGGTAGTCGGCCGCCATCAGCGCGGTACGTTCATCCCAGTAAGGCATGCTGATGGAGATGCCATTGGACTTGGTCGCCGCCGTGAGCTTCTTGCGCGGCCGGCTCTGGGCCAGGTCGAAAGCGAACTTGAGGATGCGATCGACGCCGCGCCGGGTGAATACCGACTCCTGCAACACGAACTCATGTTCGGTGCCTTCGAACATCTTGCCACCTACCGATGAGTATTCACCCTCGGTGTTTTCACGGATCACCACGAAATCGATATCACCCGGCTCGCGCCCGGCCAGTGGGCATGGCACGCCAGGAAACAGCCGGACCGGGCGGATATTCACGTACTGGTCGAAGTCGCGGCGGAACTTGAGCAGCGAGCCCCACAGCGAAATGTGATCCGCGACCTTGGCCGGCCAGCCCACGGCGCCGAAGTAAATGGCGTCGAAGTCCTTGAGCTGCTCGAACCAGTCGTCGGGCATCATCTGCCCGTGTTGCAGGTAGTAATCACAGTGGGCCCAGTCGAACACTTCGATGCTCAGGTTCAGGTCCCAAACCCTGGCGGCCTGCTCCACTACCCGCAGCCCTTCGGGCAACACTTCCTTGCCAATGCCGTCGCCGGCAATGGCGGCGATTCTGAATGCCTTGCTCATGGATCCTGCCTCACTCGTTCAACCCGCCAATGTGAAAAGCTTTGACTTCAAGGTACTCGTCCAGCCCGTACTTGCTGCCTTCGCGCCCCAGCCCCGATTGCTTGATGCCGCCGAACGGCGCGACTTCCATCGAGATAATCCCGGTATTGAGGCCCACCATGCCGAACTCGAGGGCCTCCCCAAAGCGCCACGAGCGCGCCAGGTTCTGGGTGAAATAGTAGGCGCCCAGGCCGTACGGAGTGGCGTTGGCCAGGGCCAGTGCCTGTGCCTCGTGGGTAAAGCGCATCAGCGGCGCCACCGGGCCGAATGTTTCTTCGTTGGCCAGCAGCATTCCGGCGTGAGCGTCGCCCAGCACCGTGGGCTGCACGAAGGGGCTATCGTCAGTCGGGATTGCGCCGCACAACAGCGTCGCGCCCTGGCTCAACGCATCCTCGATATGCCGCGTCACTTTGGTGACCGCCGCCGGGTTGATCAACGGGCCAATGCTCACGCCCTCCTCCAGGCCGTGGCCGACCTTGAGTTTGTTCACCTCTTGCACCAGGCGCGCGGCGAAGCGCTCGTAAATACCGTCCTGCACCAGGATGCGGTTGGCGCACACACAGGTTTGCCCGGCATTACGAAACTTGCTGAGCATGACCCCCGCGACCGCCTGCTCGAGGTCGGCATCGTCGAACACCACAAACGGCGCATTGCCGCCCAGTTCCAGGCTCAACCGCTTGATGTGCTCGGCGCTTTGGCGCATCAGCAGGCGGCCGACGGCGGTGGAACCCGTGAAGGAAATCTTGCGCACGCTCGGGTTGCCGGTCAGTTCCGTGCCAATACCGGCAGGCAGCCCGGTGATCACGTTGAACACCCCGGCCGGGATGCCGACGCGCTCGGCCAGTACCGCCAGGGCCAGGGCCGACAACGGGGTGAGCTCCGATGGCTTGACGATGATCGGGCAGCCGGCGGCCAAGGCCGGCGCGCACTTACGGGTGATCATCGCATTGGGGAAATTCCACGGCGTGATAGCGGCACACACGCCCACCGGCTGCTTGAGCGTCAGCAAACGCCGGTCGCCGCTGGGTGCCGGCATGGTTTCGCCGTAGACCCTGCGCGCCTCTTCGGCGAACCACTTGACGAAGCCTGCGCCGTAGCGGATCTCGCCCTTGGCTTCATTGAGCGGCTTGCCCTGCTCGCGAGTCATGATCAGCGCCAGGTCATCGAGGTTATCGAGCATGGCCTGGTACCAGCGCTCCAGCAGCGCGGCGCGTTCGGCGGCCGGGCGTGCACGCCAGGCGGGCCAGGCACGCTCGGCGGCTTCGATGGCGCGGCGGGTGTCGACCGCGTCCATGGCCGGTACCCTGGCGAGCACCTGGCCGGTGGCAGGGTCGAGGACGTCCAGAGTGGCGCCGCTGTCGGCGGCGATCCATTGGCCATCGACATAGGCGAGTTCAGTAAGGAGGCTGGGGTCTTGCAGGCGAGTAGTGAGCATGGTCGGGTCCTGGTTCGAGACACGCTCCAGTCTAGGGAGGTGCCACGAACAAGGATGCCGAAAGCGTCGCGTGGGCAGCGTGGCCTGCTGAAATTGCGCCCAGGACGGCAGGCTCTGCTAGGCCTTCAATGAACCGAGCAGGCCGTGCAGGAACACCTCTCCAGCCTCCATCTGGCTGATCTCGATAAACTCATCGGGCTTGTGCGCCTGTTCGATCGAGCCCGGCCCGCACACCACCACCGGAACATCCAGGCGCTGCTTGAACAGGCCGCCTTCGGTGCCGAAAGATACCTTGGAAGTGCCCGTGTCCGGCGCGGCAAACTGTTTGAGAAAGCGCACCGCTTCGACGCTGGGATGGGTATCCAGGCCCGGGTAGACGTTGAGAGTCTCGATCTCGATAGCAGCGACGCTCGACAGTTTCTTCGCCTCCTGCACGATCACTTCGGCCCGCTCGCGCAGTTGCTCCAGAAACTGCTCCAGGTCGTCGGCCGGCAAGTTGCGCACCTCGAAATCCAGGGAGCACAGGTTCGGCACGATATTCAGCGCCTTGCCCCCGACAATCTGCCCGACATGCACGGTGCTGTAGGGCACGTCGTAATCGCTGTCCTGGGCGCCATGGTGCTGCAACTGCTGCTGGCTCTCACGCAGCGCGGCGATAAAGTCACAAGCCACATGGATGGCGTTCACCGAACGCGGCGCCAGCGACGAGTGCGCCTCCAGGCCACGGCAATAAGTGCGGTAGGAACCCTTGCCCTTGTGGCCCAGCACAAATTGCATATTGGTCGGCTCGCCCACCACGCACAGAAACGGCCGTACCGGCGCCAGATGCAGCACATCCAGCAAACGTCGCACGCCGACGCAGCCAATCTCTTCATCGTGGGACAGGGCCAGTTGCAACGGGCGGCTCAACGGGTGATCGGCCGCCTCGAGCATCGCGTCAATGGCCAGGGCGATAAAGCCCTTCATGTCGCAACTGCCACGCCCATAGATCCGCCCGCCCTGGACGGTGGCGGCGAACGCCGGAAAGGTCCAGGCCTGCCCTGCCGCCGGTACCACGTCGGTGTGCCCGGAGAGCAACACGCCAGGCTGACCCTCGGGGCCGGTGCTGGCGAACAGGTTGGCCTTGCGCCCGCTGGGGTCCTTGACGATCAGCGACTCGATGCCGCGGGTCAGCAGCAGGTCGCGCACATACTCGATCAAGGCCATGTTCGACTCCGATGAAACGGTGTCGAACGCCAGCAGTTTTTTCAGGATATCCAGTACGCGAGGTTTCATCAGACCTGGCTCCGTTGCGGGGCAAAAAGGGCAAGGCGCCGACTCATGCGCAGGCTCCCGAGGTTTCAATCACCCGGCCTTGCTGGGTCTTGAGCAACTGGGCAGCGTCATGGTGGCAGAGAATTTCACTGCCATTGTCCAACACGCGTCGGCTGGGCGGCACGCTGTTGCACAGGCCGTCAACGCGCATCGGGCAGCGATTGAGGAAGCTGCACAGTTGCGGCCCGCCGGCGTTTGCACCCACCGGCGGCAACGTGCCACTGGTCGCACCGCACGTTTCCAGCCAGCCCTGGCGCAATTCCGGCACCGAGTGAATCAACAGGTCGGTGTAGGGATGGAACGGTGGCTCGGCAAACGTCTGGCGGCTGCCGGCCTGGACCTTCCGGCCGCTGTACATCACCACAATGTCATCGCACAGCGCGCGCACGGTGGAGATGTCGTGGCTGATAAACAGGTAGGACACACCCAGTTCCTGGCGCAGGTCGCGCAACAGTTCCAGGATCGCCGCCCCCACCACGGTATCCAGGGCCGAGGTGACTTCATCGCACAGGATCAGGTCCGGCTCGGCGGCCAGCGCCCGGGCCAGGTTGACCCGCTGCTTCTGCCCACCGGACAACTCGCTGGGGCGCCGGCCGGCCAAGGTGCGTGGCAGGCGCACCAGGTCAAGCAATTGCTCGGTGCGCTCGCGCAACGCCTTGCCCTTGAGGCCGAAGTACATTTTCAACGGCCGGCCGATGATGGCGTCCACGCTGTGCATCGGGTTGAGCGCGGTGTCGGCGTTCTGGAACACCATCTGGATGCGTCGGAACTGTTCCGGCGTGCGCTCGGAAAGGCAGCCTCCGAGCGGCTGGCCGTCGAACGTGAGGCCACCCAGGGCGGGCGGTAACAACCCCGCGACCACCCGCGCCAGGGTCGACTTACCCGAGCCGGATTCGCCGATCACACCGATCGCCTGGCCCCTGCGCACGGTGAGGTCGATGCCTTCGAGCACACGGATCAGCGGCAGGCCCTGCGCATTTTTGTTGCCGTAGCCGGCCGTCAGGCCGCTGATGGTCAGCAGTGGCGTGTCTTCGGCGATGCCGGACGGCGGACGGATCGTCGCGTCCGGCTGCGCGGCCGCCAGCAGGCTGCGCGTGTAGTCATGCGCCGGGGCTTCGAGCAGCGGCGCGGTGGCGCTCTGTTCGAGAATCTGGCCATTGTTGAGCACCACGATACGGTCGGCCATTTGCGCCACGACCGCCAGGTCATGGGACACATACACCGCCGTCGCGCCGCGTTCGCGTACCACGCGCTTGAATGCCCGCAGCACGTCGATCTGCGTGGTCACATCCAGCGCCGTGGTCGGCTCGTCGAGCACCACCAGCAAGGGGTCGCTGATCAGCGCCATCGCCGCCATCACCCGTTGCAACTGCCCGCCGGAGACCTGGTGCGGGTAGCGTTGGCCGATGCGCTCCGGGTTGGGCAAGGCCAGGTCACGGAACAGACCGATCGCCTTGGCCTCCAACTCGACGCGGCTACCCAGCCCGTGGATCAGTGCGCCTTCTACCACCTGGTCGATGAGCTTTTTCGCCGGGTTGAACGCGGCGGCCGCACTCTGCGCGATATACGACACGCGGTTGCCGCGCAGCTTCTGCAACTGGCTTTCGCTCGCGGCCAGCATGTCGTGCTCACCGACACGCACCACCCCGCCGGACAACCGACACCCACGTCGCGCGTAGCCGAGCAGCGACAGGGCAATGGTGGTCTTGCCGGAGCCGGACTCGCCGATCAACGCCAGCACCTGGCCCTGCTCCAGCGCGAAGCTCACGCCTTTGACGATTTCCACTTCGCCGTGCTCGCCACAGGCGACGACACGCAAGTCTTCGACACGAATCAATTCCGTCATTTCAATGGCCTCCCGCACGTCGACTGCGTCGGGAAGACAGATAGTCGATCAACAGATTCACGCCGATGGTCAAGGTGCCAATGGCCAGCGCCGGAATGACGATAGCCAACGCACCCTGGCTGAGGCCGCCGATGTTTTCGCGCACCAGCGAGCCGAGGTCGGCGTCCGGTGGCTGCACGCCCAGGCCCAGGAAGCTCATGCCGGCAAGCAATAGCACGATGTAGCCGAAACGCAGCCCCAGGTCGGTCAATACCGGGTTGAGCATGTTCGGCAGAATCTCCCGGCACGCCACATACAGGCGGCCCTCGCCGCGGGTGCGCGCAACCTGCACGTATTCCAGGGTCTCGATGTTCACCGCCATGCTGCGCGCCACGCGGAACGAGCCGGGGATGTAACTGATCACCGCCGTGCAGATCAGCAGCGTCACCGACGAGCCGAATGCCGAGACCATGATCAGTGCGAACATTTTGCTCGGGATGGAAATGAAGGCATCCATGATGCGGCTGAGGATTTCGTCCAGCCACTTGGGCGACACCACCGACACCAGCGCACACAAGGTGCCCAAGGTACTGGCCAGCACCGCCGCTACCAGCGCCAGGCCGACGGTGAAGCGGGCGCCGACCATCACGCGGCTGAGCATGTCGCGGCCCAGGTAGTCGGTGCCGAACGGATGAGCCAGGCTGAAGCCGTCGAAGACGTTATCAGACACCACTTCACCCACCGGGTGCGGCGCCAGCCAGGGGCCGACCAGCGCCAGCAGTAACCAGGCCAGGCACACCACGCCACCCATCAGCCCCAGCCAGGACGGGCCGCTGGATGCTTTGGCCAACGCCAGGGCCGAGGACGCAGGCTTGCCTTTCGCAATGAGCATATTCATTGGTTTCTCAGCCTCGGATTGGACAGGATGGCGCACAGGTCGGCGATCAACACCAGGCCCAGATAGGCCGCGCAGAACAGCATGCTGCACGCCTGCACCAACGCCATGTCGCGGTTGGTCACGGCATCGACCATCAAGCTGGCGATGCCGGGATAGTTGAAGATGGTTTCGACGATCACCACGCCGCCCAGCAGATACGAGAGGCTCAGGGCGATGGCATTGGCAATCGGGCCGATCGCATTGGGCAGCGCATGGCGCAGCACAATACGGATCGGCCCGACGCCTTTGAGACGCGCCATTTCCACATAAGGACTGTCGAGCTGGTCGATGACTGCCGCGCGGGTCATGCGCGCCATTTGCGCGACGATCACGCAGCACAGCGTCATCACCGGCAAGGCATAGGTGCGCATGAACTGCCAGGGGGAGCTGATATCACTCGCATAAGACAGCGACGACAGCCACCCCAGGTTCACCGCAAAAATCAGCACCGCCAGGGTCGCCACCAGAAACTCCGGCACCGCGACCATGGCCAGGGTGATAAAGCTCAGGATGTTGTCGATGCGCCCGCCCCGCGCCATGGCCGAACCGATACCCAGCACCATGGCCACCGGCACCGACACCAAAGCCGTGGCACTCGCCAGCATCAAGGTGTTGGGGGCCCGGCCGCCCATCAATTCGCTGACGGGCATGGCACTGGAGGTCGACATGCCCAAGTCACCGCTGAGCAGGCTCATCAACCAGTGCAGGTAGCGCAGCACACCGGGCTGGTCGAGCCCCAGTTTCAGGCGCAATGCCGCCACCTGTTCCGGGGTGGCGAACTGGCCCAGGGACTGTTGCGCCGCATCCCCCGGCAGTACCGCCGTGATCGCGAACACGACCATGGACACGATCAACAACGTCACGGCCCCGGCGCCGATGCGCCGCCCGATCAACCACAGTGTAGTGCTATTCATCGTCCTGCCCTCGCGGTGCTCAAGCGTCCAGCCAGACTTGCTCGGCAAACATGTAGCCCATGAAACCACCGAGCGGATTGGCCACGTAGCCCTTCACACGCTTGTCCACGCCATCGATGTTGCTGATGAACACGGGCACCCCGATACCGCAATGGTCGTGCACCAGTGCCTGCATGTCGTGGTACATCTGGGTGCGCTTGGTGTCATCGGTTTCGGCACGGGCCAGCAACAGCAACTGGTCGAACTGATCGTTCTGCCAGCCCGACTCGTTCCAGGGCGCCTTGGACTGGAAGAACTGCGAGAACATCACGTCGGCGTTCGGCCGTGGGTTGATGTTGCCGAAACTCAACGGGTGCTTCATCCAGTGGTTGGACCAGTAGCCATCGGTGGGCAGGCGGTTGACGTCAAGCTTGAGCCCGGCCTGTTTGGCCGATTGTTGCAACAACACGGCGATGTCCACCGAACCGGTCGCGGCCGGCGAAGCCACCAGCGGCATGGTGATGCTCTCCATGCCGGCTTTCTTGAGCAGGAACTTGGCCTTTTCCGGGTCGTATACGGTTTGCGGCAGGTCGCTGTTGTAGTAGCGCGCGCCCGGCGAAATCGGGTGGTCGTTGCCGACAACCGCATAGCCGCGGAACACGGCGGACTTGACCTGTTCGCGGTCCAGCAGCAGCTTCATGGCCTGGGTGAATTCCGGGCTTTTGCCGGGCATCTGGTCCTGACGGATGATCAAGTCGGTGTAGTTGCCCGACGGCGCATCGACGACCCGGTGCTTGGGGCTGGCGCTGATGCGCGTGGTCGAACGCGGGTTGACTTCGTTGATCATGTGCACGTCACCCGACAGCAGCGCGTTGATCCGCGATGGCTCATCGGCGATGGCAATGAACTCGATCTCATCGAGGTAAGGCAGGCCCGGCTTCCAGTAGTTCTTGTTACGCACGGCAATCGAACGCACACCGGGCTTGAATTCGCCGACGGTGAACGGCCCGGTGCCAATGCCTTTGTTGAAATCGGTGGTGCCCTCCGGGACGATCAAGAGGTGCGACACCGCGAGGATCGACGGCAGCTCGGCGTTGGGCGCGCTGAGGCGGATCTGCACTTCATTCGGCCCGGTGGCCTTGATCTCGGTGAACTGCTCCACCAGCGCCATGACTTTGGAACCCGTCAACGGGTCCTTATGCCGGCTCAGGGAGAACACCACGTCGGCGGCAGTCAGCGGTTTGCCGTTGTGAAAGGTCACGTCCTTGCGCAGCGTGATGGTCCACAGCGTGGCGTCGACATTGTCGATGCGTTCGGCCAGCTCCAGGTGCGGGGTCATGTGGCTATCGAAGCGCGTCAGGCCGTTGTAGAACATGTATTGGCGCGCGTAGTCGGTAGACAACGCGCCCTTGGCCGGGTCGAGGGTGTCGGCGGTAGACGTGGACATACCGGCCACGCGGATCTTGCCGCCCGGCTTGCCCTTGCCTTCGGCCGGTGCTTCATCGGCCCACAATTTGCCGGCCGTACCGAACAAGCTGCCCGCACCGGCCGCCGCTACACCGGCGAGGCCGAGCATTTGCAGGGCATTGCGCCGCGACATGCCGCGATTGAGGCTTTCGAATACCCGCAGGCTCTCTTCACCGGAGATGAGCGAGGGCGTGGTCTTGTTGTCTGTCATGGCAAGGCTACCTGTCGAAAATTAAAAGGTTCGAGTGCTCACGGTTATCCGGAGCGTTCTGGAAACACACACGACGGTGAGGCAACAGCGGCAACTCAGTGTAAGTAGTCCTGAAAGCGGTAATAGGCGCCCACGAACGGCAGGAACCAGGGTTTGCCGAAATGCCCGGGGATCGCCGGCCACTCGAGTTCACGCCACGGGTTCGCCGCGGCATTGCCGGCCATCACCTCGGCCATCACCTGGCCCATGTGCACCGACATCTGCACCCCATGGCCGCTATAGCCCATGGAATGAAACACGCCGCCATGTTGCCCGGCACGTGGCAGGCGGTCGGAGGTCATGTCCACCAGGCCGCCCCAGCAGTAATCGATCTTCACCTGGGCCAACTGCGGAAACATGTTCAGCATCGCGGCCTGCAGTACCTTGCCGCTCTTGGCATCCGACACGCTGTTGGACATCGCAAAGCGTGCACGCCCACCGAACAGCAGACGGTTATCCGGGGTCAGGCGAAAGTAATTGCCGATCATGCGGCTGGTCACATAGGCGCGGTGCTGCGGCAATAGCTGATCGATGAGCGCCTGGGGCAACACTTCGGTAACGATGACAAAACTGCCCACCGGTACGATGCGTCGGCGATACCAGCCAAGCCCACCGTGCTGGCAGGCACCGCTGGCCAGCAACACTTGACCGGCGTGCAGCGAGCCGCGCGCGGTGTTGACTTGATAACCACCGGCCTGCGCTTTCCAGTCATTGACCAGCGTGTGCTCATGGATCATCGCGCCGCGTCGCGCCGCCGCCTCGGCCAGGCCCACACCAAAACGCCCGATGTGCATTTGCACGCCATTGCGTTGCAGCAAGCCGCCGTGAAACTGCGCCGAATGGACTTCGGCTCGGGTCTGGCCGGCATCGAGCAACTCGACATCAGCGTCGACTTCACGGCGGATCAACTCGCAGGTGCGCGCCAACCCTTCGTAATGCAGGGGCTTGGCCGCCAGCTTGAGCTTGCCGTTGCGCACCATGTCGCAGGCGATCTGCTCCTGGTCCACCAACGACACCACGGTCTGCACTGCGCTTTCATAAGCCTGGTAATAGTCCCGCGCCTTGGCGGCTCCGAGGCTGGCATGCAGCCCGGCATAATCCTGGGCCACCCCGGTGTTGCATTGCCCACCGTTGCGCCCCGAGGCTTCGCCGACCACCCGCCCGGCATCCAGCACCACCACACTGGCGCCGCGCATGGCCAACGCCCTGGCCGCCGACAGGCCGGTAAACCCGCCACCGACCACCGCCACGTCGACCTGCCTGGGCAGGTCACCCAACTGCGCGCCGGTGAAGGCGGGTGCGGTGTCGAGCCAATAGGATTCACTGCCCATGTTTAACCTCGTACGCCGATGACGTTGGTGTTTACAGACCGACCAGGCCCGGCAAGCCACCGATATCGGTGATCTGCTGGTAGCCATAGGCGGCATTGCCTGCGGCTTCATGTCCGCGGGCAACAAACGCCTTGTGCTTGATCTTCATGTCGTGGGCCGACATCAGGTCGTAACGGAAGCTGGACGACACATGCAAGATGTCTTCCGGCCCGCAGCCGAGGTTGTCGAACATGAATTCGAACGCTTGCAAGCGTGGCTTGTAGGCTTGGGCCTGCTGGGCGGTGTACACCTTGTGAAACGGCGCACCGAGCTTTTCGACGTTGGACATGATCTGACTGTCCATGGCGTTGGAGAGAATCACCAGGGGAATCTTGTCGGCGATCTTCGACAGGCCGGCCGGCACGTCCGCATGGGGACCCCAAGTCGGCACGGCGTCGTAATACAGCTGACCTTCTTCACGATAGTCGATGCCCCAGCGCTTGCAGGTACGTGCCAGGGCGGTCTTGAGAATTTCGTCGTACGGCCGCCAGTCGCCCATCACCTGATCCAGGCGGTAGGCGGCAAAATCCTTGACGAACTGATCCATCTGCTCAGGCGCGATGCGGTCCGCGAACAGCTCGCGGGTCAGCGGGCCCATCTGGAAGTTGGTCAGCGTACCGTAGCAGTCAAACGTAATGAATTTGGGACGAAGAAAGCTCATGGGGGTGCGGTCCTGGAGTCAGTGGAAGGTGGCAAGCATTCGCGGCTCTGACGGCGCGTCGGCCTCGTTGCAGCACAGCTTCATTACACCACTGTGAAATCAGCAGATGGCGTCAAAAAAGCGCCCGCCTCAATACAAAGCACCGTTTTTGCCGCCGGCGCCAGCAGAGTTTGCGGCGCGCTCCAGGCTTGGGCGAAGCCCGTATTCATGCGCTTTAATGGGCCTTTTTGGGCACGAAGGCTCAAGGCTGGGGGCGATCAGCGGCAGAATGTGTGGTGGACAACCTTTCTATAAAGAAGCACTGCGTGCACAGCGCTGGACAGGTCCATCAGCCGTGAGGCATTTGCTGCTGAGCACCCCCTCCGATTTGGTAGTAACTATGGTGGCGTTACCCTCCCGCACGGCAAATCTACCGAATGCTGCGCACCCTCTTGCCAGCCCGCAAAGCAGGTGGGATACAGGCGTTTCAACGACCCTCAACCCGTGCTCAACGGAGGCCCGCCATGGCTGCCCTGCCACACCCTGATTACCTCTATCGCTCAATGACGGTCGCCGACCTCCCAGCCGCCCATGACCTGTCGGTGCAACTCAAATGGCCACACCGCCTGGAAGATTGGGCGATGTTGCAACGGGTCAGCGATGGTTTTGTGGTACTCGACGGTGAGCGCCTGATCGGCTCGGCGTTCGCCTGCCCCCAGGGTGATTACACAACGATCGGCCTGGTGATCGTCAGCGACGACTATCAGGGCAAGGGCATCGGCCGACGCTTGATGGAAATGGCCCTGAAGGCCTGCCGAACCAGCACGCCACTGCTCAACGCGACCCTGGCCGGTGCACCGCTTTATGCCAGCCAGGGGTTTGTCGAATTTGGCTATGTGCAGCAGCATCAAGGTCAGGTGCAGGTTCCCGAACTGACCGCTCTGGCCGCAGGCGAAACCTGCCGCACGCTGAATGCCGATGATCATGCCGCCCTGATCGACCTGGCCAGCGCCGGTAGCGGCCTGGACCGCCGCGAGATCCTGCGCGACCTGCAAGTGGAGCACGCGGTAGGCATCGAACGCGACGGCCAGTTGCGCGCGATTGCACTGCTGTACCCCTTTGGTCGCGGGCGCTGCATCGGCCCGGTAGTGGCCGAGACGCTCGAGCAGGCCAAGCACCTGATCGGCACGCTGCTGGCCGAGGTACCGGACGCCTTTGTGCGCATCGATATCCCGGCCGAATGCGGCCTCAACGACTGGCTCGAGCAGGCCGGTTTGAAGTGCGTCGACAAGGTTGCACGCATGGCGAAGGGTGAACCGCCCAAAGCCCGCGCAGGCATACATGCATTTGCCCTGATCACCCAAGCCGTCGGCTGATTTCTCCTGGAGTATTGCCCATGTTCCCCCCCCGTATCCTCATGCTCGCTCGCGCTGACGGCAGCCCTGTCGACACGCCCTTGCGCAACGCGGCCCTGAGCACGCTCGACCCCTTCGGCAACACCCGCCGGCTGGCCTGGCTGAGCGACGACGGCGTGTCTGCCGGCCTGGTCGCGTTCAGCGGCGAAGCGGTGATCGAAGACTTCCCCCACAGCGAAACGCTGGTGGTTCACGCAGGCTCAGTCCTGCTGCACAGCGCCGAGCAGACTTTGGAACTGGGCGTCGGCGACAGCGCGGTCATCGGCCGTGGCACCCGCCTCACCCTGCAGGCGACTCCAGGCACCTGCTGGGCCTTCTGCGCCGTGGACCTTGCCGACGCCCCGTTGCGCCCCGGCCTGACCTGGCTCGATCCGCGTGCCCAGCTCAACCCGTCAGCCGCACCCGACACACACATCCTGATCGGCCCTGCGCCGCAATGCCGCGCCAACAACCTGTTCGACGACGCCAGCACCGAACTGCGCGTCGGCATCTGGGACTCGACGCCCTATGCCCGCCACGGCCGCCCGCACAAGCTGCACGAATTGATGTACCTGATCGAAGGCAACATGACGCTTCAGGACGCTGAGGGTGTCGATCTGACGGTCAACACCGGAGACACCGTGTTCGTCGCCAAAGGCGCGCCCTGTGCCTGGCGCGGCTCGGTGTATGTGCGCAAGGTTTACGCGGTGAAATAAGTTTGCAACGCCCGTTATCGCTCCAGGGAGCCCGTTGAACATGACTACACACTCTTCGAACCACCCCAGCGTCGATGCCCACGTATTGGCCAGGTTCTACATCAATGGCCAGTGGGTTTCGCCGGCTGTTCCGGCCAGCCTCGGGGTGATCAACCCGGCCACCGAACAGGAGGTGGCGCAGGTGGCGCGCGGCACCGCCGAAGATGTCGATCGCGCCGTTGCAGCGGCGCGTGAGGCGTTTCCCGGTTGGGCGGCTTGCGCCCCTGCGGAGCGCGCCCGCGTACTGGGCAAGATCCATACGCTGATCCTGGAACGCAAGGAAGAGCTGGCCCAGGCACTGTGCCTGGAGATGGGCGCGGCGATAGGTTTCGCACGGGCCATGCAGGTGCCACTGGCGGCCGAACACGTGCGCGTCGCACGTGATCTGCTGGCCGACTATCGCTTCCAGACGCTGGAAGGCAGCACCGCGATCGAGCGCGAACCCATCGGCGTATGCGGGCTCATCACCCCGTGGAACTGGCCGCTTTACCAGATCACCGCCAAGGTTGCCCCGGCGATTGCCGCCGGCTGCACCGTGGTGCTCAAACCCAGCGAGCTGTCGCCGCTGAGCGCGTTGCTGTTCGCCCAGTTGGTGCACGATGCCGGCCTGCCGCCTGGGGTGTTCAACCTGGTCAATGGCAGTGGCCACGAGGTAGGTGCTGCCATGGCGGCGCACGCTGACATCGATATGATTTCCATCACCGGCTCCAACCGCGCCGGCGCGCTGGTGGCGCAAGCGGCCGCGCCGACGGTGAAACGCGTGACCCAGGAGTTGGGCGGTAAATCGCCGAATGTGCTGCTGCCCGACGCGGACTTTGCCAAGGCTGTGCCGCTGGGTGTGATGTCGGCATTTCGCAACGTGGGGCAATCCTGCAGCGCCCCGACGCGGATGATCGTGCCCCGGAGCAGGCTGGCGGAAGTCGAAGCGCTGGCAGCGGCCACCGCCAATGGCATCGTCGTCGGTAACCCGCAGTCGGAGGACACCGTACTCGGCCCGATTGCCAACCAGGCACAGTTCGAGCGTGTCCAGAGCATGATCGAAGCCGGCATCGCCGAAGGCGCGAAACGGGTCTGCGGTGGCCCCGGGCGCGTACCGGGCTTTGACAAAGGCTTCTATGCCCGCCCGACCGTGTTTTCCGAAGTCGCGAGCAGCATGCGCATTGCCCAGGAAGAAATTTTCGGCCCGGTGCTCTGCATCATCGCGTATGACAGCCTCGATGAAGCCGTCGCCATCGCCAATGACACGGTGTACGGGTTGGGCGCGCATGTGCAGGGGCAGGACATCCAGCTTGCGCGTGCCGTGGCGTCGCGCATTCGCGCCGGGCAGGTGCACCTGAACCATCCGGCCTGGGACCCGATGGCGCCCTTTGGCGGTTACAAACGTTCGGGGAATGGCCGGGAGTATGGCGTGCAGGGTTTTGAGGAGTACCTGGAGACCAAGGCCATTGTCGGATTCGGTGCCTGATATCCACTGTAAACAAGAGGGGGCTTGCTCCCGATAGCAGAGGGTCAACTGACCCACCGCTATCGGGAGCAAGCCCCCTTTTCAGATATTCACTTCAGATATCCACGATTTCAGAAATCCGCGACTTTGCCCCACGCCGATGATTTGAACCGGTCCGGATGATAAGGCGTCGGGTCCACGATAGGCTGCGCGCCACTGACAATGTCCGCAATCAGATGCCCCGCCCCCGGCCCGATACCAAACCCATGCCCACTGAACCCTGCCGCTAATATCAGCCCGGGCAGGTTGGCCATTTCACCGATGCCGGGGACGCCGTCCGGCGTGCTGTCCACATACCCCGCCCAGGCGGCAGTCACCGTTGAGTCTTTAAGCGCCGGTATCAATTGCGTGCCGCGCTGGTAGGTCAGTTTGACCGCCGAGGCGTCCGGAGTCGGATCCAGAATCCGCATCTTCTCCATCGGCGTCGGCGCATCCAGGCGCCAACGCTTCCAGCCCTCATGGCCCGCCTTCGCGCCCTCGAAGCCACCCACGGCGAGGTTGCGCCAGCGGCGTTGAAACATCGGTAGGAACTGCGGTGCAAAGCTGAGCAACTGCGGAGTGGGGTCGACACGCCCGCGCCCACTGATCGCCAGGGTGTAGCTGCCATCGAAACGGCGTGTCATCGAGGCATAGGTAGTGTGCAGCGCACTCGGCAGCTCCAGGCTTGGAGGCGACACGCGAAGCACGGTCTGGCGAATGGTCGCCTGGGGAAAACGAATGCCGTATTGGCGGCAGAACGAGGAAGCCCAGGCGCCTGCGGCGAGCACGGCAAGCCGGGTGCGGATGGTGCCTTTTTCGGTGACCACCGCAGACAGTCGACCGCCTTCGGTTTCCACGCCCCGGACCGCGCAGTCCTGATGCACCGTGCTGCCCAGCGCCATGATCGCGCGGGCGACCGCCGGGGCGGCGCGGGAGGGATCGGCGATGCCGTCGGTGGGTGAGTAGACCCCGCCTTTCCACGGTTTGCCGGTCACCCGCCCGCGGTCAGCGGCTTGCTGTGCCGTCAGCATATAGGTCTCGACGTTGACCGAACGGGCGAACTCGCCCCAACGTGCCCAAATATCGAGCTCCTTTTCGTCGTTGCTCAGGTAAAGCAGGCCACAACGGTTAAAGCCGGTTTGCTCGCCGGTCTCGGCGGCGAACTGCTCCCACAGCTCCAGGCTCTTGGTAGACATCGGCAGCTCGCGCGCATCGCGATTTTGCTGACGGCACCAGCCCCAGTTACGGCTCGATTGCTCGGCGCCTATGCGGCCCTTTTCAACCAGGGCGACCTTCATGCCGCGCTTGGCCAGGTAATAAGCAGTAAAGGAACCGATGATTCCACCGCCAATCACCACGACATCAGCATCCGTCGGCAAGTCGGGAGAAGTTTCTACAGCAATCAAGGGAGCTGGCATAAGTGGGTATCCGTCAAGGGTCAGTCATGGCATCGCGGCAGCATGGATTTATTACACCACCATGAAGCCATGCATAAACGGTTAAAAAGACCCGCCGAGTGGTACAAACCACTGTTTATCAAGCCCACCCCGGCAGACTTTACCGCCCCGGCAAACATCGGTTTTCTGCCCGGCGGCAGACGGTGATAGCACGCAAATGGGGCAGTCAGGCCTATTAACTGGTAGAGTGCGCACCGATATTTATTAAGAGGAATGTTTTCATGGCCACTAACCGCTCCCAGCGTCTGCGCAAAAAACTGTGTGTGGACGAGTTCCAGGAATTGGGGTTCGAGCTGAACCTGGAATTCAAGGAAAATCTGGCTGACGATAAAATCGATGCATTTCTCGACGCGTTCCTGAAAGAAGCCATGGAAGCCAACGGCCTGGGCTACGTCGGCGGTGACGACTACGGTCTGGTCTGCCTGCAGAAGCGTGGCTCGGTCAGCGAAGAGCAGCGTGCCAAGGTTGAAGCCTGGCTCAAGTCCCGAGATGAACTGACCAAAGCCGAAGTCAGCCCATTGCTGGACGTGTGGTACCCGGAAAAGCCGATCAACCCTGTTGCTTGATCGCCATCAGGGCCATCCTTCGTGATGGCCCTGTTTGTTTAAGCCTCACCCCTCGCTACAAGCCGCACGCCGCAGGGCTGCCCTTCCAAAGCCTTCAATCCTTGATATCCAAAGCGCTCACCAGCCGAATTCGCCGGCAGAGCGGTCCCGTGCCTGAAAAAAACGCCAATTACCCGCTATCGTTCAGCTACAACGGCATGCACCTTGGGGCATAATGCCGACACTTTCATGACCATTGAGGGATTTTTCTTATTTACCCCTCACCTTTTCACCCTCCTCAGCAGCAGGGTTTTATTCCTTATGATCAAATCTTTACGTTCAGTGCTCATTGCCGGTTTTTTCCTCCCACTGGCCTTTTCCGTCTCCGCTGCCCCCGTCAATAACACCCTGCCCCCGAATGTTCAGCAGGCCCTCCAGAAAGCCAAAATCCAGAACACCTCGCTGTCTCTGGTGATGCTGCCGTTGAACGGTCCAGGCACGCCGACCATTTTCAACGCTGACGTCTCGGTGAACCCGGCCTCGACCATGAAGCTGATCACCACCTATGCGGCCCTGGAAATGCTCGGCCCCAATCATCAGTGGAAGACCGAGTTCTACACCGACGGCACCCTCAACGGTGGCGTGTTGCGTGGCAACCTGTACCTCAAGGGGGGTGGCGACCCCAAGCTGAACATGGAAAAACTCTGGCTGCTGATGCGCGATCTGCGTGCCAACGGCGTACAGCAAGTGACCGGCGACCTGGTGCTGGACCGCAGTTTCTTCAACCAGCCACAACTGCCGGAATTCAATGACGACGGCAACGACGAAAACAAACCGTTCCTGGTCAAGCCCGATGCCTTGCTGGTCAACCTCAAGGCCCTGCGCTTTGTCACCCGCAACGACTCAGGCCGGGTGATCGTGTCGGTCGAACCACCGATCGCGAGCATCCGCATCGACAATCAGGTCAAGGCGAACAATGCCAAGCAATGCACCGGCGACGTACGCTACAACCCCACGACTGCGGCCGATGGCAGCGTGACCGTTACGGTCAGTGGCCAGTTGGGTGATGGCTGCAGTTCGCAGACTTACCTGTCGCTGTTGGACCACGCCACCTACACTGCCGGCGCCGTACGCGCGATCTGGCAGGAGTTGGGCGGCACGATCCAAGGCCGCGATATCCAGGCACCGGTGCCCAAGGATGCGAAGGTGCTGGCCCGTGCGTTCTCGCCGGACCTGGCGGAAATCATCCGCGACATCAACAAATACAGTAACAACACCATGGCCCAGCAGTTGTTCCTGAGCCTGGGTGCACAGTTTCGCAACGATGCCGATGGCGACGATGCCAAGGCGGCGCAACGCGTAGTACGCCAATGGCTGGCGAAGAAAGGCATCACCGCCCCTCACCTGGTGATGGAAAACGGCTCCGGCCTGTCCCGCGCCGAACGGGTCAGTGCCCGCGAAATGGCGGCCATGCTGCAAGCCGCCTGGAAAAGCCCTTACGCGGCCGAATACATCAGCTCACTGCCGATTGCCGGTACCGACGGCACCATGCGTAAACGCCTGAAGACCACGGCTTTGCGCGGCGAAGCCCATGTCAAAACCGGCACCTTGAACACCGTGCGCGCTATCGCCGGGTTCAGCCGGGACAACAATGGCAATACCTGGGTCGTGGTGGCCATTCTCAACGACTCGAAGCCGTGGGGCGCTTCGTCGGTGCTGGATCAGGTATTGCTGGACCTGTATCGCCAGCCGAAACTGAGCGCTGCAGCGCCGGTGCTCTGACCCGGCAGGAGACTCGCGAATTCGGGCGGTCAGTCACCCCAGATTTTGGCTGACTCACCGGATTCGCGATTCAATCGACTCGGCGCACCGCCCCTGCCACACATTTCTACCCGGTCCCTGCCCGCCTGCTTGGCCACATACACCGCCGAGTCCGCACGCAGCAACAACCCATCAACCCCTTCGTCGACCCGCCAGTTGGCCACACCAAAGCTGGCGGTCACGATGCCCACCGTCTCCATCGGCGTACAGCGCAGCGACTCCCACAGCGCCATCGCAAGGCTGTAGGCCTGGTCGCCATCGGTATTGGGGCACAACACCACAAACTCTTCGCCACCCAGACGGCAAAACACATCGCTGCGACGCAGACGCTGAAGTACGCGTTTGCACAGTTCCTGCAGAACCCCGTCGCCTACGCCATGCCCGTACTGATCGTTGATCCGCTTGAAATGGTCGATATCGAACATGATCAATGACAATGCGCCGCAGGTCCGGTTAAGCCGGATCATCTCCGCCTTGACGCGATCCTGGAAATAGCGCCGGTTATGGATACCCGTCAGCGCGTCGGTAATCGACAGCGTGCGCAGCTCTTCCTCGACCCGCTTCAGATCGGAAATATCCGACACATAGCCATGCCACAACGTACCGCCTCCCGGTAACTCTTCCGGCGTGGCCTCACCGCGAATCCAGCGCAGGCCCCGGTGCGGCAGTTGCACCCGATACTCTTCGCGCCAATGGCTCAACTGCAACGCCGACAGACGAATCGAGTTGCGCACCCGCTCCACGTCCAACGGATGGATACGCTCGAGAACGCTGCTCGCATCCTGCTGCAACACGCCCGGTTCGATTTCATAGATATCGCGCATGCCGTCACTGGCATAGATGAAGCGCCAGCGGTCCTGAGGCTCCACGGTGAACTGGAAGATTCCACCGGGCACATGGGCGCTGAGTTTTTTCAGCAAACGGTCGCGTGCCGCCAGGGCCTCGTAGGCACGTTTTTGCTCAGTGACATCGCGGTAGATCGCCAGGTGCCCGATCCACAGACCGTGCTCATCGAGCAACACCGTCGGCAGCATATTGGCCGTCAAGTGGCTGCCGTCCTCGCGCCTCAAGGTCCACTCACGGGCTTCATGCTGGCTGTCCGGGCTTTCCACCAGCATCGCCTGGCAGGGTGCGATACGCTTGCCCAACGCCGCGCTCAAGTGCACGGCCCGGGCTTCCAGTTCCGAAGGCAGGTGCAGGCTGTCCAGGCTCAGTTGCCCCAACACCTGTTCGGCCTTGAACCCCAGCATTTGCTCGGCACCAGCATTGAAGGTGTTGATCACGCCACGCAAGTCGGTGGCGATGATCGCGACCTGGGTCGCCGCATTCAGCACACTGCGCAATTGGCCATGGGCGCCGCGCAATTCTTGCTCGCGCAGGCGCAACTGCACGGTGCGCTGCTCCACCAGTTTCAAGGCGCGCTGGCGTTGGCTGACCAGTACGTAAAGCAAGGCACTGAGCAAGAGACTGAGCAGCACGCCCATGGTCAGGATCATGCTCATCGAAGAGTGGTTGGCCTGGTCGAATACCTTACTGGCACGCAGGCTCAGGATGTAGACATGGTCGCCCAGGGTGATCCGGCGCGCAGCGGCCAGGCCGCTGTCGCCCACCGAATTACTGGAGGCATACAGCACACGCTCCTGATCGTCGGAGGTGTCGACGATCTGCATCACCAGGTTGTCGCGTGTCGACTTGGGCAGCCCCTCGGCCACCAGCTGACGCATGCTGATCACCGCCATCACAAACCCGTAGGGCTCGGCGTCCGGGGTTTTGCTCACCGGCGACACCAACAACACGCCGGCTGCGTAGGCGGGCTCCACCCCGACCAGTTGCATCGGCTGGGACACTGCCGGTTTGCGACTTTTTTGCGCACGCTCAAGGACCGATCGGCGCAGGGGCTGGGCCAGCAGGTCAAACCCCAGGGGTGAGCCCAGCAGGCTCTGGGTCTGGCTGTACAGCACCGGGACGTACTCATCGCGCTCGGGTGCCGCGGCCAAATTGCCCGCCGCATTGAGTTCACGGATCACAAAAGGGCTGCCGCGCTGTCGGGAGATCTCTTGCTCAAACGGAGCGCGTTGCTCGCGAAATATCCGGGGCGCCCACGCATAGGCGCGGGTATGCAACAGCAAGGGCTGGGCGAAGCCGTCGAACTCTTCGCGAGAGACATCAGCGGAGTTGATGAAGAAACGCCGCAGGCTGCCCAGGCGTTGCTCCTGGTCCTCGAAACGTTCCTGAATGCGTGTAGAACGTTCATTGACCAGCAACTGGAAACGCTGGCGCACCTGTTGCTGATAAAGGTCGGCAGCCGCCCACGCGACAACCGCCGTCAGCGCGCAGCCTGCCAGTAATACCACCAATGCCACCAGCCAAGCCGACGCCTGCTCACTGATAAAGCCTAGGATTTTCGGGCGGGCAGCGGGTAAAGGCATAGGCAACACTCACAACGCCAGCGTGCGGGGGTGTCACTTTGGCTAGGGATTAAGTTATAGCCATCGGTCCGGAATTTGACCAGCGTAAAAAAGCCGCAAACCTGGAAAATTCAGGTTTGCGGCTTTCAGGTGCACTGCGCTGCGGCAATCAGCGCGCGGTGATTTTCCAGGCCCGGTGGATCTTCGCGTTACGTGCGAAATCCGGGTCGATGGTCTTGTCGCTGATTTCCTCGACCGCATAGCGTTCGCTGAGGTTGTCCTCCAACTGGAACTTGCGGAAGTTGTTGGAGAAGTACAGCACGCCGCCCGGTGCCAGGCGGGCCATGGCCAGGTCAAGCAGCTGCACGTGGTCACGCTGCACGTCGAAGATGCCTTCCATGCGCTTGGAGTTGGAAAAGGTCGGCGGGTCGATGAAGATCAGGTCGAACTCATCGCGGCTGGCTTCCAGCCAGGCCATCACATCACCCTGCTCCAGGCGGTTCTTGTCGGAGAAACCGTTGAGGGAGAAGTTGCGACGCGCCCAGTCCAGGTAGGTCTTGGACAGGTCGACGCTGGTGGTGCTGCGCGCGCCGCCCTTGGCCGCGTGCACACTGGCGGTGGCGGTGTAGCAATACAGGTTGAGGAAGCGCTTGCCGGCGGCCTCTTTCTGGATGCGCAGGCGCATCGGACGGTGGTCGAGGAACAGACCGGTGTCCAGGTAATCCGTGAGGTTGACCAGCAACTTCACGCCGCCTTCGCTGACTTCGGTGAACTTGCCCTGGGCGCTCTGACGTTCGTACTGCTTGGTGCCGCTCTGACGCTCGCGACGCTTGACCACGACGCGGCTCTTGTCGATGTTCAGCGCCTGGGGAATGGCCGCCAGCGCATCGAACATGCGCGCGGAGGCTTTTTCCGGGTCGATGGATTTCGGCGCGGCGTATTCCTGCACGTGCACCCAGTCGTGGTACAGGTCGATGGCCATGGAGTATTCCGGCATATCGGCGTCGTACACGCGGTAGCAATCCACGCCTTCGCGCTTGGCCCACTTGCCCAGCAGCTTGAGGTTTTTCTGCAGGCGGTTGGCGAACATCTGCCCGCCTTCACTCAAGCGTGCCTGCTCGACCACAGGAGCCGGGGCCGGCTTGATCGGGTTACCGTTCTTGTTGTACTGGCGCTCTTGCGGCTCGGCCGGGGCTTGATCGTAGGCGGCTTGCTCACGTTCGGCCTGACGCTGCTCGGGCGTGCGGCGCTCGCCCGTGACGAATTGGTCCGGATTGACCTTGATCAGCAGCAATTTGCACGGCAAGGCACCGTTCCAGAACGAATACTGCTTGTGGCTGCGGATCCCCATGCGCTTGCCCAGGTCCGGCGCGCCGGTAAACACCGCCGCTTCCCAGCCCATGCAGGCCTGGCGCAGGCGCTCGCCGAGGTTCTGGTAGAGGTACAACAGGCTTGCTTCATCACCCAGACGCTCACCGTAGGGTGGGTTGCAGATCACCAGGCCTTTCTGGTTCTGGTCCGGGCGCGGCTCGAAGGTGCCGACTTCGCCCTGGTACACCTTGATCCAATGGCTAAGGCCTGCGCGTTCGATGTTATTGCGTGCCGGCTGGATAAGACGCGGATCAGCCTCGTAGCCCCGAATCCACAGCGGGGTTTTGTTCATGCCGACGGCGGCACGTTCAGCGGCCTCGGCATGCAGTTTCTTCCACAACGCCGGGACGTGACCCAGCCAGGTGGTGAAGCCCCACAGTTCGCGATTGAGGTTGGGCGCCATGTCGGCAGCGATCATCGCGCCTTCCACCAGGAAGGTGCCCACACCGCACATCGGGTCGGTCAGCGCGCCGCCCTCGGCGGCAATGCGCGGCCAGCCGGCACGGATCAGGATCGCGGCCGCCAGGTTTTCCTTCAACGGTGCGGCGCCCTGCTGCAGGCGGTAACCGCGCTGGTGCAGGCTGTGGCCGGACAGGTCGAGGGACAGGATCGCCTCGCCACGGTCCAGGCGCAGGTGAATACGCAGGTCCGGGTTGATCTTGTCGATGGACGGGCGTTCGCCGGTCGGGGTGCGCAGTTTGTCGACGATCGCATCCTTGACCTTCAGCGCGCCGAAGTGGGTGTTGTCGATACCGGAACCATGGCCACTGAATTCCACCGCCAGGGTGCCATCCGGGACCATGTGGTCAGCCCATTCGATATCCAGCACGCCGTGGTAGAGGTCTTCGGCGTCCTTCATCGGGAAGCGCTTGAGTACCAGCAGCACACGGTTGGCCAGGCGCGACCAGAGACACAGGCGGTAGGCGGTTTCCATATCGGCCATGCCGCGCACGGCCGAGGTGTGCTCGCGGGCGTCCTCAAGGCCAAGCCCGACGGCTTCCTCGATCAGCAGGCCTTCAAGGCCCTTGGGGCAGGTGAGGAAGAGTTCAAAACGGTCCGACATGGGCATTCCAGGCTTTTCAGCAATCAGTGAACGGGCGACGCATCGCCGGCTCGGTTTTCAATCAAGCACTTTTCTCGAAGAGTGCTCGCGTGGCACGAATGTGCCGTTCCACCCCGGCTGCCGGGCTTTTGGGCCTTGAATTGACGGGGCAGATAAACAATTGGCTGTAACAGAAAGTAATATTCCGACCCTTCGTCGAATAATAACCGACTGCAACGGGCGGACATTCTCACTAAAGGATTAAACCTATCCGCTTCGCAAGGCACATCATAGCTGGCTTTGCCCGATAAATGGGGCGAAAAGCCATCCCAGCTTATGGCTATAGCATCGTTATCGTTACGTGCTTATGACAAAACGATCATTGAATCCATGTGACCTATTGGTTAGAACTCAACACAGGTTGGCGCCGTAACGACGCCGACACATTGGCTCGCCACGCCGGCAGCGAGCCCACCAACGGCAGAAAAACTCTGCCCGGCCTCGGATGAGGCTGAAGGATATCAAGACAGTCAACAAGTGAGGGAAACACCCTATGAGAAGACTTAAGCGTGATCCGTTGGAAAGAGCATTTTTACGCGGATATCAATATGGCGTTCATGGAAAATCCCGTGAGCTTTGCCCTTTTACTCTACCGTCGGTACGCCAAGCCTGGATCAACGGCTGGCGAGAAGGACGCGGCGACAACTGGGACGGTATGACTGGCACTGCGGGCATCCACAGACTCAACGAACTTCACGCCGTCGGCTAATCAGGGCACTTAACTCCGACACGACACTTTTGAAGCTGTAATGAATTAACCACGCACGCCCCATTCGGGCGGCGGGCTTCGGCCCAGGGGCTCCTTATGGAGCCCTTTTTATTGCTGCTCTTGTAGTGAGCGGGCTTGCCCCGCGCTGAGGTGTGTCAGGTAAGTTTGGGCCGCCTGACACACCGCCGCGCGGGGCAAGCCCTAATGCCAGTCAGTTAAGCAATAGAACGGACGATGAATAACTTGTGGGAGGGGGCTTGCTCCCGATGAGGGTGTGCCAGCCAGCAGTTTATCGACTGATCCACCGCTATCGGGAGCAAGCCCCCTCCCACAGTGACAGCGTTAAGACTTAACTGACTGGCATTAGGGCGAGCCCGCTCACGACAAAGAGCGCAGTGAGCTCAGCGCGACGCAAGCCCGCTCGCCGCGATCGCATCCACCGCCTCGCGAATCAGCGCCGGCCCTTTGTAGATGAAACCTGAGTACAACTGCACCAGGCTGGCGCCGGCCGCGATCTTCTCGGCAGCATGCTTGCCTTCGGTGATACCGCCCACGGCAATGATCGGCAAACGCCCGGCCAGCTCAGCCGCCAGCACCTTGACGATATGCGTGCTCTTGTCCCGTACCGGCGCACCCGACAGGCCACCCGCCTCATCCCCATGCGCCAGACCTTCAACACCGACGCGGCTGAGGGTCGTGTTGGTCGCGATCACCGCGTCCATGCCCGAATCCATCAGGGCCTGAGCCACCAGCACGGTTTCTTCATCACTCATGTCCGGGGCAATCTTGATTGCCAAAGGCACGCGCTTGCCATGACGCACCGCCAGGTCTTCCTGGCGCTGGCGCAAGGCTTCGAGCAATTGCTTGAGGGAGTCACCGAACTGCAGGCTGCGCAGGCCCGGGGTATTCGGCGAACTGACGTTGACGGTGACATAGCTGGCATGGGCGTAGACCTTGTCCAGGCAGATCAGGTAGTCATCCACCGCACGCTCCACGGGCGTGTCGAAGTTCTTGCCGATATTGATCCCCAGGACGCCCTTGTACTTCGCCGCCTGCACCCGCGACAGCAGGTGATCGACCCCCAGGTTATTGAAGCCCATGCGGTTGATGATCGCCTCGGCTTCCGGCAGGCGGAAGATGCGTGGCTTGGGGTTACCCGGCTGCGGGCGCGGGGTCACGGTGCCGATTTCGACAAAGCCGAAACCCAACTGCGCGAAACCGTCGATGGCCGCGCCGTTCTTGTCCAGGCCCGCAGCCAAGCCGACCGGGTTAGGGAACTCGAGCCCCATCACCGACACCGGCACTTTCGCCGCAGCCTTGCATACCAGGCCATTGAGACCCAGGCGGCCACCGGCACCGATCAAGTCCAGGGACAGATCATGGGAGGTTTCCGGGGAAAGTTTGAACAACAGCTGGCGGGCCAGGGTATACATGGGCGGGCTAGACTCGGATGGCGGCGAAAGGTGGCGGCGATTATAGCCGGGGTCATAGGCCGCATGCGAGGCGTGCGGCCCAATCGTCAGTAGCGATTGGCGACCAACGCCTCATAGCGCGCCCAGATCTTCTGCGCGTATTGCAGGCGCAATGCATCGCGCTTGGGCCCTGCCCCCGCGCCCACGTTGTAGGAGCCGACGGCCGTCCAGTTGTAGCCGAAGCGTTGGATAAACTCGGCGAGTATCGAGGCGCCGACCTCGACAGACAGGCAAGGCTCATTCAGCAGCCGCTCTTCGGTGATGCCCAGCTTGCGCAAGCGCGGCAAATGAATGCTGTTGATCTGCATCAAGCCGATATCACGCGTGCCATTACGGTTGGCGTAGTTCATCGCCCCGGCACGATAACCCGACTCGACGGCAGCAATGGCCTGCAGCAACTCCGGTTCGAGGTCATAGCGACCGGCAACCTCCTCCCAGCAATAAGCCAACGCCGTCTGGCTGCCCATCAACAGGCTCAACAACACGGCTTGGCCCCACCGCTTATACATGGCTCAACTGCCCACAGCCCGGACACACGTGAGTCAACCGCCCACGCTCAGACCCTTCAACCTGCACCGGACAGGTAAAACGATAGCCTCGGCCGTAGATCGTCTTGATAAACGCCTTGTCGCCGCGCAAATGCTTGCGCAAGGCATAGATGCAGCGCGTGAGTGACTCCTCAGCCACTTCCCCCCGGGGCCATACCCGCTCCAGCAAACGGTCCTTGGTCACCAGCGTGCCGGCCGAGGCCAGCAGCAATCGCAGCACCTGCCCCTCCTTGGGTGGCAACTGAATATCCGCCTCCCCGCCTGTCAACCGGCCATCAGGGTGCAGGGTCCAGTGGGCAAAGACGAGGGTCTGCGTCGCGTGCTCAATCATCACGGGCATGCGCACCTCTGCATCCGACTACTGACATTCCAATCCTTATTTCCTGTACCGGCTCGCCGCCAACCTCACGACTATAAAAACCTGTCTTACGGCCCGCGTTAGGAAAAAACCCATTCGAACGGCGCTTTTTGGCCACTCCAGGTAAGACAATTCGCTGCCGAGCGAATAAACCACGCTGGTTCACGGAGGCGGCTCGCGCCCGGGTCGGACAAACGCACGCTGCACGCGCTCATACTGCGCCGCAGTCAGGGGCGGCGGCCCGGACGCCGGCGTGGGCTCTTCTTGAGCCATGCCCACTCGCCAGACCGAAATCTCATTCGGCCGCTTGGGGACATCCAGTTCGGCAACCAGCTTTTCGATCAGCCGCACCTGGGCAGGCGTGCCCTTGATCAACAGGCTGTTGGTATCCGGGTAGGCGGTCAGGGCAAGGCTCCCGTCGGCCAGTAATCTTTTCTGTTCGCTGGACAACAGCGACAGAATCATTGATGCCATCCCCGGCGAACGCACCGGGTTGGCGCCGGCCCCGTATTGGCGATCCTCCACATGCGTGTTGAACACCTGCACCACTGCCAATGAGAACTTACCCAGGCGCACATCTCGGCGTGGCCGGTCCATCAATTGGGCCAGCCGCAAGACTTGCTCGACATAGTTCGGCGGCCCCGACACATAAAACGTGCGCGCCCCGTTCTCACGCAGGGGATAGCGCGACTCATCCAACCCCGTACGCCGCATTGCCCGACGCATCGCGTCGACAGCAATATGGCGCAGCCCTACCGCCAGGCTTCTCGCCTCTGCGGCAGCGTAGACGTACAGCCCTTGCCCATCGCTATGCCAGATCAAGTCTTCCTGCCGGGCCAGCGCCTCCAGGGCCTGTTGCGGCGCGCTGAAATCGAACGTCCCGCTCACCCGTCTGCCAGCCGCTTCCCGGCTGGTCACGACAGGCATGCCCAGTGCCACCGACAGCTCGCCCAACAGCGCGTGGAGGCTTTCATCCCTGGCCTGATAAGCCTCGGCCCAGGCCGCGAAACTGCCCAGCAACAGCACCGCGCACAACAGCCCGTTGCGCAACCGGAGGCGGAGCCTCGTTGCAGGGGAATCAGCATGCACCTTGGGTTTTCCTCGGCAGTGCGACGTTAAGAGGTGGCCATACTGAAAGGCAGGCAGCGCTCAATCTTGATGAAAAACTGACGGCAGCCCGTGGCATGTGCCTTGCTATGCACTCTGTATCTGAGCGCGCACCAACGACGGAGCGGGCTTACGGACAAAGGCGTCGTTACCCTGCAATGGCCTGCGCGGCCATCTGTAGGAACGGCGCTTTTTTGTGAGAGAAAAAGGTAGGTGTTGATGAAGAGTTCAGATCCGCTGGCCTGGGTCAACGGCAGCGACGCTCCGGAAAAAAGCAGCCTCGACCTGGGCTTCATGGCCTTGACCGATTGCGCCTCCCTGGTGGTCGCGGCCACTCAGGGGTTTGCCCAGCCGTATGGGCTCACACTCAACCTCAAGCGCCAGGCATCCTGGGCCACTCTGCGCGACAAACTGGTCAGCGGCGAACTGGACGCCGCCCATAGCCTGTACGGGCTGATCTATGCGGTACACCTGGGCATCGGCGGCGTAACGCCTACCGAGATGGCCGTGCTGATGGGGCTCAACCAGAACGGTCAGAGCATCAACCTGTCCCACGGTTTGCAGCAGCAAGGCGTGGTCACTCCTGAGGCATTGGAACGCCACGTGCACCAAAGCCGAACAAAACTGACCTTCGCCCAGACCTTTCCCACAGGCACCCACGCCATGTGGCTGTATTACTGGCTGGCGAGCCAGGGCATTCACCCCCTTAAGGATGTCGACAGCGTGGTCGTACCGCCGCCGCAGATGGTCGCGCACCTGCAAGCCGGGCGAATCGATGGTTTTTGTGTCGGCGAACCCTGGTGCGCCAGCGCGGTACAACAGCGCCAGGGCTTTACGCTGGCTACGACCCAGGCGATCTGGCCGGACCACCCGGAAAAAGTGCTCGGCTGCACCCAGGCCTTCGTCGACCAGTACCCCAACACGGCGCGCGTGCTGGTGATGGCCATCCTGGAAGCCAGCCGCTTCATCGAAAACAGCCAGGAAAACCGGCGCTCCACCGCGCAGCTGCTCAGCGCCCGCGACTACCTCGACGCACCGCTCGATTGCATAGAGCCGCGCCTGCTCGGTGTGTATGACGATGGCCTGGGCAACCGTTGGCAAGATCCCCACGGGTTGCGCTTTTTCGCCGAGGGCGAGGTGAACCTGCCGTACCTGTCCGACGGCATGTGGTTCATGACCCAATTCCGCCGCTGGGGCCTGTTGCGGGAAGACCCCGACTACCTCGGCACGGCGCGCCAGGTACAGCAACTGGAGCTGTATCGCCAAGCCGCCCGGGCGGTGGGCGTGCACGCGAACAACGAAGACTTGCGCAGCAGCCAGTTGATCGACGGCAAGGTCTGGGACGGCTCCGATCCCGCCGCTTACGCTCGCAGCTTCCGCCTGCACGCCATGGCCGAACCTGCGAACCGCCAGGCTCTGCGCTGACAGGAGGTGCCCGATGTTGCGAATCCTGTTGATCAACGACACCCCGAGCAAGGTCGGCCGGCTCAAGGCCGCACTGACCGAGGCCGGTTTCGAGGTAATCGATGAGTCCGGCCTGACCATCGACCTGCCCGCGCGCGTCGAAACGGTGCGCCCGGATGTGATCCTGATCGATACCGAGTCGCCCGGCCGCGATGTGATGGAGCAAGTGGTGTTGTTAAGCCGCGATCAGCCACGGCCGATCGTGATGTTCACCGACGAGCATGATCCGAGCGTGATGCGCCAGGCGATCAAGTCCGGCGTCAGCGCCTATATCGTCGAAGGTATCCAGGCCCAGCGCCTGCAACCGATCCTCGACGTGGCCATGGCGCGCTTTGAGAGCGACCAGGCCCTGCGCGCCCAGCTCCAGGCGCGTGACCAGCAGTTGGCAGAGCGCAAGCGCATCGAACTGGCCAAGGGCATGCTGATGAAAATGAAGCACTGTAATGAAGAAGAGGCCTACACCCTGATGCGCCGCCAAGCCATGAGCCGCCAGCAAAAACTGATTCAGGTGGCGGAACAGATCATCGCCATGAGCGAGTTGCTTGGCTGAACTGGCGCAGCTCTTGCTAAGCATTCATCACCGGTAACCAACGGCGGTTGCCCCTCCACGACAAAGACGTCGCCCACCCGGTTTGCCCGCGCAAACCCGGTGGCGGCGTTTTTTCGTTTTGGCCCCAGCGCATGGGGCGGATGGGGCGGCCACGGTCGGCAGCTCCATCACTCGGCCTTCTTACAGACTCCCAACCGTTGAGGTGCGTGATGAAATCAAGCTTCTGGAAATCCGGGCACACCCCGACCCTGTTCGCCGCGTTCCTGTATTTCGACCTGAGTTTCATGGTGTGGTACCTGCTCGGCCCGCTGGCGGTGCAAATCGCCGCCGACCTGCACCTGACCACCCAACAACGCGGCCTGGTGGTGGCCACGCCGATCCTGGCGGGCGCGGTGCTGCGCTTTGTCATGGGCATGCTGGCCGACAGGCTGTCGCCCAAGACCGCCGGGCTGATTGGCCAGGTGATTGTGATCAGTGCCTTGTTCGGTGCCTGGAAACTGGGGATCCACAGCTACGAACAAGCCTTGTTGCTGGGCGTATTCCTGGGCATGGCCGGTGCGTCGTTTGCAGTGGCGCTGCCCTTGGCGTCCCAATGGTACCCTGCGGAACACCAGGGCAAGGCCATGGGCATCGCTGGCGCAGGTAACTCCGGCACGGTGTTCGCCGCCTTGCTGGCACCGGTCCTCGCGGCGGCGTTCGGCTGGAGCAACGTGTTCGGCTTTGCGCTGATTCCGTTGGTGCTGACCCTGATCGTCTTCGCCTGGCTCGCCCGCAACGCCCCCGAACGTCCGAAACCCAAAGCCATGGCCGACTACTTCAAGGCGCTGGGCGATCGTGACAGTTGGTGGTTCATGTTCTTTTACAGCGTGACCTTCGGCGGTTTTATCGGCCTGGCCAGCGCCCTGCCCGGCTACTTCAACGACCAGTACGGCCTGAGCCCGGTGACCGCCGGCTACTACACCGCCGCCTGTGTCTTCGGCGGCAGCCTGATGCGCCCGCTGGGCGGCGCCCTGGCTGACCGTTTCGGCGGGATTCGCACCCTGCTCGGCATGTACAGCGTGGCCGCGATCTGCATCGCTGCGGTGGGCTTCAACCTGCCCAGTTCCTACGCTGCATTGGCGCTTTTCGTGTGCACCATGCTCGGCCTCGGTGCCGGTAACGGTGCGGTGTTCCAATTGGTGCCCCAGCGCTTTCGCCGTGAGATCGGCGTGATGACCGGCCTGATCGGCATGGCCGGCGGCATCGGTGGTTTCGCCCTGGCGGCGGGCATGGGTGCGATCAAGCAAAGCACCGGCAGTTATCAGATGGCGCTGTGGTTGTTCGCCAGCCTTGGCGTATTGGCCTGGTTCGGCCTGTACGGCGTCAAACGGCGCTGGAGAACCACCTGGGGCTCGGCTGCCGTGACCGCCGCGCGCGTCTGATGAGCCTGCAACTGAGCGTCGCCCAGGCCAGCGCCATCGGCCCGCGGGCGGAAAACCAGGACGCGCTGCGGGTGGTCACGCCCGTGGCGGAGTTGGCCGCGAGCAAAGGCTTTTTATGCGCCATAGCCGATGGCGTCAGCCAATGTGCCGACGGCGGCCTGGCCGCACGCTCGACCTTGCAGGCTCTGGCCCTGGACTATTACGCCACGCCGCAAACCTGGGGCGTGGCCCAGGCGCTCGAACGGTTACTGCTCGCCCAGAATCGCTGGCTGCAAGCCAACGGCGGCGGCCAGCCGTTGCTGACCACCCTCAGCGCCCTGGTGTTTCGTGGGCAACGTTTCACCCTGGCCCATGTGGGAGACTGCCGGGTGTATCGCTGGCTCGACGACCAATTGTTGCGCATCAGCGAAGATCACGTGTGGGAACAACCGGGCATGCAGCATGTGCTCAAGCGTGCCCTCGGCCTGGACCAACACCTGGTGCTGGATTTTCTCGACGGCGAACTGCGTGCGGGCGAATGCTTCCTGCTGCTCAGCGATGGCGTCTGGGCCACCCTGGGCGACCACAGCATCCGTGCCATCCTGCGTGAGCAAAGCGATCTCGATACGGCAGTCAACACCCTGGTCAACGCCGCGCACCTGGCCGGCAGCCTGGACAATGCCAGCGCCCTGCTGGTGCGTGTCGACAAACTCGGCGGCGCCACGCTCGGCGATGCGTTGGTGCAGTTGCAGCAATGGCCGTTGCCGCCGCTGCTGAAAGCCGGGCAACGGTTTGAAGGCTGGCAGGTTGAAGGGGTGCTGGCACAAAGTCGACAGTCCTTGCTGTACCGGGTGCACGACGCCCAGCAGCAGCCGTGGTTACTCAAAACCCTGCCGCTGGACTGCGACGATGACAGCGACGCGGGCCAGGCTCTGCTGTCGGAAGAATGGTTTTTGCGCCGGGTGGCCGGGCGCGCCTTTCCTGAAGTACACGCAGCCGGCGACCGTCAGCATTTGTACTATGTGATGCGTGAATATCCGGGGCAGACCCTGGCCGAGCTGTTCCGGCGCCAGGGCCCTCTGCCCCTGGCCCAATGGCAATCCATTGCCGAGCGTTTGCTGCGCGCGGTGGGCCTGTTGCACCGGCGGCAGATCCTGCACCGCGACATCAAACCGGAAAACCTGTTGCTAGGCGACGATGGTGAGCTGCGTGTGCTGGATTTCGGCTTGGCCTACTGCCCGGGGCTCTCGGAAGACCGCGCCCACCTGCTGCCCGGCACGCCAAGCTTTATCGCGCCCGAGGCGTTTAACGGCGAACGCCCTACCGCCCAGCAGGATTTGTATAGCGTTGGCGTCAGCCTGTATTACCTGCTGACGGGGCACTACCCCTACGGCGAGATCGAAGCCTTCCAACACCCCCGATTCACCCAGGCCATCAGCGCCAGCCGCTATCGCCCTGACCTGCCGGACTGGCTGCCGCTCAGCCTGGAGCGAGCCGTGGCGGCCTCACCCGCGCAGCGTTATGAAACCGCCGAAGAATGGTTGCTAATGCTGGAACAGGCCGAGCGCCGCGAGTTGAGCGTGCGGCCACGCCCGCTGCTGGAGCGTGAACCGCTGAAAGTCTGGCAAACCCTGGCGATGCTCTCACTACTGATCAATCTGGTGCTGGGCTACTGGCTGCTGCACCACTAGAGGGCGATTCTGCCTCGTCGATCGACAGTAAACCCAATAAAACCGGGGGTGGGCCAACTTGGCACAGCCACTGCATTAACTGATTCAAGAACATACATATAGCCCGTCCTTCAACGTTGAAGGGCGAGCTTCCCGAGAGAACGGGACCGGACAAAGGCGTCCTCGCTAGATCACTGGCGGGGGCGCCTTTTTTGTTTGCGCACGATTTGTCGAGCCATTGCGGAGAACGACATGAAAAAACTCAAATTGGTCATGATCGGCAACGGCATGGCCGGGGTTCGCACCCTGGAAGAATTACTCAAGCTGAGCAGCGAGCTGTACGACATCACCGTATTCGGCGCCGAGCCACATCCCAATTACAACCGCATCCTGCTATCGCCGGTGCTCGCCGGTGAACAGACCTTCGAAGAGATCGTACTCAACGACTTGAGCTGGTACCTGGACAACGACATCAAGCTGCTGCTCAACCGCAAAGTGGTGCAGATCGATCGCGTCAAACGCATCGTCATCGCCGAGGACGGTACCGAGGCCGAGTACGATCGCCTGCTGATCGCTACCGGTTCCACGCCATTTATCCTGCCGATTCCCGGCAACACCTTGCAGGGCGTGATCGGCTATCGCGACATTGCCGACACCCAAGCCATGATCGACACCGCCAAGACCCACAAGCACGCGGTGGTCATCGGCGGCGGCCTGCTCGGCCTGGAAGCCGCCAACGGCCTGATGCTGCGCGGCATGCAGGTGACCGTGGTGCATATCGGCGAATGGCTGCTGGAGCGGCAACTGGACAAGACCAGCGGCCAGTTGTTGCAAACCGAACTGGAAAGCCGTGGCCTGGAGTTTCGCCTGTGCGAACAGACCCAGGCCCTGCACGATGCCGGCAATGGTCGCGTCGGCTCGGTGCAGTTCAAGAACGGCGACATCATCCCGGCCGACCTGGTGGTGATGGCGGCCGGCATCCGCCCCAACACCGAACTCGCGGAAAAATCCGGCATCCCCTGCAACCGTGGGATTCTGGTCAACGATACCCTGCAAACCTATGACCCGCGCATCTACGCCATCGGCGAATGCGCCAACCATCGGGGTACCGCTTACGGCCTGGTCGCGCCGCTGTTCGAACAGGCCAAGGTCTGCGCCAATCACCTGGCCCAACTCGGCTTTGCCACTTACAAAGGCTCGGTCACGTCGACCAAGTTGAAAGTCACCGGTATCGACCTGTTCTCCGCCGGCGACTTCATGGGCGGCGAAGGCACCGAGACCATCACCCTCTCCGACCCGATTGGCGGCGTGTACAAAAAACTGGTGATCAAGGACGACATCCTGGTCGGCGCCTGCCTGTACGGCGACACCGCCGACGGGGGTTGGTATTTCCGGCAGATCCGTGAGAACCACGCCATCGGCGAGATCCGCGATCACCTGATGTTTGGCGAAAACGCGCTGGGAGACGTCGGCCATCAAGGCCAGGACAAGGCCATGAACATGGCCGACAACGCCGAGGTCTGCGGCTGCAACGGCGTGTGCAAGGGCACCATCGTCAAGGCGATTCAGGAACACGGGCTGTTCAGCGTCGACGACGTCAAAAAACACACCAAGGCCGCCAGCTCCTGCGGCTCCTGCGCCGGGCTGGTGGAACAGATCCTGATCAACACCGTGGGCGGCGCCGCCGACGTCAAACCCAAAAGCGAAAAAGCCATCTGCGGTTGCAGCGACCTCAACCACGGACAGATCCGCCAGGCCATCCGCGACCAGCACCTGCTGACCATCGCCGGCACGATGAGCTACCTGAACTGGCGCACGCCCAACGGTTGCGCCACCTGCCGGCCGGCGTTGAACTACTACCTGATCTCGACCTGGCCCGGCGAGGCCAAGGACGATCCGCAATCGCGCCTGATCAACGAACGTGCCCACGCCAACATCCAGAAAGATGGCACCTACTCCGTCGTCCCCCGGATGTGGGGCGGCGTGACCAATCCGTCGGAGCTGCGCCGTATCGCCGACGTGGCCGACAAGTACAACGTGCCGATGGTCAAGGTCACCGGCGGCCAACGCATCGACTTGCTCGGCATCAAGAAACAGGACCTGCCTGGCGTGTGGAAAGACCTCGACATGCCGTCGGGCCACGCCTATGGCAAATCCATCCGCACCGTGAAGACCTGTGTCGGCAGCGAGTTCTGCCGCTTCGGCACGCAGAATTCCACACAGCTGGGCATCGAGTTGGAGCACGACCTGTTCAATATGTGGTCGCCGCACAAGGTCAAGTTGGCGGTCTCCGGTTGCCCACGCAATTGCTCGGAAGCAGGCATCAAGGACGTCGGCATCATCGGTGTCGACTCCGGGTGGGAGATGTATATCGGCGGCAATGGCGGGATCAAGACAGAAGTCGCGGAGTTCTTCGTCAAGCTGAAAACCGCCGAAGAAGTGCGCGAGTACAACGGCGCGTTCCTGCAGTTGTATCGCGAAGAAGCCTTCTACCTGGAGCGCACCGTGCACTACCTGCAACGGGTCGGCATGGAGCACATCAAAAAAGCCGTACTGGAAGACCCGGCCCGACGCCGAGCGTTGAATGAGCGCCTGCAATTTTCGCTGTCGTTCGAACAGGACCCGTGGAAGGAGCGCCTGGAGCAGCCCCAATTGAAAAAGGAGTTCGAGGTCATCCCCGTCAAACAGCTGGAGGTGTCGGCATGAACTGGCTGGATATCTGCGCCCTCGATGAAATCAACGCCCTGGGCTCGCGCATCATCCAGGGGCCTAAAGGCGATATTGCGATTTTCCGTACCAGTGACGATGAAGTCTTCGCCCTCGACGACCGTTGCCCGCACAAGGGCGGGCCGCTGTCCCAGGGCTTGATCTACGGCAAACGCGTGGCCTGCCCGTTGCACAACTGGCAGATCGACCTGGCGTCCGGCGAAGCCCAGGCGCCGGATATCGGCTGCGCCCACCATCACCTCGCCCGCGTGGAAAACGGCCGGGTGATGCTGGCCCTGCGGGACGCAGGTTGATGAACCGCCAGGTTACCGCGTCTACCTGCTGTTATTGCGGGGTGGGTTGCGGCGTGTTGATCGAGCATGACGGCGTACAGATCCTCGGCGTGCAAGGCGACCCGAGCCACCCGGCCAACTTTGGCAAGTTATGCAGCAAGGGCGCCAGCCTGCACCTGACCGGTGACCTGGCTGCCCGCGCCTTGTACCCCGAACTGCGCCTGGGCAAAAACCTGGCCCGTGCGCGCACCGATTGGGACACGGCCCTGGAACACGCCGCCAACGTATTCGCCGACACGATCGCCGAACACGGGCCGGACAGCGTGGCGTTCTACATTTCCGGGCAATTGTTGACCGAGGATTACTACAGCTTCAACAAACTGGCACGGGCGCTGGTGGGCACCCACAACATCGATAGCAACTCGCGGCTGTGCATGTCTTCGGCAGTGGTCGGCTACAAGCGCAGCCTGGGTGCCGACGCCCCGCCGTGCAGCTATGAGGACCTGGAAAACAGCGACTGCGTCATGATCGTCGGCAGCAATATGGCCTACGCGCATCCGGTGCTGTTCCGACGCTTGGAAGAAGCCAAGGCGCGGCGCCCACAGATGAAAGTGCTGGTGATCGACCCACGGCGCACAGACACCTGCGACCTGGCTGACCTGCACCTGGCGATTTTACCGGGTACGGATGTGGCGTTATTCCATGGGATCTTGCATCTGTTGCTGTGGGAAGACTGGATCGACCGCGACTTTATCCAGGCCCATACCGAGGGGTTGGCACCGCTGAAGCGGCTGGTGCATGACTACACACCGCAGATGGTCACGCAGTTGTGCGGGATCAGCGTTGAACAACTGCGCCTGTGCGCGCAATGGGTGGGTACCTCCAGCAGTTTCCTGTCGTTGTGGTGCATGGGGCTGAATCAATCCACCGCCGGCAGTGCGAAAAACAGCGCCTTGATCAACCTGCACCTGGCCACCGGGACCATTGGCCGGCCGGGCTGCGGCCCGTTTTCCCTGACCGGCCAACCCAACGCCATGGGTGGCCGCGAGACCGGCAGCCTGGCGAATCTGTTGCCGGGCCATCGTGAAGCGGCCAACCCGCAGCATCGGGCCGAAGTCGCCGCGTATTGGGGGGTTGATTCATTGCCGCAGCCAAACGGGCTGACCGCGATCGAACTGTTCGAGCAGATCCAGGCCGGCAAGATCAAGGCGCTGTGGGTTGCCTGTACCAACCCCGCACAATCGCTGCCGGACCAGAACCGCGTACGCGCAGCCTTGGCCGCTTGCCCGTTCGTGGTTCTGCAGGAAGCTTTTCGCACCACGGAAACGGCCGCTTATGCCGACCTACTGCTGCCTGCCGCCAGTTGGGGAGAAAAGGAAGGCACCGTGACCAACTCCGAGCGACGTATTTCCCACGTCCGCCAAGCCATCGTCCCACCGGGAGAAGCACGGCCCGATTGGGCCATTACGCTGGATTTCGCACAGCGCCTGGAAAAGCGCTTGCGGCCGGGCTTGGCCAGCCTGTTTGCGTTCGAACAACCGGCGCAGATCTTTGATGAATACAAAGGGCTGACGCGCCATCGTGACCTTGACCTGTCGGGTGTCAGCCATGCCCTGCTCGACCGGATCGGGCCGCAGCAGTGGCCGTTTCCGACGGGCGCGCATGCCGGAACAACGCGCCTGTACAGCGATGGCGTGTTCCCAACCGATAGCGGGCGCGCGCAGTTTGTCGCTGATCCTTACCGCGCGGCCAAGGAGCAACGCGACGCCCGCTTCCCGCTGACCCTGATCACCGGCCGCCTGCGCGACCAGTGGCACGGCATGAGCCGCACCGGCACGGCGGCCCAGTTGTTTGGGCATGTCAGCGAAGCGTTGTTGGGCCTGCATCCCGATGAATTACGTCGCCATCGCTTGAAGGACGGTGATCTGGTCAGCCTGAAAAGCCGCCGCGGCAGTGTGATCGTCGCGGTCAGCAGCGATGACAGCGTGCGCCCAGGCCAGGCGTTCCTGCCCATGCATTGGGGCGACCGCTTTCTCAAGGGTGGCGTCAACACCCTTACGCAGCCGGCGTTTGATCCGTTATCGAAACAACCGGAACTCAAGCACAGTGGCGTGCGCCTGGAGGCCGTACAACTGCCGTGGCAGTTGTTCGCGCTGATCGAAGGCAATGTGCAACAGCACTTTGAGGCGCTGCGCCCGCTGTGCGAGGACTTTGCCTACGTCAGTTTGACTCTGGTCGGACGTGAACGCCCGGCATTGCTGGTGCGCGCCGCACATGGCGAGGCGCCCGACTTGTCACTGCTGACCCGTATCGACGCCCTCCTCGGCCTCAATGACGGCCCTGTCATGGCTTATGACGACCCACGTCGCTCGATCGGCAAACGCGTGAAGATCGAGCAAGGCCGCATCACCGCCCTGCGCCTGGCAGGGGAAACCCTGGCGCGGCACTGGTTGCAAAGCCTGTGGCTGGAAGGTCGCGCCGATGATCAATTGCGACGCTGGCTGCTGGCCCCATTAAGCGCACCGCCGGGTGGTGCGGCGGCCAGCCTCAAGACCCTGTGCAACTGCAAGAACGTCAGCGAAAGCGCGGTGTGTGCCGGCATCGCCCGCGGCCTGGGCCTGGAAGGGCTCAAACAAGCGCTGGGCTGCGGCACCCAATGTGGTTCCTGTGTACCGGAAATCAAACGTCTTTTGGCCGGCAACCCGCAGCCATTCGCCATTAATGTGTGAGGAGAAGAACATGAACGCAAAAGTCTGGCTGGTGGGCGCAGGGCCTGGCGATCCGGAACTGTTGACCCTCAAGGCGGTGCGGGCCTTGCGTGAGGCGGATGTGGTGCTGATCGATGATCTGGTCAACCCACAGGTGCTGGAGCATTGCCTGGATGTGCGGGTGATCACCGTCGGCAAGCGCGGCGGCTGCCGTTCGACGCCACAGGATTTTATTCATCGCCTGATGCTGCGTTATACGCGCCAGGGAAAATGCGTGGTGCGGCTCAAAGGCGGCGATCCGTGCATTTTTGGCCGGGGCGGTGAAGAAGCGCTGTGGTTGCGCGAGCGCGGTGTCGATGTGGAGCTAGTCAACGGGATCACGGCAGGGCTGGCGGGTGCGACGAATTGCGATATCCCGTTGACCTTGCGCGGTGTGAGCCGTGGCGTAACGCTGGTCACGGCGCATACCCAGGACGACAGCAGCCTGAATTGGCGGGCACTGGCCGAGGGCGGGACGACGTTGGTGGTGTACATGGGGGTGGCGAAGCTGGAGGAGATTCGCCAGCAATTGCTCAACGCTGGCATGGTCGCCGATATGCCGGTGGCGATGATCGAAAATGCCTCCCTGCCCCAGCAGCGCGAATGCCGCAGCACGCTAGCGCGCATGCATTGGGACGCACAGGCATTTGCCTTGAAGAGCCCGGCGATTCTGGTGATCGGCAGCGTTGCCGCGGCTGCGCAGGCGGCGTGCATTGCCGTGCCAGCCAGCGCCTGAGGCATATATTGCAGGCGAAAAAAAACCCGGCCTGAGCCGGGTTTTTTCTACTGCTCAGTAATTACTGAGCAGCTTGAGCTTCTACCGAGGCTTCTACGCGACGGTTGATAGCACGACCAGCTTCAGTTGCGTTGTCAGCAACTGGGCGGGATTTGCCGTAACCAACCGAGCTTACACGGTTAGGAGCAATACCGTCTTTGACCAGAACTTGCTTAACAGCGTCAGCACGACGCTGGGACAGCTTCTGGTTGTAAGCGTCTGGACCTACGGAGTCAGTGTGACCTTCAACCACGGTGGTGGTGTTAGGGTACTGCTTCATGAAGTCAGCCAGGTTTTTCACGTCAGCGTAGCTGTTAGGCTTAACAACGGACTTGTCGAAGTCGAACTTAACGTCCAGCTCAACACGAACAACCTGAGCAACTGGAGCTTCTGGCTCTGGAGTTGGCTCTGGAGCTGGTGCTGGGGTAGGAGCTGGAGCGACTGCGCCAGCGTTACCGCCGAAGTTCACGCCCAGGCCGACCAGTGCGGAGTAGTCCCACTTGCCGTTGTCCAGTGCGTAGTCAGCTTCAACACCGGCACGAGCGTACAGGTTGTTGGTGAAGTAGTACTTCACGCCAGCGCCAGCGATAGCCAGGGTGGACTGGTCGCGACCGCTGTGGCCGTCAGCTTTGACGTTGGTACGGCTCTGGTGACCGAAACCGCCTTCTACGTATGGACGCAGGCTGTCTACGCCAGCTTGACCGAAGTGATACTGGGCAACCAGGCTGCCGGTATCGCCTTTGATCTTCTGGTTACCAGTACCGTCGTTCGAACGGGTGTGGTTGGTAGTGTCGTAGGACAGGTTCAAGGACAGGTCGTCGGTCAGGAAGTAACCGATGCGAGCGCCAGGGTTGAAGCCGTCTTCGATGTGCTTGACGCTATCGTTGTACTGCTTCTTGTAGAACAGCTCGCCTTCAACTGCGCCTTGGCCTTGTGCCAGTGCGCCGAAAGAAGAAGCGGCAATAAGAGTACCAATGGCCAAGCCCAAGGTGTTTTTCAGTTTCATCCGTTAAATCCCCATCTGGTGATTGTAAAGCAGTCCCACAAACCGGGGGACAACTCGGCGACAAGTCTAACAGAACTTGCCTACACGTAAGAGATATTTGCCACGCACTAAGTTTCAGTCTCGCCCGCAAATTTCTCACGTAATTTATCAAGAGCACGCTTGTAACGCATTTTTGTAGCACTCAAACCCATATGCATGATGTCAGCGATTTCCTGAAACTCCAGCTCTGCGACAAATCGTAGCACCAGAATTTCACGGTCAATCGGGTTCACATGCACCAACCAGCGATCAAGTCCGCCCTTCTCCTCGGGTGCCGGCGCCTTCTCTTCAGACGCCTCCTCAAGGGGGTCAAGACTCAAAGCGTCCATCAACCGACGCTTTCGCCGCTCCTTACGATACTGCGTGATGCACTCGTTGTACGTGATGCTGTAGAGCCATGTCTTGAACTTCGATTTGCCCTCGAAGTTCTTCAGGCCATACAGCACCTTGAGCATCACTTCCTGACAGACATCATCCGCATCTCTATCGTTCCCTAAATACCTTGAACAAACGTTGAACAGAGTGCGTTGATACCTGCGCATCAATTCTTCGTACGCACGTGTTACGTGAAACAGCTCCGTGTGCGAGCGCGCGACCAACTCCTCATCAGAGAGCTCACGGGGGTCGTAGCGCGTAGACAGCGTTTGGGCTTTATTCAAAACAAGTCGTGCCGACAGTCAGGTCAATGTCCGCCACAATCCGGTCAGCCGGGTTTGCGGCGGCGTACATTAGCAGGATTTGCCGTATTAGCGGCTATTGACCTGCTGTTCCAGGAGAATCCGATTGGACAGCGACACCAGGTCGCCGTCATCGGTCAGCACCGTCGTCTTGACCGTGCCGATCTCCTCGATTTGCCCTTCAACCTCGCCAACACGCACGTGTTGCCCAACCTGATACAGCTCACGCACATAGATTCCCGCAAGAATCTGCCCGGCAATTTCCCGGCTTCCCAACCCCATTGCCAGCGCAACGGCCAGACCAACGGTAATCAAAACAATCACAATCACATGGTTGAGCAGGTCAGTCTTGACCTCCAACTGGCTGATCGCGACGGAAATACTGATGATGATCACCAGCCCCTGGGCGATTCGCCCCAGGCCCGCCGCGTAGTCCAGGCCCACGCCTTCAGCCGCTCCACGCACCAGCCCATTGGCCAGTTGCGCCAGCAGAACCCCTACCAGCAGCACCAGCGCGCCGCCAAAAACCTTCGGCAAATACAGCGCCAGCATGTCGAGCGTAGCTGAAACTCGCTCAAGTCCAAGGGATTGCGCTGCAGAAACCAGGAAAATCAGCAAAACAAACCAATAAACGATCTTGCCGATCAACGTGGAGATCGGCACTTGCAGCCCTGCGCGCCCCAGCAGTTTGGTCAGGCCGGTGCCTGCCATCAAGCGGTCGAGCCCCAATTTGGCGAGCAATTTGGACAGCAGGGTGTCGAGCAGCTTGGCCACGACAAAGCCCAGCAACACCAGAACCAGGGCACCAAACAGGTTGGGAATGAAATTCGCCACCTTGGTCCATAGTGCGGTCATCGCGGTGACCAGGCTCTGGGTCCAGAGATCAAGTTCCATATTCAATCAGCCTTATCAGCAGTGCGAGCAAGAGGTTCACGGCGGGAAACCGGCGACACATGGGCCGAACCATTGTTCAGGGCCATCATCAGCGCCGGCAACCAGCGACCCAACAGACCGAACAGGTCGCCCGCCCCTACCTGGCGGTTGGCGGTTTTCAAAACGCGGCCCAGGCAGGCATCGTCATCACGGTTGGATGGCGATGCATTGAGCATGTCACGCAAAGACTGTTCGAACGGATCGTGCATATAGACCTCTCGCAAGTGTTTTAAAAGACGAGGGTTAAATTCTTGGGGTCACATAAGACCCTTGCTGCGTTCAGGTCATATTCAGGTCAAACCCAGCGTAATCGTCGAAAAAGCCACCATTGCCCCAGTGCAACGGCCACCATCATCAGGCAGGCAATCAAGAATCCGTAGGGGTTTCCCGCAAAGGGTATTCCGCCCACATTGATTCCCAGCAGGCCGGTCAAAAAACTCATCGGCAGAAAGATTCCGGTGATGATTCCGAAGCGGTACATGGTGCGGTTCATACGCACGCTCAAACGCCGGTCCTCGGTCTCAAGCACAAGCCCCACGCGCTCCCGAGCCAATTCGAGCTCTTCCAGGTAACGGGTCAGGCTGTTGTGTAATTCATTCCAGTAGTCGGCGTCGTCATCACAAAACCACGGCAATTTGATGCGCGTCAGTTGCGCAAAAATATCCCGTTGTGGCGCCAGAAAACGCTTCAGCCCGGCTGCGCGTCGGCGAATCTGCAAGACGCTGCCATGCTCAGGAGTATACCGTTCGTCGGCATCGAGTTTTTCTTCCTCGGAATCGACGATTTCAGACAGGTCCGTGACCAGATCCTGCACTTTATTGGTCAGGTACTGCGCCATATAAAGGATGAGCTCGGACGCCGTTTTCGGCCCATTGCCCTCCGCCAATTGCACCAGCAACTCATCGGTGGCGCGCAACGGCCGCAGACGCAGGGAAATGACCCGGTCGGCCGCCGCAAAAATACGCACCGAGACCATGTCTTCAGGCTCGGCACCTGGATTGAGGTTGACCCCCCGCAGGAACAGCAGCAATTCGGCATCCGGCAACGGCAACAGGCGCGGACGAGTGTTCTCCTCCAGCAGCAGGTCACAGGCAAACTCGCTCAGACCACTGGATTTACGCAACCAGGTCTGGGTCTGGGGGTGACTGCGATCCCAATGCAGCCACAGGCTTTCCTGGGGCTGCAAGTGCAAATCATCGAGCTCAGTCCGGGCAATCGAACGCGCACCGCCTTTACCGTCCAGCACCAGGGCATGTACCAAACCCCACTGCGCGTTTTCTTCCTCGAACATCCTGACCCCTATGGCTACTGCGGTTTATTCAGGCATTTTCAGCGGGCTGGGCGACACAATCACGCCGTTGTTGTCGGCGTAGATGTACTCACCCGGGCGGAATGTCACACCCGCAAAGGTCACCACCACGTTCAGGTCGCCGATGCCGCGCTTGTCGGTCTTCATCGGATGCGACGCCAGCGCCTGCACCCCCAGGTCGGTCTGGGCGATAACGTCGACGTCACGGATGCAACCGTAGATCACCAGCCCTTCCCAACCGTTTTTCGCGGCTTTCTCGGCGATCATGTCGCCCAGCAACGCCCGGCGCAGCGAACCGCCACCATCGACCACCAGCACCTTGCCGGCGCCTGGCTGGTCGGCCTGTTCCTTGACCAGGGAGTTGTCTTCGAAGCATTTGATGGTGACGATTTCGCCGCCAAAGGAGTCTCGCCCGCCGAAGTTGCTGAACATCGGCTCAACCACCTGCACCAGTTCCGGGTAGGCGTCGCACAGGTCGGGGGTCACGTAATGGTTCATCGAGAAACTCCTGTCATCAAAGTAGAGGTTCAACATCCCATGGTGTACATCAGGAAAACGCGCCACGACAGGCTTTCTTTAAAGACTGCGCCGTAGACGGCGGCCATGATCAGACCCGCTTGGCCGCAACGCAATACCCGTTGCGCGACTGAATATGACCAGAAGCGTTTAACGCGTCATATCTTAGCCGCAACCACTCACAAGTGAAACGCCCTTGGCAGAGCGCTTCGTCAAACCGCTGCGTCCACTTCGGACTGTGCGCCGGACAAAGGTGTCAGCGGGTCTCTCAACCAGCGGGCCACCAATGGCCAGACCTCGGCCTGCGCAGGCTTGCTGACCAGCATCTGCACATGCCCGAAATCACCGCTAAACCCTTGCTGACGCCCCAGGCAGAGGTACTGGCGATGTTCAGAGCCGACCTGCTCGAACAGCTTGCGGCAGGCCCAGTCCGGGTCTTGCCGATCACCCGCAGCGCTCACTGCCAGCAATGGCACATCAACCTCGGCCAAGCCTTTCCACCAGTCGCGCTCGGCATCGCCAAAGCGCCCGAACAGGCCATGCCAGCGCATGGTTTCAAGCATGATACCGATAGGCTCGTCTTCCGGGCCGCGCTTGAGCCTTGGGCCGGACAACTGGCCCAGGCGCTTCAAGATCAAGCGCGCGCCCCACTCCACCGCAGGGATTTTCAGTGGCCAGTAGGTGCGGCTGACCTGGCAACCAAACAATGCCACGGAAGCCGCTGCAGGTGCACCCAAGTGCTGGCCACCCAGGGCCGCCGCCAGAGTCGTAGCGCCCAGGGAATGCCCGATCCAGTGGGGAATCTGCCCACTCTGCTCACGCACGAACGCGCCAATGGCCGGCACGTCGTAGCGCGCATAATCGGCGACGCGGTTTTTGGCGTAGTCGTGATTGCGCTTGGACAGGCCATGGCCACGCATTTCCGGGATCCATACATCAAACCCCTGGCGTGCCAGATAGGCACCCAGGCCGATACCTTTGGGCGAGTACCAGAAGCGCCGATTGGAAAAACTGCCGTGCAGCAAAATAATCGGCGTGCCCCGGTTTTCCGGGACATCAGCCAGGCCCAAGCGGGTCACGGCCAGCTCGACAGTTCCGTCCGGGCTGTTGCCGGGCTTGAGGCGATACACATCTTCACTCAGGTCGCCGCGACGTTCAGCGCTGATCAGGGCGACGGGAAACAGGTTGCTGCTGCTTTGCATAATGCTCTTGCACAAAAAAGGGCGGCGTCCGCAAGGATTCCCGCCCTGTACAGATAAGAATGCCGGTCACCCGCAACGAGTGACCGGCACTTTTGACGTGTCGACCTTAGGCGGACGCTTGGCCTTCAGCCAGGAAGAACCAGGTTTCCAGTACGGAGTCGGGGTTCAGCGAGACACTTTCGATGCCCTGTTCCATCAGCCACTTGGCCAGGTCCGGGTGGTCGGAAGGCCCCTGGCCGCAGATACCGATGTACTTGCCGGCCTTGTTGCAGGCCTGGATAGCGTTGGCCAGCAGCTTCTTGACCGCCGGGTTACGCTCATCGAACAGGTGGGCGATGATCCCGGAGTCACGGTCCAGGCCCAGTGTCAGCTGGGTCAGGTCGTTGGAGCCGATGGAGAACCCATCGAAGAACTCCAGGAACTCTTCGGCCAGGATGGCGTTGGACGGCAGCTCGCACATCATGATCACGCGCAGGCCGTTTTCGCCACGGGACAGACCGTTTTCAGCCAGCAGGTCGACGACCTGGCTCGCCTCGCCCAGGGTGCGCACGAACGGCACCATGATCTCGACGTTGGTCAGGCCCATCTCGTTGCGCACGCGCTTGAGGGCACGGCATTCGAGTTCGAAACAGTCACGGAAGGTTTCGCTGATGTAACGCGAGGCGCCACGGAAGCCCAGCATCGGGTTTTCTTCTTCCGGCTCGTAGAGCTTGCCGCCGATCAGGTTGGCATATTCGTTGGACTTGAAGTCCGACAGGCGCACGATGACCTTTTTCGGGTAGAACGCCGCCGCCAGGGTGCTGATGCCTTCCACCAGCTTCTCGACGTAGAAGCCCACCGGATCGTTGTAGCCGGCGATGCGCTTGTCGACGCTTTCCTTGATCTCCAACGGCAGGCCGTCGTAGTTCAGCAGCGCCTTGGGGTGCACGCCGATCATGCGGTTGATGATGAACTCCAGGCGGGCCAGGCCCACGCCGGCGTTCGGCAGCTGTGCAAAATCGAAGGCGCGATCGGGGTTGCCGACGTTCATCATGATCTTGAACGGCAGGTCGGGCATGGCGTCGATGGAGTTTTGCTTGATGTCGAAGCCCAGCTCGCCTTCAAAGATAAAGCCGGTGTCGCCTTCGGCGCAGGACACGGTCACGCCCTGGCCGTCCTTGAGCAACTGGGTGGCGTTGCCGCAACCCACCACAGCAGGGATCCCCAGTTCACGGGCGATGATCGCCGCGTGGCAGGTACGCCCGCCACGGTTGGTCACGATGGCGCTGGCGCGCTTCATGACCGGTTCCCAGTCCGGGTCGGTCATGTCGGAAACCAACACGTCGCCTGGCTGGACTTTGTCCATTTCGGACACGTCCTTGATGATCCGTACCTTGCCTGCGCCGATGCGCTGGCCAATCGCACGGCCTTCAACCAGCACAGTGCCGGTTTCCTTGAGCAGGTAGCGCTCCATGACATTGGCCGACGTGCGGCTTTTCACGGTTTCCGGACGGGCTTGCACGATGTACAGCTTGCCATCGTCACCGTCCTTGGCCCATTCGATGTCCATCGGGCACTTGTAGTGCTTTTCGATGATCATCGCTTGCTTGGCCAGTTCGCTGACCTCCTGGTCGGTCAGGCAGAAGCGCGCACGCTCGGCCTTGTCGACTTCAACGGTTTTCACCGAACGACCGGCCTTGGCCTCGTCGCCGTAGATCATCTTGATGGCCTTGCTGCCCAGGTTACGGCGCAGGATGGCCGGGCGGCCTGCTTCGAGGGTACCCTTGTGTACGTAGAACTCGTCCGGGTTGACCGCACCCTGTACGACGGTTTCACCCAGGCCGTAGGCGCCGGTGATGAACACCACGTCACGGAAGCCCGATTCGGTGTCCAGGGTGAACATCACGCCGGCGGTACCGGTTTCAGAACGCACCATGCGCTGCACGCCGGCAGACAAGGCCACCAATTTGTGGTCGAAACCCTGGTGTACGCGGTAGGAAATCGCGCGATCGTTGAACAATGAAGCAAACACTTCCTTGGCGGCCCGAATGACGTTTTCCACGCCACGGATATTCAGGAAGGTTTCCTGCTGGCCGGCGAACGAGGCGTCGGGCAAGTCTTCGGCGGTAGCCGAGGAACGCACGGCGACCGCCATGTCCGGGTTGCCGGCCGACAGGGCGGCGAAGGCGGCACGAATTTCTTCGTTAAGTTTCTCGGGGAACTCGGCTTCCATGATCCACTGGCGGATCTGGGCACCGGTCTTGGCCAGCGCATTGACGTCATCAACGTCCAGGGCATCCAGCGCGGCGTGGATCTGAGCGTTGAGGCCGCTCAGTTCGAGGAAATCGCGGTAAGCCTGGGCCGTGGTGGCGAAACCACCGGGCACCGACACACCAGCGCCTGCAAGATTACTGATCATCTCGCCGAGGGATGCGTTCTTGCCCCCCACGTGCTCTACATCATGGACGCCGAGCTTATCGAGGGAAACTACGTACTCTACCAAGGTGATCTCTCCACTAACTGTGTTGGAAAAGCTCAGGACGCTGGCGGCTCATAGAGGAGCAAACGCCTGCGCTTGTGGCCTGGACCTGGAAAATAAGTGAGAATGCGGCCCACTGCGGGACAGCAAAATCGCGCCTATCATATCCAAGATTCGCCATCAGCTTAAGGCCCAGGGCTCAAATGAAACGATCTGCTTTCTTTATTTCCGACGGCACGGGCATCACCGCCGAGACATTGGGTCAGAGCCTGCTCGCGCAGTTCGAAAACGTTACCTTCGCCAAATTCACGCGGCCCTATATCGACAGCGTGGATAAAGCGCGGGCCATGGTACAACAAATCAATCTGGCGGCTGAAAAAGACGGTTTCCGTCCGATCATTTTCGACACCATCGTGAATCAGGATATTCGTGAGATCCTGGCGACTTCGAATGGTTTCATGATCGATATTTTCTCGACCTTCCTGGCCCCTCTGGAACAAGAGCTGAGTGAACATTCCTCATACTCCGTGGGCAAATCCCATTCCATTGGGCACAACTCCAACTATATGGAGCGTATCGAGGCGGTGAACTTCGCCCTCGACAACGACGACGGCGCCCGCACTCACTACTACGACAAGGCCGACCTGATCCTGGTGGGCGTGTCGCGCTGCGGCAAAACGCCTACCTGTCTGTACATGGCCATGCAATTCGGTATCCGCGCCGCCAACTACCCGCTGACCGAGGACGACATGGAACACCTGACGCTCCCGGCAGCCTTGCGTGCGCACTCGCACAAGCTGTTCGGCCTGACCATCGACCCGGACCGTCTCACCGCCATTCGTAACGAGCGCAAGCCTAACAGCCGCTACTCCAGCTATGCCCAGTGTGAGTTCGAAGTGCGCGAAGTGGAAAATCTGTTCCGTCGGGAGAACATTGCGCACATCAATTCCACACATTTCTCAGTGGAAGAGATCTCGGCAAAGATTCTGGTAGAAAAAGGCGTAGAACGCCGCTTCAAATAACCCCGCTGATGCTTGTAGTGAGCGGGCTTGCCCCGCGCTGGGCGGCGAAGCCGCCCCAAAACCAGGCGCCGCGGTTTTCCTGAAATACCGCGGCGTCCTTGTTGGGGCGGCTTCGCCACCCAGCGCGGTGCAAGCCCGCTCACTACAATCAATGCCTACAGGTGAAAACGACCGCCGCCCTGGCCCAATGCGGTGGCCAACGCGTCAAACCCCTCTCGCAACAACTGATCATCCCCTGACGTATTGCAGATGCTCGCCCGAATGAACTGCGGCACTGCGGTTTGCCCCACCGCAAATGCCTCGGCCGTGGCGATCAGGTAGTTGTTCTGCTTGAGCTCCGCTTCGATTTCCGATGCACGCCACGGCTCCGGCACCTCGATCCAGAAGTGTGGGCTGTTGGGGTGGGTGCGATATTGCAGGCCAGCCAACAAACCTTGCACCAGCGCCTTGCGGCGGCTGATCTCATTGATCTGCTGGCGCAGCAGGTATTCCGCCGTGCCGTTTTCAATCCACTGGGTGGCCAGTTCCAGGGTCACCGGCGTGGCCATCCAGCAGGTAGAACGCAGCGCCGCCGAGATACGGCTGACCAGGGCCGGCGGCGCATGCACATAACCCACACGCAGCCCGGCAGACACAGCCTTGCTCAGGCTGCTGATCAGAATCGTACGCTCAGGGGCGAAATAGCTGAGGGGCGGCGGCCGGTCTTCCACCAGCACACCGTGGGCTTCATCTTCAAGAATCAGCAGATTGTGTTCACGGCACACTTTGGCCAACGCTTCTCGACGCGCCACCGAGAGCACCGCAGTGGTGGGGTTCTGGATGGTCGGCGTGCAGTACAGCGCCGAAACCCGGTGATTACGACAGACTTCGTCCAGCGCGCTCGGCAGCACCCCCTCCTCGTCCATTTCCAGGCCGATGAGGCGGATGCCCAGCATGCGCGCGGCGGTAATGAGCCCCGGATAAGTCAGCTGTTCGGTGACCACTGTATCGCCGGCCCGTAACAGCGCCATCATCGAGCACAGCAAGCCATGCTGGCCGCCATTGACGCAAATGACCTGCTCGGGAATCGGGTGGAAATCGCGCTGCACCAGCCATTGCGCGCCGGCCTCGCGATAGCGTGGCAGGCCGGCGTCCGGCGTGTAGGCACTGATGTCCTGGAGGAACTTGGCGTTGGTCGACAGGGTTTGGAAGCTCTGGGCCAGGAACACCGTCTCCTGCCCGGGGATGTGCATGTTGCGGCTCATGTCGAAGTACTGGCGCGGCTCCTCGCTGAAGTTGCGAAAACCTTCATCGCGCTGGCGCTCCATCCCACGCTTGCGCACGAAAGTGCCGTCACCGACCCGCGCCACAACCAACCCCAGGCGTTCCAGTTCGCCGTAGGCCCGGCTGATGGTGCCGATCGTCACACCCAGGTTGTCGGAAAGCACCCGATGGGGCGGCAGTTTTCTTCCCGGTTCAATCAAGCCTTCGAGGATGCCCCGTTCCATGACATCGGACAGGCGCTTGTACTTCACGCCCTGCCCGTTGGACAACCCCTCACGCATAATTGACACCATGTCAATATTTGTTTTGACAGCCATCTTTCGCCCTAATAGTGTGCTTTTACGGGTTCAATCGCCGAATTTTACAACTCATTACAAGCTCAATATAGAGTTCAATTCCGGCTCAGGGAAGCAATAAACGATGCCAATGTCCGCCGTTCTCGAAAACACCGCCAAGACCAAAACTCAAAAACAGTGGCTGGCCGGGTTGATCACCAGTGTGATGTTCCTGATCGTGTGCCTGAGCTGGGGCACCACGTGGCTGGGCATCAAGATCGCCGTGGAAAGCGTGCCACCGCTGACCTCCGCCGGCCTGCGCTTTCTGATCGCCTTCCCGTTGTTCCTGTGCTTTGCGCTGGTACGTCGCGAGCCGATCCTGTTTCCCCGGGAGAGCCGCTGGTTCTTCGTGTTTGTGACCCTGTCCTATTTCAGCGTTCCTTATTACTTGCTCAACTATGGCGAGATGCACGTCTCGTCCGGCCTCACCGCTCTGCTGTTCAGCTGCATGCCGGTGTTTATCCTGATTTTCTCCGGGCTGTTCCTGCGTGAGCGCATCTACTTCTCCCAGGTGGTCGGCATCGGCATCGGCTTCGCCAGCCTGTACATGATCATCAAGAGCCAGGGCCTGCACCTGGACCACGCTGAATTCCTCGGCGTGCTGGCGATCCTGAGCGCGGCGATCATGCATGCGCTGTGCTATGTCATCACCAAGCAAAAAGGCAGTGCCATCAGCGTGATCACCTACAACACCCTGCCCATCGGCATCGCCGGGCTGATGCTGTTCGTCGCCGGCCTGTGGTTTGAGACGCCCACGTTTGACCAGATCACCCTGCGTTCCTGGGGAGCCCTGTTCTACCTGGGGCTGGTCGCGTCGGTGGGCGGGTTCATCGTGTACTTCATGCTGCTCAAGCGTTTGAGCCCGATCATCCTATCGTTCGTGTTCATTATCTTTCCGGTGTTCGCGGTGATCATCGGCGCGTGGTACGAGGGCGTGGCGATTTCCCGGGACCTGATGCTGTACTCGGCCATCCTGCTGGCCGGCTTTGCAATCACCAAGTTGCCGATTGAAAAACTCCTGGCCAAGAAACCTTGAACGTCCCCCCGGCCCCTCAATATCAGCCACGCGAGAGAAACATGGACGTCCTGCGCCCAACCGCCCTGGAACAGATCTACGCCCACGCCAGCCGCAGCTACCCCGAAGAATGCTGTGGTTTTGTCTTCGCCGACGGCAGTGTGTACCTGGGCAGCAATATCCAGAACGAGCTGCACCGCAAGAACCCAGAGATGTACCCACGCAGCGCGGCCAACGGCTACACCTTTTCCGTAGCCGACACCCTGCTGATGAACAAGGCGTTTCGCAGTGATAACCCGGTGGTGGTGATCTACCACTCCCACCCGGATGTGGGCGCCTATTTCAGTGACGAAGACCAGGACAAGGCGCTGTTCCTGGGCGAGCCGATCTACCCCGTCAGTTATCTGGTGGTGGACGTTCGCCAGGGCCAGGCCCTGGGATCAAAGCTGTTTGCCTGGGATGGCAAGCATTTCGCCCTTAACCCTTTCAACGACCTGCACACGGAGTTGTCCATGAACGCTGTCTCTTTCCCCGACATTCTGGTTCGCGTGGCCAAGCTGCCGGAATCGACCCTTGAGGGCGCCGGATCGACATTGCGCGAAGTCATTGAAAACCTTTGCAGCCACTACCCGCAGTTACGCGCGCATCTGTTTCATGAAAAAAACAACCAGCTCAAGGAGCACTTCCTGTTCACCGCCGAAGAAGAACTGATCGGTGCCGATGAGCCCCTGCCGGAACAGGCCAGGATCGAAGTGCTGTTGGCCACCTCCGGCGGCATGGATATCGATGCCCTGAGCAACGAGGAAGTGCAGCGCTACGTGCGCCACATCACCCTGCCCGGCGTCGGCCGCGAGGGCCAGCTGAAGTTGAAAAACGCCAAGGTGCTGATCATCGGCACCGGCGGCCTGGGCTCGCCCATCAGCCTGTACCTGGCGGCGGCCGGCGTCGGTACCCTGGGGCTGGTCGACTTCGATGTGGTGGAAAGCAGCAACCTGCAACGCCAGATCGTCCACGGCAACAGCACGCTGGGCATGCCCAAGGTCGAGTCCGCCAGGCAACGCTTGCTGGACCTCAACCGCCACATCCAGGTCAACGCCCACGACACTGCCCTGAATGCCGACAACGCCCTCGAGTTGGTGGGCGCCTACGACCTGGTGATCGACGGCACCGACAATTTCGACACGCGCTACCTGGTCAACGATGCCTGCGTGCAGTTGGGCAAACCCCTGGTGTACGGCGCCATCTACCGTTTCGACGGTCAAATCAGCGTGCTCAACTATCAAGGCGGGCCGTGCTACCGCTGCCTGTTTCCCTCGGCCCCTCCCGCAGAGCTGGCGCCCAATTGCAGCGCCGGCGGTGTGATCGGCGTATTGCCGGGGGTGGTGGGGATGATCCAGGCCACCGAGGCGATCAAGTTGTTGATCGGTATCGGTGAGCCCTTGTCCGGCCGCTTGATGCGCTTCGACGCGCTGGCGATGAAGTTCAGCGAAATCCGCTTCAAACGTCGCGCCGACTGCCCCTGCTGTTCGGACCTGCGCTACAGCGAAAGCGTCGCGCCGGCCGTCTGCGCCGACGCCATGCCGAGCCGCCCCTCCCTGGCCGAAGAACGCTACATCAAGCCACGCGTACTCAAACAAGTGCTCGACCACCACCGCAGCGCCGACGTCCTGCTGGATGTGCGCGATGCCAGTGAACTGGAGGTGTGCAAACTGCCGGGCGTGGTGCACATCCCCCTGGCCGAACTGGATGGGCAGCTCGACAGCCTCAGCCGCGACAACACCCACTACCTGATCTGCTACGCCGGCACCCGTGCCGAGCAAGCGGCAAGCACCTTGCTGGCGGCAGGTTTTGCCAATACCAAGGTCCTGCAGGGCGGTATGAAACACTGGGTGCGCGACGTCGAACCCGACATGCCGTTGTATTGATCCGGGGATCGACTGATGTTGCATAACTCCATTCTCGACGTCATCGGCCAGACGCCAATCGTGCGCCTGGCGCAGTTTTCCGAAGACCTCGGCATCGAGGTCTACGCCAAGCTCGAATCCCTCAACCCGGGCGGCAGCCACAAGGCGCGCATCGCCCTGGGCATGATCCTCGACGCCGAACGCCGGGGCGTGCTGATCCGCGACTCCGGGCAAACCATCATCGAGCCCAGCGGCGGCAATACCGGCATTGGCCTGGTGATGGCCGGCAATGTGCTGGGCTACAAAGTCGTGCTGGTGATCCCCGACAACTACAGCCCCGAAAAGCAAAAGCTGCTGCGCTTGTACGGGGCCAAGGTGGTGCTGTCGGACAGCCGCCTGGGTAACAACTCCCACGGCGAAAAATGCATGGAGCTGCAGCTGGAGAATCCCAGCTACGTGATGCTCAACCAGCAACGCAACGGCGCCAACCCGCAAACCCACCGCGACACCACCGCGCCGGAAATCCTCCGCGCCTTCGGTGAACAGCGCGTGGATTACTTCGTCAGCGGCATCGGCACCGGCGGCCATATCACCGGTATCGGCGAAACCCTCAAGGCGGCCTGGCCGCATATCCGTGTCATGGGGGTGGAACCTGAAGAATGCGACCTGCTCAAGGACCGCCACGCGCCGCACGGTATCCAGGGCCTGTCGATCGGGCTGATCCCGAGCATTCTCAACCTGGAGGTACTGGACGGCATGCTCAAGGTGTCGCACCAGGCCTGCGTCGACATGATCAAACGCATCATGCGCACCGATGCCATCAGCCTGGGTTTGTCGTCGGCCGCCAACATGGTCGCCATCGCCCAACTCGCTCCTGAATTACCACCCGAAACGGTGGTGTTGACCATGGTCTACGACAATGCTGACAGCTACCTGCCCAGTTTCGAATAACCGGTTACCCAACCAACCAGAATGCGGGGGGACCTCCATGGGGGGCTTTATCGACATGCAACAGTTGCACGATGAGTTGCTCACCCATCTCATCAAGACCCTGACGCCTGCGCAGATGAAGCAACTGGAACCGCATCTGGCACCCTTGATCCAGAATGCCGCCCAATCGGTTGCCGAAGACCTGATCGCCTACGCCTATCGCGACCCGGCTTCGCGTGGGCGCGGCGAGTTGATCCTGGAGTCCTATGCCTCGTTCAAGGCGGTGCTGTTCTACCGGCTCGCGCATTTGGTATGGCACTTCCCCGACAACCCCAACGGCGTGTTTTCGCGCATAGCCCTCAAGCTCAGCAACCAGGGCAAGATCCTCTCCGGTGCCGAGATTCATCCGGCGGCGCGTATCGGTCGGCGCTTTGTGCTGGACCACGGCTACGGCACGGTGATCGGCGAAACCTGCGAGATCGGCAATGACTGCTACATCCTTTGCGGCGTCACGCTGGGCGCTCGGGGTATCGCCAACAACCCGGATGGCAAACGCCACCCACGCCTGGGCAACAACGTCGAAGTCGGCTCCGGCGCCCGGGTGCTGGGCTATGTCTTGATCGGCGACAACGTGTTTATCAGCCCCTCGTGCGTGATCACCCAGGACGTTCCCGCAGGCACCCGGGTCAGGGTGGTCAACCAGGTGCAACTGCAAAAAAACGTCGAAACGGACCACACCCACTATCTCGGCGCCTTCGCGCTGGATGAACGCCTGCACGTGGTCGGCGAGGTCAACGCCAGCCACAACGTGACGGTGCTGGATGCCGACTTTCATCCGTTGCGGGGCGTGATGCTGGAGCCCACGGTAAAAGAGCGCCACCACCTGCAATTTCGCCTGCGCCGCACCGACATCGGCGAACAACTGCCGCGCCTGCCACTGAACCTGAAAATCTGCGGGTCGGAATTTGAAATCACCCTGCTCTCCCCCCCTGGCTTGAGCGCAATGGTGCGTCACCTGTTGCAAGCCAGCCCATTGATCGTTGGAGGATGAACATGTCTGTACACACCATGGAAACCCTGGCGCTGTTCGACAGCGCGCCCTACCAGAACGCCTTCAGCGCCCGGGTGATTGCCGTCAGCGAACAGGGCATCGCCCTGGAGCACACGCTGTTCTACCCCACAGGCGGCGGGCAGCCGGGCGACACTGGGCACCTCACCCTGGCCGACGGCACGCGGGTCGACGTGGTGGGCACCGTGCGCGACCCGGTGCTGCGCTCGATTATCTGGCACCAGGTGGAGCACTGCCCCGAGCAATTGACTGCCAGCGTGCAGGTAGACGCCAGCCTCGATTGGGAACGGCGCTACCAGCACATGAAGATGCACACCTGCCTGCATCTGTTGTGCTCGCTCATCGATGCGCCCGTGACCGGCTGCAGTATCAGCGCCGACAAAGGCCGCCTGGATTTCGACCTGCCGGAAATGACCCTCGACAAAGACAGCCTCACCCGCGACCTCAACGCGCTGATCGAGGCAGCCCACCCGGTGAAAACCCTGTCGATGCCCGCCTCGGAATACTCGACCTTGCTTCAGATCACCCGCACCCAGGCGGTAGCCCCCCCAGTGATCCAGGGTTCGGTGCGGGTCATCGAGATTGCCGGCATCGACATCCAGCCCTGCGGCGGCACCCATGTGATCAACACCGAGGAAATCGGCAAGGTGTTCTGCGAGAAAATCGAGAAGAAGAGCAAGCACAACCGCCGGGTCATCCTGCGGTTTGAATAAGGCCCAACTGATAGTTCGTACAGGAAACTGACAGCAAATTTACGCGTTTGTAACATTCAGAAACGTACAATTCCCCCAGCAGCGCATCTTCCCCAGGTGCGCCGTCCTGACTCATGGAGAGAGAGCCCCCAGCCTTCTCCGTGGGTGCTTGTAGAGAAGCTAAGCTCAAACCCACCACGCCCTTCTGAACCTGAACGCTGCAGGAACGTCTGCCTATGAGCAACTGCATATGAACAAAGTGTTCCGTCATTACATTCCGGCGTCCTCTCTGCGCCTGCTGCCCAACCGCTGGGACCTGGTCGCCCTGCCGTTGGTGATCGGTTTTCTGCTGTTTTTCTCCATCACCGCCCGGGAGACCTGGGCTCCCATCGCAACCCTGCAAAGCGAAGTCATCTCCCTGGACCCGGCCAACCTGCCGGAATACGCGATGCGCACCACACTGCGCATGCTCGCGGCGATGGTGGCCGCGCTGATTTTCACCCTGCTGTACGGCACCCTGGCCGCCAAAAGCCGGCGCGCCGAGAAACTGCTGGTGCCGGTGCTCGATATTCTGCAATCGGTGCCAGTACTCGGTTACATCTCGTTTACCGTGACGTTCTTCCTGTTGCTGTTTCCCGGGCGCGTGCTCGGCGCGGAGTTCGCCGCCATCTTTGCGATCTTCACCAGCCAGGCCTGGAACATGACGTTTAGCTTCTATCAGTCGCTGCGCATGTTGCCCCATGACCTGGTGGAAGTGTCCACCAGCCTGCGCCTCTCCGGCTGGCAGAAATTCTGGAAGCTCGACGTTCCTTTCGCCATGCCGGGGCTGGTGTGGAACATGATGATGAGCATGTCCGGCGGCTGGTTTTTCGTGGTGGCTTCCGAAGCCATCACCGTCGGCGACAAAACCATCACCCTGCCGGGCGTAGGTTCATACCTGGCCCTGGCCATCGCCCAGAAAGACCTGCACGCCGTGGGTTATGTGATCCTGGCGATGATCGCGGTGATCCTGATCTACGACCAGTTCCTGTTCCGCCCGCTGGTAGCCTGGGCCGACAAATTCCGCATGGAAACCACCGCCTCCCAAGGCAGCGCGCCGCAATCCTGGGTGCTGAACCTGATCCAGCGCACCCGCGTCGTGCAACGCATACTGCGCCCGATCACCCGTACCTTCAGCCGCCTGGGCAACAAGCGTTTCAGCCTGGCGGGGAGTGCATTCAAGGCATTGCCGACCGAGACGCCTGCCGCGTCGAAGCTCATCGACTGGGCCTGGGGCACACTGATCGCGCTGATGGCCGCGTATGCGCTGTACCACATCGTGCAGTACGTCGGCACCGAAGTGACCCTCGCCGAAGTCGGCCACGTGGTGGTGCTGGGCCTGATTACCTTGCTGCGGGTGGCCGGGCTGATCCTGATTGCCTCGTTGATCTGGGTGCCCCTGGGCGTGATGATCGGCCTGCGTCCGAGCCTGGCGGAGAAAATCCAACCGCTGGCACAGTTCCTTGCGGCGTTTCCGGCGAACCTGCTGTTCCCGGTGTTCGTGATCGTGATCCTGCATTTCCATCTCAACCCGGACATCTGGCTGAGCCCGCTGATCGTGTTGGGCACCCAGTGGTACATCCTGTTCAACGTGATTGCCGGCGCCAGCGCCTTCCCCAATGACTTCAAGGAAGCCGCCGCCAACTTCCGCATTCGCGGCTGGCTGTGGTGGCGCAAGGTGATGCTGCCGGGGATTTTCCCGTACTACGTCACCGGCGCGATTACCGCCTCGGGCGGTGCCTGGAACGCCAGCATCGTGTCCGAGTACGTGTCCTGGGGCCAGGACAATGTGGTCGCCCACGGGCTGGGTGCCTATATTGCACAAACCACAGCCGCCGGGGACTTCCCCAAGATCGCCCTGGGCGTGGTGGTGATGTCGATCTTCGTGGTGGCGTTCAACCGCGCGGTCTGGCGACCGATGTACGCCATTGCCGAAAACAAACTTCGTCTGAATTAATGGGATTCGCTGTGATGAATACCTATACCGAACACACTGCCGACACCCCAGAAATTTACTCGCTGAAGAACGTGAACCGGGTCTTCGGCAAAGGCAAGGAAGAGCTGCAAGTGCTCAGCGGCGTAGACCTGAGCCTGCACGAAGGCGAGATCGTGGGCATGCTCGGCCGCTCCGGCTCAGGTAAATCGACGCTGCTGCGCATTATTGCCGGCCTGATCCAACCGTCGTCGGGGGACGTGAAATACCACGGCAAACCGCTGACCGGCCCGGCCGAAGGCGTCGCCATGGTATTCCAGACGTTTGCGCTGTTTCCCTGGCTGACTGTCCTGGAAAACGTGGAAGCCGGCCTGCAAGCCCTGCAAGTCGAGCGCAAGGAAGCCCGCAAGCGCGCCTTGGCCGCCATCGACCTGATCGGCCTGGACGGTTTCGAAAACGCTTACCCCCGTGAATTGTCCGGCGGCATGCGCCAACGCGTAGGTTTTGCGCGTGGCCTGGTGGTCAACCCGACCCTGTTGCTGATGGACGAACCGTTCTCGGCCCTCGATGTGCTCACCGCCGAAACCCTGCGCACCGACTTGCTGGATTTGTGGAGCGGCAAGCAACTGCCGATCAAGTCGATCCTGATCGTGACCCACAACATCGAGGAAGCGGTGCTGATGTGCGACCGCATCCTGGTGCTGTCGTCCAACCCCGGGCGCGTGGTCGCCGAGATCAAGGTGCCGTTTGCGCACCCGCGTAACCGGCTGGACCCGACTTTCCGGCAAATGGTCGACGACATCTATGCCCTGATGACCGACCGACGCAGCGCCGATGCGAGCGTCGGCAAGCCCGAACTGAAGATGAGCAGCCTGCTGCCGGAAGTGTCCACCAACCTCATGGCCGGCCTGATCGAAACCCTGGCCGCCGAGCCCTACAACGGCCACGCCGGCCTGCCCAACGTGGCCGAACGGGGCCTGTTGGAAGTCGACGACCTGTTCCCGGTCGCGGAGATGCTGGAGCACCTGGGCTTTGCCGAACTCAAGGGCGCCGACATCACCCTCACCGACGCCGGCAAGCTGTTCGCCGACTACGGCACCCAGGAACGCAAGACCCTGTTCGCCGAACATTTGATCCAGCACGTACCGCTGGCCGCGCGCATTCATCAGGTATTGCTTGAACGCAGCGGGCACCGCGCCCCTCGGGTGCGCTTCGAGCAAGAGCTGGAAGATTCGATGACCGAAGCGTTCGTGGAAAAAACCCTGGAAACCGTGGTTGCGTGGGGACGCTATGCAGAGATTTTCTCCTACGACGACCACACCGAGACGTTCAGCCTGGAGGATGTCGAGGGCAGCATGTAAACCGAGAACACCATTCTAAAAGTGGAAGGGGGCTTGCTCCCCATAGCGGTGGGTCAGCGAAATTTGGATTGGCTGGCACACCGTCATCGGGAGCAACCCCCCTCCCACACTGGATTGATGTCGGGCTTTAGAACGCATCGCCGCGTGGGGACGCTATGCGCTGTCGAGGGCAGCGTGTAGACCGAAGTGAACACCAGCTAAAAGTGGGAGGGGGCTTGCTCCCGATAGCGGTGGGTCAGCGAAAACTGGATTGGCTGACACTC
>NZ_PYWX01000089.1 GCF_003031675.1 Pseudomonas palleroniana | reverse complement strand
CCCCCTCCCACACTGGATTGATGTCGGGCTTTAGAACGCATCGCCGCGTGGGGACGCTATGCGCTGTCGAGGGCAGCGTATAGACCGAAGTGAACACCAGCTAAAAGTGGGAGGGGGCTTGCTCCCGATAGCGGTGGGTCAGCGAAAACTGGATTGGCTGACACTCCGTCATCGGGAGCAAGCCCCCTCCCACACTGGATTGATGTCGGGCTTTAGAAGGCGTCGCCGGGGATGCGTACGTAGCCTTCCATCAACACCCGTGCACTGCGGCTCATGATGGCTTTCTTGACGACCCACTCACCCTCTACCTGGCTGGCCTCGGCGCCCACGCGCAACGTGCCGGACGGATGCCCGAAGCGCACCGCATTGCGCGCCACGCCGCCGGCCGCCAAGTTGACCAAGGTGCCGGGAATCGCCGCCGCCGTGCCAATCGCCACCGCCGCCGTGCCCATCATCGCGTGATGCAACTTGCCCATGGACAGCGCGCGCACCAGCAGGTCTACGTCGGCAGCCTTGATTGCCTTGCCGCTGGATGACAGGTAATCCGCAGGCTTGGCCACAAACGCAACCTTCGGTGTGTGCTGGCGTTGGGCAGCTTCATCCAGATTCTGGATCAGCCCCATGCGCAGCGCGCCGTAGGCCCGCACGGTCTCGAACATCGCCAGGGCTTTCGGGTCGCTGTTGATCGCGCCTTGCAGCTCGGTGCCGGTGTAGCCGAGATCTTCGGCGTTGATGAAGATCGTCGGGATACCGGCGTTGATCAACGTCGCCTTGAAGGTGCCGACACCCGGCACCTCCAGGTCGTCGACGAGGTTGCCGGTGGGGAACATCGAACCGCCGCCGCCCTCTTCTTCCGCCGCCGGGTCCATGAACTCCAGCTGGACTTCGGCAGCCGGGAAGGTCACGCCGTCCAGTTCAAAGTCACCGGTCTCCTGCACGGAGCCGTCGGTGATCGGCACATGGGCGATGATGGTCTTGCCGATATTGGCCTGCCACACCCGCACTACGGCCACGCCGTTATGCGGCACGCGGGCCGGGTCGACCAGCCCGGCGCTGACGGCGAACGAACCCACCGCCGCCGACAGGTTGCCGCAATTGCCGCTCCAGTCGACAAAGGGTTTGTCGATGGCGACCTGGCCGAACAGGTAATCCACGTCGTGATCGGCGCGGGTACTTTTCGACAGGATGACCGTCTTGCTGGTGCTCGATGTGGCGCCGCCCATGCCATCGATCTGTTTGTCGTACGGGTCGGGGCTGCCGATCACCCGTAACAGCAAGGCGTCGCGCGCGGCGCCCGGCACCTGCGCCGCTTCGGGCAGGTCCTTGAGGCTGAAAAATACCCCCTTGCTGGTGCCGCCACGCATGTAAGTGGCGGGGATCCTGATTTGCGCTGCGTGTGCCATGGTTATCCTCTTCAGGCGGTGGCCGCCGATTCCAGGAAGTCCTGGGCGAAGCGCTGCAACACGCCGCCCGCCTCGTAGATCGATACTTCTTCGGCGGTGTCCAGGCGGCAAGTCACCGGCACTTCGACACGTTCGCCATTTTTGCGATGGATCACCAGCGTCAGTTGCGCACGCGGGGTGCGTGCACCGACCACGTCATAGGTTTCGCTGCCATCGATGTTCAACGTGTGACGGTCGGTGCCCGGCAGGAACTCCAACGGCAGCACGCCCATGCCCACCAGGTTGGTGCGGTGGATGCGCTCGAAACCCTCGGCAACAATCGCTTCCACACCGGCCAGGCGCACGCCCTTGGCCGCCCAGTCGCGGGAGGAACCCTGGCCGTAGTCGGCACCGGCAATGATGATCAGCGGTTGCTTGCGCTCCATGTAGGTTTCGATGGCCTCCCACATCCGCGTGACTTTGCCTTCCGGCTCGATGCGCGCCAGGGAGCCCTGCTTGACCTTGCCGTTTTCAACCACCATTTCGTTGAACAGTTTCGGGTTGGCGAAGGTGGCACGCTGCGCGGTCAGGTGGTCGCCGCGATGCGTCGCGTAAGAGTTGAAGTCGACTTCCGGCAGGCCCATTTTCGCCAGGTATTCGCCTGCGGCGCTGTCGAGCATGATCGCATTGGAGGGTGACAGGTGGTCGGTGGTGATGTTGTCCGGCAGCACCGCCAGCGGGCGCATACCCTTGAGCGGCCGCGCACCGGCCAGCGCGCCTTCCCAGTACGGCGGGCGGCGGATATAGGTGCTTTGCGGGCGCCAGTCGTACAGCGGCGCGACTTTCGGCCCGGTGTCTTCGTGGATGGCGAACATCGGGATATAGACCTGGCGGAACTGCTCCGGCTTGACCGAAGCCTTGACGACCGCGTCGATCTCTTCGTCGCTCGGCCAGATGTCTTGCAGGCGGATTTCCTTGCCCGAGGCATCCAGGCCCAGCACGTCCTTCTCGATATCGAAACGGATGGTGCCGGCAATCGCATAGGCCACCACCAACGGCGGCGAGGCGAGGAAGGCTTGCTTGGCGTACGGGTGAATACGCCCGTCGAAGTTGCGGTTACCCGAGAGCACGGCCGTGGCGTACAGGTCGCGATCGATGATTTCCTGCTGGATCACCGGGTCAAGGGCGCCGGACATGCCGTTGCAGGTGGTGCAGGCAAACGCCACCACGCCGAAGCCGAGTTTTTCCAGTTCATGGCCCAGGCCGGCCTCTTCCAGGTACATGGCCACGGTTTTCGAACCCGGCGCCAACGAAGATTTGACCCAGGGTTTGCGCGTCAGCCCCAGCTTGTTGGCGTTGCGCGCCAGCAGGCCGGCAGCGATCACGTTGCGCGGGTTGCTGGTGTTGGTGCAACTGGTAATGGCCGCAATGATCACCGCGCCGTCGGGCATTTGGCCGGGAACCTCGTCCCACTCGCCGCTGATGCCTTTGGATGCCAGGTCCCGGGTCGCCACGCGCGCATGCGGGTTGCTCGGCCCCGCCATGTTGCGCACGACGCTGGACAGGTCAAAGGTCAGGCCACGCTCGTATTGCGCGCTCTTCAGGTCATCGGCCCACAGGCCGGTGTGGCGGGCGTATTGCTCCACCAGGGTGACTTGTTCGTCTTCGCGGCCGGTGAGCTTCAGATAGGCGATGGTCTGTTGGTCGATGTAGAACATCGCCGCCGTGGCGCCGTATTCCGGGGCCATGTTGGAGATGGTCGCGCGGTCGCCCAGGGTCAGCGCCGAAGCCCCTTCACCGAAGAACTCAAGCCACGCCCCCACGACCTTTTGTTTACGCAGAAACTCGGTCAGCGCCAGCACCATGTCGGTGGCGGTGATGCCCGGTTGCAGCTTGCCGGTCAGTTCGACGCCGACGCTTTCCGGCAGGCGCATCCATGAGGCGCGGCCCAGCATCACACTTTCGGCTTCAAGGCCGCCGACGCCGATGGCGATCACGCCCAGTGCGTCGACGTGCGGCGTATGGCTGTCAGTGCCGACGCAAGTGTCCGGGAACGCCACGCCGTCGCGCACCTGGATCACCGGAGACATTTTCTCCAGGTTGATCTGGTGCATGATGCCGTTGCCTGGCGGGATCACATCGACGTTCTTGAACGCCTTCTTGGTCCACTCGATAAAGTGGAAACGGTCTTCGTTGCGACGGTCTTCGATGGTGCGGTTTTTTTCGAATGCCTGCGGATCATAACCACCGGCTTCGACGGCCAGGGAGTGGTCGACGATCAGTTGGGTCGGCACCACCGGGTTCACCTGAGCCGGATCGCCGCCTTGCTGGGCGATGGCATCGCGCAGGCCGGCAAGGTCGACCAGGGCGGTCTGGCCGAGGATGTCGTGGCACACCACGCGCGCGGGGAACCAGGGAAAATCGAGGTCGCGCCGGCGTTCGATCAACTGGCCCAGGGACGCGTTGAGGGTGGCCGGGTCGCAGCGGCGCACCAGGTTCTCGGCGAGTACGCGGGAGGTATAAGGCAAGGTGGCGTAGGCGCCAGGCTTGATTGCATCGACTGCCGCACGAGCGTCGAAGTAATCCAGGCGACTGCCGGGTAGCGGTTTGCGAAATTCAGTGTTCATCGTCAGGACTCGGTCACGGTGGCTACAAAAGGAGAACCGGCGTGCATCCGGAATTGGAATGAGATCCAAATGTGGGAGCGGGCTTGCTCGCGAAAGCGGACTGTCAGTCGATACATCTGTAGCTGACCGCTATCGGGAGCAAGCCCCCTTCCACATTTGATCCGGTTACCCATTCAGGACCGCCAATCTCCCATTCAGCGACGTTCGATTGGCACGAACTTGCGCTGTTCGACGCCTATGTATTCGGCGCTTGGACGGATGATGCGGTTGTTGGCACGCTGCTCGAACACATGCGCGGCCCAGCCGGTCAGGCGCGAGCAGACGAAGATCGGGGTGAACAGCTTGGTCGGGATCCCCATGAAGTGGTAGGCCGAGGCATGGTAGAAGTCGGCGTTGGGAAACAGCTTCTTCTGCTCCCACATGGTCTTGTCGATGGCTTCGGACACCGGGAACAACACGGTGTCGCCCACTTCGTCAGCCAGCTTTTTCGACCAGCCCTTGATCACTTCATTACGCGGGTCGCTGTCTTTGTAGATCGCGTGGCCGAAGCCCATGATCTTGTCCTTGCGCGCCAGCATGCCGAGGGTGCCTTCGACGGCCTCCTGCGCGGACGAAAAACGCTCGATCATTTCCATCGCCGCTTCGTTGGCCCCCCCGTGCAGCGGGCCGCGCAACGAACCGATGGCCGCCGTGACGCAGGAATACAGGTCGGACAGGGTCGACGCACATACGCGGGCAGTGAAGGTCGACGCGTTGAATTCATGCTCTGCATACAGGATCAGCGACACGTTCATCACTTTGACGTGCAGGTCGCTGGGCTTCTTGCCGTGCAGCAGGTGCAGGAAGTGACCACCGATGGTCGGCTCGTCCGTTACGCAGTGGATGCGTTGGCCGTCGTGGCTGAAGCGATACCAGTAGCACATGATCGCCGGGAAAGCGGCGAGCAGGCGGTCGGTGACGTCGCGCTGCACGCTGAAATCCTTCTCCGGCTCGATATTGCCCAGGAACGAGCAACCGGTGCGCATCACGTCCATCGGATGGGCATCGGCGGGGATGCGCTCCAGCACTTCCTTGAGGGCTTGCGGCAGGTCGCGCAGCTTGCTCAACTTGGCGCTGTAGGCGGCCAATTCGGCCTTGCTCGGCAATTCGCCGTACAGCAGCAGGTAGGCGACTTCCTCAAACTGCGCCTCGGCGGCCAGCTCGCGCACATCGTAGCCGCGATAGGTCAGGCCGGCACCGGCCTGGCCCACGGTGGACAGTGCGGTCTGCCCGGCGACCTGGCCACGCAGGCCGGCGCCACTCAGTACTTTTGCTTCAGCCATGTTCGTTCTCCAATCTTGAATTTATTAGGGAGGCATGCCGCTTTACTTTTTCGCGGCAAACAACGCGTCGAGCTTCTGCTCGAAGGTGTGGTAGTCGATGCGATCGTAAAGCTCCATGCGGGTTTGCATGGTGTCGATCACGTTCTGTTGGGTACCGTCGCGACGGATCGCGGTGTAGACGTTTTCGGCGGCCTTGTTCATGGCGCGGAAGGCCGAGAGCGGGTACAGCACGATGGAAACATCGGCAGATTTCAACTGTTCGGTGGTGTACAGCGGCGTCGCGCCGAACTCGGTAATGTTAGCCAGGATCGGGGCCTTCACACGGGAGGCGAACAGCTTGTACATCTCCAGCTCAGTGATGGCTTCCGGGAACACCATGTCGGCACCGGCCTCGATGCAGGCGGCGGCACGCTCCAGGGCGGACTCCAGCCCCTCCACCGCCAGCGCGTCGGTGCGCGCCATGATCACGAAGCTGTCGTCGGTGCGCGCATCCACGGCGGCCTTGATGCGGTCGACCATTTCCTGCTGGGACACGATTTCCTTATTCGGACGATGGCCGCAGCGCTTGGCACCCACCTGGTCTTCGATATGGATGGCCGCCGCGCCGAACTTGATCATCGACTTGACGGTACGCGCCACGTTGAACGCCGAGGACCCGAAACCGGTGTCCACGTCCACCAGCAGCGGCAAGTCGCACACATCGGTGATGCGGCGCACGTCGGTCAGCACGTCATCCAGGCCGGTAATCCCCAAGTCCGGTACGCCCAGGGATCCGGCAGCCACCCCGCCACCCGACAGGTAGATCGCCTTGAAGCCGGCGCGCTTGGCCAGCAGGGCGTGGTTGGCGTTGATCGCGCCGACCACCTGCAAAGGCTGTTCGCTGGCGACCGCGTCACGGAAACGCTGGCCTGGAGTGCTGTTGTTAGTGGAACTCATGACTCACCTCGTTAGGGGGTAGTGTCTGGAAAGTGACGGGCGATGTTGCGTTTGGAGGCACCGATATGACGGCGCATCAACAACTCCGCCAGTTCACCGTCACGATCGGCGATCGCGTCAAGAATGCGGTGATGCTCGGCAAAAGCCTGGCGTGGACGATTGGGCGTGGCGGAGAACTGGATGCGGTACATGCGCACCAACTGGTACAGCTCGCCGCAGAGCATTTGGGTCAGGGTGCGGTTGCCGGCGCCCTGGATGATCCGGTAATGAAAGTCGAAGTCGCCTTCCTGCTGGTAATAACCGAGGCCGGCCTGGAAGGCTTCGTCGCGTTCATGGGTGTGCAGTACCTGGCGCAACTCCTCGATTTCGGCGTCGGTCATGCGCTCGGCGGCCAGGCGACAGGCCATGCCTTCGAGGGACTCGCGGATTTCATAGAGTTCGATCAGCTCGGCATGGCTCAGGGACACCACCCGGGCGCCGACATGCGGCACACGCACCAGCAGGCGCTGGCCTTCCAGGCGGTGGATCGCCTCACGCAGCGGGCCACGACTGATGCCGTAGGTGCGCGCCAGTTCCGGTTCGGAGATCTTGCTGCCGGGGGCGATCTCACCCTTGACGATGGCGGCCTGGATACGCCGGAAGACGTTCTCGGACATGGTCTGGGAATCGTCTTGCGCCATCACTGGGCTTTCCAGTTGATCCAGCATATTGTCGACACCTTTAAAAGCAATGCCGCAAAAACTAGCTAATCAGCCCCTGATAGTCAAAGAATAAATACATATTGTCGACAATCGTCTAATAACCCCTGCCGCCCCTTCCAGGGGCATGGCCGCCTGCCAGCGCTGGCGTCGCAAAAGCATCATGTTAGAATGCCCGCCGCTTTCGCCTGACATCTCCTGATGAAACGGCGCACGAGGGAGTTTGCGCAGCAATGCCAGTCGCCTTGAATTGAACATCGCATGGCACCGCCTCAGGATTTATGAGACTCAAGCCCTTCCTTCTATTGATTTGCCTGATGTGCGTATCGGGTCTTGGCGCTGGCGCCGAGAAGACCGTGTATGGCCTGAATGAATACGCCAAGCTGACCGGGATCGACCTGGAAGTGGCGGCCAAACTCGATACCGGCGCCAAGACCGCGTCGCTCAGCGCCCGCGATATCAAGCGCTTCAAGCGCAATGGCGAATCCTGGGTGCGCTTTTACCTGGCTATCGACACCGCCCATTCCCACCCCATCGAACTGCCCCTGGCCCGCGTCAGCAAGATCAAGCGCCGCGCCGGTGACTACTCACCCGATGAGGACAAGCACTACACCGCCCGCCCGGTGATAGCCCTGGATGTCTGCATGGGCACCACGATACGCAGCATCGAAGTGAACTTGACTGACCGCAGCGCATTCCAATATCCGCTGCTGATCGGCTCCGAAGCGTTGAAACGCTTTGATGCGCTGGTCGACCCCAGTCTCAAATACGCAGCGGGCAAACCTGCCTGCGCCGCCGACGCTTATACCGCCGAGTAAACCGAATGCGCTCTCTGACCCTGCACCTGAAAATCCTGATCACCATTCTGGTGGTGCTGGGTATTTCGGTCACCGCCTACCAGATTTTCGTGTTGGGTATTCCGGTGACCGAGGACGCCACTGACGACCTGTGGAACATCGACGCCAAGGTCGAGTTCGTCGCCAACCCCAAGGACCCGGTCAAAATCTCGATGTTCGTGCCGCCGCTGAGCCGCGACTTCGTCAGCCTCAATGAAAGCTTCATCTCGAACAACTATGGGGTGAGCGTCAACCGTACCGATGGCAACCGCAAGGTGACCTGGTCGGCACGCCGGGCCAAGGGCAAGCAAACCCTGTACTACCGCCTCGTGCTGACCAAGCGCTACAGCGGCGAAAAGCTCAAGGTCAAGGGCCCGACCTTCCGCGACAGCATTGCCGTGGAAGGCCCGGAAAAGATCGCCGCCGAAGCCTTGCTCGCGCCGATCCGCCAGCACTCGGCCGACGTCGAGACGTTTATCGGCGAGGCCATCAAGCGCACCAACAACCTCAACGACGATAATGTGAAGCTGCTGCTGGCCGGCGACCCGTCGACACCTCACAAAGCCAAGATCGTCGAGCTGCTGCTGTCGATTGCCCACGTGCCGATCGAAAAGGTGCACACCCTGCGCCTGGTGGCCGACCAACCGCAGACCCCGGAGCTGTGGCTGCGCAGTTTCAATGGCAATGACTGGCTGTACTTCAACCCGGAAACCGGCGAACAGGGCCTGCCGGCCGACCGCCTGCTGTGGTGGACCGGCGATGAAAACCTGATCACGGTAGAGGGCGGCAAGAAAGCCGCCGTGACCTTCAGCCTGAACAACAGCGAAATGAACGCCATTCGCCTGGCCAAGCTGACCGATGAGAACACCGACGCCAACTTCCTCGAATACTCACTGTACGGGCTGCCGCTGCAAACCCAGCAGACCTTCATGATCATGGTGATGATCCCGATCGGCGTGCTGGTGATCCTGATCCTGCGCAACCTGATCGGCCTGCAGACCCTGGGCACCTTTACCCCGGTGCTGATCGCCCTGGCGTTCCGCGAGACGCAGCTGGGCTTCGGTATTGTGTTATTCACCATCATCACGGCGCTGGGCCTGTCGCTCAGGTCGTACCTGGAACACTTGAAACTGCAGATGCTGCCCAGGCTGTCGGTGGTACTGACCTTCGTGGTCGTACTGATCGCGGCCATCAGCCTGTTCAGTCACAAGCTGGGGCTGGAACGCGGGCTGTCGGTGGCGCTGTTCCCGATGGTGATTCTGACCATGACCATCGAACGCCTGTCGATCACCTGGGAAGAGCGCGGCGCCACCCATGCATTGAAAGTGGCGATCGGCACACTGTTCGCCGCAACCCTGGCGCACCTGATCATGAGCGTGCCGGAACTGATCTACTTCGTGTTCACCTTCCCGGCGATCCTGTTGATCCTGGTGGGTTTCATGCTGGCCATGGGGCGCTATCGCGGCTACCGCCTGACCGAACTGGTGCGTTTCAAGGCCTTCCTCAAGGCTGATTCATAATGTTCGGCTTCTGGAAAACCTGGAAGGCCCTGGAGGCACGGGGGATCATGGGCATCAACCGGCGTAATGCCGACTATGTGCTCAAGTACAACAAGCGCAGCCTGTATCCGATTGTGGATGACAAGATCATCACCAAGGAACGCGCCATCGCCGCCGGTATCCATGTGCCGGAAATGTACGGGATCATTTCCACGGAAAAGGAAATCGACAAGCTCGACGAGATCCTCGATGGGCGCAGCGACTTCGTGATCAAGCCGGCCCAGGGCGCCGGCGGTGATGGCATCCTGGTGGTCGCCGACCGCTTTGAAGGGCGCTATCGCACGGTATCCGGCAGGTTGCTGACCCATGAGGAAATCGAACATCAGATTTCCAGCATCCTCACCGGCCTGTATTCCCTGGGTGGCCACCGCGATCGCGCCTTGATCGAATACCGCGTGGTGCCCGACCAGATCTTCAAAAGCATCAGCTACGAAGGCGTGCCGGATATCCGCATCATCGTGCTGATGGGCTACCCGGTCATGGCCATGCTGCGCTTGCCCACTCGCCAGTCGAGCGGCAAGGCCAACCTGCACCAGGGCGCGATCGGCGTCGGCGTCGACCTGGCGACCGGCGTGACCCTGCGCGGTACTTGGCTGAACAACATCATCACCAAACACCCCGATACCACCAATGCCGTGGACGGTGTGCAACTGCCCTACTGGGACGGTTTCATGACACTCGCCGCCAGCTGCTATGAGTTGTGCGGGCTGGGTTATATCGGCGTGGACATGGTGCTGGACCAGGAAAAAGGCCCGCTGATCCTTGAGCTCAATGCCCGGCCAGGGCTGAATATCCAGATCGCCAACGACTGCGGCCTGACCCTGCGTACCCATGCGGTAGAAGCGCGGCTGGAAGCGTTGAAGTCGGCCGGCGTGACGGAAACCCCGCAGGAGCGGGTGAAAATCGTGCAGGAAATGTTTGGGCATATCCCACCGGTTGAAGGCTAAATGCTGACTTGTTCCGTACACCCACTGCCCTACCGGGCCAACCCCGCCGAGTATTTTGCGGCGATTCGCCACGCGCCTGGGGCCGTGCTGCTGGACAGCGGCCGACCTGCGGCCGAGCGTGGGCGCTATGACCTGCTCAGCGCTTGGCCGCAAGCGACGCTGACGGTATTACCTGACGAACGTGGTGACGGTTTCCTGCAGCGTTTGCGGGAAAACCTTGCGCAACTGGGTCGGGCGGATCTGCCTGCCGGTTATGAACTGCCCTTTACCGGCGGGCTGATCGGCTACCTGAGCTATGACTTTGGTCGGCACCTGGAGCCAATGCCGCACCTTGCGGCGGATGACTTGCACCTGCCGGATGCGCGCTTCGGCCTGTATGCCTGGGCGTTGATCAGCGATCATCAGGCACAAACCAGCCAGCTTGTATTCCATCCGGCATTGGCCGACAGCGAGCAACAACGTTTGATCACGCTGTTCGGCCAACCGGTGGCCGAGCCAGGGGCGCCCTTCACGCTGCTGGGGCCCATGGCGCCCGACCTCAGCGCCGAGGCGTACCGGCAGGCCATCGTACGCATCCAGGATTACATCCAGGCCGGCGACTGCTACCAGGTCAACTTCACCCAGCGCTTCCGGGCCTCCTGCGCTGGCGACCCGTGGATCGCTTACTGCGCACTGCGCCAAGCCTGCCCGACGCCCTTCTCCGGTTTCCAGAGCCTGCCGGACGATGGCGCGGTACTGAGCCTGTCGCCCGAACGTTTTGTGCACATCAGCGAACGCCGGGTCGAAACCCGCCCGATCAAAGGCACACGCCCCCGCGGCTTGACGCCCGAAGACGACGCCGCCAACGCCGCCGAGTTGCTGGCCAGCCCCAAGGACCGTGCCGAAAACCTGATGATCGTCGACCTGTTGCGCAACGACCTCGGCCGCACCTGCCGCATCGGCTCGGTGAAAGTACCGGAGTTGTTCAGCCTGGAAAGTTACCCCAACGTGCACCACTTGGTGAGCAGCGTCACAGGGGTGCTGGCCGACGGCAAAGACGCCCTCGACCTGATCGCCGGCAGCTTCCCCGGCGGCTCCATCACCGGCGCCCCGAAGATCCGCGCCATGCAGATCATCGACGAACTGGAACCGACGCGGCGCGGTTTGTACTGCGGTTCGCTGATGTACCTGGACGTGCGTGGCGAGATGGACAGCTCCATCGCCATCCGCAGCCTGCTGGTCAAGGACGGGCAAGTATGCTGCTGGGGCGGCGGCGGGATAGTCGCTGATTCAGAGTGGGAGGCGGAGTATCAGGAATCGCTGACGAAGGTGCGGGTGTTGCTGCAAACTTTGGAAAACCTGTAGCGTCCCTGCCAACCCAGCGTCTCGAAAGAAAGGATCCCGGCGAGAAAAAATCTGAATCAGAACACCCGTGGACCGGGTGCGAGTTGCAGGTTAGCGTCCAGCTCTGACCGTCCAACCGCCGTCTGTGAAGGATCACATGAAGCGATTAAACACTCGCCAGAAATCATTTCCGAGATTGCATCCCAACCTGACCCCACCTATCATCTCCCAAGTTGGGAGGTATCAGCGATGCGGATAATCGCTCTATCAACCTTACGGATATTCTGGGAAAGCCACCCAGCGCAGATCGACGCCAAAACGCCACTGGTCGAACTGTTTCGTCATATGGAGAAGGCCATTTACCCGACACCCCAAGCACTCAAAGCAGAGCTCAGAACAGCGAGCATTCTCAAAGGTGGCAGGGTTGTTTTCAACGTGGGTGGCAACAAGTATCGAGTGATCATGGCGATCGATTATCAGCGTCAGCTGGGGTTCATACGTTTCGTAGGAACCCACGCGCAGTACGACCAGATCAACGCGGAGACCGTGTGATGAACATCAAACCTATTCATTCTCAGGAAGACCTGACCGCTGCGCTTACGCGTATTGAACAACTGTGGGGAGCTGAAAAAGGCTCACTGGCGGGAGACGAGCTGGAAATCCTCGCAATACTCGTCGAAAAATACGAGGCGGAGCATTATCCCATGCCGCCTTCCAACCCAGTGGAGGCCATCAGGTTTCGCATGGAACAACTTGGCATGACCGCCCGCGACCTGGAACCCTTTATCGGCACCAGTGGACGGGTGTCTGAGGTGCTGAACCACAAGCGTAAGCTCAGCCTGTCAATGATCAAACGCCTGCATGAAGGCTTGCGCATTCCCTATGAGAGTTTGCTGGCAGACGCCTGATCGAGGGTGTCGTTACAGGCTCAACGCCCGATTCGACGCCTTGATAAATTCTTTCTTCAAATCCTCAAACGTATGCACCGCCGGGAACTGCGGGAACTCACGAATCACGTTTTGCGGCGCATGAAATAGAATCCCACGGTCCGCTTCGCCCAGCATGCTGGTGTCATTGTAGGAGTCACCTGCGGCAATCACGCGGTAGTACAAGCTCTTGAAGGCCAGTACCGACTGGCGCTTGGGATCTTTCTGGCGCAGTTGGTAGCTCACCACCCGGTCATTTTCATCAGTGATCAGGCGGTGGCACAGCAAGGTCGGGAATCCCAGTTGGCGCATCAGCGGCTGGGAGAATTCGTAGAAGGTGTCTGACAGGATCACCACCTGGAAACGCTCACGCAGCCAGTTCACGAACTCGATGGCGCCGTCCAGAGGTTTGAGCGTGGCGATCACTGCCTGGATGTCGGCGAGCTTGAGCCCGTGTTCGTCGAGGATCCGCAGGCGTTGCTGCATCAGCACATCGTAGTCGGGAATGTCGCGGGTGGTGGCCCGCAGGGACTCAATACCGGTTTTTTCGGCGAAGGCGATCCAGATTTCCGGAACCAGCACCCCTTCCAGGTCAAGACAGGCAATTTCCACAAGACACTCCCGTTGGTTGTTATAAGTTGAGCGAGTACAAGGACTGCCGAACTCTAGCGACTCAAGCCCGTCGCCGCAACGCAGGGTGGATTTGATACCATCACTCCCCTATAGAGCGCTCAGCGCCACTGACCTGTAGGAACCGTCCTGATGAACCAAGCCTTCGACGTCGCCGAACTCGCCGCGACTTATGCCAACAAATCCGCCCAGGATATTCTCAAGCTGGCATTCAGCCAGTTCGGCGATGACCTGTGGATTTCCTTCAGCGGTGCCGAGGATGTGGTGCTGGTCGATATGGCTTGGAAGCTGAACAAGAACGTCAAGGTCTTCAGCCTCGACACGGGCCGCCTGCACCCGGAGACCTACCGGTTCATCGAGCAGGTGCGCGAGTTCTACAAGATCGACATCGAATTGATTTCGCCCGACCAGAGCAAGCTGGAACCTTTCGTCAAGGAAAAGGGCCTGTTCAGCTTCTACAAGGACGGCCATGGCGAATGCTGCGGCGTGCGCAAGATCGAGCCGCTGCGCCGTAAACTCGCCGGCGTGAGCGCCTGGGCCACCGGCCAGCGTCGCGACCAGAGCCCCGGCACCCGCAGCCAGGTGGCGGCGCTGGAAATCGATAGCGCGTTTTCCACACCGGAGCGCACCCTGTACAAGTTCAACCCGCTGGCGCAGATGACCAGCGAGGAGGTCTGGGGTTACATCCGCATGCTGGAGCTGCCGTACAACAGCCTGCATGAGCGCGGTTTCATCAGCATCGGCTGCGAGCCCTGCACCCGCCCCGTACTGCCTAACCAACATGAGCGCGAAGGCCGCTGGTGGTGGGAGGAGGCAACCCAGAAGGAATGCGGGCTGCATGCAGGGAATATCATCAGCAAGGCATGAAGCTGAGGCTGTAAAAAGACTGTGGGAGGGGGCTTGCTCCCGATAGCGGTGGTTCAGCCAGATTACTGGTTACTGACACATCGCTATCGGGAGCAAGCCCCCTCCCACATTTGTTTTGTGTTACCCATGAAAATGTACACACAGATGTAACGATCGGTGCCATTTATGTGTGCATCTTTTTCGTCACAGCACCAAAACGTAACACCCGCGCCCTTGCATTATTTTGCTCGGAATCAGCTTCGTGCGGCCTTCAAAAATAAATACCTGTTCAAATGGTCAATTTATATCCATTCAAATTCAGATAGTTATCAAAAATACATATAAAAACGAAATTAGACAGCCGTTTAATAGATCGAAAACTGGCACGCATGTGGCTTAAGGTGAAATAGGTTTTGTATACAATAAACACAAATCATACATACACTTTGCCATCCGCGGCTCGCTCGCAGATGCGCTGGAGCCTGCCGGAATGCGTACAAGTCTTTCGAATAACATCGCACTGGATCTGCCCTCCTCCGCCCTGGCCCCCGAGGCTACAAGCCCTGGCCCCCTGGTGCTCAGCCCGCGCCTGCACAACAAAGACCTGGCACCCACCAAGCGCGAAGGCCGACGCTGGGGGCGCTACAGCATTTTTGCGCTGTGGACCAACGATGTGCACAACATCGCCAACTATTCATTTGCCATCGGCCTGTATGCGTTGGGGCTCGGCGGCTGGCAGATCCTGTTATCCCTGGGTATCGGCGCGGCACTGGTGTACTTCTTCATGAACTTGTCGGGGTTTATGGGGCAGAAAACCGGTGTGCCGTTTCCGGTGATCAGCCGTATCAGCTTCGGTATTCATGGCGCACAGATCCCCGCGCTGATTCGCGCCGTCATTGCGATTGCCTGGTTCGGTATCCAGACCTACCTGGCGTCGGTGGTTTTCCGCGTGTTGCTATCGGCGATTCATCCAGGCTTTGCCGACTATGACCACAACTCGATCCTTGGCCTGTCGACCCTGGGCTGGGTGTGTTTCGTGACGATCTGGTTCGTGCAGTTGGCGATCCTGGCGTATGGCATGGAGATGGTGCGTCGCTACGAAGCCTTCGCCGGGCCGGTGATCCTGGTGACCGTAGCCTCATTGGCCGGTTGGATGTATTTCCAGACCGCAGGTGATATCGCCTGGTCGATCCGCGAGCCGCTGAGCGGCGGCGAGATGTGGCGCAATATCTTTGCCGGCGGCGCGTTGTGGCTATCCATCTATGGCACGCTGATCCTTAATTTCTGCGACTTCGCCCGCTCTTCACCGTGCCGCAAGACCATCCTGGTGGGCAACTTCTGGGGCTTGCCGGTGAACATCCTGGTATTCGCGGCGATCACCGTGCTGCTGTGCGGCGGCCAATTCCAACTCAATGGCCGCGTGATCGAAAGCCCTACCGAAATCATCGCCGCCATCCCCAATACCTTCTTCCTGGTGCTGGGCTGCCTGGCCTTCCTGATCGTCACCGTGGCGGTGAACATCATGGCCAACTTCGTGGCACCTGCCTTCGTGCTGAGCAACCTGGCGCCCAAGTACCTGAACTTCCGTCGCGCCGGGTTGATCAGCGCCACCGTGGCGGTGCTGATCCTGCCGTGGAACCTCTACAACAGCCCGCTGGTGATCGTGTATTTCCTCTCCGGCCTGGGTGCGCTGCTGGGGCCGTTGTACGGAGTGATCATGGTCGATTATTGGCTGATCCGTAAAAGCCGGGTGGATGTGCTGCAGCTGTACAGCGAAGATCCCAACGGTGCTTATTACTACAGCCACGGGGTCAATTTGCGCGCAGTGGCGGCGTTTGTGCCTGCGGCGGTGATCGCGATTCTGCTGGCGCTGTTGCCTGGTTTTTCCGGTGTCGCGCCGTTTTCCTGGTTGTTTGGCGCCGGTATTGCAGGGTTGCTGTACCGGTTGATCGCCAAGCGCCAAGCGTTCTACGCCGATGTCAGCGGCGAAAGCATTGCAGTCGATAACGTCAGTCACTAATCAAGGACACTCCATGCGTATCCTCGTGGTCAACGTCAACACCACCGAATCCATCACCGACACCATCGCCCAACAGGCGCGGGCCGTGGCTTCGCCCGGCACCGAGATCGTCGGGCTCACCCCCTACTTCGGCGCAGAATCGGTAGAAGGCAATTTTGAAAGTTACCTGGCGGCCATTGCCGTGATGGATCGGGTGATGGCCTACGACCAGCCGTTCGATGCGGTGATTCAGGCCGGTTACGGCGAGCACGGCCGTGAAGGCTTGCAGGAGTTGCTGAATGTGCCGGTGGTGGACATCACCGAAGCGGCCGCCAGCACTGCGATGTTCCTGGGCCACGCCTATTCAGTGGTGACCACCCTGGACCGCACCGTGCCGCTGATCGAAGACCGCCTGAAACTAGCAGGCTTGTACCAGCGTTGCGCCTCGGTGCGAGCCAGTGGCATGGCGGTATTGGAGCTGGAAGAAAACCCTTTGGCCGCGATGGAGGCCATCGTGCGCCAATCGGAACTGGCCATCAGTGAGGACAAGGCCGAGGTGATCTGCCTGGGTTGCGGCGGCATGGCCGGGCTGGACGAACAGATTCGCCGGCGCACGGGCGTACCGGTGGTGGATGGCGTGACAGCGGCGGTGACCATTGCCGAGTCGCTGGTGCGCCTGGGCTTGTCGACGTCGAAGATCCGGACCTATGCAACGCCACGACCGAAAAAAGTGATTGGCTGGCCGGGCCGGTCCTGATGCCCGTCAGTGGAGGCTTAACGCTGTCACTGTGGGAGGGGGCTGGCTCCCGATGGGCCGCGAAGCGGCCCCTGCTTTGGGTTTGAAAGGGCTGGGCCTGCTGCGCAATCCATCGGGAGCAAGCCCCACATTCAAACTGCGCTGAACCTTTGCCCCAGCCCCTGCTCGGCAAACTGTTCGATGATGAAATCCACAAATACCCGGGTCTTGCCGGGCAGCAGTTTGTGTTCGGCGTAATAGAGTGAAATGTTGCCGTCGTCGACGTACCAATCAGGCAGTACCCGCACCACCTCACCGCTGTCGAGGAACGGCACTGCCATCGGCATGCTCACCAGCGCAATGCCTAAACCTTGGGCACTGGCGCAGCACGCCGCCTCGGAGTCGCTCATGGTCATGCCGGGCTTGAGCACCAGCGGGCGGTGCTCGCGCTCCCGACTGGTGAGTTGCCAGGAGCGCACGCGGCCAGTCTGCGGCGAACGGATCAAGATGCCGCTGCAACTCGCCAGATCTTCGGGATGCAAAACGGGCGGGCACTGTGCGAGATAGGCCGGCGCCGCCACCAGCACCCGATGGGCCGGCGTGAGCTTGCGTGCAACCACCCCTTGGGGCAATTCGAATCCACCGCCGATCGCCGCGTCAAAACCCTGGCCGATCAGATCGACTTGGCGGTTATCAAAATGCCAGTCCGGACTGATATCCGGAAAGCGCTGCATGAACTTGCCCAGCAACGGCACCACGTAGCGATTACCGAACACCGTGCCCATGCTGACCTTGAGCGTGCCCACCGGGCGCCCCTGCGCACTGGCCAGGTTGGCCACGGCATTTTGAATGGTGGTGAGGCTGGCGCCGACTTCTTCGAGAAACAGCTGGCCGGCTTCGGTCAAGGTCAGGCGCCGGGTGCTGCGCTGGAACAAGCGCACACCCAGGCGCGCTTCCAGCTTGGCAACACTTTTGCCCACCGCCGCGGGGGTTAGGCTCAGGTGCCGGGCGGCTTCGGCAAAACTGCCGCCTTCAGCGCTGCGCACAAAGCATTCGATACCGCCAAAGCTCTCCATATCGCCCCACTCTAAACTTTTGGTTTACACAGACTATAGCAATCACGGTCTACCGGACGCGATGGCCCAGGTCGATACTCGCTTCCAACCACAAGGCATCCCGCCTTGAACAGCTCGGAGATCGACATGACCACACAAAACCTCAGCGGCAAAGTTGCCTTGATCCAAGGCGGTTCCCGCGGCATCGGCGCCGCCATCGTCAAGCGCCTCGCCGCGCAAGGTGCAGCCGTCGCCTTTACCTACGTCAGCTCGGCTGACAAGGCGCAAGCATTGCAGAACAGCGTGATCAGCGAAGGCGGCAAGGCCTTGGCGATTCATGCCGACAGCGCCGATGCCACGGCGATACGCCAGGCGGTCGACACCACCGTTGCAGCGTTCGGCGGCCTGGACATCCTGGTGAACAACGCCGGTGTGCTGGCCATCGGGCCGCTGGAAGAGTTCAAGCTGGAAGATTTCGACCAGACCCTGGCGATCAACGTGCGCAGCGTGTTTATCGCCACTCAGGCAGCCGCCAAACACATGAAAGACGGTGGCCGCGTGATCAACATCGGCAGCACCAACGCCGAGCGCATGCCGTTTGGCGGTGGCGGGCCGTATGCCATGAGCAAATCCGCGCTGGTGGGGCTGACCAAAGGGCTGGCACGGGACCTGGGGCCGCGTGGCATCACCGTCAACAACGTGCAGCCTGGGCCGGTGGACACCGACATGAACCCGGCGAACAGTGATTTTGCAGATAGTTTGATTGGGTTGATGGCGGTGGGTCGGTATGGGCATGTGGAAGAGATTGCCAGCTTCGTCGCTTATCTTGCGGGGCCGGAAGCCGGCTATATCACAGGCGCCAGTCTGACTATCGATGGTGGTTTCAGCGCTTAAACAACTGTGTGGGAGGGGGCAAGCCCTAATGCTAGTCAGTTAAGAGAGCCTGCCGCGACCAAACTCCGTAGTGAGCGGGCTTGCCCCGGTACAAACCGGGGACATCGTTTACATTTCTAACCGGGGACATGGTTTACAGGCTAATACGCATGA
>NZ_PYWX01000088.1 GCF_003031675.1 Pseudomonas palleroniana | reverse complement strand
GAATTTCTTGACGACCATAGAGCATTGGAACCACCTGATCCCATCCCGAACTCAGCAGTGAAACGATGCATCGCCGATGGTAGTGTGGGGTTTCCCCATGTGAGAGTAGGTCATCGTCAAGATTAAATTCCGAAACCCCATCTGCGAAAGCAGATGGGGTTTTGTTTTGGGCGATCGAAAATGCGTAGGGGCTCATCGAGATGGTCTTCAATGCTAAAGTCCACGCCTCGATTTTGCTTTTCCCAAGGAAGCCGTTATGCCGCAAGCGACGTCCCTCAGCGCTGGATTCATGGTGGTTCACGGCAACCGCCTGGATGAACTGCGCAGCCTGGTGGTCAGTTGGATGCGACGCTACCCTCTGGCGCCCCTGGAAAACGAGATCGCCTTGGTCCAAAGCAACGGCATCGCCCAGTGGCTCAAGCTAGCCCTGGCTGAAGATCCGGAGGATGACGACATGGGCGGCTGCGGAATCGCCGCCGCAATCGATGTGCAGCTCCCCGGCAGCTTTATGTGGCAGCTTTACCGAATGGTCCTGGGCCGTGACGAAATCCCGCCTAAATCCCTGCTCGATAAAGCTCCACTGACTTGGCGTCTCATGCGCCTACTCCCGGAACTCATCGACCAGCCGCATTTCGAGCCGCTACAGCGCTTCCTTACCCACGACACGGATTTGCGCAAGCGCTACCAACTCGCCGAGCGCCTGGCCGACCTGTTCGACCAATACCAGGTTTACCGCGCCGACTGGCTGGAAGACTGGGCAGCCGGCCGGCATCAACTGCGTAACGGACGAGGCGAATCCAAGCCGCTCAACCCCGCCAATTGCTGGCAAGCCGAATTGTGGCGAGCGTTGTTGCTGGATGTGGGGGAAGAAGGCATGGCCGAGAGTCGTGCAGGCGTCCACCAACGTTTCATCGAGCGCATCAATACACTGGAGACGGCCCCTGAAGGTCTACCGTCGCGGGTGATCGTGTTCGGCATTTCATCGCTGCCCGCCCAAGCGCTGGAAGCACTCGCCGGTCTGGCACGCTTCAGCCAGGTGCTGCTGTGCGTTCACAACCCATGCCGTCACCATTGGTCCGACATCGTCGCTGACAAAGACTTGCTGCGTAACGAATATAAACGCCAGGCACGTAAAACCGGGATGCCGGTCACCCTCGACCCGCAAACCCTGCATCAGCACGCACACCCGCTGCTCGCCGCCTGGGGCAAACAAGGCCGTGACTACATCAGCCTGCTGGACAGCTACGACGACCCCAACAGCTACCGCGCCGCGTTCCGTGACGGCCGCATCGATCTGTTCAGTGAAAGTGAACCCCGCACGTTGCTCAATCAATTGCAGGACGACATTCTCGAACTGCGCCCGCTCAATGAAACACGCGAGCTATGGCCGGCTGTTGATCTGGAGCGCGATACTTCAATCCGCTTCCATATCGCCCACAGCGCCCAACGCGAAGTGGAGATCCTCCACGACCAGTTGCTGCAACGCTTCAGTGCCGACCCCACGTTGCGCCCCCGAGACATCATCGTCATGGTCCCCGACGTTGACAGCTATGCGCCGCACATTCGCGCCGTATTCGGGCAGCTTGAGCGAAATGACCCGCGCTTTATCCCCTTTACCCTTACCGACCAGGGCCAACGCGGTCGCGATCCGCTATTGATCGCCGTCGAGCATCTGCTGAAACTTCCCGACAGCCGCTTCCCCGTCAGTGAAATCCTCGACTTGCTCGATGTCCCCGCCTTGCGCGAACGTTTCGCCATCAAGGAACGCGACCTGCCGACGCTGCACCGCTGGATCGAAGGCGCCGGCGTGCGCTGGGGGCTCAACGCCGAACAGCGCGCCGGCCTGGGGCTGCCGAATGAGTTGGAGCAAAACAGCTGGCGATTTGGCTTGCGCCGCATGCTTCTGGGCTATGCGGTCGGCACCGGTGGAGCCTACGAAGGCATCGAGCCCTATGATGAAATCGGTGGCCTCGACGCTGCCCTGATTGGCCCTCTGGTGGCCTTGCTTGACGCGCTGAGTGATGCACATCACGCACTCTCGCAACCTGCGGCTCCCCAAGAATGGGGTGAGCGCCTGCAACGTCTGATGCAACGCTTCTTCCTGGCCAGCAGCGAACACGATGACTACCTGTTGGGCCAACTCGAACAACTCAGGGAGACCTGGCTGGAGACCTGCGAGTCCGTTGGCCTATACGACGAGTTACCCCTCACTGTCGTCCGTGAAGCCTGGCTGGCCGGCCTTGACCAGGGGCGTCTGTCCCAGCGCTTCCTCGCCGGCGCTGTCAATTTCTGCACGCTGATGCCCATGCGGGCGATCCCGTTCAAGCTGGTCTGCCTGCTCGGCATGAACGACGGCGATTACCCACGTGCCCAACCGCCGCTGGACTTCGACCTGATGGGTAGCGACTACCGCCCCGGTGACCGCTCACGTCGCGAAGACGACCGTTACCTGCTGCTCGAAGCGCTGCTGTCGGCCCGCGACCAGCTCTATATCAGTTGGGTGGGCCGCAGCATCCGTGACAACAGCGATCGCCCGGCCTCGGTACTGATCGGCCAACTGCGTGACCATCTCGCCAGTGGCTGGCAGAACGCACAACCACACACACCGCTGATCGACGCAATGACCCAGGAACACCCGCTCCAACCCTTCAGCGCTCGTTACTTTCACGCGGGCGATCCGCTCTTCAGCTACGCCCGCGAATGGCAGTTGCTGCACGAAACGCCTGACGCCATGGCGCAAGCATACGAACTGGCCGATCACCAACAAGAAGAACCCCTGAGCCTCGGCCAGTTGCAGGACTTCCTGCGTAACCCGGTCAAACATTTCTTCAGCCAGCGTCTGAAAGTGTTCTTTGAAGCCGCCGAAGTGCCCTTGGCCGATGAAGAACCTTTCGTCCTCGACGCACTGCAACGCTACAGCCTCAGCGACAGCCTGCTGAACGCCGCGCTGGTCAGACCCGATCACGTGGACCACGCGCTCAATGCCCAAGCCCTGCGTCTGCAAGGCAGTGGCCTGTTGCCCATGGTCGGTTTTGGCGAGTGTCTGCGCAACGAGTTGATCGAGCCCTTACCCGGCCTGTTGCAACGCTACCAGCAACTGCTGGCGCTCTGGCCCACTCCACACACAGGGGCAGAACCGGTCAGTTTTGAGCATCAGGGCATTCGGTTGGAAGGCTGGATCAGCGGTCTGCATCGGCGCAACGATGGTGGCCTGTTAAGTGTCACCACCATCCCCAACAGCATCGGTTCGATCAAGGCGCGCAAGTGGCATCGCCTGATTCGCCCGTGGGTCAATCATGTGGTGGCCTGTGCGTGCGGTCTGTCACTCAGTACCGCTCTGGTGGCGAGCGATGACACGTTGCTACTGGCCCCGCTGGAACCATCGGCGGCCCAGGAAATCCTCTGCAACCTGCTGTTGGCCTGGCACACTGGCATGCGCAAACCGCTTCCGGTAGCCGTAAAAACCGCGTTCGCCTGGCTCGGCCAGACCGATCCCGCCAAGGCCCAGGCGGCTGCAAGCAAAGCCTACGAAGGCGACGGTTTGACCCACGACGGCGAACGCCGCGAAACCCCGGCGCTCACCCGACAATTTCCCGACTACGCAACGCTTATCGCCAGCGAAGAATTCGAAGGTTGGTGCGAAACCCTGTACCGCCCACTGATCAACGCCCCATGGCGATCGCTCACCAGTTCGCAGGCCAGCACATGAGCAGCAAACCCTTGGCCCTGGCCTTCCCGCTCAAAGGCAGCCAGCTGATTGAAGCCAGCGCCGGCACCGGCAAGACCTTTACCATTTCCGCCCTGTACCTGCGCCTGGTCCTCGGTCACGGTGACGCAGAGTCAGGCTTCGGCCGTGAACTGTTGCCGCCGCAAATCCTTGTCGTAACGTTCACCGACGCCGCGACCAAAGAACTGCGTGAACGCATCCGCATCCGCCTGGCCGAAGCCGCACGCTTCTTTCGCGATGAAATCCAGCCACCGGATACGCTGATCGCCGACCTGCGCGATCAATACCTCCCCGAGCAATGGCCCGCCTGTGCCAACCGGCTGGACATTGCCGCGCAATGGATGGATGAAGCCGCTGTCTCGACCATCCATAGTTGGTGCCAGCGCATGCTGCGTGAGCACGCTTTCGACAGCGGCAGCCTGTTTGCCCAGACCCTGGAAACCGACCACAGCGACTTGCTCGGCGAAGTGCTGCGCGACTACTGGCGCTTGTTCTGCTACCCGATGCGCGACGACGCGCTCAACTGGGTGCGCAATTACTGGGGGGGCCCGGCCGCATTGATGCCACGGGTTCGCGCGCTGTTCGGCAGCGAGCGGCCGACGGACGAAACCCGCGAGCCGGCCGAGTTGATCAACGCCTGCCTGCAAGAACGCCGCGAAGCGCTGATCCAACTCAAGGCGCCCTGGCAAACATGGGCCGCCGAGCTGCGCGATATCTGCCTGCAAGCCGTGGCCGCCAAAACCGTCGATGGCCGCAAGATGCAAGCCCGCTACTTCGAACCCTGGTTTGAAAAAATCAGTGCCTGGGCCGCCGACGAAACCCTTGAGCAACTCGACATCGGCACCGGTTTTACACGCCTGACGCCCGACGGAATGGCCGAAGCCTGGAAGGGCGAGCCACCACGCCACCCGGGCATCGACGCCATGGCCGGCCTCAAGGCGGCCCTCGACGCGCTGCCCACCCCCGACGCCGCCGTGTTGCAACACGCCGCCGGCTGGGTAGGTAAACGCTTCGAAGATGAAAAACGCCGCCGCGCCGAAATGGGCTTCGATGACATGCTGATCCGTCTGAACGCCGCCCTGCACGCCGAGGGGGGCGAGCGCTTGGCCAGCGTGATCCGCGAGCAGTTCCCGGTCGCCCTGATCGATGAGTTCCAGGACACCGACCCGGTGCAATACAGTATTTTCGACAGGATCTACCGCATCGAGGACAACCACCTCGACAGCGGTCTGTTCCTGATCGGCGACCCCAAGCAGGCGATCTACGCGTTCCGTGGCGCCGATATCTACACCTATCTGCGTGCCCGTCAGGCCACCACTGGCCGTCACCACACCCTGGGCACCAACTTCCGTTCCAGCCATGCAATGGTTGAGGCGGTGAATCATGTGTTCCAACGGGCGGAAACCGGGCGTGGCGCGTTCCTGTTCCGTAAGCCGAATGGCGACAACCCCGTGCCGTTCCACTCAGTGCTGTCCCAAGGCCGCAAGGAGCAATTGCAGGTCGATGGGCAAACACTGCCGGCGATGAACCTCTGGCACCTGCCCACCGATCAACCGATTTCCAACGCGGTGTATCGTCAACAACTGGCGGCCGCCTGTGCCACGCACATTGTTGGATTGCTCAATGGCGGGCAACAAGGCAGTGCAGGCTTCCTGCAACCGGACGGCAGCTTCAAAGGCGTGCTGCCGTCAGACATCGCCATCCTGGTACGCGACGGCAAGGAAGCCCAGGCCGTGCGCGCCGAATTGGCCGCCCGTGGCGTGCGCAGCGTATACCTGTCGGATAAAGGCTCAGTCTTCGCCGCCCAGGAAGCCCATGACCTGCTCGCCTGGCTCAAGGCATGTGCCGAACCTGACGTCGAGCGCCCGCTGCGGGCGGCGCTGGCCTGTGTCACCTTGAACCTGTCGCTGCATGAACTTGAACGTCTGAACCAGGACGAACTGGCGTGGGAAACCCGCGTCATGCAGTTCCGCGGCTACCGTGCGATCTGGCGCACCCAGGGTGTGCTGCCGATGTTGCGACGCCTGCTCCATGATTTCAAACTGCCGCAAACCCTGATCGCCCGTAGCGATGGCGAGCGTGTGCTGACCAACCTGCTGCACCTGAGCGAATTGCTGCAACAGGCCGCCTCGGAGCTGGACGGTGAGCAGGCGTTGATCCGCCATCTGGCCGAGCACCTGGCGCTATCCGGCCAGGCGGGTGAAGAACAGATCCTGCGCCTGGAAAGCGATGAGCAACTGGTCAAGGTCGTGACCATCCACAAATCCAAAGGCCTGGAATACGACTTGGTATTCCTGCCCTTTATCTGTTCGGCCAAGCCGGTGGATGGCAGCCGCCTACCGCTGCATTATCACGATGAAAAGGGTAAGGCCCAGGTCAGTCTGCGGCCGACCGCCGAATTGATCGCCCAGGCCGACGATGAGCGCCTGGCCGAAGACCTGCGCTTGCTCTACGTCGCCCTGACCCGTGCCAAACACGCTTGCTGGCTCGGTATCGCCGACCTCAAGCGCGGTAACAACAGCAGCTCGGTCTTGCACCTGTCCGCGCTGGGTTATCTGCTCGGCGCAGGCGCCTCTCTGGGTGAGTCCGCTGCGTTGGCGCGCTGGCTATTGGATTTACAGGCGGGCTGCGCCGCTATCGACTATGGCCACGTGCCCGAAGCGCAAGATAGCGTGTTCCACCCACCACGCAATGAAGCCACGTTGCTCGCGCCTCTGCTGCCGAAGCGCAAGGCTGCCGAAAACTGGTGGATCGCTTCCTACAGCGCTTTAAGAATCGGCGACAGCATGAGCGCCGCAAGCCTTGAAGCACCGGAAAGCCCGCAAGCCCAGAAACTGTTCGACGATGAACGCCTCGATCCCGACGCACCACGTGAAGTGGTAGCGTCTGGCGGTGACATTCATCGTTTCCCACGCGGCCCGAATCCTGGGACCTTCCTCCACGGCCTGTTGGAATGGGCGGGAGAGGAGGGCTTCAACGTAACCCCCGAAGCCATTGAAAAAGCCGTGGGTGCGCGCTGTAACCGACGCAACTGGGAGGGCTGGATCGTGACGCTCAGCGGCTGGCTGGGCCAGTTACTGCGCACGCCGTTTGCGCTGGATAACGCGCTGGTCACGCTCAACAGCCTGCAGCACTACCAGATCGAAATGGAATTCTGGTTCGCCAGCCACAAGGTCGACGTGCTCGCCCTCGATAAGTGGGTGTGCCAGTTCACCCACAACGGTGCCTCCCGCGTGGCGGCCGAAGCGGTGTTGCTCAATGGCATGTTCAAAGGTTTTATCGACCTGACTTTCGAGCACGCCGGGCGCTATTACGTGGCCGATTACAAATCCAATTGGCTTGGCCCCGACGACTCGTCCTACACCTTGGAAGCCATGGAGCAGTCGATCCTGGAGCATCGGTACGACCTGCAATACGTACTTTACCTGCTGGCCCTGCACCGCCAGTTGAAGGCCCGACTACCGGATTACGACTATGACCGGCACGTCGGCGGTGCGCTGTATGTGTTCCTGCGTGGCACCCAGTCTGCAAGCAAAGGCGCGTATTTCACCCGACCGCCACGGGCGCTGATCGAAGGCCTGGACCTGTTGTTCCAGGGCAAGCCCATCCCGCCCAAGGTTGAACCCGCCTGGGAACAAGGAGTTCTGCTATGAGCCTGTCGCCCCAGCCGCTTGAGGCATTGAAACCGCTCGAACGCGCCACCGACCTGGTGCAACTCCTCGATCGTTGGGTAGAGCGTGGCTGGTTGCGAGCCCTGGACAAAGCGTTTGTCGGTTTCCTGCACGAACTCGACCCGCAGGCCGCCCCTCTGGTACTGCTGGCGGCAGCGCTGACGAGCCATCAACTGGGCCACGGGCACGTGTGCCTGGACCTGTTCGAAACCCTCAAGGCGCCGGACTTTGCCCTGTCATTACCGCCCGAAGGCGACGTGCAAACCGGCGCCATGCTGCTGCCGTCGCAATTGCTGGATGGCCTTGACGGCGCGCACTGGTGCCATGCACTGGCCGCCAGCCAGTTGGTGGCGTTGGCGGTTGATGGCAGTGAGGCTGCCCACAGTCGCCCGCTGGTCCTGTCCGGCACTCGCTTGTACCTGCGGCGCTACTGGACCTACGAACGGCGCATCGACAAGGCCTTGCGCCTGCGCCTGGCAACTCAGGAAAGCCTCGCTGCGGATTTGCCGCAACGCCTGGATCGGTTGTTTGACCAACCCCCACCGGATGGCGTGATCGACTGGCAAAAACTCGCCTGTGCGCTGGCCACTCGCGGGGCTTTCAGCATCGTCACCGGCGGCCCCGGCACCGGCAAGACCACCACCGTGGTGCGCTTGCTCGCGCTGTTGCAGGCACCGGCCGTCGAGGCCGGCAACCCGCTGCGCATCCGCCTGGCGGCGCCGACCGGTAAAGCGGCTGCGCGCCTGACCGAATCTATCAGCCAACAGGTCCTGTCGCTGAATGTGCCGGACAACGTGCGGGAAAAAATCCCGACCCAGGTCACCACCGTTCACCGCCTGCTGGGCAGTCGTCCGGGCACGCGGCACTTTCGTCACCACCTTGGCAACCCGCTGCCCCTGGATGTGCTGGTGGTCGACGAAGCCTCGATGATCGACCTGGAAATGATGGCCAACCTGCTGGATGCCTTGGCACCGCATGCGCGATTGGTCTTGCTGGGAGACAAGGATCAGCTGGCTTCGGTGGAGGCGGGTGCGGTGCTCGGCGATTTGTGCCGTGACGCTGAAGCGGGCTGGTACAGCGCCGAAACCCGTGAATGGTTGCAAGTCGTCAGCGGCGAGGACCTGAGTAAAAGTGGCCTGCAGGAAGACGTCGACGGCAGCCATCCGTTGGCCCAGCAAGTGGTTATGCTGCGCTACTCGCGCAGGTTTGGTGAAGGCAGCGGCATCGGCCAACTGGCACGTTGGGTCAACCAGCAGAATGCCGAGGAGGCGCGCAAATTGCTGGCTGCACGCACTCACGCTGACCTGTTTTGCCTGCGCCTCAAGGGCGAGCACGACCACGCCTTGGAGCGCCTGGTACTGGACGGGCAGGGCGATGAAGCCCAAGGCTATCGCTATTACCTCAACCTGTTGCGCAGCGCCCGTCCGGCCCTGGACACCCCCCGCGAAGCCCCCGCCTGGACCCACTGGGCGCAACAACTGCTGCAAGCCTTCGACGCCTTTCAACTGCTCTGCGCCGTGCGCAAAGGCCCCTGGGGCGTGGAGGGGCTGAACCTGCGCATCACCGCCGCTCTGCGCAAAGTGCGGCTGATCGAAGGCGACGACCAGTGGTATGAAGGTCGTCCGGTGCTGATGACCCGCAACGATTACGGCCTGGGCTTGATGAACGGCGATATCGGCATCGCCCTCAAACTGCCGGAAAGCGACGGCGGCCCGCAGGTGTTGCGTGTCGCCTTTCCACGTAACGATGGCCAGGGCGGTGTGCGCTTTGTGCTGCCCAGCCGTCTGAATGATGTGGAAACCGTGTACGCCATGACCGTGCATAAATCCCAGGGCTCGGAGTTCACCCATACCGCGTTGATCCTGCCGGATACGCTGAACCCGGTGCTGACCAAGGAGTTGATCTACACCGGCATCACCCGGGCCAAGCGTTGGTTCAGCCTGATTGAGCCGCGTGGAGGTGTGTTCGAGGAAGCGGTGCGACGGAAGGTCAAGCGCTTGAGCGGGCTGATGCTGGAGCTGGACGCAGGGACTGAATAAACTGACTGTCTGGTCATGAAATATTTCTGATTCAATCGTAGGGCTTTTCTGAAAAAATAGCGCACCCCGCGTAAGCCTTGCCTCGTAGGGTTTTCCGCCGCTGTGCTATCGTTGCGGCATCACCTTGAAAATACCTGAGAGAATCGCTGCATGAACGTGGCTGTCCGGTCCACAGCGCGTAGTTCGAGCTGGAGACGCCTGTTACTGGTAGCGGTACTGTGCCTGCTCGTGCCGTCGGTCTTTGCACAGTCGCCCAGCCCCGCAGATCACCGCGCCCAGGCAGTCACTCAAGTGGTACTCGGCATCCTCAGTTACGCACGCTGGCCGACGGAGCCCGCGCAACTGCGCCTGTGCATCGTCGGCCCCACCCAATACACCGATGACCTGATCAAAGGCACCACCCAGGCCACCGGTCGTCCGGTGGTGGTGCGACGCCTGCTGGCCGATCACCCCGATATCGTCAGTGCCTGCGACGCCGTGTACATCGGCAAGCTCAGCGTCGATGAGCGCACTCGGTTGTTTACTTCATTGATCGGTCACCCGGTGCTCAGCATCAGTGAAGGCGGTGACCAATGCACTGTGGGCAGCCTGTTCTGCCTGCGTGTAGGCGACGAGCAGGTGTCGTTCGAGGTCAACCTGGACTCCGTCGCACGCAGCGGCGTGCGCATTCATCCAAGCGTATTGCAACTATCCCGGCGCCGGGCGCCAGTGCCATGACCGCTATCAAAGTGCGACCGACCCTGCGTTCGGTCATCGGCCGTGGGCACCTGATCCTGGCGTTGGTTGCAGTGACGCTGGCCAGCGTATCCCTGACTCTGCTCGGGGTGTTGGCGCTGCGGGTGTACGCCGATCACAACTTGCACCTGATCGCTCGTTCCATCAATTACACCGTGGAAGCCGCGGTGGTGTTCAACGACAGCGCCGCCGCCACCGAGGCCCTCAGCCTGATCGCCTCCACCGAAGAAGTGGCCCAGGCCGAAGTCTTCGATGCCAACGGGCAGTTGTTGGCGCAGTGGATCCGCCCGGAAACCGGAATGTTGTCGCAGGTTGAACTGGTATTGGCGCGCACCTTGCTCGAACAGCCCATTAGCCAGCCGATCCTGCACCAGGGGCGCATCGTCGGCAGCATTCACGTAGTCGGCCACGGCGGCAGCCTCCTGCGCTTTTTACTCAGCGGCCTGGCCGGCATTTTGATTTGCACCGCCCTCAGCGCCTGGGTGGCCCTGTACCTGGCGCGGCGCCTGTTACGGGGCATCACCCAACCGCTGCAAAGCCTTGCCGCCGTGGCTCACGCTGCCCGCAGCGAGCGCGATTTCGACCGCCGTGTGCCACCGGCGCAAATCGCCGAACTCGACAGCCTGGGCAGCGACTTCAACGCCCTGCTTGGCGAGATGGAAGCCTGGCAGAGCCACTTGCAAAGCGAAAACGAAACCCTCGCCCACCAGGCCAGCCATGACAGCCTCACCGGCCTGCCCAACCGCGCGTTCTTCGAAGGCCGCTTGATCCGTGCCCTGCGCAGCGCTGCCAAGGTTAATGAACAGGTTGCGGTGTTGTTTCTCGATAGCGACCGCTTCAAAGACATCAACGACAACTTCGGCCATGCGGCGGGTGACGCCGTTCTTGTGGCCGTCGCCGAGCGCGTGCGCGCGCAATTACGTGAGGATGACCTGGTAGCGCGTCTGGGCGGCGATGAGTTCGCGATCCTGCTGGCGCCCTTGCACAAGGCCGAAGATGCCCGGCGCATTGCCGACAAGATCATTGCCAGCATGGACGTGCCGATCCCGCTGCCGGGCGATACCCAGGTGGTGACCTCCCTCAGTATCGGCATTGCCATTTATCCCGAGCATGGCGCCACCCCGGGCACCTTGCTCAATGCCGCCGATGCGGCGATGTACCAGGCCAAACGCATGTCTTCGGGCGGCCAGCAAACGGCGGAGCCGGAGCGCCCCGTCGTCAACATTCAACACAGGAGTTGATCCCTTGTTCTCGACCGCACGTTTTATGTTTATCACCTTGCTGGTGGCACTGCTTGCCCTCGGCGGCTGCCAGACAGCCCCACCCAAGGGCCTGACCCCGGCACAAGTGGCCGTGCTCAAACAACAAGGCTTTGAGCTGGCTGACGACGGCTGGACATTTGGCCTGTCGGGCAAAGTGCTGTTCGGTAGCGATATTGAAAGCCTGAATAAAGCCAGTACCGACATCGTCGAACGCATCGGCAAAGCCCTGGTGGGCGCGGGCATCAACCGCGTGCGCGTGGACGGCCACACCGATGCCTCGGGCAAGGAACCGTACAACCAGCAACTGTCCCTGCGCCGCGCCAAAAGCGTGGGCAACGTGTTGAAGAGCGTGGGCATGAAGGAAGAAAACATCCAGCTACGCGGCCTGGGCAGCAGCGAGCCGGTGGCGCCGAATACCACGGCAGCCGGGCGCACCGAGAATCGGCGGGTGGCAATCGTCGTGATCGCCGACTAAGCGTCTTCAATCTGAAATGCAATCAAAGTGTGGGAGGGGGCTTGCTCCCGATAGCAGTGGATCAGCCAACTCATCGGCAACTGACCCGCCGCAATCGGGAGCAAGCCCCCTCCCACATTTGAATGGCGAGCCTTTAGTCCGCGAACCTGATCTCCCGCGTCTTACCCATCAACAACCCCTGATTCTGCTCCGTCACCTCGCGGATGTAGTCCCATAACAGGGTGATCCGCTTCAACTTGCGCAAATCCTCGCGGCAATACATCCAGAACTGGCGGGTGATGGAAATCTGCTCGCCGAGTACCGGCAATAGTCGCGGATCCTGCGCCGCCAGAAAACACGGCAAGATCGCCATCGAACGCCCCTGCTGTGCCGCCACGTACTGCGCAATCACGCTGGTACTGCGCAAGCTGGCGCTGGCGCCAGGCACCACATTCGCCAGGTATAACAACTCCGAGCTGAACGCCAAGTCGTCCACATAACTGATAAACGGATGCTCAGCCAGATCCGTCGGGCGTTGGATCGGCGGATGTTGATCGAGGTATTCCTGGGTCGCGTACAGCTGCAATTTGTAGTCGCACAGTTTGCAGCACACATACGGCCCGTGCTCCGGGCGCTCCAAAGCGATGACGATGTCGGCCTCGCGTTTGGACAGGCTGATGAAGTGGGGCAGCGGCAGGATGTCCACCGAGATGGCCGGGTAGGTATCGACGAAGTGGCTCAACTGCGGGGTGACGAAAAAACTGCCGAAGCCTTCGGTGCAGCCCATGCGCACGTGGCCCGACAGCGCCACGCCGGAGCCGGAAACCTGTTCGCAGGCCATGTGCAGGGTGCTTTCGATGGACTCCGCGTAGCCCAGCAAACGCTGGCCCTCGGGGGTGAGCACAAAACCGTTGGTCCGGGATTTTTCGAACAGCAGCGTGCCGAGCGACACTTCCAGTGAACTGATGCGCCGCGATACGGTGGTGTAGTCCACCGCCAGGCGCTTGGCGGCCACGCTGGCCTTGCGGGTGCGGGCCACTTCGAGGAAAAACTTCAGGTCATCCCAGTTCAGGGAGCCTAGCGACGTGATGTTTTTTTGCATGTTGGTCCGGCTTTTATGTGCGTTCTTATTAGAGATTTGCACATCTATACTCCAAAAACAGTTCGAACGCCTCATTCTTCAAGGCGATTCAACGCCTTGGTTCTCTGCATAACTATAAGATTTGGAGACCCCATGAACGCTTCCGCCGATATTTCCGTGCAACAGGTCAAGTTGCTGATCAATGGTGAATGGGTCGAGTCCAAGACCACCCACTGGCAAGACATCGTCAACCCGGCCACCCAACAAGTGCTGGCCAAAGTCCCGTTTGCCACCGCTGATGAAGTCAACGCCGCCATCGACGCTGCGCACCGCGCCTTCCAGACCTGGAAGCTGACGCCGATCGGTGCGCGCATGCGCATCATGCTCAAGCTGCAAGCCCTGATCCGTGAACATTCCAAGCGTATCGCCGTGGTGCTCAGCGCCGAGCAGGGCAAGACCATTGCCGATGCCGAGGGCGATATTTTCCGTGGCTTGGAGGTGGTTGAACACGCGTGCTCCATCGGCACCCTGCAGATGGGAGAATTCGCTGAAAACGTCGCCGGTGGCGTCGACACCTACACCCTGCGCCAGCCTATCGGCGTCTGTGCGGGGATTACCCCCTTCAACTTCCCGGCGATGATCCCGTTGTGGATGTTCCCGATGGCGATCGCCTGCGGTAACACCTTCGTCCTCAAACCGTCCGAGCAGGACCCGCTGTCGACCCTGCTGCTGGTGGAGCTGGCGCTGGAAGCCGGTGTACCGGCCGGCGTGCTCAACGTGGTGCACGGCGGCAAGGATGTCGTGGATGCGCTGTGCACCCATAAAGACATCAAGGCTGTGTCCTTCGTCGGTTCGACCGCCGTGGGCACGCATGTGTACGACCTGGCGGGTAAACACGGCAAGCGCGTGCAGTCGATGATGGGGGCCAAGAACCACGCCGTGGTGCTGCCGGACGCCAACCGCGAACACACCCTCAATGCGCTGGTGGGTGCCGGTTTTGGCGCGGCGGGCCAGCGCTGCATGGCCACTTCGGTGGTGGTGCTGGTGGGGGCGTCCAAGCAATGGCTGCCGGATCTCAAGGCGCTGGCACAAAAGCTCAAGGTCAATGCCGGCAGCGAAGCGGGCACTGATGTAGGCCCGGTGATTTCCAAGCGGGCCAAGGCGCGCATCCTGGAGCTGATCGAAAGCGGCGTCAAAGAAGGCGCCAAGCTGGAGCTGGACGGCCGCGGCATCCAGGTGCCGGGCTTCGAGCAAGGCAACTTTGTCGGCCCGACCTTGTTCTCGGGCGTGACGACCGATATGCGGATCTACACCGAGGAAATCTTCGGCCCGGTACTGGCGGTGATCGAAGTCGCGACCCTTGATGAAGCCATCGCACTGGTCAACGCCAACCCGTTCGGCAACGGTACCGGCCTGTTCACCCAGAGCGGCGCGGCGGCGCGCAAGTTCCAGAGCGAAATCGATGTGGGCCAGGTTGGCATCAACATCCCGATCCCGGTGCCGGTGCCATTCTTCAGCTTCACCGGTTCCCGTGGCTCCAAGCTCGGCGACCTGGGCCCGTACGGCAAGCAAGTGGTGCAGTTCTACACCCAGACCAAAACCGTGACGAGCCGCTGGTTCGACGACGATACGGTCAACGATGGCGTCAACACCACCATCAACCTGCGCTGATTCCGGGAGACGACCATGAAGATTGCATTTATCGGCCTGGGCAATATGGGCGCGCCCATGGCCCGCAACCTGATCAAGGCCGGCCACGCGCTGAGCCTGTTCGACCTCAACCAGAGCGTGCTCAAGGAACTGGCCGAGCTGGGCGGCACCGTCAGCGACTCGCCACGTCACGCCGCCCAAGGCGCGGAACTGGTGATTACCATGCTGCCGGCCGCTGCTCATGTGCGCAGCGTGTGGCTCAATGATGACGGCGTTTTGGCGGGTATCGGCCAAGGCGTGCCGGCGGTGGATTGCAGCACCATTGACCCACAAACCGCGCGCGATGTTGCCGCTGCGGCTGCCAGGCAAGGCGTGGTGATGGCCGACGCCCCGGTCTCCGGCGGCACCGGTGGCGCCAGTGCCGGCACCCTGACCTTTATGGTCGGCGCCACCCCGGAACTGTTCGCCACCCTGCAACCGGTGCTGGCGCAGATGGGCCGTAATATCGTGCATTGCGGCGACGTCGGCACCGGTCAGATCGCCAAGATCTGCAACAACCTGCTGCTGGGCATCAGCATGGTCGGCGTCAGCGAAGCCATGGCGCTGGGGGATGCGTTGGGCATCGACACTCAGGTGCTGGCGGGCATCATCAACAGCTCCACCGGGCGCTGCTGGAGTTCAGACACCTACAACCCCTGGCCGGGCGTGATCGAAACCGCACCGTCGTCCCGTGGTTACACCGGTGGGTTTGGTGCCGACCTGATGCTCAAGGATCTGGGCCTGGCCACCGAAGCCGCGCGCCAGGCCAAGCAACCTGTGATCCTGGGCGCCGTGGCCCAGCAGTTGTACCAATCGATGAGCCAGCGCGGGGAAGGGGGCAAGGACTTCTCGGCGATCATCAACAGCTATCGCAAGCCCGAATAGGGCGTTTTCCGGGAGCCTGCCTTTGGCGGCTCCCGGGTTTTTGCGGCTCAAGCAAACACAAAATACTTACGCACCGTCTCGACCACTTCCCACGTCCCCTTCATCCCCGGCTCCACCACAAAGATATCCCCTGCGCGCAGGTGAATCGGTTCCATGCCGTCCGGGGTGATCACGCAGTAGCCTTCCTGAAAGTGGCAGTATTCCCACTTCACATATTCCACATACCACTTGCCCGGTGTGCAGATCCAGGTGCCCATGATCTTGCTGCCGTCTTCGCTGGTGTAGGCGTTGAGGTTGACGGTGTGCGGGTCGCCTTCGAGCTTTTCCCATTTACACGCGTCCAGGACCGGCAGTGGGTGGGTGTCGCGCAGTACGGTGATGGGCTTGGACATGATGTCTCCGAGGCAAGGTAGGGAAAGCTCAACCCTACGGCCTTGGGCGCTGCACCAGTGGTCTGAACTCGACATCGGGATGCCCAGAAGCGCAGCCGTGTTTATTTGATATAACCCACCGTCAATCCGCGTTTTCCTCGCAGTAAGTGCGAAAGATTTCCCGCCTCACGCCAGAATTCGCAAGAAAATTCGCAGCAGGCCCTCGTATCATTCACCGCATAACGAGTGAGAGCCTTGCGATGAACCCAATAAAAACGTGGTGGGATATCAGCCCACCCTTGAGCACGGCGACCCCGACCTGGCCGGGTGACACGCCGTTCCAGGAAGAGCGCGTGTGGCAGTTCGGCCCGGAGTGCCCGGTGAACGTCGGGCGCGTCACCCTGTCACCGCACACGGGCGCCCACGTGGACGCGCCACTGCATTACAGCGCGGACGGCGCACCCATTGGCGAGGTGTCGCTGGAGCTGTACATGGGCGCGTGCCGTGTGCTGCATTGCCTGGACAGCGGCGCGCTGGTGCAGCCGCATCAGTTGGACGGGCGTGTGGATAACTTGCCGGAGCGCGTGTTGCTGCGTACTTATGCACAGGCGCCGCTGACTGAGTGGGATTCGAACTTCACCGCCATCGCCCCGCAAACCATCGAACGACTGGCCGGGCTGGGAGTACGTCTAATCGGTATCGACACCCCGTCCCTGGACCCGCAACAATCCAAGACCATGGATGCCCATAATGCCGTGGCGCGCCATGGCATGGCGATTCTCGAAGGCATCGTGCTCGATGACGTACCGGAGGGCGACTACGAGTTGATCGCGTTGCCGCTGCGGTTTGCCAACCTCGACGCGAGCCCGGTTCGCGCCATTCTCCGCCCGCTCAAGGAGCCCACGCGATGAGCCAATGCCCTTTCTCGCCTGATTACCAACCCCCGGAAGAATGGCACAACGCCGAACTGAATTTTTCCGAGTCCATGAGTTACGGCGATTACCTGGACCTGGGCAAAGTCCTCAGCGCCCAGCATCCGCTGTCGCCGGACCACAACGAAATGCTCTTCATCATCCAGCACCAGACGTCCGAGCTGTGGATGAAGTTGATGCTCCACGAACTCAAGGCCGCCCGTGAACACGTGCGCCTGGGCCAACTGCCGCCGGCGTTCAAGATGCTGGCGCGGGTGTCGCGGATCTTTGATCAACTGGTACATGCCTGGGCGGTGCTGGCGACGATGACGCCGTCGGAGTACAAGGCGATCCGTCCGTTCCTGGGCCAGTCGTCGGGGTTCCAGTCGTTCCAGTACCGCGAGATCGAATTCATCCTCGGCAACAAAAGCGCGGCGCTGTTGCGGCCCCACGCTCATCGGCCTGAGTTGTTGAACGAGTTGAAAGTGGCGATTGCCACGCCGTCGCTGTATGACGAGGCGATCAACCTGATGGTCAAGGCCGGCCTGGCGATTGACCCGAAACGCGCCGAGCGCGACCCGACGGCGGCGACGGTTCACGATGAGTCGGTGGAAGCGGCCTGGCGTGAGGTCTACCGCGATCCGAACCGCTACTGGGACCTGTATCAGTTGGCCGAGAAGTTTATCGACCTGGAGGATTCGTTCCGCCAGTGGCGCTTTCGGCATGTGACCACGGTGGAGCGGATCATCGGCTTCCAGCCCGGCACCGGCGGTACCGAAGGCGTGGGCTATTTGCGCAAGATGCTCGACACTGTGCTGTTCCCCGAGTTGTGGCGAGTGCGCTCAACGCTATGAACCGCAGCTGATCGTCCCCACGCTCTGCGTCACGCCTCTAAAGGCGGACGCGGAGCGTCCTGGGCGGCGTTCCCACGCGGAGCGTGGGAACGATCATGACTGCGCCACGGCTACTTTCGCGTTTGATCGTCCCCACGCTCCGCGTGGGAACGCAGGTTGTGACGCTCCGCGTCACGTCTCTAGAGGCGGACGCAGAGCGTCTAGGGCGGCATTCCCACGCTCTGCGTGGGAACGATCATGACTGCGCCACGGCTACTTTCGCGTTTGATTTGATCGTCCCCACGCTCTGCGTGGGAACGCAGGCTGTGACGCTCCGCGTCACGTCTCTGAA
>NZ_PYWX01000087.1 GCF_003031675.1 Pseudomonas palleroniana | reverse complement strand
TCCCACGCGGAGCGTGGGAACGAGCATGACTGCGCCATGGCTACTTTCGCGTTTGATCGTCCCCACGCTCTGCGTGGGAACGCAGGCTGTGACGCTCCGCGTCACGTCTCTGAAGGCGGACGCAGAGCGTCCAGGGCGGCATTCCCACGCGGAGCGTGGGAACGAGCATGACTGCGCCATGGCTACTTTTGCGTTTGATCGTCCCCACGCTCTGCGTGGGAACGCAGGCTGTGACGCTCCGCGTCACGTCTCTGAAGGCGGACGCAGAACGTCCTGGGCGGCATTCCCACGCGGAGCGTGGGAACGAGCATGACTGCGCCATGGCTACTTTCGCGTTTGATCGTCCCCACGCTCTGCGTGGGAACGCAGGTTGTGACGCTCCGCGTCACGTCTCTGAAGGCGGACGCAGAGCGTCCTGGGCGGCATTCCCACGCGGAGCGTGGGAACGATCATGACTGTGCCACGGCTACTTTCGCGTTTGATTTGATCGTCCCCACGCTCTGCGTGGGAACGCAGGCTGTGACGCTCCGCGTCACGTCTCTGAAGGCGGACGCAGAGCGTCCTGGGCGGCATTCCCACGCGGAGCGTGGGAATGATCATGACTGTGCCACGGCTACTTTCGCGTTTCTGATCCGCAACCGGTAGGCAATGTAGATAATCCCCACCCACACCGGCATCGCATACACCGACTCGCTGATCCCTGGAATCGCCAGCATGACACTGATGATCATCACCATGAACGCCAGGCACAGGTAGTTGCTGAACGGGAACCAGAAGGTCTTGAACGACGGTGTCAGGCCCTGTTCACCCATGGCCTTGCGGAACTTGATGTGGGTGATGCTGATCAGCGCCCAGTTGATCATCAACGAGGCAACCACCAGCGCAAACAGCAACTCCAGGGCACTTTTCGGCGCGACGTAGTTGACCACCACACACAGCATCGTCACCAGGGCCGAAATCGCCAGGGCGCGGATCGGCACGCCTTGCTTGTTGAGCTTCATCAGCGACTTCGGAGCGTCGCCTTGCTCGGCCAGGCCGAACAGCATGCGGCTGTTGCAGTACACACCGCTGTTGTACACCGACAGCGCCGCCGTCAGCACCACGAAGTTGAGGATGTGCGCTGCCGTGTCGTTGCCGATCAGCGAGAAGATCTGCACAAACGGGCTGCCGCTATAGGCATCGCCCGAGGCGCCAAGGGTTTGCAGCAGCTGGTCCCAGGGGTACAGCGACAGCAGTACGGTCAGGGCGCCGACGTAGAAAATCAGGATCCGGTACACCACCTGGTTGATGGCTTTCGGGATTACCTTGCGCGGCTCACTGGCTTCGGCGGCGGTAATACCCACCAGCTCCAGGCCACCGAACGAGAACATGATGAAGGCCATGGACATCAACAGCCCCATGCCGCCATTCGGGAAGAAACCACCGTGGCTCCACAGATTGCTGACGCTCGCCTGAGGGCCGCCGCTGCCGCTGAACAGCAGGTAGCAGCCGAGCACGATCATGCCGACAATCGCCACCACCTTGATGATCGCAAACCAGAATTCGGCCTCACCGAAGAACTTCACGTTCAGGGTGTTGATCAGGTTCACCGCGACAAAGAACACCAGCGCACTGACCCAAGTCGGGATCTCGGGCCACCAGAACTGGATGTACTTGCCCACCGCCGTCAGTTCGGCCATGCCCACCAGGACGTAGAGCACCCAGTAGTTCCAGCCGGCCAGGAAGCCTGCGTAACCGCCCCAGTATTTATGCGCGAAGTGGCTGAAGGAACCGGCCACGGGCTCTTCGACGATCATCTCGCCGAGCTGGCGCATGATCAGGAATGCGATAAAACCGGCAATCGCGTAACCGAGAATCATCGACGGCCCCGCCGACTTGAGTACCCCGGCCGAGCCGAGGAACAACCCCGTGCCAATCGCCCCTCCCAAGGCGATCAGCTGAATATGCCGGTTCTTCAGGCCACGCTTGAGGCCCACCGGGTTAACCATGTCATCCGCCATTAACATTCCCTTCTGCTTGTTTTTCTTAGGGTAAGTGCACGCCGCATCCGCCCCTCAGAAGTACTGAGGGTCAGATATTACTCTGCGTGAACTTTTCGTAATACAGCTGAACGTCGTTAAGCGCCTGATCCGTCAGCCATTGTTGGATGGATTCGACCATTGGAGGGGGACCGCACAGGTACATATCGGCCGATCTGTCCCGTAATTCGGCCAGGTCGAAATGTTCGGTGAGGTAGCCGCGCTTGCCAGGCCACTCGGGGGACGGGTCACTCAAGACCTCGGTGTAGCGAAAATCAGCAATTTTCGAGGCATAACTCTGAATACGCGCCGCTTCGCACAAATCTTCGGCGCCGCGCACACCGTAATACAGATGCACCGGTTGCTCACAACCGTTGGCGGCCAGCTCATCGAGCATGCCCAGTAACGCCGACAGCCCGGTACCGCCGGCTACCAGCACCAGCGGCTGGGTGACGTGCCTGAGGTAGAACGCCCCCAAGGGCGCTTCCATCAGCACTTCATCACCGACCTGGCAGCGCTCGCGCAAGTAGTTGCTCATCACCCCGTCCGGCAGCAGGCGCACCAGGAATTGCAGCGTCTTGCCCGCACGGTTGGCGAAGGAGTAAGAACGCCAACTGTCGGTGCCGGGCACCGCCAGGCGGGCGTATTGGCCGGGCAGGAAATCCAGGTGTTGATCAAGCTGCACCTGCAGGATCGCGGTGCTGGCCGACACCTGCTGCACCGCGCTGACTGTTCCGCGCACCTGCACCGGCCCCGCAGCGTTGCACAGGCTTGAGTCAAAATCGAAATAGAACGTCGCATCGGACTTCACCCGGGTCTGGCAACTGAGCATCTTGCGCTGTTGCAGGTCGAGGCTGGAAAGCGCCTCGTCGTCCACATAGTCCTGGGTGTATTCGCCGGACTCGCAACGTCCCTGGCAGGTACCACAGACGCCTTCGCGGCAATCCAGCGGGATCTTGATGCCGTTGCGCAAGGCCGCATCCAGCAGGATTTCATGGGCGCCTACGGGAAAGAACAAGGTCTTGCCGTCGGCAAAACTGAAGGCCACTTTGTGATTCATCCATTGTGCTCCACATCAGCATGCGAACTTGTAGTGAGCGGGCTTGCCCCGCGCTGGGCTGCGTAGCGGCCCCAAAAAACAGGAGGGCTGTGCACTCCAGCGCGGGGCAAGCCCGCTTACTACACGTGGTTAGAGGTGATAGAAATCCAGCACCGAGTTGATGGTGTCGTTGAGCAGCAACGTGTGTTTGCGCATGATCAACCAGCTGTCGCCATGGGGTTTGAGACGATATGTAGCGTGCCCGTAAAACTGCTCCGACGTGGCCAGGCGGTAAAACAGCGTGTGCCAGTTCAAGCGCACCTCCAACGTGCCGTCCGCCTGCTCGGCAATCCGCACGTTATTGATCAGGTGCAAGGTGCGTGGCATCGGGGTCGCCGAAGCCGCCTTGCCGGTACGCAAGCGGAACACGCGGTCTTCCAGGCCCGAACGGTTGGCGTAATAGATCAGCGACATCTCCCGCTTGGGGTCGCGGGTATAGACGTGTTCCGAATCCCATTGCGGCAGGTGGAATTCGCTTTGCGGGTCGAACAACTGCACATAGGCGTCCCAATCCTGGGCGTCGCACAGTTCGGACTTGCGGTAGAAAAATTGCTCGATCCGGTACTGCAATTGCGCGTTCATCAGTTCACCTCCCGCAGTTTCAAGGCTTTTTGATCGAGCCCGTTGAGCAGGAACTGCTGCCAGTTGCGGTGCTGGTTCACATACAAACCTTCGTGGGTAAATTCGGTGCCGGTCATGGCCGGTTGGATGCCGATGGCCTCGCTGTTCGGCGTCGGCCCGGTTTCCCAGCGATGGCTGCCGCGGGAAATATCACTCCAGCGTTCCAGGCGGCCCTGGAAACCGCGCTGGGCTTCGCGGAACTCCACCAGGTCATCCGGGGTGCCCATGCCGGACACGTTGAAGAAGTCTTCGAACTGGCGGATGCGGTTTTCACGGTCGGCGTCAGACTCGTGCTTCACCCCCAGGCACTGGCTGATGATCTCGGTCTTGTTCCACGCCACCGGGCGGATGATGCGCAGCTGCGAGCTGATCTGGTCGAGGAAGAACAGGCTCGGGTAGATATTCAGGTTGCGCAGGCGGTGCATCATCCACTCGGCCTTTTGCTGGCCGTGTTCGGACACCAGGCGCGGCATGATGGTGGCGTAGCCGGAGCGCACGCTGGGGTTGGGCATATCGCTGAACAGCACGCTGTGGCCATTGTTGAAGGCGAACCAGCCGTCATCGGTATTCGCGTCGCCGGCACCGAGCTTGCTGTAGTCCAGGGTGGCGGCAGACCCGCTGCCGTTCTCGGTATTCACTTGTTGGCGATGCTGCACCGTGGCCACGTAGTTGTAGTGCACGGTGCTGACGTGATAACCGTCCAGGCCGTTCTCGTTCTGCAGCTTCCAGTTGCCGTCATAGGTATAGGCGGACTTGCCCGGCAGCACTTCCAGCTCCCCGGTGGCGGACTGGGCGACCATCATGTCGAAGAACACTTTGGCATCGCCGAGGAAGTCTTCCAGGCTGTCGCTGCCATTCACGTCCAGGCTGATAAACACGAAGCCCTTGTAGCTCTCGATACGTGCCTTTTTCAGTCCGCGCGTGGCCTTGTCGAAACCCTCCGGGTATTCCCCTGGCGCCTTGACCTTTACCAACCGGCCGTCGCTCTTGTAGCACCAGGCATGGAAGGGGCAGGTGAAGGTGGATTGGTTGCCTTTGCCGACCCGCGTCAGGGTCGTGCCGCGATGCTGGCAGGCGTTGATCAGTGCATTGAGCTGGCCTTCGCCGTCGCGGGTGATGATCATCGGCTGGCGCCCGGCGCGCATCGTCACGAAGTCGTGGTTGTTGGCCAGTTCGCTTTCGTGGCAGGCATAGATCCAGTTCTTTTCGAAGATCAGTTCCATCTCCAGGTCGAACAGTTGCGGCTCGGTGAACATGTCGCGGGCAATGCGGAACACTTCATCCACCGGGCGAAAATCCAGGCAGCCTTCAATAAATGTTTTCCATTGCTCGACGCTTCTTGCACCACTCATGGGAGGCACCTTTTTGATAGGGCTAATCGGTGGTTTATTAGAGGCAGCGGGGCAGGGCGTGGGCTATCCGCTTAATGGGGGAACCTGCTCCGGAAAATTGCCCCGGATAAGTGGGCAGCAAATACCCAACCCAGTGCATGGCGGTGACGGGATGCGCTACTGTCTTGCAGGGCGATGGTCGCAAAAGCCGACTGCTTATCCACTTAGTCGTCCATTGCTATCCACCCGCTGGCAATTGAGCGGGCGTGGCGCATTACTTGCTGTCAAACCACAACGACGCGCCGCCAGAGCGCGCAAATGCCTAACCGCCGTGGGTGCACCCTGATGAGCAGCCAAACGATTCAACGCTTCGACCTGGAAGGCGCCCGCAGCTGGATGTCCGGTATTTGCGGGCCGCATCGCCTGGTGACGGCCACGCCCGAACGCCTGCGCTTCCATCACAGCGCCAATGTGCTCAAGTCCCGCGCCACCACCCTGGGCGTGATCGAATACGGCACGGATGTGACTATCGACATCGAAGACGCCGAGCACTTCAGCAGCTATAGCCTCAGCCTGCCATTGGTGGGCGAGCAAGAGTTGAGCAAGAACGGTGAGCGCCTGAGTTCCAATCGCGACCAAGGGGTGATCATCTCGCCCAACGAGCATCAGGTACTGGCGATTTCCGGTGATTGCCGCAAGTTGCAGGTCGTGATTACGCGGGCGGCGATGAGTGAGTCGCTGGAGGGACTGCTGCAACGGCCGATTGAGGCACCGCTGCGTTTTGAGTCGGTGATGGACGCGGTGGAGGGCGCCTCGGCATCCTGGTGGCGCATGGCGCGCTACTTCATTGCGGAGCTGGAGCACAGCAGCGAATTGTATGAGCAGACGGCGTTTACCCGGGACCTGGAAAGCTCGTTGATCAAGGGGTTGATCCTGGCCCAGCCGAATAATTACTCCGAAGAATTGCGCGACGTGCTCGGGGTGAAACTGCCGCACTATCTGATCCGTGCTCGGCAATACATCCACGACAATGCCCGCGAAGCAGTGCACCTGGAAGACCTGGAAACCGCCGCAGGTGTCTCCCGGTTCAAGCTGTTCGACGCGTTCCGCAAGTACTTCGCCCTGTCGCCCATGGCCTATCTGAAAAAATACCGGCTGGGCGCGGTGCGCCAGGAAATCCTCGAACACGGCGCTACCCGCACCATTTCCGAAATCGCCCTGGGCTGGGGCTTCACCCACCTGGGGCGGTTTGCGGCGGAGTATCGCAAGCTGTTCGATGAGTCGCCGAGCCAGACCCAGCAGCGCAAGCGGCTGCGCAGTCTATGAAGCCCATGAAGATCCAATGTGAGAGGAGGCTTGCTCCCGATAGCGGTGGTTCAGTCAACGCTGTATCGACTGGTACCCCGCCATCGGGAGCAAGCCCCCTCCCACATTAGTTTGTCAACGCTTCCACCAGTTGCAGGCAATGACTGAGCCCAGGCGACTGGTCATTCACCCGGCGGCTGAGAATGATCGGCGAGGTCGCGGTGCTTTCCACTATCGGTGTGTAGCCGATATCGGCGCGGTGCAGCACCTGCACCGAGGCCGGCACCAGCGTCAGGCCCATGCCTGCGCCGACCAGGCCGATGGCGGTCTGCAGTTCGTTGGTCCATTGCGCAACCTTGAGGCTCAAACCCTGCGCGTCGAACAGTGCGATCACATGGTCGGCATAGCTGGGGCGCGGGTTGCCGGGGTAGAGCACGAAAGGCTCGGAGGCCAATTGAGCGAGGGTCGCGGGCGCGTCGAGCAACGGGTGGCCGGCCGGCAGCACGGCCACCAGCCGATCTTCCACCAGCACACGCTGGACGATGGCCGGGTCGTCGATGCGAATACGCCCGAAGCCCACATCAATGCGCCCTGCCTTGAGGGCTTCGACCTGCTGCAAGGTGGTCATCTCCGACAACCCCAGCTCCAGTTCCAGCGTCTCGTGATTGCGCAGCCGGCGGATCAATTCCGGCAGCACGCCATACAGGGTCGACGGTGCAAAGCCGATGCCCAGCCAGGTTTTCTCGCCCAGGCCGATGCGCCGCGTGTTGTCGCAGACCGTGTTCAACTGCTCCAGCAGCACCTTGGCGTGCTCATAGAAAAACCGTCCGGCTTCGGTCAGCCGCAGCGGCCGGCCGCGCTCCAGCAGCGTCACGCCCAGCTCATCTTCCAACTGCTGGATCTGCCGGCTCAGCGGCGGTTGGGCAATGTGCAGGCGTTCGGCGGCGCGGGTGAAGTTCAGGGTTTCACCCAGTACCCGGAAATAGCGCAGATGACGCAGTTCCATATCGACTCCTTTGATACCTGTAGGGTATCGCTTGAGACCAATTCTATATTGGAAGCCCGTGAAATTGCGCAGCAGAATCGGCTCAAACCCATAAAGAACCCAGCGGGTATAGTTATGCCGATTTGTACCATCGAGTCGATCGAGACGATCATCGTCGACCTCCCGACTATCCGCCCGCACAAGCTGGCGATGCACACGATGCAGAACCAGACCCTGGTGATCATCCGCCTGCGTTGCAGCGACGGTATCGAAGGCCTCGGCGAAGCCACCACCATCGGGGGCCTGAGCTACGGCAACGAGAGCCCGGACAGCATCAAGGTCAACATCGACCGGCACTTCGCCCCGCTGCTGATCGGCCAGGACGCGAGCAATATCAACGCGGCCATGCTGCGCCTTGCACGCAGCATTCGCGGCAACACCTTCGCCAAATCCGGCATCGAAACGGCCTTGCTCGACGCCCTCGGCAAACGCCTCGATCTGCCGGTCAGCGAACTGCTCGGCGGGCGCGTACGTGATGCCTTGCCGGTGGCCTGGACCCTGGCCAGCGGCAATACCGAGCAAGACATTGCCGAGGCCGAAAAGATGCTCGACCTGCGTCGCCATCGCCTGTTCAAATTGAAGATCGGCGCGGGTGAGGTGGACCGTGACCTGGCCCATGTGATCGCGATCAAAAAGGCCCTGGGCGATCGTGCCAGTGTGCGGGTCGACGTCAACCAGGCCTGGGACGAGGCGGTGGCCCTGCGCGCGTGCAGGGTGCTGGGCGATAACGGTATCGATCTGATCGAACAACCGATCTCGCGTAACAACCGTGGCGGCATGGCGCGACTCAACCTGTCGAGCCCGGCGCCGATCATGGCCGATGAGTCTATCGAGTGTGTGGAAGACGCCTTCAACCTGGCTCGCGAAGGCGCCGCCTCGGTGTTCGCCCTGAAGATCGCCAAGAATGGCGGCCCGCGCGCCGTATTGCACACCGCTGCGATTGCCGAAGCGGCAGGTATCGGCCTGTATGGCGGCACCATGCTCGAAGGGGGAATCGGCACCCTGGCTTCGGCCCATGCCTTTCTCACGCTGAACCAGTTGGCGTGGGGCACCGAACTGTTCGGTCCGCTGCTGCTCACCGAGGACATCCTGACCGAGCCACCGGTGTATCGCGATTTCCAACTGCATGTCTCCACCGCACCGGGCCTGGGCCTGGCCATCGATGAAGAGCGCCTGGCGTTCTCGCGTCGTGATAAACACTAAGAGGCGCCTGCCATGTTGTTCCACGTAAAAATGACCGTGAACCTGCCTTTGGACATGAACCCCGAACGTGCAGCGGCCTTGAAGGCCGAAGAGAAAGCCTTGGCGCAGCGCCTGCAGCAAGAGGGCCAGTGGCGCCACCTGTGGCGGATCGCCGGGCATTACGCCAACTACAGCGTGTTCGATGTCGACAGCGTGCAAGCGCTGCACGACCTGCTGATGCAATTGCCGCTGTTCCCTTATATGACGATCGAGGTCAACGCTCTGTGTCGTCACCCATCGTCGATCCATGACGACGACCGTTAAGCCTGCTTCTACACCGAATAACTACAAGATGAGGAATGCACCATGTCCATCCGACTGTCCCAGACGCTGCACGCCCAACAGTTTCTTGAAGAAGTCAGCGGTAACCTCAATGACGGCGGCAACCCGCGCACCAAGACCCTGATCTACCGTATTTTGCGCGACACCGTAAACATCATCGAAGACCTGGAAGTGACTCCGGAAGAGTTCTGGAAGGCGGTCAATTACCTCAATGAGCTGGGCAAGCACCAGGAAGCCGGTTTGCTCGCGGCCGGACTTGGCCTTGAGCATTACCTGGACCTGCTGATGGACGCTGCCGATGAGCAAGCGGGCAAGTCCGGCGGCACGCCGCGCACCATCGAAGGCCCGCTGTATGTGGCCGGGGCGCCGCTGAGCAAGTACGAAGCACGGCTGGATGATGGCCTGGACGACGCGGTGCCGCTGTTTATGCGCGGGCAGGTGCGCGACACCGACGGCAAGCCACTGGCGGGGGCGATTGTGGATGTGTGGCAGGCCAATACCGGCGGCACTTATTCGTGGTTCGACTCCACGCAATCGGAGTTCAACCTGCGCCGGCGCATCGAGACCGATGCCCAGGGCAACTACCGTTTTCGCAGCATCGTGCCGTCCGGCTACGGCTGCCCGCCAACCGGCCCAACTCAACAATTGCTCGATCAACTGGGGCGTCATGGGCAGCGGCCGGCGCATATTCACTTCTTCATTTCGGCGCCTGGGTACCGGCACCTGACCACGCAGATCAACCTGTCGGATGACCCGTACCTGCATGATGACTTTGCCTATGCGACACGCGATGAGTTGATTGCCCAGATCCGTTTCAGTGACGACCCGCAGCTGGCACGGGAGCTAGGTGTGGAAGGGCGTTTTGCGCAGATTGATTTTGACTTTGAGTTGCAAGCCGCCGCCGCGCCGGTAGAGCAAAAGCGCATGCAGCGAGTTCGCGCTCTGGAAGACTGAACGCGGTCAAAAAATGTGGGAGGGGGCTTGCTCCCGATCGCGGTGTGTCAGTGGCTGATATGTCGACTGATGCACCGCTATCGGGGGCAAGCCCCCTCCCACATTGGATCTGTATTGTCGGCGTTATTTGCGCACCACCAGGTCGAGCACTTCGTCCCGATCCTTGATCTTCTGCAACACAATCTCCGAACGTATATCCATCACCCCCGCCGTGCGGTTCAGGTGGTTCACGATAAAGTCCGAAAAGTGCTTGAGGTTGCGCGCCTGCACGCGCAACACATAGTTGCTCGCTCCGGTAATCACGTATGCACTGGCCACCTCCGGCCAGCCTTGCACCTTCTTGATGAACGTCTCATGCCAGTCCTCCACATCCTGGCGCAGCGACAGGTGCACGATGGCCTCCAGCTCGATGCCCAACCGCTCGGCATTCAATACGGCGCGGTAGCCGCTGATGATTCCCTCGCTCTCCAGCAGGCGCAAACGGCGCAGGCAGGCGGACGGCGACAGCGCGACTTTTTCCGCCAGTTCCTGGTTGCTGATACGGCCATCCTGTTGCAGGAAATGCAGGAGGCGCAGGTCGGTGGTGTCGAGAATCATGCTTAGAATAAATCCGCGTGTTTGGGGGTTAAATTCGAATTTCCTACAGCTTAATTAGCCTGTTGCGCGGCACTTTGCACGAAAATTCTCTAAAACTTCGTTCATTATTTGGCTCAACGTCACTTATAAAAACCAGGACCGCCCATGACCACTCGAAGCCACTGCCAAGCCCTCGATGCCGAGGATCCCCTTGCCCCGTTGCGCAACCGGTTCGCCCTGCCTGCGGGGGTGATCTACCTCGACGGCAATTCCCTCGGCGCCCGCCCGGTGGCGGCCCTTGAGCGTGCGCAACAGGTGATCGCCGAGGAATGGGGCGATGGCTTGATTCGCAGTTGGAACAGCGCCGGTTGGGCACAGTTGTCACTGCGCCTGGGCGATCGCCTGGCACCATTGATCGGCGCACGGGAGGGCGAAGTGGCGATCACCGATACCACGTCCATCAACCTGTTCAAGGTGCTCAGCGCCGCGTTGAGCGTGCAGCGCCAACGCCAGCCTCAGCGCAAGGTCATCGTCAGCGAGGCGAGCAACTTCCCAACTGATTTGTATATCGCCGAGGGCCTGGCCGAGTTGCTGCAGCAGGGCTATTGCCTGCGCCTGGTGAACAGCCCGGCTGAACTGCCCCAGGCCATCGACCAGGATGTCGCGGTGGTGATGCTCACCCACGTCAACTACAAGACCGGCTACATGTACGACATGCAGGCGCTCACTGCCTTGAGCCACGAATGCGGCGCGCTGAGCCTCTGGGACCTGGCTCACTCTGCGGGTGCAGTCCCCATTGATCTGCACCAGGCCGAGGCCGATTACGCGATTGGCTGCACCTACAAGTACCTCAACGGTGGGCCGGGTTCCCAGGCGTTTGTGTGGGTCAACCCGGCGCTGGTGGATGTGGTGCGCCAGCCGTTGTCGGGGTGGTTTGGGCATACCCGACAGTTCGCCATGGAATCGACCTACGCCCCCAGCGTCGGCATCGCGCGTTATCTGTGCGGCACCCAGCCGATCACTTCGCTGGCCATGGTGGAATGCGGCCTGGAGATTTTTGCCCAGACCGATATGGCCAGCCTGCGCAAAAAATCCCTGGCGTTGACCGACCTGTTTATCGCATTGGTTGAAACCCGTTGCGCCGCCCACGGCCTGGTGTTGATCACGCCCCGTGAGCATGCCCGGCGTGGCAGCCATGTGAGTTTCGAACACCCAGAAGGCTATGCGGTGATCCAGGCGTTGATCGCCCGTGGCGTGATCGGTGATTACCGCGAGCCGCGCATCATGCGCTTTGGGTTTACCCCGCTTTACACCGGCTTTACCGAGGTATTTGACGCCGTGCAGATCCTTGGCGAAATCCTCGACAACCGCACCTGGGACCAGCCGCAATTCAAGGTGCGCAACAGCGTCACCTGACAGGCATGCAGGTCTAAATGTGGGAGGGGGCTTGCTCCCGATAGCGGTGTGTCAGTCACCCAATGCTTTGACTTCAGACCGCCATCGGGAGCAAGCCCCCCTCCCACAGTAACTGCGCCAACACCACACCCACTGTGCAATCACAATAATAAAGGGGCACACCACGTGACCACGCCAGACCACGGCTTTGCAGAGATCACCCACCGCGAACTGGGCCTGAGGCGCCAGCTCACCTCCGGCCAGATGAGCATGATCGCCATCGGTGGCGCCATCGGCACAGGGCTGTTCATGGGCAGCGCCTATGCCATCGGCTACGCCGGGCCCAGTGTGCTGGTGAGCTACGCCATCGGCGCGTTGATCACCTTGCTGTTGATGGGCTGCCTGGCGGAGATGACGGTGGCTCACTCCACCTCGGGCTCCTTTGGCGCCTATGCCGAGTTCTACATCAGCCCGCTGGCCGGTTTCCTCGTGCGCTATGCGTACTGGGCGGCGATTGTGCTGGCGGTGGGTGCCGAGGTCACGGCGGTGGCGATGTACATGAAGTACTGGTTCGCCAATGTGCCGGAGTGGGTGTGGATCGTGTCGTTTTCCAGTGTGCTGATCCTGCTCAATGCGATCAGCGTGAAAACCTTCGGCAACTTCGAGTACTGGTTCTCGACGATCAAGATCAGCGCCATCGTCGGCTTCATCATCCTTGCGGTGTACGTGGTGTTCGGCTCCGGCAACCCGGAATACGGCGTGCACAACTACACGTCTCACGACGGTTTTTTCCCGCATGGCCTGAGCGGTATGTGGATCGCGGTGATCGTGTCGATCTTCAGCTATTTGAGCGTGGAGATGATCGCAGTCGCCGCCGGTGAAGCGGCAGACCCCGAGCAGGCAGTGAAAAAGGCCTTTCGTGCGACCATCGTGCGCCTGGTGGTGTTCTATCTGCTGACCCTGGCCCTGATGCTTGCCATCGTGCCGTGGAGCCAGGCCGGGCAAACCCAGAGTCCGTTTGTCACGGTGATGCAGACCATCGGTATTCCCGGCGCCACCGGCGTGATGAATTTCGTGATCCTGATCGCGGCGCTGTCGGCGATGAACAGCCAGCTCTACATCACCACGCGCATGCTGTTCAGCTTGTCGCGTGCAGGGTTTGCCCCCAAGTCCATGGGGGCGTTGAGCAAGAGCGGCATTCCGCTGAATGCCTTGCTGTTGTCCAGCTCGGGGATTGCCTTGGCGACCTTGTTGAACGTGGTGTACCCGGAAAGCTCGTTCACCCTGATGATGGCGATTTCGATGTTCGGTGCGATCTTCACCTGGTTCATGATCTTCCTCACGCACCTGTTCTTCCGCCGCTATCGCCAACGCCATGGCGGGCCGAAGCTGTCGTTCCAACTGCGGCTGTTTCCCTACAGCACCTTGCTGGGCCTGGTGTTGATGGGGGCGGTGATGATCACCACGTACTTCACCGAGGCGTTCAAGATGACCCTGGTGTTCGGCGTGCCGTTCCTGCTGATTCTGTCGGCGGTGTACTACGGTTTTTTCCGCAAGGGCAAGGCCAAGGCGTCGAACAAAGCCCTGGCGTAACCCGGTAGATGGTCGAACGAGCGTGCGCATAGCAGCAGCTGTCGACAGGCCCACGCTTCGCGCAATGGCTGGGCCTTGAAGCGGCGCTGCGACGGCCAGCGGTCCAGGGCGGCCTGGGGCACGATGCCCAGGCCGGCACCGCGGGCGACCATGCGCATCACCCCCTCAAACCCTTCGGCACGGATGCGCGTCTGCAAGCGAAACCCGCTGTGCAGCGCCTGTTCCTCCAGGTAGATCGACAGCGCGCTGTCGGCGCTCAGGCCGACGAAGTCGTGTTGCAGGCTGTCGATAAAACTCACGGTGCCGGCTGCCAAGGGATGCTCGAGGGGCAGGATCAACACCAGCGGGTCATCGCGAAACGCCAGGGTTTGCAGGCCGTGGGTATCCACCGCGTCGGAGATGATCCCCAGGTCTGCCGTGCCTTGGCGCAAGGACTGGGTGATACGCAGGCTCGGCAGTTCCTGCAGGTCGATCTCGAGGTTGGGGTGTTCGCGCAAAAAGTCCGCCAGCAATTCCGGCAGGTATTCGCTCAGGGCCGTGGTGTTGCACAACAGGCGTACCTGGCCCTTGATCCCTTTGGCGTATTCCGCCAGGTCCTGTTGCAAGTGCTCGGCCTGTTGCAACAGCAAGCGGGCATGCCGGGCCAGGGCTTTGCCGGCGGCGGTGGGCGTGACACCGCGACGGCCGCGCTCAAGGCACTCGACCCCCAGCGACGCTTCCATTGCGCGGATGCGTGCGCTGGCCGCCGCCAGTGATAAATGGCTGCGCGCCGCGCCTGCGGTGATATTGCCGGTGTCGAGGATATGCAAGTAGAGGCGCAGGTCGATCAGGTCAAAGTGCATGGCATGTGCCTACGGCAAAACAAGAGTCTGCCTCAGTATATGGCGAATTTTCGGCCAGCTCGAAAAACGCCACAATCGCGGCATGAATACTTTCCTCGCGTTCTACCAGAACATAGGCCCGGCCCTGACGTTGTGGGTAGCTGGCACGTTTTTGCTGGCCGGTACCGTCAAGGGTGTGATTGGCCTTGGCCTGCCCACGGTGGCCATGGGGTTGCTCGGCCTGGCTATGTTACCGGCACAGGCTGCGGCATTGCTGATCATTCCCTCGATGGTCACCAACCACTGGCAACTGGCCTTTGGCGGCCATTTGAGTGACTTGCTCAAGCGCCTGTGGCCGATGCTGCTACTGATTTTCCTCGGCACCGGGCTCGGTACGCAGTGGCTGGGAATGGACGGTGGCCATGGGGCGGTGCGTGCGTTGGGCGCTGCGTTGCTGGTGTATGCGTTGAGCGGGTTGTGCTTGCCCACGTTCAAGGTCAAGCCTGAGACCGAACGCTGGTTGGGCCCGGTGTGTGGGCTGATCACCGGCGTCATCACTTCGGCCACTGGCGTCTTCGTGATCCCGGCGGTGCCGTATCTGCAGGCCATGGGCTTGAATCGCGATCAACTGGTGCAGGCGCTGGGGCTGTCGTTCAGCGTTTCTACACTGGCACTGGCGGCCGGGCTGCTTTGGCGTGGCACGTTGGGCGCTGGGGAAATCAATGCGTCACTGTTGGCCATGGTGCCTGCGTTGCTGGGGATGTGGCTCGGCCAGGTCGTGCGCCAACGCATCAGTGCGGCGGTGTTCAAGCGCGTGTTTTTTGTCGGCATGGCGCTATTGGGCGGTCATTTGCTGGTTGGCGGTTGAAAAGGCTTATTCGTGCGTTCCCGTTAAGGGTATTTTTGCAGGCACCCGAAAAGAGGACAGTCTGTGAAAGCCCGATCCGATGAGCTACAAACCTTCGTCAGCGTGATTGAATGCGGCTCGATTTCCGCTGCGGCGGAGCAGGTCGGTCAGACGCCGTCGGCGGTCAGCCGCACCCTGTCGCGCCTGGAAGCCAAGCTCGAGACGACGCTGATCAATCGCACCACGCGGCGCATGGACCTGACCGAAGAGGGCAAGTACTTCTTTGAGCAGGCCAAGGTGATCCTGGCGCAGATGGATGAGCTGGAAGAACGCCTGTCGTCACGCCAGAAAAAACCTGCCGGGCGCTTGCGCATCAATGCTGCCGTACCGTTCATGCTGCATGGGATATTGCCGTACATCGCCGAATTTCGCAGCCTCTACCCCGATATCCAGCTGGAACTGAACAGCGATGATCTGATCATCGACCTGCTGGAACAGAGCACCGACATTGCCATCCGCATCGGTACGCTGGCCGATTCGACCCTGCATGCGCGCTCCCTGGGCTGGTCGCCGTTGCACATCCTGGCCAGCCCCACCTACCTCAAGCAGTACGGCACACCGAGCACGGTGGCCGAATTGGCGGATCACACCCTGCTGGGGTTCACCCAGACCGAAACCCTCAACCATTGGCCGCTGCGCCACGTGGAAGGCGACCGCTGGCTGATCCGACCCGGCATCGCCGCCTCCAGCGGCGAGACCCTGCGGCATCTGGCGTTGGAAGGGCAGGGCATTTGCTGCCTGTCCAACTTCATGACCTTCGAAGACATCCACGCCGGGCGCCTGGTGCCGGTGCTGGAAACATTCAACAGTGGTTACCGCCAGCCGATCAACGCGGTGTTTTACCGCAACTCGCAACTGGCGCTGCGCATCCAGTGCTTCCTGGACTTTATCCAGGCCAAGCTGGCGCGGTATGCCCGCTGATTCGTGACTTGAGCGCAAGAGTGAATTGGGCGCGGAGGGCTTATTTGACGGGGATGGGGGGCAGATACTGGCTCCCACATTGATCTCGTCAGGAGCACACTCCATGAACGTATTCGTAACCGGTGCAGCCGGTTTTATCGGCGGCTCCATCGCCACCGGCCTGGTCAAGGCCGGCCACACCGTGACCGGTCTGGTACGCAGCGCCGAACAGGCCGCTGAAATGACCGCCCTGGGCATCACCCCAGTGATCGGCACGCTCGAGGATGCCGCGCTGTTGACCACGCAGGCTCAACAAGCCGATGCAGTGATCAACGCCGCCAGCAGCGACCATCGTGGCGCTGTAGAAACGTTGCTCGCCGCGTTGAAAGGTTCGAACAAGCCGTTCCTGCACACCAGCGGTTCGAGCATCGTGGGTGATGCGTCGGGCGGCAAGGCCAGCGATGTGATCTATTTTGAAGACAACCTGCCGGAGCCGACGGTCGACAAGGCCGCGCGGGTGGCCATCGATAATCTGATCCTCGCTGCCGCCCAAGAGGGCGTCAACTCGGCGGTGATCTGCAACACCCTGATCTACGGCCACAGCCTGGGCGTGAAGCGTGACAGCGTGCAATTGCCGCGTTTGCTCAAGCAGGCGCGCAAGAGTGGGGTGGTGCGCCATGTCGGCCCGGGGCAGAACATTTGGTCCAACGTGCATATTGAAGACGTGGTGGCTCTGTACCTGCTGGCCCTGACCCGGAACGTACCGGGCACTTTCTACTTTGTAGAAAGCGGCGAAGCGGCGTTTGCCGACATGACCCGCGCCATGGCCGAAGCCCTGAAGCTGGGTCAACCCCAGGATTGGCCATTGGCCGAAGCTGAAGCCGAGTGGGGCTATGAAATGGCCAACTATGGCCTGGGCTCCAACAGCCGGGTGCGGGGCAAACAGGCCCGTGAGTTGTTGGGATGGGAGCCCAGGCGTCAGTCGGTGATCGAGTGGATTCGCCACGAGATGGTTTGATGTTCGTTTGATACCGTGGCGCTGCCTATCGGGAGCAAGCCCCCTCCCACAGTTGCCTGCATTCCAAAGCTGGAACGCGGTCAATTGTGGGAGGGGGCTTGCTCCCGATAGGCACGACTCGGTCCATAAGGCTATCCCCACCCGCCTCATTTCCGTACCATTCCCCGCCTTATCCCCGCAATGCCCTGGTACCTCATGAAGCTCTCCCGTCTGCGCGCCGATGCCCTGGCCGGCCTCACCACGTCTTTTGCGCTGCTGCCCGAATGCATCGCCTTTGCCCTGGTGGCCCACCTCAACCCGCTGATGGGGCTCTACGGCGCCTTTATCATCTGCACCCTCACCGCGTTGTTCGGCGGCCGGCCGGGTATGGTCTCGGGCGCCGCCGGCTCGATGGCGGTGGTGATCGTCGCACTGGTGGTGCAGCACGGCGTGGAGTACCTGCTGGCGACGGTGTTGCTGGGCGGGCTGATCATGATTGCCTTTGGCGTCCTGCGCCTGGGCAAGCTGGTGCGCATGGTGCCGCACCCGGTGATGCTCGGCTTCGTCAACGGCTTGGCGATCATCATCGCGCTGGCGCAGTTGGAGCACTTCAAGAGCGGTGACACCTGGCTCAGCGGCACACCGTTGTATGTGATGGCGGGCCTGGTACTGGTCACCATGGCCATCGTCTACCTGCTGCCACGCCTGACCCGCGCCGTGCCGCCTGCCTTGGTGGCGATTCTGGGTGTGGGCCTGGCGGTGTACCTGCTTGGCCTGCCGACGCGCACGTTGGGCGACATGGCCCACATTGCCGGCGGCTTGCCGACCTTTGCGCTGCCGCAAATCCCCTGGACCCTGGAAACCCTCGGCATCATCGCACCCTATGCGTTCCTGATGGCCATGGTCGGGCTGCTGGAAACCCTGCTGACCCTGAACCTCACCGACGAAATCACCGAAACCCGTGGCTACCCCGACCGTGAAAGCGTCGCCCTGGGCGCGGCGAATATGGTCTCGGGACTGTTCGGCGGCATGGGCGGTTGCGCGATGATCGGGCAAACCGTGATCAACCTCAGCTCGGGCGGGCGCGGGCGGTTTTCCGGCGTGTTTGCCGGGGTGATGATCCTGTTGTTCATTCTGTTTCTGTCGCCGTTGATCGAGCGGATTCCGCTGGCGGCGCTGGTCGGGGTGATGTTCGTGGTGTCCCAGCAGACCTTCGCCTGGGCGTCGCTGCGGGTGATCAACAAGGTGCCGTTCAACGACGTGCTGGTAATTCTCGCGGTGACGGTGATCACGGTGTTCACTGACCTGGCGACCGCTGTGTTATGCGGCATTGTGATTGCGGCGCTCAACTTCGCCTGGCAACAGGCGCGTGAGCTGTACGCCGATGAGTCGCTGGAGGCCGATGGCAGCAAACTCTACCGCCTGCACGGCACATTGTTTTTCGCCTCGACCACGCCGTTTCTGAACCAGTTCGACCCGGCCAATGACCCGGCCCAGGTGACGCTGGATTGCCGTCACCTGAGCTTTGTCGACTATTCGGCGATTGCCGCGTTGATGACCTTGCGCGAGCGTTACGCCAAGGCGGGCAAGCACCTGCGGGTGCTGCATTTGTCGGAGCGCTGCAAGAAGCTGCTCAAGCGTGCCCGCGTTCAACCGGATTGATCAAGGCCCGACCAGGTCTTCCAATTCCTGGGCGCGGGTCTGGGTCATGTCCACCACGCAGCCCGAGCCATTGACCTGATCGATGCTGCCGCCGGTTGCGCTGCCGGCGAAGGCGCAATTGGCGTCACGGTACTTTATCCACAGGCGCTGCACGTCTTGCAGTTGCTGTTTACGTGGGCCGTCCTGAGCGGCAAGCGCAGTCTTGTAAGCTCTGTTCAGGCGTTCATCCTGCACTTTGGCGGCCTGGGTATTGCAACCGACCATGTCGGCGGTGGTGTTGGCGCTGTCCATGCACTTGTTCAACACGGCGTTATCGGCAGCTGAAGCTGTGCCGCACAGGGCGAGCAGCAGGGCGCCGGCGGCGAGGGATGAGCGAATCATGGTCGGTTTTCCTGGGCGTGAGTGAATGCGCATTCTATGACTTGGGGCGGGCGCCTGAGTTTCCGTTGTTCTCTGATCTTCATGTAAGAACACCCCCCGGATTTTCATGCACAGGTGTTGGGCATATCCCAACGCGACGGCGCTTATCCGTGGGCGAAAATTAATTTCATAAAAATTGAAAATACCACCGAGGAATGATTTATGAGTTTCACAACCTATTCGACGTGACCCTTTCCGAGGAGTACCGCATGGCCGCATCACCGGGCTTCGGGCTATTGGCATACGCTGCCATCGCCATCATTGCTTTGATCGTGCTGATTGCACGTTACCGACTCAACCCGTTTATCGTCATCACCCTGGTGTCCATCGGCCTGGCGCTGATGGCCGGGATGCCGGCGGACACGATCATGGGCTCGTATGAAGCGGGCGTTGGTAAAACCCTGGGGCATATTGCGCTGGTGGTCGCGTTGGGCACCATGCTCGGCAAGATGATGGCCGAGTCCGGTGGCGCCGAGCAGGTGGCGCGTACGTTGATCAACCGCTTCGGCGAGCGTAACGCGCATTGGGCGATGGTGTGTATTGCGTTCCTGGTGGGGTTGCCGCTGTTTTTCGAGGTCGGGTTTGTGTTGCTGGTGCCCATCGCGTTTACCGTGGCGCGGCGGGTGGGCGTGTCGATCCTGATGGTCGGCCTGCCGATGGTGGCCGGCCTGTCGGTGGTGCATGCGCTGGTGCCCCCGCACCCGGCGGCGATGATGGCGGTGCTGGCGTATAACGCGTTGGTGGGGCAGACCGTGCTGTATGCGATCCTGATCGGTATTCCGACGGCGATCATTGCAGGCCCTGTCTACGCCAAATTCATCGTGCCGCGTATTCAGTTGCCGGCGCAAAACCCGCTGGAGCGTCAGTTCATCGAGCGCGAACCGCGTACGCGCTTGCCGAGTTTCACACTGACCATGGGCACCATCCTGTTGCCGGTGGTGCTGATGATGATCGGCGGCTGGGCCAACGTGCTTTCCACGCCGGGCACCGGGTTCAATCAGTTCCTGTTGTTTATCGGCAACTCGGTGATCGCGCTGCTGGTGGCGACCCTTGTCAGCTTCTGGACCTTGGGGATCGCCCAAGGCTTCAACCGCGAATCGATCCTCAAGTTCACCAACGAATGCCTGGCGCCGACCGCGAGCATCACCTTGCTGGTGGGGGCGGGCGGCGGTTTGAATCGGATTCTGGTGGATGCAGGCGTCACCCATGAAATTCTCGGCCTGGCCCATGCTTTCCAGCTGTCGCCGCTGGTGATGGGCTGGCTGTTTGCTGCGTTGATGCGTATTGCCACGGGCTCGGCCACCGTTGCCATGACCACCGCGTCCGGCGTGGTGGCACCGGTTGCCATGGGCCTGGGTTATCCACATCCCGAGTTGCTGGTGCTGGCTACCGGCGCAGGTTCGGTGATCTTTTCCCACGTTAATGACGGCGGCTTCTGGCTGATCAAGGAATACTTCAATATGACGGTCATCCAGACCTTCAAGACCTGGACCGTGCTGGAGACGCTGATTTCGGTGATTGCGTTCGGCCTGACCTACGGCTTGTCTCTGGTCCTATGAGCCTGATTGTGTAACCCGGAGCCACCATGGACATCCTCTACCAGATTCGCGCCCGCCAGGATTCATTCAGTGCCGGTGAAGGCCGTATCGCCAAGCTGATGCTCGATGATGTGGGCTTTGCGGCGTCGGCCAGCCTGGAGGCGTTGTCGTTGCGGGCCGAGGTCAGCACGGCCACGTTATCGCGGTTTGCACGCAGTGTGGGGTGCCGCGACTTGCGTGACCTGCGCCTGCAACTGGCGCAGGCCAGCGGCGTCGGCAGCCGCTTCCTGGACCCGGCGGGGTTGCCGGAGCAATCGGCCTTTCATCGACAGATCCTGGGCGATATCGAGGCCACGCTGCGTCAGCACCTGTCAGGGTTCAGCCAGGCGAGTTTTGCCGATGCGGTCAGTGTGTTGAGCAAGGCGCGGATGATCCATGCCTTCGGTATGGGCGGCCCATCAAGCCTGTGCAGCGATGAGTTGCAGGTGCGTCTGGTGCGCCTGGGTTATTCGATTGCCGCCAGCCATGACCCGGTGATGATGCGCGTCACGGCGGCGACACTGGGGCCGGAACAGGCGCTGATCGTCTGCTCGCTCACGGGGTTGACCCCTGAATTGCTCGACGTGGTCGCACTGGCGCGCAACTACGAGGCACGCATCATCGCGATCACCCTGGCCAACTCGCCGTTGGCGCAGTTGGCGGACGTCGTGCTGGCGCTGCAACCGGCCGAAACCAGTTTTATCTACAAGCCCACCGCAGCGCGCTACGGCATGCTGCTGGCCATAGATCTGCTTGCCACCGAGCTGGCGTTGGCCCAGCCGGACGACAACCAGGAGCGGCTGCGCCGGATCAAGCTGGCCCTGGACGATTATCGCGGCGGCCCCGACAGCCTGCCCCTTGGAGATTGAGATGAAGTACGACACGTTGATACGTCAGGCGCTGATCATTGATGGCAGCAACACGCCGGGCTATCTCGCCGATGTGGGGGTTTTGGCTGGGCGTATCGAGGCGATCGGTGATCTGGCAACGGTCACCGCCGCACATGAAGTCGATGCCCGCGGCCTGGTACTGGCGCCGGGGTTTGTCGATGTGCACACCCACGATGACACGGTGGTGATCCGCCATCCGCAGATGCTGCCCAAGCTCAGTCAGGGCGTGACGACGGTGATTGTCGGCAACTGTGGCATCAGCGCCGCGCCGGTGAGTTTGCGCGGCGATCCGCCGGACCCGATGAATCTGCTGGGCACGCGCGCTGCGTTCACTTACCCGCGCTTTGCCGATTATCGCGCTGCGGTCGAAGGCGCCCAGCCGGCCGTCAACGTGGCTGCATTGATTGGCCATACGGCGCTGCGCAGCAACCACATGGACGATTTGCAGCGTACCGCCACACCGGATGAAATTGCTGCTATGCGTGGGCAGTTGCAGGAGAGCCTTGAGGCGGGTGCCCTGGGCTTATCCACAGGCCTGGCCTACGCCAGCGCGTTCCATGCAAAGACCGATGAGGTGCTGCAACTGAGTGAAGAGCTGACGGCCTTCGGTGCGGTGTACACCACCCATTTGCGCAGCGAATTCGAACCGGTGCTGGAGGCCATGGATGAGGCGTTTCTGATTGGTCGGCACGCCAAGGCGCCGGTGATCATTTCTCACCTCAAATGCGCCGGTGCGGGGAACTGGGGGCGCAGTCCGCAATTGCTGGCGTCGCTGGAGCAGGCGGCGAAAACCCATCCGGTGGGGTGTGATTGTTATCCCTATGCGGCCAGCTCATCGACCCTGGACTTGAAGCAAGTCACCGATGCGTTTCGCATTACCATCACATGGTCGACGCCGCACCCGGAAGTGGGCGGGCGCGATCTGCAGGACATTGCCGCCCAATGGGGGCTTTCGCTGATGGACGCTGCCCGTCGCCTGCAACCGGCTGGCGCGGTGTACTACGGGATGGATGAGGCAGATGTGCGACGCATCCTCGCGCATCCGCTGTCGATGGTGGGGTCCGATGGGTTGCCTGAAGACCCGTTCCCTCATCCGCGTTTGTGGGGCGCGTTTCCCCGTGTGCTGGGGCATTTCAGTCGGGACGTAGGGCTGTTCCCGCTGCACACGGCGGTGCACAAGATGACCGGCCTGTCGGCGGCGCGGTTTGGCCTGACCGAACGTGGTGAGATTCGTGAGGGGTATTGGGCTGACCTGGTGTTGTTCGACCCATTGCGCGTACGGGATGTGGCGGATTTCAAGGAGCCGCAGCGGGCGGCGCAGGGGATTGAGCGGGTGTGGGTCAATGGCGTGTTGAGCTACAGCGAGGGGCAGGCCAATGGTCAGCGCTCGGGGCGTTTCCTGGCGCGTAGCGGGGCGCTGGGCGGTGGGTTTTCGTCTCTGTAGTGGAGTTGCTTCCACGGGGGGCGTTGTCGTGCGTTTTATCGCAGGCAATAAAAAACCGCCTTAGTAGGGCGGTTTTTTTTGCAAACCCAGTGAGTAGCCGGGGTTGCTATCTCAAAGGACGCATTCGACCTGCGTCCCAAGGCTCACGTGTTCCGGTAAGTGCGCTGGAGGTAAGGCCCAACTCACGGAGGGCCGAGTATGTCTAAGTTTGCCTGTGGCGAGGGAGCTTGCTCCCGCTGGGCTGCGTAGCAGCCCCCAAAGCATTCACTGGGCTTTCAAGTCCGAATCGGCATCAACTTGATCAGGGCCGCTTCGCGGCCCAGCGGGAGCAAGCTCCCTCGCCACAGTGATAGCGCTATTTACACCCGGAAATGACTGACCATCTGCTGCAACTGGCTCCCCAATCGCGCCAGTTCCACGCTCGACTTGGCGGTCTCGTTGCTGGCGGTCGCCGTCTGCTCCGACACATCGCGCACATTCACGATGCTGCGGCTGATCTCCTCAGCCACGGCACTTTGCTGTTCGGCGGCCGCCGCGATCTGCTGATTCATCGACTGGATGTTCGACACCGTACGGGTGATGTTTTCCAGGGAGGCGCCGGCCTTGCGGGTCAGCTCGACACTGCTGTCGGTGAGGCTGCGGCTGTTGTTCATCACGTTGGCCACCTGCTGGGTGCCGTTCTGCAAACCGGCGACCAGGCCTTCGATTTCCTCGGTGGATTTCTGCGTGCGCTGGGCAAGGCCGCGTACCTCATCGGCGACCACGGCAAAGCCACGCCCGGCTTCACCGGCACGAGCGGCTTCAATGGCGGCGTTGAGGGCCAACAGGTTGGTCTGCTCGGCCACGGCCTTGATCACGTCCATCACGCTGCCGATCTTGTTGCTCTCTTGTTGCAGATGCGACATGGCGTCGGTGGAGCGCGCCACTTCGTCAGCCAGGCGCTCGATCTGGGCGATAGCTTCGGCGACCACCTTGTCACCCTCGCGGGCTTGGCCGTCAGCGTCGGAGGCCGCCAGGGAGGCTTGCTCTGCGTTACGCGCGACTTCCTGCACCGTCGCGGTCATTTCGTGCATGGCGGTGGCGACCTGATCGGTCTCGACCTTTTGGCTGTTGACGCCCGCGCTGGTCTGTTCGGTAACGGCCGACAACTCTTCGGCGGCACTGGCGATTTGCGTCACACCGTCACGGATGCCGCTGATCAATTCACGCAAGGTGGTGCCCATGCGCTGGATACCTTGTTGCAGCACGCCCAGTTCATCGCGGCGGGTGACCTGGATGTTGTGGCTCAGATCGCCGGAGGCGATGCGCTCGACCACCGCCAGGGTGTCTTGCAGTGGGCGTGTGATCTGGCGGGTGATCACCCAGGCAGCGATGATGCCAACCAGCAACGCCAGCAGGGTGCTGATCAGTTGCAGGCTGCGCGCCTGGGTACTTTCGGCATCGCGACGAGTGAGCTGGATGTCATACAGCTTGTCACTGAGCGTGACGATGTCGGCACCCTGGGTGGTCATTTCGGCGCGGGCAGCGACGATATTCGCGTTAGCGGCCTTGTAGTTCTGCAGGGCGCTGCGGTAGGCGCCGAGCGCGGTTTCCAGCGCGCTCAGTGCGCTTTGCTGGCTGGCGCCGAAGACGCTGTTGAGGTCTTTCAGGCCGGTAATGGCTTTTTCAATCTGTGCGGCGGCGCGGGCTTCGGTGTCCGGGTTGGTATCGCCGGTGTAGCCGCGCACTTCAAAGCGTGCCAGTTGGAACTGCATCTTGGCTTCGGCCACGGCCTGGAACTGCGCCAGGTGCTCCGAACTGTCAGGCATTTGCTTCACGGTGGCTTCCAACGCGTTGATCTGGGCGTTGGCGATATCGGCCTTGTCGCCCATCACCTGGCGTGAGGCGTTGCCGTTACGGTAGGCCTCTCGCATTTTGTTCAGGGATTGTTGATAGGCAGTGATGACACCTTTCTGCTCGTTGAGCAGCTTGAGGTTTTCCGGGCTCTTGAAACTGTCCAGCAGCTTCTGTTGCTGGGCGGCGAACGTATCCAGGTTGGCTTGTACGTTCTGGGCCACGGTTTCGTCGCCGTTGGCGAGCATGTACTGCAGGCGCGCAATGCGCAGTTTGGTCAGCGAGGCGTTGAGCTGGGTAATGTCGCTCATCCAGTTGCTGCGGTCGATCAGGCCGCCCAGGCTGGTCCAGCCGGTCAATGCCAGGATCGAGGTGAGGACAAGCACCAGGCCGAAGCCCAGGCCCAGTTTGAGGTTGACGCTGATGTTACCGAACCAGCTGTTCATTGAAAGCTCCGCAAAGTGTGATCTGAATGCTGGGCGGTGTTGTTGTTTGAGCCAGCTGAGGTATGTAGGCCATATCGGCAGCACGGCCAGAATCTGAAATGTCTTTTGTCCGGTAGATCGAAAGGGGGCCCCCGGCCGACGTGCGGGCAGGAGCCCCCGAGGCATCACGGTGCCGGTGTCAGATGGATCTCGTACTTGAGCGCTTCGATCAGCTGGCTTTGATAGACAAAACGCTTGTCGCGAATCCCCTCCCACCGGTTGATGAAGAATTGGCCCATGTCATCGATCTGAATCGGCGTGACCACGATGTCGCCACTGTTGGAATGGTGCACCAGGTTCGTCTCGTAGGCCGATGGCCGCTCGATGATGAAGTGTCCCTTGAGGCGCAACCGCTCGCGGCTTGGCGGCGCGGGTGGACGCATGGCGCGCCTGCCGGCGACACCGACCTGCAGTGTGAAGTCGCTGCGCAAGGCCAATGAGCTGGTCTCATCCACGACCCAGCCGCCCTGTTGCAGGATGCGTGCAGTGCCGGCGGCGGCATCGCGCACATGCAGGCTGACGGCATCCTGCAACTGGGCAATACCGGGCACCAACAGGTTCATATCGGTGTGCCCGCTGCCCATGAACGCCACCCACTTATGGGGCCCGAACGCCGCCTGGTCGGCCTTGATCACTTCGTTGGCGAAATAATTGAACAGCGTGTTGCGCGGGCTGCTGCCCCTGGCCCCTTTGGTGTGGTAGCTGGCAGTGCAATCCAGGGCGCGCACGCGCAGCCCGTATTTGTTGGCGGCCTTGATCACGTTGGTATAAGTGTTCGGCCCGGTGTACATGAGCATATGGCCCTGGTCCTGGGCATTCAGGTAGGCCTGCAAGCCGCTGGGCATTTTCAGCGTGTCATGCAGGATATCCAGTTCGTGCTGGTGCAGGTCGGTCAGCAGGTGTTCGACATAGAGCGTTTTTACCCCCTGTTTCTTCAACAGCTTCATGTGCTTGATCAGGAACTCCTTACTCGACTGCGCCGAGTGCGCTTCTCCGATGACAAGCCCGAGTTTTTGTTGAAAGAGGCGCTTGATCAGGTCCTCTTCGTTCGTGAGGTTGGCCAGGTAAGCCAGGGCACTGCGTCGTGGCGCTGTGTACCCGGCAAAAAAGGCTTCGGCGCGTTCGATCAAGCGTTCGCGAATACGCACGAACTCAGCGAACGTGGCCTGGCGAGGGTCGCCCTGATGCAAGGCGTAGCGTGTATCCAGGCCACGATGAGACGCTGCCAATTGCCCGGCCTGCTTCTTCATGGCGTGGGGCATGTCGAACTCGTTGAAGTGCGTGGTGCCGGCCCTGGCCGCAGGCGCCTGCGCCACTGCCGGTTGGGCGCGCACGTGCAGGTTCGTCGACAGCGACAACGTGAGATGCCCCCTGGACTGCGCCGCAGGCAAGGTGTCGACCCAGACGCCCACGGGCTGGTCAGGTGCCACGTCTTGAACGCGCAGCGCCAAGGTGTTTTGCAGATCGGCCAGGCCGGTGGTCATCGCGTGGCTTCCCATGCGGTCCTGCTCGACCAGGGCGATCCAGCCTTCCCCGGGGCGATTTTTCACGTTGCGCGCAATTGCCTGGTGCGAATAGAAATTTCGCAGCCGGCTCGAGCGTGGGATAAGCCGCTCGCCGTCGCCCAGGGCCAGTACGTGCTCCATGTGGTAGGAGCTCGACGCATCCAGCCCATCGATGATCACGTTGTGTTTGTGCGCTTCAAGCACCAGCTTGCGGAAACTGAAAGGCGCATCGGCAGCGAACCCCAAGGCGTGATCGACCCTGGCCAGATGCTCAGTGATGCGTTCAAGTGCCACCGCGACATTGCCTTCGACTTCGCGGTTGAGGATCTTCAGTTTGCTGCGAAACCCGTCAACCGGCAGGTTTTCGATGTACAGCCGCTTGAGCCCTTGCTCGGCCAGGGACTGCATGTTTTCGATCAACAATTGTTTGCTGGCGATGGACGCATTATGGGCGCCGATGAGCAGCTGTTTACCCGGCGAGAACAAAAGCTTGAGCAGTTCGGCGTGCGCGGTTTCTGCGGCCACTGGGGGGACTTGCGGCTTGATGGGGTGTACGCGGGGACGCAGGAAGAAAGCCTCGGCATCCTTCGTCAATTGCTCGATCTGGCCGACGTAGGCATTGCGTAGCGGCTGCAACTGGTCGTAGACGTAGCGCTGGGTAGCGCCGATGACGTCGGGATCCCAATTGGTGACCAGCCGGGCTTTGAAGCCTTCATCGAGTACGGCTCGGAAATATTTACCTTCGCTGGGCGAAATCTCGTATTTCGCCAGCGTGTCGTCGACCTCTTCGGGTAGCAGCTCATATTTCTTGCGCCCGCCACCGGTCACGCCGGAACGCACCCAGCGACCCTCGGTATCCTGGTTGACCAAGCGTGCGGTCGAGCGCATCTGGCCGGAGGCCGGGTCCTGGCGATAGAGCAGGTGGCGGCCCAGGGCATCCGGGGAGGGCTTGATCCAGTAGGGTTGGCCATCGAACAGCAGCGGTTGCATGTCTGGCGGGCTGGTGGGTTCGAGTTGTTTGAGCAGTGCGCTGTCAGCCGCCTGTTTGCCGGTTTTGAGTGTCGGACGCAGTGCGTTGAACGGCCCGCGAAAGGCAGGTCTCAAGTCAAACAGCAGCGCACCGCCCAGGTTGGCCAGGTACCCGATGTAATGCAGCAATGCACCGTCGCGGTCACCCTGGTGCCACGCGTTGAGCGCGAGCAGCGCATCCTTGAAGGCGAGCAACCCGCCGAGGGTCAGGCTGAGAATCGGAAAGGGAATGGTCGCGATGGCGGTGACCCATTCGACGCAGGTCCAGACAATGCCCATGATCATCTGCGTACGGTTCACCGTGGTGGCGTGGACGTCGTCGATCCGGCGTTGCAATACCATGTTGTAGAACTCGTGACGCAGGTCGGTCAAGGGCGTGACGCGCTCGATGCTGTCGTAATGGGGGCGGCTGGGGCTGGTGCGGTTGATGTCGTCGGGCAGGCCCTTCTTGGCGGTTTCGAGTACATCCCGGATACGTGCCTGGGACTGCTGCGCGGTGCGGCTACAGAAATATTCCACCGCACCATCGAGGGTCTTGAGCAGGTAGTTGAACAGTTTCGCTTCACGAAAACTGATGCCATCCGGGGCATTCGGGGTGTACAGCAGCACCGGGTTATCCGCGTGGCTGAACAGGTAAACGCCCATGACCCAACTGCCGTCGATAAACAGGCGATGTATTTTGTAGGCGGTGCGCTGGGTCACTGCGCTCTGGCCCAGGCTGCTGATCGCCTGGGTCAACCAGCTCAGGTCGACACTGGCGATATGCCCTTCGAGACGTGATTGCAGAGCGGCATTTTGCATTTGCAACTGGGTGATCTTCAGCGTGGCATTGCGCCTTTCGGTATAGCCCGGGTTGTTGGCGGCCTGCAATTGCGTGTGTACCAGGTCGGTGTAACGTTTGCCGATCCATACGCCTCTTACCGCGGCTGCGACCTTCTGCGGGGTCAGCGCGCTCAGGTCGACACCGGGCGGGCCACGAAACGTCGCAGAGCTGGAAAAGTCTTCGTTGATAAACCCCACGTTGTCCGCGTACCCGTCGCGATACAGTTCGGTGTAGGACACAGGTTTCGGCCCTTGGCCCAACAACGGTTTGGGGGTGTAGGCAAAAACCAGGTCCGGGTCGACCTTGTTGTGCATCCGGCCCAACAGCTTGTTGAGGCTGAGGGTGGCCTGCTCATGCACATACGCGGCAAAGGTCGGGAAGTTGGCCTCCGCATCCGGCCGGGCGTTGTAGGTGCGTAAGGCGCCTTCGGCATCTTCGGCGAGGCTTGTCAGGCGGATGCGCTCAGTTTGAGAGGCGGAACGCAGCCAGAGCGGGCTGCTGTATTCATAGTCGTCGATCAATTGCGCCATCAGGTGCTCAACCATGGCGTCCAGGCAGGCATTGTGGGTGCAGGGCTTACCCAGGGTGACTTCCTCGTGCTCCATGGCATCCGGTCGAAAACCCAGCTTGCTGGCGACAATGCGCATGGTCGGCCGAAAGCGCTGTGGCACTTGCTCCAGCAGGTAGTCGACCATGGTTTTTCCGTTATGCCGGGTCGTGTCCGCCGCCCAGGCGAGAATGTGCGTCTGGCATTCGCGCAGGCTGTTGAAGCCGATAAACATTTGCCCCCTTGGTGAGTCGGGAGTGCACAGCAGTAAGCGTTTGGGTTGCCCGTTGGCGTCGTTCTCGCGCAGCAGCCACAGGTCCTTGAGCTGCGCGCCATGCAGCAGCACGGTCTGCGCACGCAGCGCCGAGCCGGGCGTGCTGCGCAATTGTTCAAACAATTGATAGTCGGCCGCGCTCAAGTGGCCTTGCAGGTTGGCGGTATAGGCCAACAGTGCCAGGCGTCGATCGAGCATGGCTTTGGTCGCCTGGCGGATTTCGGGCGTAGCCACGGCTTTTTTCTGCTGAGCGGCAAACTCCAGGCGCGGGTCCAGCGGTTGCAACAGGTCGAGCAGGCTTTGTGGCGTGAGGTGCGCGTGGCGACCTTGCAACGGTGCGCCGGCGTAGCTCAGGGTGGTGTGCTTGAGAAAGGCTGAGCCGGGCAGACGGTCGTCGCTGTGCAAACCCGCGAGGGCGACATCCACCAGGCTGCGCTGTTGCACGTAGGCGCCCACATCCTCCACTTCGCGGCGGGTGGTGACGAGCAGTTGCTGCGGGTCGAGGTCATGGATCTCCAACTGGTCGGCCAATTGTTCGAGCAACTGGTAATGGGCCAGGGCACCAGGGGTTATCCAGGAGCCGAACAGTTCGAGAAATATCTGCCGGGCCTGGTTGTACTGGACGATGCAGTCCGCCAGGTTGGCTTGCTTCGCGTCATCGGCGCTGCGGTACCAGTCGGGCAAGCTTTTATGCAACGCCCACTCCAGCAGGCGCTGGCGCCGCATTGCCAGGCGCTGGGACAGGTCGGGCAGGGCCGCACTGATAGCGGCGTCCAGCTCTTCGATCAACTGCGCACTGTCAGTGCGCGGGTTATTGACCAGGCTCAGCGCAAGGTCGATGTCCAGGCGACGTTTGTCGAGCAGCGCCTGGTAGCTGTGTTCGAACACCAGCAGGTCGTCGATCGGCCGCAGCTCCAGCGGCCAGATGTCGGCGACGCCCAAGTGTTGATAACGCACCGGCAAGTGCCGGAGGATTTCTCCGCGCTCGGCTATGTTCGCTTTCAGGCTCTGGTCGAGTTCGAGCAGGGTATCGAACCCATACAGGCCCGCCGATGGCGTAAAGAGCAGTACCGGGCCGAGCGCGGCATCGCTGGTCAGGCTATCGACCACCGGGCTCGGCTGGCGCGTCAATACAAATGCGCCGGCGAATTCGACGCTTTGCTCCTGATAGGTGAACGTCAATGCATAGATGCCTGGTCGCAACGACGGCACGCGTGAGCAATCCTCAAGCATGCGCAGGTCGACCGGGTTCAGCAGATGGTCCTTGATATTGAGGCTGGCCTCCCGTTCCAGTGCCGTGCTGCCGGCGGCGTAGCGCATGAAGGTCTGACGGCCTTGACCGGTGACGGAGCTGGTGTCATCAAGGTCTTGCAACTGTTCGTTCAGTTTGGCCCGCAGGCGGGTCAACAACGCCTTGCCGCCGGTTTGGCTGAGGTCGACTTGGGCCAGGTCCTGATAGAGCGCACGCGCCTGGTCGAGGAAAGTGTGGTTGGCTTGCTTGAGCGTGGCGTTCAATTTTTCCAGGTCAGTCAGCTCCTGGGGCGGTGGGGCAGGCTTGCTGGCTTGGCTGCGCAGGCTCGGATCAATCTCAAGCAACTGCGCATGCAGTTGCTCAAGTTGGGATGCAGAGGGTGTGCTCATGGCACCGTCTCCAATGTGATGGAAGGAGCCTCAGCATGAGATGCCGGCTTGGAACGACGGCGGTAGATAGGTACGTGCGCAGGGCTCATCACAGACGACGCATGTGTGCTAGTCTGCTGGCCCTTTTAGTTCTGGGCGGCGCGGGAAACGGCGTTTTCCTGTGTGGCCCTACAGCGGAGCCTCTTCATGTCCGAAGTTAATCTGTCCACCGACGAAACCCGCGTCAGCTACGGTATCGGCCGTCAGTTGGGCGACCAACTGCGCGACAACCCACCACCGGGCGTGAGCCTGGACGCGATCCTGGCCGGCCTGACCGACGCCTTCGGTGGTAAGCCAAGCCGTGTTGACCAAGAGCAAATGGCTGCAAGCTTCAAAGTCATCCGCGAGATCATGCAAGCCGAAGCCGCTGCCAAAGCTGAAGCCGCTGCTGGCGCCGGCCTGGCATTCCTGGCGGAAAACGCCAAGCGTGATGGCATCACCACCCTCGCTTCCGGTCTGCAATTTGAAGTGCTGACTGCCGGTACCGGCGCCAAGCCAACCCGTGAAGATCAAGTACGTACCCACTACCACGGCACCCTGATCGACGGCACTGTGTTCGACAGTTCCTACGAGCGCGGTCAGCCTGCAGAATTCCCGGTAGGTGGCGTGATCGCCGGCTGGACCGAAGCCCTGCAACTGATGAATGCCGGCAGCAAATGGCGTCTGTACGTGCCGAGCGAACTGGCTTACGGCGCTCAAGGCGTTGGCAGCATTCCACCGCACAGCGTTCTGGTATTCGACGTCGAGCTGCTCGACGTTCTGTAAGACCTGCTGATTATCTGTGGGAACGAGCGTGCTCGCTCCCACAGTGTTTTGCGGGTGTGTTCATGGATGGAACTTGCCATTGAGCTCCGTCGCCGGGCGCAACGCTCGGGCATAGCAGAATAGAAACAGGTTTCTCACCACCTCTTTCAGCACACCGGGTTCACTTGAACTCAAGCCATTGACGTCCAGGTCACCCTGATCCTGCAGTTCGTTCAACGCTTCTTCTTCCAGTACTGCGCAAACCTCACCGGTTTCCCGATGCAGAATCCGCAGGTAGGGGTGTGGGCGGTCCAGCCAGGCATCGATCAAATAAGTCATGGTTCATTCTCCTTGATGGGTTTCAATGAGAATAATTCTTATTCGTCGAATAGCAAGTGTCTATTGGCGGTTTTCTGGGTTTTCTGGATGGACCGTTGCGTTCGGTCAAAGGAGATGGCGAAACGCCACCCCGCGGCGGGCGCGGGATGGGCCCAGCAGATTCAGACCTTGCGGACGAATTCGGACTTGAGTTTCATCGGGCCGATGCCGTCGATCTTGCAGTCGATATCGTGGTCGCCGTCGCACAGGCGGATGTTCTTGACCTTGGTGCCGACCTTGACCACCAGGGACGTGCCTTTGACCTTGAGGTCCTTGATCACGGTGATGGTGTCGCCGTCTTGCAGGACGTTGCCCACAGAGTCTTTCTTCACGGTTTCGTCGCTGGCCGCTTCGGCTTCGCCGTTGACGGACCACTCATGGGCGCATTCCGGGCAGATCAGCTGGGCGCCGTCTTCGTAGGTGTATTCGGAATTGCATTTTGGGCAGGGTGGCAACGTGCTCACTAAAGTTCCTTGAAAGTCAGGAGGGCTAAAAGTCGCACATTATATAGGGAATTGGGCCAGGGGCGGGAATTGGTAATAGGCTTGAATGTGGGAGGGGGGCTCCCACATGCAGGTATTTCAGTGTGTACGCGCGACCGCGAACTCACTCAGTTCGACCAGGGCGTCCCGGTATTCGCTGGCCGGCAGGGCTTCCAGGCACGCGATGGCACGGGCCGCGAAGTCGCGCGCCAGTTGCGCGGTGTAATCCAGGGAGCCGGAGGCTTCAACGGCTGCACGGATGGCTTCCAGGTCTTCGATCCCGCCTTTCTGGATCGCCTTGCGTACCAGCGCAGCCTGTTCCGGGGTGCCTTCACGCATGGTGTAGATCAGCGGCAGGGTCGGTTTGCCTTCGGCCAGGTCGTCGCCGACGTTCTTGCCCAGGGTTTCTGCGTCGCCACGGTAGTCGAGCAGGTCATCCACCAGTTGGAACGCCACGCCCAGGTGGTCGCCAAAGGTGCGCAGGGCTTCAGCCTGTGCGGCGGTCGCGCCACACAGGGCGGCTGCGCTATGGGTCGAAGCTTCGAAGAGCATCGCGGTTTTGCCGCGAATGACTTCCATGTAGGTTTCTTCGGTGGTGCTGGCGTCGCGGACCTTCGACAGCTGCAATACTTCGCCTTCGGCGATGATGCGCGTGGCTTGTGAAAGAATTTTCATCACGGGCATCGAACCCAGTTCGACCATCATTTCGAACGAGCGTGAGTAAAGGAAATCGCCCACCAGGACGCTGGGAGCGTTGCCCCACATGGCATTGGCGGTCTCGCGACCCCGACGCATGCCGGACATGTCGACCACGTCGTCATGCAGCAGGGTGGCGGTGTGCAGGAATTCGATAGTTGCTGCCAGCAGGCGCAGGTCATCGCCTTGGCGGCCCAGGGCCTTGCCGCACAGCAACACTAATAAAGGACGCAGGCGTTTACCGCCCGCCGACGTAATGTAGTCGCCAATTTTGGAGACCAGCGGCACTTTAGACGTCAGCTGCTGCTTGATGATGCCGTCGACGGCGCTAAAATCGTCCGCGACCGCGCGGTAGAAAGCTTGGGGTTGCATCAGCGACAGTCGCTCCAGAAGGGTTGCGCGGCATGCTAGGACCCTGACCCCGCAGTGTCAAGGCGCGATGGACGGCCACTTGCAAGGCCTCTATAGCTTGCGTACAATCGCGCACCCTGAACTTCCTGGGCAGCACCTGCCTTACGCAATTGCATTCGGGACGTCCATCCCATGCAGCCATGCCAGCCAATACCTCTTCTTATAAAGAGCTGGGTGAGCAGGATTATCGGAGAAATACCATGTCGTACGCAGTAATTGTTACTGGTGGCAAGCAATACAAGGTCGCCCCAGGTGAATACCTGAAGATCGAAAAATTGGAAATCGCTACCGGCGAATCCGTTACTTTTGATCGCGTTCTGTTGGTCGCCAATGGCGATGACGTGAACATCGGCGCTCCAGTTGTTGCTGGCGCTACCGTTGTGGCTGAAGTGATCTCCCAAGGTCGTCACGATAAAGTCCGCATCATCAAGTTCCGTCGTCGTAAGCACCACATGAAGCGTATGGGCCACCGCCAGTGGTACACCGAGATCAAAATCACCGGTATTCAGGCTTAATTTCAGCCTAATTCCTCACTAGGAGAATTGACTCATGGCACACAAAAAAGCTGGTGGTAGTACCCGTAACGGTCGCGACTCAGAAGCCAAACGCCTTGGCGTGAAGATGTATGGCGGCCAGAAAATCATTCCGGGCAACATCATCGTGCGTCAGCGCGGCACCCAATTCCACGCCGGTTACGGTGTAGGCATGGGTAAAGATCACACCCTCTTCGCGAAAATCGAAGGCGTGATCAAGTTTGAAGTAAAAGGCGCTTTCAACCGCCGTTACGTGAGCGTTGTCGCAGCTTAATCGCGAGATCGCTGGAAAAGCCCTGTCTTGCGACGGGGCTTTTTCGTTTGTGGAGTGAGTCTCTTGCAAAGCTGTTTGTAATGGGCGAGAGCAGCAGGAATTGCGGTCGTTGCTTGAGGTCGCTGCGCTCATTTTTGCAAGAGTCTTATGTCTTGGTTTCTTAAGCTCGTCCAAGAGGCGAGAGGCGTTTTGTTATGAAGTTCGTTGATGAAGTTTCCATCCGAGTAAAAGCAGGCGACGGCGGTAACGGTTGCATGAGTTTCCGTCGCGAAAAATTCATCGAAAACGGTGGCCCCAACGGCGGTGATGGCGGTGACGGCGGTTCCATCTACATGATGGCCGACGAAAACCTCAACACCCTGGTCGACTACCGTTACACCCGGCACTTCGACGCCGAGCGTGGCTCCAACGGCGGCAGCACCGACTGCACCGGTAAAAAAGGCGAGGACCTGGTACTGCGCGTACCGGTCGGCACCACGATCATCGACTCCGCGACCCAGGAAGTGATTGGCGACCTGACCAAGGCCGGCCAGAAGCTGATGGTTGTGCAGGGCGGCTGGCACGGTCTGGGTAACACCCGATTCAAGTCCAGTACCAACCGTGCGCCGCGCCAGACCACACCGGGCAAGCCGGGCGAGCAGCGTGACCTGAAGCTGGAAATGAAAGTACTTGCCGACGTGGGCCTGCTGGGCCTGCCGAACGCCGGTAAAAGTACCTTCATCCGCTCGGTCTCGGCGGCCAAGCCGAAAGTCGCCGACTACCCGTTCACCACCCTGGTGCCGAACCTGGGCGTGGTCAGCGTCGACCGTTGGAAAAGCTTCGTGATCGCCGACATTCCCGGCCTGATCGAAGGTGCTTCCGATGGCGCGGGCCTGGGCATCCGCTTCCTCAAGCACTTGTCGCGTACCCGTTTGCTGCTGCATCTGGTCGACATGGCCCCGCTGGATGACACCAGCGCGCCGGACGCCGCTGAAGTGATCGTCAACGAGTTGACCAAGTTCAGCCCGTCCCTGGCTGAGCGTGATCGCTGGCTGGTACTGAACAAGTGCGATCAGATCCTCGAAGAAGAACACGAGGCCCGCGTCAAGGAAATCGTCGACCGCCTGGAGTGGGAAGGCCCGGTCTATGTGATCTCGGCCATCGCCAAAGAAGGCACCGAGCGCCTGACCCGCGACATCATGCGCTACCTGGAAGACCGCGCCGACCGCCTGGCGGCCGACCCGGTGTACAAGGCCGAACTGGCCGAGCTCGACCAGCGCATCGAAGACGAAGCCCGTGCTCAGCTGCAGGCCCTGGATGACCAGCGTGCCCTGCGCCGCAGCGGCGTGAAGTCGGTCCATGACATCGGCGACGATGATTGGGACGAAGAAGACGTGGATGATGAAGATGGCCCGGAAATCATTTACGTGCGCGACTGATTCGTTGCGATAAACTTGAACGCCGCTCCTTATAGAGCGGCGTTTTGGTATCCGGGTATAACGTTATGGGCGGCGCTGGGTCGCGCGGCCCTCACTTTAAGGTTGAAGATGATGCGGAGCAAAGTGACAGGTGCGCAGCGCTGGGTCGTGAAGATCGGCAGTGCGTTGCTGACGGCGGATGGCAAGGGGCTCGATCGCGCAGCCATGAGCGTCTGGGTCGAGCAAATGGTGGCCTTGCATGAGGCCGGTGTCGAGTTGGTGCTGGTGTCGTCCGGGGCGGTTGCCGCCGGGATGAGCCGCCTCGGCTGGACCGCGCGACCCAGCGCGATGCACGAACTGCAAGCCGCCGCCGCCATTGGCCAGATGGGCCTGGTGCAAGCCTGGGAATCCAGCTTCGCCGAGCACGGCCGCCACACCGCGCAGGTCCTGCTGACCCACGACGACCTGTCCGACCGCAAGCGCTATCTCAACGCCCGCAGTACCCTGCGTGCGCTGGTGGAGCTCAAGGTCATCCCGGTGATCAATGAAAACGACACGGTGGTCACCGACGAAATCCGCTTCGGCGACAACGACACCCTGGCCGCCCTGGTAGCCAACCTGGTGGAAGCCGACCTGCTGGTGATCCTCACCGACCGCGACGGCATGTTCGACGCCGACCCGCGCAATAACCCCGACGCGCAATTGATCTACGAAGCCCGTGCCGATGATCCGGCCCTGGACGCCGTGGCCGGCAGCGTCGGTGGCGCCCTGGGCCGTGGTGGCATGCAGACCAAGCTGCGTGCCGCACGCCTGGCTGCGCGTTCCGGTGCGCACACCATTATCGTCGGCGGGCGCCTGGAGCGTGTGCTGGACCGCCTCAAGGCCGGTGAACGCATCGGTACGCTGCTGTCGCCGGAGCGCGGCATGCTGGCTGCGCGCAAACAGTGGCTGGCCGGCCATCTGCAAACCCGTGGCACCCTGGTGCTGGACGATGGCGCTGTGTCGGCCTTGTCTCAAGGCAACAAGAGCCTGCTGCCGGTGGGCGTCAAGCTGGTGCAAGGCAGTTTCCGCCGTGGCGAGATGGTCGTGTGCGTTGCGCCGGACGGCCGTGAGATCGCCCGCGGCCTGGCCAACTACAGCGCGCTGGAAGCGCAGAAAATCATTGGGCAATCGTCTGACGCGATTGTCGGACTATTGGGTTACATGGCCGAACCGGAACTGGTTCACCGCGATAACCTGATCCTGGTTTAACCAAAGGAATACACGATGCGCGTAATGAAAGGATTGCTCGGCCTGCTGTTGGCCATGCCGCTGCTGGCGAGCGCAGAAGAAATCGGCCAGGTATCGACGGTGTTCAAGTTCGTCGGCCCCAACGACCGCATTGTGGTCGAGGCGTTTGACGACCCCAAGGTTGATGGCGTGACCTGCTACCTGTCCCGCGCCAAGACCGGCGGTGTGAAAGGTGGCCTGGGCCTGGCCGAAGACCGCGCCGAAGCCTCGATTGCCTGCCGCCAGGTCGGGCCGATTCGCTTCAAGGGCGAACTCAAGGACGGCGACGAAGTGTTCAAGGAGCGCACCTCCCTGGTGTTCAAGACCATGCAAGTGGTGCGCTTCCTCGATAAGAAGCGCAATACCCTGGTTTACCTGGTCTACAGCGACCGTTTGATCGAAGGCAGCCCGCAGAATGCGGTGACCGCGATTCCGATTTTGCCCTGGCCTACCGCTCAGTAACTCGCAGGCGAGTTTTGCAATCGGCGTCTATGATTGCAGGCTTGCGGGTTGTAATCTCGCAGAGCCGCAATGCGAAGAACATGGGATATCTGGAGTTCGTCATGAGCGCTTTCCACGACCTGAAACTCAAAGCTTTAGACGGACATGAGCTGCCGCTGGCGCCTTTCAAGGGGCAAGTGGTACTGGTGGTCAACGTGGCCTCCAAATGTGGCCTGACCCCGCAATACGCGGCGTTGGAAAACCTCTATCAGCAGTACAAGGACCAGGGTTTTACCGTGCTTGGCCTGCCTTGCAACCAGTTTGCAGGCCAGGAACCGGGCACCGAGGAAGAAATCCAGGCGTTCTGCAGCCTCAACTACGGCGTGACGTTTCCATTGGGCAGCAAGCTTGATGTGAATGGCCATGATCGCCATCAGCTCTACCGCTTGTTGGCGGGCGAGGGCGCAGAGTTTCCTGGGGATATCACCTGGAACTTCGAAAAATTCCTGCTGGGCAAGGATGGGCGAGTGCTTGCACGCTTTTCGCCGCGCACCGCGCCGGACGATCCAACGATCGTCCATGCCATCGAAAAAGCCCTGAGCTGAACATCTCCCTTACTTGTGGCCAGGGAGCAAACTCCCTAGCCACAGGTTAGCGGCCTTCGCTTTTAGCCCTTAATCACCCAGATCAATAGTGCTATGAAGCACCCTGATCTCACCATATTATCGGCATCATAAATCCAGTCTCACGTGGAGCGCTCCCATGCCTGTCCAAGCCTTGTTCAAACCGTTCCAGCTCGGTGCACTGACGCTGTCGACCCGCGTAGTGATGGCGCCGATGACCCGCTCGTTCTCCCCAGGTGGCGTGCCCAATTCCAAGGTCATCGAGTACTACCGCCGCCGCGCTGCCGCCGGCGTGGGGCTGATCATTACCGAAGGCACCGTGGTGGGGCATCAAGCGTCCAACGGCTACCCGAATGTTCCGCATTTCTACGGTGATGCCGCACTGGCCGGTTGGAAAAAAGTGGTCGACGCCGTACACGCAGAAGGGGGCAAGATTGTCCCGCAGCTGTGGCATGTGGGCAGTGTGCGCCGCATCGGCACCGAACCGGACGCCAGCGTGCCGGCATATGGTCCGATGGAAAAACTCAAGGATGGCGCCGTCGTTGTCCATGGCATGACCACCCAAGACATCAAAGACGTGATCAATGCCTTCGCCCAAGCCGCCAAGGATGCCCAACGCATCGGCATGGACGGTGTGGAGATCCACGGTGCCCACGGCTATCTGGTGGACCAGTTCTTCTGGGAAGGCAGCAACCAGCGCACCGACGAATATGGCGGCAGCCTGGCCAACCGTTCGCGCTTTGCCATTGAGTTGATCCAGGCGACCCGCGCCGCTGTCGGCCCTGATTTCCCGATCATTTTCCGTTTCTCCCAATGGAAGCAGCAGGACTACACCGCGCGCCTGGTGCACACCCCGCAGGCGCTGGGAGAATTCCTCAAGCCGTTGGCCGACGCCGGTGTGGATATTTTCCACTGCTCTACCCGTCGCTTCTGGGAGCCGGAGTTTGAAGGCTCCGACCTCAACCTGGCCGGCTGGACCCGCCAACTCACCGGCAAGCCAACCATCACGGTCGGGAGCGTCGGCCTGGATGGCGAGTTCCTGCAGTTCATGGTCAACACCGATAAAGTTGCACAGCCGGCGAGCCTGGAAAAACTGCTGGAGCGCCTGAACAACGAGGAGTTTGACCTGGTAGCCGTAGGGCGCGCACTGCTGGTGGACCCGGATTGGGCGGTGAAGGTGCGCGAAGGACGCGAGAGTGACATCCTGCCGTTCAGTCGTGAGGCATTGACGACCCTGGTTTGAATGGCAGGTAAATATGCGGTTTTCAACGGGAGGCAGGGGGTGGAAGACCCTGCCTCCCGTTTTGTTTCAGCTATTCACTGCGTTGTCCTGTCACAGGTCGCGGTATGGGTTGTTACCCCGGCGGGTATGTTGCGGCTGGTTCCAGCCGTCATCCGCGCGGGGGTAGTGCGGACGGTGACTGTCGTAATCCGGTCGGGTAGGTAGCGGGCGGTTCCAGCCATAATCAGGTCGGGTGTATTGCGGTCGGTGATTATCGTAGTCCGGGCGGGTTGGGTAAGGACGGTGATTGTCGTGGTCCGGGCGGGCTGGGTAAGGACGATGATTGTCATAGTCCGGGCGGGTTGCGTACGGACGGTGGTGATTGTCGTATTCCGGGCGGGTAGGACGCGGACGGTAACTGTCGTAATCCGGGTGGGTAGGCAGTGGCTGATTCCAGCCGTAATCCGTACGTTCAGGCCGTGGTTGGCCCCAATTGGGCGGGGTTTCCTTTCCATACATCGCCATTTCATATCCGCCGCCGGAGCGCCTCAATTCGGGAGCCTGTGCAGTGTTCTGGGTCTGCGCGTTGTGGTGCAGCAATTGCGGAGCCATTGGCCCATTGATCAGTGTCGACATAACGCTCTCTATCAATTTTTCGTGAGAAATACCTGCCTGATTCGGGGTGGTCCAACAGGAAAACACCTTCGATAGCAGGTGTCATGTGGGTGGTGACTGGCAGCGTGACGTTCCCGAAATATGCCGTTGTAGCTCGGTGATTCGGGGGGTACGCAGAGACGATTGTGAAGATTGGGACCGGTTTTAGGGGGCGTGCCGGGAGGCGTGGTGAACCGACTTACGGCACTCGCAGATCGTTCAGTGCAGGTGTGGCGGGTTTGGATGGGGTAAAACCCTGCGCGCACACACCACGTAACTGGTTCTCGAATTGCTCGATAATGGCTGGCCAGCCTTGGCGACTGGCATGCTGACGCGCATTCAGGCGCACCCTGCGCAAGGTCTCGCGCTCTTCAAGCAACCAGTTGGCCGCATCGCAGAAGGCTTCTTCATCCCCCGGCATCGCAGTCACACCGTTGTAGCCGTGGCGGATGTGCTGGGTCGCCGCCGCCTGATCGTATGCCACTACCCCCAACCCTGAGGCCATGGCCTCCAGCACGACGTTGCCGAAGGTTTCGGTCAGGCTGGGGAACAGGAACACGTCGCCCGACGCGTAATGCCGGGCCAATTCTTCACCGCGCAAAGTGCCGCAGAAAATCGCTTCGGGCAGTGCTTTTTCCATCGCTGCGCGCTGTGGGCCATCGCCGACGATGACCAGTTTCATCTGATGCAGTGGATACCTGTCTTGCAGGGTTTCGAAGCAACGTTTGAGCAGCCCCAGGTTTTTTTCCTGGGCCAGGCGGCCTACATGCAACACGGCGATCTGTTCACTGTTCAACGCCCAGTTTTCACGCAGTGCGTTATCGCGTTTGGCCGGGTGGAACAATTGGCTGTCGACCCCGCGCGCCAGCATTCCCAGGCGTTCGAAATTGCGGCGTTCCAACTCCAGGCGTTGGCTGGCGCTCGGCACCAGGGTCAAGGTCGAGCGGTTATGAAACCAGCGCAGATAATGGGTGACCATACGGCTCAGCACGCTCAAGCCATATTGGTTCGAATACTGCTGGAAATTGGTGTGGAAACCGCTGACCACACTGATACCCAGGCGACGTGCCGCACGCAGGGCCGATAGCCCCAACGGCCCTTCCGTGGCGATATACAGCACATCGGGGCGTTGGCGCGTCCAGCGCCGCAGCAATTTGTGCATCGACGACTGGCCCCACTGCAGGCCCGGGTAACCCGGCAGCGGCCAGCCGCGGCACAGCAGCAGTTGGTCGTCGTTGGGGCGGCTCTGGTCGGCGCCCTGGCGAGGACGTACCAGCTCGACTTGATGGCCGCGCGCACGCAACCCCTCGCACAGGCGGCCAAGGGTATTGGCCACCCCGTTGATTTCCGGCGGGAAGGTTTCGGTAATTAAGGTGATGTGAAGCGAGGCTGTCGTCATGACCCACAGTGTCTCTGCGGGCCATGTCGTCATTGTGTCATTGGGATGATGGATTTATGACTTGGCCATGTTTTGCCGCGTCATCGCCTCGGCGCCTTGCTCGCGTACCCAGAACAACGTGGCCCCGGCCACGGCCGCCGGCATCATCAGCAGGTTGACCACCGGCACGAGCAGTACCAGATAGACGATGCCGCCGAAGCTCATGCTCTGCCAGCGCTTCTGGCGCAGCCAGGCGAGCATTTCGTTCCAGCCCAGCTTGTGGTTGTCGGCCGGGTAGTCGATGTATTGGATCGCCATCATCCACACACCGAACAGCAGCCACAACGGCGCCGCGATCAGGTTGACCACCGGGATGAACGACAGGATAAACAAGCCGATGGCGCGTGGCAGGAAGTAGCCCAGTTTGCGCATCTCACGAGCCAGGGTACGCGGCACCATCGCGGCCAGCTCACCCCAACTGAACGGCGGGAAGTCATCGGTGCCACGCACCACCACTTCAACTTTTTCTGCGAGAAAACCGTTGAACGGTGCCGCGATGATATTGGCGAGCATGGTGAAGGTAAAAAACACCATCAACACCACCAGCACCACGAAAAGCGGCCACAAGATGTAGCTGAGGAAGCTCAACCAACTGGGCAGCGTCGGCATCAGGCTATCGACCCACAGGCTGAACTGATGGCCGGCGAAATAGATCAAGCCGACGAACAGCACCAGGTTGATTGCCAGCGGCAGCAGCACAAACAGGCGCAGGCCGGGGCTCAACACCAGTTTGAGGCCCTCGCGCAGGTATTGCGGGCCGGAAAGAGCAGGGGCGGGCATGGAGAACTCCGAGCAATGGGACAAACGCGCCGACCTTACCGGCTTTGCCGGTTGGGCGAAAGCGGCGACATCAGCAGTAACAAACGTCTCGATCAACCGAGTCGACTGCATAGAGACCACCTATGAGCTGGATTGTTATTCCGTATTTCCTTAATCTTGCCCCCCTCGATACGCTGCACCCATTATTTTTCAGGGCCTGCGAGTTCAAGCCTTCCCCAAGTGCTTCGCGGTCCTTTTTTATTCCAGCCGCCTTGTTGTCCGGGCGGTCGACAGGAGTGAGTCATGTCTGATACCCGTCATTCGCGAGTGATTATTCTCGGTTCCGGCCCTGCCGGTTACAGCGCTGCCGTCTACGCTGCCCGGGCCAACCTCAAGCCGCTGCTGATCACCGGCATGCAGGCGGGCGGTCAGTTGACCACCACCACTGAAGTCGACAACTGGCCGGGCGATGTCCACGGCCTGACCGGCCCGGCGCTGATGGAGCGGATGAAAGAACACGCCGAGCGTTTTGAAACCGAGATCGTGTTCGATCACATCAACCAGGTCGATTTTTCCAAGAAGCCTTACAGCCTGACCGGCGACAGCGGTGTTTACACCTGTGACGCCTTGATCATCGCCACTGGCGCCAGCGCCCGTTACCTGGGCCTGCCGTCCGAAGAGGCGTTCATGGGCAAAGGCGTTTCCGCCTGCGCGACCTGCGACGGTTTCTTTTATCGCAATAAACCGGTCGCCGTTGTCGGCGGCGGTAACACGGCCGTTGAAGAGGCGCTGTACCTGGCCAACATCGCCAGCACCGTGACCCTGATTCACCGCCGCGAAACCTTCCGCGCCGAGAAAATCCTGATCGACAAGCTGCATGCCCGTGTCGCTGAAGGCAAGATCATCCTCAAGCTCAACGCCACCCTGGACGAAGTCCTGGGCGACAACATGGGCGTGACCGGTGCGCGCTTGAAGAACAACGACGGCAGCTTCGACGAGCTGAAAGTCGACGGCGTGTTCATTGCCATCGGTCACACGCCGAACACTTCGTTGTTCGAAGGCGTGCTCGAAGCCAAAGATGGCTACCTGGTGGTGCAAGGCGGCCGTGAAGGCAATGCGACTGCGACCAACATTGAAGGTATCTTCGCTGCCGGTGACGTGGCCGACCACGTGTACCGCCAGGCCATCACCTCGGCCGGTGCCGGTTGCATGGCGGCACTGGATGCCGAGCGCTACCTCGACGGCTTGAAGGACGCTTCGTTCTAACCAACGCCGCAAAACCAATGTAGGAGGGGGCTTGCTCCCGATGGCCTGCGCAGCAGGCCCAGCTTTTTCAAACCCAAAGCTGGGGCCGCTTCGCGGCACATCGGGAGCAAGCCCCCTCCCACATTTTGCTTTATGCCTGGCTCAGGCGCGGCGAGTCAGTGGCTGCGCGCTGAACTTCACACCGGCCAAGCCATTGGCGATCAACGCACGGATGTTGCCATGGTCGCTGCCCTCAGGCGTCGCCACCACCGAGCGGTAATGCTCACCAAATGCCAGCAGAGCTTCCTGATCGCTCAAGCCTTCCAGCAGGGCCAAACCCAGCGTCTTGCAAGACCCTTCGTTCTGCCCGGCCGCGTTTTCCACGTTGCCGTTGGTGAACGCTTGCGGCTGGTAGTCATAACCGGCAGCGACAAACGCCAAGGTATCGGCAAAAGCATGTTCGCCGCCGTTCAGGCTGGCACGCAGGGTATTCAAATCAGTCATGGGGTTTTCCTTTGGCGAACGCCGCTTGTTGGTCGGCGTTGGCTTCTTTCTGGTATTGGGCTTTCCACTCGGCATACGGCATGCCGTACACCACTTCACGGGCGTCATCGAGGCTCAGTTCGATCCGGCGCTCGTCAGCCTCGGCCTTGTACCACTTGGAGAGGCAATTACGGCAGAAGCCGGCGAGGTTCATCAGGTCGATGTTCTGCACGTCCTTGCGGCTGTCCAGATGGGCCACCAACCGGCGGAAGGCGGCGGCTTCGAGTTCGAGACGTTGTTGATCGTTCATAGGGTTCACGCAGATTCAGGGGAGGTTAACGGCTGGCCGCCAGGGTAATCGACACCGATTCGGCAAAACGCAGCGCATGCGGCTTGTCCACTTCGACTTCGGCGTACAGCACCGATTCGTTACTCATCACCAGGTCCAGCAGTTCCTGAGTGAGGCGCTCCAGCAAGGCGAAGCGATTGCCTTCGACGTGGGCGATGATGGCCTTGGTGATGGTGCGGTAGTTCAACGCGTGGTCGATGTCGTTGTCACGCACGGCTTCCTGGGCGGCATACAGGATCGTCAGGTTGATCAGCACATCCTGCTTGTTGAGGATTTCGTCCTCGTTGATACCGATAAATGTGCGCAGGCACAGGTCCTTGACCCGGATGCGCGCCATGCCTGGTTGAAGTTGTGGCATTGCTATTTGCTCCGTCCAATCAGTTGCAGGAACTCCATGCGCGTGGTGTTCGACTCGCGGAACGCGCCGAGCATCACCGAAGTGTTCATGGTTGAGTTCTGTTTCTCCACACCGCGCATCATCATGCACATGTGCTTGGCTTCGATCACCACCGCCACGCCGGCGGCCTGGGTGACCTGCTGGATCGCGTCGGCAATTTGCCGCGTGAGGTTTTCCTGGATCTGCAGGCGCCGCGCATACATGTCGACAATGCGCGCCAGCTTCGACAGGCCGAGCACCTTGCCGGTTGGAATATAGGCCACATGGGCCTTGCCGATAAAGGGCAGCAGGTGGTGCTCGCAGAGTGAATACAGCTCGATGTCCTTGAGGATCACCATCTCGTCGTTATCGGACGCGAACAGTGCGCCATTGACGATCTCGTCCAGGTTCTGCTCGTAGCCGTGACACAGGTATTGCATGGCCTTGGCGGCGCGCTTGGGCGTGTCGAGCAAGCCTTCGCGCTGCGGGTCTTCGCCCAGGCCCTTGAGGATCTCGCGGTAATGGTGGGGCAGGGATAAGGTCATACGACATCCTCAAAAACGGCTTACTTGATATGCCGCCCACCGTTGACGGTCAGGGTGGTTCCGGTGACATAGGGGTTGTCCAGCAGGTAACGCAGGCTCTGGTAGATCACCTGCGGCCCAGGTTCGATGCCCAGAGCGGACTTGGCCAACACCTTGGCGCGGTAGGCGGCGTCGTCGTCCTCGTTGAACATTACCATTGCCGGGGCGATGCCGTTGACCTTGATCAGCGGCGCGAACTGCGCGGCAAACGACAGCGTCAGGCTGTCGAGCCCGGCCTTGGTGGCGCAGTAGGCAATGTGCTGGCGACTGCCCTTGCGCACCACATCATCACTGATATGCACGATATCGGCAGGCGTCGAGCGCTGCAGCAACGCTGAACAATGCAGGTTGATCAGGTAGGGCGCAAGCATGTGCACGCTGAACATGTCCTGCAAGGCGCGGCTTTCATCGCCCGGCGTCTCCGCGATCCATGCCGAGGCGTTGTGGACGATCGCACGCAGGCTGTCGGTGTGAGTCTTCAACTGCGCGATAAACGCAAGAATCCCGGCTTCGCTGGAAAAATCGGCAAACAGGCCGATCGCGCCACGCTCGCGCAACGTCTGGATGCCTTCGCGCTCGCTGCGGTAGCTGAACATCACCGGGTAACCGTCATCCAGCAGGCGCTCGGCGCAGTGCAGGCCGACGCGCTGGCTGGCACCGGTGATCAGGATCGGGGCGTTGGTTGCAGTCATGGGGGGACTCAAATCGCTGGCAGGTTGAAATGATACCAGCGACCGGCCCCCCTGTACTCACGCGGCGGCTTCAGTGGCCTTGCGCGGTGGCGTGGGATGTAGCCAGTTTGCCAGCAGGTGGGTCGACAACGGGATAAAGCAGTAAACCATCAATGGCGTGAGTGCGGCCGTGCTGACCAGCACGCGGCTGAACAGATCCAGCTCGCTGAGCAATGGCCCAAGGCCGAAATTGAACAGCAGTGACACCGGGAAGAACGCCAGCCAGATAGCCACCGCCTGTTTCCAGCGGGGAGGGCGTGCGCCCGCGGCGCCGAACCAGCCGTCAATACCTCTGACGCGATGCTCGGACGGGTCGGCAAACAGCTCGCTGCCACGGCTCAGCCAGGCACTGCGCGAAGCGGAGAACTCCCAGGCATGCAGGGTTTTTTCGTCGGCGAAGCGGAAGATGATCTGAAATTCGTCATCGTTGGGTGGCGGGGCCAGTACGCCGGAGCCCAGGTAACCCGGGAAGTCGGTGGCCAGTTGCTCGCCTTCGCGCAGCCAGGCCATCAATTCTTCGTAGCGTCCTTTGGCCACGCGACGCGCGACCATCAAGGTAACGGGGGAGGTAGACATTGTGTATCTCCAGATAACGGGTGCGCAGCACCGGGTAGGTCGCGCACGAACGAAGCTGCGGGGGTAGTGCAGCCACGTGGAAAAAACAGGCAAGGATTATTCCTGTTTTGCAAAAATGCGCCAGTGACATTGGTCTGAAGGGCATACACCTTGAAAAAGACAGTTCTAAAGGCGTTAAATGAACGCCCAGTTACCGTTGGTTTTTGTTCAAAATGCCCGTGAATACTGCTCCGATAGATAGCACTTCGCTTCTAGATCCGACCGATTCAGATCAGCTGTTTCCGATTCGTGAAGTCTCGAGATTGACAGGCATCAATCCAGTCACGCTGCGCGCCTGGGAGCGCCGTTATGGCCTGATTCAGCCCACGCGCACCGAAAGTGGGCATCGGCTCTACTCCAAGAGCGATATTGAAACCGTTCATCGCATTCTCGATTGGGTTGAACGCGGTGTGGCAGTGAGCAAGGTGGGCAAGATCCTTGCGCGTGACGAGCAGCAGGCAAAAGTCGTACGTTCCGAGCAGGGCACGGTCGAAAACGCAGAATGGTCGCAATGGCAGGCACGCCTGATGCAGGCCGTCAGTGTTTTCGACGATCGCGTGCTGGAGCAGTTGTATGGCCAGATCCTGGGCACCTACCCCCTCAGTGTGGCGTTCCAGAACATCCTGATGCCGCTTTGGGGCGAGCTGCTGCATCATCAGAACCAGTTCGGTCAGGCCAGCGAATGGCTGTTCTACGATGCCTTCCTGCGCGTGCAGGCCCTGCAGCGCCTGCAGGTGGCCTGCGCCTCTTCGGCGCCGCGGGTGGTGATGGCCGCGATTCCCGGCGAGTGTCGTAAATTGGAGTTGCTGGTCGCGGCATTACTGATCAGTCGTGATGACCTGGCCATCAAGGTGCTCGCGATGGGCCAGCCTTTTAATGAGTTGACACTGATCTGTGAGAAGACCCATCCGCGCGCGCTCGTTGTCTTCTCCAACCATTCACACCGACATGACCTGCACAAGCGTCTGAACCGGTTGGCGTTGACGCTCGATTGCCCGCTGTTTCTGGCCGGGGCGGCTTCGGAACTGGCCGAAGACGACCTCGCAGGCTCCTCCATCGGCTGTCTGGGCAACGAAGGGCGCTTGATGCAGCGCCGCTTGCAGCAGTTTCTCAACGGGCAGTTGGATACCTGAAGTCAGGCATGCACGTGGGGGTGGACCAGGCGATGCTGATGCAGGATGAACTGGCGCAAGCGCTCGATTTCATCCGCGTTACTCTGGTTCAAGCGATAAGCGAACAAGCCCCGGGCGGTTTCCCGCTCCAGCGCGCCACGCAAGGCAATGCGTTCGTAACCTGACGGGCTGAACCACAGGGAAAAGGTTTTCGGCGGCTTGGCCCGGCCCCGAAACTCCACCAGCACACCCTTGAATGACACCTCATGCACCCAGAGCGCTCCCGGGTTGCCGCGTACGTTTTCCAGCGGCACCGGTGCTTCAAGGGCCAGGCGCCAGGGGCGGACCATCGGCCCATCTTCGAAAATGCTCGGCACGCCCAGGCGCAGATGCACCGCATGAAACTCGTCTTCAACCAATTGCAGGGGAAAGGTGAGCTGCTGGTTGTCGAACTGCGCCTGGATGGTGACATGGTCATGGGCGGCCAGCCGCGTGAGCAAATCGCGGATCTGTGCACCGCCATTGACGGTCAGGCTCGACCCGGCATCCCGCAAGTTGAGTTGCGGGTTATGTTGCATATCTTGGATGAAATCCAGTTCGTCCTGCGTCAAGAGAGCGTCGCGGTGCATTGATGTAGCTCAAGGGTGAGGCATTAAAAAGCCATTATCGCTCTAAAGACTGCATTTTTTACAGTTTGTTAAATCCACTCGTCGCCTTGAGCGCCGCCAGCTCGCGTTTAAGCTCGGCCACTTCGGCCTCCAGCTGTGTCACGCGCTGCTGGGCTTTGACTTGGGTGGTGACGTCTTTTTGCACACCGACGAAGTAGGTCTGCTTATCCGCTTCGTTGTACACCGTGGAAAGCGACAACTCGTTCCAGAAGTGGGTGCCGTCCTTGCGGTAGTTGCGCAGGATTTCGCGGCAGGCACCGCCGCTGTCGAGGGCTTCGCGAATGGCCATCAGGGCGGGTTGGTCGCGGTCACCCGACTGCAGGAAACGGCAGTCCTGATACAGGATGTCGTCCAGCGCGTAGCCGGTCAGGCGTTCGAACGCCGGGTTGACGTAGATCAGCGGCTTGTCCTTGCCTTCGCGTTCGGCGACGACGATACCGTCGTTGGAAGCGTTGACCACCATTTGCATCAGCTTGGCGTTAATCATCGAGCGGTCCGTGGCGTGTTCTGGAGTTTGGAGTTTATGGCAAGTCTTGAATGTTGCACGTGGCGCGCTGAAAAATTTGCGCCTACTGCTAATATCCCACGCTTTCGCTCAATGACAGGATCAGATTGATGAAAGTCGCCATCCTTTCCGGCTCGGTGTACGGCACGGCTGAAGAAGTCGCCCGCCACGCCGTCGGCATCCTCAACGCGGCCGGTTTTGAAGCCTGGCACAACCCTCGCGCCACCCTGGCCGATGTGCAGGCGTTTGCCCCCCAGGCGTTTCTGGCGGTGACCTCTACCACCGGCATGGGGGAATTGCCCGACAACCTGCAACCCCTGTATTCGAGCATCCGTGACCAACTGCCGGCGGCCTGGCGTGGCCTGCCCGGTGCCGTGATCGGCCTGGGCGACGCCAGTTATGGCGACACCTTCTGCGGCGGTGGCGAGCAAATGCGCGAGCTGTTCGGCGAACTGGGCGTACGTGAGGTACTGCCGATGCTGCGTCTGGACGCCAGCGAAAGCGTGACCCCGGAAGCCGACGCCGAACCGTGGTTGGCCGAGTTGATCATCGCACTGCGCGGCTGATCGCAAGCGCGCAACAATACCAGCGTCCGCCGCGCCTTTATTGGCGGCGGTTCTCTGACACGACTTGTACTATTCTCATGGCTGACTCGTTCAGTCATCAAGCTGGCTGGCAAGGCGACTCCGCACGCCACGACGCCTGACTAGACTGGCCCCTCACTCAAAAAATAATAAGAAATGCACCAAGGAGGTCGTTGCCGTGAGCCTAGCCCCTGTTCAAGCGCCACAGAATGTCAAAGATCAGGTCAGCGCTGCCGAATGGCAGACCCGTGTCGACCTTGCGGCTTGCTATCGCCTGGTGGCGTTGCATGGCTGGGATGATCTGATCTTCACGCATATTTCGGCCAAGGTGCCGGGCACCGATGATTTCCTGATCAACCCCTACGGGCTGATGTTCCACGAAATCACGGCGTCGAGCCTGGTCAAAGTCGACCAGGCCGGCAACAAGCGGATGGACAGCCCCTACGAGATCAACCCCGCGGGCTACACCATCCACAGTGCCATTCATGAGGTGCGCCACGACGTGGTGTGCGTATTGCACACCCACACTGCGGCCGGTGTTGCCGTCGCTGCGCAGAAGCAGGGCGTGTTGCCCATCAGCCAGCAATCGTTGTTCGTGCTGTCGAGCCTGGCGTATCACGCCTATGAAGGTGTGGCGCTGAACCACGAGGAAAAGGCCTGCCTGCAGGCCGACCTGGGCGAGAACAATTTCCTGATGCTGCACAACCACGGTCTGCTCACCTGCGGCAGCAGCATTGCCGACACCTTCCTGATGATGTTCACCTTCCAGCGCGCCTGCGATATCCAGGTCCTGGCGCAAAACGGCGGCGCCGAATTGATTGCCATCGAGCCGCAGATCCTTGCCGGGGCCAAGGCGATGGTGGCAGCTGTCACAAAGAGCGCACAAGGTATGGGCGGTGCACTGGCCTGGCCGGCCTTGTTGCGTAAATTGGACCTGCAGGACCCTGGGTATAAAAGCTGATGCCTCTTGCCGAAATCCCCCTCAGAGCCTGGCGCAAACGTAGCCAGGAGTTCGTCTTTCGTGGCTACTCGATTCGTTATTGGGTGGCCGGGCAGGGCGAACCGCTCTTGATGATCCATGGCTTCCCCACCGGTAGCTGGGACTGGCATTACCTGTGGCAGCCCCTGGCGCAGCGCAACCTGGTGATCGCCTGCGACATGCTGGGCTTTGGCGATTCGGCCAAACCCCTGGACCACGACTATTGCCTGTTGGAGCAGGCGGATCTGCAACAGGCATTGCTCGAACACTTGGGAATAGAGCAGCCCGTGCATGTGTTGGCGCATGACTATGGCGACAGCGTCGCCCAGGAATTGCTCGCCCGCCACTACGAAGGTCGGTTTCAGATGGCCAGTTGCGTGTTCCTCAATGGCGGGCTGTTCCCGGAAACCCACCGCCCGGCCCTGGTGCAGAAATTGTTGCTCAGCCCCCTTGGCTGGATGATCGGCCGTGCCTTTGGACGCAATGCGATGGCCAACAGCTTCAACCAGATTTTCGGCCCACACACACGGCCCAGTGAAAGCGTGCTGGATGATTTCTGGAGCCTGCTCAACTGCAACGACGGCCCACGTATCCTGCACAAGCTGATCGCCTACATCCCGCAGCGCCGCCGCCTGCGTGAGCGCTGGGTGGGCGCGATGCAATGTGGCGAGGTGCCCCTGCGCGTGATCGATGGTGAGGTCGATCCCATCTCCGGCGCCCACATGGTGGCGCGTTATGAGCAGTTGGTGCCCCACGCCGATACGGTGTTGCTGGCCAACATCGGCCACTATCCGCAGATCGAAGCCCCCGTACAGGTGCTCAAACACTATTTGGCGTTTCGCGAGCGTATTGGCCCGTCTGAGTCGCGTGCGGCCTATTCCTGAGCGGCGCAATCATCCCGCTGCCTTATCGCGCACCATTCAGCCCCGGCCGACTTTATTGTGACCAGAGGCTGGGTGCCTGACACTCAGTCCATTGCCCATTGTCGCCAGCGGAGTTCGGTATGAGTGAATCAGTGCAGTTCCAGGATAAGGTCGTGATCGTCACCGGTGCCGGCGGTGGGTTGGGCCGGGCCCATGCGCTGCTGTTCGCCGCACATGGGGCCAGAGTATTGGTCAACGACCTGGGCGGCTCGGCCCAGGGCGAAGGCGCCAATGCCTCGGCGGCCGATCGGGTGGTGGCTGAAATCCGTGCGGCAGGGGGTATTGCCGAAGCCAACCATGACTCCGTCACCGACGGTGACAAGATCGTACAGAACGCCCTCGACGTTTTCGGCCGCATCGACGTGGTGGTGAACAACGCCGGCATCCTGCGCGACAAGACCTTCCATAAAATGGACGACAGCGATTGGGACCTGGTGTATCGGGTGCATGTCGAAGGTGCCTATAAAGTCACCCGCGCCGCCTGGCCGCATCTGCGTGAACAAGGTTACGGGCGGGTGATTTTCACCGCCTCCACTTCAGGTATCTACGGCAACTTCGGCCAGTCCAACTACGGCATGGCCAAGTTGGGCTTGTACGGCTTGACCCGCACCCTGGCGCTGGAAGGGCGCAAGAACAATATCCTGGTCAATGCCATTGCCCCCACCGGCGGCACGCGCATGACCGAAGGGCTGATCCCGCCGCAGGTGTTCGAGCGCCTCAAGCCGGAGCTGGTCAGCCCGCTGGTGGTCTACTTGGGCAGCGAGGCCTGCCAGGAAACGGCCGGGTTGTTCGAAGTGGGGGGCGGTTGGATCGGCAAAACCCGCTGGGAGCGCAGCCTCGGGGTGGGCTTTGACCCCGACGCCGGCTTCTCACCCGAGGATGTCGCGGCGCACTGGGCGCAGATCTGCGACTTTGAAGGCGCCGCGCACCCCAAGGACAATATCGAAGCCTTGAAAGAGATGATGGCCAACTTGCAGAAGTTCAGCCTCTGATCATTGTTCGAAAAATATACAATCCAACGGGGCGCTGAGGGCGCCCCGTTTTATTGGGGGCATAAAAAAGGCCGCTGCAAAAGCAGCGGCCGAAGTAAGACGTTGGATCAAGGAGCGATAAATCAACGTCGGTGAACACCTGTAACAGATTGAATATATTAGCCAATCCGTTGAAATCAGACTTTTCTCCCGAAGGTGGGAGCGGGCGGTTTGCCCTGAAAGCCCGCTTAGAATAATCCGTTGTAACGAAATGAGTAATAGCGGATCGGGACAAGGACTGTTACCGGATTGGCAACAGTTGCCGGTGTGCCATCCATCCCTCTGATAACGGGTCATCTACCCGATCCATGGCCCCGCCCGCAGCCCGGCCAGAGCGGCTGTTCATCCTTTCGAGCGACAACGCGAATACCTCCTTGGTGCGCTTATCCCTCCTGGCGAGCGGCAGTAGGGTGGAGCCTTCTGTCACTCACCGGGGAAGACGCATGACAAAAACAACAATGCGCGCCATCTTCACGCCACAGGCGCTCGCCGCAGCGGTTGCACTGGGCTGCTGTGCCCAGGCCCAGGCGGTTTCGTTCAATATTGGCGAGGTCGAAGGGCAATTCGATTCTTCGCTGTCGGTCGGCGCCAGCTGGGGCATGCGCGATGCCGACAAGAAGCTGGTCGGCGTTTCCAACGGTGGGACGGGGCAGGCGTCCACCGGGGATGACGGGCGGCTGAACTTCAAAAAGGGTGAAACCTTCTCCAAGATTTTCAAGGGCATTCACGACCTGGAGCTCAAGTACGGCGACAGCGGCGTGTTCGTGCGCGGCAAGTACTGGTACGACTTCGAACTGCAAGACGAAGACCGCGAATTCAAGCCGATCAGCAATAACCACCGTGACGAGGGCGCGCGCTCTTCCGGCTATGAGTTGCTCGATGCCTTCGTGTATCACAACTACTCCATCGGCGACCTGCCGGGCGCTGTGCGCGTCGGTAAACAGGTGGTGAGCTGGGGCGAGAGTACGTTTATCGGTAACTCGATCAACAGCATCAACCCCATCGACGTCTCGGCCTTTCGCCGTCCGGGCGCTGAAATCAAGGAGGGGCTGATCCCGGTCAACATGCTGTTCGCTTCCCAGAGCCTGACCAATCAGCTCTCGGTGGAAGGCTTCTACCAGTTGAACTGGGAAAACACCGTGGTGGATAACTGCGGCACCTTCTTCGGCAACGACGTGGTTGCCCATGGCTGCAACAACAACTACACCGTCGGCAGCCCGGCGATCGCGCCGTTGCAGCCAGTGGCGGCGGCGTTCGGCCAGGGCTTCCAGGTCACCCGCGAAGGCGTGGTGGTGCAGCGTGCCAAAGACCGCGAAGCCCGCGATGGCGGCCAGTTCGGCGCGGCGTTGCGCTGGCTGGGGAATGACACCGAATACGGCCTGTACTTCATGAACTACCACAGCCGTACGCCCACCGTGGGAACGATTACCGCCAACACCAACCTGGCGACCATCGGGCGTATCGCCAACGCTGCCAACGCCATTGCCCCCGGCTCCGGCGCGGGGCTGGCCCAAAGCACTATGCTCGGTCGCGGCCAGTATTACCTCGACTACCCGGAAGACATCCGCCTGTACGGCGCCAGCTTCTCCACCACCTTGCCGACCGGCACGGCCTGGACCGGAGAGATCAGCTACCGCCCCAACGCACCGGTGCAACTCAACACCACCGATTTGACCCTGGCGCTGGTCAACCCGATTGCCGGTAATACCGCTTCGCCGATCCGCAGCTCGTTCGGCTCTGACAACTCAGGCTATCGCCGCAAGGAAATCACCCAGATCCAAAGCACCATGACCCAGTTCTTCGACCAGGTGCTGGGCGCCGAACGCCTGACCCTGGTGGGTGAGGCGGCGTTCGTGCACGTCGGCGGCCTGGAAGCCAAAACCAAGCTGCGCTATGGCCGCGACTCGGTGTTCGGTGCCTACGGGTTCCAGGGCGATACCGACGGTTTCGTCACCGCCAACTCCTGGGGTTACCGCGCCCGGGCGATCCTGGACTACAACAACGTGTTCGCCGGGGTGAACCTCAAGCCCAACCTGTCGTGGTCCCATGACGTCAGTGGCTACGGCCCCAACGGCATTTTCAACGAAGGCGCCAAGGCGATCAGCGTCGGCGTGGATGCGGACTACCGCAACACCTATACCGCCAGCCTCAGCTACACCGACTTCTTTGGTGGCGACTACAACACCCTGACCGACCGCGACTTTATCGCCCTCAGCTTCGGCGTGAACTTCTGATCTGGTTTTAAGGAAGGACAAGAACCTATGCGTAAGCTATTTGCAGTGATGGCGCTGAGTGTATTGGCCGCCAACGTGATGGCGGCGGTGTCGCCTGAAGAAGCCGCCAAGCTGGGCACGACCCTGACCCCGGTCGGCGCCGAGAAAGCCGGCAACGCCGATGGCTCGATCCCGGCCTGGACCGGCGGCATTCCGAAAAATGCCGGAGCGGTGGACAGCAAGGGCTTCCTGGCCGACCCGTTCGCCAGTGAAAAACCGCTGTTCGTGATCACCGCAGCGACGGTGGACAAGTACAAGGACAAACTCTCCGATGGCCAGGTGGCGATGTTCAAGCGCTACCCCGAAACCTACAAGATCCCGGTGTACCCCAGCCACCGTACGGTCAACCTGCCACCGGACATCTACGAGTCGATCAAGCGCAGCGCGCTGAACGTGCACGCCATCAACGACGGCAACGGCCTGGAGAACTTCACCGGCAACCGTTACTACGCGTTCCCGATCCCCAAGAACGGCGTGGAAGTGCTGTGGAACCACATCACCCGTTACCACGGCGGTAACCTCAAGCGCATCATCACCCAGGCCACCCCGCAGACCAACGGCAGCTACACGCCGATCCGTTTCGAGGAAGAGGTGGCGGTGCCCCAAGCGATTCCGGATATCGATCAGGCCAAAGCGGCCAACGTGCTGAGCTTCTTCAAGCAGTCGGTGACCGCGCCGGCGCGCCTGGCGGGCAACGTGCTGCTGGTGCACGAAACCCTCGACCAGGTGAAGGAACCGCGCCTGGCCTGGATCTACAACGCCGGCCAGCGCCGCGTGCGGCGTGCACCGCAGGTGTCCTATGACGGCCCGGGCACGGCCTCCGACGGCCTGCGTACCACCGACAACTTCGACATGTTCTCCGGCGCTCCGGATCGTTATGACTGGAAGCTGATTGGCAAAAAAGAGATGTACATCCCCTACAACAGCTACAAGCTTGATTCGCCGACCCTCAAGTACGACGACATCATCAAGGCCGGGCACATCAACCAGGACCTCACCCGCTACGAACTGCACCGCGTGTGGGAAGTGGTCGGCACCGTCAAGCCGAGTGAGCGGCACATCTACGCCAAGCGCCACATGTACATCGACGAAGACAGCTGGCAAGTCGCGCTGGTGGACCACTACGACGGCCGTGGCCAGCTGTGGCGTGTGGCCGAAGGCCATGCACAGTTCTACTATGACCACCAGGTGCCGGCCTACACCGTGGAAACCCTGTACGACATCATCGCCGGGCGCTACATCGCCTTGGGCATGAAGAACGAGGAGAAGAGCAGCTTCGTGTTCGGTTTTGCGGCCAAGGCTGCGGATTACACCCCGGCGGCGTTGAGGTCCGAGGGCGTTCGATAATGCCTGTTTGAAACGCAATAAAAATGTGGGAGGGGGGCAAACCCTAATGCCAGTCAGTTAAAGGGTGGGATGTAGAACACGTCATCCGTAGTGAGCGGGCTTGCCCCGCGCTGGGTGGCGCAGCCGCCCCAAACCCAGGCACCTCGGTTCTTCTGAAATACCGCGGCGTCTTTGTTGGGGCGGCTTTGCCACCCAGCGCGGGACAAGCCCGCTCACTACAGAGTTTGGCCGCGGCAGGTTCTCTTAATTGACTAGCATTAGGGCAAGCCCCGTCCCACATTTGGTTTTGTGCATGGCTGACAATCAGTGTGCTGAATACTTCTTCAATAACCCCTCACCACAGGACTAGGGTAGGCCCCAGATCGCATAACAATAAAAAAGCAGGATGCAGCAATGACTGCCATGACACGCTGCCTGGACCGTCCTGGATTCATGCCCCGGCTGTCCGCCCATCATCTGTTGCGACCACGCCTGGCCGAGCCGTTGCTGGCCGCGTCGGCCCGGGTGAAGCTGCTGTGCGCGCCCGGTGGCAGCGGCAAAAGTGCGCTGCTGGCCGAGTGTGCCTTGCAGGCGCCGGCAGGCTGCCAGGTCTATTGGCTGCCCCTCAATGGCGCCGCGCTCACACCCTTGGAGTTCTGCCGGCGGTTGGCGCAGAACCTGGGTCTGTCTTTTATCGACGAAGCTACCTTGTTGCTCGACCTTGGCCGCTGGCAGCCGCCGGGTTGGGTGTTCCTCGATGATTTTTGCCGTGTGCCCGCGCCCGAACTGGACGCCTTGCTTGACCGCCTGCTCAGCGCCGCCAGCCCGGCACTCACCTGGTGGCTGGGCGTACGGCGGCGCCCAGCGTGCAACTGGCCACGCCTGCTGCTCGACGATGAGCTGTGGGAGTGCCACGAGCTGCTGTTCAGCCCAGCGGAAATCCAGCGATTGCTCGGCGACGGGTCGACCCTCGAGCGTGTGATGCAGTTCAGTGGCGGCTGGTGCGCCGGGGTGCGCATTGCCTTGCTTGGCGACGGTCATCCCGACAAGACCTTGCTCGACTACCTGCAACATGAGCTATTCAGCACCCTGCCTGCTGAATTGGCCGAAGCCTGGCGCGTGCTGGCCCACATGCCACGCTTTAATCCGGGGTTATGTGAGCACCTGTTCGGCTTCGGTGACGGTGACCACTACCTGCGCGAGTTGCAGGCCCTCGGTGCGTTCATCCAGCCCTGGGAAGACACCCCGGACTGGCTGCAGGTATTCCCGCCTCTGGCGCGACTGCTGCGTGAGACGCCCTGGCCGGCCAAGCGCTCCTGGCATCGACGCGCCTGCCAGTGGTTCAGCGCAGAAAGCGACTGGCAAGCCGCCTTTGAACAGGCGCTGCTGGCCGAAGAGTACGAAGTGGCGGTCAGCCTGTTGCAGCATTTCAGTTTCGAGGATTTGTTCCGCGGGGAAAACGCCGTGCTGTTGTTGCGCCTGCATGAGCAGCACGGGGATGAATTGATGTTGGGCTCGGCGCAACGGGTCGGGCTGATGACGGCTGCCTTGCTGTTTGCAGGGCGCTTTGAACAAGCAGGCCTGTGTATCGACCAGCTCGCACGGTTTACGCCGCAGCCGACGGCGGCGCAGCAGTGCCATTTGCTGGCCCGTTGGCAGGCCCAATGGGGCTGGCTGTTGCATCTGGGCGGCGATGCCGAGCACTCCCGCGAGCATTTTCTGGAAGCGCTGCAAGCCTTGCCCGACAGCGCTTGGACCTCACGTTTGATGTGCCTGTCGGGCCTGACCCAGCAAGCCTTGCTGCGCGGTGAACTGGACGTGGCTCAAGCCTTGAATCGTGAAGCTCTGTGCCTGGCCCGTGCCCATGGCTCGCTGATCCTGGAGGCCCTGCTTGAGCTGGATCATGCTCAATTGCTGGAGCAGCGCGGTGCACCCTATCGGGCCCAGAGCTTGCTGGAGACGGTACAGGCCATGCTGGTTCGCCAGCGGCTCAAGGCCGGGCCACTGGCCGGGCGTATCGCCCTGCGACGTGGGCACCTGGCGTTGCGCCAAGGGCAAGACGCGCTGGCGACCGAGTGTTTCACCGAAGGGTTGAACCTGTGCCTGCACAGCCACGACAAGCGCGTGCTGTATGGATTTCTCGGTTTGGCGTTGCTGGCGGCCAACCATGGCGATTACGCCCAGGCCTTTATCCAGTTGCGTGACGCCGAACGGCTGATGCAGCAACGCCATGTGCCGGACACGGTCTACCGCGCCGTGCTGTTGTTGGTCAGCGGGCATTTCTGGTTGCAGCAGGGGCGTGCCGAACTGACGGTAGAGGCGGTGCGTCGGGTATTGCGTCACTTTCGTGGCCCCCAGGCTCGCCAGGCGCCGCCGGCCACCCTGGAACTGGTGCCGCGCCTGGAGTACCTGCTGGTGCTGGCCGAGGTCAAGCTGGGTTGCGCCGATCAACCTATCGCACGCCTCAATGCCCTGCTCGAGACCACTCGCCAGCGCGGCATGCTGTGCCTGGAAACCGAATTGCACCTGGTGCTGGGTGAAGTGGCCTGGCAGTTGGGCGACCCGGCGCTGGCCCGCCATGCGCTGCAAACCGGGCAGGCGCTGGCGCAACGTTGCCAGGTGCAGCAGGCGCTGCGCGAGCTGCGTTTGCGCTCGCCTGGGCTGTTGAGCGAATTGGGCCTGGAGACGCCAGTGTCACCAGCGGGCGCGGCGGACAATCCCCTGAGTCAGCGTGAGCTGGAAGTGTTGCAGTTGATCGCCCTGGGCAACTCCAACCTGGAAATCGCCGACCGACTGTTTATTTCCCTGCACACCGTCAAAACCCATGCCCGGCGTATCCATAGCAAACTGGGCGTGGAGCGACGAACCCAGGCGGTGGCCAAGGCCAAGACCTTGGGCTTGATGGCCTAGCTGCGCAAGGCCTGGCGGTATTCACCGGGCGTGGCGCCCAGGGCCTGGCGAAAACGATGGGTGAAGTGGCTGGCGCTGGAGAAGCCGCACATCCAGGCGATCTCACCCAAGGGCAATCCGCCGCCGCGCAGAAGGGCTTGCGCACGCGCCAGGCGTCGCGCCAAGAGATACTGATGGGGCGGCAGGCCGAAACTCTGGCGGAACATCCGCGCAAAATGGTATTCCGACAGCGCACACAGCCCGGCCAGCTGGCCCAGGCTGATCGGGTCTTGCAGATGCTGGTCGATGTACTCGATCAACAGCCGGCGCTGATGGGCCGCCAGCCCGCCTTTCAACCGCAGCCCGTCGCGTGCGCCAACCTGGCTGAGCAGGGTGTGGCTGAGCATTTCATGGGCCAGGCTGCTGGTCAGCAGGCGTTCGCCGGGCTCATGCCAGTTCAGGGCGATCAAGCGGTGAAAGCGGCGGGCCTGGGCGGCATCTTCCAGGAAGGTGCTTTCGCGCAGTTGCAGCGCGCGTGGCTCACGGTCAAGCAGTGTGACGCAGCCCAGGGCAAATTGCTCCGCGCTGAAATACACATGGGCCAGGCGAATTTCGCCGTTGATCACCCAGGCCGACTGATGCTCGGCGGGCAGGATGCACAGCTTGTCCGGCCCGCCCTTGGTGCCCGGCTGGTCACGCCGGAACGTGCCGGTGCCGCCGCCGATGTAGCAAGACAGGGTGTGATGGTCGGGCGCCTGGTAATCCTGGGCATCGTGGTGGTTGCTCCACAAGGCCGCGGACAAACCGTCACCGAGCTCGGCGCAGGCTTCCAGGCGTGCGTTGGGCGAGCGGTTAAGGGACTGAAAGACCTGCAGCGATTCCAGGGTTGGCATGGCGTATTCTCCGGCGCCTTGCATCCTACTCCGGGCGGTCGGCGCTGTGATCCCACCGCCCGACAAAAGCGCAAGAATGTGCAAGCGCAGTTGCCAGGGCGGCGGCGACACTGTGGCTCAATCGACGGAGCCCGCTATGAACCTTTTCCTGTATTTACTCACGGTGCTGATCTGGGGCACTACCTGGATTGCCCTCAAATGGCAGTTGGGCGTAGTGGCGATTCCGGTGTCGATCGTCTATCGCTTCGGCCTGGCGGCGTTGGTGTTGTTCGCGTTGTTGCTGCTCAGCCGCAAGCTGCAGGTGATGAACCGGCGCGGGCACCTGATTTGCCTGGCCCAGGGGGTGTGCCTGTTCTGCGTCAACTTCATGTGTTTTCTCACCGCCAGCCAGTGGATTCCCAGCGGGTTGGTGGCGGTGGTGTTTTCCACGGCCACGCTGTGGAACGCCTTGAATGCCCGGGTGTTCTTCGGCCAACGGGTCGCGCGTAACGTATTGATGGGCGGCGCGCTGGGGTTACTGGGCCTGGGCCTGCTGTTCTGGCCGGAGCTGGTCGGGCATACCGCCAGCCCGCAGACCTTGCTCGGCCTGGGCCTGGCGTTGCTCGGCACGATGTGCTTTTCGGCGGGCAATATGTTGTCGAGCCTGCAGCAAAAGGCCGGGCTCAAGCCGTTGACCACCAATGCCTGGGGCATGGCGTATGGCTCGGCGATGCTGGCGACCTACTGTGCCGTGCGCGGTATCCCGTTCGATATGGATTGGAGTGCACGTTACATCGGCGCGCTGGGGTACCTGGTGATCCCAGGTTCGGTGATCGGCTTTACCGCCTACCTCACGCTGGTCGGCCGCATGGGGCCGGAGCGCGCAGCTTATTGCACGGTGCTGTTCCCGGTGGTGGCGCTGAACGTGTCGGCGTTTGCCGAGGGCTATCAATGGACCGCGCCGGCGCTGATGGGGTTGGTGCTGGTGATGTTGGGCAATGTGCTGGTATTCAGAAAGCCCAAGCCGACATTGACTCCAGCGCGCGCCACTGCTTGAAGTAGTGAGCGGGCTTGCCCCGCGCTGGGGGGCGCAGCCGCCCCAAACCCAGGCACCTCGGTCTCCTGAAATACCGCGGCGTCTTTGTTGGGGCGGCTTCGCCCCCCAGCGCGGGGCGAGCCCGCTCACTACGGTTTGAGGCCCAGGCGTTTGGCCAGGCGGCCCAGGTTGGCGCGGTCCAGGCCCAGTTCGCGGGCGGCGCCGGCCCAGTTGTGCTGGTGGCGCTCCAGGCAGGCGCTGATCAGCTGGCGCTGATAATGCTCGGTGGCCTGGCGCAGGTCGCCAGTCACCGTGGGGGCCGGTGCGGGTGGCGTTTCGACCTCAGGCGACGTGCTGATGTCGGGCAAGTCCAGGTCCTGGGCACTCAGGCTCAGGATCTTCGGGCGTTCGCGGCAGTTGCCCAGGGCCTTCAGGGCGCTGCGTCCGATCAAATGCTCCAGCTCGCGTACATTGCCCGGCCAGTTGTAGGCCAATAGCGCTGCCTGCGCGTCGCTGCTCAGGCGCAGGCTGCCCAAGCCCATGCGCGAGCGGTTCTGCTCCAGGAAGAACCCCGCCAACAGCAGCACATCGCGGCCACGCTCGCGCAACGCCGGCACTTGTAGCGGGTACACGCTCAGGCGGTGGTAAAAGTCGGCGCGGTAACGGCCATTGCGGACTTCTTCGGCCAGGTCGCGGTTGGTGGCGGCGATGAGGCGCACATCCACCTGGTGCTCTTTGTCCGAGCCCAGGCGCTGCAACTGGCCGCTTTGCAGTACGCGCAGCAGTTTGGCTTGTACGCTCAGCGACAATTCGCCCACTTCGTCCAGAAACAAGGTGCCGCCATTGGCCAGCTCGAACTTGCCCCGGCGCTCGTTCAACGCGCCGGTGAAGGCACCGCGCACATGGCCGAACAGTTCGCTCTCCACCAGCGTCTCCGGCAGCGCCGCGCAGTTGAGGCTTATCAGTGGTTTTTCGGCGCGGTGCGAAGCGGCGTGGAGGGCTTGCGCGACCAATTCCTTGCCCACCCCGGTTTCGCCGGTGATCAGCACGGTCAGGTCGCTGCTGCCCACCAGCTTGATTTCCTCCTCCAGGCGCTTGTGGGCCTTGCTCTGGCCGATCATTTCCTTGTGCTGCTGGCCGCTGGCCTGACGATAAATCTCGGCGCGCTGGTGCTCATCTTCGGCACGCAGGGCCAGGTGTTCGATACGTGCGGCGACGTTGACGGTGGCGGCCGCGAGGCTGGCGAAGGCTTGCAGGGCATCCAGTTCGACGCGCTCGAAGCGCTCGGTATCCAGGGCGTCGAGGGTCAGCAGGCCCCAGGGGTGATCGTCGACAAACAGCGGGCATCCCATGCAGTCGTGCACTTGCAGATGCCCATGCACGCCATCGACCAGGCCGTCGTAAGGGTCGGGCAGTTCGCTGTCGCTGTCGAAGCGGGTCGGGCCGGGGCTGCTCAACAGCACGGCAAAGCGCGGGTGTTCGCTGACCTTGAAACGCCGCCCGAGGGTATCGGGGCTCAAGCCGTCGACCGCCAAGGGCACCAGCCATTCGCCGTCCAGGCGCAGCAACGCGGCGGCATCGCACGGCAGCAGGGCGCGCATGGCTTGTAGCAAGCGGCGGTAGCGCTCGCCCTCAGGCAGCTCGCGGGACAAGTCGGCGACCAGAGGCAGCAGGGTCGTGAGCAACGATTGCGCAGTCATAATGACTCCTTGTAGTCCTTATGACTATAAGTTGTGGTAGGTCATACTGACTACAAAATATTTAAATAATTGAAAAATAACCAATAAAAAGTTGGCACGAATGCTGAGTAGGTAAGGGCAATCAGTAAGAAGACCCAGGAGTCAGCCATGCTTAGTGTCCAAGACCGTGCCATCGTCAAATCCACTGTGCCCCTGCTGGAAAGCGGCGGCGAAGCCCTGATCACGCATTTCTATCGCATGATGCTCAGCGAATACCCGCAGGTTCGCCCATTGTTCAACCAAGCCCACCAAGCCAGCGGCGACCAGCCTCGGGCCCTGGCCAATGGCGTGTTGATGTACGCGCGGCATATCGACCAGTTGGACCAACTGGGCGACCTGGTGGCGAAGATCATCAACAAGCATGTGGCCTTGCAGATTCTGCCGGAACACTACCCGATCGTCGGTGGCTGCTTGCTGCGCGCCATCGCCGAGGTGCTGGGCAGCGAGATCGCCACCCCTGAAGTGCTCAGTGCCTGGGGTGCGGCTTATGGCCAGTTGGCGGACATCCTGATCGGCGCCGAAGCCGCCATCTACGACGAGAAAGCCCAGGCCCCGGGCGGCTGGCGCGGTGCGCGGCCGTTTATCCTGGTCAAACGGGTGGAGGAGAGCGATGAGATCAGCTCCTTCTATTTCGCCCCGGCGGATAACGGCCCGATCCTGGCGGCCGCACCTGGGCAATACATCGGCATGAAGCTGTTGCTCGACGGCGAGGAAGTGCGCCGCAACTACTCCCTTTCGGCCCTGACCGATAAGGGCCTGTACCGCATCAGCGTCAAGCGTGAAGCCAATGGGCGGGTCTCCAATTACCTGCATGACCAGATGCACGTCGGCGCGACTATCGAGCTGTTCCCGCCGGCGGGTGAGTTCACCCTGGCGGCCAGCGACAAGCCGCTGGTGCTGATCAGCGGCGGGGTGGGTATCACACCGACCTTGCCGATGCTCGAAGCGGCCCTGGCGACAGCGCGGCCGGTGCATTTCATTCACTGTGCGCGTAACGGCGGGGTGCATGCGTTTCGCGACTGGGTGGATGGCCTGGCTGCCCAACATCCCCAGCTCAAGCGCTTTTACTGCTATGCCGAGGATGACGGCGTGAGCGCGGCGGCGGACAAAGTCGGCATGCTGACCCGCGAGCAACTGGCGGCGTGGTTGCCTGAGCAGCGTGATGTGGATGCCTACTTCCTGGGGCCTAAAGGTTTCATGGCGGCGATCAAGCGCCACCTCAAGGCATTGGGTGTGCCGGAGAAGCAAAGCCGCTATGAATTCTTCGGCCCGGCGGCGGCGCTGGAATAATTTCGCGGGAACAACGCTGTTCAATGTGTGGGAGGGGGCAAGCTCCTCCCACATTTGGATCTCTATTTGCCCAGATTAATCTGCTGTTAACCCTTGTCTGTTTAAACCACTCCCTGTGTGTAAACTTGCGGCCATTGGCACAACGACAAAGGGAAACGGGGATGAGTGACGAATTGCGTTTAGGCAGGGAGCGACGCTTTCTGGTGTTGCTGGGCATCATCTGCCTGGCGCTGATCGGCGGGGCGCTGTACATGCAAGTGGTGCTGGGCGAGGCGCCGTGCCCGCTGTGCATCCTGCAACGCTATGCCTTGCTGTTGATCGCGGTGTTCGCGTTCATCGGTGCAGCCATGCGTACCAAGGGCGCGCTCACGTTCTTCGAAGGGTTGGTCGTACTCAGTGCGCTGGGTGGCGTCGCCGCCGCGGGGCATCATGTGTACACCCAGTTGTTCCCCGAGGTCAGCTGCGGTGTGGATGTATTGCAGCCGATTGTCGATGAACTGCCGCTGGCCAAGGTGTTCCCGCTGGGTTTCCAGGTCGATGGCTTTTGCAGCACGCCGTACCCGCCGATACTCGGCCTGTCCCTGGCGCAATGGGCACTGGTGGCGTTCGTGCTGACGGTGATCCTGGTACCTCTGGGCATTTACCGTAACCGTCAACGCAACCACTGAGTCGCTGACGAAAACGCCCCGGTCCTTCTTGAAGGAAGGCCGGGGCGTTTTGCTTTGTAGGGATTTTGTGAAACTGCCGTGACAAGGAGCAATTTCAGGTGCGCGCAGTGTGCGACATGTTGTCACACGGAGGCTGTCGCAGGACGTTTCCGAGCCGTGCCACAGGCCATTAAATTTGCGCCAAACACGCAAATTGTGCTGTCAATTCGTGGCGTGTAAGACCGCGCAAAGCGTGCAGTGTTCCAGTGCCGGAGCAGTCTGCGAATGCCTTGTTTTATGGGCACTTGCTCGCGTTTAGCATGCCCTTACAGGCTGTAAGGGATGTGGCCCTTTGCCCAATAACACGGCAATTTTTGTGGTTTTTGTTGAGAATCGAACGCGATAAGATCGCGAACCGTTGCAAGAATGGTGAAGGATTATTGCTGTAATCGATAAAAATTATTTCTTTATAAGACATGGTTTATACATCGCTAGCTAACTACAATCGCCCGCACTGAATGTCCGGTGCTGTTCAATATTTGAGCATTGGAGCGGTCGAGGAGCAGATGGAAGGCTCTGTGCGACCCCAGGTTCCGGCAGCCTTTCAACTATCCGCACCAAATGGAATTGGTCTGTAACAAGGCCTTTAACCACGAAATCGAATAAGAACTCACTGCAGGTCCGTGAAACGTACATATATGACGTGATGGGCAGGCTCTTATTCAATCGAAGAGAAATGCCAACCCTTGGCAGGGTGAAGTGTTGGCGATCAAAACCCAACTGCATTGCGCAAGCTGCTTTAGAGGTCGTGAGATGAGTAAAAACAGGTACCCCCGATTACTAGGCTTTTTGCCGCTGCTTGGCATGTTGTTAATGCTGGGAGGCTGCAAGTGGACCTTGCTCGACCCAAAAGGACAGGTCGGTCTGGATGAACGAAACCTGATCATCACCGCCACCCTGCTGATGCTGCTGGTCGTGGTTCCTGTGATCATCATGACCTTCGCCTTCGCCTGGAAATACCGCGCGTCGAACACCAGCGCCACCTACGCGCCGAAGTGGTCGCACTCCACCAAGATCGAAATCGCGGTGTGGCTGGTCCCGATCCTCATCATCATTGCCCTGGGTTATGTGACCTACAAGTCCACCCACGCACTGGACCCATACCGTCCGCTGGAATCCGACGCCAAGCCGATCAACATCGAAGTGGTCGCGCTGGACTGGAAGTGGCTGTTCATCTACCCGGACCTGGGTATCGCCACCGTCAACAAGATCGTATTCCCGGAGCACACCCCGGTTAACTTCAAGATCACCTCCGACGCCGTGATGAACTCATTCTTCATCCCAGCCCTGGGCGGTCAGATCTACGCGATGGCAGGCATGCAGACCAAGCTGCACCTGATCGCCAACCAGAAAGCTGAAATGGAAGGCATCTCCGCCAACTACAGCGGTGCTGGCTTCACCGGCATGAAATTCAAAGCGATCTCGACGAGCCAGGAAGATTTCAACGCCTGGGTAGCCGAAGTCAAGGCCGCACCTAAACAGCTTGATCAAGCTGAATACGACGCCCTGGCCAAACCAAGCCAGAACAACCCAGTCGCTCTGTACTCCGCGTATGAGCCGAACCTGTTTCAGAAAATCGTCGACAAGTACGAAGGTATGAAGCCAGGCAAGCCGGTCAAGCACGAGAAGAAAGAAGTGGCCGTGGTTGAAGGTGCTGACACGGGCTCGCATTCAACTGCTGGGGCAGAGGAGTAAACGATGTTTGGTAAATTAAGTTGGGATGCGGTCCCGTTCCACGAGCCGATCGTGATGGTGACCATCGCCATGATCGCGCTGGGTGGTCTGGCACTGGTTGCAGGTATCACGTACTTCAAGAAGTGGTCCTACCTGTGGACCGAATGGCTGACTTCGGTCGACCACAAGAAAATCGGCGTCATGTACGTCATCGTTGCCATGGTCATGCTGCTGCGTGGTTTTGCCGACGCCATCATGATGCGTACCCAGTTGGCCATGGCCACCGAGGGTTCGCCTGGCTACCTGCCACCTGAACACTATGACCAGATCTTCACCGCTCACGGTGTGATCATGATCATCTTCATGGCGATGCCATTCTTCACCGGCTTGATGAACCTTGCCTTGCCGCTGCAGATCGGTGCGCGTGACGTTGCCTACCCGTTCCTGAACTCCCTGAGCTTCTGGCTGCTGGTTTCCGGCGTGGTGCTGATCAACGTTTCCCTGGGCGTCGGCGAATTCGCCAAGACCGGTTGGGTTGCGTATCCGCCACTGTCGGGCATTCAGTACAGTCCGGGCGTGGGTGTGGACTACTACATCTGGGCGCTACAGCTATCAGGGCTCGGGACGACGCTGACGGGGGTCAACTTCCTGGCCACCGTCCTGAAAATGCGCGCCCCTGGCATGAAACTGATGGACATGCCGATCTTCACCTGGACCTGCACCTGGGCAAACGTCCTGATCGTGGCTTCGTTCCCGATCCTGGCCGCTACCATGGCGCTGCTGTCGCTTGACCGTTACCTGGATTTCCACATTTTCACCAACGAACTTGGTGGCAATCCAATGATGTACGTGAACCTGTTCTGGGCATGGGGTCACCCTGAGGTGTACATCCTGATCCTGCCGGCGTTCGGTATCTTCTCCGAAGTGATCTCGACCTTTACCGGCAAGCGCCTGTTCGGTCACCACTCGATGGTCTACGCTTCCGGCGCGATCTCGATCCTGGGCTTCATGGTTTGGCTGCACCACTTCTTCACCATGGGTTCGGGTGCCAGCGTCAACGCCTTCTTCGGCCTGGCAACGATGCTGATTTCCATCCCGACGGGGGTGAAGCTGTTCAACTGGCTGTTCACCATCTATCACGGTCGTCTGCGCATGACCAGCCAGGTTCTGTGGACCCTGGGCTTCATGGTGACCTTCGCCATCGGCGGCATGACCGGCGTACTGCTGGCCATTCCGGGTGCTGACTTCGTACTGCACAACAGCCTGTTCGTGATCGCTCACTTCCACAACGTGATCATCGGTGGTGCGGTATTCGGCTACATCGCTGGTTTCGCCTTCTACTTCCCGAAAGCGTTCGGCTTCAAGCTGCACGAAGGCTGGGGCAAGGCTGCGTTCTGGTTCTGGATCTCGGGCTTCTTCGTTGCATTCATGCCGCTCTATGCTCTGGGCTTCATGGGCATGACCCGTCGTCTGAACGCCACTACCAACCCTGAGTGGGTGCCGTACCTGTACGTCGCCATGTTCGGTGCGTTGATGATCGCAGTGGGTATCGCCTGCCAGCTGATCCAGCTGTACGTCAGCGTGCGTGATCGCAAGCAGAACATGTGCGAATCCGGTGACCCATGGAACGGCCACACCCTGGAATGGTCGACCTCGTCGCCACCTCCGTTCTACAACTTCGCCGTGATCCCTACTGCGAACACCATTGATGCGTTCACCGAAGCCAAGGAAAACGGTACTGCGTACCAGAAGCCTAAGCACTACGAACCGATCCACATGCCAAGCAACACCGCCACTGGCGTGGTGATGGGCGGCCTGTTGACCGTATTCGGTTTCGCGATGATCTGGCACATCTGGTGGCTGGCAATCGTGAGCCTGGTCGGCACTATCGGTTACTTCATCATTCACGCTGCCCGTGATGATCAAGGCTACATGGTGCCGGTCGAGACGATCGAGCGCATCGAAGCCGAGCAGCACGCTCGCCTGGTAGCCGAGAAGAAGATTCCGGCCAACCGTGTAGAAACCTCGTTGGAACAGGCTTAAACCATGTCGAACTTAGTGACCAATGCTGGACACGCCCATGTCGATGACCATGGGCACGATGACCATCACCACGACTCGGGGCCGATGACCGTTTTCGGTTTCTGGCTCTACCTGATGACCGACTGCATCTTGTTTGCGTCGATCTTCGCGGTGTACGCGGTACTGGTAAACAACACTGCCGGTGGCCCGTCGGGCCACGACATCTTCGAACTGCCTTACGTGCTCGGCGAAACCGCCTTGCTGTTGTTCAGTTCGATCACCTACGGCTTCGCCATGTTGGCCTTCTACAAGGGCAACAAGAAAGGCGTACTGAGCTGGTTGGCACTGACCTTCCTGTTCGGCCTGGGCTTCATCGGCATGGAGATCAACGAGTTCCATCTGCTGATCTCCGAAGGCTACGGCCCGCACCGTTCCGGCTTCCTGTCCGCGTTCTTTACGCTGGTAGGTACCCACGGTCTGCACGTGTCGGCAGGTCTGCTGTGGATGGCGGTGATGATGTATCAGGTCAATAAGCACGGCCTGACCAACACCAACAAGACTCGCCTGAGCTGCCTGAGCCTGTTCTGGCACTTCCTGGACGTGGTCTGGATCTGCGTATTCACCGTTGTCTACCTGATGGGGACTCTGTAATGGCTAATGCACACTCCCATGACAGCCACGATGCAAGCCACGGCAGCGTCAAGTCTTACGCTATCGGCTTCATCCTGTCGGTCATCCTGACCCTGATCCCGTTCGGCCTGGTGATGTACCCAACCTTGCCGAAGTCGATCACCTTGATGATCGTCCTGGCGTTCGCGGTGATTCAGGTTCTGGTTCACCTGGTGTACTTCCTGCACCTGGACCGCTCTGCGGCCCAGCGTGAGAACGTGATTGCATTCGTGTTCGCAGGCCTGGTGATCGTTCTGTTGGTTGGTCTGTCGCTGTGGATCATGTTCAGCATCCACACCTACATGATGGCGAAGTGAGGTAAGACCCGATGTCGCTTAAGCACTTTATCCAAATCACCAAACCGGGGATCATTTTCGGTAACGTGCTTTCTGTGGCGGGCGGTTTCTTCCTGGCCTCCAAGGGACATGTCGATCTGGCCATCTTCCTGGCTGCAATGATCGGCACGTCCCTGGTGGTAGCTTCCGGTTGTGTCTTCAACAACTGCATCGACCGTGACATCGATATCAAGATGGAACGCACCAAGAACCGCGTGCTGGTGCAGGGGCTTATTTCCCTGAAACTGGCACTGGTCTACGCGACCGTCCTGGGTGTTGCCGGTGTGGCCCTGTTGTACAAGGTGGCCAACCCGTTGGCGGCGCTGTTTGCCGTGATCGGCTTTGTCATCTACGTCGGCCTCTACAGCCTGTACCTCAAGCGCAAGTCGGTTCACGGCACGCTGGTGGGCAGTCTGTCGGGGGCGATGCCGCCGGTGATTGGTTATGTGGCTGTGACCAATAGCTTCGACATGGCCGCGCTGACGCTACTGGTGATGTTCAGCCTGTGGCAGATGCCGCATTCCTACGCCATCGCGATTTTCCGCTTCAATGACTACCTGGCTGCCTCGATTCCGGTTCTGCCGGTCAAGCGTGGCATCCAGGTGGCCAAGAAACACATCCTGCTCTACATCCTGGCCTTCCTCCTGGCGACCTTGATGTTGACCTTCAGTGGCTACGCCGGCATGAGCTACCTCGCCGTTGCGGCCGCGATGGGCATGTACTGGTTGTACATGGCCTGGACCGGTTACAAGGCGGTGGATGACACCGTCTGGGCGCGCAAGCTGTTCGTGTTCTCGATCTTCACCATCACCGCGCTGAGCGTGATGATGTCCCTGGATTTCCAAGTACCGAAAGAGCTGTTGCTGACCTACGCACACTGAGTCTTGGAGCAATGAAAAACCCCGCCTTCGAAAGAAGCGCGGGGTTTTTTATATTTTGGCTTGCCTGCGAAAAACCTGAGGGCGTCGTGCCAAACCGGACTCGCTGCGTTATCGTTATCGTTTTTCGCGAGCAAGCTCGCTCCTACACCCACATTCTACAAATGCAGGAAGCGCAGAGATGAGTAAAAAAGCCGTTGTGGTCTTCAGTGGCGGGCAGGATTCGACGACCTGTCTGATCCAGGCCTTGACGCGGTATGACGAAGTGCACTGCATTACCTTCGATTATGGCCAGCGCCATGTGGCGGAAATTGAAGTCGCCCAGCAGCTTGCGAAGCAGTTGGGCGCCACCGTTCACAAAGTGATGGATGTGTCTTTGCTCGGCGAACTGGCCATCAGCAGCCTGACCCGCGACAACATCCCAGTGCCGACCGTGAACAGCTCGGGCGAAAGCCTGCCAAGCACGTTTGTGCCGGGGCGCAATATTCTGTTCCTGACCCTGGCGTCGATCTACGCCTACCAGGTGAAGGCTGAAACCGTGATTACCGGCGTCTGCGAAACCGACTTCTCGGGTTACCCCGATTGCCGCGATGAGTTCGTCAAGGCGCTGAACAAGGCGCTGGAACTGGGCATGGAATACAAGCTGCACCTGGACACCCCGTTGATGTGGCTGAACAAGGCCGAGACCTGGGCACTGGCCGACTATCACAACCAGTTGGAGCTGGTGCGCCACCAGACCCTGACCTGCTACAACGGCATCATCGGTACGGGGTGCGGTAACTGCGACGCGTGCAACCTGCGTGCACGGGGCTTGAATGACTACCTGCAGAACAAGGCTGAAGTCATGCAGAGCCTGAAGCAGAAGTTGCAGCTGAACTAAGCGGATACCCGTTAGGGTCCCCTGTGACAACGTCGCGCCTTGACCGACTTGTAGTGAGCGGGCTTGCCCCGCGCTGGGTGGCGCAGCCGCCCCAACAAGAACGCCACGGTGCCTCAGAAAGACCGAGGTGCCTGGATTTGGGGCGGCTGCGCCACCCAGCGCGGGTGTAGAACCGTAGACATCGTTTACATCTGAAACCGGGGACATCGTTTACACATTTGAA
>NZ_PYWX01000086.1 GCF_003031675.1 Pseudomonas palleroniana | reverse complement strand
CCAATCGGAATGCTGCCCTCGTCTGCCCGCGTAATCTCATGGGTGGTCGAGAACGTCGTCGCCTCGGTCGGGCCGTAGCCGTTGAGCAGGTGCTGAGGTGCGCCGTCCTTGAGGACCCGGGCGATCACGCTCGGATCGAGCACATCACCGCCGACAATCAGGTAACGCAGTTGCGGGAAGACCGGCAACAATCCTTCGGCGTACTGGTGGAACAAGCCGGCGGTCATCCACAACACGCTGACTGCTTGCTCCTGCAACAGCGCAGCAAAATCAGCTTGGGACAGCAGCGTGTCCTGATCGACCACCACCACCGCGCCGCCATTGAGCAACGGCGCCCACACGTCCAAGGTACTGGCGTCAAACGCCGGGTTCGAAGCAAACGCCACGCGGTCCTGCTGATTGAAATCGGCATAGCCGTTGTTGATCACCAGGCGCGTGATCGCTCGATGCGGCACCAGCACGCCCTTCGGCGTACCGGTGGAGCCGGAGGTGTACATGATGTACGCCGCGGTCTCGGCGGATTGCTCCAGCGCCGGGTTGTGATCCGGCTCGATACTCAGATCCAGGCTGTCCAGGTCCAAGCGACGAACACCTTCCGGCACCTCAACCGAGGCCACCGTCAGCAGCAGAGCCGCCCCGCT
>NZ_PYWX01000085.1 GCF_003031675.1 Pseudomonas palleroniana | reverse complement strand
AGCAGCAGAGCCGCCCCGCTGTCCGCAATCATGAAGCCTTGACGGTCCAACGGCGCATTGACGTCCAGCGGCACATACACCGCCGCACACTTGCTGATTGCCAGCTGGCTGACCAGCAGGTCCACGGAGCGTTCCAGCAGGATCGCCACGCCGGCACCCGGCGCCACACCCAGACCGATCAGGTGATGCGCCAGGCGGTTGGCCCGCAGATTCAGTTCGGCGTAGGTCGCTCGTTGCTCGGCATGCACAGCCGCCAATGCCGTCGGTTGTACGGCGGCAAGCGCTTCGAAAACCTCATGGACGGTGTGTGCCGCCGGGTATTCCCGTGCCGTGGTATTGAAAGTGCTCAACACTTGCTCGCGTTCAGCCGCCGGCAGGATTGCCAGTGCCTGCAGCGCAGTCGTGGGGGCGTGTTCCAGGGCGTGTACCAAGTGTTCCAGCGCCTGGTGCACAAAAGCGCACAGGCGTTGCGCACCGACTTGTGGCAGGGTCAACACCGTGAGACTGAAACCGTCGCCCCATTCATCAACGTTCAAGGTCAGCGGGTAGTTGGTGCGCTCCTCGCCGCCGAGCCCTTCCATCCCTTGCCAGGCCAGGGCTTGCGCCACCCCGTCGCCGACACTGCTATGGCGATAGTTGAGCAGCGCACTGAACAACGGCAGCGGCGCCAGCACTTGGCTGCAACGTTGCGCCAGGGCCAACGCGGCATGTTCATGCCCCAGCAGCGCGCTCAGCCGCGAGTGCGCCTGGCGCACACCGGCGCGAACGTCGCGACCATCCACATCGATGCGCAGCGGCAAGGTGTTGATGAAAATGCCCAGCGCCCGCTCCGCCCCTTCGCCACCGAGCATGCGCCCCATCAGCACCGTGCCGAAGACTACGTCTTGCTTACCGGTCACCCCGGCCAGCACTTGGGCCCAGGCCAGGTGAAACACGCTGGCGGCGCTGACCCCGAGGTGGCGCAACTGGCTACGCAGGCGCTGGTTCAACTCGGGGTCGATACGCAGGCTGGCCTCTTCGATCGCCTGGGCATCGCCTTGCACATCCTGCAAGCCGAAGGGCAACGTCGGCTCTTCGATGTCGCCCAACAGCTCGCGAAAGAACGCCTCATGCTCTTGTTCGCTGACACCCAGGCGGGCCTGGGCCACGTAATTGCGATACGGCACCGGCACCGGCAGCTCGGCGGTCGGGTCCAGCAAGTAGGCCTGCATTTCCTGGCTGACGACCTCCAGCGCGGTATGGTCCAGGGCAATGTGGTGGAACAGCAAAATCGCCGCCACCCGCTGATTGAGCGGGTCTTGGGCATACACCAGTTGCATCAGTGGCGCGCGGGCCAGGTCCACGCGGTGGTGACGGGCACCAAAACGCTGCTCCAGTTGGGCCAGCACGTCGCCGTGGGCGGCGTCCACCGATACGCCTTGCACATCAAGCTCGGCCTTGCGCCAGACCACTTGCACCGGCGCTTGCAAACCCTCCAGCACAATGGCGGTACGCAGGATGTCATGACGGTCGATCACCGCCTGCAAGGCCTGGACAAACGCTTGCAGACGCTGCGCGTCGGCAAAGCTGAAACGCGCCTGCAGCAAGTACGGGTCGCCCTGTTCGGCGCTGAGGTGATGGTAAAGGATGCCTTCCTGCAACGGTGCCAGCGGGTAGATATCCTGCACGTTGCCGACACCGCCCGGTACGCTGTCGACAATCCGATCAATGCTGCTCTGGTCCAACGTGATCAGCGGCAACAGGTCCGGGGTGATGCGTTGGCAATCCGCTTGAATACGGTTGGGCTCGACCGTCACTTCACGCCCCTGGCCGACGGCGGCGGCCAATGCCGCCAGGGTCGGCTGGCTGAACAGTACGCGTACATCGGCATTCAAACCGGCCTGGCGCATGCGACTGATCAACCCCACCGCGAGCAAAGAATGCCCGCCCAACTCGAAGAAGTGGTCATGCCGCCCCACGCGCTCGACCTTGAGCACCTCGGCCCAGATCTGCGCCAGGGTGCGTTCCACCTCGCCCTGCGGTGCCACATAGCTGCGGCTGAGCAGCGCGTCCTGGTCCGGTTCCGGCAGGGCCTTGCGGTCCAGCTTGCCGTTGGCGGTCAGCGGCATATGCTCCAGACGTACGTAGGCGGCCGGCACCATGTACTCCGGCAACTGCGCCTGCACAAAGCCGCGCAGGCTCTCGACATCCAACGCGTCATGCGCGGTGAAATAAGCGACCAGCCGTCCGTCACGGGCCAGCACCACCGCTTCACGCACCTGAGGATGGGCGGCCAGGCAGCTGTCGATCTCGCCCAGTTCGATACGTACACCGCGAATCTTCACCTGGTCGTCGTTACGCCCCAGGTATTCCAACGTGCCGTCCGCCAGCCAACGCACCAGGTCGCCGGTGCGGTACATCCGCGCCTGCGGGTCGGCACTGAACGGGTCCTTGAGGAAGCGTTCGGCGGTCATTTGTGCACGGTTCAAGTAACCCCGCGCCACCCCGGCCCCCCCCACGTACAGCTCACCGGTCACGCCCAGCGGCACCGGCTTGAGTTGTGCATCCAGCACGTACGCCTGGGCATTGGCCACCGGCTTGCCGATGTGCAACACCTGCCCTGCCGTGATCACGCCGGAGGTCGCCACTACGGTGGCCTCGGTCGGGCCATAGTTGTTGACCAAGGTAAAGCGTTGCGCATGACTGAACTGGCGCAGACGGTCACCGCCGATCAGCAGGGTCTTGAGGGTCGGGTGTTGCAGGTTCTGGCTGAAGGCGTATTCGGCCACTGGCGTCGGCAGGAAGCTGACATCCAGCGGTTGCGCCTGCCACCAGGCCAGCAAGGCGTCGATGTCTTCGTTGCCCTGCGCCGCCGGCGGCAGATGCAGGGTCGCCCCGACGCACAGGGCCGGCCAGACTTCCCAGGCCATCGCATCGAAACCAAACCCGGCGACGCTGGAGGTATGGCTGCCGGCGTGCAGGTCGAACGCATCGCAATGCCAGTTGACCAGGTTTTCCACGGTCTGATGTTCGACCATTACGCCCTTGGGCAGACCGGTGGAACCGGAGGTGTAAATCACATAGGCCAAGTGTGCCGGGGTCAGGCCGGCGACCTGGGGGTTGCCGCAGGCAGCACCGTGCAACAAGCGGCTGTCGAGTTCCAGCACCGGCACCTGCAACGTCGGTAAACGCTGGGCCAGCTCCGGCTGCACCAGCACCGCAACCGGGGCGCTGTCTTCGAGCAAGTAGCCGATGCGGTCCAGCGGGTGCGCCGGGTCGACGGGGACATACGCCGCACCGGCCTTGAGGATCGCCACCAGCCCGACCAGGGTGTCCAGGCTGCGCCGCGCGCAGATGGCCACACGGTCGTCAGGCTGCACGCCCAGTTCGATCAGTTGAAAAGCCAGGTGGTTGGCCTGCTGGTTCAGCTCGGCATAGGACAGCGCCTGTCCGTCATACACCGCGGCGATCGCCTGCGGGTTGCGCTGCACGTGCTGCTCAATACGCTGGTGGAGCGTCAACCCACGTGGGTACTCGACCTGGGTCTGGTTGAAGTCTTCAAGCACCTGTCGACGCTCAGCACTCGGCAGCACCGGCAGTTGATTGACCGCGAGCGTCGAGCCCTGCTCCAGCGCCTGCACCAGGTGTTCCAGGGCAACGTGCATGCGCTCGCAGAAACGTTGCGCGCCCAGCACCGGCAGCGCCTGCACGGTGAAAGAGAAGCCGTCCGCCAGTTCATCGACACTGAGCGTCAGCGGGTAATTGGTGCGCTTGCGCTCTTCAGTGTGGAAGAACTCGATGCCGCGCCAGGCCGTTTGGGCCTGTTCGGACGCGAGGTCATGCGCTTTATGACGATAGTTGAGCAAGGCGCTGAACAACGGTTGCGGCGCGGCCACGCCGCTGCAGCGTTGGGCCAGCACCAGCGGCGCGTGCTCATGGCCAAGCAACGCCGTCAGCCGTGCATGGGTCGCCTTGAGCGCGGCCGGTGCGTCCTGCTCGCCGATGTCCACTCGCAGCGGCAAGGTATTGATCAGCATACCCAGCGCATGCTCGGCGCCTTCGCCGCTGTCCATACGCCCGAGGAATACCGTGCCGAAGACCACCCGCTCATTGCCGGTAACGGCCGCCAGCACCTGGCCCCACGCCAGATGACACAGGCTGGCCGTGCTGACCCCCTGCTGCCGCGCCTGGGCTCGCAGGCGCTGGCTCAACGTCGTCGGGATCGTCAGCGCGGCCTCTTGCAGCAAATGCCCATCACCTTGCACATCCGCCAGACCCAACGGCAGTGTCGGCGTGTCGACGTCGCCGAGCATCTCGTGGAAAAACGCTTCGTGCTGCTGCTCACTGACGCCCAGGCGCGCCTGCGCTACATAGTTGCGGTACGGCACCGGTTTGCCCAGTTGCGCAGCCTGGCCCAGCAAATATTGCTGGATTTCATGCTGCACCACCGCCAACGCGGCGTGGTCGGACACGATGTGATGCAACATCATCAGGGCGAGCCAGCGCCCCGTCGCCGGGTCCTCGGCACACGCGATACGGATCAGCGGCGCCTGACTGAGATCCAGCCGGTAATGCTGATTGTCAAAACGCTGCTCCAGTTGCTGGCGGATATCGCCGACGGTCGGGTCCAGGGCGACTTCTTCGACCTGCAGGCGCGCCTGGCGCAAGACCACTTGCACAGGTTCGTCGAGCCCTTCCCACAACACCGCCGTGCGGAAGCTGTCGTGCCGGTCGACCACGTGCTGCAGGGCCTGGTTGAAATCGTCCAGGCATTGGCGGTTGTCCAGGCCGATCAGGCATTGCAAGACGTAAGGATCGCCCTGTGGCTCGGACAGGTGATGGAACAGCAGGCCCGATTGCAGCGGTGCCAGCGGGTAGATGTCCTGGATGTTGGGCGCGCCGCCGGGGATGCACGCGACGATGTGCTCGATAGTCGCCTGATCCAGCGTCATGAGCGTCAGCATGTCCGGGGTAATGCGCGTGCATTCGGCGGGGATGCGATTGGCCGGAATGGTGACTTGCCCGGCACGCTCTGCGCGGTACTCGCCGGCGTTGATCAAGGCGATCAACGCGGCCTTGTGTTCACGCAGCGCAGCCAGCACGCTGGGTTCCTTCAGCGCTTGCTTGTTGCCCTGCACCACGAGTTGCTCACCCTTGACTGCAAGTTGAACGTCTTTTTCTTTTAATGTCGCCAACAGTTCGAGAACACTCACAGGACCATCTCCATTCTTTCTGTAATTTCGGCGTATTCCCAGAGCGTGGGTTGCTCGAACAGCGCCTTGACGTTCGCATCGATGCCTTCCTGGCGGAGTCGCCCAATGAGGCTGACGGCCAATAACGAATGGCCGCCCAATTCAAAAAAGTGGTCATGCCGACCGACTTGCTCAACGTTCAACAATTCGCCCCAGAGCCGGGCCAGGGCCATTTCCGTGTCGCTCACCGGCGCTTCATAGGCACGCACCCGCAGCGTCGCCAGGTCCGGCGCCGGCAGGGCCTTGCGGTCCAGCTTGCCGTTGGGGCTCAGCGGCAATGCATCCAGACGCACGAACAGTTGCGGCACCATGTAGTCCGGCAATTGCGCCAGCAAATGCGTACGCAACGCCTCGGTCTCGGCCGGCGCGCCGGTGTAATAGGCCACCAGGCGCTTGTCGCCCGGCACGTCCTCACGGGCCAGCACCGTGGCTTCCTGGATATTCGGGAACTCGCCGAGGCGCGCCTGGATTTCCCCCAGCTCGATACGCAGGCCACGGATCTTCACCTGATCATCGTTACGCCCCAGGTACTCGATGTTGCCATCGGGCAGGAAGCGTCCAACGTCACCGGTGCGGTACATGCGTCCGGCGTTGAACGGGTCGTCGAGGAAGCGTTCGGCGGTCAGCTCCGGGCGGTTCAGGTAGCCACGGGCAACCTGCACGCCACCGATGAACAGCTCGCCACTGACACCCAGCGGCACCGGTTGCAGATGTTCGTCCAGCAGGTACATGCGCGTATTGGCGATCGGTTTGCCGATTGGCGTGTTATCCGGGGTGACCGGCCCTGCGCAATCCCACGCGGTGACGTCCACCGCCGCTTCGGTCGGCCCATAGAGGTTGAAGAGCGAGCTGGCCGGCAGTTGCTGCTTGAAGCGACGCACCACACTGCCAGGCAGTGCCTCACCGCTGCACATCACCCGCACCAGCCCGGCCGCCTGGCTGACATCGCCATGGGCGAGGAACACATCGAGCATCGAGGGCACGAAGTGCAGCGTGGTGACGCGCTCGGCCTGGATGATTTCGCATAGGTACTGCGGGTCCTTGTGCCCACCCGGGCGGGCCATGACCAGGCGAGCGCCGGTGAACAATGGCCAGAAGAATTCCCACACCGACACATCGAAGCTGAACGGGGTTTTCTGCAGCACCGTGTCGCTGGCGTCGAGGCCGTACTCTTCCTGCATCCACAACAGGCGGTTGACCACCGCGCTGTGCTCGTTGATCACCCCCTTGGGTTTGCCGGTGGAGCCCGAGGTATAGATCACGTAAGCCTGGTGTTGCGGGGTCAACCCGGCAATCAGCGGATTGCTCGCCGACGCCTGTTGCCAGGTCTCCTGCTCCAGGTCCACCACCGGTACGCTGATTTCACCGAGCAGACCACGAGTCGCCTCTTGCACCAGCACCACGGCCGGCGCGCTGTCTTCGAGCATGTAGGTCAGGCGCTCCTGCGGATAAGCCGGGTCCAGCGGCACATAACCGCCACCGGCCTTGAGGATCGCCAGCAGGCCGATGACCATTTCGAGGCTGCGCTCGACGCAGATCGCCACGCGCGAATCCGGCTGTACACCCAGCTCACGCAGGTGATGGGCCAGACGGTTGGCGCGCTCATTCAGCGTGCGATAGCTCAGCTGCCGGGTGTCAGACAGAAGTGCAATGGCATCTGGCGTGCGTTGCACCTGGGCTTCAAACAGGCCGTGCAGGGTTTGTTGCAACGGGTAGTCGCGGGCCGTGTCGTTGAACGCCACCAGCAGCGTTTCGCGCTCCTCGGCCGGCAGTACTGACAGTTGCCACAAGGCCGTATGCGGTGCGGTCTCTAGCGCTTGCACCAGGTTGTACAAGGCGGTCTGCACATAATCCAGCACGCGTTGGGCATCCACCGCGATGGCCTGCACGTTCAAGCGGAAACTGTCGCCTTGGTCATCGACGTTCAACGCCAACGGGTAGTTGGTGCGCTCCTCGCTGGCCAGGGTTTCGATGCCGACCCAGGCGTCACGGGTCTGGTGCATCACCCCATCGCTGGCACTGTGGCGATAGTTGAGCATCGCGCTGAACAACGGTGCCGGCGCGGCCACGCCACTGCAACGCTGGGCCAGGGACAGCGAGGCATGCTCGTGCCCCAGCAGCGCCGACAGCCGTGCATGGGTTGCACGCACGCCGTCTTGTGCGCTGTGCTGACCGAGGTCGACGCGCAGCGGCAAGGTGTTGATGAACATGCCCAATGCGCGGTCGGCGCCTTGGCCGCCCTGCATACGCCCAACCAGTACCGTGCCGAACACCACATCCTGCTTGCCCGAAACCGCACCCAGCACCTGGGCGTAGGCCAGGTGGAACAGGCTGGCGACACTGACTCCCAGGGTACGCGCCGCCGCACGCAGGCGCTGGCTGACATCTGCCGGCAGCACCTGCGTGACCTCGGCCACGGTGTTGCCGTCGCCCTGCACGTCCTGCATGCCGAAGGGCAAGGTCGGTTCGTCAACGTCACCGAGCATCTCGCGGAAGAAGCTTTCATGTTCCTGTTCAACGCCGCCCAAACGTGTCTGGGCCACGTAGTTACGGTACGGCACCGGCGCGGCCAGCGGTTCGGTGGAACCCAACAGGCTGGCCGCCATTTCCCAACTGACCACCTCCAGCGCGGTGTGGTCCAATGCCGTGTGGTGGAACAACAGCACCGCCACTATCCGTTCGTTGAGTTCATCACGGGCATAGGCCAGGCGCATCAACGGCGCCTGGCTGACATCCAGGCGGTAATGCCGGGCATCAAAGCGTGCATGCAGCTGGCTCAGGATGTCGCCCTCGGCCGGGTCGAGCACCAGTTCCTGCACCGCCAGATCGGCCTTGCGCCACACCACTTGCGCGGGGGTGCTCAGGCCCTCCCAGACAATCCCGGTGCGCAGGATGTCGTGACGGTCAATCACGCCTTGCAAGGCGTGGGCAAAGCGCTGCAGACGCTCCACGCTGTCGAACGCCATTTGCGACTGCAACAGGTACGGGTCGCCCTGCTCCGCCGTGATGTGGTGGTACAGGATGCCTTCCTGCAACGGTGCCAGGGCGTAGATATCCTGCACGTTGGCCACGCCGCCCGGCACGCTGGCGACGATGCGGTCGATCGCCGCCTGGTCCAGGTCCGCCAGGGGCAGCAGGTCCGGGGTGATACGCACGCAATCGGGCGTGATCAGGTTGGCCGGTACGGCCACTTCGCGCCCACTGCCCACCGCAGCGGCCAGCGCTGCCAAAGTCGGCTGGCTGAACAACACGCGCACGTCGGCGCTGAGGTCGGCGCGGCGCATGCGTTCGATCAGGTTGACCGCCATCAGCGAATGGCCGCCCAGTTCAAAGAAGTTGTCGTGACGACCGACTTGCTCGACCTTGAGCAGGTCGGCCCAGATCTGCGCCAGTACGGTTTCCACTTCTCCTTGTGGCGCTTCGTAGCCACGGCTCAGCAGGGCTTCCTGGTCCGGTGCAGGCAGGGCCTTGCGGTCGACCTTGCCGTTGTTGGTCAGCGGCAGGCTGTCAAGGCGCACGTAGGCGGCCGGCACCATGTAGTCCGGCAACTGCGCGTGCAGATGCTCACGCAAGGCTTGGATATCGACGTTTTCACGCTCGGTGAAGTACGCCACCAGGCGCTTGTGCCCCGGTTCGTCCTGACGGGCGAGTACCACCGCGTCCTTGACCTGCGGGTGCTCACTCAGGCGCGTTTCGATCTCGCCCAGTTCGATGCGGAAACCGCGGATCTTCACCTGCTGGTCGTTACGGCCCTGATACTGCAAGGTACCGTCGGCACGCCAGGCCACCAGGTCGCCAGTGCGGTACATCAGCGCCCCGTCGTTGAACGGGTCGGCGAGGAATGTCTCCGCCGTCAGGTCAGCCCGGTTCAGGTAGCCCAGGGCAACCCCCTGGCCACCGATATACAACTCGCCAGTGACACCGACCGGCACCGGTTGTTGACGGGCGTCGAGCACATAAGCTCGGCTGTTGCCCACCGGGCGGCCAATCGGAATGCTGCCCTCGTCTGCCCGCGTAATCTCATGGGTGGTCGAGAAGGTAGTGGCTTCAGTCGGGCCGTAGCCGTTAAGCAGATGCTGGGGTGCACCGTCCTTGAGGACCCGAGCGATCACGTTCGGATCGAGCACATCGCCACCGACAATCAGGTAACGCAGTTGCGGGAAGACCGGCAACAATCCTTCGGCGTACTGGTGGAACAAGCCGGCGGTCATCCACAACAC
>NZ_PYWX01000084.1 GCF_003031675.1 Pseudomonas palleroniana | reverse complement strand
TTGATCCCACCCGCCAGCTTCACCGGATCCGGCGTCAGGTACCGACCAATATCCGGATTGTAGTAGCGATGACGGTTGTAGTGCAGCCCGCTTTCCGCGTCACAGTACTGGCCTTGAAAACGCAACGGATTGTCGATTTTGCAGGCATCAAGGCGGGCGATTTCGCCGTAGGCGCGGTAGTGCGCGGACCAGACGATTTCGCCTTCATTATCGGTCAGTTCCTGCGGCGTACCGAGGTGGTCGAGTTGGTAGTGGTAGGGTTTTGTTTCTTTCGGCCCAAAGCCTTCCAGTAAAACCAATGGGCGGAAGCTGTCGGGTTCGTATAGGTAGCTGCGATGGCGCTCCGCATGATGTTCGGCAATCAGCTTGTCGCCTTGCCAGAAAAACTCCGTGGTCGTGTCATCCACGGTTTTGCTGATGCGCCGCCCAAATGGGTCGTAGCGATAGTGGGCGGTTTGCCCGTTGGGCGTGGTGAGGCCGATCAGGCGGTGCTGGCAGTCGTAGCGGTATTCGGTGACGAGTTGCTGGCCTTTCCCGCGCCGTTCGCGGATCAGGTTGCCGAAGGCGTCGTAGTCATAGTGATGATCGCCCTGGATCATCAGGCGATTACCCGCAACGATGTCCGGGCCGGGGCGGTTCTGCATCAGCAGGTTGCCCGCCGGGTCGTGGCCGAAGCGTTCCTGTACGTCTTGCGAGTGGTTGGCGCGGGTCAGGCGGGCGAGGGGATCGTAGTGGTAGTCGTGCTGGCCCTTGCGGGTGTCGAGCAGGCGGGTGAGGTTGCCGCTTTTGTCGTAGTCGTATTGGCGTTGGTA
>NZ_PYWX01000083.1 GCF_003031675.1 Pseudomonas palleroniana | reverse complement strand
GTAGTGGTAGTCGTGCTGGCCCTTGCGGGTGTCGAGCAGGCGGGTGAGGTTGCCGCTTTTGTCGTAGTCGTATTGGCGTTGGTAAATGCCCCCTTCAACGTCGCAAAGGCCGTGGTTGAGCAGACGTCCTTGATCGTCATATTGGTAGCTGCTGAGGAGTTTGCCTTGGCTTCTTTGGTGTTCTCGACCTCCATTAACCAGATGAGAGGTGAGGGTTTCGCCATTGAGCTCAACGGTAGCAAGGTGGCCGCCTTTATCATGGTTGAACACCAGACGGTTGTTGTCCGGCAGGCGCAGGTGCTTTAACTGACCACAGGCGTCGTAGCCGTAGCGCAGGGTGCCCCAGCCTTGGTGCTCGGCGGTCAGGCGATTTTGGACATCGTATTCGTAGGCCAGCGCCCAGTGACCGTCGTCGACGCTGAGCAGGTTGCCCTGGCGGTCGTAGGTGTATTCAACCACCTCGCCATCGGCAAGGGTTTTTCGTACGAGGCGCCCGGCGTGGTCGCGCTCATAACGCGTAACCAGCTGACTGCCATCGTCGCCGTGTTCGGTCTTTTCCAGCAGGTTGCCGTTGAGGTCGTAGGCATACGCCGTGCGCTGGCCGTCAAAACCAATCTCTTGCTGGATCAGGCCGTTAGGGTGGTAATCAAGCTGATAGGTTTCGCCGGCTTCGTTTTCAATCGCGGTCAGCAACAGCCGTACGTTGTCGTAGCGGTACTTGACCTGGGTGCCGTCGGCATTGAGGCGGCGGCTGATCAGGTGCAGGCCGTCGGCGTATTCGTAATGGGTGACGTGGCCGAGTTCGTCGCGTTCGGCGGTGATTTTTCCGTAGGGGTTGTAGCTGTATTCCCGACACGCACCGCCCGGCAAGACCACGCGAACCATGCGGCCCACGCTGTCCCACTGGTACTGCGTCAGCGCACCGTGCTCATCCTCACGCGCCACTTGCCGCCCAACGTCGTCATAGCGATAACGCTTGATGGCGCCATTGGGCAGTTGCTCCTCCAGCAACTGCCCGCGTTCATTCCACACCAGCCTGTGACAGCTGTGATCGGGGTACCAGACGCCCGTCAGTTGCCCGGATGGGTTGTAGCTGTAGTCGGTGATGTGCCCGGCGGGATCCGTCCGACGCGTCACATCGCCCTGGTCATTGCGCTCATATTTCCAGACCGCCTGGCCACGCCGCACCACGCGTACGAAGCCGTTGTCATGCTCGTAGGACGTCGGTTCGTCATCCCCCGGAAACACCGCCACCAAGCGTCCGGCATCGTCGTACTGATAGGCCGTCACCGCGCCCAATGGGTCTTGCTCGACCGTCAGCCGGCCCTTGTCGTCGTAGGATTTGAAATGCTCGGCACCGTCCGGATCGATGCGCTGTACCAGCCGTGCGCGCTGGTCATGTACGTAGATTTCCTGGCTTCCGTCGGCGTTAAACACCGTGACCTGGCCGTCGTCACCCCAGGTATAACGCGCGTCCATCTGCGAAAAGCTGGCCCAGTGCCGGACACAGCGCGCCGCCTTGCCGGACCGTTCCCATTCCCAGTAGAAACTCGCGCCACCGGCCAACTGCCGTTCAAGGATGACGTGCTGATCGTCGTAGCGATAAACCTCGCGTTCACCCACGGCATTGGTCGCACACACCAGTCGGCCTGCGTCGTCATAGGCGTAGGACACAACGTTGTGTTCGGTCATCCAGGTGAAGGCTTCATGACCTTTGGCGCGTTGAACCTGATAGTCCACCGCCACAATGCGCCCAAGCTCATAGCGCAAGAACAGCGAGCGGCCGATGCCGTTATCCAGTCGCTCAATACGCCCCGAGCGATCCCGCACAATACGCAGCCGGTTGTCGTACGCATCGCTGATGGCGGTGAGCACACCGTCGCAAAAGTGGTAGAAGCGTGATGCCTGGGCCAGCACTAACTCATCGGGCAGAGCGCCCAGGTAGATCGCCGCTTCGGCCAGACTGTTGGTGATCGCGGGTCGCGACGCAGTGGGCAGTGGAAATTCAGTAGAGCGGTTTTCATGATCGGTCCACACCACCGAATCACCTGACACCGAAAGCCGATGCGCCAGCGCATGACTCCAGCCAAACCCCAACCCACAATCCACCTCCACGGCACTGGTGCGATACAGCCGCGTCCACTCAAACGGCAACACGCCATCCAGCGTGCCATCGGTCAGCGTCAGCAATTCCTCGCC
>NZ_PYWX01000082.1 GCF_003031675.1 Pseudomonas palleroniana | reverse complement strand
CCGCTTTCGACCGAGAAGATCGAACCGTTGATAGAGCCAAACAACACCGCCCTACCAACTCCTTCTGGGCTTCGATGAACTGAAGCGAGTCGCTGCCTGAATCTTCTTAACTTCTTGTTTATCAAGGAGTTTTCAGTTTCGACTGCGCCGGAAGTGGGGCGAATTATAGACAGATACAATTCGCCGTCAACACTTAATTTGAATTGACTATCAAATAGTTTGAAATCCCCATTTCCCTCTATATAAGTGAGAGCATCACGCAAAACTGAGCAATATATTGCCCAACGACAAACAGTTAAGCATCATAGCGCCTTCCGCCTACCTACCGCCCGGACGTACCCCAATGACCACCTCACACCGCAGCCTGGCCTCGACATTGTTTCCTGTCGGCCTGCTGTTGATCGCCATGGCTTCCATCCAGTCCGGTGCCTCCTTGGCAAAAAGCATGTTCCCTGTCGTCGGCGCGCAAGGCACCACCACCCTGCGCCTGATTTTCGCCAGTGTGATCATGTTGCTTCTACTACGCCCATGGCGCGCCAAGCTGACGGCCAAGTCCCTGCGCACTGTCGTCATCTACGGGATGGCGTTAGGCGGCATGAACTTCCTCTTCTATATGTCCTTGCGCACTGTCCCGTTGGGTATTGCAGTGGCACTGGAATTTACCGGACCGCTCGCTGTCGCCATCTATGCATCCCGCCGAGCAGTGGACTTCCTATGGATCGGCCTTGCGATCACCGGCCTTCTCTTATTGATCCCAACGAATGAGGCCAGCAGCGGCATCGACCTGACCGGCGCAGCCTACGCACTCGGCGCCGGGATTTGCTGGGCGCTGTACATTCTGTTTGGCCAGAAGGCGGGTAACGACAATGGCGTCCAGACCGCAGCCCTCGGGGTCATGATTGCCGCATTGTTCGTCGCACCGATCGGCATTGTCCATGCAGGCACCGCGTTACTCACGCCAGCGTTGATTCCTGTCGCCATCGGTGTCGCCATTCTATCCACCGCTCTGCCCTACACCTTGGAAATGGTCGCGCTCACTCGCCTGCCCGCCCGCACCTTCGGCACTCTGATGAGCATCGAACCCGCTTTCGGTGCACTTTCCGGCCTGTTTTTCCTGCATGAACATCTGTCCCTGGCGCAATGGCTTGCAATCACCTGCATCATTCTGGCTTCCGTAGGCGCCACTTTGACAATGCGCAACGAAGCCAAACCTTTGGTGCCAGCCGATTGATCCGCATGAAAAGGTAGCTCTGGCAATTACCCCTCATTTAGGCCATGTTTAGCCAGCAAACAAATGTCACTTATGGAGAATTTCGACAAGGACAGCCTGAACGCTACAATCGAGAGCGAATAAAGCCTGCATCGAGCCTTTTGCGAAGCGGCTATAAGGATAGGAATGAAACGAATTTTGATACTGTTAATGATCGTGGGCATAGCTGGCTGTGCCGCGACCACCAAGACAGAAGTGAAACGGGGCAAAAAAGGGCTGCATATCAACTGTTCCGGCCTGTCCTCCTCCTGGGACCAGTGCTACACCAGTGCAACCAATTCATGCGGCGCCAAGGGCTATCGGATCATCGCAAAATCCGGTGACAACGCCGAGGAACCAGGAGATTACCCCTTCGGGATAAACCCGGCCGGTTATACCAGCCGTAGCATGATTGTGATCTGCAAGTAGCGCCGTTCGGCGACTAGAGTCGCCGACGCTTTAGTCCTGCACCCCGAGCTGCGACCGATCAAATCGCAGCTGTACGTACCCGCAACCACTCCAAAGCGGCACCACTGAGCAGCGGGCTCAAGCGATCACGCACCTCGGCGTGGTAAGCGTTGAACCACTCCCGCTCGTCCGCCGTCAGCAGCGACGGTATCAGGCAACGGGTGTCGATCGGGCATAAGGTCAGGGTTTCAAACTTGAGGAACTCACCAAACTCCGTCTTGCCCGCCTCACGGTTCAACACCAGATTCTCGATACGCACGCCCCAACGACCTGGGCGATAAGTGCCCGGTTCGATTGAAGTAATCATGCCTGGCTGCATCGCCGTTTGCGGTGCAGTGGCGGCTTGGTAGGCGATCACCTGCGGGCCTTCATGCACATTCAGGAAATACCCTACGCCATGACCTGTGCCGTGACCGTAGTCCACACCTTCGGCCCAGATCGGCGCACGTGCGATGGCGTCCAGCAGTGGCGACAGAATGCCCTTGGGGAAATGCGCCCGGGACAAGGCGATCACCCCCTTGAGCACGCGCGTGCAATCGCGTTTCTGCTCGTCACTCGGCGTACCGATCGGCACCATCCGTGTGATGTCCGTGGTGCCACCCAGATACTGGCCGCCCGAATCGATCAGTAGCAGGCCGTCACCTTCAATCACCGCATGCTCTTCTTCGGTCGCGTGGTAATGGGGCATGGCACCGTTGGCGTTGAACGCCGCGATAGTGTTGAAACTCAGCGATACGTAATCGGGACGGCGGGTACGCGCGGCGGTCAGGTGTTCGTCAATGGTCAGTTCGGTAATGCGTTCGCGACCCAGTGCACTGTCCAGCCAGGCGAAGAATTCGCACAGTGCCGCACCATCCTGTTCCATGGCCCGGCGGATATGCTCCGCGTCGGCCAGGCTCTTGCGAGACTTGGCCAAGGTGGTCGGGTTCAGCCCCTCAACCAGCTTGACGCCGGCATCGAGGTTCTCCAGCAAACCGGCGGTCACGCGCGCCGGATCAATGTGCAGGCTTGCCCCCGCTGGCACGTCACGCAGTGCATGTGCGACTTCGCTGTAGTCACGCAACGTCACGCCATCCTGCGCCAATACCGCGCGCAGTTCGCCATCCACTTTGTTCAGGGCCACAAACAATGTGGCCTGCACCTGGCTGATCAAGGCAAAGGATACAAACACCGGGTTGAACGACACATCGCCACCGCGCAGGTTGAACAACCAGGCGATGTCATCCAGGGTGGCGATGAAATGCCAGTCGGCGCCCTTCTCTTTCAAGCTGGCGCGAAGTGCCGCGAGTTTTTCGCCACGGCTGACGGTGGCTTGCGGCGGCAGGTGCGGGTAGACCGGCTGGTTCGGCAGTGCCGGACGGTCTTTCCAGACCTCGTTCAGAAGGTCGATGTCCGTACGCAGCCGCGCTCCACGTTCTGCCAGCTTGGCGCTCAGGCTACGCGCCGAGGCCACCGCCATGACCGCGCCATCCACCGCCACCACACCGCCTTCCGGGGTTTGCTCGGCCAGCCATTCCAATGGGCCGGGTTGGCCTGGCTGCAACTTCACCAGTTCAATGCCGCTGCCCTTGAGCTCCTTGGTCGCTTGCTCCCAATAACGGCTGTCGGCCCACACACCGGCAAAATCCGCCGTGACAATCAATGTCCCCACAGAGCCATGGAAACCGGACAACCATTGGCGTCCTTGCCAGTAACCCGGCAAGTATTCGGACAGGTGCGGGTCAGCCGACGGCACCAGCAAGGCATGAATGCCCTCGCGGCTCATCAGTTCGCGGGTATGCGCCAGGCGCTGGGGAACCGTTCCATGGGTCAAAGGCTGCGTACTCATTGTGTCTCCTGCTAACCACTCATAATTGTTATGTGAATCAAACGGCCCAAAACGCGGGTGCACTGGCCAGGGCTGCCTTGATCAGTTGCACGGCTGCATCGATATCCTGCTCGGTGGTGAACCGACCCAGGCTCAGGCGGATGGTACGTGCGGCGCTGCGAGCATCATGACCCAGGGCCAGAAGCACGTGAGACGGCGCATTGCTGGCCGAATTGCAGGCCGAGGTCGCCGAAAAGGCAATGCCTGCGCTCAATGCGCTCGAGTTGAACTCCCCTTCAGCAAAGGTCAGGCTGAGTGTATGGGGAATGCGCTGCGTCGGGCTGCCATTGAGGCGCACGCCGGCAATCGGTTCCAATTGGTCGAGCAGACGCTGACGCAACGCGGCAATCATCGCTTTCTCTTCGACAAAGGACTGCGCAGCCAAGGCGAACGCCGCCCCCATCCCCGCGATCTGGTGGGTCGCCAGGGTGCCGGAGCGCAAGCCGCCCTCGTGACCACCGCCGTGAATCTGCGCCAACACTTTCTGCTGCGCACGCGGGCCGACATACAGCGCGCCGATGCCCTTGGGGCCGTACAGCTTGTGCGCGGAAAACGACATCAGGTCCACCGGCCATTCAGCCAGGTCGATGGCGACCTTGCCGGCCCCCTGCGCCGCATCCACATGCAACAGCGCGCCGTGTTCACGCACGCGCGCGCCAATGGCAGGGATGTCGTTCAAGGTGCCCAGTTCATTGTTCACCAGCATCAGCGATACCAGGAAGGTGTCCTCGCGCAACGCTTCACTCACTGCATCGGCGCTGATCAAACCTTCGGCGTCCGGCACCAGGTAGGTCACGGCCACCCCGGCTTCCTGCAACTGCCGCGCAGTGTCCAGCGTGGCCTTGTGCTCGATCTGGCTGGTGATGATATGCCCACCCGACACGCCGCGCGCCTGGGCGACGCCCTTGATCGCGAGGTTGTTGGATTCGGTGGCGCCGGAGGTCCAGACGATCTGCTCAGGACCGGCACCGACCAGATCGGCCACTTGGCGACGCGCCTGTTCAACCGTTTGCCGGGCCGCCTGGCCGAACGCATGGGAACTGGACGCCGGGTTGCCGAAATTGGCATGGAAGCCCAGGCACTCGACCATCACCTGGATGACTCGCTCATCCACCGGCGTGGTGGCGGCGTAGTCGAAATACAACGGACGTTTATTCATGACGTTAAAGACTCGCAGAGCGTATTCCCGAGAACAACGTCTCAGGGGCATCGATGGGAACAGAGGTCGTCAGGTTTAACCGATCGTATGCCATTGAAAGAAGATCACTGTAGGCAAATGTGCGTAGGAACGCTCCTGAAATCCAGCTTAACAGGCGCAAGTGACGTCATGGAAAACAAAAAGCCCGAGATTCCTTGTGGGAACCTCGGGCTTTTCGCCATTGAGCGCGGGCTCAACTGGGACGACCTTGCAACGTCACGCTGCGCTCGGCGTTCATTTCGCCCTGGCGATCAAAGCCAAAGGGCTTCTGTGGCTGGGCAGTCAGCGCGGCCCGTTGCTGTTGATATTCGTCAAACGACAGGCCGCGACGGCTCAGTGCTTCCAAGGCCAATTCCTTGGTTTCTTCGGCGGTGTAGGGGCGTAGTTCGGGCGAAGGGTGGGTTGCGCATCCGGCGAGCACGGAGCTGACAATCAACAAGCAAACAGCGAGAAAACGGTTCATGGCGAAGGTCCTGGGAAGAGGTTTCAAGTCGATGAACACAGGCTACTCCCGCCCTCGCACGGTTAAAAATCACCGCCCTTGATAGTCGCTATCAGCTATTCAGACACCTTCGATAGCCACCACCAAATATTCTATTTAGATCTATAAATATGGAAATACGTTCATTTACGGAATAACAAAGACCCTCTATAAATGGCTCCGGGCGTCACCACACTGTTCGCCACGCAACTGTTGCCCAAACAACAGCCGTTTAACGAAACCCCCAGTTTCATTTTGAGGAATACCGTGTGACAGCCAACTCCCAAAGTGTCCTGCCCTCCCCCTTGCAGACCGCACAGTTGCTGGCCGCCGAATTCGCCCTTACCGCCGTTGAGCGTGACGAACGCGGTGGCACGCCCAAGACCGAACGTGACGCTTTGCGTCAGAGCGGCTTGCTCGCGCTAAGCATTCCCACCCAGTACGGTGGCCTCGGCGCACGCTGGAGTGAAACCCTGGAGGTCGTACGCGAATTCGCCAAGGTCGACAGTTCCATCGCCCATGTCTTCGGCTTTCATCATTTAATGCTCGCCACCGTGCGCCTGTTTGCCCGACCCGAGCAATGGCAACCCTGGTTCGAACAGACCGCGCGCAAAAGCTGGTTCTGGGGCAATGCCCTCAACCCCCTGGACACCCGCACGCTGGTCAAGAATTTCGGCGGCTGGCGCGAATTCTCCGGTAAGAAAAGTTTCTGCTCCGGCGCCAGCGACTCCGAAATGCTGATTGCCTCGGCGGTGGATGAAAGCGCCGGAGGCAAGCTGCTGATTGCCGCCATCCCCAGCGGACGCAGCGGCATCACTTTGCATAATGACTGGAACAATATCGGCCAGCGCCAAACCGACAGCGGCAGCGTGAGCTTCGAGCGGGTGCGCGTCGAAGAGTCGGAGCTGCTGCTCGACCCTGGGCCACTGAGCACACCCTTTGCCTGCCTGCGCCCGTTGATCGCCCAGCTGACCTTCACCCATATGTTCCTGGGCATTGCCGAAGGTGCCTTTGCAGAAGCCCGTCATTACACCCTCACCGAAACCCGCTCGTGGCATAAATCCACGGCCGACGACGTGCGCCAGGATCCTTACGTGCTGCATCACTACGGCGACTTCTGGGTGGCCCTGGAAGGTATACGCCTGCTGGTGGAGCGCGCTGCCGGGTTGCTCGACCAAGCCTGGGCCAAGGGGCCCCATCTGAGCGAACACGAGCGCGGGCAATTGGCGATTGCGATTGCCACCGCCAAGGTCGCCGCCACTCGCCAGGGCCTGGACCTGTGCAGCCGCCTGTTCGAAGTCACCGGCGCGCGGTCAACCCACGCCTCGCTGCGCCTGGACCGCCACTGGCGCAACCTGCGCACACAATCCCTGCACGACCCGCTGGACTACAAGCTCCACGAACTGGGGGACTGGGCTTTGAATCAGTCCCTGCCGATTCCGACGTTCTATTCCTGAGAGAGGTGCCCATGCAGCTTCTGACCCTACCGCCCTCACCCGCCCTCGCGACCTCGATCCGCGCCACGGCCCAGGTCTTCGAAGACCCCAAGTCACAGGCGCTGCTCGATCACATCAGGCAAGTGGCTCCCAGTGAAGCCAGCGTACTGATCATCGGCGAGACCGGCACCGGTAAAGAGCTGGTGGCGCGGCATATCCATAACCTCAGTGCACGGCGCAACCGGCCGTTCGTGGCGGTCAATTGCGGGGCGTTCTCCGAATCCCTGGTGGAAGCCGAACTGTTCGGCCATGAAAAAGGCGCGTTTACCGGGGCCCTCAGCGCCAAGGCCGGCTGGTTCGAAGAGGCCGATGGGGGCACCTTGTTCCTCGATGAAATCGGCGACTTGCCGATGGCGATCCAGGTCAAGCTGTTGCGCGTCCTGCAAGAACGCGAAGTCGTGCGCCTGGGCTCGCGCAAGAGCATTCCAATTGATGTGCGCGTACTCGCCGCGACCAATGTGCAACTGGAAAAGGCCATCAATGCCGGGCATTTCCGCGAAGATCTCTACTACCGTCTCGATGTGGTCAGCCTGGAACTCAGCCCGTTGCGCGAGCGCCCCGGCGATATCCTGGCGCTGACCCGGCATTTCATCGAAACCTACAGCCAACGCCTGGGCTACGGCCCGATCACCATCAGCCGCGAGGCCGAGCACAAACTCAAGAGCTACAGCTGGCCGGGCAATATTCGCGAACTGGAAAACGTCATACACCACACGCTGTTGATCTGCCGTAACGGCGTGATCGAACGTGACGATTTGCGCCTGTCGAACCTGCGCATCGAGCGCCAGGACGATAGCCAGCAGGCCACCGACAACAGTGCCCAGGCGCTATTGGAGCGCGCCTTCCAAAAACTTTTCGAGGAACAGGCCGGCGCACTGCATGAAAAGGTCGAAGACGCACTGCTGCGCGCCGCCTACCGTTTCAGCCATTACAACCAGGTGCACACCGCCAATCTGCTGGGCCTGAGCCGCAATGTCACGCGCACACGCCTGATCAAGATCGGCGAACTGGCAGTGAACAAACGCCGCCCGGGGGAAACCGTGCAGGGCGAGCGGATGCTGCATTTATCCATTTAAACGGCAGTGCAGAGCGTTGTCATGGCTGCGCTCGAAGCTGCGCAGCACCTGGAACGAACCGAAGGTCACGGCCGTGGCCTGATGAGCGCGGATCAACGTCCAGAAATCTTCTTCGCCGTGCTCGAAGCATTTGAACGCCGCCTCGCCATCCTCACGCGAGCGCCATTGCAGGTAATTGAGCACTCGCCGGCCATCGTCGCTGACTTGCACACTCGCATTGATAAAGCCGGCATGGCGCTGGGCCAGACGCTCGCTCTGGGTAGACAAGGCCGCCACCAAGGCAAATTGTTGCTGGGGCTCGATCTGGAACTCGATCAACTGAGTGAAGCTGCGATTTTTCTCTGATACCTGCATGAACACTCCCCTTCCTTTGTAAGCAGAATCTTGCGATTCGATGCCGTGCAGGGTAAAACCTCTAGTTAAGTCAAGGTCAAGCGCGAATTCGGAGATTTTCATGCTCAACAAGGAACTCACCGTCGGCCAGCTGGCCGCCCGCAGTGGCGTGGCCGTCACGGCCTTGCACTTCTACGAGAGCAAGGGGCTGATCAAGAGCAACCGCAATGCCGGCAACCAACGGCGCTACCCCCGGGATGTGCTGCGGCGGGTGGTGGTGATCAAGATCGCCCAACGCCTGGGCATTCCGCTGGCGACGATTGGCCAAGCCCTGCAAACCCTGCCTGATGGACGCACGCCCACGGCGCAGGATTGGCAACGCTTGTCGGCGCTGTGGCGGGAAGACCTGGATGAGCGCATCAACAAGCTGACGTTGCTGCGGGACAAACTCAGCGGCTGTATCGGCTGCGGGTGTCTGTCGCTGGAGGCATGCCCGCTGCGCAATCAGGGCGACAAGCTTGGTGAATGCGGCCCAGGCGCCCAATTGCTGGAGCCTAGCCCTTAGCCGGGAGCGTGTAATCGCCCGCTCACACTCGCCAGTCCCGCATCTCGTCGGTTGCTCGCAGGCCACGGTCGGCGTGGCCTATAGTGAAAAAGTCGTACCTCCCTGCCCCCCACCAAAGGAGAACGAAATGAGCGTTAAACCGATTCCCGAGGGTTTCCACAGCCTCACGCCCTACTTGGGCGTCGAACAAGCCGCCGAAGCCATTGAGTTTTACAAGAAGGCATTCAACGCCACCCAAGTCATGCGCCTGGATATGCCCGATGGCAGAGTGGGCCATGCTGAACTGCGCATAGGCGACTCGCCCATCATGCTTGGCTCGCCTTGCGATGAAGGTCCGTTCGGCAGTCCTCGCGACGGCCACACCAGCGTCGGCCTGCATTTATATGTGGCCGATGTCGACGCGCAGTACCAACAAGCCATCGCCGCGGGTGGTATTGCCGTCTCCGACCCCAAAGACCAGTTTTATGGCGACCGTACCGGCACGCTGAGAGACCCGTTCGGGCATGTCTGGTTTCTGGCCACCCACAAAGAAGACCTGACCGAAGCGCAGATCCGCCAACGCGCCGAAGCGATGTTCAAGCAAGGCTGAGCCTGCAGGAGCGAGCGTGCTCGCTCCTGCATCACACTTCATGAACACCCCCTCCACGCTTTCCTCCTTGCCCCGAGCGCCATGTGATTCCAGGATGCAGGCAATCATCACAAGGAGTCATTCCATGTTCGCCGGATTCCAAAAAGACCAGTGCCACGTCAACGGCGTCAGCATCAGTTACCGCAAAGGCGGTAGCGGTCCCGGCCTGCTCCTGCTGCACGGGCACCCGCAAACCCACGTCATCTGGCACAAAGTCGCCGAACAACTGGCCGCGCACTTCACCGTAGTGGCCGCCGACCTGCGCGGTTATGGTGACAGCAGCAAACCGCCGGCCAATGCGCTGCACACGAACTATTCGAAACGGGAAATGGCCCGGGACAGCGTCGAGCTGATGCGGGCCCTGGGCTTCGACGCCTTTTCGGTACTGGCCCACGACCGTGGCGCGCGCGTCGCCCATCGCCTGGCGCTGGACCATCCCCGGAGCGTGCAGCGCATGGTGCTGCTGGATATCGCGCCGACCCTGTCGATGTACGCACAAACCGATGAAGCCTTTGCCCGTGCCTACTGGCACTGGTTCTTCTTGATCCGCCCGGCGCCGCTGCCGGAGGCCCTGATCGAGAGCAACCCCGAACTGTACCTGCGCAGCGTAATGGGCAGCCGCAGCGCCGGGCTCAAACCCTTCACCGATGCAGCCTTTGCCGAATACCTGCGTTGCCTGAGCCTGCCTGGCAGCGCCACCGGTATCTGCGAGGACTACCGCGCCTCTGCCGGTATCGACCTTGCGCACGACCAGGCCGACATCGACGCCGGCAACCAGCTGAACCTGCCGTTGCTGGTGTTGTGGGGCGCCGAAGGCACGGTCGGCCGCTGTTTCGAGCCACTCAAGGAATGGCAGCAAGTCGCCACCGATGTGCGCGGCAAGGCGCTGCCGGCCGGCCATTACCTTGCCGAGGAAGTGCCTGAATTGTTACTGGACGAAGTCCTGACCTTCCTTCGCTGAAGCCCTGATCCGCTTCCCCGCGCCGGCGCGCAAACGCCGGCGACGGGGTCTGCTTGCCTCAAAAAAGACCCGCGAGATAACAACAATGACAATCAGAAAACTGCTGGGAACCCTATATGTGCAAGTGCTCATCGCTATCGCGCTGGGCGTGCTGATCGGTCATGTACGGCCGCAGATCGGTATCGACCTCAAGCCGCTGGGCGACGGGTTTATCAAGCTGATCAAGATGATCATCGGCCCGATCATCTTCTGCACCGTGGTCAGTGGCATCACTAGCATGCACGACGTGAAGCAAGTGGGCCGGGTCGGTGGCAAGGCGTTGCTGTACTTCGAGCTCGTGTCCACCGTCGCCCTGTTGATCGGTATCCTGGCCGCGCACCTGTTGCACCCAGGCGAGGGCTTCAACATTGATGTCAAGACCCTCGACAGCTCGGCGATCGCAGGGTTTGTCGGCCAGGCTGAACATGGCGAAGGCATCACCGGCTTTCTGCTGCAGGTGATCCCCACGACGTTCTTCGACGCGTTCTCCAAAGGGGAAATCCTGCCCGTGCTGTTCGTTTCGGTGCTGTTCGGCATCGGCCTGGTGATGGTCGGCGAAAAGGCCCGGCCCCTGGTTGGCGTGATCAATCAGGCCAGCGAAGTGTTTTTCCGCATCGTGGGGATCATCAGCCGCGTCGCGCCTATCGGTGCCTTCGGCGCGATTGCCTTTACCATCGGCAAATACGGTGTGGGTTCGCTGCTACCGCTGCTGAAGCTGGTGGGCACGTTCTATGTCACCGCGTTTTTCTTCGTGGCCGTGGTGCTGGGCAGCATCGCCCGCTATGCCGGGTTCAGCATTTTCAAACTGTTGGGCTATATCAAGTCGGAATTGCTGATCGTGCTGGGGACCAGCTCTTCGGAGTCGGCATTGCCGCAACTGATCCAAAAGCTCGAAAGCCTGGGCGCGTCCAAGGGCGTGGTGGGTATCGTGGTGCCGACCGGCTATACCTTCAACCTGGACGGTACCAACATCTATATGACCCTGGCCGTGCTGTTTCTGGCGCAGGCCACCAACATTCACCTGCCGCTGGAACAACAGTTGACCCTGCTCGCGGTCGCCATGTTGACGTCCAAGGGCGCTGGTGCGGTGGTGGGCGCAGGCTTTGTGGCACTGGCGGCAAGCCTGGCGGTGGTGCCGACCGTCCCCGTGGCGGCGATGGTGCTGATCCTCGGCGTCGACCGCTTCATGGCCGAATGCCGTTCGCTGACCAATATCATCGGCAACGCAGTCGCTGCCCTGGTGGTGGCGGCCTGGGAAGGTGAGCTGGATCGCGAGAAGATGGCGCCGATTGCCCTCAAGCAGGGTCGCCATGCGCGGGCTGTGGCACAGGCAAAAATCTCCGCTGAGTAAGCGGTGCTATTCTGGCGGCTCATGCCGCCAGGTCTGTTTCTGATGACTCATAAGAAAGATACCGTGCCCCTACCCGAAGACCTGCGGGTGTTCCTGACCGTGATCCGCAAGGCCGGCTTTGCCGCCGCCGCCGATGAGCTGGGGTTGTCGCCGGCGTATGTCAGCAAGCGCATCCAGATCCTCGAGACCACCCTCGCCACCCGCCTGCTGCACCGCACCAGCCGCCGCATCGCGCTGACCGAGGACGGTGAGCGGGTGCAACGCTGGGCCGTGCGTATTCTCGAAGATTTCCAGCAACTGTCCGACGAGCTTTCGGACGCCCATGACAGCCCCAGAGGCCACCTGCACTTGTGCAGCAGTTTCGGCTTTGGTCGCAACCATGTGGCCCCCGCCCTGTCGTTGCTGGCCGAGCAGTACCCTGACCTGGAGGTGCGCCTGGACGTGTTCGACCGCGTGGTGGATATCGTCAGCGAAGGCTTCGACCTGGAGATCCGTGTCGGCGATGACATTCCCGGCCAGCACATCGGCCGGCGGCTGGTCAGCAACCGCCGCATACTCTGCGCCGCGCCCGCGTACTTGAAACGCCGAGGTACGCCGCAACACTTGAGTGAGCTGGAGCAACACGACTGCCTGGTCCTCAAGGAACGCGACAACCCGTTCGGTCTCTGGAACCTGGAGCGCGACGGCAGCCAGGAAAGCGTGCGCGTACGCGGGCCGCTGTCCTCCAACAACGGCGAAATCGTGATGCAGTGGGCATTGGATGGTCGCGGGGTGCTGCTGCGCTCGATGTGGGATGTGAAGCCGTTGCTGGAGCAAGGCAAGCTGGTGCAGGTGCTGCACAGCTACACCCAAAGCGCCAACGTGTGGGCGGTGTACCCGACACGGTTGGCGCACTCCGGAAAGCTAAGGGCATGCGTGGAGTTTTTACAGGAGCATTTCAAAGGGCTGTCTATTTAGCCCTACTCCGGCCCTGTAAACCCTCCCACCATTTGAACTGCGACCGGTCAGTTGAGCCAGGGGTAGGCCGCGAGGTGCCGGCGTTCGAACGCCTGGATCTCATCACTGCGTTGCAACGTACTGCCGATTGCATCCAGCCCTAGTAGCAGCGCGTTCTTGCGCAGGGTGTCGATCTGGAACGGGATCACCTGGCCGTCCGCCAGGCCGATCTGTTGGGTCTGCAGGTTGATGCTGATCTGCGTCTGGTCGGGCTGGCTGACGGTTTGCCCGAGCTTGTGCAGTACCGCGTCTTCCAGGGTAATCAGCAACACCCCGTTGCGTTGGCAGTTGTCATAGAAAATCCCGGCAAAGCTGCTGCCGATGAGCGCACGAATGCCCATCTGCTTGAGGCCCCATACGGCGTGCTCACGGCTGGAACCACAGCCGAAGTTCGGCCCTACGACCATAAAACTCGCACCCTGCCAGGCCGGTTGGTTGAGCACAAACGCGGGGTTGGGTTCGCCGGACGCCAGAAAGCGCAAATCGAAAAACAGCCCACGGTCCAGGCCGCTGCGGTCAATGCCTTTGAGAAACTGCTTGGGCATGATCACATCCGTGTCGATATTGGCCGCCAGCATGGGCGCGGCCTTGCCGGTGACCAAGGTAAAGGGTTGCAGGCTCATAGGCGGTCTCCAAAGTCACGTATATCGGTAAGGCGGCCGGTGATCGCGGCGGCGGCGACCATCGCCGGGCTCATCAGATGGGTGCGTGCACCGGCTCCCTGGCGGCCTTCGAAATTGCGGTTGGTGCTGGAGGCGCAGCGGTCGCCGGGGGCCAGCACGTCGTCATTCATGGCCAGGCACATTGAGCAGCCTGACTGACGCCACTCGAAACCTGCCGCGATAAAGATCGCCGCCAGCCCTTCGGCCTCGGCCTGGTCGCGGACCTCGGTGGAACCGGGCACGATCATCGCCCGCACGTGCGCGGCCACCTGTTTGCCGCGCACCACGCTGGCAGCGTCGCGCAGGTCTTCAATACGGGCGTTGGTGCAGGAGCCGATAAACGCATGGCTGATCACGATATCGCTCAACGGCATACCGGCTTGCAGGCCCATGTAGTTGAGGGCGCGATGCATGTCCTGGCGCAGGATCGGGTCGTCGACGTCTTGCGGGTCGGGTACGCGCGCACCGATGGGCGCGGCCTGGTCGGGGCTGGTGCCCCAGGTGACCATGGGCTCCAGCGCGCCGGCATCCAAGTGCACTTCCTGATCGAACACCGCGTCGGCGTCCGAATGCAGTTGGCGCCAGCTCACCAGGGCCTGCTCCCATAATTCGCCCTTCGGCGCGCGAGGCTTGTCTTTGAGATAGGCGAAGACTTTTTCATCCGGCGCCATGAACGCGCCACGCGCCCCCGCCTCCACCGCCATGTTGCAGATGGTCATGCGCGCTTCGACGCTCAAGGCATCAATCGTGGAGCCGCGGAACTCGATGGCATAACCGGTAGCGCCGGATGCGCCGATCTGGCCGATCAGCGCCATGATCACGTCCTTGGAAGTCAGGCCGCTGGCTAACGCACCATCGACGGTGACGCGCAGGCTTTTCAGGCGTTTATAAACCAGCGTCTGCGAGGCCAGCAGGTGCTCGATTTCCGAGGTGCCGATCCCGAAGCCGAACGCGCCCAGCGCGCCATAGGTGGTGGTGTGGCTGTCGCCGGCGGCAATCACCATGCCCGGCAAGATGAAGCCCTGCTCCGGCGCAATGACGTGTTCGATACCCTGGCGCTTGTCGAGGATATCCAGCAACTCGATGCCGAAGTCCCGGCAGTTTTGCGCCAGGTAAGAGACTTGCCGGGCGCCGCCCGCATCCGGCATCGCCGCGATACGCTGGGGCGTGGTCGGGTTCACATGGTCGACCACTGCCAGTGCCGTGCCTGGGCGCCATACGTTGCGCCCGGCCTCGCGCAAGCCGCTGAACGCCTGGGGGCTGGTGTATTCGTTGATCACCTGGCGGTCGATATACAGCAGGACATGGCCCTGATCATCCAGGGCACACACGGTATGGGCATCGATGTGTTTGTCGTAGAGGGTTCTGGCAGTCATTTTTCCTGGGGCTCACTCAACGGTGTGCGCCCATCCTACGCAGCGCCCCGGCGCCATCAATGGCAGCCGGGTGATAGCTGGGAACATGTTTCGTGTTCGATTCGGCCTTGAAATACACAAGCGATTTGAACCAGAAACATTTTCTTTCATTTTCCGCTTAGGGATTTCCCATTCTCATTCGTCTTAACTTAGATACAGCCCGTCGCGTCAGCAAAAGCTACGACCGGCCTTTTCCGGGCCTCCATCGCCCGCTCCGATCAAGACCCGCATTCACATGTCGAAGAAGTCGCGCTCAAAACTCTGGTTTCTCGTCCACAGCTGGCTGGCATTGCCCATCTGGTTCTTTGTACTGATCGTCTGCGTCACCGGTACCCTGGCAGTGGTCAGCCAGGAAATCGTCTGGCTCGCCAACCCGGATATCCGTGCGAGCAAACCGTCGGAGGATGCACCACTGCTGAGCTTTGACCAGGTGATCGCCGCGATCAAACAGGCCGACCCCCAAGTCATCGTGCAATCGATCATCCGCCCGGATGAATCGCACTTCGCCCTGAGCGTCAATCTCACCTACCCCGATGGGCGCTCGGTAGAGGCCTACGTCAACCCGTACTCCGGGGTGATCCAGGGCATCAGCCCGGCGTTCGACTTCAAGCAGTTCACCCGTGCCCTGCACGGCTGGTGGCTGGTGCCGTTCACCAACGGTTACAGCTGGGGCTGGTACCTGGTGTCGCTGCTCGGCCTGCCGTTGCTGGCCTCGCTGGTCACCGGGCTGGTGGTGTACAAGCGTTTCTGGAAGGGCTTTTTCAGGCCGACCCTGCGCATCCGCCACGGCGCCCGGATCTTCTGGGGCGATTTCCACCGCCTGAGCGGGATCTGGTCGATCTGGTTCATCGCGGTCATTTCCATCACCGGCACCTGGTTCCTGATCCAGGCGATCCTGGGCGACAACCAGATTTCCATCTCCAGCGAACCCATCGTGCCGGTGATCGCCCGGGAGAAAGTGCCGCTGTCGGCCCCAGGCGCGCCGGCACCGAGGATCGCCCTGGACGACGCGATCAAGATTGCCGGCGAGCGCATCCCGGGGCTGGACGCCACCTTCGTGTTCCTGCCGGGCAATGCCTATAGCCATCTGCAGATCGGCGGGCGCGGCTGGTACCCGTTGATGTTCCAGACCGCGCAACTGAACCCGTACAACGGTGAAATCGGCGTCTCGCACCTGCTGTCCGACCGTACCCCGCTGGAGTTCGTCACCGAGTCCATGCGCCCGCTGCACACCGGCGACTTCGGCGGCCTGTGGATCAAACTGATCTGGGCATTCTTCGGCCTGGTGCTGAGCATGATGGTCTTGAGCGGCCTGCTGATCTGGACCAAACGCACCGCCCTGGCCACGCTCCATGCACTCAAGCGCGAAGCCAAGGCCCCACGGAAATCGGCGCCTATCCCGGTGCTGCAAGCTGAAACCACGGAGGGTCACTGATGAGCAAAGTCGTCGCGGCTGCCCCTTCGCCACTGCGGGCCTTCTGGCTGAAGTGGCGCTTCTATCTGAATGTGCTGCTGATCCTGATACCGCTGGGGTTCATGCCTCGCTACTTTTCCGAGGCTGCCCTGTTTCGTGGAGACAGCGGTATCGGCGAGCGAGTGGCCGGGGAAGTGCAGGTCGGCCCCTGGAGCCTGACCCTCGCCGAATTTCGCAACGAAGGCCCACGCCCGGACCCGGCCGGCCCGATGAAATTCTTCAACGCAGCCCTGTGCGCCACGTGCACCGAACAGGTCAAGGCCACCTACCTGCGCATCGGCAAACCGCGCAGCCTCCGGGCCGCCGGGGTGATCTTCTTCGGTACGCCGTACCGCATGGGCGCGCTGTTGCCGGTGCCGGAACGCACGCCCGTCGATGCCGAACTGTGGGTCACCATGGAAGGCTGGGACGGCAGCATGCACCAGGGTTCCATCCCGCTGAGCCAGGCCTCGCCTGCCACCATTGCCTGGCTGAACAAGCAAGGAGTCAAACCATGATGTTGAGGCGCTTCTCCCGCGCAGTGCTATTGCTTTGCGCCGGTTTCAGTAGCGTGGCGCTAGCCCACAACCCGATGTGCGAATGCAAGGAAATCCCCGACGAGCAGATCCAGTGCACAGGCGGTTTTTCCGACGGCAGCGGCGCGCCGGGCGTAACCCTGGATGTGATCGGCTACGACGAAACCATCCTGCTGCCCGGCAAGCTCGGCCAGGACTCGACCCTGACCTTCAAGAAGCCTTCCGCCGAATTCTACGTGCTGTTTGACGCCGGCCCCGGCCATGTCGTCGAAATCGACCAAGCGGACATCCAGCCACAATGAGTACCACACAGGTTGTACGCCCCGCCGGGGCCGGCCACGAAACCCTCTACGTGTTGCTGCTGTGCCTGGTCATCCTGGCAGTGGCCGGCAGCGTGGTGTCCCTGCATGGCCAGACCCAGGAGGTGGCCGCGGTGCCCAGCCATCAGCTGGATGCCCGTCGTGACCTGAGCCCCGCCGAACAAGGCATCTACGCCGACCTGCGGGTCACCCTTGATGAAATCCAGCTGCTGCAACAAAAGCAGAACGCCCTCCCGACGCCCGAACAACTGGCCGAAGAAGGTTTTGCGCCGTTCGCCCAGGACGCCAGCTCAGTAAGCCGGGGCGGCCATCGCTGGCAATTGCTTGAGCCGGCCGCCTACCTGGGCTTGAGCCAGGTGCCCGGCACCAGCGGCTCATTGCTGATGCGTGTGCACGGTTCCGAACCGGATGTGTGGATCAACCGCCGAGCCGATCTCGCCGCCCCTTCCGACCTCACCGACCCGGCCCTGATTGCCGCCGGTTGGCAGCAGGTGGTCACGCAATTCGATGCCGGCGTGACCCGCCAGCACCGTCACTGAACGAGAAGACCGATTACCCATGTCTATTTCATCGCGCCTGTTACGCCTGTTGCTGGTTGGCCTGTGCAGCCTGGTGCTCGCCCCGCTCGCCAACGCCGAGGCGGCTAAACGCCTGCGCATCGGGATCACCCTGCACCCTTATTACAGCTACGTGACCAACATCGTCGGCGACAAGGCCGACGTGGTGCCATTGATCCCCGCCGGTTTCAACCCGCACGCCTACGAGCCACGCGCCGAAGACATCAAGCGCATCGGCACTCTGGACGTGATCGTGCTCAACGGCGTCGGCCATGACGATTTTGCCGACCGCATGATCGCCACCAGCGAGCGCCCGGACATCCCAGTGATCGAGGCCAACGCCAACGTGCCGTTGCTGGCCGCCACCGGTAACGCGGCCCGTGGCGCCGGCAAGGTGGTCAACCCGCACACCTTCTTGTCCATCAGCGCCTCGATTGCCCAGGTCAACAACATCGCCCGCGAACTGGGCAAACTCGACCCGGACAACGCCAAGACCTACACCCAGAACGCCCGTGCCTACGGCAAACGCCTGCGCCAGATGCGCGCCGACGCCCTGGCCAAGCTGACCCGCGCGCCCAACCCGGACCTGCGCGTGGCTACGGTGCACGCAGCCTATGACTACCTGTTGCGCGAATTCGGCCTGGAGGTCACCGCCGTGGTCGAACCGGCCCACGGCATCGAGCCCAGTCCCAGCCAGTTGAAAAAAACCATCGATGAACTGCGCGCCCTGGACGTGAAAGTGATCTTCTCGGAGATGGATTTCCCGTCCACCTACGTCGAGACCATCCAGCGCGAGTCCGGGGTCAAGCTGTACCCGCTGTCGCATATCTCTTATGGCGAATACACGCCTGAAAAGTACGAAGTGGAAATGGCCCGCAACCTCGACACCGTGGTGCGCGCCATTCAGGAGTCGGGCGCATGACGGCGGCGCAACCTCTGAAAGTGGCCAGCATCGGCCCGACCCTCGACTTCGACAAGGTGTCGTTGACCCTGGGCCGCACGACGATTCTTGACGGCGTGAGCTTCCAGGTCCAGCCCGGCAGCATTCATGCGTTGGTCGGCCCCAACGGCGGTGGCAAAAGTTCGTTGATCAAGACCCTGCTGGGGCAAACCCCGCACCAGGGCCAATTGCGTCTGCACTGGCCGAACACGCCCGGCACCATCGGCTATGTGCCCCAGGCCCTGGAGTTCGACCGGGGCTTGCCGATGACCGTCGATGATTTCATGGCTGCCATGTGCCAGCGGCGCCCGGCATTTCTCGGCCTGTCCAGGCATTACGCCGGCGCGATAGGCGAAGCGCTGGAGCGGGTGGGCATGCAGGACAAACGCAAACGACGCATGGGCGCACTCTCCGGTGGTGAGCGCCAACGGGTACTGCTGGCCCAGGGGCTGATCCCGGCACCGCAACTGCTGGTTCTGGACGAGCCGATGTCAGCCCTTGATGAAGCCGGTATCCAGGTGTTCGAACGCCTGCTCAACGACTGGCGCCTGAGCGGCCTCACCGTGTTATGGATCGAACATGACCTGCAAGCCGTGAGCCGCCTGGCCGACCGCGTCACCGGCCTCAACCGTCGGGTGCTGTTTGATGCCACGCCCAAGGAGGCGCTGACCCCGGAGCGCCTGTTGAGCCTGTTCTCCACCCACCCGCGGAGCCCGGTGCCATGAGTTATGAAGCCTTTCGCTTGATGGTCCAGGGCTGGGCCTCTTCCGGCTATCTTCCGGAGGCACTGGCCTACGGTTTTGTGGTCAACGCGCTGCTCGCCGGTTTGCTCATTGGCCCGGTGCTGGGCGGCCTGGGCACGCTGGTGGTGGTCAAACGCTTTGCGTTTTTCTCCGAAGCCGTCGGCCACGCCGCGCTGACCGGCGTGGCCGTGGGCATCCTGCTCGGTGAGCCCTACACCGGCCCTTATGGCGCGCTGTTCGGCTACTGCCTGCTGTTCGGCATCCTGCTCAACTACCTGCGCAACCGCACGGGCCTCGCGCCGGATACCTTGATCGGGGTGTTTCTCTCGGTGTCGCTGGCGTTGGGTGCGAGCCTGCTGCTGATCCTGGCGGGCAAGATCAACGTGCACATTCTGGAGAACGTACTGTTCGGCTCGGTGCTGACCGTCAATGGCAATGATCTGCTGGTGCTGGCAGTCGTCGGCGCACTGGTCATGGCCCTGGCCTTGCCGTTGTACAACCGCATCATGCTGGCCAGCTTCAACCCGCAGCTGGCGGCGGTACGCGGGGTGGCGGTGAAGACCCTGGATTATCTGTTCGTGATCCTGGTCACGCTGATCACCGTAGCGGCGGTCAAGGTCATCGGCGCGATCCTGGTGGGCGCGCTGTTGGTAATTCCGGCCGCAGCGGCGCGCCTGCTGAGCCAGTCGCTCAAAGGGTTCTTCTGGGTCTCGGTGGCGATCGCCACGGTGAGCACCCTGTGCGGCATCCTGTTGCCGATCATCTTCGACCTGCCCATCCCGTCCGGTGCCGCGATCATTCTGACGGCCGGCATCGCCTTTGCCTTTGCCGCCATCGCGCGCGGCACAGTGCCCAGCCTCAAAGGGAATCTTGGATAATGCACCCTGCCTTTCGCCCGCTGAGCCTGGCCATTGCTTGTTTGCTGAGCACCTCGGCAATGGCCGCCGTCGACGGTTTCGACCCCAGTCACTTCAAGGTCAACCAGGGCCTCGGCCATGCCGCCCTGACCCAACCCCAGACGCCGGTCAAAGTCCTGGCCTCACTGCCGATCACCTACGGTTTGGCCGAGGTGCTGCTCAAAGGTACCGACGTGACACTCGAGCGAGCCGCCCCGGCCAACCTGCCGGGCTCGCGACAAGTGGCGTATTTCACCGGTCGCGGCGCGCAGGCTTTGAATGCCCTGGCGCAGGACGCCGACGCTGCCATCGGCTTGCGCTCACTGTGGGCGGATGATCCGCTCTACCCCGTGGCGCGACGCAGCAATATCCGTATCGTCGAAGTGGACGCTGCACGCCCGGTGGACGGTGGTTTGCCAGGCATTGCCCTACAGCCAGGCGCTACCGATGGCCTGAACAGCCAGCCGTGGCAATCGAGCAACAATATGGGACGCATGGCCGACGTGATGGCCGCCGACCTGAGCCGCCTGGCACCGGCCGCCAAGCCGACCATCGACGCCAACCTCGCCGCCCTCAAGCAGCGCCTGCTCAGGCTCACCGCCGACAGCGAGGCCAGATTGGCCAAGGCGGATAACTTGAGCGTGGCCAGCTTGAGTGATCATTTCGGCTACCTGGTCAGCAGCCTGAACCTGGAAGTGCTCAACACCGATGCACGGCCTGATGCAGAGTGGACACCCGAGGCATTGCAGCAACTCACTGCCGACTTGAAGGGCAACGATGTGGCGGTGGTACTGCATCACCGTCAGCCGAGCGAAGCCGTACAAACAGCCGTGACGGCAGGGGGTGCGCAATTGCTGGTATTGAAGGTCGACGGGGCGGACCCGGTGACTGAGCTGGAAGGCAATGTGGATCAAGTGATCAAGGCACTTGCACCCTAGCAAGCCCGCTCACTACCGTTAAACCACATCCACGCCCACATGGATCGCATCGTGCCGCCAGAACTCCAGGTCGCAGTCGATCAACCGCTGATGCTGGTCATAATTGACCCGGGCAATCCGCAGGCCCGGGCTACCGACCGACACGCGCAACGCGGCGGCGGCTTCCACCGGCAAGGAGGTCGGTACGATCTCGAAGCGAACGCGGCCGTAATGCAGGTCGTACTTGCGTGCGTACAGCTCGGTCATTGACTGGTTCAGGTCGCACGCCAGGATCCCCGGGAAGTATTGCGGGTTCAGGTAGTGCTCCACATACAACACCAGACGCCCATCAATGCGCCGGCCCCGGCAAATCTGAATCACGCTGGACAGCGCCGGCAACTGCAACCACGCACACACGGCTGCAGAGGCCGGTTGCAGGCGCGCAGAAATCACTTCGGTCGACGCCACCCGCCCCTGGTCGCTGACCATCGCGTGAAAGTGACTGCGCTGCATCAGGTTGTAGGCCAGCCGCGGCGGCGAGACAAACCAGCCACGGCGCTCCTCACGATAGATCTGGCCCTGGGCTTCCAGTTGTAACAAGGCTTCCCGCACGGTAATGCGGGTGGTACCAAACAACTCGCTGAGCTTGCGCTCGGCGGGCAATTTACTCGCAGGCGCCAACAGGCCATGGTCGATCTGCTCTTGCAGCGCCAGGCCGATGGATGTCACCGCCTTGATTGCCTCATCACGCATCAACGTTACCTATCTGGACTAGACCAGCACCGTTCAGGTGCATAAACCGCGCTGTATTCGGGCTTCCACTGCTGCCTGCCAGCGTAGGCACTACAGATGACCGGCAGATGACAACCCGTGCCGCCGCCCTGCTCCACACCCTGCAATACATCGGCCAAGTCCAGGGCCTGCGGGCACTTGAGCATGGTCTACGCTGAGTCTGAAGTGAGCGACATCGAGGATGTAAAAACGACATCGACATGAAACTGTCATCCAGTACGCCTAGATTGGCTCAGGTATTGCTGACCTAGACCAACACCACCGCAAACGTCGATAAAAAACGCAGCGTTGAAAACGCCCAAAGGAGCTTCGGATGAAACAGCTTTTCCTGGCATCACTGTTAGGCTCGACCATTGCCATGTGCACCGCCGCCATGGCCGCTGATACCGATTTGAAAACCTTGGAAGCCGCCGCGAAAGCGGAAGGCGCCGTCAACAGCGTCGGCATGCCCGATGACTGGGCCAACTGGAAAGGCACCTGGGATGACCTGGCCAAGACCTACGGCCTCAAGCACATCGATACCGACATGAGCTCGGCCCAGGAAATCGCCAAGTTCGCCGCCGAAAAAGACAACGCCAGCGCCGATATCGGTGACGTCGGCGCCGCCTTCGGCCCGATCGCGGTCAAACAGGGTGTGACCCAACCCTACAAACCGAGCACCTGGGCACAGGTCCCGGATTGGGCCAAAGACAAAGACGGCAACTGGGCCCTGGCCTACACCGGCACCATCGCCTTCATCGTCAATAAAAAGCTGCTGCACGGTTCCGAAGCCCCTAAAAGCTGGGCTGACCTGAAGACCGGTAAATACAAGGTTTCCATTGGTGACGTCAGCACCGCCGCCCAGGCCGCCAACGGCGTACTGGCTGCCGCCCTGGCCAACGGTGGCGACGAGAAAAACATCCAGCCGGCACTGCTGATGTTTGCGGAAATCGCCAAGCAAGGCCGCCTGTCGCTGGCCAACCCGACCATCGCCACCATGGAAAAAGGCGAAGTGGAAGTGGGCGTGGTCTGGGACTTCAACGGCCTGAGCTACAAGGCCAAGATGGCCAACCCGGATGATTACGTGGTGCTGATCCCATCGGATGGTTCGGTGATTTCCGGCTACACCACCATCATCAACAAATACGCCAAGCACCCGAACGCCGCCAAACTGACTCGCGAATACATCTTCAGCGATGCCGGCCAGACCAACCTGGCACGCGGTAACGCACGTCCGATCCGTGCCGAGCACCTGACCCTGCCTGCCGAGGTTCAGGCCAAGTTGCTGCCGAACGAGCAGTACAAAAAAGTCACGCCGATCAAAGATGCCGAAGCCTGGGAGAAAACCTCCAAGGCACTGCCGCAGAAGTGGCAGGAAGAAGTCATCATCAATATGCAGTAAGGCTTCAACCCACATTGGATGGAGATCCAATGTGGGTGCGAGCTTGTGTGGGAGGGGGCTTGCTCCCGATAGCGGTGTGTCATTCAACACATACATTGGCTGATCCTGCGCTATCGGGAGCCAGCCCCCTATCACAAAAATCGAGTCAAGCCCAACTGTTGCGGAGCCTCTCCCCCTATGAAGCACAACGTCATCCTTGTGGTGCTCGACGGCCTGAACTACGAGGTCGCCCGACATGCCATGGGGCATCTGCAGGCCTACATCGGCGCAGGACGCGCAGCGCTTTACAAACTGGAATGTGAATTACCGTCGCTCTCGCGGCCGCTGTATGAGTGCATCCTCACCGGTGTCCCTCCGATCGACAGCGGCATCGTGCACAACAACGTTTCACGCCTGTCCAATCAACGCAGCATTTTCCATTACGCCACCGACGCCGGGCTGACCACTGCGGCGGCGGCTTACCATTGGGTCAGCGAGTTGTATAACCGCACGCCCTTCATTGCCTCCCGTGATCGTCATACCGACGACCAGGCGCTGGCGATCCAGCACGGGCATTTCTACTGGAATGACCACTACCCCGATTCCCACCTGTTTGCCGACGCAGAAAGCCTGCGCTGCAAGCACACACCGGACTTCCTGCTGGTGCACCCGATGAACATAGATGACGCCGGCCACAAGCATGGCCTCGACAGCGCGCCGTACCGCAACAGCGCACGCTCGGCCGACATCATCCTCGCCGACTACCTGCAGGGCTGGCTCGACGCCGACTGCCAGGTGCTGGTGACCGCCGACCATGGCATGAACAACGATCGCTCCCACAATGGCCTGCTGCCGGAAGAACGGGAAGTGCCGCTGTTCGTACTGGGCTCGGCCTTCAACTTGAGTGCCACGGCAAGCCCCAAGCAAACCGAACTGTGCTGCACCGTCTGCGAACTGCTCGGTGTGCCCCACGACAAACCTGTCTGCCGGGAGCTGTTGAAGTGAACGCCATAACCCGTGGCAAATGGCTGGCGATCCTGTGCCTGGTACCGTTTGCGCTGTTCTTCATCGTGTTTGAGATCGCCCCGCTGGTGTGGGTCATGGTCAATAGCCTGCAATCGGAGGAGTTCGGCTGGGGCCTGGCCAACTTCACCAAGATCTTCAGTTCAAAGTTCTACCTGCAGGCTATCCAGTACAGCCTGGAGATCAGCTTCTACTCCAGCGTGTTCGGCATCATCATTTCGGTGCTCGGCAGCTATTCGTTGCGCCGCGTGGACTCGCCCCTGCGCAACTTCGTGACGGCGTTCGCCAATATGACCAGCAACTTTGCCGGCGTGCCCCTGGCGTTCGCATTCATCATCCTGCTGGGCTTCAACGGCAGCATCACGATCATGCTCAAGCAGGCCGGGATCATTCAGGACTTCAACCTGTATTCCAAGACCGGCCTGATCATTCTCTACACCTACTTCCAGATTCCACTGGGCGTGCTGCTGCTCTACCCGGCCTTCGACGCATTGCGTGAAGACTGGCGCGAATCGGCTTCGCTGCTCGGCGCCAGCGGCTGGCAGTTCTGGCGGCATATCGGCCTGCCGGTGCTCACCCCGGCGCTGCTCGGCACCTTCGTGATCCTGCTGGCCAATGCCCTCGGCGCCTATGCCACGGTGTACGCACTGACCACCGGCAACTTCAACGTGCTGCCGATTCGTATCGCGGCGATGGTCTCCGGCGACATCTCCCTGGACCCGAACATGGCCAGCGCCCTGGCCGTGGTACTGGTGGCGCTGATGACCGTCGTCACCGTGGTCCATCAACTGCTGCTCAAGAGGAGCTACCATGTCTCGCGCTGAAGCCGGCCCGGCCTCCCTCTACCATCGGGTCGTGGTGTACCTGCTGTTTGCGATCCTGGTGCTGCCTTTGGTAGGCACCTTTGTCTACTCCATCGCCAGCAGTTGGTCGGCGACGGTCCTGCCCGCCGGGTTTACCGTGAAATGGTACGTGCAACTGTGGAGCGACCCACGCTTCCTGGCGGCCTTCGGCCAGTCGTTGGTGGTGTGCGTGGGCGCGCTGATCCTGTCGGTGGTGCTGATTCTGCCGCTGCTGTTCGTGGTGCATTACCACTTCCCCAAGCTCGACGCCTTGATGAATATCCTGATCCTGCTGCCCTTCGCGGTACCGCCGGTGGTGTCGTCGGTAGGTCTGCTGCAACTCTACGGCTCGGGGCCGCTGGCGATGGTGGGCACGCCGTGGATTCTGATCGGTTGCTACTTCACCGTGGCGTTGCCGTTCATGTATCGGGCAATCACCAACAACCTGCAGGCCATCAACCTGCGCGACCTGATGGACGCGTCCCAACTGCTCGGCGCCAGCACCTGGCAGGCGGCGATCCTGGTGGTGCTGCCAAACCTGCGCAAGGGTCTGATGGTTGCGCTGCTGCTGTCGTTCTCGTTCCTGTTCGGTGAGTTCGTGTTCGCCAACATCCTGGTGGGTACCCGCTACGAGACCCTGCAGGTGTACCTGAACAACATGCGCAACAGCAGCGGCCACTTCACCAGCGCCGTCGTCATTTCCTATTTCTTCTTTGTGCTGGTGCTGACCTGGGCCGCCAATATCTTGAACAAGGACAAAAGCCAATGAGCTTCGTCAGCGTCCAACATCTGCAAAAAGGCTACGCAGGCACCCCGGTGTTCAGCGACATCAACTGCGAGATCGCCAAGGGCGAGTTCGTCACCCTGCTCGGCCCGTCCGGTTGCGGCAAGTCGACCTTGCTGCGCTGCATCGCCGGGCTGACCTCGGTCGACAGTGGGAAAATCCTGCTGGACGGGCAGGACATCGTTCCGCTGAGCCCGCAGAAACGCAATATCGGCATGGTGTTCCAAAGCTATGCGCTGTTCCCCAACATGACCGTGGAGCAAAACGTCGCCTTCGGCTTGCGCATGCAAAAGGTCAACGCCGATGACAGCCACAAGCGCGTGCAGGAAGTGCTGCAGCTGGTGGAGCTCAAGGATCTGGCCGGCCGCTACCCGCACCAGATGTCCGGCGGGCAATGCCAGCGCGTGGCTCTGGCGCGTTCCCTGGTGACCCGCCCGCGCCTGTTGCTGCTGGATGAGCCGCTGTCGGCACTGGATGCGCGGATTCGCAAGCACCTGCGCGAGCAGATCCGCCAGATCCAGCGTGAACTGGGCCTGACCACGATCTTTGTGACCCATGACCAGGAAGAAGCGCTGACCATGTCCGACCGCATCTTCCTGATGAACCAGGGCAAGATCGTGCAAAGCGGCGACGCCGAAACCCTCTACACCGCGCCGGTGGACGTATTCGCCGCCGGTTTTATCGGCAACTACAACCTGCTCGACGCCGACAAGGCCAGCCAGTTGCTGCAACGCCCGATCAGCGGGCGCATCGCGATTCGCCCCGAAGCCATCGAACTGAGCCGCAGCGGCGAGCTGGACGCAATGGTGCGCAGCCACAGCCTGTTGGGTAACGTGATTCGCTACCGCATTGAAGCGCGCGGCGTGGAGCTGGTGGTGGACGTACTCAACCGCTCGGCCGACGACCTGCACCCGGATGGGCAGCGCCTGGCACTTTCCATCGACCCCAGTGCATTGTGTGAAGTAGCCTGATGCAACGATTGACTTGAGAGAGCGTAACGGATGGCATTGGTAATTTTTGATCTGGACGACACCTTGATCCACGGTGACTGCGCCACCCTGTGGAGCGAACAGATGGGCCGGCTGGGCTGGGTCGACCCTGATTCGTTCATGCGCAGGAACAACGATCTGATGGACGCCTACAGCCAAGGCAAGCTGCGCATGGAAGACTTCATGGATTTCAGCCTGGAGCCGATGATCGGCCGCACGCCGGAAGAAATCGAGCATCTGGTGGAGCCGTGGGTTGAAGATGTGATCGAACCGCTGATCTACAGCGATGCCACTCAGACCATCGCCCGCCACCGTGTAAAGGGCGACCGGATCCTGGTGATTTCCGCGTCGGGCACCCACCTGGTGAAGCCGATTGCGGCACGCATCGGTATCGACGAAGTGCTGGGCATCGAACTGGACATCAAGCATGGCGTGTACAGCGGCCAGACCGTGGGGGTACTGACGTATCGCGAAGGCAAGATCACCCGTTTGCTGGAGTGGCTGGAACAGGAAGGTGAAACACTGGAGGGTGCGTACTTCTACTCGGATTCGCGCAATGACCTGCCGCTGTTGAACAAAGTCGAGTTCCCACAGGCGGTGAACCCAGACCCGGTGCTGCGGGCCCATGCCGAACAGGCCGGCTGGCCGATCCATCATTGGGTCTGACACTGCCTCGGGAATTGTAATCCCAGTCAACATGTGGGAGGGGGCTTGCTCCCGATGGCGGGCATCAGATGAAACATTCTTCACTGAGACACCGCCATCGGGAGCAAGCCCCCCTCCCACATGGCGGGTCGCATTCCAACCCCAACCCGGTTTTAGTCAAACCCGAGATAAAGGCTCAAAACTGTCGCGATTCAGACTCACAGAGGCGAACTTGACCTACGTTACAGGTAGGACTGGAATCCTCTAACCAATCCGTATGATCTCCAACGCCTTGCAATGCTTTCAGAGTGCCTCCATAGTGACTCCGGACTGAGCCCGTAGCAGTAGCGCCGGGCTTTTTGCATTATGCGACCGGACCATATGGAACCGGCTCCCTCAAAGACGGCCTAATATGCGTTATCAATTGCCCCCGCGTCGAATCAGCATGAAGCATTTGTTCCCCAGCACCGCCCTCGCTTTTTTCATTGGTCTCGGCTTCGCGTCGATGTCGACCAATACGTTCGCAGCCAACAGCTGGGACAACCTTCAGCCTGATCGCGATGAGGTGATTGCCAGCCTTAACGTCGTCGAGTTGCTCAAGCGCCATCACTACAGCAAGCCGCCATTGGACGATGCTCGCTCGGTGATCATCTACGACAGCTACCTCAAGCTGCTGGATCCCTCGCGCAGCTACTTCCTGGCCAGCGATATCGCTGAGTTCGACAAGTGGAAGACGCAGTTCGACGACTTCCTCAAGAGCGGCGACCTGCAGCCCGGCTTTACCATCTACAAGCGCTACCTGGACCGCGTCAAAGCGCGTCTGGACTTCGCGTTGGCAGAGTTGAACAAGGGCGTCGACAAGCTTGATTTCACCCAGAAGGAAACCCTTCTGGTGGATCGCAAGGACGCGCCCTGGCTGACCAGCACCGCCGCCCTCGACGACCTGTGGCGCAAACGCGTCAAGGACGAAGTGCTGCGCTTGAAGATCGCCGGCAAAGAGCCCAAGGCCATTCAAGAGCTGTTGACCAAGCGCTACAAGAATCAGCTGGCACGTCTGGATCAGACCCGCGCCGAAGATATCTTCCAGGCCTACATCAACACCTTTGCGATGTCCTACGACCCGCACACCAATTATCTGTCGCCGGATAACGCAGAAAACTTTGATATCAACATGAGTCTGTCGCTGGAAGGCATCGGTGCCGTCCTGCAAAGCGACAATGACCAGGTCAAGATTGTGCGTCTGGTACCGGCGGGCCCGGCAGACAAGACCAAGCAAGTCGCTCCGGCCGACAAGATCATCGGTGTGGCCCAGGCCGACAAAGAGATGGTCGATGTGGTCGGCTGGCGCCTGGACGAAGTGGTGAAGCTGATCCGTGGGCCGAAAGGCAGCGTGGTGCGTCTGGAAGTGATTCCGCACACCAATGCACCGAACGACCAGACCAGCAAGATCGTGTCGATCACCCGCGAGGCGGTGAAGCTCGAAGACCAGGCGGTGCAGAAGAAAATCCTCAAGCTCAAGCAGGATGGCAAGGATTACAAGCTGGGTGTGATTGAAATCCCGGCCTTCTACCTCGACTTCAAAGCCTTCCGAGCCGGCGACCCGGACTACAAGAGCACCACCCGCGACGTTAAGAAAATCCTGACAGAACTGCAGAAAGAGAAAGTCGACGGCGTGGTCATCGACCTGCGCAACAACGGCGGCGGCTCTCTGCAGGAAGCGACCGAGCTGACCAGCCTGTTCATCGACAAAGGCCCGACCGTGTTGGTACGCAACGCCGATGGCCGTGTCGATGTGCTGGAAGACGAGAACCCGGGGGCCTTCTACAAAGGGCCGATGGCGTTGCTGGTCAACCGTCTTTCGGCCTCGGCTTCGGAGATTTTCGCCGGTGCCATGCAGGACTATCACCGTGCGCTGATCATCGGCGGCCAGACCTTCGGCAAGGGCACCGTGCAGACCATTCAACCGCTGAACCATGGCGAGCTCAAGCTGACGCTGGCCAAGTTCTACCGGGTTTCCGGGCAGAGCACCCAGCATCAGGGCGTGCTGCCGGATATCGACTTCCCGTCGATCATCGACACCAAGGAAATCGGCGAGAGCGCCCTGCCCGAAGCGATGCCGTGGGACACCATCCGCCCGGCCATCAAGCCGGCGTCGGACCCGTTCAAACCGTACCTGGCGCAGTTGAAGGCCGACCATGACGCTCGCTCCGCCAAGGATGCCGAGTTCGTGTTCATCCGCGACAAACTGGCCCTGGCCAAGAAGCTGATGGAAGAAAAAACCGTCAGCCTCAATGAAGCGGACCGCCGTGCGCAGCACACCGACATCGAAAATCAGCAACTTGTGCTGGAAAACATCCGCCGCAAGGCCAAGGGCGAAGACCCGCTCAAGGAACTGAAGAAAGAAGATGAAGATGCGCTGCCGGCCGAGGCGGAAAAAACCAAGCCGGAAGACGACGCTTACCTGGCCGAGACCGGCCGGGTCCTGCTGGACTACCTCAAGCTCAGCAAACAGGTGGCCAAACAGTAAATGATGGCGATTTAATGTTGAACACCCTACGGAGTGTCATCATATAGACATTATTCTGTCGTGAAATGAAGGACCGCAGGCTCCATGCCTGCGGTCCTTTTTTTTCGATCGAGATCGCCATGACCATGACCGAACAGCTGAATGCATTGGGCTCTATTCTCGCTCATGGCAGTTTGCACAGCCTGTTCCAACCGATCATCTGCCTGTCCGAGCGACGCATCCTCGGCTATGAAGCCCTCAGCCGCGGCCCCTCCAATAGCCCGCTGCACTCCCCCGTCGCCCTGTTCTCGGTGGCTAGCCAAACGGGGCGACTCAGTGAGCTGGAAATGGCCTGCCGCGAAAGTGCATGTCGACGCTTCAGCGAGCAGAAGCTGCCGGGCAAGCTGTTCCTGAATATCTCGCCGGAATCCCTGATGGAGACCGCGCACCAGCCAGGCCGTACCCTGCAACTGCTGCGCGATTTCGGCATTCCACCCAGCCAGGTGGTCATCGAGCTGACCGAACAGACACCCACCGACGATTTCGCACTCCTGCAAACCGCCCTGCACCATTACCGCGACATGGGCTTTGCCATTGCCCTGGATGACTTGGGCGCCGGGTATTCCAGCCTGCGCCTGTGGTCGGAACTGCGCCCGGACTACGTGAAGATCGACCGACACTTTATCGACGGTATTCACCAGGACGCACTCAAGCGCGAATTCGTCGGCTCTATCCTGCAAATCGCCAGGGCGTCCCATGCCCAGGTCATTGCCGAGGGCATCGAACTGCCTGGAGAACTCGCGGTATTGACGGAGATGGGCGTCGACCTGGTCCAGGGCTATCTGCTCTGCCGGCCCCAGGAACATCCGCCGCAAGAAGCACACTTGATGCTGCCCAAGCAAGACAGTGCCAGCACCGCCCTCAGCGAAGAAGGCAGCGACCTCAGCGCCCTGCTCAACGAACAACCTGCGGTGGACCAAGACACCGCCACCGCCCAGGTGCTGGAGTCGTTTCGCCGCCAGGCCAACCTGAACTCGCTGGCCGTACTGGACCGGCGTGGCCACCCGGTCGGCATTGTGCATCGACACTCGTTGTCCGATGCGCTGCTCAAGCCTTTCGCCACCGATCTGTTCGCGCGCAAGCCCATCAGCCGCTTGATGAGCGATGACTTTCTGGCCGTGGAGTTGAGCCAGTCGCTTCAGCAAGTCAGCCGCCTGTTGACCAGCCGCGCACGGCAGCGCATCGAAGAAGATTTCATCATCACCCTCAATGGGGACTACTTGGGCCTGGGCCGGGTGATCGATGTGCTCAAGCTGATCACCGAGCTGAAAATCCAGCAGGCACGCTACGCCAATCCGCTGACTCTGCTACCGGGCAACGTGCCCATCCAGCAGTGCCTGACGCGGTTGCTGCAGCAACAACGTGAGTCGGTGATTTGCTACGTGGATATCGACAGTTTCAAGCCGTTCAATGATATCTACGGCTACGGACGTGGAGATGAGGTACTGCTATGCCTGGCGCAATGCCTGAACGACCGGATCGACCCCAGCCGAGACTTTGTCGGGCATATTGGCGGTGATGATTTTTTGCTGGTGCTCGGCCCGCAGGATTGGCGCAAGCGGCTCAACCAATTGCTGGATGATTTCCACACCCAATGCCGACGCTTCTATCGCGCCGAACACTTGGAGGCCGGCTGTTTCGTGGCGTTGAACCGCCAGGGCATACGTCAGGAGTTTGCGCTGCTGTCGCTATCCATTGGCGTGGTGCATCTCTATCCACAGGCCTGTGGACAACTGGATGCCAGCCAGTTGGCGGAGCTGGCCTCCCAGGCCAAACACCATGCCAAGAATGTGGCCGGTTACAGCATCCATGTCATCGACAGCGTGGAGACGCTGCCCCAGGCGCTTTAAGCCTCGGCGGATTCCGGGTACTCGTATTCGAATACCCGCACCACTTCCGAGGCATGCCAGGAGGCAGCGGCCACGCCATCGGATGGCCCACTGAAGCGCCCCAGGCGCTCTACACACTCAAAGAAACCGGTACGTGGCAGGCGGCTGGCGCCCTGGCTGATCACCAGGGAACTGCGCAACGGCTGCTCGGCCTTGGCATCCAGCGCCGCCAGGTGTTCGAGAGCGGCAGCCAGGGTTTGCATGGCAGGGGTTGGAAACTGCAGGCGCTCCAGCAACGCGCGGTAGGTCAGCAAATGGCGCTGGCGGCGCGCCTGGTCCAACTCGTTGAGTAATCCATCCCAGTGTTGACGACTGATACGTAGGCTCAAGATTCATCCCTCCAACCTGCAACGCCCAATTCCCAGGCCAGGCTGCGGCGGATAGCGGCATCCGGCTGGCGCTCACCACTTTCAATCAATCCAAGATACGAGGGGCTGATCCCCACGGTACGGGCCAGGGCTTCGATGGCCAGGCCCTTGCCTTCACGCAAGCCGCGCAGTTCGGCGAGCGGACGCAAAGCCTGATCAGGCGTGGCCTGGGTGGCAGAAGATGGAGTCGGTGCGGGTTGTTGCTGGCCGGCAGCTTTAAGCAGCGCCTGGTACTGGTCCCATGGCAACACCGCGTATTCGGGTTCGCCATCGCGTGAAATGATCTGAATATCCATGACTGCCCCGTAGGATAACAACACTTACTAAGTAAGTTCTTTCCTTAGAAGTGTAATCCTAACAGCCACAAAGGTCGCAGGGGGATATAAGCACCGTCAGTTTTTTTGCGGGTTTTCCTCGGCCAGCAGCGCAGGCGTCGCCGGCAGGCGCTCAACCACCGCCAGCTTTTCGGGGCGCTGGGCGTCACGCCAGGTGCGAAAGGCGCCCAGTTCGCCGTCCAGGGTCTTCATGAGCCATGCCAGCACGGCGATATCATCCAGCATACCGAATACGGGGATAAAATCCGGGATCGCGTCAATCGGACTCAGGAAGTACATCAGCCCCGCCACCACCGAGATGAGTGCCTTTGGGCTGATGGCGCGGTATTCGCCACGCCAGTAAGCCAGGCACAGGGCCTGTAGCAGCTTTAGATCATCCTTGAGCTTGCCCAGGCGATTGCCCTGGCTCGACCCCTTGGCCGCAACGGCAAACAGCAAGGTGGGCAAGCGGCCGCGGCCGAGCAGGCGCGCAGCCATGGGCAGGAAACGGGTGAAATTGAAGGGTGGTTTCATTCGTCACTCCAGTTCCAGACGACAGAAAAGGTTATCCACACAAATTGTGGATAACCTTGTGAACAGAGCCTTTTTTCATGGCTGAAACCCTCTGTTTACAAGGCTTTCAGTTAGATCGGGCGTTTTTTGCGCACATTAAAAAAACCCAAGATTTCATTGACTTGACGTTGATGTGCGGCTACCCATGCTTGAGTCTTAGTTCAGACTGCGCGGCACAACGGACGTTCGATCAGATTCACTGCACGAACGGAGGGTTGGCGTTTCGCCAATATGCAGAAACAACAACGCCCCGTCAAAACGGGGCGTTGTGTGTTCAAGCGCCGATTACTTCTTGGCGGCTGGTGCAGCAGGTGCTTCAGGGGCGTCAGCCTTGGCCGGGTCCTTGATACCCAGCAGTTCCAGGTCGAATACCAGCACGGAGTTGGCCGGAATCGCCGGGCTCGGGCTTTGTGCGCCGTAGGCCAGGTCCGAAGGGATGTACAACTCGACCTTCTCACCCACGTGCATCAGTTGCAGGCCTTCGACCCAACCCGGGATCACGCCGCTGACCGGCAGGTCAATCGGGCTGCCGCGATCTACGGAGCTGTCGAAGGTGGTGCCATTGGTGAGCTTACCGGTGTAGTGAACAGTCACTACGTCGGTCGGCTTGGGCTGAGCGCCGTCGGCCTTCTTCAGGATCTTGTACTGCAGACCGGAAGCGGTCGTGACCACACCTTCTTTCTTGCCGTTTTCTTCGAGGAATTTCTTGCCGGCAACTGCCGACTCTTCACTCATTTTGGTCATACGTTCTTCAGCACGTTTTTGCAGTGCGGCAAACGCTTCGACCAGTTCGTCATCTTTCAGCTTCTGTTCTTTCTTGCCGACGGCATCTTCGATACCTTGGGCTACCGCTTTGGAGTCCAGGTCATCCATGCCTTCTTGAGCAAGGCTTTTGCCCATGTTCAGGCCGATGCCGTAGGAAGCTTTCTGCGCCGGGGTTTTCAGCTCTACGCTGGTCTGCGAATCACAACCCGCAAGTACCAGGCTAACCAGGGCCACCGCCGCCGCCAACCGATGCTGTTTCATGCTATTTCCTTGTTCATGCGCCAAAAGGGCAATCGAATTAAAGTCGCGAGCTTATCAGGCGGCCACGACCAATGGCTACCGGCATCTGAGCGGGAAACTTCTGATAAGTTCACGTGTTTAAAAGCATTTTCATTCATCATGGGGGTCCGCGAAGGATCGCGGGACCACCTGTAACCGCGCTCATGGCCACTTGCCGCCCCCGTGGGGTGATGGCATAAGAGCGCTACCCCTCGACAAGGATAGTTATCTTGCGCATTTTTTCCCGTGTTTTACTCCTGATACTCCTGGCATTGGGCCTGCTCCTGGCCGTGGTGCTCTATTACACCGTCAACCCCAGACTGCCGGACTACGTGCCCGTGCAGCAGGTGCATTACCAGGATCAATGGAGTGCCGCCGACCGTCAGACCTACTACTTCACGCCCCAGGGCACCCAGGTAAAGGGCCTGCATTACAACTGGTTCACAGCCCTGGAACTGCCCTTCTCGGAGCAGCGCTTTGCCACGCCCGAATACTTGGCACGCTTCGGTTTCCTGGTCGATCCCAAGCAGGTGCCCACCACGCAAAACCCTGGCAACCTGCCCGTGGGGTTCGCCCGGCATCAGAACGCCGACAGCAAAGTGGAGTATCTGGATATCACCTGCGCCGCCTGCCACACCGGCGAACTGCACTTCAAAGGCCAGGCCCTGCGCGTAGACGGTGGCTCGGCTCAACATGTGCTGCCTTCCAGCGTGCCCACCTTGCGTGGCGGCAGTTTCGGCCAGGCCCTGGTGGCCAGCCTTGCCGCCACGTATTACAACCCCTGGAAGTTCGAGCGCTTTGCCCGGGAAGTGCTCGGTTTCGATTACGACGACAACAACAAGAAACAACTGCGCGCGGACTTCAAGCAGTCCCTGGACCAGTTCCTCAAAGTCGCCTGGAACGACACCCACCGTGGCCTCTATCCCACCGAAGAAGGTCCTGGCCGCACCGATGCATTTGGCCGTATTGCCAATGCCAGTTTCGGCGACGCGATTTCACCGGACAATTACCGCATCGCCAACGCCCCCGTGGACTACCCCCATCTGTGGGATATCTGGACCTTCGATTGGGTGCAATGGAACGGCTCAGCCCAGCAACCCATGGCGCGCAATATCGGCGAAGCCCTCGGCGTCGGCGCCACTCTGAATTTCTTCGACAACGCCGGCCAGCCGCTGCAGGGAGACGCCCGCTACCCTTCCAGCGTGCGCGTGCGTGACCTGAACCTGATTGAAGAAACCCTGCAACACCTCAAGCCGCCGACCTGGCCGGAAGACCTGTTCGGTGCCATCGACAAACCCCTCGCCGCCCAGGGCCGCGCCCTGTTCGCCGAGAACTGCGCTGGTTGCCATGTGCCCGCCGTCAGCCAGGAAACGGGACGCCCGGTGCAGCAACTGAAAATGCTCCCGGTCGAATACATCGGCACCGACCCAACCGCCGCAAGCAACATCGCCGACCACCGTTATGACCTGAGCGCCCTGCAATGGGACCCGGCGGAACTGGCCAAGCTCGATGTCCAGTTGCACCCGACCCCGACCGAACCGATGGACTTGAAAAAGATGTCCGTGGCCCAGGGCCTGGCCTACGTCACCGCCTTCGTCGAAGAGCACGCCTACCGCGCTGCCGGTGTGACCCCGGCCGAACGCCCGGGCCTGGACGGCTTCGGCCTGCCTATCGGTGTGCGCGAACTGCGCGCCTACAAGGCACGCCCGCTGGCCGGCGTCTGGGCAACCCCGCCGTTCCTGCACAACGGCTCGGTGCCGACGATCTATCAATTGCTTTCGCCCCAGGACGAGCGCAGCACCACGTTCTATAAAGGCACCTTCAACTACGACCCGCGCCACCTGGGCTTTGAAACCGCTGCATTCAAGAACGCCTTCCTGTTCGATACCAAAATCACCGGCAACCACAACAGCGGCCATGAATTCCGCGCCGGTCAACGCGGCAACGGCGTGATCGGCCGTAGCCTGCAGCCACAAGAACGCTGGGCGCTGCTGGAATACCTCAAAGTGCTGGGCGGCCCGCTGGAGCAACAATTGCCATGATGATTCGATCCCAATACAACGAACGCTCGCTGCTCGCACGTCTCTGGCTGCGCCTGGGCCGGTTTCTCGGCAAAACCCTGTTGTGGCTGATCGGCCTGGGCGTGCTCGGCTGGCTGGGAGCCACTGCCTGGTTCGCCTGGCAGCACAGTGGCCCGGTGTCGCCGAACGAGCAGATCCCGGCCGGTGAAGCGGCCATGACCCAGGGCATCATCCAGACGGCGGTACGGATTGTCGACCAACACCGCGAAGGCACGCGCTATCTGCGTGATGCCCACGCCAAGGCCCATGGCTGCGTGAAGGCCGAAGTCAGCGTACTGGCGGACCTCGACCCCGCCTTGCGCCAAGGTGTGTTCGCCGAGCCGGGCAAGACCTGGCAGGCGCAGATGCGGCTGTCCAACGGCAATGCCTACCCACAGTTCGACAGCATTCGCGATGCTCGGGGCATGGCGCTCAAGCTGCTGGATGTACCGGGCAAACAATTGATGGCGGACCAGCAAGCACGCACGGAACAAGACTTCGTGATGTTCAGCCACCCAAATTTCTTTGTCAGTGATGTGGCGGAATACGCGCAGAACATCGGCGCCCAGGCCGACGGCAAAAAGGTCCTGGCGTTCTTCCCCAAAGCCGACCCTCGCAGTTGGCAGGTACGCCATCTGTTTATCGCCCTGGCGACCTTGGCGCCGGCACCGGCGAGCCCGACGCAGGCGACCTACTTTTCAGTTTCACCGTACAAATTCGGCGCGGCCAATGCCAAATTCCGCGTCGCCCCCGACCCACAAAGCTGCCCGGAGTATGTGCTCCCCAAACAGAACCAGGACCTGCCGAATTTCCTGCGCAGCGCCTTGAACCAGCAACTGTCTACCGACCGTGTACCAGCCTGTTTTGTATTGCAGATTCAGCGGCAGAACCCGCAGAAATTCATGCCGATCGAAGACACCAGCATCGAATGGAAGGAAAGCGATGCGCCCTATGAAACCGTGGCCAAGGTGCGGATTCCCGCGCAGGACTTTGACACACCGGCCTTGAACCTGGCCTGTGACAACCAGTCGTTCAACCCGTGGTTCGGGCTGGAGGCGCACCGGCCGATCGGGGGAATCAACCGCTTGCGCAAGGCGGTGTACGAGGCGGTCAGTGACTATCGGCATAGCCGCAACTTGTAATGTTGTCCGTGTCCCTATCCGTTATCGAGGTAACGGACAGGGACACGGTAACCCGCAAAGAATCCGTATAGATCGCCTGCTCGGCATAACGATTACGTCACCCCTATTGAGCAACCCACCCCACAGACTCTACCGTCACCTCCTACCCCTCAACCCGTAGGAAGTCATCGTGGAAAGCTCAACTTTAGGTATGGTCGTCCTCTCAATGATCGCGCTCTTCGGCACCGCCGCATTTTGCTTTGAACTGCTTGCCACTCGCGGCGAGAAGAAAAAGAAAGCCAAATAAGCTGATCGTAGAAATCAGCCGCCGCCCTCACTCTTGATGGGTGGTGAACAGGCGTTCAGCGGCAAAATCCACGAACGCACGGATTTTCGGCGAGAGATGACGACTGGAGGGCCACAGCGCCCAGAACTGGCCCTGGTCATTGGAATGCCCGTTCAGCACGGTCTCCAACTGCCCCCTGGCCAACGCCTCCCGGGCCAGGAAATCCGGCATATAGGCGATACCATGGCCGTCGATGGCGGCCATGAGCATGGCTTCCATGTTGTTCAAGGTCATCGCGGTGGGCAGGCGCAACTGGGTGATCGCCGGATTGGCGGACAACGTCCACTCCATTATTTTACCGGTAGTGGCAAACCGATAACGCAGGCAGGGGTGGTGCTCAAGGTCAGTGAGCGTTTCGGGCCGGCCGTGGGTTCGCAAGTACTCGGGCGATGCACACATGACAAAGCGGAACGGCCCCAGCCGACGCGCCATTAATGTCGAGTCGACCAAGTCTCCGCTACGAATCACTACGTCGAGGCCTTCTTCAATCACGTCCACCAGATGATCGTTGAAATCCAGCTCCAACTCGATTTCCGGGTAGGCCTCCCGGAACGCGACCATATGCGCCAGGAGAAAGCGATAACCGATGGTGGGCAGGCTGACCCGTAACTTGCCACGCGGCGCCTGGATGGCATGGGAGAGCATGGCGCGGGCGTCTTGCAAATCATCGAGGATTTTCCGGCAGCGCTCATAAAACAATTGCCCCTCGACGGTAAGGCTGACTTTACGGGTGCTGCGATGCAACAGCCGCACATTGAGCTCAGCCTCAAGCTTGGCGACGTTTTTGCCTACGGCGGAGGCGGAAACTCCCAAAACTCGCGCCGCGCCAATGAAGCTCAGAGCCTGTGCAGTCTTCACGAAGGCGATCACACCACTAAGGTTATCGGTCACAGCATTGCATCCTTTTGTTCCGCTATGAGTGGAATTCCTGCCTGTTTATCATGAATTACATCCTGATTAGAGTCTTCATCTTTATAGACCAACGGGAATTTCCATGAACACACCCTCCACTGCGGCTCAGGGCGGCTATGCCATCCTGATCGCGATCTGCCTGGCCGCTCTGGTTTTACCCATGAGCTTCACCGGAGGCGCCGTGGCGACGCCGTCTATTGGAATAGCGTTCGCTGCCCATCCCACACAAATGGCCTGGATAACCAATGCGTTCATGCTCAGCTTCGGCAGCTTGCTGATGGCGGCGGGTACACTCGCCGACCTTTATGGGCGCAAGCGCCTGTTCTTGTGGGGAATGGCGCTGTTTGCAACGACCTCCCTGCTGCTGGCCGTGGCGCCGGATATTTTCTGGTTGGACGTATTACGCGGCGTGCAGGGTGTCGCGGCGGCTATCGCCTTGGCCAGCGGCAGTGCGGCGTTGGCGCAGGAATTTGACGGGCATGCCAGGACGCGCGCTTTCAGCCTGTTGGGTACCACTTTCGGCGCGGGCCTGGCCTTTGGCCCGCTGATCTCGGGTGTGCTGATCACACAGTGGGGCTGGCGCGCGATTTTTATAGCCACGGCCATGCTGGCGGGGCTCTCGCTGCTGTTCGCCGCACCCAAAATGCGTGAAAGCCGCGACCCGCAAGCACGCCGCCTGGACTTGGCCGGCATCCTGATGTTTTCGGCCATGCTGGTGAGCCTGACCACAGCGGTAATCCTGGCGCCGCACCAAGGCTGGACCTCAACGACGACGCTAGCCCTGCTCACAGCGGCGGTGATGTTCTTACTGATGTTTATCCTCGTTGAAAACCGCGCAAGCCAACCGATGCTGGATCTGCGGCTGTTTCGCTTTGCGCGCTTCATTGGCGTGCAGTTGCTACCGATAGGCACCTGTTACTGCTACATCGTACTGGTGGTATTGCTGCCACTGAGGTTTATCGGTGTCGAAGGCGCCAGTGCATTTGAGGCAGGCCTGATGATGCTGGCGCTGTCGGCGCCGATGCTGGTAGTGCCCATGATCGCTGCGATGCTGACGCGCTGGCTGCCGGCTGGAATGCTGTGTGCGATTGGTTTTTTGATCGCCGCAGCGGGCTTGTATGGGTTGAGCCTGGGAACGCCCGGTCATCCACTGCAGACCGTCGTTGCCATGCTGGTGATTGGCATCGGTACTGGCCTGCCATGGGGCCTGATGGATGGCCTGGCGATCAGTGTGGTGCCAAAGGAACGGGCGGGGATGGCGGCGGGCATCTTCAATACAACCCGGGTGGCCAGTGAGGGTGTCGCATTGGCTATCGTCTTGGCGGCGTTGAGCACGCTGGTCGCGCATCATCTGAATGCCATGGCTGCGCAGGACGCTTCAGTGGTAGCCCAACAGTTGGTCATGGGCGATACGCTGCACGCCAGTGCGAACATTCCATTGGCGTTGCTACGTACGGCCTACCTGGAAAGCTTCGACACGTTGCTGCAATGGCTGGCGGCACTCACCCTGCTCACGGCAATGGTCGTTTTCGTGTTCCTGGGCCGCCGGGATATCGCGCCGATTGCGGCGAAGCAAGCCATTAAGTCGTTGAGCTGAATGACAGGCAAAAAAAAGCCCGCTCAATGAGCGGGCTTCTTGTGGCGACCTGGCGTTCAGTGTTCCAGGTTACCGAATATGGCGCAGCGGACGGGACTCGAACCCGCGACCCCCGGCGTGACAGGCCGGTATTCTAACCGACTGAACTACCGCTGCGCGTAACACATGAAGCGAATGGTGGGTGATGACGGGATCGAACCGCCGACCCTCTGCTTGTAAGGCAGATGCTCTCCCAGCTGAGCTAATCACCCTTCGTTTCGGTGTGGGCGCATCATACACCAAAAAATCGTAATGTCTTGATTTAAATGCAATTTATTTAAAAAAAGTTTATCCCACGATTTTTTGCCATATTTCGGGCAGAAAAAAGCCCGCTCGATGAGCGGGCTTTTCTGGTGACCTGGCGTTCAGTGTTCCAGGTTACCGAATATGGCGCAGCGGACGGGACTCGAACCCGCGACCCCCGGCGTGACAGGCCGGTATTCTAACCGACTGAACTACCGCTGCGCGTAACACATGAAGCGAATGGTGGGTGATGACGGGATCGAACCGCCGACCCTCTGCTTGTAAGGCAGATGCTCTCCCAGCTGAGCTAATCACCCTTCGTTTCGGTGTGGCGCGCATTCTACGGAGCGACCCAAGGTCTGGCAAGCACTTTCTTAAATCTTTTTTTTGAGCCCTTCCAATGGCTTAGGCAGGGTTGGCCTGGGACGCTATCAAGAGAATAATGCCCCCCTTTGTATAAAGGAGAGACTCACCCCATGTGGTTCAAGAACCTGCTTATCTATCGCCTGACCCAAGATCTGCCTGTTGATGCCGAGGCGTTGGAAGCGGCCATGGCCACCAAACTGGCGCGCCCTTGTGCAAGCCAGGAGTTGACCACCTACGGTTTCGTCGCGCCTTTCGGTAAAGGTGAAGACGCTCCCCTGGTACACATCAGCGGTGACTTCCTGCTGATCGCCGCGCGCAAGGAAGAACGCATCCTGCCGGGTAGCGTGGTACGCGACGCACTCAAAGAGAAAGTCGAAGAGATCGAGGCCGAGCAAATGCGCAAGGTCTACAAGAAGGAACGCGACCAGATCAAGGATGAAATCATCCAGGCCTTCCTGCCACGCGCGTTTATCCGTCGCTCGTCGACGTTCGCCGCCATCGCGCCGAAACAGGGCCTGATCCTGGTGAACTCGGCAAGCCCGAAACGTGCCGAAGACCTGCTGTCGACCCTGCGTGAAGTGATCGGCACCCTGCCGGTACGTCCGCTGACGGTGAAAACCGCACCAACTGCAATCATGACCGATTGGGTCACCACCCAGAAACCGGCCGATGACTTCTTCGTCCTCGACGAATGCGAACTGCGTGACACCCACGAAGACGGTGGCATCGTGCGCTGCAAACGCCAGGACCTGACCAGCGAAGAAATCCAGCTGCACCTGAGCACCGGCAAAGTCGTGACCCAATTGGCCCTGGCGTGGCAGGACAAGCTGTCCTTCATGCTCGACGACAAGATGACGGTCAAGCGCCTGAAGTTCGAAGACCTGCTGCAAGACCAGGCAGAACAGGACGGGGGCGACGAGGCCCTGGGGCAACTGGACGCCAGCTTTACCCTGATGATGCTGACGTTTGGCGACTTCCTGCCGGCACTGGTTGAAGCGCTGGGCGGTGAAGAAACCCCGCAGGGCATTTAAGCCGTTTGACGATCAGAATGTGGGAGGCCCCTCCCACATTTGATTGCAGTGTCACGCCAAGCCTCTAATAACAAGGACATCCCCATGCGCGCACTCGCCGCCTTGAGCCGTTTCGTCGGCAATACCTTCGCTTACTGGGTGTTGTTGTTTGCCGTGCTCGCCTTCCTGGAGCCCAGCTGGTTCATCGGGCTGAAAGGCGCCATTGTCCCGCTGTTGGGCCTGGTGATGTTCGGTATGGGGCTGACCCTCAAACTTGAAGACTTCGCCGAGGTCGCACGTCATCCCTGGCGCGTGGCACTGGGCGTGGTTGCGCACTTTGTAATCATGCCGGGCGTGGCCTGGCTCTTGTGCCAGGCGTTCCACCTGCCGCCGGAGATAGCCGTCGGGGTGATCCTGGTCGGCTGCTGCCCAAGCGGCACGTCCTCCAACGTGATGACTTGGTTGGCCCGGGGCGATCTGGCGCTGTCAGTGGCCATCGCCGCCGTCACCACCCTCCTCGCCCCACTGCTCACTCCTGCGCTGATCTGGTTACTGGCCTCGGCCTGGTTGCCGGTGTCGTTCATGGAGTTGTTCTGGTCGATCCTGCAAGTGGTGCTGCTGCCCATCGTGCTTGGCGTGGTGGCGCAGCGCGTACTGGGCGAGCGGGTGCGCCATGCGGTCGAGGTGCTGCCGCTGGTGTCGGTGGTCAGCATCGTGATCATCGTCGCGGCAGTGGTTGCGGCGAGCCAGGCGAAGATCGCCGAGTCCGGCCTGCTGATCATGGCGGTGGTGATGTTGCACAACAGCTTCGGCTACTTGCTGGGTTACTTCACCGGCCGGTTGTTCAAACTGCCCTTGGCGCAGCGCAAATCGCTGGCGCTGGAAGTGGGCATGCAGAACTCCGGGCTGGGCGCTGCGCTGGCCAGTGCGCACTTTTCACCACTGGCGGCGGTGCCCAGTGCGCTGTTCAGCGTCTGGCACAATATCTCTGGAGCGTTGCTCTCGACCTATTTCCGTCGCATGAGCGAAAAGGCCGACCGCAGCGCATTGGAGACCCAACCGAAAACTTGATCGTCCGATCCGTTTTCGGCACTCTACCGAGCTTCGCGGGGACGACCTCGCGACGCTTTGCGGCGCTCAACCAGGGGACGACCCCACCAATAGATGGGAGGTCAGCATGTCCTGGATCATTTTGTTTTTTGCGGGTTTGTTCGAAGTCGGCTGGGCTGTCGGTTTGAAGTACACCGATGGTTTCAGCAAACCGCTACCCACCGCCTTGACGATTGCCGCGATGGCCTTAAGCCTCGGCTTGCTCGGGCTGGCCATGAAGGAGCTGCCATTGGGCACCGCCTATGCGGTCTGGACCGGCGTGGGAGCTGTGGGTACGGTGATCGCCGGGATCATCCTGTTTGGTGAATCCATGGCGCTGTTTCGGCTGGCCAGTGTGGCGCTGATCATTTGCGGGCTCGTTGGGCTCAAGATCAGCACTTAGGCCACTGCCGCCATCGGGAGCAAGCCCCCTCCCATACTTGGAATGTATTCCAAGTATGGGAGGGGGCTTGCTCCCGATGAGGCCAGTACACCCCACACAAAACTACCTGACACTCCCTCGCAACACACCCACCACTTCCTGCAACCGCGCAGGCGTCGCCGCCTCCACCGCTACCGGTGCACCCGCGACCAGCACCACCCGCGACCAGACCCGATGAAAGAACCCCTTGTTCGGGTCGCGACTGAAAAAACTCCCCCACAACCCCTGCAACGCCATGGGAATCACCGGCACCGGCGTCTCCTCCAGAATGCGCGTCAGCCCGCCACGGAACTCATTCATCTCGCCATCGGCCGTCAACTTGCCTTCCGGGAAGATGCACACCAACTCCCCGTCCTTCAGATACTGGGCAATCCGCGTGAAGGCTTTTTCATAGATCTGGATATCTTCATGGCGGCCCGCAATCGGAATCGCCCCTGCCGTGCGGAAGATAAAGTTCAGCACCGGCAAGCGGTAGATCTTGTAGTACATCACGAAGCGAATCGGCCGACGCACCGCGCCACCAATCAGCAGCGCATCGACAAACGACACGTGGTTGCATACCAGCAACGCCGCGCCTTCATCCGGAATGGCTTCCAGGTTGCGATGCTCGACGCGGTACATGGAATGGCTGAGCAGCCAGATCATGAACCGCATGGTGAACTCGGGGACAATCCTGAAGATGTAGGTATTGACCGCGATATTGAGCAGCGACACCACCAGGAACAACTCGGGGATCGACAGCTTGGCCACGCTCAACAACAGGATCGACACGATCGCCGACACCACCATGAACAGCGCGTTGAGGATGTTGTTGGCCGCGATGACCCGCGCCCGCTCATGCTCGGCGGTGCGCGACTGGATCAACGCATACAGCGGCACGATATAGAAACCGCCGAACACGCCCAGGCCGAGAATATCGAACAACACCCACCAGGCCTGGCCATGACCGAGTACCGCCAGCCAGTCGTTGGGCTGGACGTTCTGCGGGAAACCACCAGAGTGCCACCACAGCAACAAACCAAACACTGTCAGGCCAAACGAGCCAAACGGCACCAGGCCGATTTCGACCTTACGCCCGGAGAGTTTTTCACAGAGCATGGAGCCGAGGGCGATACCCACAGAGAACACGGTGAGAATCAGCGTGACCACGGTTTCGTCGCCGTACAGCCATTCCTTCGCATAGGCCGGGATCTGCGTCAGGTAAATCGCCCCGACAAACCAGAACCACGAGTTGCCCACGATCGAGCGTGACACCGCCGGCGTCTGCCCCAGGCCCAGGCGCAAGGTGGCCCAGGACTCGCTGAAGATATTCCAGTTCAGCCGCAAGCCTGGCGTAGAAGCCGCCGCCCGTGGAATGCTGCGGCTGGCCAGGTAACCCAGTACAGCCACACCGACGATCGCTACTGACACCACCGGCGCGTAATGCGCGGACGACATCATGATCCCGGCGCCGATGGTGCCGGCCAGGATCGCCAGGAACGTGCCCATCTCCACCAGGCCATTGCCACCGACCAACTCATCTTCATGCAGGGCCTGGGGCATGATCGAGTATTTCACCGGGCCGAACAGCGCCGAGTGCGTGCCCATGGCAAACAGCGCCAGCAGCATCAGCTCCAGATGATTGAACAGAAAGCCCGTGGCACCCACGGCCATGATCACGATTTCACCGATCTTGATCGCACGGATCAACGCATCCTTGTTGAATTTCTCGCCAAACTGCCCAGCCAGCGCCGAAAACAGGAAGAACGGCAGGATAAACAGCAGCGCACAGAGGTTGACCCAAATGGAGCGGTCACCGTCGATGGTGAGTTTGTAGAGAATGGCGAGGATCAGCGATTGCTTGAAGATGTTGTCGTTGAAGGCACCCAGCAACTGGGTGACGAAAAACGGCAAGAAGCGCCGCGTGCGCAGCAAGGTGAATTGCGAGGGGTGGCTCATCGTCCGTGTTCCTGCGTGGCCTGATAGGCTTTATTGCCGAAGGCTTTTATAAAGAGACAGGCCACGACTTTACCTAAACCCGCTTACTTATTCCCTATTCCTGCAATGCAGGGTGAAACAAAAAGCTCACCTTTATAGGCGCCCTGCACGGTGCGCTTGGCCACGATCAGCCACATCAGCGCCAAGGCCAGCACCAGCGCGCTGCCAAACACACTGAAGAACCCCAGATGCAACACGCTCGCCAGCTTCAGCGTGGCCAGGGCATACACCCCCAACGGAAAGGTGAAACCCCACCAGCCGAGGTTGAATGGAATGCCGGCGCGCAGGTAACGCAGGGTGATCAACACCGCAATCAGCAACCACCACAAACCGAAGCCCCACAGCGTGATGCCCGCCACCAGGCCCAGGCCGTTGGCCATCTCGCCGACACCGGGCAGGCCATTGGCCGCGAAGATCGCCGGCGCATCACCGCCCAGCAGCAACATACCGAGTGCGCCGGTGCCGATAGGGCCCAGCGCCAGCCAGCTCGACGCAGCCATGTTGGCGTGGGGCAGTTTATGCAACGCCATGCGCAGCATCAGGATAGTCAGGATGCTGAACGCCACCGGCAGCGAAAATGCCCACAATACGTAGCTGGTCACCAGCATCACCAGTTGCCCATGGGCGTCGGCCAAGTGCGGCGCCAGCAGGCCACCACTGGCTGCGGCGACTTCAGCCGCGACGACCGGCAACAGCCAGACGGCGGTCATCTGGTCGATACTGTGTTCCTGCCGGGTAAACATCATGAACGGAATCAGCACGCCGCACGCCAGGGCCATCGCGACGTCCAACCACCACAGAGTCTGCGCCAACGGCAGCACGTCACTGCCCCACCGCGGCAGGCCGAACAGCAACAAACCGTTGAGAATGGTTGCCAGCCCCATGGGAATGGTGCCGAAGAACATCGAAACCGTGGAGTGCCCGAAAATCCGCCGCGCCTCCTGGAAATACATCACCCAACGCGCGGCGTACAACCCACTGAACACTACAAACAGGCCAATGGTAGACATCCACAACGCTTCGGCGACGGCGTACAGGCCCGGCACGTTGACGGGCAGTTGTGCCAGCGCCAGTGCCAGCACGCCGGTGCCCATGGTGGCGGCAAACCAGTTGGGCGTGAATTGACGAATCACTTCCCGCGGCCGGGTCAGGTGACTGAAGGGTTTGTAGCTTGGGGTATTCGCGCAGCTCATGTTGATAATCCTCTTCCTCGTATGAGGTTGAAGCCATCATAGAACCTGATCGAATATCTATATAACGGGTAATTTCTCTATCTGTTATCTACTTTACCTATATATGACACTGACTATACCGCAGCCTTGGCCCGCGCCGTTTCCTGCAACAGCAAGCCGGCCAGTGCACCCAGGGCCAAAAGGATGAGCACGGCACCGTAGCCATCGGTGGTGGCGATCAAGCCAAACTCCCGGCTCAGGTTACCGGCCAGCAACGCCGGCAAGCAGAACGCCAGATAGCTCAACATATAGAAGGCCGACATCAGCCCTGCCCGCTCATGAGGCAACGCCAAACCGACGATACTGCGCACACTGCCCGTGAAGCCGCCGCCAAAACCCAAGCCGGCGATCACACTGGCCACAAAGAACAGCCACAGACTGGCGCTCTGCACCGCCACCAACAACAGCGCCACCCCGGTCGCCAGCAATACAGCCGACAGGCGCATGATTTTATCGGCCGGGCGATTGCGCAGGCTGTAGATCATCACCGCACCACTGAGCGTCACCACCGCCACCAACCCACCCCCAATCAGGTGCGAGGTCGACCCGGTAGCAGCCCGCACCAGCGAAGGCACCAGCGAAGAAAAGAACCCTCCCAGTGCCCATACCGCCACATTCAGCGGCATCGCCAGCCACAGGGCACGGCGCGCTTGTTCGGGGACATGCAGCGTCGGCGCCAGCGACTTCAAGGCCCCCGGTATGCGGCTGACTGTCTCCGGCAAGCGCCACACATACAGCGCTTGCAGGGTCATCAGCCCGAGCATCGCGAAATAAATCAATTGGGTCGGCCGTGGCGCAAACTCCACCAACAGGCCGCTGCCTAAACCGCCACTGGCCATCCCCAGCATCGGCGCAAGGCTGTTGAGCATCGGGCCGCGGACACGGTCAGTATCGAGCAAGGTTGCACCCAGCACCGCCGTCGCCATGCCGGTGGCGAAACCTTGCACCGCCCGGGCGGCAATCAGGTACGCGGTGCTATCAGCGTTGATAAACAGCAGCATCGCCAGCATATTCAGGATCAATGCCGCAAAAATGACCGGCTTGCGTCCCAGGTAATCCGATAGCGAGCCGACGGTCAGCAAGGCTGCCAACAGGCTCACGGCATACACGCCAAAGATCATCGTCAACACAGCCGCCGAGAAATGCAGATGGTCTTGATACACCTGATACAGCGGCGTTGGCGCGCTGGACGCGGCGAGAAAGGTCAGCACCGTCACCACCAGGAACGCCAGGCGGGAACGATGGGAAGTAGGACTGGACATGGGCACGCTCCGCTAAAGCTAATAATTTGCTTTTTCGAAGTGTGCTACCAGAAAGCGCTTAAAGCAAATTCTTTGTGTTAAGGTTTTAGCCATGGCGATAAAAGAAGGCCTTCGCCCGGGAGGCCGTAGTGCCCGGGTCCAAGAATCAGTGCACAGCGCTGCCCGTGAATTGCTGGAAGCCCATGAGCGCTCCAGCGTTACCGTGCCGATGATTGCGGCACGGGCAGGCGTCACGCCGTCCACCATTTACCGCCGTTGGGGCGACCTGTCCGCCCTGCTCGCCGATGTGGCACTGGAGCGCCTGCGCCCGGACGGCGAACCTGCCAACACCGGTAGCCTGCGCGGCGACCTGCGCGCCTGGGGCGAACAATACCTGGATGAAATGAGCTCGGAGCTGGGGCGCAATATGATGCGCGACGTGCAGTGCAGTCGCCCAAGGGACTATTGCACCCACATTCTGATGGGCCAGTTGCAGATTATTCTTGATCGGTATCAGGACACCGTCGGTCCGTTACCCACACTGGACAGGTTGCTGAACCTGATTGCCGCGCCAACGGTGTATCGCAGCCTGTTTTCCAGCACGCCACTGCCGGTTGAAGAGCTGCATGAGCTGATCGACTTGGCGCTCAAAGCCTGAAGCTCATATACCAAACCAAATGTGGGAGGGGGCTTGCTCCCGATGGCGGTGGACCAGTCACCTTATTGATTGACTGACACACCGCCATCGGGAGCAAGCCCCCTCCCACATTTTTACAGCGTTCGACCTTACGTACGCATACCACGCCCGCTCACCAGCAGCCTCGCGCAACCGATGTACAACACCACGGTAGCGATCAGCATAAAGGTGATCGCCACGCTGATCTTGATATCCGATACCCCCAGGATGCCGTAGCGAAAGGCGTTGACCATGTGCAGTACCGGGTTGGCCAGCGACACGGTCTGCCAGAACGGCGGCAGCAGGGTAATGGAGTAGAACACACCGCCCAGGTAAGTCAGCGGCGTCAGCACGAAGGTCGGGATGATTGAAATATCATCGAAGTTGCGTGCAAAGACCGCGTTGATAAACCCCAGCAGCGAGAAGATCGTCGCCGTCAGCACCACCACCAACAGGGTGACGCCCAGGTGATGCACTTGCAGATGGGTGAAGAACAACGACAGCAAGGTCACGATCACGCCGACCATCAAGCCACGCAGCACGCCGCCCAGGGTGTAGCCGATCAGGATGGTGTGGGGCGACACCGGCGATACCATCAGTTCTTCGATGGAGCGCTGGAACTTGCTGCCGAAGAAGCTGGAGACCACGTTGCCGTAGGAGTTGGTGATCACCGACATCATGATCAGCCCGGGCACGATGTACTCCATGTAGGTAAAACCGCCCATGTCACCGATCTGGCGACCGATCAGGTTACCGAAGATCACGAAGTACAGGACCATGGTGATCGCCGGCGGCAGCAGGGTTTGCGGCCAGATCCGGGTAAAGCGCTTCACTTCGCGGTAGACGATGGTTTGCAGGGCAACGAGGTTGGGTTGCAGTTCGGAACTCATACCGCCACCTTCGCCAGATTTTTCTCCACCAGGGACACGAACAACTCCTCAAGGCGATTGGTTTTGTTACGCAGGCTCAGCACTTCGATGTTCTGAGTCGCCAACTGGGTGAACAGCGCAGTGATGCCCATGGCCTTGTCCACCTGCACTTCCAGGGTGTGGCCATCGACCAGCCGGCTTGGGTAACCGAGCAACTGCGGCGGCGCCGACAGATTGTTTTTCAGGTCCAGCAGGAAGGTTTCCACATGCAACTGGCCCAGCAGGTTACGCATGCTGGTGTTCTCGACGATGGTGCCGTGGTCGATGATGCCGATGTTGCGGCACAGTTGCTCAGCCTCTTCCAGGTAATGGGTGGTGAGGATGATGGTAATGCCCTTCTCGTTCAGCTCGGTCAGGAAGGTCCACATCGAGCGACGCAGTTCGATGTCCACGCCCGCGGTGGGTTCATCGAGGATCAGCAGGCGCGGTTGATGGACCAGCGCACGGGCGATCATCAGGCGACGTTTCATACCCCCGGACAGCGAGCGGGACGGCACGTCACGTTTGTCCCACAAGCCCAGTTGGGTGAGGTACTGCTCGGCGCGCTCCTTGGCGACTTTCGCCGGGATGCCGTAGTAGCCGGCCTGGGTCACGACGATGTCGAAGGTCTTTTCGAACTGGTTGAAATTGAACTCCTGGGGCACCACGCCGATGGCACGCTTGAGCGCCGCAGGGGATTTGTCCAGGTCATGACCAAAGATATTCACGCTGCCGCTGGTCTTGTTGACCAGGGTCGAAAGGATGCCGATGGTCGTGGACTTGCCGGCGCCGTTGGGGCCGAGCAAGGCGAAAAAGTCACCTTCGGCGACGTCCAGATCGATACCACTCAAGGCCTGGAAACCGTTGCCGTAGGTTTTGGTTAGCTGCCGGATGGACAGAGCGGAACTCATATCGGATTACGCACCAAAGAAGGGAATAGACAAGATAGATGAGGGCGCACCGCAGGTAGTTCAACCTGCGATGCACGGGCATGGTGCGTGCCCACGTCGCACAAGTACAGTCACCCGTATTAATAGTAGGTATTAAGTCAACGCAGTCATCACGGCTTTGCGGTACGCCGGGCGTTGCTGCAGGCGCTGGTACCAAGCCTCCAGATGCGGCATTGCAGGACGCTCGATAGGCATTTCGAACCAGGCGTAAATAAAGCAGCCCAGGGGGATATCACCCATGCCGAATGCGTTGCCGGACAGATAAGGCTGCTCGGCCAGGGCTTTGTCCACGGTAGCCAAAGCATCGATACAGGCCTGGCGCCCAGCGTTGATGCTGTCCCAGTTCTGTTTTTCCGCCGGGGTACGCAAGATGCCCCAGAACACCGCCTTGAACGGCTCGGCGAGGGTCGAGGTGGTCCAGTCCATCCACTTTTCGGCGTTGGCGCGGGCTTGCAGGTCGCTCGGGTAAAACGCCGACGCATGCTTGGCGCACAGGTAACGCACGATGGTGTTGGATTCCCACAGCACAAAATCACCGTCTTCGATCACCGGTACCCGGCCATTGGGATTCATTGCCCGATATTGCGGCGTGTCGACCACGCCAAAAGCCCCGCCCGCATCAATTGCCTCATAGTCCAGGCCGAGTTCCTCGGCGCACCACAGTGCTTTCCTGACGTTTGATGAATTTTTACGACCCCAGATCTTCAGCATGACCGCGCCTTATCGTTGATGAACATGGCTTGATGAATGCAGCAGCATACGCCGGTTCACGCGCGGCTTGAATCGCTGTGCATGTCGCCCAGCAAGGTTGGCGCGTCCTCGGTAAACAGGTGGGGATAACACTGCTGAATGTGGGCGAAAAAAAACGCTTCGGGCACGTCCGGAAACTGCCCGTGCTCCAGCACATATTCCATCGAGCGTCGGCCCTGACGGTTGAATGCGTGGAAGATGCTGTCGTGAATGCCATCGAATTCCAGTGGCGGTACATCGAACAACTCGCACAGTTGCTGGTTGAACGCCGGCGTGGCCTTGACCCAGCGGCCCCGCAGGAACAACTCGGTGTAGCCATGCATGGCGAATACATCACTCTTGAGCAGCGCGATCAGGCGGGGAGTCGACAGATGATTACGCACATCCGCCAGGCCGATGCGCGCCGGGATACCGCAATGGCGAGCACACGCAGCGAGCAGGGTAGCCTTGGGCACGCAGTAGCTCTCGCCGGCGGCCAGCGCGAAGCTGGCTTTCAGGCTGCCGGGATCGCGGCTGAAGGTGTAAGGGTTGTAGCGAATAGCCTCACGCACGGCGTAGTAAAGACTGACTGCCTGGTCACGCGGATCTGCGCTCGGACCCCGATGTTTTTCGGCGAACTCCACCACCGCAGGGTGGTCACTATCGATGAAGCGGCTGGGACGCAGGTACGTATCCATAAGCGTTATCTCCGAGACATGCCTGAAGTTTAACGACAGGTCTGCCCTGGAGATAACGACGATTCGGCCAAATGTCGGCGCCTGGTGATGGTGCTCCCAATACAACTCGTTACACCCTGATCACCGCGCTTTTTCGGATGCCGACTAAGCTCCAAGGTGGTTTCGCCCCTGGTTTCACGGAGGATTGAATATGCTGTTGTTGTGGATACTGGTTCTAGTGCTCGGCATTGCCTACCTGGCACACCGCCGCACCGCGCCCCTGCCCGCCCTGGGCGTGGTCGCCGTCTACCTGCTGGCGATGGGCGCCTGGAGCCACGCGCCGGGCTGGCTGTTGCTGATCTTCTGGGTATTGATCGCGGCAGTCGCCGCCCCCCTGCTGCTACCCGACCTGCGTCGTCAATACTTCACCAAGCCACTGTTCAACTGGTTCCAGAAAGTCCTGCCACCGATGTCCGAGACCGAGCGCGACGCCATTGACGCCGGCACCGTGTGGTGGGATGGCGAACTGTTCAGCGGCCGCCCCGACTGGGACAAGTTGCTGGCCTACCCCAAGGCCCAACTGACCGAAGAAGAACAAGCGTTTATCGACGGCCCCACCGAAGAACTCTGCGCCATGGTCAGCGACTGGGAAATCGGCCAGGCCATGGACTTGCCGCCCGCCGCCTGGGAGCACATCAAGACCCACGGTTTCTTTGCGCTGATCATTCCCAAGGAGTACGGCGGCAAGGGTTTCTCCGCCTATGCCCATTCCCAGGTGGCGATGAAGCTGGCCACGCGCAGCGGCGACCTGGCCTCGACGGTGATGGTGCCCAACTCCCTCGGCCCGGCTGAACTGCTGCTGCATTACGGCACCGACGAACAGCGCAACCACTATCTACCACGCCTGGCCCGTGGCGATGACATCCCCTGCTTCGCCCTGACCGGCCCGCTGGCCGGCTCCGACGCCGGCGCCATGCCCGACACCGGTGTGATCTGCAAGGGAGAATGGGAAGGCAAGGAAACCCTCGGCCTGCGCCTGAACTGGGAAAAACGCTACATCACCCTTGGCCCGGTAGCGACGCTGCTCGGCCTGGCCTTCAAGGCGTATGACCCGGATCATCTGCTGGGCGAAGAAGAAGACCTGGGCATCAGCCTTGCGCTGATCCCCACCGACACCCCCGGCGTCGAAATCGGCCGCCGTCACCTGCCTCTGGGTGCCGCGTTCATGAACGGCCCCAATTCCGGCAAGGATGTGTTCATTCCCCTGGAATACCTCATCGGCGGCCAGGAAATGCTCGGCAAAGGCTGGATGATGCTGATGAACTGCCTGTCGGTTGGCCGTTCGATCTCGCTGCCTGCCGTGGGCACCGGCGCCGCCAAGTTCACCAGCCTGGTGACCGGCCAGTACGCTCAGGTACGTGAACAGTTCAACGTGCCGCTGTCGGCCTTCGAAGGTATCCAGGAAGCCCTGGCGCGTATCGGCGGCAATGCGTGGCTGATGGACAGCGCACGCATGCTCACCGCCAACGCCGTGGACCTGGGGGAAAAACCTTCGGTGCTGTCGGCGATCCTCAAGTACCACCTCACCGAACGCGGTCGCGAGTGCATCAGCCACGCCATGGACGTGCACGGCGGCAAGGGCATCATCATGGGCCCGAACAACTACCTGGGCCGTAACTGGCAGGGCGCGCCGATCTTCATCACCGTGGAAGGCGCGAATATCCTGTCGCGCAACCTGATGATCTTCGGCCAGGGCGCCATTCGCTGCCATCCGTTCGTGCTCAAGGAAATGGCCCTGGCCGGTCGCGAAGACCATGACCAGGCTCTCAAGGAGTTCGATGGCCTGCTGCTGCAGCACATCGGTTTTGCCGTGAGCAACGCCGCCAGCACGCTGGTACTGAACCTAGGTGTAGGGCATTTCGAGAAAGCCCCGGGCAACCGCTTGAGCCAGGGTTACTTCCGCGCCTTGAACCGCCAGGCCGCCGCGTTCGCCCTGCTCGCCGACTTGAGCATGATGCTGCTCGGCGGCGAGTTGAAACGTCGTGAACGCTTGTCGGCACGCCTGGGCGATGTGCTGAGCCATATGTACCTGGCATCGGCCGCGCTCAAGCGTTATCACGACCTCGATTCGCCGGATCACCTGGAACCGCTGTTCGCCTGGGCCATGGAAGAAAGCCTCGGCCAGTCGGAGCGCGCACTGGATGAACTGTTGAGCAACTTCCCGAACAAAGTGCTCGGTTGCCTGTTGCGGGTGATCGTGTTCCCGTTCGGGCGTCGCCATACCGGACCGTCCGATGCGCTGGATGCCGAAGTGGCCGCGGTGATCGGCCGGGCCAAGGGCGACCCTACCCTGGAGGAGTTGCTGGCCGGCTGCTACCGCCCACAATCGGCGGAGGATCCGGTGGGCGCACTGCAACACGCCTACGACCTGCTCGGTGCCGGACAGCCCTTGCAGAAAAAACTGCACACCGCGCTCAAAAGCGGCCAGGTCAAACCCGCTGCGGGCGAGCATGTCATCGATGCCGCGCTGAACGCAGGCGTCCTGCAGGCCGCCGAAGCGCAGACGCTGCGTGAGGCTGAAGCCGCGCGACGCAAGGTGATCGACGTGGACGATTTCAGCAAGGAAGAACTGGCCCAGGCTGAGGGTAAAGTCCGCTGAGTCGGGCAGTCATATAATTACGGGCGCTTGAGCTATATACTCTCGCGCCCGTTTTTGCTTTAGAGGACTTATCTCGTGTCCAACGCCGTTGCCGATCATCTCGTCTTGCTCGACCACCTGCGCAGCATCCTGGTTGCCGTCGGCGAAGCCGAACAGGTGCCTGAGGAAAGCCATGCGCTGTTCCTGGAGCGTTTCGACGAACTGCGCGCCCTGCTGCCGGTCGACCCCATCGAAAGCCAGTACCTGGGGCAGGACCTGATGAGTCAGGTCATCCTGCGCTACCCGCAAATTGCCCATCTGGTGCCACGCGACCTGCTGTGGTTCTTCGGCGGCGATTGCCTGCACTTCATGCCCGACGAAGAACTGGACATGTACCAGGCACTGGAAGAGCGTCGCTATGAGGCCGAACAGAACGACGAACCGTTCGACTGGAACCAGGAAAAGCAGCTGCTTTCCATGCCTCAGGACCAGAGCAAGCACTGATCTTCAGGTGGGAGCGGGCTTGCCCTAATGCCAGTCAGTTAAGAAAACCTGCCACGACCAAACTTTGTAGTGAGCGGGCTTGCCCCGCGCTGGGTGGCAAAGCCGCCCCAACAAAGACGCCACGGTATTTCAGAAGGACCGAGGCGCCCGGGTTGGGGGCGGCTGCGCCACCCAGCGCGGGGCAAGCCCGCTCACTACGGATGATGTGTTCTACATCCACCATTTGACTGACTGGCATTAGGGCTTGCCCGCTCCCACATTTCGGACCCTGTTCCTACCGTCGGCGCAATGTCGGCTCCGTCGCCATGCACTCCACCAGATAATCGATGAACACCCGCAACTTCGGCGGCAGATAGCGCGTCGGCGAATGCAGCAACCACGCCTCGCCGTGGTAGGACGCAATAAAATCCCACTCCGGCAACACCTGCACCAAGCGCCCCGCCTCCAACGCATGCCGCGCAGTGAAGTACGGCAAGCTGCCAATCCCCACATGCTGCAACACGGCGTCCAGACGCACCCCGGTATGGTTCGCCGCGTAGCGCCCACGCACGCCGACGGTCACAGCCTTGCTGCCCTGGCGGAATTTCCAACGGGAATCCCCCGGGGTTTCACCCAGGTAAATGCAACTGTGTTCCAGCAAATCATGGGGGTGCAACGGCGTCCCCTGCTCAGCCAGATAGTGCGGCGTAGCGCACAATAAATGCTCAATGGGCAACAACTGCCGCCCCACCAGGCCCGGCGGCGGGCTGTCGGTAATGCGGATGCTCAGGTCGACGTTGTCATCGATCAGGTCGACATGCCGATCTTCGAGGATCAACTGCACATCCACCTTGGGGTAGCGCCGCAAAAACTCCGGCATATGTGGGTGCACCACAAACCGCCCCACCGCCTTGGGCACGCTGACCCGCACCAGGCCCTCGGCCTCATGAGTGAATTGGCCGCTGATTTCCATCACCGAACGCGCCGCGCTGACCATCTCCCGGCAGCGCTTGAAAACCTCTTCACCCCCCTCGCTCAAGCGCAACTTGCGCGTGGTGCGTTGCAGAAGCCTAGTGGCCAGGGCTTGCTCCAGGCGCGAGATGCTGCGGCTCACCGCCGAGGGTGAAACACTCAGTTGCCGCGCAGCCTCAGAGAAGCTGCCGGTTTCGACCACCTTGACGAAAATCGCCATTTCGCCCAGCAACGGCAAAGGAAGATTGATGCTCATAACGCACAGGTCCATTGATATTTGAACGGATTATCACCTATCCGAGCACTATTTATACTGCTCACAGAACCCTGATGCGGATGTAACCCATGACCGAGCGCCTATTCTTTACTCACGACCATCTGACAGCCGAACTTGAAGTGCTCGCCTGTACACCGCACGAAGATCAGTTTGCAGTCACCTTGCAATCGACGATTTTTCATCCCCAGGGCGGCGGCCAGCCGCACGACACCGGTTGGCTCGGTGAGAGCGCCGTACTGCGTGTTATCCAGGAAGCCGACCGCCTCGCTCACTATGTCGATAAACCCGTCGCGCTCGGAACCGTCACCGCAAGGGTCGACGAACAACGCCGTGCCCTGCACACGCGCCTGCATTCCGCCGGGCATCTGATCGGTAATGCCGGGGAAAGCCTGGGCTGGATGCCGATCAAGGCGCATCACTGGCCGGGTGAAGGCAAAATCACCTTTATCCGCGGGGAGACAGCGCAAGCCATGGATCCCGAGTTGATTCAGCGGCAGATCGAGCAATGGATCGCCGCTGACTATGCCCGTCACACGACGCTGGAAGACGGCACGCGGGAAGTCGGGTTCGGCGAGTTGCCGCCGTATGCCTGTGGCGGCACACATGTGCAATCGCTGAGCGAACTGGGCCAGGTAACGATCCTGGCCCTGTCGGAAAAGAAAGGCGCGCTGTCGGTACGCTACAGCCTGGATTAAAGCGCAATCGCCCCCGCTCGCCCCGGCTCCACCACAAACGACTTAAGGGTCGAGACCGTGGCGCTGGGGTCGCGCGGGTCGCTGATCACCCGGAAGTTCGTCACCATCTTCTGCTCTTCCAGCGCCACCGATACGTAGCCACGTTGACGGCTGTCAAAGAACTTCACATGGGGATTGAGCGGCAGGATCTGCGTAAAGGCATCGAACGGTGGGCCGTCGGACGTCACTGACGTGCCGACGAATTCGGTGGCGACAACGGGCGAGTCCGGGTCACTGGCGTCAGCGTGCAGATCCGTGGTCCAGAACGAGTGGATATCGCCGCCCCAGAACACCGGGTTTTTCACCCGTCGGCGTTGAATCGACGCCAACATGCGCTCGCGGTTGGCCATATAGCCGTCCCACCCATCGGTCCAGCGTCCGGGCTTGTGGTTGGTCAGGTCGCGCTGAGTCAGCGGTGCCACCAGCAGGTCCTGGGCGATGACGTTCCACTGCGCCCGCGACTCGGCGAACCCTCGGTCCAGCCAGGCTTCCTGCTCCCAACCGAGCATCGTGCGATTGGGTGCGCGCAAGTCCGTGCACGTATTGTCGGCGACATGCCCCTGGTGACTGCCGTTGGCGAGAATGCAGGGCTGTTCCGAGCGGTACTGGCGCCCATCCAGTACATGGAAGCGCGCCAGCCGGCCGTAGTCCAGACGCCGATAGATGCGCATATCCGGACCTCTGGGCACGCTGCCGGCGCGCAGTGGCATATGCTCGTAAAAGGCTTGGTAGGCCGCCGCCCGTTGCTGCAGGAATTGCCCCACCGGTATTTTCGGGTCCTGGGACCAGCGATTGGCGTAGTCGTTTTGTACCTCGTGGTCATCCCAGGTCGCCACGCTGGGCGCGGCGGCGTGCAAGGCCTGTAGGTCCGGGTCGGTTTTGTACAGCGCATAGCGGTTGCGGTAATCGCTCAGGCTTACTGCGTTGCCACTGCCGTGGGGGCGAATGATCTTGCCCGAGTCCGGCGCGTAGGAACTGTCGTAGATGTAGTCGCCGAGAAAAAACACCAGGTCCGGTTGCTCGGCCGCGAGGTGGCGGTAGGCGCTGAAATACCCGCGCTCCCAATGCGAGCAAGACACAAACCCCACCCGTGCCGCAGCCATAGCCTGCAAGGGCGGCGCCGTATTCACCCGCCCTACCGGGCTCTGTGCCCCAAGCCCTTCGAACTGGTACCAATACGGCCTGCCCGCTTCCAGCCCCGCGACCTCGACATGCACTGAGTGGGCAAACCGTTCGGTCGCCATCACCTCGCCCTGCTTGACGATGCGCTTCATCGCCGCATCACTGGCCACCCGCCAACGCACCGGCACGGCGCGGCTCAACCCACCGCGTCCATCCACGGCATTGAACACGGGCGCCAGGCGCGTCCAGATCACAAAACCATCCGGCAACGGGTCACCCGATGCCACGCCCAGGGTAAACGGGTAGTCCACCCCGGCACTGCGCGCAAAGGGGCTGAGGATCGAAAATGCCGTCGCCACCGCCAGCCCGGAGAGTACCCGGCGGCGGCCATGGTCCACTGCGCCGCTCACAACCGGCGCTCCCAGTCGTCACGCACGGTGGCAAACCCGAGCAAGTCCTCATACACGCCATTTTTGAGAAACGCCTGACGCAGGCAGCCCTCATAGCGCAGTCCGATTTTCTCCATGACCCGCGCCGACTCCTGGTTGCGACCAAAGCACTGGCTGCCCACCCGTTGCAACCCCAGTTCGACGAAGCCGAAGTCGGTCACTGCACTCGCCGCTTCCGCGGCATAACCCTGATTGCGACAGTGCGCCGCCACCCATCCGCCGAGGTGTCCATAGTGATGTCGAGAGTTGATACGCAGGCTGACGATACCGATCAATTCGCCGGTTGCCTGGACATGCATGCCCAGGCTCAGCAACTCGCCGGCACGATATTTTTCTGCGCTCCCGGCAATAAAAAGCTGCGCAGTTTCCAACGTGTAAGGCACTGGAATATTGGCGGTGTTATCCGCGATTTTCGGCCCGTTGGCGAGCGTGGAGAGTATCTCGGCCTGGTCCGGCTCCAGTGCCCGCAGGAGTAAACGCGGCGTGGACAAATGAGGCAGTTCAGTCGACATACGGGGCGGCTCGCGAAATAAATGCACAAGAGTGTACGGCCTTCGTGTCAATTTCATTACGTCACAAAACTGCAAGGTAAATCTTCTGAAAGACTCGTCCTAGAGCCTTCAAACCGTAAATTTTTGTTAACCGTTCGGTCATTTTTGACTGTTAGCGTGTCGCCCCTAATTCAATAACGGGGTAACGGAATGAGAACCTGGGATGAACCCAAGAAACGCAAGGCACACATCGAGTTGATCCCAATGATCGACGTGATGATGTTCCTCCTGGTGTTTTTCGTACTGGTGAGTCTGAACGTGATTCCGGCACTCGGCATGAAGACGCAGTTGCCCAGCGCCAGCAGCTCGCAACAACTCAAGCCGCAGAACAAATTCATCCTGACGCTGGGCCTGGCAGGCCAACTGCAGCTCGACGGCAAAGACCTCACGGTCGACGCCTTGGTACCGGCCCTGAAGGCCGCTGAAAAGCCCGATACCAAGTCGACGATCATCGTCAACAGCGACAAAGGCGTCGAGGTTGCGCGCCTGGTGGAAGTGATGGACACCCTGCGCCAGGGTGGCTTTACCTCCGTCTCCATCGCCACGCGTAAGTCCTGACCATGTATGTATTGTTCCGTGCGCGTCAGCTGCTGGGCAGTGTCCCGGCCCTGATCGCCCTGGTGCTGATTGCCTTGGGCATCCAGTCCCAGCCCCTGAAGATCCAGCCTCAGTACGATGAATCGGCGGTCGAGCTTGCCCTGGTCGAGCCGGAGCCCGAGGTGGTGCCTGAACCCGTGGTGGAGCAAGAACCGCCACCACCGGTGATCGAGGATGAAGAAGCCGAACCGGCCCCGCCGCCACCGCCGCCCAAGCCTCTGCCCAAACCTGAACCCAAGCCCAAGCCGCTGCCCAAACCCAAACCCGTGGTGGCCGCCAAGCCAACGCCCGCCCCCGCGCCAGTAGCCCCCGTCGCCGCCAAGCCGGTGCAGGCCGCCGTCGCACCGACACCCGCACCGCCTGCGCCACCGGCACCGCCCAAGGTGGATGGGCAGGCACTGGAGGGGGGTTACCTCAAGGGTCTGCGCAACGAGCTGGACACTTACAAGCAATACCCCACCGGGCGCCAGGCGTCCCTCGAGCGCCCCAGTGGCGAGGTGGTGGTCTGGCTGATGGTGGATCGACAAGGCCGCGTCCTCGACTCCGGGATCCAGACCCCGGCACCGAGCATGCTGCTCAACCGGGCCGCTACCAATAGCCTGCGCCGTATCAAGCAGGTCAAGCCGTTCCCCGAACAAGCCTTCGGTGGACGCAACGAGCAACGCTTCACCGCCACCTTCAACTACAGCGTGCAATAAGCACCCGACACCAGGACGACAGTGATGAGGTTCACACGTATTCATCTGGCACTCGTTGCCGCAACGAGCATGACCCAGGGCTGGGCCATGGCAGCCACCAGCGACAGTGACGTCGGGACGATTGGCGTACAGGGCAAGGCGACCGCTGGGGGCGGTTACATGGTCCCGGAAGAAAGCGCCAAGGGCCGCTCGACCATCACCAAGGAAGCGTTGGACAAGCAAACCGCCACCGGCAACGCCATCGACAAACTCAAGTACACGCCGGGGCTGAATATCTCCAGCGAAGACAACACCGGCCTCTCCGGTTTCCGCTTTACCATGCGCGGCATGAACTCCGACCAGGTGGGCATGTCGGTGGACGGTATGCCGATCAACGACTCCGGCAACTACGCGCTGTACTCCAACCTGCTGGGCGACCCGGAAAACATCGACCAGATCTTCGTCACCCAGGGTTCCTCGGAAGCAGACGGCCCGCATATCGGTTCAAGCGGCGGCAACATCGGCATCGTGACGATCCGCCCGACCAAGGAAACCGGGGCGTTCGTCAAGCAGGTCGTGGGCAGCAACGCCACCCGCAAGACCTTCGCCCGCCTCAACACCGGCGAGGTCAACGGCCTGAGCAACTGGCTCTCGGTGTCCCACACTGAAGGCGATATGTGGCGGGGCTCGGGTGCCGTGCGCGCCGACAAAGTAGAGTGGAACAGCTTCTTCGACGCCGGCAACGGCAACACCGCGAACCTGATCCTCAAGTACCACGAGCAGGACAACAACAGTTACAGCCAACTGACCAAGGCGCAGTTCCAGCAGTTCGGCCGCAAATACGACCCGTACGCCGCGACGCCGGCCCTGGGCAGCAACGGCAAGGTCAACAACTACTACGCCCTGGCGCAGAACCCGTTCCAGACCTTTACCGGCGTGCTCAACACCCAGTTCAAGCTGGCCGACAACCTGTCGCTGTCGGTCATCCCGTATTACTACTGGGGTAATGGCAGCGGTGTCGGCTCCTCTTCCTATGCGCTGAACCGTGGCTCCAACCAGGGCGGCGTCTTCGACTTGGGCAACCTGCCAACCGCCGCCCAGTACAATGCCGATGGCTCCTCGACCAGCGGCGTCTACTATCGCCCTTCGCGCACCCAGACCTGGCGCCCGGGCATCACCACCAAACTGAACTGGGACCTGGGCGACCACAGCCTGCAATTCGGCTACTGGTACGAGCGCGCACGCCAGAGCCAGACCCAACCGTTCATTGCCCTCAAGAACAGCGGCAAGCCAAGCGACACCTGGCCGGATGGCTCGTCCGTGGTCGACGCCAACGGCAACACCGTTCAGGGTCGCGACCGCTTCACCGTGACCCCGGCGCAAAAAGTCTGGGCCCAGGACACCTGGTTCATCAATTCGGACTGGACCCTGATAGCTGGCCTTGCCTACATGAACGTCGAGCGCGACGGCACCAACCATGGCAGCCTCACCGAACAACCGGAAAAGCGTAACCAGACCTACAACAAGCTGCTGCCCAACGCGGGCCTGAAATACCAACTCGACGAACGTGACCAGTTGTTCTACAGCCTGTCGCGCAACATGCGCGTGCCGCAGAACTATGTGCTGTACGACAAAGGTGCCGACTCGATCAACTCCAAGCCGGAAACCAGCTGGAACCACGAACTGGGCTGGCGCTACACCGCCGACGACATGACCCTGGCCGCCACCCTGTTCTACATGGAGTTCAAGAACCGCCAGGTATCGTCCAAGGACATCAACGGCGACTTCGCCGACATCAACGCCGGTTCCGTCACCAACAAGGGCCTGGAGTTGGAATGGAGCGGCCTGCTGCCTAACCACTTCAACTACTACACCTCCTACACCTACACCAAGGCCGAACAGCAAGATGACCTGACCGTCTACAACGCGGGCAAAGCCATCGTATTGCCCACCAGCGGCAAGCAGTTCGCCAACGTGCCCAAGAACATGCTGGCAGCCAACATCGGTTATGACGATGGGCGCTTCTACGGCACCTTCGGCGGCAAATACACCAGCCAGCTCTATGGCGACCTGACCAACGATGAATCCATCTCCGGCCGCACCGTGTTCAACCTCGGCGCCGGTATCTACCTGCCGGTGGACAAGAAAGTGGTCAAGGACGCGACCCTGCGCCTGAACGTCGACAACCTGTTCGACAAGAAATACCTGGACGGCGTGTACACCACCAAGACCAACTCGGCGAGCTACAGCGGCTTCCGCGATGGCGACCCGGCTTACATCGTGGGCGTAGACCGTACCGTCACGGTTTCCCTGGAAGCGAACTTCTAATTGCGAGGCTACAGATCATGGACATGAACCTGCTTCACGCCATCACCTTTTATGTAATGTACGCCGCCATGGCGATTGCGATCTTTATCACCATCGAACGCGGCATCTACTTCGCCTATGTGCGTCGCCAGGCACGTGACTTGACCGAAGTGCTCGGTGCCAACGTGCACAGCGAACGCGACCTGCCGCAGGCGCTGACCCGCCGCGCCAGCCTGCCGCTGAACATGGTACTGCCGATCCTGGCACAGAAGGCCGCCCATGGTTCGCGCAAGGACCTGGACGACGAGATCGACACCCAGTACCTCAAGACCCGTGCACCGCTGTCGCGCAGCCTGTGGATCATCGAGACCATCACCACCGCCGCGCCGCTGCTGGGCCTGTTGGGCACCATCCTGGGCATCATCGACACCTTCAAGGCACTGGCCACGGCCGGCGTATCCGACCCGGGCCAGATCTCCGGTGGTATCGGTACGGCCTTGTTCGCCACCGGCCTGGGGATTGCCATTGCGCTGTTCTGCGTGGTGTTCCATAACTTCTTCCAGGACAGCCTGGAGCGCATCAACGATCAGTTGAAGATCCTGCTGATCCGCGCCGCCACCGGCGCCCGTGTCCAGGGTGAAGTCCCGCACCTGGTGCCGACGCCGCTGCACACCCGCACGGCATGACCTTAAAGGCGGGCGCGTGATGCGCCCGCCGTTCTTTCTGCTCGATGAGACGCCCATGCACCTATCCATGAAATTGCGTATCGCAGACATCGCCGGCGTGCTCCTCAGTCCGCTTGCCCAAGCGGACTTTTCAATTCCGGGGTTTGAACTGGTGCACACCGTACCGGTGGAGACTGCGTTGGGCACGGCTGACCTGCGCCAGCCTGGTCCGGTGTGGATCGAGTTGTTCGACGGTGCGACAACGACCATTGATATCGGCCAGTTCTACGCCGCCGACCACCCAGGCTCAGTGATGGACACCGTGATCCAGCACCTGGAAGCCGCCGGCAAACGCGGTGTGAAGATTCGCTTCCTGCTTGAAGAAAAAGGCATCAAGTTATCGGAAGCCTCCACGCTGGAACGCTTGCGCGCCATTCCCAACCTGACCTTCCGCGTATTGCCCTACGGGCAAGTGAGCGGCGGCATCATCCACGCCAAATACCTGGTGGTGGACGGTAAACAGGCGTTTGTCGGTAGCCAGAATTTCGATTGGCGTTCACTGGAACATATCCACGAAACCGGCCTGCGCATCAGCGATGCGACCGTGGTGAGACAGGTCCAGGCGATCTTCAACCAGGATTGGAAAGCCCAGGCCGCCCTCGCCGACCACAAACCCGTGCCCCTGCCGGTCACCGGCCAGGAACCTGCGCGCACCGGCAACTACCTGGTCGCCAGCCCGCAACGCTACAACCCACCGGGCGTGGGCGATTCACAATTGGAGCTGCCACGCCTGCTGAGCGAGGCAAAAAAGGAAGTGCGCGTGCAACTGCTGGACTATGCGCCGTTGTCCTATGGGCCGGATCGCACCCGCCCCTACTACGCCGTGATCGACAACGCCATACGCGCCGCCGCCGCACGTGGGGTGTCGATCAAATTGATGGTGTCTAACTGGAACACCGACACGCTGGAACTGCCCTACCTCAAAAGCCTGGCCGTATTGCCGAATGTCGAAATCAAGATCGTCACGCTGCCCGAGGCCAAACAAGGCTTTATCCCCTATGCGCGGGTGATCCACAGCAAGACCATGGAGATCGACGGGCAGGTGGCGTGGGTCGGTACGAGCAACTGGCTCGGCGGCTACTTCGACAACTCGCGCAACCTGGAAGTGGTGATGCACGACAACGCGATGGCCAAGCGTATCGGCGAGTTGCATGAGCAGTTGTGGGATGGGCCATATGCCAAGGCGCTGGAGGTCATGGCTCAGTATCCGGAGCCGCACCCAGGCAAGCCTTGACCTGAAATGTGATTCAACGCCCCCCTGCGGGAGGGGGGCAAGCCCTAATGCCAGTCAGTTAATGGTGGGATGTAGAACACATCATCTGTAGTGAGCGGGCTTGCCCCGCGCTGGGTGGCGCAGCCGCCCCAAACCCAGGCACTTCGGTCCTTCTGAAATACCGTGGCGTCTTTGTTGGGGCGGCTGCGCCGCCCAGCGCGGGGCAAGCCCGCTCACTACAGAGTTTGGTTGCGGCAGGTTCTCTTAACTGACTGGCATTAGGGCAAGCCCCCTCCCACATTTGAGTCTTTATTGCCCTGACACCTGAGTACGATATTTCCCACACCAAGGCCTCCCTATAGCGACCTTGGTGATGGTAGTGTGTAGAAATGTTTCTGACTTATTGATCAGAAACCTCTTACTCACTATCTGCAAAGGAATGCCTCTGACAATGCACTTTCCACTCAAAAAACTGGTAGCCGCCACCCTGTTCGCAGCCAGCCTCTCGGCAGTCGCCACACCCGCTTTCGCCAACCTCAGCGCCGAACAAAGCGCGACGATCATCAAGCATTTCAACGAAGCGCCGGCTACCGATTTCCGGGGTTTCCTCGGTACCCTGTCCAAGGGCGAGCTGGCGAAAACCGATGATGTCGGCCCGGCCATCGAGACCTTCCTGGCCAACAAACCGCTGAGCGCCGACCAGCAGAACGAAATCAATCGTCTGCTCGGTATTTACACGCGGGTGAAGTACGGCAAGGCCGCCCTGGAAACCCTGCGCGAGCTGGTGGAAATCCCGACGTTCAATGTCGACGGCCTGCCGCAGTACAAGAACCCGGAATTTCTCAAGATCGCCGACAAGATCCAGAGCCTGGCCAAAGCGTTCAATCTGAATTTCCGCAACGTCGACAACCGCGTCTATGAAATCACCCTGGAAGGCAGCGGTGACGAAGTGGTGGGCATCCACGCCCACGCAGACGTGGTGCCCGTAACGCCGGAAAACTGGGTGCTCAAGGACGGCACCAAACTCGACCCGTTCAAAGTCACGCTGATCGGCGACCGCATGTATGGTCGTGGCACCGAGGATGACAAGAACGGCATCGTCGTGGCCATGTACGCCATGAAAGTGATCAAGGAAGAAAAGCTGCCGCTGGCGCGCAACTTCAAGTTGCTGGTGGACACGACTGAAGAAACCTCCGGCGATGCGATCCCGTACTACTTCGAACACAACCCGGTTCCGCAATACAACCTGGCGCTGGATGGCGGCTATCCGGTGGTGATTGCCGAGAAAGGTTACGGCACCGTCATGGCCACCTTCCCGGTGCGCAAAGGTGAAGGCAAAGGCGCCGAGATCATTTCGATGACCGGTGGCATGGCCACCAACCAGATTCCTTCGGTATCGGTGGCCACTCTGGTCAGCGACAAGCCGGCTGAACTGGCGACCAGCCTGGAAAAAGCCGGCGTTGAATACGCCAAGCAGAATGGCGGCGACTTCGAGGTGGCGGCCAAAGTGGTCGGCAACGAGGTCAAGCTGACGGTGACCGGCGTGTCCGCTCATTCCTCTAAACCGGAATCCGGTGTGAACCCGGTGGCGCGCATGCTGGTGCTGATCCACAGCCTGGACGGCAAGATCGCCCTCAAACACAACCACATCACTGATGCCGCGCGATATGCCGCCGACAACTGGGGCCTGGATTACCTGGGCGGCAAATTGGGCGTGGGCTTCTCCGACCCCTTCATGGGGCCGCTGACCACCTCGCTGACCTTTGTCGGCCAGGATGCCAAAGCCTTCAAACTGGCGGTGAACCTGCGCGTGCCGAAGGGCAAGACGCCGCAAGTGCTCAAGGCCGAAATCGCCGACAAGCTCAGCGCCTGGGACAAGCAATCCAAGGTCAAGGTGGACTTTACCTACTCGGTGGCCGAGCCGATGTACCGCAACCCTGAAGGCGAATGGGTGAAAGCCTTGCTCGCCGTGGCCAGCGAAAACCTGGGCATGGAACACAAGTTCGGCACTTCGCCCGGCGCGACCTCCGTGCACGAATTGCCCAATGGCGTGCAATTCGGCCTGGCGCGCCCGGAAGTCAAATACACCGGGCACACGGACGGCGAGTTCAAGAGCGTCGAGCAGTTCCTGCTCGACCTGCAGATCGTCACCGAAATGATGGGCCGCGTCGGACAACTGCCCAAGCTCTGAGGCGATTTGAGCCCGCCGCAACGGCGGGCTCAACGCATCAGGATATCTTCGAAGAACCCACCGATGGGCAGCACGGGGTGACAAAGCTGGATCTCCAGCACCCACACCATTTCGCTGGGGGTGATAGCCAAGTCAGCCAGTTCCTTGTTCCCGAACAATGCATGGGGAAAATCCGCAATGCGGTGACCGGCCAGGTTGCGTGACAGCCGCCAGCCCTTGTCCACGGCGCGGCGTTCGGCAAAGTCATACAGTTCACAGCCGGTCATGCCTCGCAGCCAGGCTTCGCGGGTTTCATCGAAGACTTCATGCAACACCTTGCGGCACTCCAGGTGCAACGGCGCCTCGCCGAAGACAAAGGTATCGCCGTAGTCCCCTTCATAGCCGTCCCAGACCGGGCCAAGGTCCACCACCACGATGTCGCTGGGGCGCAATGTGCGCAGTGGGTCGATGCCTTCCCGGGATGGGCGCACCGTATCATCGCCAAAGCGGATGTAGGTGGGGTGCCAGGTATGTGAGGCACCCATGGCCTGCAGTTGCTGGGCGGCCATTTCGAGGGCGGCGCCCGTGGTCATGCCCACCTTCAGTTGACTGGCGATCGCGGCCAGTGCACGCACGCTTTTCTCACGTGCCGCGAGCATGCCGTCGAGAGAATAGCGCGGCCCGACTTTTTCCCAGGTTTGATCCAGGTTGTCGAGCAGCGTATCGGCGCCGGACTGGCCACTGGGCACAAAGGCCTCTGCGATAAACCGATGGGCCGGCAAGCCCGCGTCCAGGCAAGCTGCACGCGCCTGGTTGATCATTACGCTGTTGCCGCAGGCATACACCTGAGCCGCCTCCCAGGCGTGACCATGGCTCAGCGCAACCTCCTGCACCCTGCCCTCGGTTGCCAGTACCGGGTGCCAATGAAAATGCGCAGAGTCGATGACCGCCCGATCCAGGAATGCGCGGTCGTAAAAATCTGCCGCCTGTGCGCCACCCCAGTAAAACGTCACGGGCACATCCTGTTGCAGGGCGGTCAGCAAGATCGGCTTGATACCCGCGTAGCCGGTGCCCGTGGCGAACAAGACCACAGGCGCAGCGGCATCGTCCTGCCAGGTACAGGCACCAAAAGGCCCTTCCAACTGCAACAGATCGCCGGCCTCGAGGTCATCCAGAAGCGTCTCGGAAAACAGCCCGCCGCGCACCCGGCGAATCTGAAACACCAGGCGCCCATCGCCTTCGGCCGGCAGGTTGGCGATCGAGAAGCAGCGCGAGTCACCGCCGACCAGACGGAATTTGAGGTACTGGCCCGGCCGCACTGCCAATGGCTTATCCGGCATCAGGACCAACTCCGTGATATCGGCGCTGAGTGCGCGCTTGCTCAGCACCGTCGCCTCGACAACCAGCGCGGGCGTGTCCAGCGACCAGCCAGGAATTTCCAGGCGCATATCGGCGCACGCGTGGCTTTGGCACAACAGCATTTCATTGGCCGCCAAGGGGAAGCATGGCGCAGGGGCGCCGGGCGCCAGTGACTTGGCCCGGTAGTGCCCCGCAGTGACGATGACCTTGCAGGATCCGCAGGCGCCGCGACGGCAGGAAAACGGAACGGACAGGCCGCTGGCGAGCATCGCGTCCAGCAATAGCTCGTCACCGGCTTCAAAGGTTTTCCCCGAGGGGGCGAGTTCGATGACATGGCGTGTATTCATAAAGACCTCGGGGTAAGTGAGGCTTGATTGTTGCGCTAGACTAGGCCCATTAGAAACCTCCAGTTTTGGATACTTCAGATGGTCCAGATGCGTAAATGGCGCCCGTTGCTCAAGTTGGATGAGAACACCCACCAAGCCTCCTATCGCAAGATCGCCGAGGGCCTGGTGGCTGCGATCGTCGACGGGCGTCTGTCGCCGGGCACGCTGCTGCCGGGCACGCGAGAAATGGCGCAGTTGCTCGACGTCAACCGCAAGACGGTCATCCTGGCCTATGAAGAAGCCCTGACCAAAGGCTGGCTGATCAGCGAGCCGCGACGTGGGACGTTCGTCAATACGCAACTGGCGCCCACGCCAACGCCGCGCGGCGCACAACAGTCTTTTGCCCCGCCATTGCTGGAACAAGCGAACGTCGCGTACTTCACCCAGAACGCCCAGGTGATCGCCCTGCAACATCGGCACGACGCGCTGTTTTTCGATAACGGCGCCTGCGACCATCGCTTGCTGCCCCAGGCCGTGCTGCATCGCTACTACCGCAACGCGCTGCGCAAAAGCTTTACGTCCAACTGCGTGCGTTATGGGAGCGAGGGCACCGGCTATGAATTGCGTTGCGCACTGGCGCAAATGTTGCGCAATAACCGTGGGTTGCCCGTCAACGCCGAGAATATCTGCCTGACCCCAGGCACTCAGGTATCGCTGTTCCTTACCGCCGGCCTGCTGATCCAACCGGGGGACGTGGTGCTGGTAGAACGCTTGAGCTATCCCCCCGCGTGGGAAATCTTCCGCAAGCTCGGTGCGCAATTGGTCATGGTCGATATGGACGACGAAGGATGTCGAACGGACCACATCGAGCGGTTATGCCACATGCACAACGTGAGGATGATTTACCTCACGCCGCACCATCAATTCCCCACCACCGTGAGCCTGCATGCAGCACGTCGACAACAGTTGCTGGCACTGGCGGCGCAGCACAATTTCTGCGTGATCGAAGAAGACTACGACCACGAATACCATTTCAACGGGCGGCCGTACTTGCCATTGGCCAGTGATCACGCACAACGTCATGTGATCTATATTGGCTCGTTATCCAAAGCGTTGGGCGCAACCTTTCGTTGCAGCTACGTCGTCGCCCCCGCCAGCGTGATTGAAGTGCTGCAGAGGAGCGCGGCATTGGTGGTGGGAGACAGCGACGCGGTCGCGCAGAAGATGCTGGCCGACCTGATCAACCAGGGCGAATTGAAGAAACACCTGCGCCGCGTTTCAAAAGAATACGCCGCGCGTCGGGAGGTGCTGCAGAGCTGCCTGCAGGAGGCATTTGGCGACCGTATCCGGGTACGCGAGCCGGAGGGTGGTCTCGCGCTCTGGGTGCGGTTCGAGGATGACACCGACGTCGATCAACGGGTCAACGCCGCCCAGGACCAGGGCATCGTGGTGCGCAGCGCCCGTCAGTTTTCGCCGATGAACCTGCCGGAAAATGCCCTGCGCCTGGGTTTTGCCTCACTGGATCGGGATGAGATCCGTCAAGCCACGCAGCGGCTGGCACGGGTGCTAAACGCGCACAAATAAAAACGCCGATCATTGCTGATCGGCGTTTTTATTGAATATGGAGCGGGAAACGAGACTCGAACTCGCGACCCCGACCTTGGCAAGGTCGTGCTCTACCAACTGAGCTATTCCCGCAAATGGCGTC
>NZ_PYWX01000081.1 GCF_003031675.1 Pseudomonas palleroniana | reverse complement strand
GCGTCCCCTAGGGGACTCGAACCCCTGTTACCGCCGTGAAAGGGCGGTGTCCTAGGCCACTAGACGAAGGGGACACGCTACTGAAACACATGGTGTGTATTTCAGTGCCCAGAGGTTAAATCCGAAGATCGTACCCTGGTTTCACTCAATGCCGCCCGAAGGCAACACTGCTTAAATTGGAGCGGGAAACGAGACTCGAACTCGCGACCCCGACCTTGGCAAGGTCGTGCTCTACCAACTGAGCTATTCCCGCAAATGGCGTC
>NZ_PYWX01000080.1 GCF_003031675.1 Pseudomonas palleroniana | reverse complement strand
GCGTCCCCTAGGGGACTCGAACCCCTGTTACCGCCGTGAAAGGGCGGTGTCCTAGGCCACTAGACGAAGGGGACACGCTACTGAAATACATGGTGTGTATTCCAGTGCCCAGAGGCCATGTCCGAAGACTTGGTCCTGGTTTCACTCAATGCCGCCCGAAGGCAACACTGCTTAAAATCTGGAGCGGGAAACGAGACTCGAACTCGCGACCCCGACCTTGGCAAGGTCGTGCTCTACCAACTGAGCTATTCCCGCATATTGGCGTCCCCTAGGGGACTCGAACCCCTGTTACCGCCGTGAAAGGGCGGTGTCCTAGGCCACTAGACGAAGGGGACACACGTACAACATTCACTGCTCAACGCGTTTTGCTGTGTGCTTTACGCGTTAAGTGGCGCGCATTCTATGGATGGATTGAAAGGTCGTCAACCCCCAAGGATAAATTTATTAAAATCAATGACTTCGCCCTGCTTCCAGGCCCGTACGGGGATTTTGTCCGTCTGGGTGTTGGCGCCTATATTCTGACGCCCGACAAGACGTTATAGTTCGTACTCGCAAATGATGGCAATGTGCATCCATGCAGGAAATATTCTACCTATATAGAAGAATCTACCTGAGCAACTGGTCGATCAGTCCTATCCGCCAGATGGCGCAGTCACTACACTCCATTGTAAACCCAATAAAGAGGCCACACCGGTGACACCACTCATGATCACCCTGCTGGTAACAGCCGGGATCGTAATACTGATCGCCATTGGCTACATGAACCACGTGGTGGAAAACAACAAGTTGGAAAAGAAGCGCACCGAGATCGAGCTGAATGATCGGTTGCGCCGCTGCGGCGAAATCACCGAAACCTTCCCAGGCCAGTTGATGACCCCCGCGCTCAAACTGTTGCTGACCCGTCTGGAACTCAACGTCAACCAGCGCCTGTTGAACCTCAACAAATCCAGCGCACCGCTCAAGGCACGCATTACCGAGCTGAATGCGCTGATCGCCCAGGGTGAATCGATCCCCGTGGCTAACCCGCCCGCGCCGATCCAGACCGAAGCCAAGGCCAAGGACGTGCGGTTCCTGCTCGAAGCGCTGCACGGCCAAGTCACCCGTGCGGCCCAGGACGGCTTCCTGCCTACCAATGAAGCCAAGCACTGGATCAAGGAAATTCGCCATATCCTGGTGCTGCTGCATATCGAGTTCTTCAACAACCTGGGCCAGCACGCCCTGCAGCAAGGCCAGCCTGGCCAAGCGCGCCTGGCATTCGAGCGCGGCGTGCAGTACTTGCGCAAGCAGCCGGAACCGGTGGTCTACAGTGCGCAGTTGCAACTGCTGGAGTCACAGTTGGCCCGGGCCAACTCCACGGTACTGACCAACAGCAAACCCGCCGAAGACGAGGTCAACGAATTGACCGAAGGCCTGAAAGTCGTCGACACCGACGCCGAGTGGAAAAAGAAAGCCATCTACGATTGATTGTAGTGAGCGGGCTTGCCCCGGTACAAACCGGGGACATCGTTTACATTTCTAACCGGGGACATGGTTTACAGGCTAATACGCATGATCAGGAGGTAACTGATCATGCCCTGGAACCAAGAGTCCCCTATGAACCAACGAATCAAGCTGGTCGTCGACTGGCT
>NZ_PYWX01000079.1 GCF_003031675.1 Pseudomonas palleroniana | reverse complement strand
ACCGTCACCACCGTGGCGCCGAACGACGTCTACAAAGGCGACCAGACCGTCACCACCGCCATCAAAGGCGTCACCGGCGGCGAGCATTTCGAGAACCTGGTACCGGGCACTACGCCGGTAAATACCACCGTTACCGATACTCCGGGCACTGCTGACACCACCACCGTGACCCTGACCGCGCCAAGCGCAGTTAATGAAGGCGGTCAGATTACGTACACCGCGACCTTGAGCAATAAGGCCGGCACCGACGTCACCCTGAAACTCGACAACGGCTCGAGCATTACCATCAAGGCTGGTGACACCGTCGGTACTGTGACCGTCCCGGCGCCGAGCGATGACGTGTTCATCGACAAGAGCACCCAGACAGTCAAGATCACCGA
>NZ_PYWX01000078.1 GCF_003031675.1 Pseudomonas palleroniana | reverse complement strand
GACACCATCGACAAGGTCGATGTGGTCCTGACCGCCACCAACACCGTCGGTGAAGGCGGCAACATCGTCTACACCGCCAGTCTTGTAGATAAGAACGGCGCGGCAGTAACCAACATTACCAACCCACTGACCGTGACGTTGGATAACGGCCAGACCATCACCATTGGTGTAAACCAGTCGAGCGGTTCTGTCTCGGTACTCGCTCCAAACGACGTCTACAAAGGCGACCAGACCGTCACCACCGCGATCAAAACGGTGACCGGCGGCGAGCACTTCGAGAACTTGGTGCCGGGCACTACGCCGGTGAACACCACCGTTACCGATACTCCGGGCACCGCAGATACCACCACCGTGACCCTGACCGCGCCAAGCGCAGTTAACGAAGGCGGTCAGATCACTTACACCGCGACCTTGAGCAACAAGGCCGGCACCGATGTCACGCTGAAGCTGGATAACGGGTCGACCATCACCATCAAGGCCGGTGACACCGTCGGTACTGTGACCGTCCCGGCGCCGAGCGATGACGTGTTCATCGACAAGAGCACCCAGACAGTCAAGATCACCGACGCTACCGGCGGTAACTTCGAGAAGCTGGAAGTTGCAGGTAACGGTGCAACTACCACCATCAACGACACCATCGACAAGGTCGATGTGGTCCTGACCGCGACCAACACTGTGGGCGAAGGCGGCAACATCGTTTACACCGCCAGCCTTGTGGATAAAAACGGCGCAGCAGTAACCAACATCGCTAGCCCCCTGACGGTCACTCTGGATAACGGTAAAACCATCACCATCGGTGTGAACCAGTCGAGCGGTTCTGTTTCGGTAGTCGCTCCAAACGACGTCTACAAAGGCGACCAGACCGTCACCACCGCGATCAAAACGGTGACCGGCGGCGAGCACTTCGAGAACTTGGTACCGGGCACTACGCCGGTAAATACCACCGTTACCGATACTCCGGGCACTGCTGACACCACCACCGTGACCCTGACTGCGCCAAGCGCAGTTAACGAAGGTGGTCAGATTACGTACACCGCCACGCTTTCTAACAAAGCGGGTACTGACGTCACCCTGAAACTCGACAACGGTTCCACCATCACCATCAAGGCCGGTGACACCGTCGGCACCGTGACCGTCCCGGCACCGAGCGATGACGTGTTCATCGACAAGAGCACCCAGACCGTCAAGATCACCGACGCCACCGGCGGCAACTTCGAGAAACTGGAAGTTGCAGGCAACGGCGCAACCACCACCATCAACGACACTATCGACAAAGTCGATGTGGTACTGACGGCCACCAACACC
>NZ_PYWX01000077.1 GCF_003031675.1 Pseudomonas palleroniana | reverse complement strand
TCGGTGAAGGCGGCAACATCGTCTACACCGCCAGCCTTGTGGATAAAAACGGCGCACCGGTGACCAACATCACCAACCCGCTGACCGTCACCCTGGATAACGGTAAAACCATCACCATCGGTGTGAACCAATCCAGCGGCACCGTCACCACCGTGGCGCCGAACGACGTCTACAAAGGCGACCAGACCGTCACCACCGCCATCAAAGGCGTCACCGGCGGCGAGCACTTCGAGAACCTGGTACCGGGCACTACGCCGGTAAATACCACCGTTACCGACACTCCCGGTACAACCGATCTCACCACCGTCACGCTGACCGCGCCAAGCGCAGTCAACGAAGGTGGCCAGATCACCTACACCGCCACCTTGAGCAACAAGGCCGGCAGCGACATGGTGATCCAGCTCGATAACGGTTCGAGCATCAGCATCAAGCAAGGTGCAACTGTCGGTACGGTGACCGTCCCGGCGCCAAGCGATGACGTGTTCATCGATAAGAGCACCCAGACCGTCAAGATCACTGGCACCACTGGCGGTAACTTCGAAGGTGTGAGCATTACACCGGGCGGCGCAACCACTACCATCAACGACACGATCGATGATGTGACGGTGTCGCTCAAGGCCACGGGGTCTACCAGCGAAGGCGGACAGATCATCTACACCGCGTCGCTGGTCGACAAGAACGGTGTAGCGGTCAACAACGTCGGTTCCGACCTGGTGGTGAAGCTGGATAACGGTTCGACCATCACTATCGGTAACGGCAAGTCCAGCGGCGTCACTACCGCCACCGCGCCTAACGATGCGTACGTGGGCGCCAACGATGTCAGCAACAAGATCACCGGCGTGGTCAGCGGCGGTGACAAGTACGAGCACCTGATCGTCGACGGCAGCACCGTAGTCACCAAAGTCACCGACGTGGTCAACAACACCACCATCAGCATCACTGGCGACACATCGGTGACCGAAGGCGCAACCGCGCACTACACCCTGACCCTGAGCAACCCGGCGCAAACCGATGTGACCGTGACGCTCAAATACAGCGGCACCGCTACCGACGGCTCGGACTTCAACGGCGTGTACACCGTGAAGATCCCTGCCGGCTCCAGCAGCGTGCCGTTTGATATCCGTACCATCGATGACAAGATCACCGAGCCGACCGAGCAGATCGTCATCACCATCGACAAAACCACGGGTGGCAACTTCGAGAATCTGGTGGTCGACAAAGGCAGCGTCAGCACCAACATCATCGACAACGATGCGCCGCCGGTCATCGACCTGGATGCCAACAACTCCAGCGGCGCAACCGGTGCCGACTACAAGACGACCTTCACCGAAGGCACCGCCGGGCCGGGTGTGTCGATTGCCGACACGGATATCAAGATCACCGACCCGGACAGCACCCTGCTGACCGGCGCGACCGTCACCCTGACCAACGCACAGGCCGGTGATGCACTGAACCTGGGCAACAGCGTGAATGGCATTACCGTCAGCACCAACAACCAGACGGGCACCATCACCCTGACGTTGTCGGGCAGCGCCACGCTGGCTGACTACATGCAGCGTATCCAGAACATTACGTTCACCAACAGCAGCCACGACCCGAGCACCACGCCACGGACCATTACCGTGACCGTGACCGATGGCGGCAACTACTCCAACGTGGCGACCACCACCGTCAACGTAGTGGCGGTCAACGATCCACCGGTGGCGACCGGCAGTGCCGTGACCGGCACCGAAGACACGCCGCTGGCGCTGACCTGGGCCAACTTCGGCGTGACCGATGTGGACTCGCCACAAAGCAGCCTCGGCGTGAAAATCATCGACCTGCCGGTGGCCGGCAAGCTGCAATACCTGGCGGCGGATGGCACGACCTGGACCAGCGTGACCGCAGGCCAGACCTTCACCAAAGCCCAGATCGACGGCGGCCAGTTGCGCTTTATGCCGAACGCCAACGAGTCCGGCGCCGACGGTTATGGTGGCACCGGCGTTGGTAACAAGCAGGCGGACTATGCGCAGTTCAAGTTCCAGCCTACCGACGGCAAGGACCTGGGCAACAGCGCCACAGTGAAAGTCGACATCACCCCGGTGGCCGATGCTCCGACCCTGAATGTGGCCGACAACAGCGTCAATTCGATCGGCTTGCTCAAGCAAAGCTGGAACAGCGTTTCGGGTCTCGGCACCAACGGGAACGGCGCAGCACCGGCCGACCTGAAAAACGCCATTGATAACGCCGGCACGCCAAACAGCAGCGGGTTGGTGACCAACGTCGAATCCACCACCAATGTCACGGCAGGCAGCGGCTCGAAGATCTCCGGCCTGATGTACATGGAAGCCGGCAAGACCTACACCTTCAGCGGTACCGGCGATGACAGCCTGGTGATCAACGTCGGCGGCAAAGACGTGGCCAGCGCTCAGTGGGGCAACAACAGCGGCAAGTTCAGCGGCTCGATCACACCGACAGTGAGTGGTTATTACAGCCTCGAGATCTATCACGCCAACCAGTCCGGCCCTGGCAGCTACGACGTCAACCTGTCGGTCAATGGCGGCCCGGTTCAAGACCTGAGCACCAGCGGCGTGCCGCTGTACACCGGCATCGCCGACCTGACCAACGCCGGCGTGACCGTCTCCGACCTGCATGGCAGCAACGGCGACGGTTACTACGTGGGCTACAAGCTCAACGAAGGTCTGGAAAACGGCACCGTCAAGCTGTCCAAGGTCACCACCGCACTGACCGACACCGACGGCTCGGAAACCCTCAGCGTGAAGATCAGCGGCATACCGGCCGGCTCCGTGCTCACCGATGCATCCGGGCATACTTTCACCGCGACCAAGGCTGTGGGCGAAGTCAACGTGACCGGTTGGGACCTGAGCTCCCTGTCGATCAAGCCACCGACCTACTACAGCGGCCAGTTCAACCTGGCGGTCACCTCGACGTCCACCGAAAGCCTCGGCGGTTCTGCGACCACCACCGCGCAATTGCCGGTCACCGTGTACCCGGCGACCTATAGCGCCGCCACCGGCACCTCGGGCAGCGACTCGCTCACCGGCACCGATGGCAACGACATTATGGTTTCCGACATCGGCGGCCTGAACGTAGTGCAGGGCAAGAACTACAACATCGCGTTCATGGTGGACAGTTCAGGCAGCATGACCCCGGCTTCGATCAGCGCGGCGAAAGACTCGCTGACCTCGGTGTTCAACTCGCTCAAAAACAGCCTGGGCGCCAACACCTCGGGCACGGTGAATATCTTCCTGGCAGACTTCGATACCCAAGTGAACAAGTCGGTCGCGATCAACCTCAACGATCCGAACGCGCTGAACGTGCTCAAGGGGGTACTGGACTCGATGACATCGGGTGGCGGTACCAACTATGAGGACGTGTTCAAGACCACGGCGAACTTCTTCCAGAGCGGCCTGGCGACCAGCAACACCGGCGCCACCAACCTGACCTACTTCATCACCGATGGCCAGCCGACGTACTACCAGAGTGGCGAGCAGACCAACCCGACGATTTACAACACCAAGCTCGACGATCTGGTGACGACGTCCAACTACACACTGGGGACAACGTTCAGCAAGTACCTGGATAACACCCACTACTTCAGCATCGACACCTCGGGCGCAGCGCAATTGCAAACCTGGAATGGATCGCGCTGGGTCCTTAACAATCTGGGCATCCTTCACGCCCAAGGTGACGGCACCTACGAGTTGTCCAACCTGAACGGTACAGGCTACAGCACCGATTCGGCGACGTTGAGCAACGCCAAGAGCGCGTTTGCGCTGCTGGGTGGGCTGTCGCAGGTGGAAGCGATCGGTATCAACGGCGATGTCAGCCTCAATGACCTCAAACCGTACGACAGCGATGGCAAGCCGCAAAGCAACATCGATCCGAAGGACCTGGCCAATGCCATCCTCGGTCACACCGAGGCCACGCTGCCTGGCAGCGA
>NZ_PYWX01000076.1 GCF_003031675.1 Pseudomonas palleroniana | reverse complement strand
GGCGGCGAGCACTTCGAGAACTTGGTACCGGGCACTACGCCGGTAAATACCACCGTTACCGATACTCCGGGCACTGCGGACACCACTACAGTCACGCTGACCGCGCCAAGCGTAGTTAACGAAGGTGGTCAGATTACGTACACCGCCACGCTTTCTAACAAAGCGGGTACTGACGTCACCCTGAAACTCGACAACGGTTCCACCATCACTATCAAGGCCGGTGACACCGTCGGCACCGTGACCGTCCCGGCACCAAGCGATGACGTGTTCATCGACAAGAGCACTCAGACCGTCAAGATTACCGACGCTACCGGCGGTAACTTCGAGAAGCTGGAAGTTGCAGGCAACGGCGCAACCACCACCATCAACGACACCATCGACAAGGTCGATGTGGTCCTGACCGCCACCAACACCGTCGGCGAAGGCGGCAACATCGTCTACACCGCCAGTCTTGTGGATAAAAACGGCGCGCCGGTGACCAACATCACCAACCCACTGACCGTGACGTTGGATAACGGCCAGACCATCACCATTGGTGTAAACCAGTCGAGCGGTTCTGTCTCGGTAGTCGCTCCAAACGACGTCTATCAAGGCGACCAAACTGTCACTGCCGCCATCAAAGGCGTTACCGGCGGCGAGCATTTCGAGAACCTGGTGCCGGGCACTACGCCGGTGAACACCACCGTTACCGATACTCCGGGCACTGCGGATACCACCACTGTGACCCTGACCGCGCCAAGTGCGGTCAACGAAGGTGGTCAGATCACTTACACCGCGACCTTGAGCAATAAGGCAGGCACCGACGTCACGCTGAAACTCGACAACGGTTCCACCATCACCATCAAGGCTGGCGATACCGTCGGCACTGTGACCGTTCCTGCACCTAGCGATGACGTGTTCATCGATAAGAGCACCCAGACCGTCAAGATCACTGACGCCACGGGCGGCAACTTTGAAAAGCTGGAAGTTGCCGGTAACGGTGCAACTACCACGATCAACGACACCATCGACAAAGTGGATGTGGTCCTGACGGCCACCAATACCGTCGGTGAAGGCGGCAATATCGTCTACACCGCCAGCCTTGTGGATAAAAACGGCGCGCCGGTGACCAACATCACCAACCCACTGACCGTCACCCTGGATAACGGCCAGACCATCACCATTGGTGTGAACCAATCCAGCGGCTCCGTCACCACTGTCGCGCCGAACGACGTTTACAACGGCGACCAAACTGTCACCACCGCGATCAAAACGGTGACCGGCGGCGAGCACTTCGAGAACTTGGTACCGGGCACTACGCCGGTAAATACCACCGTTACCGATACTCCGGGCACTGCGGACACCACCACCGTGACCCTGACCGCGCCAAGCGCAGTTAATGAAGGTGGTCAGATCACTTACACCGCGACCTTGAGCAACAAGGCCGGCACCGACGTCACGCTGAAGCTGGACAACGGATCGACCATCACCATCAAGGCTGGCGATACCGTCGGCACTGTGACCGTCCCAGCACCGAGCGATGACGTGTTCATCGACAAGAGCACGCAGACCGTCAAGATCACCGACGCTACCGGCGGCAACTTCGAGAAGCTGGAGGTTGCAGGCAACGGCGCGACCACCACCATCAATGACACCATCGACAAAGTCGATGTGGTCCTGACCGCGACCAACACTGTTGGTGAGGGCGGCAACATCGTTTACACCGCTTCGCTGGTCGATAAGTCGGGTAATGCGGTGACTAACATCACCAACCCGTTAACGGTCACCCTGGATAACGGCCAGACCATCACCATCGGTGTGAATCAGTCGAGCGGTTCTGTCTCGGTAGTCGCTCCAAACGACGTCTATCAAGGCGACCAAACTGTCACTGCCGCCATCAAAGGCGTTACCGGCGGCGAGCACTTCGAGAACCTGGTGCCGGGCACTACGCCGGTAAACACCACCGTTACCGATACTCCGGGTACTGCGGACACCACCACTGTGACCCTGACCGCGCCAAGTGCGGTCAACGAAGGTGGTCAGATCACCTATACCGCGACCTTGAGCAACAAGGCCGGCACCGACGTCACGCTGAAGCTGGACAACGGTTCGACCATCACCATCAAGGCTGGCGATACCGTCGGCACCGTGACCGTCCCGGCGCCAAGCGATGACGTGTTCATCGACAAGAGCACTCAGACCGTCAAGATTACCGACGCTACCGGCGGTAACTTCGAGAAGCTGGAAGTTGCCGGTAACGGTGCAACTACCACGATCAACGACACCATCGACAAGGTCGATGTGGTCCTGACGGCCACCAACACCGTTGGTGAAGGCGGCAACATCGTCTACACCGCCAGTCTTGTGGATAAAAACGGCGCGCCGGTAACCAACATCACCAATCCACTGACCGTGACTTTGGACAATGGCCAGACCATCACCATCGGTGTGAACCAGTCCAGCGGCACCGTCACCACTGTAGCGCCGAACGACGTTTACAACGGCGACCAGACTGTCACTGCCGCGATCAAAACGGTGACCGGCGGCGAGCACTTCGAGAACTTGGTGCCGGGCACTACGCCAGTGAACACCACCGTTACCGATACTCCGGGCACTGCTGACACCACCACCGTGACCCTGACCGCGCCAAGCGCAGTTAACGAAGGTGGTCAGATCACCTACACCGCTACCTTGAGCAACAAGGCCGGCACCGATGTCACGCTGAAGCTGGATAACGGGTCGACCATCACCATCAAGGCCGGCGACACCGTCGGCACCGTGACCGTCCCTGCGCCTAGCGATGACGTGTTCATCGACAAGAGCACGCAGACCGTCAAGATCACCGACGCTACCGGCGGCAACTTCGAGAAGCTGGAAGTTGCAGGCAACGGCGCGACAACGACTATCAACGACACCATCGACAAAGTCGATGTCGTACTAACCGCTACTAATACTGTGGGTGAAGGCGGCAACATCGTTTACACCGCGTCGCTGGTCGACAAGTCGGGTAATGCGGTGACCAACATCACCAATCCACTGACCGTGACGTTGGATAACGGCCAGACCATCACCATTGGTGTGAACCAATCCAGCGGTTCTATCTCGGTAGTCGCTCCAAACGACGTCTATCAAGGCGATCAAACCGTCACCACCGCCATCAAAGGCGTCACCGGCGGCGAGCACTTTGAGAACTTGGTACCGGGTACCGATAAAGTCACTACGACCGTAACGGACACACCGGGCACTGCAGATACCACCACCGTGACCCTGACTGCGCCAAGCGCAGTTAACGAAGGTGGTCAGATTACGTACACCGCCACGCTTTCTAACAAAGCGGATACTGACGTTACCCTGAAACTCGACAACGGCTCGAGCATTACCATCAAGGCCGGTGACACCGTCGGCACCGTGACCGTCCCGGCGCCAAGCGATGACGTGTTCATCGACAAGAGCACCCAGACCGTCAAGATCACTGACGCTACCGGCGGTAACTTCGAGAAGCTGGAAGTTGCAGGCAACGGCGCAACCACCACCATCAACGACACCATCGACAAGGTCGATGTGGTCCTGACCGCGACCAACACTGTGGGCGAAGGCGGCAATATCGTTTACACCGCCAGCCTTGTGGATAAAAACGGCGCGCCGGTAACTAACATCACCAACCCGCTGACCGTCACCCTGGATAACGGCCAGACCATCACCATTGGTGTAAACCAGTCGAGCGGTTCTGTCTCGGTAGTCGCTCCAAACGACGTCTATCAAGGCGACCAAACTGTCACTGCCGCCATCAAAGGCGTTACCGGCGGCGAGCACTTCGAAAATCTGGTGCCGGGCACTACGCCGGTAAATACCACCGTTACCGATACTCCGGGCACTGCGGACACCACCACCGTGACCCTGACTGCGCCAAGCGCAGTTAACGAAGGTGGTCAGATTACGTACACCGCCACGCTTTCTAACAAAGCAGGTACTGACGTCACCCTGAAACTCGACAACGGCTCGAGCATTACCATCAAGGCTGGTGACACCGTCGGCACTGTGACCGTTCCTGCACCTAGCGATGACGTGTTCATCGACAAGAGCACTCAGACCGTCAAGATCACTGACGCCACGGGCGGTAACTTCGAGAAATTGGAAGTTGCCGGTAACGGTGCAACTACCACGATCAACGACACCATCGATAAGGTCGATGTGGTCCTGACCGCGACCAACACTGTGGGTGAAGGCGGCAATATCGTTTACACCGCCAGCCTTGTGGATAAAAACGGCGCGCCGGTGACCAACATCGCCAACCCGCTGACGGTCACTCTGGATAACGGCCAGACCATCACTATCGGTGTGAATCAGTCGAGCGGCAGCGTCACCACCGTAGCGCCGAACGACGTTTACAACGGCGACCAAACTGTCACTGCCGCGATCAAAACTGTGACCGGCGGTGAGCACTTCGAGAACCTGGTACCAGGCACTACGCCGGTAAATACCACCGTTACCGATACTCCGGGCACTGCTGACACCACCACCGTGACCCTGACCGCGCCAAGCGCAGTTAACGAAGGCGGTCAGATTACGTACACCGCCACGCTTTCTAACAAAGCGGGTACTGATGTCACCCTGAAACTCGACAACGGTTCCACCATCACCATCAAGGCTGGCGACACTGTCGGTACCGTAACCGTTCCTGCACCAAGCGATGACGTGTTCATCGACAAGAGCACCCAGACCGTCAAGATCACCGACGCTACCGGCGGCAACTTCGAGAAGCTGGAAGTTGCAGGCAACGGCGCGACAACGACTATCAACGACACCATCGACAAGGTCGATGTGGTCCTGACCGCCACCAACACCGTCGGTGAAGGCGGCAATATCGTTTACACCGCTTCGCTGGTCGACAAGTCGGGTAATGCGGTGACTAACATCACCAACCCGTTAACGGTCACTCTGGATAACGGCCAGACCATCACCATCGGTGTAAACCAGTCGAGCGGGTCTGTTTCTGTAGTCGCTCCAAACGACGTCTATAAAGGCGATCAAACCGTCACCACCGCCATCAAAGGCGTCACCGGCGGCGAACACTTCGAGAACCTGGTACCAGGCACTGCGCCGGTAAATACCACCGTTACCGATACTCCGAGCACTGCGGACACCACTACCGTGACGCTGACCGCGCCAAGCGCGGTCAACGAAGGTGGTCAGATTACGTACACCGCGACCTTGAGCAACAAGGCCGGCACCGACGTCACGCTGAAGCTGGACAACGGATCGACCATCACCATCAAGGCTGGCGATACCGTCGGCACTGTGACCGTCCCAGCGCCGAGCGATGACGTGTTCATCGACAAGAGCACGCAGACCGTCAAGATCACCGACGCTACCGGCGGCAACTTCGAGAAGCTGGAAGTTGCAGGTAACGGCGCGACAACGACTATCAACGACACCATCGACAAGGTCGATGTGGTCCTGACCGCCACCAACACTGTTGGTGAGGGCGGCAACATCCTTTACACCGCTTCGCTGGTCGATAAGTCAGGTAATGCGGTGACTAACATCACCAACCCGCTGACCGTCACCCTGGATAACGGTAAAACCATCACCATCGGTGTGAACCAATCCAGCGGTTCTGTCTCGGTAGTCGCTCCAAACGACGTCTACAAAGGCGACCAGACCGTCACCACCGCGATCAAAACTGTGACCGGCGGCGAGCATTTCGAGAACCTGGTGCCGGGCACTGCGCCGGTAAATACCACCGTTACCGATACTCCGAGCACTACGGACACCACCACCGTCACGCTGACCGCGCCAAGCGCCGTTAACGAAGGCGGTCAGATCACCTACACCGCCACGCTTTCTAACAAAGCAGGTACTGACGTCACCCTGAAACTCGACAACGGCTCGAGCATTACCATCAAGGCTGGTGACACCCTCGGCACTGTGACCGTTCCTGCACCTAGCGATGACGTGTTCATCGACAAGAGCACTCAGACCGTCAAGATCACTGACGCTACCGGCGGCAACTTCGAGAAATTGGAAGTTGCAGGCAACGGCGCAACCACCACGATCAACGACACCATCGACAAGGTCGATGTGGTCCTGACCGCCACCAACACTGTTGGCGAAGGCGGCAACATCGTTTACACCGCCAGCCTTGTGGATAAGAACGGCGCAGCAGTAACCAACATCACCAACCCGCTGACAGTCACCCTGGATAACGGCCAAACCATCACCATCGGTGTAAACCAGTCGAGCGGGTCTGTTTCTGTAGTCGCTCCAAACGACGTCTATAAAGGCGATCAAACCGTCACCACCGCGATCAAAACTGTGAGCGGCGGCGAGCATTTCGAAAATCTGGTGCCAGGTACCGATAAAGTCACAACGACCGTAACTGACACACCGGGCACCGCAGATACCACCACTGTGACGCTGACCGCGCCAAGCGCAGTTAACGAAGGTGGCCAGATCACCTACACCGCGACCTTGAGCAATAAGGCCGGCACCGACGTCACGCTGAAACTCGACAACGGTTCCACCATCACTATCAAGGCTGGCGACACTGTCGGTACCGTGACCGTTCCTGCACCTAGCGATGACGTGTTCATCGACAAGAGCACGCAGACCGTCAAGATCACTGACGCCACGGGCGGCAACTTTGAAAAGCTGGAAGTTGCAGGTAACGGTGCAACTACCACCATCAACGACACCATCGACAAAGTCGATGTGGTACTGACGGCCACCAACACCGTCGGTGAAGGCGGCAACATCGTCTACACCGCCAGCCTTGTGGATAAAAACGGCGCGCCGGTGACCAACATCACCAACCCGCTGACCGTCACCCTGGATAACGGCCAAACCATCACCATCGGTGTGAACCAGTCGAGCGGTTCTGTTTCGGTAGTCGCTCCAAACGACGTCTATCAAGGCGATCAAACCGTCACCACCGCTATCAAAGGCGTCACTGGCGGCGAGCACTTCGAGAACCTGGTACCGGGCACTACGCCGGTAAATACCACCGTTACCGATACTCCGGGCACTGCTGACACCACCACCGTGACCCT
>NZ_PYWX01000075.1 GCF_003031675.1 Pseudomonas palleroniana | reverse complement strand
ACGATATTATCTTCGGCGACCTGGTGAGTTTCAGCGGCGTTACCGGTGAGGGCTACAACGCGCTACAAGCCTTTGTGGCGCAGAAAACCGGCGTAGCCGTGACGGACGTGACCCCTTCGAACGTGCACCAGTACGTGACCGAGCACTACGCCGACTTCGATGTATCCGGCGCCAAAGACGGCAACGACACGCTGCTGGGCGGCGCAGGCGATGACATCCTGTTCGGCCAGGGCGGTAATGACTACCTGGACGGCGGCAAAGGCAATGACATCCTGTTGGGCGGCACCGGTAACGACACGCTGATCGGCGGGCCGGGCAACGACATCCTGATCGGTGGCTCGGGCGCCGACACCTTCGTGTGGAAAGCCGGTGACGTCGGTAACGATGTGATCAAGGACTTCAAGGCGTCGGAAGGCGACCGCATTGATCTGCGGGATCTGTTGAAGGGTGAAACGGACAGCACCATCGACAACTACTTGAAGATCACCACGGTGGACGGTGTGTCGACCCTGCAAGTGAGCAGTGAAGGCAAGCTCAACGCCGCCGGTGGCCTGGCCAATGCCGACGTGACGATCAAGCTGGAAGGCAACGATTGGTCCCACACCAGCATCAACTCGCTGATCAGTGGTGCCGACCCGACCATCAAGATCGATCACACCGCCTAAGCCTCGGATATCGGCCGCCCTCACCGGCGGCCGATTTCGTTGCTGGCCCTGCCGGGCGGTTGCATCGCATACTTGTGCCTATCAACACACTGTTGGCCGATGCTGGCGACGGCGTGTGGCTCATTTTCGAGGGGTTCTTATGTTTTATGTGCAACGTGATGCCCAGGGCGCGCTAAGCCGCGTGGAGGCCGCCGCCTTTGCCGAGTCGACCGAAACCCTGCCGGCCGATCACCATGAGATCCAGGCCTGGTACGCCAACGAAGTGGTGGAAACCAGCCTGGCGCAACTCAAGCAGAGTGACCTGGAGATGATCCGGGTGCTCGACGACTTGATCCAGGTGCTGACCAGCAAAGGCATTATCAGCGTGACGGACCTGCCGCCCGCTGCCCAGGCAAAACTGATCGACCGTACCCACGCGCGGGAATCATTGGGTGGGCTGAGCCACTTGATCAATGATGAAGAGACTGGGCTGATCTGAGTACTGTAGTGCTCAGCCTCCACAATCGACCTGCGTTACTTCCAGGGCGCAGGCTCGCCAAATAACTGCCCCTGCACGCCGAAGATCCCCATCTCGCGAATCACCTTCAGCTCGCCCTCGGTCTCGACGCGCTCGGCAATCAACGGCAAGTCGATGCTGTGGGCCGCGCGCTGGATCGCCTCGATAAACAGGCGTTTGTCGCTCTCCTGGTCGATGGCACGGATGTAGCTGCCGTCGATCTTCAGGTACGCCAGGCCCAGGCGCGCCAAGTTGCCGATCATGCTGAAGCGCCCGCCAAAACGCTGCAGGCTCAGGGAAAAGCCCAGCTCGCGCAGGCGATGGGTCAATTGCTCGAGCAGGGCCTGCTCCGGCAATTGTTCTTCGCCGATCTCCAGGGTCAGGCGCGGGCCCAGGTTGCTGTGCTGGCGTAACAATTCAACAATCCGATTCAGCGCCTGGGCGTCCTGCAAGGTCGCGGCCGAGAGGTTCAGCGCCAGGCTATGGGTGTGGCCGGCCATCTGTTTGAGCACTTGTTCGAGCATCAGGCGGTCCAGGCGGGACGTCCAGCCGAAGCGTTCAAGCCACGGCAGGAAACGCCCGGCGGGTATCGTATGGCCGTCTTCATCCTGCAGGCGTGACAGGACTTTATAGTGCAGCACCAATTGCGGGTCCTGGCTGGCCACCACCGGCTGGAAATACAACTCGAAGCGCTGCTGCGTCAGTGCCTGGTCCAGCAACCTGTGCCAGGCATGGTGATCATCACCAACACTGGCGGCGGCGCTATGGTCAAGGCATACCCAACTGCTATCGCCCTGCCCCTCAGCTTGCGCCAGGGCCTGGTCAGCCAAGGTCAGCAGCGCCTGAGGGGCGTCGCCATGGTTGAACGGTGCCAGGCCCATGTAAGCGACCGGCGTCACATCGCTGGCGCCGGTGGCCTGCAGGCTGTGCAAGGTGCTTTCGAGGTTCTGCGCCAACTGCAGCGCCTCTTCACGCATCAGCCCCGGCGCCAGCACGGCGAACTCACCACCGCGAATACGCGTGACGAGGTTGTGGGTTTCCGGGTACGGCTCGCACTGGCGCAGCAGTTGCTGACCGACCGCTTGCAGCAACTGGTCAGTGCGCTGGCCACCCAGACGCTGGTTGAGACCGGCCAGGTCCTTGACCCGCAACAGCAGCAGATAGCCGGTGCTGGTGTCTTCCGGGTTGCTGACACGAGCGTTGAGCTGCATCTCGAAGTAGCGACGATTGGCCAGGCCGGTGAGGTTGTCCTGATAGGATTCGGTGCGCAATTTTTCGCTGCGTTCGGCCTGCTCCTGGAACAGCGCCTTGAGCTTTTCTACCATCTGGTTCATGGCCTGTACCACGCGCCGCAGTTCCGGCGTGCGGGGCAGCTCAGGCAGGCTGAGGAATTCGCGGCGGGCGATGGCATGGGACTGCTTGACCATGTAGTCCAACGGTTTCAATTGCCGCCGTAGCAACAGTGCGCCGAGCACCGCACTGACCGCGCCGCACAGCAGCAGCCAACCGAGACTGCCCAGGGCGCTCTGCCAGAGTTTGGCCAGAGCGAACATCGGGTGGCTGATCACCTCCACCCGCGCCGCCTGCTCCCAACCACGATTGACCAACGCATCCCCCCCGGCCGGTTCCAGGCCGATCAACTTGACGAACCAGTCGGGCACGCCATTGTTGTCGGGAATGCCGCTACGCTCGACGATAGTCTTGTCGGTTGCCAGGTCCACCACGCGGATGCTCGCGTAATAACCGCTGTCGAAGATCGAACTGACCAGCAGCTCCACCATGGCCGGATCGTCGATATTGGGCGTCAGCGACAGCGCCAATGCCGTCGCCGCATCCTGTGCGTGGGAGCGCAACTGGTTGACGTATTGCGTGCGCGAGCTCTCCAGGCTGACCATGAAGCTGCCGCTGAAGGCGACTACGAGGAACAGACAGATTGCGATCAACAGTTGTTTGAACAAAGACACCGATCAGTTACTCCTAGTTGGCAGGCTCGGCTGGGAAGCCTTCCGCACGCATTTTTCTCAACACATCCTGCCAGCGCGACAAGCGTTTGGTATCGCCGACTTTCTTGTTGCCCTTGGCACCCGGCAAGTACAGACCCTCGGCGTTGAATGAGTACACCGGAAGCAGATCGGTACGGCGGTTGGCCGGGAGGATCTCGTCCATCAGGCTGTCGAGCACCAACGGGATAGCGTCGGGGGTCGGATAGTAGGTCAGGACCATGTGAGCGCGATTCTGACGCAAGGCCTTGACGTAAGTAATGCGCAATTTGTCGCTGGAAACACCCAGGTGGCGCAGGCTGAAATACTTGGCGATAGCGTAGTCTTCGCAATCACCGGCACCCTTCCACAAGGCTTCGACAGGCGTCTCCCAATAGTCTTCCACATGCCACAGATCGATGTCTTCCGTGTAGGTCATGTGCTGGTTGAAGAACAGATTGACGACCTTGAGCTGCTCTTGTTCACTGACTTGTTTCTGCGTCGCCAGCAACCGCTGCCACTCGTCGATACGTTGCTGCCCCTTCCCCAACGGTCCGTACAAGGCGGTGGCTTTGCGGCTGATCTGGGAGAAATCCCAATCGGCATGCAGCCCGCCGAGCATCAAGCCGGCCAACAATAGCGCTGAAAACAGCCAGCTGAGGATTCGAGAAGAAATAAAACTTACCGCCAAGGCGTTCAGTCCGTGAAGAAAGACGGAATTTCAAGGGATGGTGAAGCTTTGACCCGGAAAAAACAATGGCACAGTGCAATCATTCATGAGCCGGCCAAATTTATAACCGCAATTTGTGGGATGCACAAAGTACTTCCTGTAAGCCCTTACAAACGGAAACTTTGGTTGTTTGACAAGCGTGCAACCCATCTTTAGTGTGCATTGGATCCAATTAAACAGACTCTATTCAAGAAAGGAGGATAGCGTAACCGTGACGCAGAAGCCGAACCCTTTAAGTAGCATCAAAATCAGCGAGCCTATTCCCGCCCATCTTGCCCGCTCCGTTATTGAAGAAACATTACGAAACGCCATTCTCGATGGGCGTCTGCCCTGTGGCACGGCTATGCGCCAGCAAGAACTGGCCAGCCTGTTCGGTGTCAGCCGCATGCCCGTGCGAGAAGCCCTGCGCCAACTGGAGGCACAGTCCTTGCTGCATGTGGTGACCCACAAAGGCGCCGTGGTAGCCCCCTTGATCGAGGACAATTCGGCTGAGACCTATGGCTTGCGCATGTTGCTGGAGTCCGAAGCGTTGCGCTTGTCGATCCCCTTGCTCACCGACGCCGACATTGAAGAGGCCGAATCTTGCATCAATGCTCTGGAGCGTGAAAAAGACTACACCGAGATCGGACGCCTCAATCGCCTGTTCCACATGGCCTTGTATGGCAAGGCACCTAACCAGCGGTTACTCAAGTTGGTCGAACATGGGCTGAACGAGGAGGAGCGGTTCCTGCGCTTCAACCTCGAGGCGATGGGCCTGGGACCGACGTCCCAGGAAGATCACCGGGAACTGCTGAGCCTGGTGGCACAGAAAAAAATCGACGAGAGCATCCTTACGCTACGCAATCACCTGATGCGCGGGATGGAAGTGATCGCCAATTACCTCAATGGTCTCGACACCAGCGACAACAAAAGGTCCCTGTAAGCCCTTCCCGTCCCCCTTCTCTGACTATTTATTAAGCGGGGCAACTTCTATCTGGAAGTGTCCCGCGCTAATCAGTTATAAAAAATTGAACACGCTCAATTAAACCGACCGACAACAAAGAAACTTCCCACTTTTAAAAAGACAATTTCCGCCCACTGTTATTTTTCGAAAAAACATCTAATACATTTATAAGCTCACCCAAACGTTTATTCAGCTTATTATCTTCGCCCAACAGCCCCAACCTCTCAAAATTGGCCACCCACACCGTTATCACGGTGGAGCTGCGCCCGCGGCCCCGACTTGGCGTCACCCGCCTATTTATTAATTAAAAAATCCTTATCACTGCTCAGAGCATTCGCAATACAGGCGTCAACCATGCACCAACATCTACTTGAACAAAAAAGACTGCAGTTGTGCAGCCACCCGCTATTTATAGAAATAACTTCACTCCGTAAGTTACAAATCTTTATGGAGCACCACGTATTTGCCGTTTGGGACTTCATGACACTGACCAAACGCTTGCAGCAGGACCTGACCTGCACCGGGATCCCCTGGTTCCCACCCTCCGACCCACACGCCGCCCGCCTGATCAATGAAATCGTGTTGGCCGAGGAGTCGGACGAGCATCCAACTCGCGGCTACAGCAGTCACTTCGAGCTGTACCTGGATGCAATGGCAGAAGTGGGCGCCAGCACACTTGCGATCACACGCTTCATTGACCTGCAGCTTCAGGAAGTGGAAGCAAACGCAGCCTTGCAAGCCGTCAGCGCGCCACTTGGCGTTGCTCGCTTCGTTGACTGCACGTTGCAGATCGCCTGGAACGCACCCAGCCATTGTGTGGCGGCAGCCTTCCTGCACGGCCGCGAAAGCGTCATTCCGTCGATGTTCGAACGCATCTCGCGCAGCCACGGATTCATTGAGCGTGAGGCACCTACTTTCCATCACTACCTCAACCGCCACATCGAGATGGACAGCCACGCGCATGGCCCGGCAGCCCATCAGTTGCTCCAACGCCTGATCGGCGCAGACCCGACGCGCCAGAAACAGGCCGACAGCACTGCAATCAGCGCCATGGAAAGCCGCATCCTGTTTTGGAACGACGTGCAGGCCTCGATGCGAGAGGCGCACCCATGAATACCATTGGCTACCGCTCGTTTGCCGAAGACTGGGAACGTCGTGCAACCATCCGCACTCGCCCCCGACGCCTGCTGGAGAACGACCAAAAATTAATCTACCCCCTGTGCCGCCAACCGCTGGTCCTCAGCGAGACCTTTCTTGACCATTGCCCGCAGTGGCGCGACTTCGTACTGGCGCAAAGCTTTTACCAATTCGTCAATAATGTGGTGATCTTCGAAACCGAGATCGTCGACAAGACCGCCCGCAGCATTGCCAAAAACGGCTTCTCGCTGCCTTTCCCGGCGGCCTGCCGCGTCGACGCGATGACCGTCGTGATCGATGAGGATTACCACGCACTGGTCGCACTGGACTTCCTGCAGCAAGCCGTGCACATGACGGGTATTGAGCCTCTCGAACTCCCCCGGCAAATCGAGCTGAGCCGCGCCCTGCCGGCAGCGCAGGCTGGCGCTCCGGCGCACTTGCACGATGCCGTGGAGTTGATTGCCGTGGCCATTGCCGAAAATACGGTGACGCAGGACGTAGCGGCGTTCTCCAAGGACGACAGCGTCAAGCGGTCCATCCGTGGCTTGATGGCTGATCACTTGGCTGACGAGGGGCGCCACGCGCAATTCTGGACGCAGTTGGTACGTCTCTACTGGCAGGGGGCAAGCCCGGAGGACCGTGACAGCATTGCTGAAATCCTGCCGGTTTTCCTGACGCATTACCTGACCAATGAGCTGCAGAAGGACTTCGATCTGCACCTGATCGAGCATTTGGATATCGATCTCGACATCCGCGTGACACTGCGCCATGAGATCGGCGCGATGGACTTTCCTATTACTCGCCGGCATCCGCTGGTGGGCAACATCATGAGTTTTCTACATCACAGCGGTGTGCTGCAAACCCCCAGTGTCGCCCAGGCTTTAAAGGACTACCTGGCCCAACCTGGGAGGTTGGCATGAGGTGCTTGACGATTGGATGGGGCGCCACAAGCGAAGCCCTCGGGGCCATCAGGCAGATGATGGAACAGTACGGGCACGCGGTCGGGGTGGAGGCGGTCGATCTGGTGATCGAGGACGGTAGCCAACCGCTGCCGAGTGTATTTGCCGACACACCCCGGTTGAGCCTGCGCGTGGGTATCGGCCCGATCGGCGAACACGGGCTGCCTGCACTCCAGTTTCGCTGTTACAACCGTGAGCGGTGCCTGCTGGCCGTGCATGACGTTTGCGCGCAGCCAAGCGGTAACGGCCAGAGGCTGCGCCAAGAGGCAACGAACGCACTGGTGGAATGGGTCGCCGTGCTGGTCAGCGATTTCTCGAGAGACCCCGATTATTTCTGCGCACCGGTCACGGTTAACGAATGGCCCGAACAAGGTTTGCAAGGGCTGGAAGCGTTGGCGTTTTTGCACCGCTTCAATCGTAGCGCGCAACCGGCACTGTTGCAGGCAGCCCAAGTCCCCATGATCGAACGGTTGCAGGCGAGCCTTCAGGCCTACGCCCATCGGCCTGCGCTGAATATCGCGGGGCAGGTGCTGACTTATCACCAACTTCACGCATACGCCTTGGCGATACAGGAGCAATTGGTACCCCTGCTGGGAAGCCGTGAGACACCCCAGGTAATCGGCGTGTGCCTGGAAAAGTCCGTCGAACTCTACGCCAGCGTTCTCGCGGTGCTGGGGTGCGGCGCAGTGTATTTACCCCTGTCACCCGATCACCCGGTGCAGCGCCAACACAGCATGCTGGAAAGCATCGGAGCCTGCATGCTGCTGGAAGACGGCCGGCACCCTCTAAGAGAGCATTTCGATACACTGGATGTCAGCAGGATCGACCCGCGCCACAGCGATTGCACGCAGCCGCTGATGCATTATCGGCCTTGTGTAGACGCACCCTGCATGGCGTTGTTTACCTCGGGCAGCACGGGTCAACCCAAGGGCGTATTGCTCAGCCAACACAACCTGGCGCACTTCACCGCCTGGCTCGGCGCCTGCGTGATGATGGATCAGCAGAGTCGTGTGCTGCAGTTTTCGCCATTGAGTTTCGATTCGTCGCTGATCGACATCTTTCCGGCCCTGATGGCTGGCGCCGAGCTGATTGTGCCCGGCGCAGAACAACGGGCGGATCCTCTGCAACTGGTCGAGTTGATTCGTCAGCAGCGCGTCACCCATGGGTTTCTACCGCCGGCATTGCTCAGCATCCTACCGCTGGACCAACCATTGGGCCTTACCCATGTGCTCACCGGTGGCGACTTCTGCGAGCCTTACGTGATCGAGCGACTGGCGGGCCAGTGCCAGTTGCACAATCTCTACGGCCCCACTGAAGCCACGGTACTGGCGACCCACCGGACATTCCAGCTCGGTGACAGCCATCGCAACATCGGCCGTCCCATTGCCAACAGCCAAGTGCTGATCCTCGACGAGCACCTGCGTCCGGTGGAGGATCAGGTGGTCGGCGAGCTGTATATCGCCGGCCCCGGCGTGAGCCTGGGCTACGTGAACGCAGCATCGCAGGCCGACAGCCCTTTCGTTACGCTGAACTTGCCGGACGGACAGTTGCTGGCGACTTACCGCAGCGGCGATCTGGCCAAGTGGACGCAAACCGGAATCGAGCTGTGCGGTCGCCGGGATGACCAGATCAAGATCCGTGGCTTTCGAGTCGAACCTCAGGAGATCGAGCAGTGCCTGCGCAACAGTCGCCTGTTCCGCCAGGTGGCCGTGGTGACCACTCCAATGCAAAGGATCATCGGTTTTGCCGCTCAGCCGGAGCCCGGCGCCACACTGGCAAGCCTCAAGGAACACGCGCGACAGTGGCTGCCTGAATACATGCAACCCGTGAGCTGGAGCGAGTTGCCAAGCATGCCCCGCTCAAGCAATGGCAAGATTGATCGCCAGGCATTACGAGCACTGCCGCCTCCTGCCGCTCATGAGCTGACTCATTACACGGCACAAACCCCTCTTCAAGCGCAGTTGATGGAACTGTGGGCGGAGTTACTAGGGTTGGCTGTGCACGAGTTGTCTATCGACGACAGCTTTTTCAACCGGGGTGGCCACTCCATTCTGCTGTCGAACCTCTTGTTGCGTCTGCGCGAACGGTTTGGCCGCTGCCCTTCCTTGAGCCGTTTCTTTGAAACACCCACGATCCGTACGCTTGCAGCGCTGATGGAGGGCTGCGCACTGCCCCAGACACCCTCAAGCCTGATGGAGAAAGATGCGACAAGGGTGCTGGGGGTCGAGATGCTGCATGGAAACTGTGCAGGTGACCCGCGCAAGGTCATTGTCACAGGGGCCAACAGCTTTGTCGGGGTCCATATTGTCCAGGCGCTGCTGGATGGCGGAGCACAGGAAGTGGCGTGCCTGATCCGGGAGCTGCCTGGCGATTGCGCGGCGGCTCGGTTCAGCGAGGCGTTGCGAGCCTATCGCCTGGAACATCTGGACCTGAGCCGCGTGCGGGTGTACCCCGCTGACATGCGCTTGCCTCGCCTGGGCCTTACCTGCGACGTGTATGAGCACCTCGCGCGCAGTTACGGTGTGTTGGTGCACAACGCCGCCCAGGTCAATCACGTAATGGATTACGCCTTACTCGCCAAGGACAACGTCGAGCCGATCTTTGAGTGCCTGCGCCTTTGCGAAACCTATTGCAAGAAGGTATTCAATTTCATTTCGACACTGTCCGCCTGCAGCAGTATCGACGCCCATAGGCACGTTCTAGAAACCGGTGCCGCGAGTACGTTGCCGCTCTATATGAAAAATGGCTACAACCTGTCCAAGTGGGTCGCTGAACGCTTGCTGGGACGTGCCGTCGCGCAAGGCGCCTGGGTGAATATCCTGCGACCGGGGAACATCAGTTTCAACAGTCAAAGTGGCGTTTGCCAGCCGCAGAAAAATCGGTTGATGTTGATGCTCAAGGGGTCCCTGCAATTGGGGCTGGCGCCACAGCTGGATGTGAATTTCGATCTGATGCCTGTGGACTTCCTGGCCCGCTTCATAGCGTTCCACGGTTCCTGTTTTTGCGCTGGGCGAAATGTTTTCAACCTGCACAACCCACAACCCTTGAGCTGGGATCAGTATCTCGATGCGTTCAGCCAGGCTGGGCACATTTTCCAACGGGTAAGCATTGAACAGTGGCAACAGTCACTGCGCGCAGTAAGCCGTGATAATGCGTTGTTTGGTGTGTTGGGTTTCTATCTGGGCGTACTGGGTGAGGATATCGGTGACACGTCGATGATCTGTTATGACAACGCACGCTGGGGGGTGGAGAAAATGGGTACACATTACCCGCCAAAAGACCCGGCATTGCTAAGTAAGGGTTGCGACTACCTCAGGACCACCGGCTTTCTCTGAATTGCTTCAGGACATCTTCATGAAACCGCTACAACCCGATACGTTAATCCGTAATCCGAACGGCACACCGATCCTGGCCTCCATCGTTGTCCCTTGCGAGGCAGCTCGCCTGTGGGCGTTGGTGGGCAACTTCGCAGGCTTTGATGCCTTCGTTCCAGGCCTGTCGCGCATTGAGATGACCGGCGCAGGCGTGGGTGCATTGCGCACGAAATTTTTCGACAATGGGCATTGCGTCGTGGAGCAACTCAACAGTCGAGACGAAGCCGCCATGTCGATGACGTGGACCACCCTCTACAACACCCTGGGCTTGGCCCAATTCTGGGCGGCGATGAGTGTGCAAGCACTTGGCGCAAGCAGCTCCAGGGCCACCTGGACGCTTGTGGGTGAGCCATTGGCTTCAACGCAAGTAGAGTTCGAAGCGTTTGTGCAGGCGTTCGCGGACAGCGCACTGCGTAATGTGCGCCGAATGCTTAGCTGAGCACTCGGAGCGAGTGATCTCGCTCCGGTGCAGCGCGGTTAGATCTTGAAGCTATCGACCAATTGCTTCAATCGGCTTGCCTGTTGGGACAGGGCATCGCAGTCCCTCAGCGTTTCGTTGAGGTTGGCCACACCCTGCTGGTTAAGCAGATTGATCTGGTTGATGTCGACATTGAGGGTTTCAACCACAGCGGTTTGCTCCTCGGTGGCGGCAGCCACCGATTGGTTCATACCGTCGATTTCTACGATCCGCTGGGTCACGCTGACCAACCGTTCACCCGCCTGGTTGGCGACTTCAACGCTCTCCTCGCTGGAGGCCTGGCTGGCATTCATAGTGGTCACGGCTTCACGCGAGCCCACTTGCAGGGAAGTGATCATTTTGTGGATCTCTTCCGCCGACTCTTGCGTACGATGCGCCAGGTTACGCACCTCATCCGCCACCACGGCAAACCCACGCCCGGCTTCACCCGCACGAGCGGCTTCGATCGCTGCGTTAAGGGCCAACAAGTTGGTTTGCTGGGAAATGCCTTTGATCACATCAAGAATGTGACCGATGTTGTCGGTGCTGGCGTTCAGGGTTTCGATCTGAGTGCAGGACAAACTGATCTTCTGCGATAACTCCGACATTGCCTGGATAGTTTGCTCAACCACCTTGCGACCATCGTCAGCCTGTTCGCTGGCGCCACTGGCGTGTTGCGAAGCATCAGCAGCGTTACGTGCGATTTCCTGGGTAGCGGCGCCCAGTTCGTTGATCGCCGCAGCCACGCTATTGGTACGTGCACTCTGCTCATCGGAACCGATGATCGACGCGTTGGATGAGGCCATCACGCGTTGGGACAGATCATGCACCTGACGCGTTGCCGACGACACTTCGGAAATGGAAGCGTGGATACGCTCAACGAACTGGTTGAACGCGCTACCCACTTCACCGAATTCGTCTTTGCTGGTCACGTCGAGGCGGCGGGTCAAATCGCCTTCCCCCTGAGCAATGTCTTGCATAGCAACGCCCATGGTCGTCAACGGACGCAGCAATACCTGAATCAACAGACTCAGAAGCACTGCGATAGCTATCACGGCGACCAACATCGCAATCAATGCCGAGGTGCGGAACTTGCCTAGTGGCGCGTAGGCTTTGTCTTTGTCGATCGACAGACCAATGTACCAGTCTGCGCCTGGCAAACCGCTGATGGGGGTGAACGAGAGGATGCGATCCTGACCATTGAGAACTACGTCCTGGTTGGCTTTCTCGATACGCAGGTTGGTGCCAGGATAGATATCCTTCAGGTTTTTCATCACCTGGTCCTGGTCAGGGCTGACGATGACCTGGCCGTCGCCACTCACCAGGAACGCATGGCCGATACCGCCGAAGTCGACCGAGTTGATGATCTTCACCAGGGTTTGCAGGCTCAAGTCACCGCCAACAACGCCGAGCAACTCGCCGTTCTTTTTCACTGGCATGGCGATCGTCACGATCTGCCCACCCACAGCCGCCATATAAGGAGGAGTAAGCATGGGTTTGTCGGCCACTACTGCTTGCTTGTACCAAGGGCGCTGACGCGGGTCATAGCCGTCAGGCATCTTCGCGTCGGGGCGCTGGGTGAACACGCCGTTGGTTTGACCCACATAAGTGAACTGGAAATTCGATGTGAACGCTGGCTGATCGACCAACCCAGGAAGGTCGGCACCGCTGCCTTGATGGGCAATGTTTTGCGTCAGGTTTTCGAGTACCAAAATGCGCCCACTGAGCCAGTTCTGCACGCTGCTGGCGGTGAGTTCACCGGACTGCTGAATGGACGATGCCAAATTTTGCTTGATGGTACTGCGCTGCAGGTAGTCGTTGTAGAGCGTGAATAATGCGAAGGCCAAAACCACGACGCCTGACGCGGCCAACAGAATTTTATGACTGAACTTAAGATTCATTTCATCGACTTCTTTTGCCAAAGGGGGATGAGCGTGCCGAGTGGAACATTCCATGTAAGGGATAGGCGGACTCTTGGGCCGCTCTATTTCAGTGCACGCATGGCTCATCAGGCTTTCGGCCAAGAATCGATAAATCTTAGAAATATTGTGAGAGGTGTCCTGTTTAAGCGTAGGAAAGAGACAGGCGGTAGTTTTGTCGTCCATTGCCGCAGCGCAAGTGCTGGCAACGCGCGTAGGGGCCCAGGTCTGGGTTGATGCTGGGGCAGCATACCCCCTTAAACGACAAAACCCCTGTCTGCATTGGCAGACAGGGGTTTCGGAATTTAATCTTGACGATGACCTACTCTCACATGGGGAAACCCCACACTACCATCGGCGATGCATCGTTTCACTGCTGAGTTCGGGATGGGATCAGGTGGTTCCAATGCTCTATGGTCGTCAAGAAATTCTGTATACCAGTCCGTTGCATTCGCAACGTGCCGGTGAATTTCATGTGCTTCTACATAAAACAAAACCCCATCTGCTTTCGCAGATGGGGTTTCGGAATTTAATCTTGACGATGACCTACTCTCACATGGGGAAACCCCACACTACCATCGGCGATGCATCGTTTCACTGCTGAGTTCGGGATGGGATCAGGTGGTTCCAATGCTCTATGGTCGTCAAGAAATTCGGGTACTGAGTCGTAGCCTGTTGGCTTCGCTTCAGCAAATTGGGTATGTAATAGAATTCGGTGTCTTGTGAGCGTCGAACTTTCGGTTCGTAGCGTCTTCACACACCGCAATCTGGCCTTTCGACTCAAATTGCTTGGGTGTTATATGGTCAAGCCTCACGGGCAATTAGTATTGGTTAGCTCAACGCCTCACAGCGCTTACACACCCAACCTATCAACGTCGTAGTCTTCGACGGCCCTTCAGGGAACTCAAGGTTCCAGTGAGATCTCATCTTGAGGCTAGTTTCCCGCTTAGATGCTTTCAGCGGTTATCTATTCCGAACATAGCTACCCGGCAATGCCACTGGCGTGACAACCGGAACACCAGAGGTTCGTCCACTCCGGTCCTCTCGTACTAGGAGCAGCCCCTCTCAAATCTCAAACGTCCACGGCAGATAGGGACCGAACTGTCTCACGACGTTCTAAACCCAGCTCGCGTACCACTTTAAATGGCGAACAGCCATACCCTTGGGACCGGCTTCAGCCCCAGGATGTGATGAGCCGACATCGAGGTGCCAAACACCGCCGTCGATATGAACTCTTGGGCGGTATCAGCCTGTTATCCCCGGAGTACCTTTTATCCGTTGAGCGATGGCCCTTCCATACAGAACCACCGGATCACTAAGACCTACTTTCGTACCTGCTCGACGTGTCTGTCTCGCAGTCAAGCGCGCTTTTGCCTTTATACTCTACGACCGATTTCCGACCGGTCTGAGCGCACCTTCGTACTCCTCCGTTACTCTTTAGGAGGAGACCGCCCCAGTCAAACTACCCACCATACACTGTCCTCGATCCGGATAACGGACCTGAGTTAGAACCTCAAAGTTGCCAGGGTGGTATTTCAAGGATGGCTCCACGCAGACTGGCGTCCACGCTTCAAAGCCTCCCACCTATCCTACACAAGCAAATTCAAAGTCCAGTGCAAAGCTATAGTAAAGGTTCACGGGGTCTTTCCGTCTAGCCGCGGATACACTGCATCTTCACAGCGATTTCAATTTCACTGAGTCTCGGGTGGAGACAGCGCCGCCATCGTTACGCCATTCGTGCAGGTCGGAACTTACCCGACAAGGAATTTCGCTACCTTAGGACCGTTATAGTTACGGCCGCCGTTTACCGGGGCTTCGATCAAGAGCTTCGCGTTAGCTAACCCCATCAATTAACCTTCCGGCACCGGGCAGGCGTCACACCCTATACGTCCACTTTCGTGTTTGCAGAGTGCTGTGTTTTTAATAAACAGTCGCAGCGGCCTGGTATCTTCGACCGGCATGGGCTTACGGAGCAAGTCCTTCACCCTCACCGGCGCACCTTCTCCCGAAGTTACGGTGCCATTTTGCCTAGTTCCTTCACCCGAGTTCTCTCAAGCGCCTTGGTATTCTCTACCCAACCACCTGTGTCGGTTTGGGGTACGGTTCCTGGTTACCTGAAGCTTAGAAGCTTTTCTTGGAAGCATGGCATCAACCACTTCGTCATCTAGAAGATGACTCGTCATCAGCTCTCGGCCTTAGAATCCCGGATTTACCTAAGATTCCAGCCTACCACCTTAAACTTGGACAACCAACGCCAAGCTGGCCTAGCCTTCTCCGTCCCTCCATCGCAATAACCAGAAGTACAGGAATATTAACCTGTTTTCCATCGACTACGCTTTTCAGCCTCGCCTTAGGGACCGACTAACCCTGCGTCGATTAACGTTGCGCAGGAAACCTTGGTCTTTCGGCGTGGGTGTTTTTCACACCCATTGTCGTTACTCATGTCAGCATTCGCACTTCTGATACCTCCAGCAAGCTTCTCAACTCACCTTCACAGGCTTACAGAACGCTCCTCTACCGCATCACTTACGTGATACCCGTAGCTTCGGTGTATGGTTTGAGCCCCGTTACATCTTCCGCGCAGGCCGACTCGACTAGTGAGCTATTACGCTTTCTTTAAAGGGTGGCTGCTTCTAAGCCAACCTCCTAGCTGTCTAAGCCTTCCCACATCGTTTCCCACTTAACCATAACTTTGGGACCTTAGCTGACGGTCTGGGTTGTTTCCCTTTTCACGACGGACGTTAGCACCCGCCGTGTGTCTCCCATGCTCGGCACTTGTAGGTATTCGGAGTTTGCATCGGTTTGGTAAGTCGGGATGACCCCCTAGCCGAAACAGTGCTCTACCCCCTACAGTGATACATGAGGCGCTACCTAAATAGCTTTCGAGGAGAACCAGCTATCTCCGAGCTTGATTAGCCTTTCACTCCGATCCACAGGTCATCCGCTAACTTTTCAACGGTAGTCGGTTCGGTCCTCCAGTTAGTGTTACCCAACCTTCAACCTGCCCATGGATAGATCGCCCGGTTTCGGGTCTATTCCCAGCGACTAGACGCCCTATTAAGACTCGCTTTCGCTACGCCTCCCCTATTCGGTTAAGCTCGCCACTGAAAATAAGTCGCTGACCCATTATACAAAAGGTACGCAGTCACAGAACAAAGTCTGCTCCCACTGCTTGTACGCATACGGTTTCAGGATCTATTTCACTCCCCTCTCCGGGGTTCTTTTCGCCTTTCCCTCACGGTACTAGTTCACTATCGGTCAGTCAGTAGTATTTAGCCTTGGAGGATGGTCCCCCCATATTCAGACAAAGTTTCTCGTGCTCCGTCCTACTCGATTTCATGACTAAGAGATTTTCGCGTACAGGGCTATCACCCACTATGGCCGCACTTTCCAGAGCGTTCCGCTAATCTCAAAGCCACTTAAGGGCTAGTCCCCGTTCGCTCGCCACTACTAAGGGAATCTCGGTTGATTTCTTTTCCTCAGGGTACTTAGATGTTTCAGTTCCCCTGGTTCGCTTCTTGCACCTATGTATTCAGTACAAGATAACCATCTTATGATGGCTGGGTTCCCCCATTCAGACATCTCCGGATCAAAGTCTGTTTGCCGACTCCCCGAAGCTTTTCGCAGGCTACCACGTCTTTCATCGCCTCTGACTGCCAAGGCATCCACCGTATGCGCTTCTTCACTTGACCATATAACCCCAAGCAATCTGGTTATACTGTGAAGACGACATTCGCCGAAAATTCGAATTTCTCAATTAAGAGAACTCACAAATTTTACCTTAGCCTGATCCGTTACCAGTGAAAGTAACGTTCAGTCTATCTTTCTATCACATACCCAAATTTTTAAAGAACGATCTAATCAAAGACTAGAAATCAACATTCACCATCATCTTGATGGAATGCTCATTTCTAAGCTTTAAACGTCAGAAGCAGTAGTGGTGGAGCCAAACGGGATCGAACCGTTGACCTCCTGCGTGCAAGGCAGGCGCTCTCCCAGCTGAGCTATGGCCCCGTATTTCTACAGGCGTTTCCCACACAAAATTGGTGGGTCTGGGCAGATTCGAACTGCCGACCTCACCCTTATCAGGGGTGCGCTCTAACCAACTGAGCTACAGACCCAATTTCGGGCTGCTTCTTATCGTCTTCTTCAATGAATCAAGCAATTCGTGTGGGAGCTTATGGAGCAGCTGATGTCGTCGATTAAGGAGGTGATCCAGCCGCA
>NZ_PYWX01000074.1 GCF_003031675.1 Pseudomonas palleroniana | reverse complement strand
TTACCAGTGAAAGTAACGTTCAGTCTATCTTTCTATCACATACCCAAATTTTTAAAGAACGATCTAATCAAAGACTAGAAATCAATATTCACTTCAGAATATTCATTTCTAAACTCTAACGAGCAGAAGCAGTTAATGGTGGAGCCAAACGGGATCGAACCGTTGACCTCCTGCGTGCAAGGCAGGCGCTCTCCCAGCTGAGCTATGGCCCCATAACAAAATTGGTGGGTCTGGGCAGATTCGAACTGCCGACCTCACCCTTATCAGGGGTGCGCTCTAACCAACTGAGCTACAGACCCAATTTCGAGCGCGTAACTGATTAGCTAAGAGCTATCAGCTTGGAGCTTAAAGCTGCTTCTATCGTCTTCTTCAATGAATCAAGCAATTCGTGTGGGAGCTTATG
>NZ_PYWX01000072.1 GCF_003031675.1 Pseudomonas palleroniana | reverse complement strand
GGGGCTTGCTCCCGATGAGGGTGTGCCAGTCAGCAGTTTATCGACTGACCCACCGCTATCGGGAGCAAGCCCCCTCCCACAGTGACCGCATTAATCCTTAACTGACTGGATTAGGACAAGCCCGCTCACTACATCAGGTCAGCTCGATGGCGGTGTTTTTCACCACCGCCAACTCCGGATGTGCCACCAACTTGTCGATGTGCAACTCATCGTTGTTCAACCAGGTCTCGGTCAGTACCCGGTAGTGCTCCATATCGCGGCAGCGCATGCGCAGGCTGTAGTCGAACGGTCCGCTGATCAACTGGCATTCGAACACCTGCGGGCAGGCTTTGACGCAGGCCTCGAATGCCTTCTGCGCCGAGCGCCCGCTTTGATTGGACAAGGCTACCAGCACCAGCAGCGACAACCCCGGCGAGACCATCTGTACATCGATGATCGCCCCGTACCCGCGAATCACCCCGCGTCGCTCCAGCTTGCGCACCCGTTCCAGGCAGGGCCTGGGCGTCAGGTGCACCAGCGACGAGAGCTTTTCGTAGGTGATGCGCCCCTGGTGGCGCAATACATCGATGATCGCTTCATCGATGCGATCCAGCGCAGGGGAAGAATGGGGTCCGTTGGCCTTGGTATCCATGAGTTCACTTCAAACGGTTGGAAAGAAATTGCTGCAAGCGTTCGCTGCTGGGGTGATCAAGGATGTCGGCTCCGCCTTGCTCCTCGACCCGCCCTTGGTGCAAAAACAGCACTTGGCTGGACACCTGGCGGGCAAAGCCCATTTCGTGGGTGACCATCAGCATGGTACGGCCTTCCTCGGCCAACGTCTGTATGACTTTGAGGACTTCTCCTACGAGTTCTGGGTCCAGCGCCGAGGTCGGTTCATCGAACAGAATGATCTCGGGCTCCATCGCCAGCGCCCGAGCAATGGCCACGCGTTGCTGCTGGCCACCCGACAGAAATGCCGGGTATTGATCTGCCACGCGGCTCGGCAGGCCGACTTTGTCCAGGTACAGACGCGCGCGTTGTTGCGCCTCGGTGGCGCTGACGCCCAGTACCCGGCGCGGGGCCATGGTGATGTTCTCCAGCACCGTCATGTGGCTCCACAGGTTGAAGTGCTGGAACACCATGGCCAGGCGTGTGCGCAGGTTTTGCAGTTGCGCCGGGTGGGGCGCACGGGTGCCGGCGCGGCCGGGCTGCATTTTGATACTGATGCCGTCCAGGGTGATCACCCCGGCGTCCGGCTGTTCGAGAAAGTTGACGCACCGCAGCAGGGTGCTCTTGCCCGAGCCGCTGGCGCCGATCAGGCTGATCACGTCGCCGTTGCGGGCGTTGAGGGACACGCCCTTGAGCACTTCGTGTTCGCCGTAGCGTTTGTGGATGCCTTCGACTTGCAACTTGATAGCCGCGGTTGCGGGTGTGGCAACGGGTACATCGAGCGGGTAAGCGGCCAGGGCCTGTGCGGACTGATTCATGGGTTAGCCTCGGGTAGAAACAAGGAAGCGCATCCAGCGACGTTCGGCCAGTCGAAACAGGCCCACCAGTGCAAAGGACAGCAGCATGTAGAGCAGAGCGGCGATGCCGAACGCCTGGAACGTCAGGAACGTCTCGGCATTCGCGTCGCGGGCCACCTTGAGGATGTCGGCGACGGTGGCGGTGAACGCCAGTGAGGTGGCGTGCAGCATCAGGATCATTTCGTTGCTGTAGGCCGGCAATGCGCGGCGCAATGCCGCCGGCACCACCACAAACAGATTGAGCCGCCAGCCGTGCAGGCCATAGGCGCGGGCCGCTTCGATTTCACCGTAGGGAATATTGCGGATCGCCCCGGCGAAAATCTCCACGGTGTAGGCGCAAGTGTTGAGTACGAAGGCGAGCAGGGTGCAGTTCAGCGCATTGCGGAAAAACTGGTTGAGCAGCGCGTTGTCCTGCACCACTTCCAGGCTGTAAAGCCCGGTGTAGCAAATCAGCAGTTGGATATACAGCGGTGTGCCGCGAAACAGGTAGGTGTAGACCTCCACCGGCCATCGCAACCAGCAGTGCTCCGAAACGCGAGCCAGTGCCAAGGGTATCGACAGCGCAAAGCCCAGCACCACCGAAACAATAAACAGCCACAAGGTCATGGCCACGCCGGACAGGCCCGTGCCATCGCTGAACAGGTAGGCCAGGCCGTATTGCTGGAACAGTTCGATCATCGTGCCATCCCCTTGATGCCGAGGTTATAGCGTCGTTCGAGGCGCTTGAGGACGCGGTTGGACAAGGTGGTGATCACCAGATACACCAAGCCCGCGAGGATCAGGAAATACAACGGTTCGTTAGTGGTCTTGCCGGCGTTCTGGGCGGCCTTGACCAGATCCGACAAGCCGATGATCGACACCAGCGCCGTGGATTTGAGCAGCACCAGCCAGTTATTGCCCAGGCCCGGCAGGGCGAAGCGCATCAACTGCGGGAACAGCACCAGGTGAAAACGCTGCCGGCGGTTCAAGCCATAGGCGGTCGCGGCTTCCAACTGACCGACCGGCACACTGAGGATCGCACCGCGAAAGTTTTCGGTGAAATACGCGCCGTAGATAAAGCCCAGGGTGATCACCCCGGCGGTGAACGGGTCGATTTCCAAGTAGTCCCAGCCGAACACTTCACTCAGGTCGTTGAGCCACAGTTGCAAGCTGTAGAAAATCAGCAGGATCAGCACCAGGTCCGGCACGCTGCGGATCAGCGTGGTGTACAGCGTGGCCGGCACGCGCAGCCATCGGGCGCTGGACAGTTTGGCGCCGGCGGCAATCAGGCCGAGGGTGAGGCTCAGGGCCAGTGCCAGGAACGCCAGCTTGAGCGTCATCCACGCGCCTTGAGCCAGCATCGGGCCGTAGCCCTGCAGATTGAGGAATTCGTTCATGGGGGAGGTCTCTAAAGGGCCCGGACATACCCTCGTGGCAGCGGGCTTCTGTGGGAGGGGGCTTGCTCCCGATAGCGGTGGGTCAGTCAATGCGTGTGTCGACTGGCATGTCCTCATCGGGGGCAAGCCCCCTCCCACATAAGCCTTCTCTCACAGGGTCGGGGTTGGCATCACTCGTGGTAGATGTCCTGATCGCCGAAGTACTTCTTCTGGATTTGCGCATAGGTGCCATCAGCCTGCACGGCGGCGATGCCTTTGTTGATCAGCTCACGCAACTGCTGATCGTTCTTGCGCAGGCCCATGGCGATATCCAGGGGCAGGGTCGGGTCCTTGAAGGCCGGGCCGGTCTTGAAGTCGGCGCCTTCGGGCTTGGACAGGAAGTTGAGCTGGGCTTCGAGCTTGTCGGTCAGGGTGGCATCGAGGCGACCGTTTTGCAGGTCGGCGTAGTTCTGCTCCTGTGACTGATACGCCTTGATCTGCGCCCCCAGCTTGGCCAACTCGGCACGGGCATAGGCTTCCTGCAGCGAGCCCTGCAGCACGCCTACTTGTTTGCCCTTCAATGATTGCGGGGTGTCGCCGAAGTCGGCGCTTTTGCGCGTGATCACCGAGGTCGGGCTGAGGAACAGCCGGTCGCTGAAGTCGATAACCTTCTCGCGGGCCGGGGTCACGGCCATGGACGACATGATTGCGTCGAACTTGCGCGCTCGCAGGGCCGGGATCATGCCGTCGAATTCGTTATGCACCCAGGTGCATTTGACCTCGAGCTTGGCGCAGATTGCATTGCCCAATTCAATATCGAAGCCTTGCAGGCTGCCGTCGGCGGCGACGGACTCGAAGGGGGGATACTCGGGGAACACGCCGAAGCGGATTTCTTTCCAGTCTTGCGCATGGGCGGCGGTGGCGCACAGTGGCAACAGCAATGCAGCGAAGAGTGATCGCAGTGGAGTCATGGTGGAGTCCCTATATTTTGTAATTGATGTCAGGGGCAGTCATAAAGTTGAAACATCCTTCTCGTCGGCGCAGAGGATGCTCCATGGTGGTGCGTTTTTTGTGTCGTTTACCCCCTGCATAAAGCGCAAATTGCGCTGTTAAAAAGTGCAATGCAGCGGAATCGGCTGTTGCACGGGCTGAATCGGCTTGTCAAAGCTGAAATTCTGGCCTGCCTCGGGCGTGAAGCGGCAGGCCAGAGCGGTCTCAGGCGCGCTTTTTCTGCTGTGCCGCCGGTTGTTGGGCCAGCCGTGCGTACAGGTCTTTCGGGTCGGCCAGGTCCGGCACCAGCTCCAGTTCACGGCCAACCTCCAGGGCCTTGGCCACATCCAGCACATAGCGCAGCGCCGAATAGTCTTCGATGGCAAAGCCTACCGAGTCGAACAGGGTGACCTGGCGCGCGTTCTCGCGGCCGGGCTGCTGGCCGTTGATCACCCGCCACAGTTCAGTGACCGGCGAATCTTGCGGCATTTGCTGGATCTCGCCTTCGATGCGGCTCTGCGGTTCGTACTCGACGATCACCCGGGCGCGCTCGACGATACGTCGGTCCAGCTCGGTCTTGCCCGGGCAATCGCCGCCCACGGCATTCAGGTGCATGCCCGGTTCGATCATGTCGTCGGTGAGAATGGTCGCGTAGGCCTTGTCGGCGGTCACGGTGGTGACGATGTCCGCACCTCTGACCGCTTCGGCCACGCTGCCGGCCAGGATCACCTTGAGCGCCGGGAACGCCTTGAGGTTGGCGGCGAGTTTGGCGGTGGCCTGGGCGTCGATATCGAACAGGCGAATTTCATTGATGCCGAGCATGGCGTGGAACGCCACGGCCTGGAATTCACTTTGTGAGCCGTTGCCGATCAACGCCATGCTGCGGCTGTTGTCGCGGGCCAGGTAGCGGGCCACAAGCGCCGAAGTGGCGGCGGTGCGGATGGCGGTGGTCAGGGTCATTTCCGCGAGCAGCACCGGCTGGCCGGTATCCACATCGCCCAGGGCACCGAAGGCCATCACCGTGAGCAGGCCGGCCAGGGTGTTTTTCGGGTGGCCGTTGACGTATTTGAAGGCGTACAGCGAGGCGTCGGACACCGGCATCAACTCGATCACGCCGTCCGGCGAGTGGTTGGCCAGGCGTGCGCATTTTTCGAAATCCGGCCAGCGCAGGTAGTCGGCGCGGATGTACTCGGCCATTTCGCTGATGCAGGTGGGCAGGCCCTTCTGCGAGACCAGGTAGCAGAGGTCGTTGACGTCGATGTAACGGGTCATGGCAAGACTCCTTATTGAAATGAGGGGCGGGCAGGCAAGTGCACTTCCGCCAGCATGCAGCGGGCACTGCCGCCACCGATGCGTTCGATGTTGTCGATGTTCACCACCACGGGGCGCGTGTGGCGCTCCACGTGCTGGCGCTGTGCCGGTTGCAGCGCGCCCCAGGCGCTGGCGGACATCACCAGCAGCGGCTGGCCGTCCCGGTCATGCACTTCGAGCATGTTGCCGGCGAAGGCTTCGAGCTGGTCGAAGTCGAGGCTGAGGATGTCTTTGCCGGTGTCGCGCAGGGAGCGTTCCAGGGCCTGGCGTTCGGTGGCGTCGGGCAGGGCCTGCAGGCACACCACCGAGAGGTCGCGACCGACGCTCATCATCACGTTGCTGTGGTAGATCGGCGCCTGGTGACGGTCCACGGCGTGGAACACGCACAGTCGGTAGTCGAGGCGTTCGGCGAACTGGCGCAGGGCGTCCTGGTGCGTGCGCCCGGAGTGGCAGGCGTAGCTGATGCGGTGCTGGCGGTCGAGCACCATGCTGCCGGTGCCTTCGAGGAAAATGTTCTGTTGTTCCAGGTGACTGAGGTCAATGGTGTGGTGGATTGCAAAACGCTGCTCCAGTATTTGCAGCACACCCTTGTCGCGCTCCAGCCGTCGGTTCTGGCCTTCCATCGGGTACAGCACCAGGCTGCCGTCGGCGTGGCTGCTCCACCAGTTATTCGGGAAAATCGAGTCGGGCGTGTGGGGCGCCGGCGTGTCCTGCACCACCAGTACCTCCACGCCATGCCGGCGCAGCGTATCGACATAACCGTCGAACTCTTCCAGCGCTTTGTGCTGCGCGCCTGACGGGTCGAGGGGTGGGCGCTGGAAGTGGTTGTTGATCGCGGTGTCCGGGTTGAAGGCAAAGCGCGCCGGGCGAATCATCAGGACGGTGTTGGTGGTTTGCATGGGGCACGAAATCCATGGGGTGAGCGTTGACGCTATTTTGTGCGTTGTGCTGGGTGAATCCCGGCTGAAACAACCAGGTGGCCCAGCCGGGAAAGCTGAAAGGCGGGGTGTGGCAGCCGAATCGGCTGTTGGAGTGAAATGCGCTCAAACGGTGGGAGGGCCGGTGCGACATTGGTATTGTGGCGTCTGTCATAGTCGTGTCAGGCAGGAGGAATCATGTCTACCGCCGTTCGTCTCGCTCAAGCCTCAGATGCCGAAGGCATCAGCCAGGTCATCCTCGCCGCCTTGCACAGCAGCAATGCACGGGATTACCCGGCGGATGTGATCGCCCGCGTGGCGAGCAACTTCACACCGGATGCCGTGCTGGAGCTGCTCAAGCGCCGCGTGGTGCTGGTGGCGGTCCAGGATCAAATGATAGTCGCCACCGCTGCCCTCGACGCCAATGTGGTGCGCTCGGTGTTCGTCAACCCGGCACTGCAAGGGCAGGGGATTGGCCGGCTATTGATGATTGAAATCGAACTGCGTGCCCGCGAAGCCGGGGTGACGACCCTGAGCGTGCCGTCCTCGCTGACCGCCGAGCCGTTCTACAGCAAGCTGGGGTTTCATACGGTGCGCGACGTTTACCACGGCAACGAGCGCACGCTGGTGATGGAGAAAACCCTGTTATCACGCCACCCCATCGGGCTGTACCGTGACCGTCAGCACCGCGCACAGGTGATCGCGTTGTGGCAGGAGGCGTTTGGCTATGACACTGCGCATAACCTGCCGAGCCTGGCGATCGATAAGAAGCTGGCGGTCAATGATGGGTTGTTCTTCGTCGCGACAGACAAAAAGGCCGTGATTGGGACTGTGCTTGCCGGCTACGACGGCCATCGTGGTTGGCTGTATTCGGTGGCGGTGCACGCGGACTATCGGCGGCATGGCTTGGGGTCGTCGCTGGTGCGTTATGCGGAGCAGGCGTTGACGGCGTTGGGCTGCATGAAGATCAACCTGCAGATCACCGGCGGTAATGATGCGGTGGTGGGGTTCTACGAGGCGCTGGGGTATGGGGTGGAACCGAGGATCAGCATGGGCAAGAAGATTGCCGGGAATATTCCCCAATCCTGAAGACCTTGGAGATCAAAAATGTGGGAGGGGGTTTGTTTGCCCCCTCCCACATTTATTTTGCAGCGCAGCTTAGACCTTGACGATCCAACCTTCTGGCGCTTCAACATCACCGGTCTGCACACCGGTCAGCTCTTTGTAGAGCTTCTGGGTGATCGGGCCGACTTCGGTCTCGCTGTGGAACACATGCAGCTTGCCGTTGTACTGGATACCGCCGATGGGCGAGATCACGGCGGCGGTACCGCAGGCACCGGCTTCCTTGAACTGATCCAGCTTGTCGATGAACACCTCGCCCTCGACCACTTCCAGGCCCAGGCGGGTCTTGGCCAGTTCGATCAGTGACAGGCGGGTGATGCCCGGCAATACCGAAGGCGACTTCGGCGTGATGAACTGATTGTCGTGGGTGATCCCGAAGAAGTTCGCCGAACCGACTTCTTCGATTTTCGAATGGGTCATCGGGTCCAGGTAGATCGCGTCGGCGAAGCCGGATTTCTTCGCTTCGGAACCTGGCATCAGGCTGGCGGCGTAGTTGCCACCGACCTTGGCGGCACCGGTGCCCTGTGGCGCGGCGCGGTCGAAGCTGGAGATCTGGAAGTTGTGAGGCGTCAGGCCACCTTTGAAATAGGCGCCGACCGGGATGCAGAACACCGAGAAGATGAACTCCGGTGCGGTGCGCACGCCGATGTTGTCACCGGTGCCGATCACGAACGGGCGCAGGTACAGCGCGCCGCCGCTGCCATACGGCGGGATGAACCGCTCGTTGGCCTTGACCACTTGCTTGCAGGCTTCGATGAACACGTCGGTCGGTACATGCGGCATCAGCAGGCGTGCGCAGCTGCGTTGCATGCGGGCGGCGTTCTGGTCCGGGCGGAACAGGTTGATCGAGCCGTCCTTGCAACGGTAGGCCTTGAGGCCCTCGAAGCACTGCTGGCCATAGTGCAGGGCGGTGGAGCCCTCGCTGATGTGCAGCACGTTGTCGTCGGTCAGGGTGCCTTCTTGCCACTCGCCGTTTTTCCAGACCTGGAGAAACCGCTTGTCGGTCTTGATGTAGTCAAAACCCAGCTTGTCCCAATTGATGCTCTCGTTACCCATGACACCCTCTAATCTCTGGTCAAGTCGGTTTTTTTCTGAATGGGCACAACAATACTGCATTCTGGCTGTGTGTGGGAGCGGGCTGATGGTGGCGAGGGAGCTTGCTCCCGCTCGACTGCGTAGCAGTCGCCAGCTTTTGGGGGCGCTTCGCACCCCAGCGGGAGCAAGCTCCCTCGCCACGGAAACCGTTCCGGTCAAAGGTGCAAGGCATGCCCCAAGGCCCGCAGCGCCGCTTCCTGCACCGCTTCACCCAGGGTCGGGTGAGCATGGATGGTGCCGGCCACGTCTTCCAGGCGCGCCCCCATTTCCAGGCTCAGGCCGAAGGCCGTGGACAGTTCGGACACACCGACCCCCACGGCTTGCCAACCGACAATCAGGTGATTGTCACGCCGTGCCACCACCCGTACGAAGCCGGTTTTCGACTCCAGGGTCATGGCCCGGCCATTGGCCGCGAACGGGAAGCTCGACACGATGCAATCCAGGCCCGCCGCCTTGGCCTCATCCGGAGTCTTGCCGACCACCACCAATTCAGGATCGGTAAAGCACACCGCAGGGATCGCCGCCGGGTTGAATTCGCGGTGTTTGCCGCTGATCAGTTCGGCGACCATCTCACCCTGGGCCATGGCCCGGTGCGCCAGCATCGGCTCGCCGCTCAGGTCGCCGATAGCCCACACGTTGCGCATGCTGGTCTGGCAATGCTGGTCGACCTTGATCGCCGCGCCGTTCATGTCCAGATTCAGCGCTTCGAGGTTCCAGCCTTGGGTGTTGGGTTTGCGACCTACGGCCACCAGCACCTGATCCGTCTCCAGCGACACCGTGTCGCCATTCGGATCACGCACTTGCAGGCGGTTGTGCTCGAAACCGGTGACGCTGTGCTTGAGGTACAGCTTCACGCCCAACTGCCTGAGGGATTCGTGCACCGGTTGCGTCAGCTCGGCGTCGTAGGCCGGCAGAATGCGCTCTTGCGCCTCGACCACACTGACCTCGGCGCCGAGCTTGCGGTAGGCAATCCCCAGCTCCAGGCCGATATACCCACCACCGACCACGATCAAGCGCTTGGGCACACGGGTGGGCGCCAAGGCTTCGGTGGAGGAGATGACCGGGCCGCCAATCGGCAGCATCGGCAGGTTGACGCTTTTCGAGCCGGTGGTCAGCAGCAGGTGTTCGCAGTGGATACGTTGCTCGCCCACCTCGACGGTCTTGCCGTCCACCACCTTGGCCCAACCGTGGATCACCTGCACTTTGTGCTTCTTCAGCAGTGCAGCGACGCCGGTGGTCAGGCGGTCGACGATACCGTCTTTCCATTCCACGCTTTTGCGGATGTCCAGGGCCGGCACATCCACTTCGATACCCAACGGCGAACCCTGGCTGAGGTGCACGGTTTGCTGGAACTGCTCGGCCACATGGATCAGGGCCTTGGACGGGATGCAGCCGATGTTCAGGCAAGTGCCGCCCAGGGCCTGGCCTTCCACCAGAATGGTCGGGATGCCCAACTGGCCGGCGCGGATCGCCGCTACATAACCGCCGGGGCCGCCGCCAATGATCAGCAGCGTGGTGTTCAATGTCTGAGTCATGCCTTACTCCAGGAACAGGCTGGCGGGTTGTTCGAGCAGGCCGCGAATGGCCTGGATGAATTGCGCCGCGTCCATGCCATCGACCACACGGTGATCGAAGGAACTGGAAAGGTTCATCATCTTGCGCACCACGATCTGGCCCTTGATCACCATCGGCCGTTCGACCATGCGGTTGACGCCGACAATCGCCACCTCCGGCAGGTTCAGCACCGGGGTGCTGACGATGCCGCCCAACGCGCCCAGGCTGGTCAGGGTAATGCTCGAACCGGACAGCTCATCGCGGCTGGCCTTGCCGTTGCGTGCGGCGGTGGCCAAGCGCGCGATTTCTTCGGCGGTGCTCCACAGGCTGCGCGCCTCGGCGTGACGCACCACCGGCACCATCAAACCCACGTCGCTCTGCGTGGCGACGCCCACATGCACCGCGCCAAGGCGGGTGATGACCTGGGCTTCGTCGTCGTAGCGTGCGTTGATCTGCGGGAAGTCGCGCAGTGCCACCACCATCGCACGCACGATAAACGGCAGCAGGGTCAGCTTGCCGCGAGTCGCGCCGTGCTTCTCATTGAGGTGCACGCGCAGCTCCTCCAGAGCCGTGACGTCGATTTCTTCCACATAGCTGAAATGCGCGGCGCGGCGGGTCGCATCCTGCATGCGCTGGGCGATCTTGCGGCGCATGCCGATCACCGGGATCTGTGCTTCGTCGTGGCGTTCGGCGTAGGGGGTGGCGGCTGTCGATGCCTTTGCCGTGCCTTGTTGCAGGTAGGCGTCGAGGTCTTCGTGGAGGATCCGGCCGGCCGGGCCTGAGCCATGCACCAGACGCAGCTGGATACCCGCATCCAGCGCATGTTTGCGCACGGCAGGGGAGGCCAGGGGGCGCTCACCGGCTTCGCGGGCGACGGGCGCGGCCGCAGGCTTGGCCGCCGCCTTGGTTTCAACGATAACGGATGCCGGCTTGGCCTCGACAACGGGGGCGGGCGCCGCCTTGACCGGCTCCGCCTTGACCGGCTCCGCCGCTGCCGGCGCGTCCTTGGCGTTCCCCGCGCCTTCCACTTCAATGCTGATCAGGATACTGCCCACCGCCATGACCTCGCCCGGCTCGCCACCGAGGGAAATCACCCTGCCGTGTACCGGCGAGGGAATGTCCACCATCGCCTTGTCGGTCATCACATCCGCCAGCACCTGGTCTTCAACCACCAGGTCGCCGACCTTCACATGCCAGACCGACAGTTCAACTTCTGCGATGCCTTCGCCAATGTCCGGCATCTTGATAACGTGCGTGCCCATTCAGACCTCCATGACCCGTTTCAACGCCGCGCCCACTCGAGACGGCCCTGGGAAATACGCCCACTCCTGCGCGTGCGGGTAGGGGGTGTCCCAACCGGTGACGCGTTCGATCGGCGCTTCCAGGTGATGGAAGCAATGCTCTTGCACCAGCGACACCAACTCGGCACCAAAACCGCAGGTACGCGTGGCCTCATGCACCACCACACAACGGCCGGTCTTTTTCACCGACTTGACGATGGTGTCCAGGTCCAGCGGCCACAGGCTGCGCAGGTCGATGACCTCGGCGTCGATGCCGGTTTCTTCGGCGGCGACCTGGGACACATACACGGTGGTGCCGTAGGTCAGCACGGTCACCGCAGAGCCGGGACGCACGATGGCGGCCACGTCCAGCGGCACGGTGTAGTAACCGTCCGGCACTTGTGCTTGCGGGTGTTTCGACCACGGCGTGACCGGACGATCGTGATGGCCATCGAACGGGCCGTTGTACAGGCGCTTGGGCTCCAGGAAGATCACCGGGTCATCGTTTTCGATCGAGGCGATCAGCAGGCCCTTGGCGTCATAAGGGTTGGAGGGCATCACCGTGCGCAGGCCGCAGACTTGGGTGAACACCGCTTCGATACTCTGGCTGTGGGTCTGGCCACCGTAAATGCCACCGCCGCAGGGCATGCGCATGGTCAGCGGCGCCGTGAACTGGCCGGCCGAGCGATAACGCAGGCGCGCAGCTTCCGAGATGATCTGGTCGGTGGCGGGGTAGACGTAGTCGGCGAACTGGATCTCGGCCACCGGGCGCAGGCCATAGGCACCCATGCCCACGGCCACGCCGATAATCCCGCTTTCCGAGATCGGCGCGTCGAACACCCGCGAACTGCCGTACTTGTTCTGCAAGCCTTCGGTGCAACGGAACACGCCGCCGAAGTAACCCACGTCCTGGCCGAACACCACCACGTTGTCGTCACGTTCAAGCATCACATCCATGGCCGAGCGCAGGGCCTGGATCATGGTCATGGTGGTGGTGGTCATGGCGGTTTCCAATTCGATGCTGTTGTTGTGATCGTTCATGTCAGATCCCCAACTCTTGACGCTGGCGCTTCAAGTGCTCCGGCATCTCTTTGTAGACGTCTTCGAACATGGTCGCGGCGCTTGGAATCTGGCCGCCGGCGAGGGTGCCGTACTGTTCGGCCTGTTTTTGCGCGGCGATCACTTCGGCTTCAAGTTCGGCGCTGACCGCCGCATGTTCCTCTTCGGACCACTGGCCAATCCGGATCAGGTGCTGCTTGAGGCGCGCAATCGGATCGCCGAGTGGGAAGTGGCTCCAGTCATCGGCGGGGCGGTATTTCGATGGATCATCAGAGGTCGAGTGCGGGCCGGCGCGGTAGGTGACCCATTCGATCAGGGTCGGCCCCAGGTTGCGCCGCGCACGCTCGGCGGCCCAGGCGGAGGCGGCGTACACCGCGATGAAGTCGTTGCCGTCCACGCGCAGCGAGGCGATACCGCAGCCGACGCCGCGTCCGGCGAAGGTCGTGGCTTCACCGCCGGCGATGGCCTGGAAGGTGGAGATGGCCCACTGGTTGTTGACCACGTTGAGGATCACGGGCGCACGGTACACGTGAGCGAAGGTGAGAGCAGTGTGGAAGTCGGCCTCGGCGGTGGCGCCGTCGCCGATCCAGGCCGACGCGATCTTGGTATCGCCCTTGATCGCCGAGGCCATGCCCCAGCCCACGCCTTGTACGAATTGGGTGGCGAGGTTGCCGGAAATAGTAAAGAAACCGGCATCTTTCACCGAATACATGATCGGCAGCTGGCGGCCCTTGAGTGGGTCGCGCTCGTTGGACAGCAGTTGGCAGATCAGGTCCACCAGCGGCACTTCGCGGGCCATCAGGATGCTTTGCTGACGGTAGGTGGGGAAGCACATGTCGTCGATGTTCAAGGCCAGGGCCTGGGCACTGCCGATGGCTTCTTCGCCGAGGCTTTGCATGTAGAACGACATTTTCTTCTGACGCTGGGCGACCACCATGCGGTTGTCGAAAATCCGCGTCTTGAGCATGGCGCGCATGCCGCGGCGCATGATCTCGACCGAGACGTCTTCGGCCCACGGGCCAAGCGCCTGGCCCTGGTCGTCGAGCACACGGATCAGGCCCTTGGCCAGGTCGGCGGTGTCAGCGGGTTCTATGTCGATGGCGGGTTTGCGCACCAGGCCGGCGTCGTTCAGGCGCAGGTAGGTAAAGTCGGTCTTGCAGCCTGGGCGGCCCGAGGGTTCGGGAACGTGCAGGCGCAGCGGTTCGTACTGCTGGGTCATGGCTTTCTACGCTCTATCTTGTGAATTTCTTGTAGTGGGCGCGCTAGCTGACAGTCAGACTCCGGGTAGGAGAAATCTTGTCCTACAACAATCATAGGCGTGGCGTAGAAGAATATTTATCTCTGTTTCATTGCACCCGAGATCATTTGCGGATAAAAAAACTACATAAACATAATAAACAGGTGATTTTGTCTCATGCGCAAACTGGACCGTACCGATATCGGCATTCTCAACGCATTGCAGGAGAACGCTCGCATCACCAACGCCGACCTGGCGCGTTCGGTGAACCTGTCGCCCACGCCGTGTTTCAACCGGGTGAAGGCGATGGAGGAGTTGGGGCTGATTCGCGAGCAGGTCACGTTGCTCGACGCCGACCTGCTGGGGCTGCACGTGAATGTGTTCATTCATGTCAGCCTGGAAAAGCAGAATGAACTGGCGTTGCAGCAGTTCGAAGGGGCGATTGCAGACCGTCCGGAAGTGATGGAGTGTTACCTGATGGCCGGTGATCCGGACTACCTGATCAGGGTGCTGGTGCCGACGATCCAGTCATTGGAGCGTTTCATGATGGACTTTCTGACCAAGGTGCCGGGCGTAGCCAATATCCGCTCCAGTTTCGCCCTCAAACAAGTGCGGTATAAAACGGCGCTGCCATTGCCTCGGGATGGGCTGATGGTGTGACGGTTAATAACCGCAAGAGCCGGTTTTTTTGATGTTTAGCTAAGTAAATAATCGAATTTTTTTATTGGGCGGTTTCAATAAAAAACGACTTGGACAGTCACACTTTTTTCACCTTCACTTGTACACAGTCGTACTCGTCAGGCCGCGTCCTACGCGGCCAAGGGAAGGGTGAGCCGCATGTCCATGAGATCCTTGAAACTGAATTTTCGTACCACACTGTGCTTCGGTGTGGTCTGTTTCCTGCTGTTGATACAAGGCGCAATGACTCTCATAAAAGTCGATCAGGTGTATTCGTCGACGGTCGAAATAGATACCAACTGGCTTCCCAGCATTCGTCTGGCGGGCAAGATTGACACCGCTTTTTACAAACTGCGTCTCGATTTGCGCCGTTATGCCATGGAATACGGCGCCAAGGACCCCGCTTCCCTTGAAAAGGTCAAGGCCGTACGCGATGAGGCGCTGCAAGTTGCCGACAGCTATGCACCCCTGGTGTCGAGCCCTGAGGAACAAGCCAAGTACAACGAAGTACTCACCGATATAAAGAGCTACAGCCAGAAAATGGACGAGTTTCTGGCCCAGGCTTCCAGCTTTTCTCCTGAGCAGATGGCGGCGTACTTGCGTGACGTCAACGGCCCGATTGGGCTTAAGGCGCAGAAGGACCTGGACGAGTTGATAGCGATCAATGAACAGGGCTCCACGTCGACGGTGCAATTCGCTGCCCGTGAACATGATGCCGCCCGTCTGTTCACCTGGATACTGATGGTCAGCTCGGTGCTGATCACCGTGGTAGTCGCACGTCTGTTTACCCGCAGCATCATCCACCCGGTGCGTGAGTTGTTGGTATCGACCGGCAAGATCGCCGACGGTGATCTACGCCTGGCCATTACCATCAGCGGCAAGGACGAATTGACCGACCTGCAGAAGTCGACCGCCGCCATGCAAATGAACCTGAAAAGCACCCTGCAGCACATATCCGAAGCGTCCGGCCAGTTGGCTTCGGCAGCGGAGGAAATGAGTGCGATCACTCGCGAGTCCACCGCCGGCATTGAGCGCCAGAGTATGGAGACTGATCAGGCCGCCACCGCCGTCAATGAGATGACTGCGGCGGTGGAGGAAGTCGCGAGGAATGCGGTGTCTGCCTCCCAGTCGACGCAAGACTCCCAGCGCTCGGCCAAAGTGGGCCAGGAGCGTGTGACGCAAACCATCGCATCAATTGAGAAGTTGAGTTCCACGGTGCAGCAGACCGGGGTGGAAGTCGAAGGGCTGGCCAAGCAGGCCCAGGACATTGCCCGGGTGGTCGAAGTGATCCGCTCGATTGCCGAGCAAACCAATCTGCTCGCCTTGAATGCGGCAATTGAGGCCGCACGGGCTGGGGAGCAGGGGCGAGGCTTTGCGGTCGTGGCCGACGAAGTCAGGGCGTTGGCTCATAGAACGCAAACGTCGACCCAGGAAATCGAACAGATGATTGCCAGGATCCAGAGCTGCTCGAGCGAGGCGGTGGCGTCCATGGCGCTCAATCGCGACGAGGCGGTGGATTCCTTGAAGGTTGCCCATGAAGCCGGCGTGGCCATTACCCAGATCACCCAAGCCATTACCGACATCAACGAACGCAACCTGATGATCGCGACCGCCTCGGAACAGCAAGCCCAAGTGGCGCGTTCGGTTGACCAGAACCTGATCAGCATCCGCGACCTGTCCATCCAGAGTTCGTCGGCTGCCGGCCAGACGTCCATCGCCAGCCAGGAACTGTCGCGACTGGCAGTGGATCTGAAACAGATCGTGGCGAAGTTCTCCGTGAGTTGATGGCGGGGGCAGTCAGGCGTTGGGGGATGGACAAATGTTGAAGTGCATTCCGTGCTCACGGGTGATTCTGGGCATGCACATTCATAAGCTGGAGGGCCCATGGATCGACCACGGGTTCTGGAGAAGCAGCTTTTTACTGGAGCGCGAGGAGGACCTGCAGCGTTTGCTGATGTCGCAGGTCCGGCGGGTCTGGATCGACACGGCCAAGGGCTGCGATGAGCCACCACGTGTTCGACCGGCTGCGGTTACCCTCAATAACACAAGGATAGTGCGCCCGGTGGTGGCGACTCCGGTGGACATGAAGGCCGAGATAGCCCGTGCGGTGAAGGTATGCGCGGTCGCCAAACGTGCCGTCATCCGTATGTTCAGCGAACTGCGCATGGGGCAGGCGGTGGATGTGCCTCAGGTGGCGAGCCTGGTGGAGGAGATCTCCCGCTCCGTGCTGCGTCACCCCCATGCCTTGCTCAGCCTGGTGCGCCTGAAAAAAGCCAATGAGTATACCTACATGCACTCCGTCGCCGTCAGTGGCTTGATGATCGCACTGGCGCGGCAGTTGGAACTTTCGCCCGAGTTGGTCCAGGAAGCGGGGCTGGCGGGGTTGTTTCATGACGTAGGGAAAATGGCGATTCCCGAGGATATTTTGAACAAGCCCGCCCAATTGACCGAGACGGAATTCGGCACGGTACGCCGGCACCCGGAGGAAGGTGCTCGGATGTTACGGTTATGCCCGCAGATCAGCGCCTTGGTATTGGATGTGTGCCTGCATCACCATGAAAAACATGATGGCAGCGGTTACCCCAATGGGCTGGCGCAGGACCAGATCAGTCTGTTCGCCCAGATGGGCGCGGTGTGTGATGTTTATGATGCGGTCACCTCTGATCGCCCTTACAAGCAAGGCTGGGGCCCCGCCGAAGCGATCCAGAGAATGGCGGAGTGGAAGGGCCATTTTGATGCGCGGGTGTTCCAGGCGTTTGTTCGGTGCGTAGGCATTTATCCCGTTGGCGCCTTGGTGCGCCTGGAAAGTGGTCGCATTGGCGTGGTGGTCGAACAAAGCCCCACGTCGCTGCTGGCGCCCAAGGTCAAAGTGTTTTTTTCGGTGCGTTCACGCTTGCCGATTCCTCAGTCGTTGGTCAACCTGGCTGAGCAACCGGACAAGATCATCGGCCGTGAAAACGCCGAAGACTGGGGCTTCAAGCATGTCGACGAATTGTGGTCGGGGCTCGCACCCTCCCGAGCGTCGTACTTCGAGTAAGTGCGCTTCAGAGCTGGTTCAGTGGAATCTTCAGGTACACCACACCGTTATCTTCTGCGGGCGGCAGGTTGCCCGCCCGCACATTCACCTGGATCGCCGGCAACAGCAGCGTCGGCATGCCCAGCCCGGCATCGCGCTGGGTGCGCATGGCTACAAACGCCGCTTCATCCACGCCGTCATGCACATGGATATTCCCTGCGCGTTGTTCCGCCACGGTTGTCAGGCACTTGGCCTCCCGACCGGCAGGCGGATAGTCGTGGCATACATACAGTTGGGTATCCGCTGGGTAGGCCAGCAGCTTGCGCATCGACGCATACAACTGCCGCGCATCGCCGCCGGGGAAGTCGCAGCGGGCGGTGCCCACGTCGGGCATGAACAGGGTGTCGCCCACCAGGATCAGGCGCTCGTCGATCAGGTAAGCCATATCGGCCGGTGTATGACCGGGCACATGCAGCGCCTGGGCTTTCAGCCCGCCGATAGAGAAGATTTCATCCGGCGCGAACAGATGATCGAACTGTGAACCATCGGCGCGAAACTCCGGCTCCAGGTTGAACAGGTTCTTGAACACGCCCTGTACTTTGCTGATGCACTGGCCGATGGCGATCTTGCCGCCCAGGGTCCGGCGCAGGTAGGGCGCGGCGGACAGGTGATCGGCGTGGGCATGGGTTTCCAGCAGCCACTGCACCTGCAGTTGGTGTTCCCGTACAAAGCTGATCACTTTGTCCGCCTGGCGCGTATCGGTGCGCCCGGACGCGGGGTCGTAGTTGAGCACCGAGTCGACGATGGCGCAGGGTCCGCCGTCGGCTTCATAGACGACATAGGTGTAGGTCGACGACGCCTCGTCCAGAAAGGATTGAATCAACGCTGACATGACGGCTGTCCCTGATGCTGAAAAAAGTGATTACAATCACTTTACATTTACACATAATGTTTTGAGCTTAAGTGACACAAAGGACCTGAGGCAAATGGAATCTACGTTGAGCGAAGGCGAAGTCGCCCAGTTGCGTGCATCGGCGTCCAAGGCCTGCACGTTGCTCAAGGCGCTGGCCAACGAGGATCGTTTGTTGATTCTCTGCCAGTTGACCCAAGGTGAACGCAACGTCGGCGAGCTGGAAACCATGACCGGCGTACGCCAGCCCACCCTGTCGCAACAGTTGGGCATCCTGCGTGATGAAGGGCTGGTCGCTACCCGTCGGGAAGGCAAATACATTTTCTACGGCCTGGCCAGCCACGAAGTGATTCAAGTGATGAAAACCCTGTCCGGGCTGTACTGCGGCGCGGTCATAAAAAGCTGGGCGTGACGCCATCCGGCAGCGACCCTTGTGTGCATGCAACAAGAAGGCGATCGACCATGAATGACCAACACTGTGGCCCAACCATCAGTGGCGATATCGTAGTCATCGGCGGCGGCTCGGCAGGCATCGGCCTGCTGGCCAGCCTGCTCAAGCGCGACCCACAGCTGAACATCATCCTGATTGAACCGAACGCTCACCACAGCTACCAGCCGGCCTGGACCCTGGTGGGCGGCGGTGCCTATGACGTGAAAAAGACCCGCCGCCCCCTGGCCGACGTGCTGCCCAATGGCGTCACCTGGGTGCAGGCCGCCGTCACCGAACTGCTGCCGGACGCACAGACCCTGGTGCTCGACAGCGGCCAGCGCGTGACCTGGAACAACCTGATCGTGTGCCCCGGCCTGCGCCTGGCCTGGGAGAAGGTCGAGGGCCTGCAAGCGACCCTCGGCCAGAACGGCGTCACCTCCAATTACAGCTATGAACATGCCGCCTACACCTGGCAATTGGTGCAGCAACTCAAGGGCGGCAAGGCGATCTTTACCCAGCCGGCCATGCCGATCAAATGCGCGGGTGCGCCGCAGAAGGCCATGTACCTGTCCTGCGATCACTGGCTCAAGCAGGGCCGCCTGAACAGCCTGGAGGTGGAGTTCAACCTGGCGGGCGCTGCGTTGTTCGGCGTGGCGACCTTTGTTCCGCCGTTGATGAAGTACGTGGAAAAGTACAACGCCCGGCTGGCGTTCAATTCCAACCTGGTGAAAGTCGACGGCCCGGCTCGCAAGGCCTGGTTCGAAGTCAAAGACGCCGAGGGTAACGTCACGCTCCAGGAAAAAACCTTCGACCTGCTGCATGTGGTACCCCCGCAAGTGTCGCCGGACTTTATCCGCCACAGCGCCCTGGCCGATGCCGCCGGCTGGTGCGAAGTGAACCCGCACAGCCTGCAACACCTGCGTTACCCGCATATCTTCGGCCTGGGCGATGTGTGCTCCACCACCAACGCCAAGACCGCCGCGGCGGTGCGCAAGCAAATCGTGGTGGTCGCCGAAAACCTGCTGGCCCTGCGCAAGCAGGCACCGCTGCCGCTCAAGTATGACGGCTACGGTTCCTGCCCGCTGACGGTGGAGAAGGGCAAGGTGGTGCTGGCCGAATTCGGCTACGGCGGCAAGCTGCTGCCGACCTTTGCCCTCGACCCGACCCGGGCGCGGCGCTCGATGTGGTTCCTCAAGGCGACCCTGCTGCCTTGGTTCTACTGGAACGGCATGCTCAAGGGCCGTGAGTGGCTGACCCGCCTGAGCAAGGTGGACTGAATGCTGCTGGCCAGTGTGTTGGGCTTGCTGATGGGCCTGGTAATGGGCTTGACCGGCGCGGGCGGCGGGATCCTCGGGGTGCCGGCGTTGGTCCTGGGGTTGGGCTTGAGCATGACCCAGGCCGCGCCGGTATCGCTGCTCGCCGTCGGCGCCGCTGCGGCCGTCGGCGCGATCGATGGGTTGCGCCATGGCCTGGTGCGCTATCGCGCCGCGTTGCTGATCGCGGTGCTCGGCGGGCTGTTTTCGCCCTTGGGGGTGTTCCTCGCCCATCAACTGCCGGAACACCTGCTGATGGCGCTGTTCAGCGGGTTGATGGGGCTGGTGGCCTGGCGCATGTTGCAGCGTGAAAAAAACGCGGCCGGGCCGAGTGATCATGGCAGCGCCTCCTGGGGCCAGAAAAACTGCATGCTCAACCAACAGACCGGGCGCCTGGCCTGGACCGCCAAGTGCAGCGCCACGCTGGCTGCGCTGGGCGCTGTGACCGGGGCGGTGTCGGGCCTGCTGGGGGTGGGCGGCGGCTTTCTGATCGTACCGGCCTTCAAGCAACTCACCGATGTGCAGATGCGCGGCATCGTCGCCACGTCGTTGATGGTGATCAGCCTGATCTCGCTGATCGGTGTGGCGGGCGCGTTCCACGCGGGTGTGCGCATCGAGCCGCTGGGCTGGGTGTTCATCGCTGCCAGTATCGTCGGCATGCTGGTCGGTCGGCGCCTGTGCGCGCGGGTTCCGGCGCGCGCCTTGCAGGTGGGTTTTGCCGGCCTGTGCGTCCTGGTCGCGGTTGGCATGTTGTTCAAGGCCGGTCTTACGTCCTGAGTGGCGGGCACCCGTGGCCCGCCCAAAGCACCCGCGCTTTGCCCCCAAAGGCAGCGTGCGCGCTTGCACGCCTTATCCCATCGCATCCCCCCACCCAGTACCCAAGTAGCATAGGTGCCACCCCCGACCCTTCGTACACTCATGCCTCAGAGGGGGAGCACACGATGTACAACAGTGAAGGCGTAGTCAGTGCCATGTCCCAGGCCATGGATGCCGGGCAGGCCGCCGAAGAGTTGGCGCGACAGCTGCTGCATCCGTACCTGGGGTTTGTGCTGTTTTTTTGCTCGGCGTCGTACGATCTGCAGGCGTTGGGCAACGCCTTGCAGCAATGCTTCGGCACGGTGCGCGTGGTCGGTTGCACCAGCGCGGGCGAGATCACGACCCAGGGCTACGGCCGTAACTGCATCACCGCGATAGGGTTCAACCACGCGCATTTCTCCATCGCCACCGAACTGATCGACCAGGTGGAACACTTCAGCCTGATCAACGCCCAGGACATGGTCGAGCGTCTGGTCGGCGGCTGTCGCAGCAACACCCTGGCGCCGATCAAGGGCAATACATTCGCCTTGACCTTGCTCGACGGCCTGTCCAGCCGCGAAGAAATGGTACTGGCTGCCCTCAGCGCCGCCCTGGGCGATATCCCGCACTTCGGCGGCTCGGCCGGCGATGACAATTTCCTGCATACCCACGTGTACTTCAACGGCGTCTTCCACAGCGGAGCGGCGGTGGTGGTGCTGGTCAATACCTGGCTGGATTTCGAGGTGTTCACCACCCACCACATCCGGCCGCGTACCGAGAAACTGGTGGTGACCGGCGCCGACAGCCCGTCGCGTCGTGTGTTCGAGCTCAACGCCGAGCCCGCCGCCGAAGAGTACGCGCGCCATATCGGCGTCGCGGTGGCCGACCTTGACCACCGCATCTTCGCTGCGCACCCGTTGGCGGTGCGTATCCACGACTATTACTACGTGCGCGCGATCCAGCAGGTGCATGATGACCTGAGCCTGAGTTTCTACTGCGCGGTGGAAAACGGCATCGTGCTCACCGCGATGACACCAGGGCCGATCCTGCCCAACCTGGAAACCCTGTTCGACGGCTTGCAATCGCGTCTCGGCGAGCTGCTGCTGACCATCGGCTGCGACTGCTTCCTGCGCCGCCTGGAGCTGGAAGACAACGGCGACCTGGAGCCGATCGGCACGTTCCTGCGCGACCACCGGGTGATGGGCTTCAACACCTACGGAGAACAGTTCAATGGCATGCACATCAACCAGACCTTCACCGGGGTCGCCATTGCCCGAGGCCGACGCTGAACTGCTCGCCCAGGTGGCCCGGTTGCAACAGGACAACCACAAGCTGGCGCGCATCAATGCGGCGCTGATCGAGCGCATCGAGTCGGGCCTGCCCCAGGGCAACAGCCCTTACACCACCTTCCAGCATTCGGTGGTGTTGGCCGAGCAAGTGCGCGAACGCACCGATGCACTCAACCAGGCGATGGCCGAACTCAAGGCCAGCAACCATTTGCTGATCAACGCCCGGCTGCGCGCCGAAACCTTGCGCGGCGAACAGGTCGCGGCGCAGAAGGCGCAGGAAAGCGAGCGCTGGATTCGCTTGATCACCGACAACGTGCCTGCCCTGATCGGCTACCTGAATGCCGACCTGGTCTACGAATTCACCAACAAGGTGTATGAAGAGTGGTACTGCTGGCCGCGCGGCATGATGCTCGGGCAAAGCCTGCGCGAAGTGCACAGCGAGCAGCATTGTCAGCGCCTGGACGCGTATGTCGCCCGCGCCCTGGCCGGGGAGAGCGTGACCTTCGAATTCGCCGAAACCAATATCAATAACCAGGAACGCTACATGCTGCGTTCCTATGTGCCGAACGTGTTGGCCACGGGCGAAGTGGTCGGGATATTCGTGCTGATCCGCGACATCACCGAGCGCCGCCGCACGGCCGAAGCCTTGCACCAGGCCTATCAACATCTGGAGCAGCGCGTCGCCCAGCGCACCTCGGAACTGACCGCACTCAACGACCAGCTGTTGAAGGAGATCGAGGAGCGTCGGCGCATGGAAACCCGCCTGCGCGAAGCCAAGCTGGAGGCCGAGCAGGCCAACCTGTCGAAAACCAAATTCCTCGCCGCCGTCAGCCATGACCTGCTGCAACCGCTCAATGCCGCTCGGCTGTTTACCAGCGCCTTGCTCGAACGCCCCAGCGAAACCCTGGTGCGCAACGTGAGCAACTCCCTGGAAGACGTGGAAAACCTGCTGGGCACCCTGGTGGATATCTCCAAGCTGGATGCCGGTGTGATCAAGGCGGACATCGCGCCTTTTGCCCTCAGTGAACTGCTGGACAACCTGGCCGCCGAGTACACCCAGTTGGCCCGCGCCGAAGGGTTGGAACTGCGCTTTATCGGCTGCTCGGCGCTGGTACGCAGTGATATCCAGTTGCTTGCGCGGATCCTGCGCAACCTGTTGAGCAATGCGCTTCGCTACACCTATAAAGGCCGTGTAGTGCTCGGTTGCCGGCGCCACCCGCAACGGTTGTCGATCCAGGTGTGGGACAGCGGCATGGGCATCGCCGAGGAGCGCCTGGAGGAGATTTTCCAGGAGTTCAAGCGCGGCGATGTGCAGCGCCCGGACCAGGACCGGGGGTTGGGCCTGGGGTTGGCGATCGTGGAAAAGATCGCCGGGATACTCGGCCATCGCATCAGCGTCCGGTCCTGGCCGGGCAAGGGTTCGATGTTTGCGGTGGAGGTGCCGCTCAGCGCTACCGCGCCCAGGCCGCTGCCGATGGTGGCGATGAGCGAAGCGTTGCTGGAGCGCCTGCAAGGTGCGCGGGTGTGGGTGCTGGATAACGACGCGGCGATCTGCGCCGGTATGCGCACGTTACTGGAAGGGTGGGGCTGCCGGGTCATCACGGCGTTGTCGGAGCAGGATCTGGCGCGGCAGGTGGATAACTACCACGCCGAGGCGGACCTGTTGATCGCCGACTACCACCTGGACGACGATCAGAACGGGGTGGACGCCGTGGCCCGCATCAACGCCCGGCGCGGCAGTGCGATCCCGGCCATGATGATCACCGCCAACTACAGCAATGAGTTGAAGCTGCAGATCCGTGAGTTGGGGTACACGCTGATGCACAAGCCTGTGCGCCCCATGAAACTCAAGACCGCCATGAGCCACCTGCTCGGCCCGGCCTTGTAGTGAGCGGGCTTGCCCCGCGCCGGGTGGCGCAGCCGCCCCAACAAGACCGATGCGGTGTTGCAGTGAGACCGAGGTGCCTGGGGCCGCTGCGCGGCCTATCGGGAGCAAGTCGAATCGTCGCACCGCCCCTCCCACAGTGACCGCGTTAATCCTTAACTGACTAGCATTAGGGCGAGCCCGCTCACTACAAGGTCAGCGGCGCAGGTATGAGCCGAAATCAATGTCCCCGGCACTGAGGATCGCCTGGACGCGGTTGTGCACATTCAGCTTGCGCAGGATTGCCGACACATGGGCCTTCACCGTGGTCTCGGCAATCTCCAGGGTATAGGCGATCTGCTTGTTCGACTCCCCCTTGGTCATGCGCTCCAGCACCAGCAATTGCTTGCGTGTCAGCGCCTGCAGCAATTCCGGGGCAAAGCCCGGGTTGTCGTGCATGCGCCGTTGCCCGGTGTTTTTCTGGGTGCGGATGATGTCCGACGGCAGGTATACGTTGCCGTTGAGAATCTGCTGGATCGCCTCGGTCATTTGCTGGCGCGGCGAGGACTTGGTGATGAAGCCCACCGCGCCATAGGTGATGGCTTGCAGCACGATCTGCTTGTCTTGCTCGGCCGAAACGATCACCACCGGGATGGTCGGCGACTCGTTGCGCAGGTTGATCAGCCCATTGAGGCCGTGCATGCCCGGCATGTTCAGGTCCAGCAGGATCAGGTCGAGGTCATCGTGGTCCTGGGTCAGGGCGAGGGCGCTGTCCAGGTCGGCGGTTTCCATGATGTCGCTGCCGGGGAAACCATCGCTGATGACGTTGTGGATCGCTTCGCGAAACAGCGGGTGATCGTCGGCAATCAGGATTTTGTACATGGCCGTTCACCTTTTTATTCTGATTATTGGAAGGGTTCTGGTTGTGCCGTTGCCACCGGCAGGTTTGCCGCTTCCCACGCGTCCAGGCCGTCGCGATACCAGTACACAGAGGTATAGCCCAGGTTGGCGGCTCGTTTTACCGCGTTCCAACTCAACCAGCAATCGGAGCGGCAATAGAACACCAGCGCTCGTGTCAGGTCGCCGGCGGTGTAGCGGTACAAGTGGCGCACGAAATATCCCTGCCACTCAGGCGTGAGGTCGCCGTCGCCGGTATTGGCCAGCCAGTGGCTGCCGGGCAGGTTGGCGTGAGGCTGGTCTTCAATGAAGCGGCCTTGCAGCCAGGGGCGGCGGTAAACGTCGATCAACACCGGTGGCGGGGTCTGGGTGAGCAGGGCTTGCAGGGCCGGCGTGTCGAGGGTCGTTGCGCCGTTCACCTGCTCGGGAGTCGGGCTGCGATACAGGCTGATGCGCATGCCGTCGGCGGAAAACAGCGGCGTGTCGGCCTGGGCGCGGGCGACAAACAGGCACAACAGGGCCAACAGGGGCAATCGAGCGGGCAGCATGGCAGGGTAGTCCTTATCGTTATGCCGCCATTACACGCCAGTCCCGAGCCCTTGGGAATGCGACGATAGACACGAAAACCAGTACCAAAGTAGTAGTTTTCAGCCTTTCTTGCGCAGGGCCGCATGCTGAGGGTTGAACGTCAGTACCGCCAGCAGCGCGAACGTCAGGGTCAGCCCCAGGCACACCGCCAGAGCCAGGGGCGCGAAGCGTTCGTACAAGGCAAAACGCACCAGTTCTACCGCATGGGTGAACGGGTTGACTGCGCACAACCAATACAGCCACTCGCTGGAGTCGCGCATCTTCCACAGCGGGTACAGCGCCGACGACAGGAAGAACAACGGGAAAATTACAAAATTCATCACCCCGGCGAAGTTCTCCAACTGGCGGATCGCGTTCGACAGCAACAGGCCCAGGGCACTGAGCATCAGGGCCACCAGCAGCAACGCCGGCAACGCCAGCAACAGGCCCGTGGCCGGCGGTTGCACACCGTAGACCCAGGCAATCGCCAGGAACCCATACACCTGCAACAACGAAATCAACGCGGTCGCCATCAGTTTGCTGCACAGCAGGAACGTGCGCGGCAACGGGCTGGTGAGCAGCACCCGCATGCTGCCCATTTCGCGGTCGTACACCATCGCCAGCGACCCTTGCATGCCGTTGAACAGCAGGATCATGCAGGCCAGCCCCGGAATGATGTACACCTCATAGGGGATGTAGGTGTCGTAGGGTTCGATCACCGATATCCCCAGGGCGGCGCGAAAGCCGGCGGCGAAGACGAGCAGCCACAGCAGCGGGCGCACCAGGGCGCTGAGAAACCGCGTGCGCTGCAGCACAAAGCGCAGCCATTCGCGCAGCACGATGCCGCGCAGACATTGCCAGTAAGCGTTCATACCAAAGCTCCCGTCGGCGTGGGGCGTGTCAGGCGGGCGAACAGGCTGCCCAGGTCGCCGCCTTGTTCGCGTATCAGCGTGTCGACCTGCCCGCTGGCCACCAAGCGGCCTTGATGCAGGATCAGCAATGCATCCTCGGCGCGCACTTCATCGAGCAGGTGGGTGGTCCACAACACACTGATTGCCTGGTCCAGGCACAGGCTGCGCACATGCTGGTTGAGCGCCAGCCGGCTGGCCGGGTCGAGGCCCACGCTGGCTTCGTCGAGCAACAGCAGGCGCGGCCCGTGCAGCAGTGCGCGGGCGATTTCCACCCGGCGCCGGTGGCCGCCATTGAGTTCGCGCACCCGCTCCCGGCGACGTTCGCCAAGGGCCTGGCGAGCCAGCTCGGCGTCGACCCGTGCGGCCGCCTCGCGACGCGACAGGCCATGCAGCGCGGCGTGATAACGCAGGTTCTGTTCCACGCTCAAATCCAGGTCCAGGGTGCTTTGCTGGAACACCACCCCCAGTTGCTGCAATGCCGCACGCGGGGCCTGCGCCAGGCAATGCCCGCCCACCCGGATCGTGCCGGCCTGCAAGTCGTACAAGCGCGTGAGCAGGGCGATCAAGGTCGACTTGCCGGCCCCGTTCGGCCCCAGCAACGCTGCAAACTGCCCCGGCGCCAGGCTGAAGCTCACCGCTTGCAACGCCTGCCGGGGGCCATAGGCGAAGCTGAGCTGGCTGACGTCCAGCGCGTTCATGGTGTCACCACCACACCCCATGGGTAGCGCCCGACCTTGATCGACTTGACCACCTTGAGGCTGTCCACATCGATCACCGACACATCGCCGCTCACGCCGTTGGTGGCCAGCAACTGTTTCTCATCGGGCGTGAACGCCAGTTGCCAGACGCGGCGGCCGACCACCAGGTAGTCGAGGATCTCGAACGTCTTGGCGTCAATCACCGCCACATGGTTGGCCGGGCCCAGGGCGACAAATGCGTACTTGCCGTCGGCGCTGAGCTTGATGCCCACCGGTTGCACCTTGTCCGGGTGCACGCCCTTGATCTTGAAGGTCAGGGTCTTGATGATCGCACGGCTGGCCACGTCGAGAATCGTCACGGTGCCGCCGATTTCCGCCGAGGCCCAGAGCTGCGCACCGTCGTGGCTGAATTCGACAAAGCGCGGGCGCTGGTCCACCGGGGTACTGTCGGCCAGCGTCTGGGTACGGGTGTCGATCCAATGCAGCATGTTCGTGGTTTCGCTGGTGTTCACCGCCCACTTGCCGTCGGGGCTGACCGCCATGCCTTCGGGTTCGACGCCGACGTTGATCTGGCCCAGCACCTTGGCAGTTTCGGTGTCGATCACCGTGACCAGTGCATCGTCTTCGTTGGACACATACAACCAGCGGTTATTGGGGTGCAGGGCAAATTGCTCGGGGTCTTTGCCGGAGGGCAGCTCCTTGATGATCTTGCGGGTGGCCACGTCCATCACTTGCACCCGGTCCGAGTCACTGGCGCAGATGTACAACAGCTTATTGTCATGGGACAGCAGCAGGCCGCGTGGACGCTGGCCGACCTTGAGCGTGTCGGTGACTTGCAGGGTCTGCATATCGATCAGGCTCAGGCTGTTGTCTTTCTCGTTGGAGACCCAGGCGGTGCTGGCCACGGCGTGCCCGGCGGCAAGCAGCAGGGCGCATGAAAGCAGGGTGCGGCGCATGGCGGATTCCTTATTGTTTTAAGTGTTCAGGGATAGCGGCAGGTCACCTCGGGCTGGTCATAGCCCAAGCTGTCCATTTCGTTGAAGGGGTGCAGGAAACCCTCTTGAGGCGAGGTACTGACCAGCGCACGCGGCTGCACGATGGGGATCGGCTGGCGCAGTTGGCCATTCCAAGGGCGATAACTGAGCTTGCGGCCCTTGAAACCATCCAGCGGCAGTTGCTCGCCCAGCGCCAGTTGGCGGATCGCCATGGGGTCGGCCTGACGCAGCTTGCTGACGGCGCTGGCGACGCTGCGCACCGCCATCCAGGCGGCGAAGTCGCGGTCGTTCATCCAGCGCCCGGCCAGGGCTTCGAAGCGCTTTTGCAATTGCGCGGCGCCGTAGGTCTCCACGGTTTTGTGCCAGCCGGTGGGGGTCAGGCCCTGGGTGCCGGCCACCGGGCGCGGGTACCAGGTCTGGTAGGGCACGTATTCTCCGAAGTCGCCGCGCTCGTCGGCCACCAGTACCACGTCATAGTCATCCGCTTGGGTGAACAGCGGCATATCGGCCTGGGCGCTGCGGCGTTGATCGTTATCGAAACGCCAGGCTTTTTCCGCGACCCAGCGCACGCCGAAACGCTTGGCGGCGCGGCGCAGGGCGGCGGCATAGGCCTGGTCATCCTCGGTCGGGCCGACGATCAGCAGCGCCCGTTGCCATTTGCGCACCACCAGAAACTGCATCAGCGCATCGGCCAGCATCGCGCGGCTCGCCAGGCTGTGCAGTACGTTGCCCAGGCAGTCGGTACTGCGCAGGCGGTCATCGGGGCTGCCGGCGTTGAACAGCAGGCTGTCGGGCAATGCGGCGCTGAGTTGGCGCAGGCTGGCGGCGGGGGCGTTGACCACGAACAGGCGCAGGCCCTGGTCATGCTGGGCCTTGGCGGCGGCGAGCAGGGCCTCGGGCGTGTCGACCGTGGCGCTGGTGAGGCTGTAATGCTGGTTGAGAAAGGCGCCGGTGCTGTTGCTGTCGATGATCGCCAATTCAGCGCCGCGTTGCCCGGCGTCGGCGGGTTCGCCGATCACATTGGACAGCAATGGTCCCGGGTCGGGGCGATACGCCAGGTAACCGATGGGCACCGGCAACGGTGCCTCGGCGGCCTGGCTGCCAGGGGCACACACCATCGCCAGCAGGCAGATCACGGCGTAGGGGGCAAGCTGGCGCATAAGGCACTCCATGACAGGTAGCGCCAGCATAGAAAGCCCCGTTCCCCCTGCAAATATGCAGAAAGTACCGCTGAGCCAGTACCAAGGTCGTAGCCCGCAAGTCCGCCGAGGCCGGCAAGACGTCCCGCAGCGCCGCTGTTTTAGGCGTGCCCCACAAGCCCTACTACCAAGGGAGGAGGGCGCGGCCACCAAAGCAGCATACGGCCCGTGGCCCAGGGTTTTTAAGATGCCTGCCATAACCTCGAACCATGAGGTTTTGCGTGCAATCCTGAGGGCAAAAATAATGACAACAAAACGCAATGCCTTGCTCGTGGCCGGGCTGTTGGTCGGTGTGATCGGTGCCGGTTCCGCGCTGGCCCATGGCAATGTGGTGCCGCAAGCGGTGGAGACCAAAGGGCTGACGGCGATCAAGGATGCCGGGGTGGCGGTCGACGCTGACGGCTGGGCTGCCGTGAACCCTTATCGCACCTCGCCCGAGCACGATAAAGCCGTGGAGATCGGCGCCTCCGCCTACAACCAGAACTGCGCCGCGTGCCATGGGCTGGAAGCCAAGTCCGGTGGTATCGCGCCTGACCTGCGCCTGCTGGACGCCGGCGAGGCGGGGGATGAGTGGTTTGTGGAGCGCGTGCGCAATGGCGCAGTGCGTGACGGGCGGGTGTACATGCCGAAAATGGCCGACTACCTGAGCCAGGAGGCTTTGTGGGCGGTGCGCACTTACCTGGACTCCGTGCGCGTCGAGGAGTAAGCCATGCGCCTGTTCGCAGCGCTGCTGGGCCTGTGCTTGCTGTGCGGCCAGATCGCCCAGGCGCAGGTGCGCAGCTATGACCAGATCATCGCCGCGGGTGAGCTGAAAGTGGCGGTGTACAAAAACTTCGCCCCCTACAGCTTCGAACAGGGCACAACGCCGCGCGGGGTCGATGTGGAGCTCGCGCAGGCGCTGGCCAAGGCTCTGGGGGTGCGGTTGACGCTGATCTGGGCGCCCGCCGGGGAGAAGCTCGACGACGACCTGCGCGATTACATCTGGCGCGGCAGCCCGTTGCACCATCATCAATTGGCCGACCTGATGCTGCGTGCGCCCTACGATCACGACTATGCGCAGAGGCGCAACGACCAGGGCGAACTGGAAAACGGCCAGGTGGTGATGTTCGGCCCTTACCAGAACGAACAATGGCAGGTGGCCTATGACCGTCGGCGCCTGGACAGTGTCGCCAGTGTGGCGGTATTCGAACAGCACCCCATCGGCGTCGAAGTCGACAGCGTGCCGTCGTTCTACCTCACCTCGGTGTTCAACGGCATGCTCGCCGGCAAGACCCATCATTACCCGGGCGTACCCCAGGCCTTTGCGGCGATGAAGGCCGGGAAAATCGACGCGGTGATGGCCATGCGCGGTGAAATCGATTGGCAGGTGCATGAGGCCCACGACCCGCAACTGGCTTTGGCTGAAAACGCCTACCCCAATATGGGCAAACAACGCTGGGAGATCGGCATGGCGGTGCATGAAAGCAACCGCCAATTGGCCTATGCCGTGGAGGAGGCGTTGGAAAGCTTGATCCGCGACGGCTCGCTGCAAGCCATCTACCAGCATTACGGCCTGCGCTATGAAGTGCCCGAGATGTACCAATGAACTGGCGCCTGAGGCTGATGTTGGCGTGCTGGCTGCCGCTTGCGGCCCACGCCACGCAGGTGGACCCGGTGCCGTCGGTGATGTGGGCGTTTTATCAGAAGCAGTTCTTGGGCGATGCGCCGTTCGTGTTCGACGAGCGGGTCAAGCTACTGGCGCCGCCGTTTGCCGAAGATGCGCGGCAGGTGCCACTGGAGATCGACGCCCGCGCCTTCAATGGCCACGTGGTGAACATCCTGGCTTGGGCCGAACTCAACCCGTTGCCGAAGATCGTCGATTTCCACCCCAAGGCCGGCGTATTGCCGTGGTTGTCGATCCGCATCCGTATCGAACAAGCCACGCCGCTGCGCGCGGCGGTGCTCACCGATGATGGCGTGTGGCATGTCGGCTCGGCCCTGATCGACGCGGCCGGTGGCGGTTGCACCGCACCCAGTGTGGTGCGCACCCAGCCGGGCTGGGAAGAGCATATCGGCGAGGTGCTGGGCGGGCGTTATCCGCGTGGTGAGTTCAGCCGCGTGCGCGTGCAGGTGGCGCACCCGATGGACAATGGCCTGGTCAGCGGTATCCCGGAGTTTTATCTCAACCACGCCCAACTGCGCGACGCTCAGGACCAGGTACTGGCTGAGCTTGAGTTGTTCCCGGCGGTCAGCGAAAACCCCAACCTGGCATTTGACATCCAAAGGGCGGGGCCGACGCGCCTGCTGCTGCGGGACAACAGCGGCAACCAGATCGACGCCGCCATCCCCTGACCTCAAGGAGCGCGGTATGCGCTGGATACTGCTGTGTTGCCTGTGCCTGAGCCTGCCCGCGCTGGCGGATCTCGACTACGCGCTCAAGCCCCGCCTGATTGCCGACGACACTTGGCTGTTGGAAGGCAGCACCGACAACTTCAACAAGACCAATGGCGGCAACATCGTCAACACCGCGTTCATCGTCACCGAAGCCGGCGTGGTGGTGATCGACACCGGGCCGTCCAGGCGCTACGGCGAAGCGCTGCGCCAGGCGATTGCCGGCGTCACTGCCAAACCGGTGATCCAGGTGCTGCTGACCCATCATCACCCCGACCACGCCCTGGGCAACCAGGCGTTCAAGACGGTGCCGATCGGCGCCCTGGCCGACACCACGCGCTTGCTCCACGAGCAGGGCGATGGCATGGCTGAAAACCTCTATCGCCTGGTCGGTGACTGGATGCGCGGTACCGAAGTGGTGCTGCCTACCCAAGTCCTCGAACCCGGTGTGCTGAGCGTCGGCAGCCATGATCTGCGCTTGCTGGCGTTCACCGGGCATACCGGCGCGGACCTGGCGATCCTCGACAGCAAGACCGGTGTGCTGTTCGCCGGCGACCTGGTGTTCTACCAACGTGCGCTCACCACCCCCAACAGCCCGGGGCTGGCGGCATGGCTGGCGGATATCGAACGTCTGCAGGCCTTGCCCTGGACCCTGCTGGTGCCCGGCCACGGCCCAGTCGCCGGCGATGCGCGACCCCTTGAGCAAATGCGCGACTACCTGACCTGGCTCGACCAGCTGCTGCGCGACGGCGCCGCACAGGGCAGCGAGATGGCCGAGCTGATCCGCAGCCCGATCCCCGAGCGTTTCGCCGCGATCAGCCTGAACCGCTACGAGCTGATCCGCAGCGTCAGCCACCTGTACCCGCGTTACGAACGCGAGCAATTGCAACGGGTCGACACGCCGGCCCCGCTACTAAGGAACTAGCAATCTCGATACAGCGGTCAATTGTGACGGCGGCCGCTGCGCTCAAGAATCGCCGGCAGACCGGGAAAATTTCCCGGGTATAACAAAAAACCGCAGAGGTAGCCGTCATGACCCAACCCGCACGCCGCCAACCCTTCGCCTTGAGTGTGTTGCTCGGTGCCCTCCTGCTGGCCGGCCAGGCCCATGCCGCCGTGACCGATCAGGATATTCTCCAGGACCCGAAAAACCCCGGCCAGATCGTGACCAATGGCCTGGGCGTCCAGGGCCAGCGCTACAGCCCGCTCGATACGCTGAATGTCGACAACGTCAAAGACCTGCGCCCGGCCTGGGCGTTTTCCTTTGGTGGCGAGAAACAACGCGGGCAGCAGGCGCAGCCGATGGTCAAGGATGGGGTCATGTACCTCACCGGCTCCTACTCGCGGGTATTCGCGGTCGATGCGCGCACCGGCAAGAAACTCTGGCAATACGACGCGCGCCTGCCCGATGACATTCGCCCGTGCTGCGACGTGATCAACCGGGGCGTGGCACTGTATGGCGACCTGGTGTTCTTCGGCACGCTCGACGCCAAGCTCGTGGCGCTGAACAAAGACACCGGCAAAGTGGTATGGAGTAAAAAAGTCGCCGACCACAAGGAAGGCTACTCCATCAGCGCCGCGCCCTTGGTGATCAACGGCAAGCTGATTACCGGCGTGGCCGGTGGCGAGTTCGGCGTGGTGGGCAAGATCGAAGCGTATGACCCGAAAAACGGCGACCTGCTGTGGACCCGGCCCACGGTAGAAGGGCATATGGGCTACGTGTACAAGGACGGCAAGGCCGTGGAAAACGGCATTTCCGGCGGTGCGCCGGGCAAGACCTGGCCCGGCGACCTATGGAAAACCGGCGGCGCCGCGCCTTGGCTGGGCGGCTACTACGACCCGGAGACCAACCTGCTGCTGTTCGGCACCGGCAACCCGGCACCGTGGAACTCCCACCTGCGCCCTGGCGATAACCTCTATTCCTCTTCGCGCCTGGCGCTGAACCCGGATGACGGCAGCATCAAGTGGCATTTCCAGAGCACGCCGCACGACGGTTGGGACTTTGACGGCGTCAACGAGTTGATTTCCTTCAACTACAGCGAAGGCGGCAAGGAAATCAAGGCGGCAGCTACTGCCGACCGCAACGGCTTCTTCTACGTGCTCGACCGCACCAACGGCAAATTCATCCGCGGCTTCCCGTTTGTCGACAAGATCACCTGGGCCAGCGGCCTGGATAAAGATGGCCGCCCGATCTACAACGAAGCCAGCCGCCCCGGCGCCCCCGGCAGCGAAACCAAAGGCACCTCGGTGTTTGTCGCCCCGGCGTTCCTGGGGGCGAAGAACTGGATGCCGATGGCCTACAACCGCGACACCGGGCTGTTCTACGTGCCGTCCAACGAGTGGGGCATGGACATCTGGAACGAAGGCATCGCCTACAAGAAAGGCGCGGCGTTCCTCGGCGCGGGCTTCACCATCAAACCGCTGAATGAAGACTATATCGGCGTGCTGCGCGCCATCGATCCGAAAACCGGCAAGGAAGTCTGGCGCCACAAGAACTTCGCGCCGCTGTGGGGCGGGGTACTGACCACCAAGGGCAACCTGGTCTTCACCGGTACGCCGGAAGGCTTCCTGCAGGCTTTCAATGCCAAGACCGGGGAAAAAGTCTGGGAGTTCCAGACCGGCTCCGGCGTGCTCGGCTCACCCGTGACCTGGGAGATGGACGGCGAGCAGTACGTGTCGGTGCTCTCCGGCTGGGGCGGCGCGGTGCCGCTGTGGGGCGGCGAGGTGGCCAAGCGGGTCAAGGACTTCAACCAGGGCGGCATGCTCTGGACCTTCAAGCTCCCCAAGGAACTGGTGGCCAAGCACTAGTTCTACGACCAAATGACCAGGGCCCTCCTGCCAACGGCGCATTCGCCCGGCAGCGAGGGCTCTTTACCATCGGCTCATCGCCTGTTGACCGACAGGCTCGGACCCCGACAGAGGCCTCATCATGATCTACGCACAACCTGGCACCCCCGGCGCCATCGTCACGTTCAAGCCGCGCTACGGCAATTACATCGGCGGCGAGTTCGTCGCGCCGCTCAAGGGTGAGTATTTCACCAACACCTCGCCGGTCACCGGTGAAGTGATCGCCGAATTCCCGCGCTCCAGCGCCGCCGATGTCGACAAGGCCCTGGACGCGGCCCACGCCGCCGCCGATGCCTGGGGCAAAACCTCGGCCCAGGATCGTGCTTTGGTGCTGTTGAAAATCGCCGACCGTATTGAGCAACACCTCGAAGTGCTGGCCGTGGCCGAGACCTGGGACAACGGTAAGGCCGTGCGCGAAACCCTCAACGCCGACGTGCCCCTGGCCGCCGACCACTTCCGTTACTTCGCCGGTTGCATCCGCGCCCAGGAAGGCGGCGCCGCCGAGATCAACGAGCACACTGCGGCCTATCACTTCCACGAGCCGCTGGGCGTGGTCGGGCAGATCATTCCATGGAACTTCCCGCTGCTGATGGCCGCGTGGAAACTGGCACCGGCATTGGCGGCCGGTAACTGCATTGTGCTCAAACCCGCCGAGCAGACGCCGCTTTCGATCATGGTGTTCGCCGAGCTGATCGGCGACCTGCTGCCGCCGGGCGCGCTCAACATCGTGCAGGGCTTTGGACGAGAAGCGGGGGAGGCGCTGGCCACCAGCAAGCGTATCGCCAAGATCGCCTTCACCGGTTCCACCCCGGTGGGCGCGCACATCATGCATGCCGCCGCCGAGAACATCATCCCGTCCACCGTCGAGCTGGGCGGCAAGTCGCCGAACATCTTCTTTGAAGACATCATGCGCGCCGAGCCGGCCTTTATTGAAAAGGCCGCCGAAGGTCTGGTGCTGGCGTTCTTCAACCAGGGCGAGGTGTGCACCTGCCCGTCGCGGGCGCTGGTGCAGGAGTCGATCTACGAGCCGTTCATGGCCGAGGTGATGAAGAAGGTCGTCAAGATCAAGCGCGGCAACCCACTGGACACCGAGACCATGGTCGGCGCCCAGGCGTCGCAGCAGCAATACGACAAGATCCTGTCCTACCTGGAGATCGCCCAGCAAGAAGGCGCCGTGCTGCTCACCGGCGGCGCGGCCGAGCGTCTGGAGGGCGACCTGTCCAGCGGCTATTACATCCAGCCGACCTTGCTCAAGGGGCACAACAAGATGCGCGTGTTCCAGGAGGAAATCTTCGGCCCTGTGGTGGGCGTGACCACCTTCAAGGACGAGGCCGAAGCACTGGCGATCGCCAACGACAGCGAATTCGGCCTGGGCGCCGGCCTGTGGACCCGCGACATCAACCGCGCCTACCGCATGGGCCGCGCGATCAAGGCCGGGCGGGTGTGGACCAACTGTTATCACCTGTACCCGGCGCATGCGGCGTTTGGCGGGTACAAGAAGTCGGGCGTGGGGCGTGAAAACCACAAGATGATGCTCGATCACTACCAGCAGACCAAAAACCTGTTGGTGAGCTACGACATCAATCCGCTGGGCTTCTTCTAACCCTCAACTTGCAATGCAATTCATTGTGGGAGGGGGCTTGCTCCCGATAGCGGTGTGTCAGTGGCATAGGTGTTGACTGACACACTGCTATCGGGAGCAAGCCCCCTCCCACAGGTTATCCATCGTCTGCTATATCGCTTAACTAACTGGCATTAGGGCAAGCCCCCTCCCACATGGACCGTATTTCAATGTTGGGATTGGTCGAGGTAGTGGCATTGGGTCATGGCGGGCTCTGCATCTCCCATTTTGATTTGCCTGCATCCGCGACTAATGCACTGCAACCGCTACTTCGAAAGTAGCATTCGCCGCCCACACCCCCCATGCATTAATGGCCCGACCGGGATCTTCCGGCACAACAAGAGGACATGCCCATGTGGACTAAACCCGCGTTTACCGACCTGCGTATCGGCTTCGAAGTGACCATGTACTTCGCCAGCCGTTGATTCACCGCCGGCCAGCCTTGTGCTGGCCGGTGCTGTGTGGAGGATGCCCCTTTGGTCTGATTGCAATCGCAGCCGGATGGGTTAGTGTGGAGCGCATCTTCCAAAATAATAAAAACAGGCTTACCCATGAGCCAGACTCTGAGCCCGCTGCGTAAATTCGTTTCTCCTGAAATCATCTTTGGTGCCGGCTGCCGGCACAACGTCGGTAATTACGCCAAGACCTTCGGCGCACGCAAGGTGCTGGTGGTCAGCGACCCCGGCGTGATTGCCGCCGGTTGGGTGGCCGATGTCGAAGCCAGCCTGCAAGCGCTCGGCATCGATTACTGCCTGTACAGCGCCGTCTCGCCCAACCCCCGTGTCGAGGAAGTAATGCTCGGTGCCGAGGTGTACCGTGAACACCACTGTGACGTGATTGTCGCCATCGGCGGCGGCAGCCCGATGGATTGCGGCAAGGCCATCGGCATTGTGGTCGCCCACGACCGTAGCATCCTCGATTTCGAAGGCGTGGATACCCTCCGCGTGCCCAGCCCACCGCTGATACTGATACCGACCACCGCCGGCACTTCGGCGGATGTCTCGCAGTTCGTGATCATCTCCAATCAGCAGGAACGCATGAAGTTCTCCATCGTCAGCAAGGCGGTGGTGCCGGATGTGTCGCTGATCGACCCGGAAACCACCGCCAGCATGGACCCGTTCCTGTCGGCCTGTACCGGCATTGACGCGTTGGTGCATGCCATCGAAGCGTTCGTCTCCACCGGCCACGGCCCGCTCACCGATCCTCACGCGTTGGAAGCGATGCGCCTGATCAACGGCAACCTGGTGCAGATGATCGCCAACCCCGGCGATATTGCCCTGCGTGAGAAGATCATGCTCGGCAGCATGCAGGCCGGTCTGGCGTTTTCCAATGCGATCCTCGGCGCGGTGCATGCCATGTCCCACAGCCTGGGCGGGTTTCTCGATTTGCCTCATGGCCTGTGCAACGCGGTGCTGGTGGAGCATGTGGTGGCGTTCAATTACAACTCGGCGCCGGAGCGTTTCCAGGTGATCGCCGAGACGTTCGGCATCGACTGCCGGGGGCTCAACCATCGGCAGATCTGCGGGCGGCTGGTGGACCATCTGATCGCGCTGAAACATGCGATTGGCTTCCACGAAACCCTGGGCCTGCATGGGGTGCGTGTGGCGGATATTCCGTTCCTGTCGCGCCATGCGATGCACGACCCCTGCATCCTCACCAACCCTCGGGAGTCGAGCCAGCGTGACGTCGAGGTCGTCTATGGCGAAGCTCTCTGACGACCAGCAGCGCGCCCTCGCCGGGTTGCTGGGCCTTGGCGACCAGTCGGCGCGCAAGAGCCATTACCCGGAGCTCACCGCACGCCTGGATGAGCTGGAGGCCGAACGCAAGCGCTACATCCGTCTCAACGACGAGCTGGAACAGCGGGTCGCCGCACGTACCGATGAGCTGCTGGAAGCCAACCACAACCTGCAACAGCAGATCGCCCAGCGCGAACGGATCGAACAGGACCTGCGCGACGCTCGCGACGCCGCCGAAGCCGCCAACCGCAGCAAGGACAAATACCTCGCCGCCGCCAGCCATGACCTGTTGCAGCCACTGAATGCCGCCCGTTTGTTGATCGCCACCTTGCGCGAACGGCAGTTGCCCAGCGTCGAGCAGGTGCTGGTGGAACGTACGCACCAGGCGCTGGAAGGTGCCGAGGACCTGCTGACGGACTTGCTCGATATCTCGCGCCTGGACCAGGCGGCGGTCAAGCCGGACATGGCCGTGTATCGGCTCGATGAGCTATTTGCGCCGCTGGTTTCGGAGTTTCAGTCGGTGGCCCAGGCGTCGGGGTTGAACCTGCGGGTGCACACCGGCCGCTATGCGATCCGCAGCGACTTGCGGTTGTTGACGCGCATCTTGCGTAACTTCCTGAGTAATGCCTGCCGCTATACCGATGAGGGGTGCATCCTGCTCGGCGCACGCCGCCGGGGCGATCGCCTGCGCCTCGAGGTCTGGGATACCGGGCGTGGTATTGCGGCGGACCGGCTGGAGGCGATCTTCCTGGAGTTCAACCAGCTCGACGTCGGCCGTGCGGCGGACCGCAAGGGCGTCGGGCTGGGCCTGGCGATTGTCGAGCGGATCGCCGAAATCCTCGGCCACCCGGTGGCGGTGCGGTCCTGGCCGGGGCGCGGTTCGATGTTCAGCATTGAGGTGCCGATGAGCGCCGAGATGCCTGCGGCAATCAGCCAACTGCCGGTGCAAGCGACGACCGGCAACCCGCTGCCGGGGCGGCGTTTACTGGTGATCGACAACGAAGTGAGCATCCTCGACAGCATGCGTGCATTGCTCGGCCAATGGGGCTGCGAAGTGCTGACCGCCACCGATCAGGCGGGCGCATTGCTGGCGTTGCAGGGCCGGGCGCCGGAGCTGATCCTGGCGGACTACCACCTGGACCATGGGGTGCTGGGGTGCGAGGTGGTCAAGCACCTGCGCGAGCATTTCGGGCAGAAGATTGCGGCGGTGATCATTACCGCCGACCGCACCGACCAATGCCGCCGCGCGTTGCGCCGGCTGGATGCGCCGTTGCTGAACAAGCCGGTCAAACCGGGCAAGTTGCGCGCAGTGTTGAGCCAGTTATTGGCCTAGGGTGTTGATACCTGTCAACACGCCACGCGACGCTTTGCCTCATGCTCCAGGCCCGATCCAGAGGCCCGGAGCCGTCCATGAACGCCCCTGCTACAAGCGCTGCATCCTTCAAGTTACCCCTGGGCCTGATGGTCGCCGTACTGGTGATGGTCGGCGTGCTGTGGTTGCCGCTGCCGGCCGACCTGCCCGTGGCTGGGCAGCGCATGCTGGCGATCCTCGCGTTTGCCGTGGTGGTGTGGATCAGCGAAGCGGTGTCCTATGAAGCCAGCGCGATCATGATCACCTCGCTCATGGCGTTTTTGCTCGGCACCGCACCCTCGCTGCAAGACCCGACGCAACTGATCGGCTCCAGCCCGGCCATCAGCATGGCGCTGACCGGCTTCTCCAACCCCGCGCTGGCGCTGGTGGCGGGCGCGTTGTTCATTGCGGCGGCGATGACCCACACCGGCCTGGACCGGCGCATTGCCTTGGTGACCCTGAGCCGCGTCGGCACCACTACCCGGCGCATCCTGCTCGGCGCGATTGCCGTGACGATCCTGCTCAGCCTGGTGGTGCCCAGCGCCACGGCGCGCAGTGCCTGTGTGGTGCCGATCATGATGGGGGTGATCGCCGCCTTTGGCGTCGATAAACGCTCGAACATCGCCGCCGGTATCATGATCGTGGTGGCCCAGGGCACCAGCATCTGGAACGTCGGTATCCAGACCGCCGCGGCGCAGAACCTGCTGAGCGTCGGCTTCATGGACAAGATGCTCGGCCAGCGCGTGTCGTGGATCGACTGGCTGATCGCCGGCGCGCCGTGGGCGCTGATTATGTCGGCCGTGTTGTTGTTTCTGGTGCTCAAGTTGCTGCCGCCGGAAACCGACAGCATCCCCGGCGGTAAAGAAGCGGTGGCGCAGTCGCTGCTGGACATCGGCCCCATGAGCGGCCCGCAGAAACGCTTGCTCGCCGTGTCGGTATTGCTGTTGTTGGCTTGGGCCACGGAAGGGCGCCTGCACAATTTCGACACCACCTCGACCACTTACGCCGGGCTGGTATGCCTGCTGTTGCCGGGCCTGGGCGTGATGACCTGGAAGGATGTGCAATCGCGCATTCCGTGGGGCACGGTGATTGTGTTCGGCGTGGGCATCAGCCTGGGCACGGCGCTGCTGACCACCCACGCCGGGCAATGGCTGGGTTCGCAGGTGGTGGCGCACACCGGGCTGGATCAGGTGGGGCCGTTGGGCGTGTTTGCGATTCTTGGCGCGTTCCTGATCCTGATCCATCTGGGCTTCGCCAGCGCCACGGCCCTGACCTCGGCGTTGCTGCCGATCCTGATTGCGGTGTTGCAGACCTTGCCGGGGGAGTTCAACCGGTTGGGGATGACCATGCTGCTGGGGTTTGTGATGAGCTATGGGTTTATCCTGCCGATCAATGCGCCGCAGAACATGGTGTGCCTGGGCACGGCGACGTTTACGGCCAGGCAATTTGCCAAGGTCGGGGTCTGGGTGACGCTGGTGGGGTATGGGTTGATGCTGGTATTTGCGGCGACTTACTGGAGTTGGCTGGGCTGGATCTGATCAGGAGTGCGCTTTAGAGGCATCCGAGCAGCCACAGACTGACGTGAACCCCACCCCAAGATGGCAAGATGAGCGGCTCTCAGGTTTACTATCCCTGAGTCGTGCTTTTACCGACCGGCCCCGTCGGTTCATCTAGGTCATCGAATGGACAAATACACTCCCCACACCTGGGAACCCCACGAGCGCCCGAGCCTGCCCGGTTCGCCGTCGACGCCGCTGCACCCCACCCACAAACGCTGGCTGTTCGCGCTGGTGGGCGTGCTGGTGGCGATCACCGGGGGGCTGGGGAATGCCCTGGTCATCGCCAACCTGCAATACCTGCAAGGCGCATTGGGGGCGACCACCGCCGAAATGGCCTGGCTGCCCGCCGCCTATGTGATGACCAACGTGTGCATGAACCTGCTCCTGGTGAAGTTCCGCCAGCAGTTCGGCCTGCGCGCGTTTACCGAAGTGTTCCTGGTGCTATATGCGCTGGTGACCTTCGGCCACTTGTTCGTCAACGACCTCAGTTCGGCCATTGCGGTGCGGGCGGCGCACGGCATGGTGGGTGCGGCGCTGAGTTCCCTGGGGTTGTACTACATGATCCAGGCATTCCCGGCCAAGTGGCGCCTCAAAGCCCTGGTCCTGGGGTTGGGCACCGCGCAGCTGGCCTTGCCGCTGGCGCGACTGTTCTCCGAAGACTTGCTGCAGATTGCCGAGTGGCGCGGCCTGTACCTGTTCGAGCTGGGCTTGGCGCTGATCTGCCTGGGTTGTGTGTTCCTGCTCAAGCTGCCGCCGGGCGACCGTTTCAAGACCTTTGAAAAACTCGACTTCCTCACCTTCGCCATCCTCGCCAGCGGCGTGGCGCTGCTGTGCGCGGTGTTGTCCCTGGGCCGTATCGACTGGTGGCTGGAAGCGCCGTGGATCGGCATCGCCTCGGCCGCCTCGCTGATACTGATCATGGCTGGCCTGGCCATCGAACATAACCGCGCCAACCCGATGCTGATGACCCGCTGGCTGGGCAGCGGCACCATGATTCGCCTGGCGCTGGCGGTGATCCTGATTCGCATGGTGCTGTCCGAGCAGTCCACCGGCGCGGTGGGGTTCATGCAGATGTTGAACATGAGCTACCAACAGATGCACACGCTGTACGTGGTCATGCTGGCCGGCGCGATCGCCGGGCTGGTGGTCAGCGCGTTGACCATCAACCCCGCGCACCTGTTGATGCCCCTGGTGATTTCCCTGGCGCTGATGGCCACGGGGTCGGTGATGGACAGTTTTTCCAGCAACCTGACCCGGCCGCAGAACCTGTATATCAGTCAGTTCCTGCTGGGCTTTGGCGGTACGTTCTTCCTGGGGCCGACCATGGTGCTGGGCACGAAGAACGTGCTGACCAACCCGCGCAACCTGGTGAGTTTTTCGGTGATGTTCGGCATTTGCCAGAACCTCGGCGGCCTGATCGGCGCGGCGTTGCTCGGCACCTTCCAGATCGTGCGCGAAAAGTATCATTCAAGCATGATCGTCGAGCACTTGACCTTGCTCGACCCCCGCGTGGCCGCACGGGTACAGAGCGGCGGTTCGGCCTATGGCGGTATCGTCGCCGACCCGGAATTGCGTAACCTGATGGGCATCCGCAGCCTCGCCACGGCCGCGACCCGGGAGGCGAACGTAATGGCTTACAACGATGTCTTCATGCTGATCGCGATCATCGCGATACTGACCATGACCTGGATCTTTTTGCGCAGCCTATGGCTGATGAGTACCACCCGAGCAGCCACTCCTCCCGTTCAACCTAGCGGCGTTTCTTCATGACCGAATCGACAACTACGACCACCAACGCCATTGCCTCGACCCCGGAAGGCAGCACCCCACCGGGCTCGACCATTACCGAACCGCGCTCGTTGCGGGTGCGCATCGTCTCTTCGCTGGGCTTTGCCGCGATTGCCATCGTCGGTGTGTTGATCGTGTTGTATGCCTGGCAATTGCCGCCGTTCAGCAGCGCCGTGGAGACCACTGAAAATGCGCTGGTACGCGGCCAGGTGACGATCATCGGCCCGCAACTGAGCGGTTATGTGTTTGAGGTGCCGGTGCAGGACTTCCAGTACGTGAAAGCCGGCGACCTGCTGGTGCGCCTGGACGACCGCATCTACAAGCAACGCCTCGACCAGGCACTGGCCCAACTGGCGGTACAGAAAGCCGCGTTGGCCAATGTAGTGCAGCAGCGCAACAGCGCCGAAGCCACCATCAAGCTGCGCCAGGCCGCGTTGGCCGATAGCCAGGCGCAGTCGCGCAAGAGCCTTGCCGACCTGCGCCGCAATGAAGAGCTGATCGGCGACGGTTCCGTGTCCAAGCGCGAGCTGGACGTGACCCGTGCGGCGAACGCGCAGACGATCGCCTCGGTGGCCCAAGCCCAGGCCAGCCTGGAAATTGCCCGGCAGGATCTGCAAACCGTGATCGTCAATCGCGGTTCGCTGGAGGCCGCCGTGGCCAGTGCCGAGGCGGCGGTGGAACTGGCGCGCATCGACCTGTCCAACACCCGCATCACCGCACCGCGTGACGGCCAGTTGGGGCAGATTGGCGTGCGCCTTGGGGCCTATGTCAATTCCGGCGCGCAGTTGATGGCCCTGGTGCCCCCGCAGTTGTGGGTGATCGCCAATATGAAAGAAACCCAGATGGACAACGTGCAGGTCGGCCAGCCGGTAACCTTCACCGTGGATGCGCTGAACCACCGCAAGTTTCATGGCACGGTGCAGCATATTTCCCCGGCGACCGGTTCGGAGTTCAGCCTGTTGCAGGCCGATAACGCCACCGGCAACTTCGTCAAGATCGCCCAGCGCGTGCCGGTGCGGATTACGGTCGACCCCGACCAGGCCGAGAGCGAGCGGCTGCGGCCGGGGTTGTCGGTGGTCGTCAGTATCGACACCGCGGGGCGCTTGAAAAACAGCCCGCCTTGAGACCACGCCGTTCAACAGGTACCAGCGTCACCCAGGCTTGCGACACGCAAACGTAGGTTCGGGTAACCCCTGGGCACCGGGGTTGAGGGCGAACACGCCGCCAGCCAGGGACTGCTCGCTGTGGTCGTCCCGAATCGAGGTGACGAACAAGGTGTCCAGGCGACTGCCGCCGAACGCGCACATGCTGGGTTTTTTCACCGGCACGCTGAGCGAGCGGTCGAGGCGGCCCTCGGGGGTGAAACGGTGGACCAAGCCTGCGTCGTTGGCGCAGATCCAATAGCAGCCGTCGGCATCGACGGCCGCGCCGTCGGGGCGGCCGGGGTGCGCGTGCATGTCGATGAACACACGGCGATTGGACGGTGTGCCGCTCTCCAGATCGTAATCGAACGCCCAGACCTGCTGCACCGACGGATGCGAGTCCGAGACATACATCGTGCGCCCATCGGGGCTGAAGGCCAGGCCGTTGAGGGTGATAAACCCGCTTAGCTGAGCCTGCGGCGTTGCACCTGCGGCGAAGCGATAAAGAGTGCCCTCGGCGGCCCCAAGGCCCATGTCCAAGACCATGCTGCCGGCCCAGAAGCGGCCCTGGCGATCACAGCGACCGTCGTTCAGGCGCATGTCCGCGCGCGGGTGGTCGACGGTCGCCAAGGGGGTGGTGTCGAGGCTGCCGTCGTTGTGCGGGGTGAGTTGGAAAAACCCGGTTTGCATGCCGGCAACCCAGTTGCCGGCGTCGCTACGTGCGATGCAGGCAAGCATTTGCGGGGCTTTCCAGGCCGCGAGGTGGCCGGTGGCGGCGCTCCAGCGTTGCAGGCCGCCGTTGGGAATATCGACCCAATACAGCGCCTGTTCCTCGGGTACCCAGACTGGGCATTCGCCCACGGTGTTGCGGGCGTCGACGATCAATTCAGCGGGCATGGTTCAGTCACCGAAGGGGCCGGCCGCGCAAAACGCACCGCCTTGGTAGACCTTGGCCGGGTCGTTTTCAGCCATGGGTGGCTGGGTTTCGACCTGGGCGCGGAACACTTCGGAACTGTCCTTGGGCACAAAGCCCAGGTGCACGGCGTAGCGGTTGTCCCACCAGGTGTCGAGGTTAGCCGACATGCCGTACACCACGGTATGGCCGACGTTGGGGGTGTAGAGCGCACGTTCCAGCAGTTGCGTGAGGTCGTCGAAGCTCAGCCAGGTGTGCATCATCCGGCGGTTTTGCGGTTCGGGGAACGAGGAGCCGATACGGATGCTCACGGTCTCGATGCCGTAACGGTCGAAGTAAAAACTGGCCAGGTCTTCGCCGTAGGATTTGGACAGACCGTAGTAGCTGTCCGGGCGGCGAGGGGAGTGGGCGTCGAGGATTTCGCCTTGTTTGTGGAAGCCGATCACATGGTTGGAACTGGCGAAGACCACGCGCTTCACGCCGTGGCGGCGGGCGGCTTCGTAGATGTGGAAAGTCCCGCAGATGTTGGCGCCGAGTACCTCTTCAAAGGCGCGCTCCACTGACACGCCGCCAAAATGCAGGATCGCGTCGACACCTTCGACCAACTGGTGCACGGCGTGTTTGTCGGCGAGGTCACAGGGTTGCACTTCTTCAGACGCGTCGGCGGCCGGGGCCATCGGGGCGATGTCCGACAGGCGCAACACCCGAGCATAGGGGCGCAGGCGTTCACGCAGGACTTTGCCCAAGCCCCCGGCGGCGCCGGTGAGCAGCAGGCGGTTGAAGGGTGTGGGCGAGGTGATTGTGGTCATGTGGATTCCATTATTGTTGTAGGTTGTCGTATGACTTGTCTCGAGTATCCTTACGCTCCCCCCAGCTTGTCAACCCGACCTGTGGGAGGGGGCTTGCTCCCGATAGCGGTCTATCAATGATGCTTGCGGTGGATGACACACCGCTATCGGGAGCAAGCCCCCTCCCACAGGGGATTTTCTGTGTGCTGGGGGTTGTATGATGAGGTGGTCGGAAGTTGGGGCTCAGTCGGCGAGGAGCATCGGCGGGAGCGTGCCGAGCAGGGACACCGCCGCCACCGCCGCTACGCCCAGTGACCACTCCAGCATCACACTGGCCTTCAAGCTGCCCAGGCGTTCATCACAGCGTTCGATACGCAGGCGGTTCAGCAGCGCCAGCGCCAGCATGCCCAGCACCAGCAGCACCTTGATCAACAGAATCAATGCAAAGCCATTGAACAACGGCGTGGGCCATAGCTGCCCGGTGAGCACGCGCACATTGATCAGCCCCGTCACCAGCAACCCGCTGACCAAGCCATAACCCACGCCGCTGAAACGCTTGAGGATGGTTGCCAGCGCATCCTCTCGCGGGTGCCTCAGGATCAACACCAGCAGCAATAAGCCACCGAGCCAGGCGCCGACGCACACCAGGTGTACCACCTGGTTGAGGATCAGCAGTTGCCCGCTCAACCCATTGAGCATGGCGCCATGGCCCACCGGTGCCAGCGTGACCAGCAGCAGGCTGATCAACGGCAGGCGCAAGGCCGGCCAGGGTTTGATCAGCGCGATCACCAGCAGCAGGTTCAACAACAGATGCCAGGCCCACACCTGGCCAAAGAAGGTTTTGCCCAGCACCAACTGCACGGTCGCCGGTTGCAGCGCCGCGCTCCAACTGCCGGCCATGCTGGCGGTGATCAACAACAACCAGGCCACGCCGGAGCACAGCGCCAAGCCGGCGAGCACGCGGGTGATGTGCAGCAGGTGCCGGTCAAGTGCCGGTTGCCGTTCAGTGCCTAACAGCCAGGGCCTGAAGGCACAGGCCCCGAACATCAACAGCACGACGATGAAGTGCACAAAGCGGCACAGCACCAGCAGTGTCGCCATGGGTTATTGGCCGACCTTGAAGCTGTATTCGCCGTTGCTCTTGTGCGTGTCGACCGACACCGCGTTCCACACTACTCGATAGTTGCCGGCGGCCAGCGGTGCGGTAGGCGTGACGACCAGGGTCTTCTTATCGGCGTCGGGGGTTTCCAGGCCCTTGATCGCGACTTCGGTGCCGTCCTTGCTCAGCGACACCTTGGTGAAGACGGCTTCGACGCCTTCGCTGAACGTCAGGCGCAGGTCGGCAGGCGCCGCGACGGTGCTGTCGGCCGCAGGCGTCGAGCTCTTGAGGTGGGCATGCGCAAACGCGGCCGAGGCGCCCAGCAGCGATGCGAGCAGGGCGACGGTGGTCAGGGCTTTCTTGATCAACATTGTTCGATACCTTCAGGTGGGGAAGTCGGTAGAGCCATATGTAACAAGGGAAAGGGTTTGCCTTCGCCATCCAGCGGCGAGCGTGCGACCTGGATGAAGCCATAGTGCAGATAAAACCCCACGGCCTGTGGGTTTTGTTCGTTGACGTCTACCGTCAGGGTGTCATGGCGCGCACGCGCGTGGTCGAGCAATTGCCGGCCGATGCCTTGGCCACGGCGGTCGGGTTCGATAAACAGCATCTCGACGTTATGCCCGCCGGTGCCGATGAAACCGGCGATACCCTGCGCGTCTTCATACACCCACACATCCAGGGCAGGCATGGGCAAATAGGTGTCGCGCACCAGGGGTAGCAGACGTTGGATGTCGTCCTCTGGCAGGAAGTCATGGGTGGCGCGTACCGAGCGTTCCCACAGTGCGCCGAGCACGGGGTCGTCAGTGGCGACACGAGGTCGGATAGTCATGATCTGGGTCCTTGATCGGGAGAGCGATGCTAACCAATCCGTTTTCCAGGGGAAAGGTTCGCGTCAGAAGTTTCATTGTGGTGTGTCGCCGCGCCCTGGAGCCGATGGTAGTCTTGAGGCCATGTTGTTGTCAGGGAGCCCTTATGGGCAATCACAAGATCGGAATTCGTCGAGTCAACGTCGAAAAAATCCTGTTGGCGGCGGAAAAAGTCTTCGCGGTGAAAGGTTATGGCAGCACCGCCATGGCCGACATCGCCGAAGAAGTGCAATTGCCGCGCTCCAACCTGCATTACTACTTCACCACCAAGAGCGAGCTCTACAGCGCGGTGCTGTTCGACCTGCTGGACGTTTGGAAACAGGACGCCCTGAGCTTCGAAACCTTCGACGATCCGCGTGTGGTGTTGAGCAGCTACATTCGCGCCAAGATGCAGCGCTCGCGCACGCGGCCCTATGGGTCGAAAGTCTGGGCCAACGAAATCATCCACGGCGCGCCAACCCTGGGCCAGGCGCTGGATGAAAGCCTGTACGACTGGGCCAAGATGAAGGAAGCGAAAATTCGCCAATGGGTGGAAGACAAACGAATCCTGCCGGTGGAGCCGTCGAGCCTGCTGTATATGATCTGGGCATCGACCCAGCACTATGCGGACTTTGATCATCAGGTGACGATTCTGAATGATCACCAGCCGCTGTCGGACATGCAGTTCGAGAAGGCCATTCAGACGGTGACCAGTGTGATTTTGCGGGGGATCGGCTTGGAGCCTTGAGGTTTGTGTTTTGAGTGGTGGCCTCATCGGGAGCAAGCCCCCTCCCACAAATGACCGCATTCACCTGGAGGCATGCAATCAACTGTGGGAGGGGGCTTGCTCCCGATAGCGGCCTGAAGCCCTACACCGCCTCCCGATAAGGGTTGCGTGGATCCTGCGTCCAATTCAAAAACGGCTTGCCCGTCTCCATCGGCACCATCTCGATACAATCCGCCACCGGGCAGGTGATCTGGCACAGGTTGCAGCCCACGCACTCATCATCGATCACGCTGTATTGATGCGTGCCATCCGCCTGTTTCACACTCGCGATCGCCTGGTGCGAGGTGTCTTCACAGGCTATGTGACAACGCCCGCAGCCGATACACGCCGCCTGATCGATCTTGGCGATGACCTGGTAATTGATGTCCAGGTACTTCCAATCCGTGGTATTGCCCACCGCCCGCCCGGAAAAATCCTGCAGGCTGGTGTAGCCCTGGCTGTCCATCCAACGCGACAGCCCATCCTTCATCTCGTCCACAATCCGAAACCCATGCAACATCGCCGCCGTGCACACCTGGACCGCGCCGCACCCCAGCGCGACGAATTCGGCGGCATCGCGCCAGTTGCCGATGCCACCAATGCCGCAGATCGGCAGGCCCTGGGTCTGCGGGTCACGGGCGATTTCCGCGACCATGTTCAAGGCAATCGGCTTGACCGCCGAACCGCAATACCCGCCGTGGGTGCTCTGGGTGCCGACCACCGGCAGGGCGACCATGCGTTCCAGGTCCACACTGGTGATGGAGTTGATGGTGTTGATCAGCGAGACCGCGTCCGCGCCGCCGCGATAGGCCGCCCGCGCCGCCACACGAATGTCGGTGATATTCGGCGTGAGCTTGACGATCACCGGCAGCGAGCAGTACGTCTTGCACCAGCGCGTGACTTGCTCGACATACTCCGGCACCTGGCCTACCGCCGCGCCCATGCCGCGTTCGGGCATGCCGTGGGGGCAGCCGAAATTCAGCTCGATACCGTCGCAGCCGGTGGCCTCCACCAAGGGCAGGATGTTTTTCCACGACTGTTCGACGCAGGGCACCATCAGCGACACGATCAGCGCACGGTCCGGCCAGTCCTTTTTGACCTGGGTGATTTCCCGCAGGTTGATCTCCAGGGAGCGGTCGGTGATCAGCTCGATATTGTTGATGCCCAGCACTTCACGATTGGCGCCGTAGTGGGCCGAGTAGCGTGACGACACATTGACCGCCGCCGGGTCTTCCCCCAGGGTTTTCCACACCACGCCACCCCAGCCGGCCTCGAAGGCGCGGACCACGTTGTAGGCTTTGTCGGTGGGCGGTGCGGAGGCCAGCCAGAAGGGGTTGGGAGCCTTGATACCGGCGAACACAATCGAAAGATCGGCCATTACGCAGCCTCCACGTTCAGCATGAGTTGGGCGTGCATGGCCTCGGCGGCCAGCTTGCCGTGTTGCACCGCCTGCACGGTGAGGTCCTGGCCGAGGCTGACGCAATCGCCGCCGGCATAGACGCCTGGAATACTGGTGCGCAACTGCTCGTCGACGAAGATCCGCTCGCCGACGCGGTGCAGTTGCTGGGCCAGCGGGTCGTGCAGGGCGGCGTTGTCGAAGCCCTGGCCGATGGCCTTGAAGATGGCGTCGGCGGCCAATTCGAAGGTTTCGCCGGTCGCGTGCAGACGCCCGTTTTCCATGTGCGTGCGCAGGAAGCGCATGCCGCGCACACGACCTTGATCATCCAGCAGCACGGCTTCGGGCTGGGCCCAGGTCAGCAGGCGCACCTGATTGGCCTTGGCGATGTCCTGCTCATGCTGGGTTGCGCCCATGTCCGCCAGGCCACGGCGGTACACCAGGTTCACATCGCGGGCACCCAGGCGGGCCATTTGCACGGCCATGTCGATGGCGGTGTTGCCGGCGCCGAGCACGATGCAGCGATCGGCCAGGGGCAGTTGGGTGAGGTCCTCGGCCTGGCGCAGTTCGCGGATGTAGTCGGTGGCGGCCAACAGGCCGGGAGCCTCTTCGTGGGGCAGACCGAGTTGTTTGCTGGCGGCCAGGCCGAGGCCGAGGAACACCGCGTCAAATTGCTGGTGCAGCTCGCTCAAGGTCAGGTTATCGCCCAGGCGCTGGCCGTGGCGAATCTCGATACCGCCGACCTGCAGCAGGAAATCCAACTCCTTTTGCGCAAAGTCATCCACCAACTTGTATTTGGCGATGCCGTATTCATTCAGCCCGCCGGCTTTTTCCCGCGCCTCGAAAATCACCACGTCATGCCCGTGCAAGGCGGCGCGATGGGCGCAGGCCAGCCCCGCAGGCCCGGCGCCGACCACCGCGATGCGTTTGCCGGTGGGCGCGGCGCGCTGGAACGGGTGTTCGCTGAAGTGCGCATTGTCGATCGCGTAGCGTTGCAACAGGCCGATCAGCACCGGGGCGCATTCCTCGGCGTGGTTACGCACGCAGGCTTGCTGGCACAGGATCTCGGTGGGGCACACCCGGGCGCAACTGCCGCCGAGGATGTTGGCCGAGAGGATTTTCTGCGCCGCACCCTGCACGTTATCGGTGTGGATATTGCGGATGAACGAGGGGATATCGATCTCGCTGGGGCACGCATTCACGCACGGCGCATCGTAGCAATACAGGCAACGCGAGGCTTCCAGCTGGGCTTGTCGGCGATTGAGGGGCGGCGCCAGGTCGCTGAAATGGCTGGCCAGCGTTGCGCCGTCTTCTTGGGGGTGGGGGAGGTGGGTCAGGGTCTGGATCACGGGGTTGGCCTCACGGTTTTGTGGGTTGCCTCTGGCGGGCATTGTTGTTGCCTGTACTGGCCTCATCGGGAGCAAGCCCCCTCCCACAGTCGAATGTGGGAGCGGGCTTGCTCGCGAATGCGCGCTCAGCGGTTCACGGCCACCGGCCTGGAATGCTCAGCCCGTTTGCTCAACTGCTCGAACACCGGCGGATACGCCGGCCGCTCCACATACCGCCCGGCGCCGCGTTCGGCGCGCAGGTCGCCATCGGCCCAGACCAGCTTGCCCTGGCTGATGGTGTGGCTCGGCACACCGCGTACGGTCTTGCCTTCGAAGATGTTGAAGTCGACATTCTGGTGGTGGGTCTTGGCGGAAATGGTCCGTGTGCCCTGCGGGTCCCACAGCACCAGGTCGGCATCCGCACCCACCCGAATCGCGCCCTTGCGCGGGTAGAGGTTGAAGATCTTCGCGGTGTTGGTGGAGGTCAGCGCGACGAAATCCTGCATCGACAGGCGCCCGCTGTTGACGCCCTCATCCCACAGCAGCGCCATGCGGTCTTCGATACCGGCGGTGCCGTTGGGGATCTTGCTGAAGTCGTCACGGCCGGCGGCTTTTTGTTCGGCGCAGAAGCAGCAATGGTCGGTGGCGGTGGTGTGCAGGTTGCCCGATTGCAGCCCACGCCACAGCGCCTCCTGATGCCCGCGTGGGCGGAACGGCGGGCTCATCACATAGCCGGCGGCGGTTTGCCAGTCGGGGTGCTGGTAGACGCTGTCGTCCAGCAGCAGGTGGCCGGCGAGGACCTCGCCATACACCGGCTGGCCCTTGCCACGGGCGTAGGTGATTTCGTCGAGGGCTTCCTGGGTCGATACGTGCACCAGGTACAACGGCGTGCCCAGGGTCTCGGCGATACGGATTGCGCGGCTGGCCGCTTCACCCTCCACCTGGGACGGCCGCGACAGCGGGTGTGCTTCCGGCCCGGTGATGCCCTGGGCCATCAGCTTGCGTTGCAGGTGATACACCAGTTCGCCGTTTTCCGCATGCACAGTGGGCACCGCGCCCAGTTCCAGGCAGCGTTCGAAGCTGGCGACCAGCGTGTCATCGGCCGCCATGATCGCGTTCTTGTAGGCCATGAAGTGCTTGAAGCTGTTGATGCCGTGATGGCTGACCAGTTCGGCCATTTCCTCGCGGACCTGCTCGCTCCACCAGGTGATCGCCACGTGAAAACCGTAGTCGGCCGCGGACTTCTGTGCCCAGCCGCGCCACTGGTGAAAGGCTTCAAGCAATGACTGCTGGGGGTTGGGAATCACAAAGTCGATGATCGAGGTGGTGCCCCCTGCCAGGCCCGCCGCCGTGCCAGTGAAAAAATCTTCGCTGGCCACGGTGCCCATGAAGGGCAGTTGCATATGGGTATGAGGGTCGATGCCGCCAGGCATCAAGTATTGGCCGCTGCCGTCGAGTATTTCAGTGCCGGCGGGAATATCCAGCTGAGTCCCTATGGCCCGGATTAGACCGTCTGTGCATAAAACATCGGCGCGGTAACTTTCATCATGGGTAATAACGGTGGCGCCACGGATCAACAGCGACATGTCGAGTTCCTCACAGGCTTGACCGGCTTGTGCCAGTTCTAAGTGTTGTAATGCGGCTTGCCGATGCTCGTTTAATTCTTGTCATCGGTGACAGGAATAGAAACTAGCCCGAGATTTTCGATTGGGCAAGAAGATTTTTTATAAGCTTATATCGTCTTTAATATATTGATTTATAAGGATAAAAAATAAAAATCACCAAAATGTAGCGATGTCTCACCATTTTGACGCACTTGACAGGTTCTTAAATTGAGCAACATTTCTTATTGCAAATCAGATGCTTGAGAGATGCCTCTTGACGGGGCCGGTAAATAAAAATAATTGTGTTGCACCAGATTGAGTCCTGACGGTTCGGGCAACTTCCACGTTATTTAGCCTGAGTAGCGCGGCGAGTGCCTGAGGCTCAATCGGAAAGTTGATAAACATCAGTACGTTATATAAGCGGTGTGGGTTCGAGGTGGGCGGTCGGCACGGTTATTGAGTGCAATGGCGGCTGGCCGGACCCGTGATGTCATGTTGTTAACGCGGTACTCCGGCCACCCAGGTTCAAACCCTGGGTGAGCAACAATAATTCGAAAAAACCGTGGAGCGGCCATGCAACAGAACAGATCGCAAGTCATTGAACGCAACGGCCTGTACGAACTCGACGCCGGCCCCGACGTCCTCGACAGCCCTCGCTATAACCACGACATGGCACCGACCAAGGTGCATGAACGCACCTGGAACAAATGGCACATCACCGCGCTGTGGGTCGGCATGTCGATCTGCGTGCCGACCTACACCCTGGGCGGGGTACTGACGGCCTACTTCGGGCTGACGGTGGGCGAGGCGCTGATGGCGATCTTGCTGGCCAATATCGTGGTGCTGATCCCGCTGACCCTTAACGCGTTTCCCGGCACGAAGTACGGCATTCCCTTTCCGGTGTTGTTGCGTTCGTCCTTTGGCATTCTCGGCTCCAATGTGCCGTGCCTGATCCGGGCGCTGGTGGCGTGCGGTTGGTTCGGGATCCAGACGATGTTTGGCGGGCTGGCGATCCACCTGTTCCTGGGCTCGATTTTCGAGGGCTGGAAGTCCCTGGGCGGCACTGGCGAAGTGATCGGCTTCATGATCTTCTGGACCCTGAACCTGTGGGTGGTATTGCGTGGCGCCGAGTCGATCAAGCGCCTGGAAACCCTGTCGGCACCGTTGCTGGTGGCGGTGGGGATCGGTCTGCTGGTGTGGGCGATGCCGAATGTGTCGCTCAGCGAGCTCATGGCCATCCCACCCAAGCGCCCTGAAGGCGCGAGCCTCACCGGTTACTTCATGGCCGGGCTCACTGCGATGGTGGGTTTCTGGGCCACGTTGTCGCTGAATATTCCCGACTTCAGCCGCTACGCCAGGAGCCAGAAGGACCAGATCCTGGGGCAGATTTTCGGCCTGCCGCTGACCATGTTCCTGTTCGCCGCCCTCGGCGTGATCATGACGGCCGCGTCGGTCAAGCTGGTGGGTGTCAGCGTGTCCGACCCGGTGAGCCTGATCGGGCATATCCAGAGCCCGGTGTGGGTGGCGATCGCCATGGCGTTGATCATTATCGCGACGTTGTCCACCAACACGGCGGCGAACATCGTCTCGCCCACCAACGACTTTCAGAACATTGCGCCCAAGCTGATCAACCGCACCACCGCCGTGATCCTGACTGGCTTGGTGGGGCTGGCATTGATGGGCCACGAGTTGCTGAAAAAGCTCGGGCTGATTGTTTCCGATGTGAGCCTGGAGACGGTCTATTCCAACTGGTTGCTCGGCTATTCAAGTCTGCTGGGGCCTATCGCCGGGATCATGGTGGTGGACTACTTCATCACCCGCAAACAGCAATTGGACCTTGCCGGCCTGTACCGCGACGACATTTACCCCGCGTGGAACTGGAGTGGCTTTATCGCCTTCGGCGTGCCGGTGGTGCTGACCTTGCTGTCGCTGGGCAGCGACGCGTTCAGTTGGTTCTACAGCTACGGCTGGTTTACCGGTTCGGCACTGGGCGGTGTGTTGTATTACGGCCTGAATGCCAAGCGCGGCATCAGCCCGGTCACGGCCAAATCCTCGTTGTGAGAGGTTGAAATGCAATTCAAATGTGGGGGCAAGCCCGCTCCCACATTTTTGGCCTCATTCCATGCCTGGAATCGGGTCAACCCATAAGAAATGTAGCCTGAGGAGATCCCCCATGAACGCTGTGATGGACGTTCTGCAATCCACCCATCAGCACATCAACCGCGACCGCTTGTGGCAGTCCCTGATGGACCTGGCCAGGCTCGGCGCCACGCCCAAGGGCGGCGTATGCCGCCTGGCCCTGACCGACCTCGATCGCAAGGCCCGCGATCTGTTCGTGCAGTGGTGCGAGGAGGCGGGTTGCACGGTCACCATCGACGGCATCGGCAATATCTTCGCGCGCCGCCCCGGGCGCAATCCCAACCTGCCACCGGTCATGACCGGCAGCCATATCGACACCCAGCCCACCGGGGGCAAGTTTGACGGGTGCTTTGGCGTGCTGGCGGGCGTGGAAGTGCTGCGCACGCTCAATGACCTGAAGCTGGAAACCGAGGCCCCGTTGGAAGTGGTGGTGTGGACCAACGAAGAAGGCTCGCGTTTTCCACCGTGCATGATGGGGTCCGGGGTGTTCGCCGAGAAATTCACCTTGGCCGATACCCTGGCCAGGGTCGATGCGGAGGGGGTCAGCGTGGGCGATGCGTTGAATGCGATCGGCTACGCGGGGACGCGTCCGGTCAGCGGGCACAAAGTCGGCGCGTATTTCGAGGCGCATATCGAGCAAGGGCCGATTCTCGAGGACGAGAAAAAAACCATCGGTGTGGTGCTCGGGGCATTGGGGCAGAAGTGGTTCGACCTGAAACTGCGCGGCGTTGAAGCCCATGCGGGACCGACGCCGATGCACCTGCGCAAGGATGCTTTGGTCGGCGCGGCAGCGGTAGTGGCGGCGGTGAATGCAGCGGCGTTGGGGCACCAGCCCCATGCGTGTGGAACCGTGGGTTGCCTGCAAGCCTATCCTGGCTCGCGCAACGTCATTCCGGGTGAAGTACGCATGACCCTGGACTTCCGCCATCTGGAGCCGGCGCGACTGGATTCGATGATCGCCCAAGTGCGCAAGGTCATCGATGAGACCTGTGCCAAGCATGGCCTGAGCTTCGAGATAGAGCCTACGGCGGATTTCCCCCCGCTGTATTTCGACCAGGGCTGCGTCAAAGCTGTGCGCGACGCGGCCAATGGCCTGGGCCTGTCGAACATGGACATCGTCAGCGGGGCAGGGCACGACGCGATTTTCGTCGCTGAACTCGGCCCGGCAGGGATGATCTTCGTGCCGTGTGAAGGCGGCATCAGCCACAACGAAATCGAAAACGCCGCCCCGGATGATCTGGCGGCAGGCTGTGCAGTCTTGTTGCGCGCAATGGTTGCTGCTTCAGCCGCCATCGCCAGCGGCAAACTCGCTGCCTGAAAGCAGCTGAGGAATGTGGGCGGGGGGTGAGCCCTAATGCCAGTCAGTTAATAAGCGACAGAGCGGACGATGGATAACCTGTGGGAGGGGGCTTGCTCCCGATAGGCCGCGCAGCGGCCTCAAAAATGGGCCTGCTACGCATTCCATCGGGAGCAAGCCCCTTTCCACATTGGACTCACATTGAGCCGTGTTTGGCGCTATATCCAGATTGCGTCCCATAGCGGATAGTCGCCTATGCGCTTCACCAATCCCGCTCGCAGCGGGTTGGCCACCACGTATCTGGCCATTTTTACCAAGTCGTCCTCCTTGCGCAGCGCACGGTCATGGAAGCTTTCCTGCCACAGTCGTCCCTTGCGCCCACTCGCGCCGTTGACGGTTCGCGTACTTCTGGATTTCACCTGGCACATCAGATCCGCCAGCGAGCCTTTTTTCAGCTCGAGCAACCAATGGAAATGGTCCGGCATGACGACCCAGGCCATGGAGTTCGCCAGCCCTTTGTATTGGGCCAGCCGAAATTGCCAGACCACCAGGCGGCCGAGGTGGAAGTCGCTGAATAGGGGTAAGCGTTCGTGGGTGTTGGTGGTGATGAGATAGATGCGGTTCGGTTCGCTGAAACGACCGATACGCAGGCGGTGTGAAGCGGGTAGATCTGCCATTCCCTGGGCCTCTCTAGATGGGTTTAGAGAGGCTAGATTGGGGAGTGAGAGGCTGATGGGCAGGGGTTTGGCAGGATGTGTCCAGGCGGACGCCATCGGGAGCAAGCCCCCTCCCACATTGGCTCTGCGGCGTTCATACATTTTGTGTCTGATGCTGATCTAATGTGGGAGGGGCGGTGCGACGATTCGACTTGCTCCCGATAGCGGTCTTCAGCTCATGCATCAGGTTGCCATCCACCCCCCAACGCTGTGACCAGCCCAACGCTCGCCTGTAACTGCCGTGTCTGCACCGCCTGCAAGGTTCTCTGCGCCTGCAGTGCGGCGGTCTGTGCCGTCACCACATCCAGATAACTCACCGCCCCGGCCTGATAGCTGTTCATCGCCAGAGACTCGGTATGCTGCGCCGCATCCGCCGCCGCCTGTTCATCCTGTGCCTCCTGTTGCAAATCCCTTAGCTGCGCCAGGTTATCTTCCACCTCCCGCACGGCCTTCAACACCTGGCTGCGGTATTGCGCAGAGGCTTCTTCAAACTCGGCTTTGGCCTGGCGCTCATTGGCGCTCAAGCGGCCGCCATCAAAGATCGGCAGATTCACCAACGGCCCCAGCGCCCAGTAACGGTTGCCGGCCGACAGCAGGTTGCCGACGCCTTGGGTCTGCCCGCCAATCAAGCCGGTCAGGCTGAAATCCGGATACCACGCCGCCTTGGCCACGCCAATATTGGCATTGGCGGCAAACACTCGGCGTTCCGCCGCTGCGATGTCGGGGCGACGTTGCAGCAGTTGGCTGGGCAGTTGTGAAGGCATTCCTGGCAAGGCGATCAGTTGCTGACTTGCCGGCAAGGTGAAGTCGCTGGCCGCTACGCCGACCAATTCGCCGATGGCATGTTCGGTCAGGTTGCGTTGCCCACGCACTTCATCCCATTGTGCCTTGGCTTCGGCCAGTTGGTTTTGGGCGCGGGTCAGGTCCAGCTCAGAAGCAATCTGACCTTCATAGCGGCTACGGGTCAGTTGCAATGCCTGGCTGAAATCATCCAGCGAGCGGTTGAGGATCCGCGCTTGCGCATCCAGCCCATTGAGTTGCACATACAGGGTCGCCAACTGGTGTTGCAGGCTCAGGCGTGCCACCGCCAGGTCGTCTCCGGACGCCTGCGCCTGGGCATCCCCGGCGGCGACCTGATTACGGATCTTGCCCCATAGGTCCAGGTCGTAGCTCAGGGCAAACCCTGCGCTATTGCTGTTGTACACCGACGGCTGCGTGGCGCCGCGCAGTGGCCGTGAATCCGACTGGCGCTGACGCAAGGTTTGTGCGCTGGCGGTGATCTGCGGGAACAGCCCTGCGTGCAGTTGGCTGGCGTAGGCCTGGGACGCATCGAAGTGTGCCAGCGCCGCAGCCAAGTCCGGGTTGGCCTTGAGCAGTCGTTGTTGCAGGTCATTGAGGCGCGCGTCGTGGTAGAGCTTCCACCACTGGGGAGCCAGGTGATCGGACGGTTGCGCGCTGTGCCACGGACCGTCGCTGGTCTGTTCACGGTAGCCGGCCGGCAGGTCCACCGCCGGCACCTGATAGGCGGGGGCCATCGAGCAGCCTTGCAGCATCAGCAGTATCAATGCGGCGAGGGGTTTAAGCCTTGGGCGCATGCGCACCTCCGGAGGCATCGGCCAGTTGTACCGGGTCACCTTCGCGCAGGGCGTCGGGTGGGTTGTCGACCACGCGGTCGGCGGGTTTCAAACCTTGGTCGACGACCAGGCGCTCGCCGAGGTCAAGGCCGATGTGGATGTCCCGCAGGTGCACGTGGTTCTGCGCATCCAGCACCGCGACTTGGGTGCCTTGGGCGCGAAAGATCAACGCGCTGGCCGGAATGCTGACGCCGTGGGTGTCTGCCGGAATCGGCAGGGTGGCTTCGGCATAGTCACCCGGCAGCAACTCGCCCTGGGGGTTGTCGGCGACGAACTGGGCGAGCAGGGTGCCGGAGCGGCGATCGATGGCGGTGGAGTCGCCGATCAGGCGCGCCTTGAAGTGTTCGCCGGGGTGCTCGGGCACCGTCAGCTCGGCTTCAAGGCCCGGGCGGATCACCGCCGCATAGTTCTGTGGCACCGGCACGTAGAGGCGTAGCTGATGTGTGTCGGCGATATCGAACAGCTCCGGGTCGCTGTCGGTATCGGCCTTGATCAACTGACCGATATCAGTGTTACGTGCGGTGATGGTGCCGGTGAAGGGCGCGCGCAGGGTCTTGTAGCTCTCCAGCGCCGACAGGCGTGCGTAATCGGCAGCCGCAGCTTCGGCATTGGCTTTGGCGGCGGCGGCGTTGGAGGTTTTTTCATCGGCCTCCTGGCGCGACACCGAGTGGCTGGCCAGCAGGTTTTGCCAGCGCGTGGCGGTGGTTTGCGCCAGGCGTGCATCAGCCTGTTGTTGAATCAGCCGGGCGTGGGCTTGCGCCACCTGCTGATCAAGGTCCGGGCTGTCGATTTCGGCGAGCACCTGGCCGGCTTTCACCGGGCTGCCGATGTCGACTTTCCAGTCCTTCAAATAGCCGCTGACCCGGGCGTGGATCGGTGCCTTGCTCCAGGCTTCCAGGTGTGCGGGCAAGCGCAGGGTGTCGCCGGCGGCGTTCTGTTGGGGTTGGAACACCATCACCTGTGGGATGGCGGCGGTTTCCGTCCAGGCGGTAACCGATTGCTCGTGCAATGTGCGGGCGTGCAGGCCGTTGGCGACCAACAGGGCGGCCACAGTCAGGCCGCCGACACCCATGAGCATCAAGCGCTTGCGCGAGGGTTTGTGATCAGACGACATGTGAAGTTTCTCCAGCAACAGCGCGAGTAGAATGACGACCGTGGACCAGGCTGAAGACCACGGGAACAAACAACAAAGTGGCAGTGGTGGCGAGGATCAAACCGCCGATCACCGCCCGGCCCAGAGGCGCGTTCTGCTCTTCGGAAAGGGCCAGCGGCAACATGCCGATGATCATCGCCAGGGCGGTCATGCACACCGGGCGAAAGCGTGTGTAGCCGGCTTCCAGCGCAGCCTTTAGCGCATCGCCATGTTCGGCCAGGCGTTCGCGGCAGAAGCTCACCACCAGGATCGAGTTGGCGGTGGCCACGCCCATGCACAGGATGGCGCCGGTGAGCGCCGGCACCGACAGCGAGGTGCCGCTGAGGAACAGCATCCACACGATGCCCGCCAAGGCAGCCGGCAGGGCGGTGATGATCACGAACGGGTCGACCCACGACTGGAAGTTGACCACGATCAGCAGGTAGATCAGCACGACCGCACCGAGCAGGCCGAAGCTCAAGCCGCTGAAGGCTTCATGCAACGCGTCGATTTGCCCATGCAGGCTGATCACCGCGCCTTTGGGGCGCATGGAGGCGGTGTCGTCGAGCACTTTTTGCACGTCACGGGCCACGCCCCCCAGGTCACGGCCTTGCACGTTGGCGTACAGGTCCAGGGTCGGTTGGATATTGTAGTGAGTCACCACCGCCGGGCTTTGCACGCGGGAGATGGTTGCCACGCCGCCGAGGATTTGCGACTGGCCATCAGCCCCTGTGACCGGCAGCGCTTCCAGTGACGGCAAGCTGTCCAGGCGGTATTGCGGCGTTGCAGCGACGATGGAGTACGACACGCCGTTCGCCGGGTTCAGCCAGAAGGTCGGCGCGGTTTGCGAGCTGCCCGCGAGGGAGGCGACCATGCTGTTGGTCACGTCCTTCTCGGTAATCCCCAGGCCATTGGCACGCAGGCGGTCGACGTTGACTTGCAGCGACGGGTAGCCGGTGGACTGCTGGATACGCAAGTCGGCGATGCCTGGAATGTGCGACAGGCGACGTTCCAGTTCCACGGCGTAGGCGCGGTTTTCTGCATCGCTGCGCCCGGAGATTTTCACATCCAGTGGTGCGGGGGCGCCGAAGTTGAGGATCTGGCTGCTGATATCGGCCGGCAGGAACGCGAAGTGGCTGCCGGGGAAACTCTGCGGCAAGGCTTCACGCAGTTTTTTAACGTAGTCGGCGGTGGGCGCATGGTCTTTTTTCAGGCTGACCTGGATGTCGCCATCCTGCGGACCGATGGTGCCGCTGCTGCTGTAGGCCATGTCGATGCCGCTCAGCGGAATGCCGATGTTGTCGACGATGGTGTCCAGTTCTTGCGCCGGGATCACTTCGCGAATCCGCGCTTCAATGCGGTCGAACGCCGCCGCGCTTTCTTCGATACGCGTGCCCAGCGGCAAGCGTACGTGCAGGGCCAGGGCGCCGGCGTCGGTGGCCGGAAAGAAATCCTGGCCCAGGCTAGGCAGCAGCAGGAACGAGGCGAGCACGCACGCCAGGAAACCTGCGATAAAGCGTTTGCGGTTGCCCAGCGCCAAGGTCAGCAGGCCGTGGTAGGTGTCGCGGATGTTCGAGAAGTGACGCTCGAAGCCTTGCTGAAAATTCAGCACCGATTGCAGCAGGCGATTGCGCGGTTTCTGGTGCTGCTCGCCCTCGTGGTGGTTGATGAATGCATCTTCCGGGTGATGCCCCGCGCCTTGCTCCGGCGTATGTGGCTTGAGCAGGAACATTGCCAGGGTCGGCACCAGTGTGCGCGAGAGGATGAACGAGCTGGCCATGGCAAAGATCACCGCCAGGGCCATCGGCCGGAACAGGTAGCCGGCAATCCCGTTCAGCAGGAACATCGGCACGAACACGATGCAGATACACAGCAGCGAGACGAATGCCGGGCCGACTATCTGTGCGGCGCCGTCGAGGATTGCGGTTTTCACCGCCTTGCCTTGTTCCAGGTGCCAGTTGATGTTCTCGATGGTCACCGTGGCGTCGTCCACCAGGATCCCGACCGCCAACGCCAACCCGCCGAGGGTCATCACGTTGAGGGTTTGCCCGCTGACAGCCAGCAGCGCGATGGCTGACAGCACCGCCAGGGGGATCGAGGCGGCAATGATCAGGGTGGAGCGCCAACTGCCGAGGAACAGCAGGATCATTGCACTGGTCAGCAGCGCGGCGATGATGCCTTCCTGGGCCACGCTGCCGACCGATTGCTTGACGAACACCGAGGCGTCACCGAGCAGCGAGGTCTTCAGCGAAGGTGGCAGGGTTTCGTTGATGCGCGGCAGCATCTGGCGAATGCCGTCGATGATCGACAGGGTGGAAATGCTGCCGTTTTTCAGCGCCGGCATCAGTACGGCGCGGTGGCCGTCGACCCGCACGATGTTGGTCTGCGGTGGCGAGCCATCACGCACGTGGGCGACTTGGCCGATGGTGATCAGCGCGCCGTCGACGGTCTTGATCGGCAGGTCGTTGAGCTCATCGATGGCCTTGGGGCTGTTGTTGAGCAGAATCGTATATTCGTTGGGACCGAGCTTGGCGGTGCCCACCGGGATGATCTGGTTTTGCAGCGCCAGGGCGTTGCCCACGTCCTGCGCCGACAGGCCTTTGGCGGCGAGTGCCTGGGGGTCGAGGTCGAGGGTGATCTGCCGCTGCTTGCCGCCCATGGGCGTGGGCATGGCCAGGCCGGGCAGGGCACTTAAAGGCAGGCGAATGTTGTTCTGCACCAGGTCGCGGATCTTGGCTTCCGAGAGGCTGGGGCTGGAGAACGCCATTTGCAGGATCGGCACCGTGGAGGCGCTGTAGTTGAGGATCAGTGGCGGCGTGATGCCGGGCGGCATCTGCTTGAGCACGGTTTGTGAAACAGCGGTCACCTGGGCGTTGGCGGTACGGATATCCACGCCGGGTTGGAAGAAGATCTTCACGATGCCCATGCCGGGCAGCGATTGCGATTCGATATGTTCGATGTCGTTGACGGTGGTGCTCAGGGAGCGTTCGTAGGTGTAGATCACCCGGCCGGCCATGGCGTCCGGTGACAGGCCGTTGTACTGCCAGACCACGGCGACTACGGGGATGCCGATATCGGGAAACACATCCGTAGGGGTTCGCAGGGCCGCCATCGGCCCGATGATGCAAATGAATATGGCCAACACGATAAACGTGTACGGCTTTTGCAGTGCGGTCTTTACCAGCCCGAGCATGCGTGAACCTCCGAGGGAGCAGGATTGCAAACCCCGGCAGTCTTGCCCGACCCACCTAACACGCACCTTTCAGCCAAATGAAGGAACATTTAGTTAAGCGCTTAAGAAGCTTTCATGTGTATTCATTTGTTCTACAAAGGGCTGCTCCCCAAGCTTGTCATCCATCGGCGGCGACACATTTCGCCTCGTCTTTTTACTCATGTCCTATGGAGCCCTGCCATGTCACTTAAACCTTTGCTTTTGATTCCTGCCCTCGGTGCTGTGCTGCTGTTGTCGGCGTGTGCCGGCCCGATCCCCAAGGCGGACCCAAGCGAGGCGTGGATCGGTTTGAAAGAAGAAGCCCCGAATGACCTGATGGCCGAACGCGTCGACGGCAAGCGTGTGGATGACGGGCGTTTTTTTGAAGTGCCGCCAGGCGACCATCGCCTGGATGTGACCCTGTTTGAAGAAGAGCCAGGCGACGACAACCAGCAGGACTGCCAGGGACGGGTCGAGTACAAGCACTTCAAGGCGGGTGAGCATTACACCCTGGTGGAGTCGAGCCTCGGCACTACCGTGCGCGCCGTGCTCAAGGATGGTCACGGCAAGGAAGTTGCCGCGACCCAGGACTTCAATTGCATGCCAGGCTAAGCGTGACGTGCCGCCGACGCCTCTGGTGGCTTGGCGGGTTTGACGTGGGGGTGATGATGGCGACGGGTTACGCGCATCACGCCCCACAACATGGCACTGGCGACAGCCAGCCAACCGCAGATCAACAGGAAAATCGTTGTTGCAAGGCTCATTCTGGCCTCCTTTCGCCCCTTGGGGCACACACACACTTCTTTATGGACAGTCTAGCTACCGGGCGGTTGCCTGCTATTGACCAATGGTCGAGTCTGTCCAACTTGTTTGCTCTATCCCCGGCGTTTTACTGAGACTCAAGGCTATACCGACGTGGCAGAGCACCCTATGATCTGGAGCCTCACCGGCAGTTGATCAAGAGAGTAAAAAATTGCGGTTACGGTCGAACGTTAAAACCACCCTGTTGCTGGCATGTACCTTGGGGCTTGCGGCGTGTTCCGGGCAGCCGTCGAAACTGCCGGGCCTGCCGGAGCGCGTCGAACTCAATGGTGTGCCGACCTTTCGCAGCGAGGCCTACCTGAGTGGCCCCAGTGCTTTGGCCAGCATGCTGTCGCAACAAGGCATTGTCATGACACCTGGCTTGCTGGATAAGCCACTGCATCTACCCGGCGCGGAGGCAGACCTTGAGCGCAACATGCAGGTGCTGGCTCGCGAATACGGGCTGATGGTGTATCGGCTGGACAGCCAACTGACGGCGGTGCTGGCGCAGGTCGCTGCGGGTTACCCGGTGATGGCGCGGCTCAACCCGAGTTTCTGGTCGGGCACCCGCTATGTCGTGGTGGTGGGGTTCAATCAGCAAAAGAGCACGGTGTTGCTGCGCTCGGGCATGGAACGACGGCTGTCGATGAGCTTCAGTGACTTTGAGTCAGCGTGGAAGAGCGCCGGCCACTGGGCCATCCTGACCCAGCGTCCGAGCCAGTTGCCCGCCAATGTGGACGCACAGCGCTGGCGTGATGCGGCCAACGCCACGGCGCAGGCTGGGCAGGAGAGGGCGGCGGCGCAGGCGCTCAAGGTGCTGGCGGAGCGCAAATAAAACCGCGCCCAAGGCGCGAGTGTAGTGAGCGGGCTTGCCCCGCGCTGGGCGGCGCAGCCGCCCCAAATCCGGTCACCTCGGTATTCCTGAAACACCGCGGCGTTCTTGTTGGGGGCGGCTGCGCCACCCAGCGCGGGGCGAGCCCGCTCACTACAAGAGTTCGGTTGTGGTTACCGGGGGGCTTAGCGGCGCACCTCTGCGGCAATCGGGCGGTTCTTGAGGTTTTTGTCGGCCTTGTAGCGCAACGCGACGTCCGGCACCGACGTGCTCTTGCCGGTCTCGACCCAGTTGCGAATACGACCGGCATCTGCGAAGTGGGTGAATTTGCCGAAGGCGTCCAGGATCACCAATGAAACCGGGCGGTTGCCCATGCTCGTCACCAGCACCAGGCAGTGGCCGGCCTGGTTGGTAAAGCCAGTCTTGGTCAGCTTGATATCCCAGTTGGCGCGGTTGATCAGGTGGTCGGTGTTGGAGAAGCCCAAGGTGTAGTTGGGTTTGCGGAACGACACGGTCTTTTCTTTGGTGGTGCTGAGCTGGCTGAGCATTGGAAACTTGCGTGCATAGGCCAGCAGCTTGCTCAAGTCACGGGCGGTGGACACGTTGTGAATCGACAGGCCGGTGGGTTCCACATAGTGGGTGCTGGTCATGCCCAGTGCCTTGGCCTTAGCGTTCATTGCCGCGATAAACGCGGGGTAGCCGCCCGGGTAGTGGTGAGCCAGGCTGGCAGCTGCGCGGTTTTCCGAGGACATCAGGGCAATCAGCAGCATTTCTTTACGCGGCATTTCGCTGCCGATTTTCACACGGGAGAACACGCCTTTCATTTCCGGCGTGTCCTTGATGTTGATGTCGATGTATTCGTCCATGTTCTGCTTGGCTTCCAGCACCACCAGGCCGGTCATCAATTTACTCACGGAGGCGATGGGTACCACCACGTCGGGGTTGCTGGAATAGATGACTTTGTTGGTCTGTAAGTCGACCAGCATGGCGCTGCCGGAGGCGATTTGCAGTTTGGAAGTATCACGCGGGGCCTGGGTGGTTTCGGCTGCGTGCGCGAAGGTGCCTGTAAATGCAAAAAATAGGCTGACGATAGAGAGACGAATTTTCACGCGGGTGAACTCGCTAAAAAGTAAGGAAATACCGTTCGAGAACGGGTTTTATGATAAATGCCGTTACATTTTAGGAGTATGGATCAATAACTGTCGAATGTTCTTCTAAACTCGGACGAAAGTACTTAAAAACAAAGAAAAAAGTGTTTTAGCCGCGGAAATAAAAAACCCCGCTATAACGCGGGGTTTTTTCAGTACGGCTGGTTATCAGCCGTGCAGGGTTTCTGCTGCGTACAGCGTATTTTCCAGCAAGCAGGCACGAGTCATCGGGCCGACACCGCCTGGCACGGGAGTGATCCAGCCGGCGCGGGGCAGGGCGGTCTCGTAGACCACATCACCGACCAACTTGCCATCTTCCTGACGGTTGATGCCGACGTCGATCACGATGGCGCCTTCCTTGATCCACTCACCCTTGACCAGACCCGGCTTGCCGGCGGCGACCACCACCAGGTCGGCACGGCCGACGTGGCCGGCGAGGTCCTTGGTGAAACGGTGGGTGACGGTCACGGTGCAGCCGGCCAGCAGCAGCTCCATGGCCATGGGGCGGCCGACGATGTTGGACGCGCCGACGACCACGGCATCGAGGCCGTACAGGTCGACACCGGTGCTTTCCAGCAGGGTCATGATGCCTTTGGGGGTGCAGGGGCGCAGCAGCGGGATGCGTTGTGCGAGACGGCCGACGTTATAAGGATGGAAGCCGTCGACGTCTTTGTCCGGGCGGATGCGTTCGAGCAGCTTGGAGGCATCCAGGTGCTCGGGCAGTGGCAGTTGAAGCAGGACGCCGTCGATGGCCGGGTCGTCGTTGAGGGTGTCGATCAGGTCGGTCAGTGCCTGCTGGGTGGTCTCGGAAGGCAGGTCGTAGGCCTTGGAAATAAAGCCGACCTCTTCACAGTCTTTACGCTTGTGCGAGACATAAACCTGAGAGGCAGGATCGCTGCCGACCAGGATCACCGCGAGGCCGGGCGTGCGCAGACCTTGCTGGCTGCGCTCGGTGACGCGTTTGGCGATCTGCTGGCGCAGGCTGGCGGCGATTGATTTGCCGTCGATAAGTTGTGCAGTCATTACGCGTGATTAACCATCGAGAGGGGGAAGAAAAGTGCGCGCATTCTCGCACGCCGTGACGTGAGGGCAAAGGCGCTTGGTCTGCAAATTGCCCTAACCCCTTAAATAAAATCAGTTTTTTTCAAAAAAGATTTGACGGGTATCAACGCCCTCTATACTATTCGTCGCACTTGTCGGGCACAGCCTAGCACTGGTTAAGAAGGTCGAGCAGAATAGTTGTTCTGCAAGGCTGGAAGCACTTAGTTTGTAATCCTCCAAGAGTACAGATTAATAAGGCGCCCGTAGCTCAGCTGGATAGAGCATCCGCCTTCTAAGCGGATGGTCGCAGGTTCGAGTCCTGCCGGGTGCGCCATTAGGCAGCTTTGGCACAAGTAGCGCTATATGGTGGGCGTAGCTCAGTTGGTAGAGCACGGGATTGTGACTCCCGTTGTCGAGGGTTCGATCCCCTTCGTCCACCCCATATTTAGAAGGGCGCCAGATTAATCATCTGGCGCCTTTGCTTTAAGAGCTTCAAGCGCGGATGTGGTGGAATTGGTAGACACACTGGATTTAGGTTCCAGCGCCGCGAGGCGTAAGAGTTCGAGTCTCTTCATCCGCACCAAATAAAGCTTGGCCCCGTTGAAAAGCAGGGTAGGGCTCAACAAAGAAGTGGTTTGGTTTCTTTGTTAACGCAATATGGTGGGCGTAGCTCAGTTGGTAGAGCACGGGATTGTGACTCCCGTTGTCGAGGGTTCGATCCCCTTCGTCCACCCCATATTCGAAAGGCGCCAGATTTAACAGTCTGGCGCCTTTTTTGGTTTCAGCGGTTCGAATATTCCGCGACTGCAGGTAGTGGGTCGCAAGGGCAGGGCGTTTCGTCGTATTTGTGTATCTCGATGATGCCGCACTGCCTGCCGCCCCGTCTGAGGGGTGGGCCGTCAGGGAGATGGATGACGACTTCCTCTATATATAGAAGGAGCGGCGCAGAGCCCTGGCGTGATGGGCTGTATTTGTCAGCGGGGCGGGGGGCATCAGTGCCTTCGTACCGATAAAGTGCCGGCTGTTTTCGGGCGTATTTCCAGTAGGGTGACTTCTTGAGTTTGACCCACTAGAATGCATGCCCTTGATTGGGGTCGGAAATGGCCGGCTAACGTCTGTGCAACGAGGAATATCCATGCAAGTTTCTGTTGAAAATACTACTGCTATCGAGCGTCGCCTGAGCATCACCGTGCCGGCTGAGCGTATCGAGACTGCGGTCAACAAGCGTCTGCAGCAGACTGCCCAGAAGGCCAAGATCGCTGGTTTCCGTCCAGGCAAAGTGCCAATGAGCGAAATCAAGCGTCGTTTTGGTGCCGATGCGCGTCAGGAAGCTGTAGGTGACGTGATCCAGGCTTCTTTCTACGAAGCCGTTGTCGAGCACAAGCTGAACCCGGCTGGCTCGCCATCGATCGAGCCTAAGTCCCTGGAAGCCGGCAAGGACCTGGAATACGTTGCCGTATTCGAAGTGTTCCCTGAGTTTGAAGTGGCCGGTTTCGACGGTATCACCGTTGAGCGCCTGAGCGCTGACGTAGCTGATGCCGACCTGGACAACATGCTGGAAATCCTGCGCAAGCAGAACACCCGTTTCGAAGTGGCCGACCGCGCTGCCCAGAACGAAGACCAGCTGAACATCGATTTCGTGGGCAAGGTTGACGGCGAAGCATTCGCTGGCGGCTCCGCCAAGGGTACTCAGCTGGTGCTGGGTTCCAACCGCATGATCCCTGGTTTCGAAGACGGCCTGGTTGGCGCTAAAGCCGGCGAAGAGCGCGTGCTGAACCTGACTTTCCCTGCTGACTACCAGAACCTGGACCTGGCCGGCAAAGCCGCTGAGTTCACCGTGACCGTCAACAGCGTTTCCGAGCCTAAGCTGCCAGAGCTGAACGAAGAGTTCTTCGCGCAATTCGGTATCAAGGAAACCGGTATCGAAGGCTTCCGTACCGAAGTTCGCAAGAACATGGAGCGCGAGCTGCGTCAGGCCATCAAGTCCAAGGTCAAGAACCAGGTCATGGACGGTCTGCTGGCCGCCAACCCGATCGAAGTGCCTAAGGCTCTGCTGTCCAACGAAGTGGATCGCCTGCGCGTTCAAGCGGTTCAGCAGTTCGGTGGCAACATCAAGCCTGATCAACTGCCGGCCGAACTGTTCGAAGAGCAAGCCAAGCGCCGTGTCGTGCTGGGCCTGGTCGTGGCTGAAGTGGTCAAGCAACACGACCTCAAGCCTGACGAAGATCGCGTTCGCGAAATGATCCAGGAAATGGCTTCGGCCTACCAGGAGCCTGAGCAGGTCGTGGCTTGGTACTACAAGAACGACCAGCAACTGAACGAAGTACGTTCGGTTGTGCTGGAAGAACAAGTTGTGGATACTGTTCTGCAGAAGGCTAAGGTGACCGACAAAGCGGTCTCTTACGAAGAAGCAGTCAAGCCGGCGGAAGCAGCACAAGCCGACTGATTGTCCAACTCGTTGGAAATACAACCATAAGCCAGCCTCGCGCTGGCTTATGCGTTTTCAAGACATGACTATTTGGGAGTAACTGCAGAGCATGTTCCGTAATTCCTATATTCAGCAGAACTCTGATATCCAGGCCGCCGGCGGCCTGGTCCCGATGGTTGTCGAGCAATCTGCTCGTGGCGAACGCGCCTACGACATCTACTCGCGCCTGCTCAAGGAGCGAGTGATCTTTCTGGTTGGTCCGGTAGAGGACTACATGGCCAACCTGATCTGTGCGCAACTGCTGTTCCTTGAAGCGGAAAACCCGGACAAGGACATCCATCTCTACATCAACTCTCCAGGCGGTTCGGTGACGGCGGGCATGTCGATCTACGACACCATGCAGTTCATCAAGCCGAACGTGTCGACCACTTGCATCGGCCAGGCCTGCAGCATGGGCGCTTTCCTGCTGACTGCCGGTGCCGAGGGCAAGCGTTTCTGCCTGCCTAACTCGCGAGTGATGATTCACCAGCCACTGGGCGGCTTCCAGGGCCAGGCGTCGGATATCGAAATCCACGCCAAGGAAATCCTGTTTATTCGTGAGCGTCTCAACACGCTGATGGCCAAGCACAGCGGGCGCACCCTCGAAGAAATCGAGCGTGACACCAACCGCGACAATTTCATGAGTGCCGAAGCCGCGCGTGAATACGGGCTGATCGACGCAGTGATCGACAAGCGCCCTGCTTAATATAAGCCGCTCAAAATAGGGCTGGTCGGCATGTCTGACCACCGGCGGGCTTGAAAAAGCCCGCATAAGCCTTCATCTTGTGTTGCAAGCCTATCGGATTTGGATCGAACGAATGACTGACACCCGCAACGGCGAGGACAACGGCAAGCTGCTCTATTGCTCCTTCTGCGGCAAAAGCCAGCATGAAGTACGCAAGTTGATTGCCGGCCCCTCGGTGTTTATCTGCGACGAGTGCGTCGACCTGTGCAATGACATCATCCGCGAGGAGGTGCAGGAAGCCCAGGCCGAGAGCAGCGCGCATAAATTGCCTTCGCCTAAAGAAATCAGCGGCATCCTTGACCAGTATGTAATTGGTCAAGAGCGTGCAAAGAAGGTTCTGGCCGTAGCGGTGTACAACCACTACAAGCGCTTGAACCAGCGTGACAAGAAGGGCGACGAAGTCGAACTCGGCAAGAGCAACATCTTGCTGATCGGCCCGACAGGCTCGGGTAAAACCCTGCTTGCCGAAACCCTCGCTCGCCTGTTGAACGTTCCGTTCACCATCGCCGACGCCACCACCCTCACCGAGGCTGGCTACGTGGGCGAAGACGTCGAGAACATCATTCAAAAGCTGCTGCAGAAGTGCGACTACGACGTAGAGAAAGCCCAGATGGGTATTGTCTACATCGACGAAATCGACAAGATTTCGCGCAAGTCGGACAACCCGTCCATCACCCGGGATGTTTCCGGTGAAGGCGTGCAGCAGGCCCTGTTGAAACTGATTGAAGGCACGGTGGCTTCCGTTCCGCCTCAAGGTGGTCGCAAGCACCCGCAGCAGGAATTCCTTCAGGTCGATACGCGCAACATCCTGTTCATCTGTGGTGGTGCGTTCTCTGGTCTCGAAAAGGTCATCCAGCAGCGCTCCACCCGTGGTGGCATCGGTTTCAGTGCGGAAGTGCGCAGCAAGGAAGAAGGCAAGAAGGTGGGCGAGTCCCTGCGTGAAGTCGAGCCTGACGATTTGGTCAAGTTCGGTCTGATCCCGGAATTCGTCGGCCGTCTGCCGGTCCTGGCCACGTTGGACGAGTTGGATGAGGCGGCTCTGATTCAGATCCTCACCGAGCCGAAAAACGCCCTGACCAAGCAATACGCCAAGCTGTTCGAGATGGAAGGTGTGGACCTCGAGTTCCGTACCGACGCGCTCAAATCAGTGGCCAAGCGGGCATTGGAGCGCAAGACCGGTGCACGTGGTCTGCGTTCGATCCTCGAAGGCGTGTTGCTCGACACCATGTACGAGATCCCCTCGCAGTCCGAGGTGAGTAAAGTGGTGATCGACGAAAGCGTTATCGAAGGCAAGTCCAAGCCACTGTATATCTACGAAAACAGTGAGCCGACTGCCAAGGCTGCGCCGGACGCGTAAGCGTTTTGCAACTGCAGTACCAGCAAGGGGCCTTTCGGGGCCCCTTTGTTTTTGGTGTGCCTTTTGGGGTGGTTTTTCAGGACGGCTTTTAAATTCATAGGTATTCATGCGTTTAACTGCTGGCATTGAGCTTGTTTTTTTTGCATGCAGCCCCCATCTTGGCTCCAAGCTTATTTTTCAACTGTCATAGAGGCGAAATCATGAAGACAACCAGCGAATTGCCTCTCCTGCCGTTGCGTGATGTCGTCGTCTATCCGCACATGGTTATCCCGCTGTTCGTGGGGCGCGAGAAGTCTATCGAAGCCCTCGAGGCTGCGATGACGGGCGACAAGCAGATCCTGCTGTTGGCCCAGAAGAATCCTGCTGATGATGATCCGGGCGAAGAAGCCCTGTATCGCGTCGGCACCATTGCCACCGTGCTGCAACTGCTCAAGCTGCCTGATGGCACCGTCAAGGTGCTGGTCGAAGGCGAGCAGCGTGGCGCGGTCGAGCGTTTCATGGAGGTGGATGGTCACCTGCGTGCCGAAGTCGCGTTGATCGACGAAGTCGAAGCCCCTGAGCGCGAATCCGAAGTGTTTGTACGCAGCCTGCTCTCGCAGTTCGAGCAGTATGTGCAGTTGGGCAAGAAAGTCCCGGCTGAAGTCCTGTCGTCCCTCAACAGCATTGATGAGCCAAGCCGCCTGGTCGATACCATGGCTGCGCACATGGCGCTGAAAATCGAGCAGAAGCAGGACATTCTCGAAATCATCGACCTGGCCGCCCGCGTTGAACATGTGCTGGCACTGCTGGATGGCGAAATCGACCTGTTGCAGGTTGAGAAGCGCATCCGTGGTCGTGTGAAGAAGCAAATGGAGCGCAGCCAGCGCGAGTACTACCTGAATGAGCAGATGAAGGCCATTCAGAAGGAGCTTGGCGACAGCGAGGAAGGCCACAATGAAATCGAGGAGCTGAAAAAGCGTATCGATGCCGCCGGCCTGCCGAAGGACGCCCTGGCCAAAGCCACCGCCGAGCTGAACAAGCTCAAGCAAATGTCCCCGATGTCGGCCGAAGCCACCGTGGTTCGCTCCTACATCGACTGGCTGGTGCAGGTGCCGTGGAAGGCCCAGACCAAGGTGCGCCTGGACCTGGCTCGTGCAGAAGATATCCTCGACGCCGATCACTATGGCCTCGAAGAAGTCAAAGAACGCATCCTCGAATACCTCGCCGTGCAAAAGCGCGTGAAGAAGATTCGTGGTCCGGTGTTGTGCCTGGTCGGCCCTCCAGGTGTGGGTAAAACCTCGCTGGCCGAATCCATCGCCAACGCCACCAACCGCAAATTCGTGCGCATGGCCCTGGGTGGTGTGCGTGATGAGGCGGAAATCCGTGGTCATCGCCGGACTTATATCGGTTCGATGCCAGGAAGATTGATTCAAAAGATGACAAAGGTCGGTGTGCGCAACCCACTGTTCCTGCTCGATGAAATCGACAAAATGGGCAGCGATATGCGGGGCGATCCGGCATCGGCTTTGCTCGAAGTGCTCGACCCGGAGCAGAACCATAATTTCAATGACCATTACCTGGAGGTCGATTACGACCTGTCCGACGTGATGTTCCTGTGCACCTCCAACTCCATGAACATTCCGCCAGCCTTGCTGGACCGGATGGAGGTGATTCGTCTGCCGGGTTACACCGAAGACGAGAAGATCAACATCGCCGTCAAGTACCTCGCGCCCAAGCAGATTTCGGCCAATGGCCTGAAAAAGGGCGAGATCGAATTTGAGGTCGAGACGATCCGCGACATCGTGCGCTATTACACCCGCGAGGCCGGTGTGCGGGGGCTTGAGCGCCAGATCGCGAAGATCTGCCGCAAGGCCGTGAAGGAGCATGCGCTGGAAAAACGCTTCTGCGTCAAGGTCACTGCAGACTCCCTGGAGCACTTCCTGGGCGTGCGCAAATTCCGTTATGGCCTGGCTGAGCAGCAGGACCAGGTAGGGCAGGTGACTGGCCTGGCATGGACCCAGGTGGGCGGCGAATTGCTGACCATTGAAGCGGCGGTGATCCCTGGCAAGGGCCAGTTGATCAAGACCGGCTCGCTGGGTGATGTGATGGTTGAATCCATCACTGCCGCGCAAACCGTGGTGCGCAGCCGCGCCAAGAGCCTGGGCATCCCCCTGGACTTCCACGAGAAGCACGACACGCACATCCACATGCCGGAAGGGGCGACTCCGAAGGACGGCCCTAGCGCAGGCGTGGGCATGTGCACGGCCCTGGTGTCGGCATTGACCGGCATTCCGGTGCGAGCGGATGTGGCCATGACCGGGGAAATTACCTTGCGTGGTCAGGTACTGGCTATCGGTGGTCTGAAAGAGAAATTGCTGGCCGCGCACCGGGGTGGAATCAAGACGGTGATCATTCCTGAAGAGAATGTCCGCGACTTGAAGGAAATTCCTGACAATATCAAGCAAGATCTTCAGATTAAACCCGTTAAATGGATTGACGAGGTCCTGCAAATTGCGCTGCAATACGCGCCGGAGCCCTTGCCGGATGTGGCTCCGGAGATCGTCGCGAAGGATGAAAAACGCGAGTCTGATTCCAAGGAAAGAATTAGCACGCATTAATGCGTTTAAGCCTGGGGGCTTCCTTGACAGATTTTTAGAGCCCTTGTTATAAAGCGGCTCTTAAGTGTCTGTAGGCCATTCAGCACTGGTTTTTGCTTTCACCAAAAAACTTAGAATCATACTCAATAGATATATAAGGGGACTTAGAGTGAACAAGTCGGAACTGATTGATGCTGTTGCCGCATCCGCTGATATCCCGAAAGCTGCTGCTGGCCGTGCGCTGGACGCAGTTATCGAATCCGTCACTGGCGCTCTGAAGGCCGGCGACTCCGTGGTGCTGGTAGGCTTTGGTACTTTTTCTGTGACTGACCGCCCAGCTCGCGTTGGCCGCAACCCACAGACTGGCAAAGCACTGCAAATCGCTGCTGCCAAGAAACCAGGTTTCAAAGCCGGTAAAGCCCTGAAAGAAGCCGTTAACTAAGCCTCGTTCAAGCCTTACCTATCCGGGTCAGACGCAGGTCTGGCCTGGCAGCGGAGCGGCACAGCCGACCCAGGTATCCATCGGGTCGCAACGCCGGGGGTGTGGGTTCAAACCCCCGTCCGCTCCGCCAGTTACGAGAAGGCGCATCCTCGGATGCGCCTTTCTTCTATCCGGACTCTACCCACGCTCCACGGTTGCCTAATTTTGAAGTTCAACCGTTTCTGGGGGACGCATGCTGCAGAATATCAGGGACAATTCACAAGGCTGGATTGCCAAGACCATTATCGGGATCATCGTCGCATTGATGGCGTTCACCGGTATCGAAGCCATTTTCCAGGCTTCGACCAACAACAAGCAGGACGTGGCCAAGGTCAACGGTGAAGAAATCACCCAAACCGAATTGAGCCAGGCCGTCGATATGCAACGTCGCCAGCTGATGCAACAGCTGGGCAAGGATTTCGATGCTTCCCTGCTGGACGAGAAATTGCTGCGCGATGCGGCCCTCAAAGGGCTGATCGACCGCAAGCTGTTGCTGCAAGGCGCTGCGAATTCCAAGTTCGGCTTCTCCGAAGCAGCCTTGGACCAAGTCATCCTGCAGACGCCGGAATTCCAGGTGGACGGCAAGTTCAATCCCGAACGCTTTGACCAGGTGATCCGTCAGCTGGGCTACAGTCGTATGCAATTCCGTCAGATGCTGACCCAGGAAATGCTCATCGGCCAGGTTCGCGCAGGTATTGCCGGCAGCGGTTTCGTGACCGACGCCGAAGTGCTCGCATTCGCCCGCCTGGAAAAACAGACCCGCGATTTCGCCACCGTGAATGTCAAGGCCGACCCTGCGGCGGTGAAGCTCACCGACGACGAGGTCAAGGCTTACTACGACCAGCACGCCAAAGAGTTCATGACCCCGGACCAGGTGGTCATCGACTACCTGGAACTGAAGAAGTCATCCTTCTTCGACCAGGTCACCGTCAAGGACGATGAACTGCAGGCTGCCTATCAGAAAGAAACCGCCAACCTCGCTGAACAGCGTCGCGCCGCGCACATTCTGATTGAAGTCAACGACAAGACCACCGACGCGCAAGCCAAGGCCAAGCTCGAGGAAATCCAGGCGCGCCTGGCCAAGGGCGAGAAGTTCGAAGCCCTGGCCAAGGAGTTCTCCCAGGACCCGGGTTCGGCCAACAATGGCGGTGACCTCGGTTTCGCCGGCCCTGGCGTCTATGATCCTGCGTTTGAAACTGCCCTGTATGCCTTGAACAAGGACCAGGTGTCGGCCCCGGTGCGTACCACCTTCGGTTGGCACCTGATCAAGTTGTTGGGCGTTGAAGCACCGCAGGTGCCATCGTTTGCCAGCCTGAAAGACAAGCTGACCCGCGAGCTCAAGACCCAACAGGTTGAACAGCGTTTTGTCGAAGCCACCAAGCAATTGGAAGACGCGGCTTTCGAAGCCTCCGACCTGGCTCAGCCGGCGTCCGACCTGAAGCTGACCGTGCACACCTCCGCGCCGTTTGGCCGTGAGGGTGGTGAAGGTATCGCGGCCAACCGTGCCGTGGTCACCGCTGCGTTCAGCCCGGAAGTGCTGGATGAGGGTGCCAACAGCACCGCCATCGAGCTGGACCCGGAAACCGTCATCGTGCTGCGTGCCAAAGAGCACCTCAAGCCGGCGCAATTGCCGCTGGAGCGTGTTGCTGCGGCGATTCGCACCCAGATGACCAAGGAGCGCGCCAGCGCGGCGGCCAAGGCTCACGCTGACGAAGTGATCGCCAGTCTGCGCGACGGCAAGACCCCGTTGGACCAGCCGGTCGACGGCCAGGCCTGGAAAGTCACCGAAGCGGCGACCCGTAACGCCGAGGCTGTTGATCCAGCAGTGCTGCAAGCCCTGTTCCGTATGCCCAAGCCTGCGAGCAAGGACAAGCCGACGTTCACTACCGTGACCCTGGCTGATGGCAGCCTGGTGATCGTGCGCCTGAACGGCGTCAACGAAGCGGCAGCGCCGTCGGACGAAGAAAAGGCGCAATACCGTCGATTCCTCGCTTCGCGCATCGGCCAGCAAGACTTTGCGGCGTACCGTAAGCAGTTGGAAACCCAGGCTGACATCAAGAAGTTCTGATGACGGTTTGAATGAAAAGCCCCCGGCCTGAAAAGACCGGGGTTTTTTTTATGGTGCTTGATCTGTAGATCTGTGACGTTTTACCGACAGGAATATGCGCGCCAAGGTCTCGTTCTGTTGCACAATACCGCCCTGACTGTTTTTCTCAGGATTTTCGATGTCGACATCATTTCACGTGCGTAGCCTCGGGTTGGCGCTTGTGTTGGCGGGCGCCGCGGGCTGCTCGTCGCCCAAGACCGCTATTTATGAACATGAGAACTTCGACGATTCCGGTACGTTTTCCCGTGATTATCCGGTCAGTGCCACGGCGTCCTGCGAGGCGGCGCGGCGGGCGCTGTTGAGCCAGGGCTACATCATCACCAGCAGCGATCCCAAACTGGTAGTGGGCAACAAGAGCTTCCAGCAAACCGGCGAAACCCACATGCAGATCAGCTTCAATGTGGTGTGTGCCAATGATGGCAAGGGCAACAATCACTCGACGATGTTCGCCAACGCCTTGCAGGACCGGTATGCGCTGAAGAAGGTCAACAACTCCGCGAGCCTGGGTGTAGGTGTGCTGGGCTCGGTGTCGATGCCGATCGGCTCCACCGATGACTCGATGGTGAAGGTGGCGAGTGAGACCGTATCGGCACCGAAGTTCTATGAGCGTTACTTTGCGCTGGTGGACGTGTTCCTGCCGCAGGAAGCGAAGCGGGCCGAGAGTAGCCCTGAGAAGCCGAAAGCCGAGCTGGGGGTGCCGGAGCCCAAGGCTGCACCGGCTACCGAGAAGGTCGAGCCACCGAAGGAGGCGCCGACCACCTCATCGCCGGCCGCTGCACCGGCAGCCGTTTCGCAGCCCGCTGTTTCGCAACCGGCCGGTTCTCAGCCTGCCAGCTCGCAGCCTGCCAATTCTCAGCCTGTCACGCCGCCTGTCGAGGCCGCGCCGATTGTGCCGCAAGCAGAGCCTGCACCGGCGCCTACTCGCCCGGACCTGCCGCCGCCGACAGAGGTGATTGCACCCCTGCCGACGCCTGGGCAGTAACTCAGACGGCTGCGGGGTTGGCCTTGTCGACGTTGATCCCGTAGCGGCTGATGGCTTCACTGACTTTTTCACGGCCGATGACGCCGTCATCGGCCAGTGCTTTCAAGGCCGCCAACGCGATGAAGTGCCGGTCCACTTCAAAGAATGCCCGCAGGGTTTCACGGGTATCCGATTGCCCGAAGCCGTCCGTTCCCAGCGCTACAAAGCGTCGGCCGGAGACGAAAGGGCGGATCTGATCGGCAAAGAGCTTCATATAGTCCGTTGCTACTACCAGCGGCCCCGTCTGCCGTTCCAGGCATTGCTCGACGTAGCTCACCCGCGGCTCGCTCTGCGGATGCAGCAGGTTCCAGCGCTCCACCTCATGGCCGTTACGGCGCAATTCAGTCAGGCTGGTTGCGCTCCACACGTTGCTTCTTACGCCGAAGTCCTTTTCAAGCAGCTCAGCCGCGGCAATCACTTCGCGCAGGATTGAGCCACTGCCCATCAGTTGCACTTGGGCCTGGTCGCTGGCACTGAGTCGGTACATGCCCTTGAGAATGCCGTCTTCCACGCCTTCGGGCATGGCCGGGTGTGGGTAGTTTTCGTTGAGCAGGGTGATGTAGTAGTAAATATCCTCCTGTTGCACGTACATACGCCGCATGCCCTCGCGGATGATTACTGCCAACTCGTAGGCAAACGTCGGGTCGTAGGATACGCAGCACGGAATCACCGACGACAGGATGTGACTGTGCCCATCGTCATGCTGCAAGCCTTCGCCCATCAGGGTGGTGCGGCCGGCCGTGGCCCCCAGCAGGAAACCACGCGCCCGCGCGTCGCCTGCCGCCCAGGCGAGGTCGCCGACGCGCTGGAAGCCGAACATCGAGTAGAAGATATAGAACGGCACTGTCATCAGGCCATGGTTGCTGTAGGACGTGCTGGCTGCAATCCAGGAAGAAATGGCACCGGATTCATTCAGGCCCTCCTGCATGATCTGTCCGTCCTTGCTTTCTTTGTAGTAGCTCAGTTGCCCTGCGTCTTGTGGGGTATAGAGCTGGCCTACGGCAGAATGGATGCCAATCTGACGAAACAGGCTTTCCATGCCGAAGGTACGCGACTCGTCCGGCACGATCGGCACGATCAGTTTGCCCAGGTGTGGGTCCTTGAGCAGCGTGCCCAGGATGCGTACAAAGGCCATGGTGGTGGAGATCGCACGCTCGCCCGTGTCCTTGAGCTGGGTGGCGAAGGCCGACAGTTCGGGAATCTGCAACGGCTCGACCGCGCTGTTGCGCGCCGGTACGTAGCCGCCCAACGCTTGGCGGCGTGCGGCGAAGTAGCGGGCTTCTACGCTGTCGGCGGCGGGCTTCAGGTAGGGAATATCGGCGAGTTGACCGTCAGTGACGTCCAGGCCAAAGCGATCGCGGAAAGCTCTTACCGCATCAGCGCCCATCTTCTTCAATTGATGGTTAATGTTCTGGCCTTCACCCGCTTCACCCATGCCAAAGCCCTTGACGGTTTTCGCCAGGATCACCGTGGGCTGGCCCTTGTGACGCATGGCGGCGGCGTAGGCGTTATAGACCTTTTCCGGGTCATGCCCGCCCCGTGACAGTTTCCAGATTTCGTCGTCGGACATGTCCGCAACCAACGACAGCAACTCCGGGTATTTGCCAAAGAAATGTTCGCGGACATAAGCGCCGTTCTGGGATTTGTAGTTCTGATAGTCGCCGTCCACACATTCCATCATGCGCTGGCGCAGCAGGCCGCTCTGGTCTTTTCCCAGCAGTGCGTCCCAACCACTGCCCCAGATCACTTTGATCACGTTCCAACCGGCGGCACGGTACAGGCTTTCAAACTCCTGGATGACCTTGGCATTGCCGCGCACAGGGCCGTCCAGGCGTTGCAGGTTGCAATTGACCACGAAGATCAGGTTGTCGAGCTTCTCGCGCCCGGCCATGGAAAGGGCGGCCAAGGATTCCGGTTGGTCCATTTCGCCATCACCGAGAAAGGCCCATACCTTGCGTCCCTGGTGTTGCTTGAGGCCACGCAGTTCCAGGTAGCGCATAAAGCGCGCCTGGTAAGCCGCGGTGATCGGGCCGAGGCCCATGGACACGGTGGGGAACTGCCAGAAGTCGGGCATCAGCCGTGGGTGCGGGTAGGACGAGATACCCTCGCCACCGGCCTCGCGGCGGAAGTTGTCGAGTTGTGCTTCGCTGATGCGGCCCTCCAGGTAAGCCCGGCCATAGATGCCTGGGGCGGAGTGGCCCTGGATATACACCAGGTCGCCATCAACGCTGTCGGTACGGCCACGGAAAAAATGGTCAAACCCTACGTCGTACAGTACGGCAGCTGACGCATAGGTCGCGATATGCCCACCGACACCTGAGTGTTTGCCCGCACGTAATACCATCGCCATCGCATTCCAGCGGATAAAAGCGTTGGTACGGCGTTCGATGTCCAGGTTGCCGGGGTAGGGCAATTGGCGGTCTACCGGGATGGTATTGACGTACGGCGTAGTGACCCGCCCGTGGAAGTCGCCATGGCGCGCCACGTCGAAATCCAGCAACTGATCGATCAGGTAGTGCGCGCGCGGGCGGCCTTCGGCGGACAATACCGATTCGATGGACTCCAGCCACTCGCGTGTCTCCAGGGGATCATCGTCGTGTCTGAGTGCATGGTTCTGGGTCATGTGAGGCTCCAGGGTAGGCGGATTTCGTATGACGGGCTCTTTGTGGGAGTGCCGATAAGTAATTGCAATTGCAACTACATGGCGGAATCTAGCGCGGGATGGGCTACTATTGCAACCTTCTTGAAATTCCCGCGGATGGTGTTGCATGGCTTCGAAAGAGCCTGATGTATGGTTTCGTTTTGTCAGGGCCCACAGGACGGTCATCCGTGAAATCGAGCGTCGACTGGCAGAGGCGGGCCTGCCGCCATATGCCTGGTATGACGCGTTGTGGGGCCTGGAAAGCGGCCCCGACGGTACGCGCCGCATGCATGAATTGGCCGATGTGCTGGCCATCGAGCGCTATAACCTCACGCGCCTGGTTGACCGCCTGGAAAAGGACGGCCTGGTAGTGCGTTCCCGCTCAGACGGTGACGGTCGCGCGGCGTTTGCCTCAATCACCGATGCCGGCCGGGGGCTCCGTAAAAAGATGTGGAAGATCTACGAAAGCACAGTGGAAGAGCTGTTTCTGTCGCAGATTGAACCTGCTCAGCGCCAGGCGTTTGCGGATGCGTTGGAGCGTACGGCAGGGCTGGCGATGGAGGCTGGCGTGCAGGTTCGTGGTCGACGTAAACCCTGAGTTCAAATAGGGGGAGCCAGGCTCCCGCACATTTAGTTCGCCCTGCGCTTCATTGCAGTCGGTACCGATCCAACGCTTTTTCCACCTGGCGAACATCGACATGACCTTCATCCGCCAGTGCTTTCAAGGCCGCCAGCACAATCCAATACCGGGTCGGCGCCGCCGCTTGCACTGACCCCGCGCCCAACGCGATGAACCGCGCGTCCACGTGCGCTGCCAATTGATCGACAATCGCCTGCGGGTAGCCGGTGACGGCAATCACCGGCGCAGTACTCCCAGCCAGGCAATCACGCAAATGGCAACTGCGCCTGGAGGCCGTGGGGTGCAGGCGATTCCAGCGAGCCGCCGCCGCTGCCTCCCGAGCCAGGCGTGTATAGCTGGGGCAGCTCCACAATTGCGCGCTGATATTCCAGTCTTGTTCCAGCAGGCGCTTGGCCTGCACGACCTCCGCCAGCGCCCGGCCGGCGCCGAGCAGCCGTACATCCGCAGATAGGTCGTGCTGGAGCGGGTACATGCCCTTGGATGCGGCTTCACGATTGTGCTCACTCAAGGGCGCTGCCAGTTCATGATCATGGAGGGCGAGGTAGTAAAACCCTGGCTTGCCGTCGACATACAGTGCACGCAACGCCGCCAATACAATCGCTTGGGTTTCCGCACCTGAGGCGGGGTCATACGGCGTACAGCGCGGGTGAGTGGCCAGCCACAGGGGCAAGGAAGGCTGAGCGCCCTTGGGCCAGGGCGAGGGCAGGTTTTCAATGTCGTTACACAGGATGCCGCGCTGTTGAGTGATGTCCGACAGTGCACTCAACTGCGCCGACGAATGCGCGCTGTGCAGATACAGCAAGGGCCTCTCAGCGGTATTGCGTGCGAACCAGGTGGGCCAATGACTCACGCGCCGGGAGCGTGACTGGCCTCGAATCACCCAGGCCTGACGGCTGGCTTCAAGGGTATTGGCTATGTTGATCAGAGTGCCCAGCGGTGAGTTGCCGGCAAGGTTGGCAGTGCTCAAGGCGTCGATACAGAACTGAGCGGCATGTGCGGTGGCGACGGTCATGGAGAGGGACACCTGGCAAGGAAGGCCATTACCCTAATAGAAAACCACTTTTGATTGCAATTGCAATGATTGCAATCGTTGTTCGATGCAGGCGGGCTAAATCCCCGCAATGCTGCTACGTTTAATCCTTGAGTGCAGGAACGTCATGACGCAGACTTTTTTTCGTCATGACGGCACTTTAGGCTGGCTGTGCAGGTCATTAATCTGCAGCCACATTAAACCTAGCGAGGAGTGACCCATGGACGATTATCAGGAAGAACTGCTGGAGTACCAGGCGTTTGAATTGGACCCGCTGGATCCGGTGGATGACGCCACTGAGCTGTAACCCCGACTTCAGGCGGAATGCCGCTGACTGCGGCGAAATTCCCCTGGGGTCTGGTTGTTCCACCGCCTGAACGCCCGTTGAAACGCCTGGGCCGAGGCAAAACCGAGCAGATAGGCGATTTCGCCGAATGCCAGTTCGGTGTCGCGAATGTAGGTCATCGCCAAGTCGCGGCGAGTATCGTTGAGAATTGCGCGAAACTGAGTGCCTTCTTCGGCCAGCTTGCGCCGCAGCGTCCAGGTGGGCAGCTTCAAGCGCGCCGCCACTTCTTCAAGGTCCGGTTCCCGGCCGCCATTGAGCATCGGCCCGAGCAAACGGGTGATGCGCTCGCGCAGGCTGCGGGTGCGGGTCAGCTGTTCCAACTCTCTTTCACACAACTGCAGCAACAGATGCCAGGTGCTGGGGCAGTGCTGTGGGTTACGCAGGGCCAGGGTTTGCTGGCCCAGGCGCAGTTGGTTGGCGTCGGCGCCGAAGTGAACATCGCCTAGCGCCTGGTAGTGTTCGCTGTATTGCGGCGTTTCGAACTCGATGTCGATACGCTGCGCACGCACGGGCTGCTGGGCCAGGCTCGACAATTGGTGCAGCCAGCCGGCGATGATCGAGTCCACCACAAAACGGTTGTAAGCGTTGTAGGGGCTGATGGAATAAAACCGCAGCCAGGCGCCTTCAGCATCCTCATGAAAGCTCGACTGCCCGCGATAGTTGGAGCCGTACAAGGCTTCGAAGCGCGTCAATGTACGTGCCGCTTCGCGTACGTTGGGCGCCTGGGCGGCTGTGACACCTGCCAGCCCGGCCTGGCTCAAGCGGCTGAGCTGGCCCATGCGCAGGCCCAGGCTCGGGTCGCCGGTCAGTTGGATGGCCGCATGGCCCAGGCGCATATAGCGCGGGATCGACAGGCGTGCTCCAGCCTCGGCAAGGCGTGCCGGGTCCAGGCCGTATTGCAGCAGCAAGGGTTGCGGGTCCATACCGTGGCTGTGGATGGCATCGGCCAGGGTGTGCACGAAGCCCACCGACAGATCCCCAAGGCGCACCGGCTTCACGGGTTACAGCCAGATATTCAACAGGCGTGCGCCACGGGCGTCGCTGTCGGCACTGACCTGCCCGTTGCTGTTCAGGAAGCTGTGCCCGGCGGTGCCCAGGTCCCAGAACTGCCCGCGCAGAAATACACTCATGCCTGCCGTGGCCTGGCTGATCGGCTGCTGGCTGATCAGGGTGAGCCGGCGCCAGGCTTCGCCTTCGCTGAGTTCTTCGGGCTTGAGGCTGATTTCAGGCGGCGTGGACACACTTTTGAAGCCGCGCCATGGCCGGTCCCAGGTGTCGCGACCGGTCACGAATGCCGGCACCGCAATCAGCTGTGCGCCTTGCTCATTGAGCTTGCGGTAGTTGTCCGGGTACCAGCTGTCGCTGCCGACCAGAACGCCGAGGCGCCCGGCCGGCGTGTCGACCACGCTGACAAGGTCTTCAGCGCCCGGTTGGATAAAGCCACGTTCGTCATAGATAGGATAGAGCTGGCGCTGTGGCTGGCCCAAGGGCAAACCGTCGGCGCCGAACACCAGGCTGGCGTTGTACAGCGCGCCATGGCCGATCTGCAGTTGCCCCTGGCTCACGTTTGGGTTGGGCAGGGTGATGGAGCCGGCCACCAGGGTGACGCCGAACTCTTTGGCCAGGCCGCCGAACAGCGTCTGATAGTCGCGGGCCATCGATGCGGCTTTCATGCGCAGGTAGGCGTCGTCCATACGATTGTCGCCGGTGGCGCTGAGCCAGGCACGGGCAAACAGGAATGGGTTGCTGGCCGACAGCCAGTTCATCGCGTCCTTGAGGTGGATAGCCTGGTACAGCTCGTTTTTCTCGCCGCCCAGCATCAGCCAGGTGCCGATATGCTCCGGCAGCACCACGACGGTCTTGCTGTTGATCAGCCCCTGGTCTCGGGCCTTTTGCAGGTAGGCCGCGAGTTTCAGGTGCAGGCGTTCCAGGCTCTGGTAGTCGGCGGGAAACAGCTCCGGCTGGATGCCCAGCAAATTGCCACGGTCGGCCGGAATGCCTTCGTTGACGGCCAGGGTAATGCGCAGGTCCGACAGGTAATGCGCCACGGGGCGCTCCTGGGTCCAGACCAGATACGCGGTGGCGGCGGCAACCAGGGCCAGGGTGAAGCTCAAAGCTAGAAGTTTACGCATGGGGCAACAGACAACAGACCGGGTGCAGGGTTCGCGACTAGGGTAGGGCCCATGGCGCGGCTTGCCAAGGGGCGCTGTACATTTGGATCAATAACTTGTCAGTTTCAGTCATTGAGCGTGGGTTCAGCGCCTCTTAGTCTGTGGGACATAAACCGATGGGGTGTCATACGAACGCCCCACGTCCCGTGATGATCTGTTGTGGAGCTTGACCATGACCGCTGCTGCCTACCCGCATCTGCTGGCCCCGTTGGACCTGGGTTTTACCACCTTGCGCAACCGTACCCTGATGGGCTCGATGCACACTGGCCTGGAAGAAAAGCCTGGCGGTTTCGAACGCATGGCGGCCTATTTCGCCGAGCGTGCCCGTGGCGGCGTGGGCCTGATGGTGACCGGTGGCATTGGCCCGAATGATGAGGGTGGGGTCTACGCCGGTGCGGCCAAGCTGACCACCGATGCCGAAGCACAGAAGCACAAGATCGTGACCCAGGCGGTGCACGAAGCGGGCGGCAAGATCTGCATGCAGATCCTCCACGCCGGCCGTTATGCCTACAGCCCCAAGCAGGTGGCGCCGAGCGCGATTCAAGCGCCGATCAACCCGTTCAAGCCCAAGGAACTGGACGAAGAGGGCATCGAAAAACAGATTCAGGATTTCGTCAGCTGTTCGTTGCTGGCCCAGGTCGCCGAATACGACGGCGTTGAAATCATGGGCTCCGAAGGCTACTTCATCAACCAGTTCCTCGCCGCCCATACCAACCACCGTACCGACCGTTGGGGCGGCAGCTACGAAAACCGCATGCGCCTGGCGGTGGAAATCGTGCGCCGTGTGCGCGAGGCCGTCGGGCCGAACTTCATCATTATCTTCCGCCTGTCGATGCTCGACCTGGTGGAAGGCGGCAGCACCTGGGAAGAGATCGTGCAGTTGGCCAAGGCCATCGAACAGGCCGGTGCGACGCTGATCAACACCGGTATCGGCTGGCACGAAGCGCGTATCCCGACCATCGCCACCAAGGTCCCGCGTGGCGCGTTCAGCAAAGTCACCGCCAAGCTGCGCGGTGCGGTGCAGATCCCGCTGATCACCACTAACCGTATCAACACCCCGGAAATCGCCGAACAGATCCTCGCCGAAGGCGATGCCGACATGGTTTCGATGGCGCGGCCGTTTCTTGCGGACCCTGAGTTCGTCAACAAGGCTGCGGCCGGGCGTGCCGATGAAATCAACACATGCATCGGCTGCAACCAGGCCTGCCTGGACCACACCTTCGGCGGCAAACTGACCACCTGCCTGGTCAACCCACGAGCGTGCTACGAGACCGAACTTAACTACCTGCCGGTCAAACAGATCAAGAAAATTGCCGTGGTCGGCGCCGGCCCGGCCGGCCTGGCAGCGGCGACGGTGGCTGCCGAGCGTGGCCACCAAGTGACGCTGTTCGATTCGGCCAGCGAAATCGGCGGCCAGTTCAACATCGCCAAGCGAGTGCCGGGCAAGGAGGAGTTTTTTGAAACCCTGCGCTACTTCAAGCGCAAGCTGCAGACCACCCACGTCGAACTGTGCCTGAACACTCGCGTGGAGGTGGCGCAACTGGAAGCGGGCGGTTACGACGAGATCATCCTGGCCACCGGTATTGCACCGCGCACCCCTGCGATCCCGGGCATCGACAATGCCAAGGTGCTCAGTTACCTGGACGTGATTCTGCAGCGTAAGCCGGTGGGCAAGCGCGTGGCGGTGATCGGCGCCGGCGGCATTGGTTTTGACGTCTCGGAATTCCTCGTGCACCAAGGCGTGTCCACCAGCCTTGACCGCGAAGCCTTCTGGAAGGAGTGGGGCATCGACACGCAACTGCAGGCCCGTGGCGGCGTGGCCGGGATCAAGCCTCAGCCCCATGCGCCGGCACGTGAAGTGTTCCTGCTGCAACGCAAGACCTCCAAGGTCGGTGACGGTTTGGGCAAGACCACCGGCTGGATTCACCGCACCGGTCTGAAGAACAAGCAGGTGCAGATGCTCAACAGTGTCGAGTATTTGAAGATCGACGATGAGGGCCTGCATATCCGTATTGGTGCCGAAGGCGAGCCTCAGGTGCTGGCGGTGGACAATATTGTGATCTGCGCCGGCCAGGACCCGCTGCGTGAATTGCAGGATGGCCTGGTCGCGGCGGGCCAGAACGTGCACCTGATCGGCGGTGCCGACGTGGCGGCCGAGCTGGATGCCAAGCGTGCGATCAACCAGGGTTCACGCCTGGCGGCCGAGCTGTAAGGCCACAAGCGGGGCGGTGTTAGACTACCGCCCCGTTTTTCATGCAGATCCCCTGATGGGCCCCTTCGACTGGCTTCCCCGCGCTCCCCTTGAACCCTTGTACCTGGACTGGTTGAAGGGCGTCGAGTTGGCGGTACTGCGCCTGGACCGCATCGACCCGCTGATCAGCGGCAACAAGTGGTTCAAGCTCACCGGGCATCTGGCGCAGGCGCAAACCGCCAGCGGCATCATCAGCCTGGGCGGCGCTTACTCCAACCATTTGCACGCCTTGGCGGCGGCCGGGCAACGCTTGGGTTTCCCCACCGTTGGCCTGTTGCGCGGCCACCCTCAAGACACGCCCACCGTGCTCGACCTGAAAGCGTTCGGCATGCAGCTGCATTGGCTGGGCTACGGCGGCTATCGCGCGCGGCATGCGCCGGACTTCTGGTTGCCTTGGCGCGAGCAATACCCGCACCTGCATCCTGTGCCCGAAGGCGGAGGCGGAATGGCCGGCGCATTGGGCTGCGCGGTGCTGCTGGAACAGGCGCGCGCGCAATTGCACACCTTGGGTTGGGCGGACTATGACGGCTGGTGGCTGGCGGCGGGTACCGGCACGACGCTCGCGGGCCTGGCCCTGGCTGAGGCGGGGGCGCATCCGGTGTACGGCGCCATGGCCGTGCCGGATGATCACGGGGTTGCGCAGAACATCGAGGCGCTCGTGCAGGGCGGCTATGAACTGCTGGACGCCTGCCGGGGCGGCTTCGCAAAAATCGACGCGGTGTTGCGTGACTTTATCGAGGCTACCGAACAGGCGTGTGGCTTGCCGCTGGAGCCGCTCTATACCGGCAAAGCGCTGCTGGCGTTAAAGCAGCAGATCGAAGCCGGGCGCTTCAAGCCTGGCACCCGGTTGATCTTCATTCATACCGGCGGCTTGCAAGGCCGCCGAGGGTTCACGGGGTAGCGCGCTTGCCCGGCATCATGCGCAGCGCAGTGTTATCGCGCACGATGTAGTGGTGGTAGATCCCCGCCAAGGCATGCAGCCCGATCAGCCAGTAGCCGACGGTGCCGCTCAGTTCATGCCACTCCTTGATCTGCTTGGCCAAGTCTTTGTTTTCGCCGATCAGGGGCGGCAACTCTATTCCGTAGAACATCACGGAATGCCCTTGGGCGCTGACGATCAACCAGCCCAGGACCGGCGTGCCGATCATGAACACATACAGCGCCACGTGCATCAGTGTCGCCAGTGCCGCCTGCCAGGGTGGCGGTGCCGGCACGATTTTCGGTGCCACGCCCAGTGCGCGTGCGAACAGGCGCAGCCAGACCAGTACAAAGATGGTCAGGCCGAACATGAAGTGCATTTCCACAATCAATGCCCGACCGCCACTGCCTTTGGGGAAGACCCCACGAAACTCAATGCAGGCGTAAACCACCGCCAGCAGCACCACCATCACCCAGTGCAACGCTATCGACATGGTGCTGTAACGCGTATCGGAATTTTTCCACGGCATCGCTGGGTTCCTCACTCATCAGGGCAAACCTCCGTTCTTTGGCGACGGAGTGCTTTAACTGTATGCCGATTTTGAGTGGTTTGCCTGGCGCAAATACCGTTGTTTTGACCTCTGTCAGCCGCTTTGCGGCATTTCGCCGCGAGCCAGGCGCTGGTTGATCTGCGTGATGACTGCCGGCAGCTCCAGGAGGGTGTCGATCAGGTAGTGCGGGCGCGAGCCTTCGAACAGGTGCTCGATGCGTTTGCGTTCGCCGGCTAACGTGGCGCTGTCCAATGCGCGGAACTGCTCGTAGGTCAGGCCAAGGGCATTGCCGGAACAGGTCAGGGCCACGGTCCACATCCCGGCGCGGCGACCTTCAAGGATGCCTGGCACGGTGTCGTCGACCTTCACGCACGCCGCCACATCATCGACCCCCAGGGCGATCACGTTGGCCAGGGCCTGGGCCGGCCATGGTCGGCCGTTGGGCACTTCGTCGGTGGCAACCACATGGTCGGCGATGTAGCCGTGGGCGGCGGCGAGGGCAACCACCTTGTCCATTACTTGCTTGGGGTAGCCTGAGCAGGAACCGATCTTGATGCCTTGCACGCGCAGCCGGGCGATGGTGTCGAGGGCGCCCGGGATCAGCGCTGAGTGCTCGGCGATCTTTTCGATCTGCAGCGGCATAAAGCGCTGGTAGATCGCGGTGACGTCATCGTCGGTCGGGCTGCGGCCGAACACCTTGCGGTAGCGTTCAGCTACCTGCGGCTGATCGCACAAGGTGCGGATATGGTCCCATTTGCCCATGCCCATCGGGCCGCGGGCTTCGTCTATGGACACCTGCACACCGAACTCGGCGAAGGCTTCGACAAAGATTTGCGTGGGGGCAAAGGAGCCGAAGTCGACCACGGTACCGGCCCAGTCGAGGATCACGGCCTGGAGGGTGTTGGGGGTTTGATAGTTCATGCCGGCGATCCCAGAGAAGAAAGGTTGATATGCATGGATTGCAGTGCCTCGGCGATGGCGGCGACGGCGGCGTGCATGTCGCTGGCGTCGACCTGGCCGATACAGCCCACACGGAAGGTTTCCACCTGCGTCAATTTGCCGGGGTACAGGATGAACCCCTTGGCCTTGACCCGTTCGTAAAACGCCTTGAACTGGTAACGCGGGTCTTGCGGGGCGTGGAAGGTCACGATAATCGGCGCCTGGATCGCTGCCGGCAAAAAGCTGCGCAGGCCCAGTCCAGCCATACCGTCCAGCAGCGCCTGGCAATTACTGGCGTAGCGTTGATAGCGCGCAGGCAGGCCACCTTCCTCGGCGTATTGCACCAGCGCTTCGTGCAGGGCTGCGACCACGTGGGTCGGCGGAGTGAAGCGCCATTGACCGGTACTGGCCATGTAGCGGTGTTGGTCGAACAGGTCCATCGCCAAGGAATGACAATTACCCTCGGCGGCGGCCAGGGCGTGCTTTTGCGCAAAAACGAAACCCATGCCCGGCACGCCCTCCAGGCATTTGCCCGAAGCGGCAATGAGGGCGTCGAACGGCACCTCGCGGGCATCGATCGGCAAGGCGCCGAACGAGCTCATGGCGTCGATGATCAAGCGCTTGCCGTGGTGCTTCACCACCCGGGCGATCGCCGCCAGCGGGTTGAGAATGCCGGTACTGGTTTCGCAGTGAATCAACGCGACGTGGGTGAGGGTGGGGTCCGCCTGCAACAGGCGGTCCACGTCGGCGGCGGTGGTCGGCTCGTCCTCGGCGGTTTCAAAGGCCGTGAATACGCGGCCGAGCACTGCGCAGATCTTCGCCAGGCGTTTGCCGTAGGCGCCGTTGATCAGCACCAGCACCTTGCCGTTGCGGGGCACCAGGGTGCCGATGGCGGCTTCCACGGCAAAGGTGCCGCTGCCTTGCAAAGGCACGCAGTGGTGGCTCGCGGCGCCGTTGATAATCGCCAGCAACTGCTCGCAAACACTGGAGGTGAGTTGGTTGAAACGGTCATCCCATGAGCCCCAGTCCATCAGCATTGCCTGGCGGGTGCGGGCGGACGTGGTCAGGGGGCCGGGCGTGAGCAGAATCGGCGGGGTCATTGCAGCTCCTCGTGAAACGGTCGAGTCAATCTACGGCGCCTAAATTGCAGTTTGGCTTGTTATCAATCAAATTGTTTGTTGTTATGCAAGCTATCAGTGAGGCCGATAGATATGAACCTGTTCCAACTGCGCGCATTCGATGCCGTGGCCCGCGAGGGCAGCTTTACCCGGGCGGCGGCCCGGTTGTTTATCAGCCAGCCGGCGGTGACCGGGCATATCAAGGCCCTGGAGGAGCACTACCAGATCCCACTCCTGCGCCGTACGGCCCGGCGGGTAGAGTTGACCGAGGAGGGCACGCGCCTGGCCGCGATCACGCGGGCGATCTTCGGCCTGGTGGATGAGGCGCAGATGCTGCTGGAGGCCAACCGGCAATTGCTGACCGGGCGCCTGGAAGTGGCGGCGGATGGCCCGCACCTGGTGATGCCGATGATTGCCAGCCTGCGCGCGCGTTACCCGGGCATCACCGTCAACCTGCGGTTGGGCAATGCTCAGGAAACCCTGGCGGCGCTGCTGTCCGAGCATGCAGACGTGGCGGTACTGACCGAGGTGGAGCCGCGCCACGGCCTGCATTTGCAGCCCTTGAGTGAGTCGCGGATCTGCGCGCTGGTGCCGGCGGGTCATGCCTGGGCCAAGCAGCCTGGGGG
>NZ_PYWX01000071.1 GCF_003031675.1 Pseudomonas palleroniana | reverse complement strand
CCCGGCTCCATCACCCGCCGTACCTTTGATGACGCCTGCCAGGCGGGCGGTGTACAGCCGAGGGTGTTGCTGGAGCTGGACAGCCGTGAAGCGGTCACCGAAGCCGTCGCCGCGCAATTGGGCGTGGGCGTGGTGTCGTCAATGGAGGTCAGCCCCGACCCTCGGGTACAGGCGATTGCCTTGCAAGGTGATGGGCTGGTCAACCGGCACCTGCTCGGTTGCCTGGAGCGACGTCGCTCATTGCGCTTGATCCAGGCGTTTTTCGAGTTGGCCGCTTGACGGTTTTTTGGTGGATTGGAGCGTTCTTGCCCTATAAACTCTGCCCCCAAAGCGCCGGCCAGTAGACGTTTCGGCGCGATGGATAAAAGAGAGTGAGTCATGGGCGCACAGTGGAAAGTCAAACATAAAGAAGCGGCAGCCAATGCCAAGGGCAAGATCTTCGGCAAGCTGGTGAAAGAGATCACCATCGCCGCCCGTAACGGTGCCGACACCGCGACCAACGCCCACCTGCGTCTGGTGGTGGAGCAGGCCAAAAAGGCCTCGATGCCCAAGGAAACCCTGGACCGCGCCATCAAGAAAGGCGCCGGCCTGCTGGGCGAAACCGTGCAGTACCACCGTGTCACCTATGAAGGTTTTGCCCCGCATCAGGTGCCGTTGATCGTCGAGTGCGTGACCGACAACATCAACCGCACCGTGGCGGAAATCCGCGTGGCATTCCGCAAGGGCCAACTGGGTGCCTCCGGCTCCGTGGCCTGGGACTTCAACCATGTCGGCCTGATCGAAGCCTCGCCGGACACCCCGGACGCGGACCCGGAAATGGCCGCTATTGAAGCCGGCGCCCAGGATTTTGAAGACGGCGAGGAAGAGGGCACCACCCTGTTCATCACCGAGACCACCGACCTCGACGCTGTGCAGAAAGCACTGCCGGAGCAGGGCTTCACCGTGCTGTCGGCCAAGCTGGGTTATGTGCCGAAGAACCCGGTCAGCGGCTTGACCGATGAGCAGATGGCCGAAGTCGAAGCCTTCCTGGAAGGCCTGGACAACCATGATGACGTGCAGGATATGTTCGTCGGTTTGGCCGGCTGACCCTTGCGAACCCGCCTGCGGAGCCGTTCTGGTGCCCGCAGGTTGTTCTGTGTTTTATCGGTAGGCAGCGACTTCAGCGGAGATTTTGTTCATGGCGCCAACGGCGTCGATTTTTCCTTCAATGCCCAGGGGTTCTCCTTCGTCCGTATAGCGATGTGGCGTGGAGTAATACAGGTTCAAGGAGTGGCCCATCACGGTTTTACCGGCCAAGCCCTGAGACGGGCCGAAGTCTTCCCCTGCGTGAGTTACACCCATATTGTGGGCGAGCTCATGCCTGATGACATAGGTTGAGTAAGTGTTTGAGGTGGCAATCATTTCTTTCTTGCCCGGCCCAAGGAATGCTCTTCCTGATGCCGCAGGGTCTTTGAGATTTGCAAGGTAAAACATACCATCGGCTTTAACGTCATCCAGCATGGCCTGGGCTCGCGGGTCATTTCTGAGTTGATTTAAAACATGGCTGGTATTTGTTTTGGCCCAGCCTTGATTATCTTCAAACTCTTTCACTGCAACGGCTCGGTAGGTGAAGTTTGCCCCTGAATTGACCAGTGCCTGGTTGGTTTCATTCATGGACTGCTTGACGTGTTTTTGTATTTTGTCTTTGCTCAGTTCTTTCGGCAATTCATTGTTGTAGAGAAAAAGCAAATCGATGGTAACCGTTTCCCTTTTCCACTTTTTATTATTATCAACTTTGAAAACGACCACCTCCCCAGGCTTGACGGTTTCTTGTGAGTTTCCCATGTCAACCATGGTGTGGTGGCTCGAAGAGGAACTCACGATGACCTCTGACCCAGGCGGCTGGCTGCTGGGAAGTTTCAAATTTGGCGAGATGGCGTTTTTGGAAATTTCAATATAAGTTTTGGGCTTGCTCAGGTCGGGTACTTGGCTATTGGCCAGGGTCTTAATGTCAAAGAATTTCTCCGGGGCACGTATCATTTCCCATTTTTTGTTTTTTGTGATGTATTTGAATATGTATTCTTCCCCTTTATCCAATGTCATTGCGCTGCGATTGTTTATATTGGATGTATTGATATTAAAAGTCTGTCTAGCGCTTGATGTGAGCCTGACCAGATCATTGTCATTGGCAATGTCGGGGAGTTTGACGGTTTTTTCGTTGGCGGCGTCATCCAATAAAAATATTGTTTTTTTGCCCTCGAGTTTCAGCGCTTTGGCCTCTTGCGCCTCGGGCATTACGGGCTTTGGTTCGATGGGCGCGATCGATGGGGTGGGATTTTTCTGTGGCGTGAACAGCTTCCAGCCTTTATCAATTTCGGAGTATTGATAAATGCGTTTTTCATCCTTGTTCAAGATAGCGCTCTGCGCAGGCACGATATTTTTCCCTTCTATCGTTACAGGCTTGTCCGCAGACGACTCGATCACGATCAAGTCGTTATCCTTGGCGTGCGTCGGCAAGCTGACCGCAGGTATCCAGTTATTGCTGGATATCGAGTAGAGCGTGATAGGGGCGGGATAGTTTGGAATGGAAGATCCGACTCTGAACGGCGATGAGTAATTGACGTCCTTACCGGTCAAATACCATTTCTTCTGGGTTTCACTGTATAGAAAGGAAAGCATTTTATCTTTCGGCAGCGGAAGCCCGGCTGGAAGGTTTGTTTGTGTAAGATCCAGAGAGGAAGTAGAAGGGGAAGAAAAGGAAGTGGTGATTCGGTCGTAGTTTTTAGGCGTTTTAAATGCAGCAGTTCCAGGCGTGCGCTCGGCAACGGGCTGATGATCCAGATGAGGTTGAAAAGTTTGGTGGGGTGGGGCGGGCATCCGGATGATCATAGTTGCACCTTGTGTCTATAAATATTGCGGATTGCAATGGACTGGGGTGGCGATCTTATCGGGAATTCATGGCTTTTCCAGAGGCGCTATATATTTGGATGTTTCCAATGTTCTGTAGGGTGCGTCTGGAGCCGCACCCTCTAATCTATGACTGCATAAGTTTGCGCTATTTAAATATCCTGCAAACTAACTGTGATGTCCTCGAAGCTTGGACGCGCCAATACATCCGTTTGGAGGCAATGGGCGTGTAACGCTTCCAGGCGGCATCGTGTTTCGCCACTGAACCCCGGCTCGACCCGCTCCAACAACTCTCCCAGCAACACCCCGAACGCCCGAACTTCAATCCTTTGCAACGCCCTGGTTTCCAGCGTGTCCGCCATAGCATGGAACGAGGCCGCGCCGAAATCGCCCAGCAGGCAATCGCCCGCTGCATTCCACAAGATATTGTGCGCGTACAAGTCGCCATGGGTGATGCCCTGCCGATGCAGGTGCGCCGCCACCGACGCCACGCCCCGCAGCATGCGCAACGCCACCTCAAGGCTGAAGCGGGTATCGGCTTCGTAGATATCCCGGGTGCAAGAGTCCCAGCTGGGCAGGGCGGCCAGGTTGCGATAACTCGGGTCGATCAGGTCCATGACCAGCGCGGCCTGGTCGTCGGGGTGGTCGACGACGCGGCCCTGCACTTTGATCAGGTTCGGATGCAGGCCCGCGGCAATACAGGCTTGCATTTCGTGCAAGGGCGAGCCGTCGCTGGTGATGGTGCCTTTGTACAGCTTGACCGCGACAGGTTTGGCCAAAGGCTTCCACAGGGCTTTGCGGATGATCCCGGACGCACCCTCGCCGAGTACCTCGGCCAGTTCCAGCTCAGGCCAGGGAATATTCACCGTCGTGTGCTCATCGGCCGCTACCGCCGCCATTTCCACCGGGTTACCGGCATAGGCCAGCCAGGTCAGGCTCGGTAGGTTCAGCAGCCATTCGGGCAAATGGGTGAAACGGTTGGAGGCGATGCGGATCAGCTCGAGGTTGTGGCAACGGGCCAGGCTTTGCGGCAAGTGCTCCAGTTGATTGCCGGCCAACATGAGCTTTTGCAGCAGTGGCCGCTCTCCCAGTTTGTGGGGCAATTGGCGGATGCAATTGTCGGTGAGAATCAGCCAGCGCAGCCGCGGTGGCAGGGCGGCTGCGGGCACATGGCTGAGCTGGTTGGCCTTGAAGCTGATCATGCTCAGCTTGGCACATTGGCCCAGGCATTCCGGCAACTCGGTAAAGGCGTTGTTCGCACAGAACAGGATGCGCAAGTGGGTGAGGCGGTGAAGATCGTCGGGCAGACTGCTCAGGGCATTGCCGGTGAGGTTGAGGATCTCCAGGGAATCGGCCAGTTCAAATATTTCCGGCGGGAATTCGGTCAGCCCACAGGACAGGTCCAGGCGTCGGGTGCCGGCCAATTGGCCGGCCTTGAGTTGGGCGAGGGTATTCATGAACGGCGCGATCACTCGGCAAGGTAGGTGTAAATGCCGCTCATGATACCGGGTCGGATGCCCATTGCGGGCAGACCGTTTGTAATTGACTCAGGCGGCTCGCCGTGCGGGCCAGATCGATGGCCTGGCCTTCCATGGCGAGCGGCAGGGGCTGGTGGCCGATCAGGGTCAGGCGCTTATCGCGGTCGTAAAGCACGTCCACCAGGTTGATAAAACGCTGTTGCACGGCGATGGGGCATTCTGCCAGTTGGGGCAGGCCGTCGATGATCCAATGGTCGTAGTCCTGGCACAGCAGCAGGTAATCCATCACCGCCGTGAGTTGCTCGCACAGGTCGTTGAAGGTGAAAGCGATGGTGCGTGCCTGCCGATGGCGGTAAGTCAATTGCCGGGTGCCGACGCTCAAGCGGTGCGGTGGTGAGTCGGTGGCGGGCAGTCCAAGGTCTTCGCGCTGCTGCGCAGTGCCCGGCCACACATATTGCCCTTCGGTAAACCGTTGTTCGGCATGGGCCTGGGGCAGGCTGCGGAAGTCCTGCGGCGAACTGACCTCCAACACGTCCATGCGTGCGGCGATGAGGTCGATCACCGGCTTGAAGCGTTCGTGGTAAAGGGGGTTGGGCAATAACCCTTCGGGGGGGTAATTGGACGTCACCAACACCCAGATGCCCCGCTGGAACAGCGCCTTGAACAAGCGGCTGATCAGCATCGCATCGCCGATGTCGTGGACATGGAACTCGTCGAAACACAGCACGCGACAACCTGCCAGCAGTTCATCCAGGGTGACGGCCAGGGCATCGGTGTGTTCGCGGTGCTGGAACATGCCCCGGTGCAGGCGGGCGAAAAAATCGTGGAAGTGCACGCGCTGCTTCTCGTCGATCGGCAGCGCCTGGAAAAACCCATCGAGCAGCCAGCTTTTACCGCGCCCCACCGGGCCATGCAGGTACAGGCTGCGTGTGCGCTGACCGCCGAGCAGTTGCCGGGTTTCTCGGGCCAGGGCAGCAATTGCCTGGGTCTGGCCGGTACTGAGGGTGTAGCCCTGTTGCGCGGCTTTTTGTGCAAAGAAAGCGGCGATGGGCGAGGTGTCCGAGGCGTCGGTTTTTTTACCCAGCAGGCGTTGGATCAGGGAAAGCACGGCCAATACGAGTCGCTCTGTGTTTCGGGGGTCGCTCACTTTAGGGGCTTGAGCGCGATTTGACCAATAGAGAAGCAGGCAAGCCGTTATCTCAAAAAGGCATGACGGGTGGGGGATTCCGCGCAAACTGGCAGATTCTTGCTAAATGACTAACCTCATACAAAGTTTGTACCCCTGTATAAGGAATTGGGGCTGTGAAGGGACACACAGTATTGGCCGTCATGGGCGCCATGCTTGGCAGTACGGTCTACGGCGCGCAACTGCAAGTGGTGGTGCGCATCGACGTACAGCGCGGCTGCCAATTGGTGGGCACCACCCGCAGTGCCGGTATCGAACAGCTGGGTGTGCTGGACTTCGGCAGTGGCCCGCGCCTGGACGACCCGGCCGGTCCCTTGAGCGCGGCCCTGATCAGCCAGCGTCAACCGCGCCTTGAATGTAACCCCGATACGCCCTACCAAGTGCGCGTGGACGGTGGCTTGCATGGTGGCGTCGGTGAAGTGCGTTACCTCGCCACGGCTGCGCCTTCGGCTCGGCCCATTCCCTATCGCCTGTACGCTGACGCCGCGCGTCGCATCCCCTTGCCTGTAAATGAATCGTTGAGCGGGCGCGTGCCGGACTCCGGCAGCGTCGACCTGCCGCTGTATGGCCGTATCGAACCGTTGAGGGATATTCCCGCCGTCGGCCGCTATTCCGACCTGCTCAAGGTCACCGTCACATGGTAAGCCGGGGTTGGGCCCTGGTAGCCGTGGGCGGCTTGTTGCTGTTGGCGGGTGACGCTGAGGCGGCGGTCAGCGGGCAGATTCAGGCGCGCCTGGTGATCACGGCCAGTTGCGAGGTGAGCAAAGGTGGGGTGACTACGCCGCTCAATGCTACCGGCGGCACCGCCATGCTCGACTTCGGCAGCCAGGGCCCGACCTGGACCAACCCTCTGGGCGCGGTCGTTACCGACGTCACCAAGGCGCCGTTGTCGGTGTCCTGCAATCCGTCGGTGGTGAGCAGTTTTAAAGTGACCATCGACGGTGGCACCAATGGTGACGGCACTGTCCGGCGCCTGAGCAATGGTCGTCAGAGCATTCCGTATCAGTTGTCGGCCGATCCGTTGGGGAGAATCTCCTACAGCATCGGTCAGCAACACCATTTCGTCATGACCAAGGGGACACACATCCCGATCCTGTTATTCGGCTTGGTGGTGGCGAATACCAAGGCCTTACCGGCCGGCATCTATACAGACACCCTGACGGTGACTCTGGATTGGTAAACCATGAGGATGAACATCATGCATGCACTTGTCTCCAAAGCAGTTTTCCCCTTGATGGCGCTGGCGTGGGTGTCGGCTGCGCAGGCGGCCACGGTGGCTGGCACGGTGACCTCGACCCTGGTGTTGACCAGCAGTTGCCTGGTCAACGGTGCGGCGGCGACCGGCGGGATGAGTTTCGGTGCGTTGAACTTCGGTACCGCCAATAGCCTGTTCACCCAAGCGACCGGCCAGGTGCTGGGCGGCGGCGGCGGAGCGTTGTCGATCTTGTGTTCGGCCGGTACTTCACCCTCGTTGACGGTGTCCGCAGGGGCCAACGATGGCAAGTCCGCCGGTGGTGGGCGCGCGCTGTACGACGGCGTGGCCAATTACGTGCCCTACGACCTTTACACCGACAGCGGCCACTCGAACCTGTTGGCCATCGGAGGGGTGATCAACCTGGCGCCGAGCACCGGGGTTGCCCAGGCCGTGAATATCTACGGCAAGGCTACCGGCAAGGCGGGGCTGCCGGCCGGCACGTACACAGACACCGTTGCCGTGACCCTGACCTTCTAAGTGCATGAATCGCGTTGGGTGGGCGGCGTTGCTGGTGTGCGTGGGCTGGGGCATGCCGGTGTCGCTGTTGGCGGTGACCAGCCAGTCGTTCCAGGTCAGTGCGACGATCACCCCGGGGTGCCTGGTGGTCGGCGGCGGCACGAATTACGGCAGCCTGGCGTTCGGCACGTACTCAGCGCTGGCGACCAGCACGGCGTCCGTCGCGCTCACCGGGGGTGTGACCTTGCAATGCACGCCAGGGGTTGCGCTGAACATGAGTGTCGATGGCGGTTTGTATAACGCCAGCGGCCGGAGGATGCAGCTCAATAGCGGCACCGCCCAAGTGGCTTACCAGTTGTTTCGGGACGCGGCCTTCAGCCAGAGCCTGGGGATCAGCCAGAGCGTCAGTGTGACCTACAGCAACGCCAACAACATCACCTTGCCGATTTATGGGCGAGTGCAGTTACCGGGCAACCAGCCTGGGGGGACGTACAGCGATACGCTGCAGGTGCAGCTGTCGTGGTAAAGCGATCGGCACAAGGAGTGGGATTTATGGATGCAGCTTCCCGGCGAGGATGGATCGCGGGTGTTATCAGCATGATGGTACTGGGCGTGGCGAACGTGCAGGCTGCCAGTTCCGTGTTGATCTGGCCGATTGACCCGGTGCTGGAGGCCGATCAACAGGCCAGCGCCCTGTGGCTGGAGAACCGCGGCACCGAGACCGCCAACCTGCAAATCCGTGTGTTTGCCTGGACCCAACAGGGTTTCGACGAGCAGTACCACAACCAGCGCGACGTGATCGGCAGCCCGCCGGTGGCGAAGATCGAGCCGGGGCAGAAGCAACTGGTGCGCCTGACCCGTACCAAAGACGTGCCGCCGGGCCAGGAGCTGGCCTATCGCATCATCATCGATGAAATCCCATCGGCCACACCCATCGCCACGCCGGCCGATGGCAAGACCGCTGCAGCGATCCGCTTCCAGATGCGTTATTCAGTGCCACTGTTCGCCTATGGGCCGGGCCTGTGGAGCAGGGACGACGGCACCCGTGATCGCGACCCGAAGGGGGCGGGCAAACCGGACTTGAGCTGGAAGAAGGTCACGGTGGGCGCACGCAGCTACGTCGAAATGCGCAACCAGGGCGCCGTGCATGCGCGTTTGACCGATGCCGCGTTCAAACAGGGCGGCCAGCCTCGGCCGCTGGTGGAGGGCTTGTTGGGCTACGTGTTGCCGGGCGCGACCATGCGCTGGCCGGTGCCGGACGGGTTACCCGTTGATCAGCCGCTACAGGTCCGCATCAATGGTGCAACGCAGCTGGAGAGCCTGGCGCCGGGGCGGTAGGGCAATGCGCTAGGGCATGGAGCAGCCCCGGATGTTAACGGATGGAGATGTCCATTGACGGACACAAAGTAGTGGTGAGCCAAGGTCAGGCTCCAGGGTTATGGCGAAGGGTGTGGGTGGGTGGCTTGTCCGGCCTGGCGCTTGCGCCGCTGGGCATGGCTGCACCGTTGCCGCCACCGCCCAGCAGCATGGAGGCCGTTGCTGATGCACAGTTGTTCCTGGAACTGGTGGTCAACCAGCAGGACACCGGCCGTGTGGTCGCGGTCAATCAGAGAGCCGGGCAGTTGTTCCTGCCGGCCTCGGTGTTGCAAGAGGTGGGCATGAAACTGCCTGCCGACGTCGGCAGCGAAATCGCGCTGGATAACCTGCCGGGCCTGCACAGCGACTACGACAGCCAGGGCCAGCGGCTGGTGCTCACCGTGCCGCCCCCCTGGTTGCCTGAGCAGTTTATCGGCAATCGCGACAACTCCCCACGCACTCCCGCGTTGACCAGCTTTGGCGCGATGCTCAACTACGACGCCTATCTGAACGACACCGATGACGCGGCTACTTACCTGGGCGTCTTCAACGAAGTGCGGCTGTTCGATACCTGGGGAACCTTGTCCAACACCGGGCAGTACCGCGCCACCATTGGTCGTGAGACCGTCGGCAGCAGCCTGGATAACGGTTACCGACGGTATGACACCACCTGGCGGTTTTCCGATGATGAACGCCTGCTGACCTACGAAGCGGGGGATGTGATCAGCGCCGCGTTGCCCTGGAGCACTTCGGTGCGCCTGGGCGGGGTGCAGGTGTCGCGGGACTTTGCGGTACGCCCGGACCTGGTGACCTACCCATTGCCGCAATTCTCGGGCGAGGCGGCGGTGCCATCGTCGGTGGATTTGTTTATCAATGGTTATAAAACCAGCAGTGCCGATTTGCAGCCGGGTCCCTACACCCTGACCAACGTGCCGTTTATCAATGGTGCTGGGGAAGCGGTGGTGGTCACCACCGACACCTTGGGCCGACAAGTCTCGACCACGGTACCCTTCTATGTCACCAGTACGCTTTTGCAACAGGGCTTGTCGGACTTTTCGGTAGCGGCGGGCAATCTGCGTCGCGACTACACCGTGCGTGATTTTGGTTATGGCCCTGGGCTGGTCAGCGCTACGTTTCGCCATGGGCTGTCCGATGCCTTCACGTTGGAAAGCCACGCGGAAGCCTCTAACGACCTGACCCTGGGCGGCGTGGGTGGCAACCTGCGAATGGGCACCTTCGGTGTGCTCAACACGGCGATCAGCCAAAGCCAGTATGACGGCAAGACCGGCCAGCAATTGAGCCTGGGCTACCAATACAGCAACCCGCTCTACAGCCTGTCGTACCAACGGGTAGAGCGTCGCGATCAATACGCCGACCTGAGCCTGATCGACACGCCTTACGCCAGCCTCAGCAAACGCAGCCAGCAGGCGACCTTGAGTCTGAACCTCAACGATTTCGGCAGCCTGGGCGTCGGTTATTTTGATGTGCAGGCGGCGGATGATTCACGTACGCGCCTGGTAAACCTGACCTGGAGCAAACCGCTGTGGCGCAACAGCAGTTTTTACCTGTCGGCCAACCATGAGGTGGGCGACAGCAGTTGGGCGGTGCAGGCGCAACTGGTGATTCCGTTCGACGTTTACGGCAGCCTCAGCGTCGGCAGCGAACGCAGCAAGACCGGGCAAAGCCTGCAACGGGTCAATTACAGCCGCGCCGTGCCGGCCGAAGGCGGGGTGGGCGTCAACCTGGGTTACGCCAGCGGTGATGGGCCGGCTTATCGTCAGGCCGACCTGACCTGGCGTTTGCAGTCGGTGCAGTTGCAGGCAGGCGTATATGGCAGCCGCGACAGCGAAACCCGTTGGGCGGATGCCAGCGGCTCACTGGTGTGGATGGACCATCAGGTGTTCGCTGCCAACCGCGTCAACGATGCATTTGTGGTGGTGAGTACCGATGGCTTCAGCGGTGTACCGGTGCGCTATGAAAACCAGGTGGTGGGCCAGACCGATCGCAACGGCCACCTGCTGGTGCCGTGGACCAGCGCGTATTACCGCGCCAAATACGAGATTGACCCGCTGAACCTGCCGGCCAGTGTGCAAGTCCCCAACGTTGAGCAACGCGTGGCCGTGCGCCGGGGCAGCGGTTATCTGCTCGAGTTCCCGATGCGTCGGGTGCTGTCGGCGAGTATCACGCTGGTCGATGCCCAGCATGCGGAACTGCCCCTGGGCAGCCAGGTACGTCACGAGCAAAGCGGCGCGCTGGCGGTGGTGGGCTGGGATGGCCTGGTGTACCTGGAAAACCTGGCGGCCCATAACACCTTGCAAGTTACCCTCGGCAATGGCCAGACGTGCCAGGCCAGGTTTGAACTGGATACCACTCGGGAACAGGTGCCGCTGATCGGGCCGCTGGTGTGCCAATGACATAAGGAGTGTGCGTGTGCGGGTCAAGGAATGGCTGTGGGGGGTGGCGAGCTTGGCCGTATCGATACCGGTGCAAGCCGCCTGTTCGGCGGTGGCCACCGTGCCGGCCAGCTTCGGCACGGCAGTCAGCTCGATGACGGTACGTACCACGTCCCAGCCCAGTTCGACCACCAACGGTGGCATCAACTGCACACCGGCGTTGCTGTCGGTACTGACGTCCGGTGATCACTTCTACGCGACCATTACCGGTTCGGCGCAAGGCGGCATGCTCGGGCCGACGGGTGATGTCATCAGCTACACGGTGTACGGCAACAACACCACCTCGTTCCCGATAACGCGGGGCAGCGCATTTGATTTCGGCGGCAGTGGCGGCATTGCCGCGAACTTGGGGCTGGTGTTCGGCCCCGGCACCAAAACCTTGCCACTCTACTTTGCCACCACCGTTGGCAGTAACGTGGCGGCAGGCGTGTACAGCGAGACACTGAGTATTTTATGGAGCTGGAATTATTGCGCGGGCATTGGCATCGGCGGTATCTGCGCAGGGCGCGATATCGGCAGTGGCACCAGCACGCTGAACGTCAGCATGACCGTTGCCAATGACTGTCAGATCACCACGCCGGCGATCGCGTTCGGCAGTGCGCCGGTGGTCAGCGCTTTCACCACCGTCAACGGCCAGGCCAGTGTTGCCTGCACCAAGGGCAGCGCCTACACCGTCGGCCTCGGCGACGGGCAGAACCCGGTGAGTGTGGGCGGACGACGGCAGATGATTTCCGGCAGTAATCTCTTGGCCTACGACATCTTCCAGGGCGCCGGCACCACCCGTTGGGGCAGCGTGGGCGCGTCGCGGCGCGCCAGTGCCTCGGCGGAAATCAACCCCGGCAACGGCCTGGGCACCGGCAGCCAGGTGTTCAACTACAACGCCCGGATCTACACCGACCAGGCCACGCCACCGGGTGGCACCTACCTCGACAACGTGGTGCTGGATGTGGGGTTCTAGAACTTCAGCAGCGGCGTGCCCGGCTGGTCCGCCGGCCTGACCATGGCGTAGTTGTAACCGCCGCCGGACCAATACTGCGCCTCTAAACCGTCGGCACTGCGGCTGCCATGGGGCAGGAACCCGTTGTTCGGGCCGGGTGGCCGGATGTAGAAGCTGAGGCGGTGACCTTGTGCGTCCTCGTACAGCACCATGGCGGCCGCGCCTTGATCGGTCGTGAGCAGGCGCCCGCTGACCGGTTTGAAGCCCGATGGGCTGAGGTCGGGCAGGCGATGGGCGCGGTTGAAGTAACGGTCCAGCCACGCCTGCATGGCGCCGCCGTCCTGGGTCTGGTAGTCGGCCGGCATGATGCCGTCCTGGGCGAACAAGCGGAATGCTTGCATCGCATCGGCCATCGGCAACGTCGGCGCTTGAGTGGCTTCGCGGGCATGCCAGCCGCCCAGCCCGCCGAGGCTGACGGCGATCAACAGAACGGCAGCGCTGGCGACGTGGCGGCGTGTCTGATGCTTGAGGCGCCGGCGAACCAGCGTCGGGTCCAGCTCGGGGTTGGCCGGCTGTTGCAAGGCGCCGCTCAAGGAAGCGCGCAGCAACTGCGCGTCGCGTTGCCATGCGTGCACTTGAGCCGCGGCGTCGGGGTGGGCGGCCAGCCAGGTTTCGAGCACACGGCGGTCGCTCTCCGACAACTGGTGGTCAACATAGGCATGCAAATCGCGTTCGCTGGGGGGCAGGCTGATCATTTGAGTATCCGCAGGGAAGGGCTGGCGATGTCGCCGTCACTGAGTTGGCGCAAGGCTTGGCGTGCCCGGGACAGACGCGACATCACCGTGCCGAGCGGTACGTCGAGGATGTCGGCGACTTCCTTGTAGCTCAAGCCCTCGACACTGACCCAGAGCAGCAGGGCGCGTTGTTCGGTGTTGAGCTGGTCGAAGGCTTGCAGGGTCGACTGGGCCATGACCGAGCGTTCTGCCGAAGGGTGCGCGTCGTCACGGCCGGTGAAGAATTCGAGCATGCGCGCATACCGACGGCTGCGCCGGTGAGCGTCGAGGAACTGCCGGTAGAGAATCGAGAACAGCCAGGCACGCAGATCACCTTCGCTACGTTTATCGGCCCAGCGGGTGATTGCCCGTTCCAGGGTCGACTGCACCAGATCGTCGGCGCTGCTGGTGTTACGCGTCAGGGACACGGCAAAACGCCGCAACCTGGGGATGAGTTCACGTAACTGTTCGTCGAGTTCATGCATGGCAGTGGAAGTCTGGTCGGTTGTACTGAGGAAGACGCAGGCCCCTGTAGGTTATTCCATCAGCCGAGAAAAGAAATTCACTCTGTGTTGAGTCAGACGTTTCTGCATAGCTTGAGAGGCTGTAATCGCGGCGATTGCCGTCTCTCCACCCTTGTAACTGCCAGCACGTGGTTGGCGGTGAAACGATGAGGGTGTGTCCATGACGTTGTCACCAACCGATAAAGCGTATTTTTCACCAGAAGCATTCGCTCATTTACCCGCCGCGCAGCAGTACATGCTTGAAGAGTGGGGCCGGGGGCCGTTGGTTCCGCTCGACGATAGCTGTGTGCACCACGCCATCGAAGCTCAAGCGGCACGGGCTCCTCAGGCCATAGCTGCGGTCGGTTTGGGCCAGCCCATCAGTTATGAACAACTCAACCGCCAGGCTAACCGCCTGGCGGTGCGATTGATCGAGCAGGGGGTCAAGCGCGGCGATACGGTGGCGCTGTTCGTCGAGCGGTCGATCCCTATGTTGGTGGGGTTGCTGGCGGTGATGAAGATCGGCGCGGCGTATGTCCCCCAGGACGCCAGGATCGTGCCGCCCGTGCAACTGGCCATGGTCCTCGACACATTGACCAGCCCGGTCATATTGACCCTGTCGAACCTGAGGGGACGTATCCCTGAAACACCGACGCAGCGCTGCTTGTGTCTCGATGACTTTCTCGCCGAAGAACCCTGGGTTGCCCAGGACAATCATCGTCTATTTGCCGTTACCTACCCGGACGATCTGTGTTTTGTGCTGTTCACGTCCGGCACTACCGGGCGCCCCAACGGTGTGCGCGTCACCCATCGCAACCTATGCAATATCCTGCTCACGGAACCGGGGCGGATGGGGATGGCGCCTGGCCGCACCGTGGGGCAGATCCTCAATATCGGTTTTGACATGGCCGCCTGGGAAATGCTTGGCTGCCTGGCCCACGGTGCGACCCTGCTGATCCGTGGCAAGGACATTGCGCAAACGGCAGCACAGTGTGATGTGTTGATCGCGACACCTTCGATCCTGGCCACGCTCGATCCGCAACAATGCCCCAGGATCAAGCAGGTCGCCGTGGCCGGCGAACCTTGCCCCCAGGCCCTGGCTGACCGCTGGGCCAGCCACTGCGATTTCTATAACGGCTGCGGGCCGACTGAAACCACCATCGTCAATACCTTGCACCGGCATGTCCCCGGCACATTGCTGACCATCGGCACACCGACGCCCAACAACACGGTGTATGTCCTCGATGCACAAGGGCGTGCCTGTGAACCAGGGCAAACCGGTGAAATGTGGGCCGGTGGCAAAGGCGTGACAGCCGGCTACCTGGATGATGCTCAACTGACTGCGCAGCGTTACCGGCCGGACCCGTTCCTGGGCGGCGATGCGAGGATGTTTCGCACGCGGGACCTGGGGCGCTGGACGCGTGACGGGCAACTTGAGCACCTGGGGCGTGTGGACGATCAAGTCAAGGTGCGCGGTTTTCGTGTGGAGCTGGATGCGGTGTCGGCTGCACTGGAAGCCGGGGAGGGATGCGTACGCGCCGTCACGCTGAAACTGGACGAGCGCAACCTGATCGCCTTCGTTTCACCGGCCAGCGCCGATATTGAATCTTGCCGGCATCAGAGCGAACAACGCTTGGCCTACTACTGCGTGCCGTCGGCGATCTATGCGCTGGAACAATTGCCCCTGACGGCCAGAGGTAAGGTCGACAAAGCGCTGTTGCTGCAATGGGCGCAACAAAGGCAGGACGTGAAGGAGGCCGGTCATGTTTGCTGCACTGGCCCGAGCCCAGATTCCTCCCCATCCGAGGTTCTGGCGGCGCCTGCGCGCGTGGTCGGTGTTTTCCTATTACAACCGTCTCTTTGCACTGGTCATCGCCTGCAATGCAGGGGTGCTGTGGCTGGGCGAGGGGGTGCAGGCCATGGGGACGCAGGCATTGTCGACGATGGTGTTGATCAACCTTTCGCTGGCGACCTTGGTGCGCCAGCAATACCTGATCAATGGGCTGTTCTGGCTGGCCACCCGCGTGCCGCTGGGATGGCCGCTGGGCATTCGGCGCCGGGTGGCAAAGGTGTATCACTTCGGCGGGCTGCACAGTGGCGGGGCAGTGGCGGCGACAGCCTGGTTCTGCGCCATGTTCGGTATGCAGGTGGCCCTGTACTTGCGCGAGCCCGGTGATGCTTCGTCAAGCGCAATGTGGCTGGGTGCGGTGTTGATGGCATTGCTGTTGTTGATGCTGATCATGGCGCTGCCTTGGATGCGTGGGCATTTTCACAACGCTTTCGAGCGTGTTCACCGGTTTGCCGGATGGGGGGTGCTGCTGCTGTTTTGGGGGCTGACACTGACGGCATCCGTCGAAGGTGGGGGGAACCCACTGTCCAGCGGTGCATTTTGGGTGCTGGTGTTACTGACCTTGAGTATCGCCCTGCCGTGGCTGCGCTTGCGCCGGGTGCCGATCGACACGCTGCGGCCTTCCCGGCATGCGGCAATTGCACAATTGACCCACACCACACCGTTTGCCGGCTCATCCACGGCGATCAGCCTGAACCCACTGCTGGAATGGCATTCCTTCGCCAATATCCCTGCGCCGGATCAGGCGGGGTTTCGCCTGATCATTTCACGGGCTGGGGACTGGACGGGGCGGTTCATTGAGCAACCGCCTGCCCAGGTCTGGGTCAAGGGCATTACCACCGCCGGGGTCGCGAATGTGGAGACGCTATTCAAGTCGGTGCTCTACGTCGCCACCGGCAGTGGCATCGGTCCGGTCATGCCGCACCTGCTGGCAGGCAACGTGCCGATACGGTTGATCTGGTCGGCCCGCAGCCCGCGCAAAACTTACGGTGACGCATTGGTGGATGAAATTCTCCGGGCACACCCCCAGGCGCTGATCTGGGATACCGATGAGCGCGGTAAACCTGACCTTGTGCAACTGGCCTATGGCGCTGTCCAGGCTTATGGCATCGAGGCGGTCATCTGCATCGCCAACCAGAACCTGACGCAGCGTGTGGTGCAGGCGTTGGAAGCCCAAGGGATACCCGCTTATGGCGCGATCTGGGATTCCTGAGAGCGTGGGGTCGTTGAAGGTTATCAATCAGTGGAGGTGCTTATGAATGTATTGGTCGAACGTCATGGCCGAGTGATTCTGGTCAGGCTCAATCGCCCTGAAGTCAAAAATGCGCTGAGTTCGGCGCTGATGACCGAACTGGTTTCTTGTCTGGAAACCCTTGACCGAGATCCTGAGGTGGGCTGTTTTGTGATCACCGGCGGCACGGACTATTTTGCCGCGGGGGCCGACATCAAGGAGATGAGTGGCAAGTCCTATCTGGAGATGCTCAACGAAGACTATTTCGTCGGCTGGGAAGCGTTCACCCGGCTGCGTACGCCCACCATCGCCGCAGTCGCCGGATACGCTTTTGGTGGCGGATGTGAACTGGCGTTGATGTGCGACATGATTTTTGCCGCCGACACCGCCACGTTTGCCCAGCCTGAAATCAAGCTCGGCGTGATGCCTGGCATGGGCGCCACCCAGCGTTTGACAGGATTGATCGGCAAGGCCAAGACCATGGACCTGATATTGACCGGCCGGCCGATGACGGCCCAGGAGGCCGAGCAGGCCGGGTTGGTGTCGCGTGTTTATCCGTCGGCGGCTTTGTTGGAGCAGGCGTTGGCGGTGGCAGCACAAATCGCTGGATTCTCTCGCACGGCCACCCGGGCGGCGCGAGAGGCTGTGGAGCAATCCCTTGAGGTGGGATTGCACGAGGGCGTGCGTCTGGAGCGCCGATTGTTCCACGGCCTGTTCGCTACGCCCGACCAGCAGGAGGGCATGCAGGCGTTCTTGGGCAAGCGCGCGGCTTCCTTCAACCAGAGGTAGAAGGGCGGCGCATCTACTTTGAAAATAACTACAGTAAAAGGGGAATAAACCTACATGGGATTCGTCTCATAGCTCATTTCCCCTACGGCCACGTGCCCTGGAGCTTTTCATGGTAGATCATTCATCACCGCCACGGCCGCCACTCAGTACAGCCACTCTGGTCGTCAGGCTGGCGTGTATTGGTGGTGTGGTGGCGGTTATGGCTGGGGCGTTTGCCTACGTCAATGGCACCCTCGACCCCCAGCGACTGCGCCCCAAGACCTTGGTCAATGCCTTGGAAACCAATAACGGCCAGCACCCGGGCTTGCGGCGCAATCATGCCAAGGGCGTGTGCGTAGCCGGTTATTTCGAAAGCAGCCCTGAGGCGCGTGCCTACTCCAGTGCCGAGGTATTCAGCGCGGCGAAAACCCAGGTGATTGGCCGGTTTGCCCTGCCCAGCGGTAACCCTTATGCGCCGGACAGCAGCGTGCCGATCCGCAGTCTGGCCTTGCAGTTCAGCCAGGCCAACGGCCAGCAATGGCGCACGGGCATGAACAGCATGCCGGTGTTCCCGGTGGGCACGCCCGAGGCGTTTTACCAGTTGCTCAAGGCCGGCGCGCCGGACCCGGCCACCGGCAAGCCGAATCCTGCGAGCATGCCCGCGTTTTTCGCCGCACACCCGGAGACGGCGCCGTTCCTGGCGTGGGTCAAGACCGCCAAGCCGTCAGCCAGCTATGCCACGCAAACCTATAACGGCATCAATGCGTTTTACCTGGTAGGCACCGATGGCAAGCGCCAGGCCGTACGCTGGGGCGTGGTGCCACAGAGCCAGGACGCAAGCGGTGACAGCGCGCCGCCGGGCAGCGATTTCCTGGAAACAGACTTGGTGCAGCGGTTGGCGGCCGGGCCGCTGCGTTGGCAATTGAACATGACCCTGGCCAACCCCGGCGACCCGGTGGACGACGCCAGCAAGCCCTGGACCGGTGAGCACAAGGTGCTCAACGCCGGCACCCTGGTGCTGCAAAGCAGCCAGCCCCAGGCGGACGGTGATTGCCGCGATATCAACTTCGACCCGCTGATTCTGCCCAGCGGCATCGAAGCCTCCAACGACCCATTGCTGGCAGCCCGTTCGGCCGCTTACGCCAGTTCCTACCTGCGCCGCGCGGGTGAAGTCAGCCCACTGCACAGCGCCCCACAGGAGTCGAAGCCATGAATGCTCAACCCAGGTTTTTCGCACCGCTGGCGCGTCTGCTGCATTGGTTGATGGCGCTGATGATCATCGCCATGTTGTTTATCGGCGCGGGCATGGTGGCATCCGTGTCGGAACGTCACGAGTGGCTGATTCACCTGCACAAGCCGCTGGGTATCGCGATTCTGGCGCTGGTGATCGTGCGCCTGGTGGTGCGTTTCTCGACCCGGCAACCGCCGCTGCCCGCCGATTTGCCTCTGTGGCAAGTCTTGGCGGCCAAGGCGTCCCATTGGGTGCTGTACGCGTTGATGCTGGTGTTGCCCTTGTTGGGCTGGGCGATGATTTCGGCGGCCGGCGATCCGGTGATGCTCAGCAGTTCGGTACAACTGCCGGCACTGGTAGGGGCGAACGCGCCATTGTTTGCGCTGTTGCGCAAGGCCCATGGTTATCTCGCTTACCTGTTGTTCCTGACGGTGCTGTTGCACCTGGCCGCAGCGTTGTTCCACGGCCTGATCCGGCGCGATGGTGTATTGCAAAGCATGACCGGCACCAAGGTCTGATGCCGGGGGCGGGGAGGTTAGCGCAGCGCCGTGACGATATCGGCCACGGTGCTCAAGACGTCCTTGCCCAATTGCTTGGAGCGCTCGCCTGACCAGCCGGTTTTCGGGTTGGGCGCGTCGTCGTTGTCCTTGAAGGGCATCTCCAGGGTCAGCGACAGGCAGTCGTACTTCTCGCCGACGGCATTGCAGGCCAGCGTCATGTTGGCCTCGCCCGGCAGGTCGCGGGTGTAGCCGTGGGTGGTCTGGAAGTCGCGCGTCAACCCACTCAAGTGGCTGCGGAAGTGTTTTTCCAGTTTCTCGATACGCGGGGTGTAGCCGGGGTTGCCTTCGCAGCCGGCGGTGAACACGTAGGGGATTTCCTCGTCGCCGTGGATATCGAGGAACAGGTCGACGCCATACTTTTCCATCTGCTGCTGGGCGAACAGCACTTCGGGGCTGGTTTCCTGATTGGCGCTCTGCCAGGCACGGTTGAGGTCCTGGCCCATGGCATTAGTACGCAGATGCCCATGGATGGCGCCATCGGGGTTCATGTTCGGTATCAGGTACAGGTCGGCGACGGACAGCAGTTTTTTCAGCTCGGTATCACCGTCCTGTTGCAGGCGTTCGATGATGCCTTCCATAAACCATTCGGCCATGTGCTCGCCGGGGTGTTGCTGCGCGATGATCCAGACTTTGCGTCGGCCTTCGCCACCCTTGCCACGGCGTAGCAATTGGATATCGCGGCCCTCGACACTTTTGCCGGTAGCGAGCAACTCAGTGCCGGCGCGATTCAGGGCCTGGTCGATCAGCCAGTCATGGCGTTCACGGCTGTAGGGTTCGAAGTAGGCGAACCACACTTGTTTCTCGCGAGTCTGGAGGCTGACGTGCAGGATTTCGCCATCAAAGCGCGTGGGCACGCGAAACCAGTTGATATGGTCGTACGAAGCCACGGCGTTATAGCCGCTCCAGGCATGTTTATAAGAGGAGCGGCCCGCATTGCTCAGGCGGAAGGTGTGGGTGTGCCCCACATGCATGCCTTCAGCCTTGAAGTGGAACCATTGGAAGTGCGGGCTGCGGGTATCGGGTTTGATCGCCAGCAGCAACTGATAAGCGTCGCTGGCATCCAGGACCTGGATATTGCCGCTGTCGAAGTCGGTGCTGATCTTGATGGAGGTCAAGGCCACGGTCATAGTCTGGCTGCCTGATTATGAGTTGTTGTGGCGGATATCTTACACAGGCGCGAGGAAAAATCTGGATGCAAAATTGTTGCAGGGGGAGGGGGCGTCATCCTTGACGCTCTGGCAGCTTAGAATCTATGAGATTGATTCTCAAGCGCTATTTCTCAAAGATACGGGCTAGAGCGTTCATGCGACTTTCTTTGGTTGATGCTCTTTTGCTACCATGCGCGCCATCGAGCAACACACAGTCTTCATTAGCCTGAAGCCATGCCAGGGAACTGGCAAAAAAAAAGACCCGGCCAAAGAGCCGGGTCAAAAACCGTGATTAGCCTGATGAGGAGATATTCCAAGAGTCCGACCTAAGGTCCCTTGGTCTATCGACTGATCTCGCGATCAGCTGAGCCCAATAATAATCATTATCATTTGCAAGTCAAATGTTTTTATCCGTCGGATAGAAATATTTTTCCCGCGTGCCCGTCATGCCTGTGACGGCGGCACCGATGCCTGCAGCGACCGTTCCACCATCGCTTTGGCCATATCAATCAAATACACCACTGAAAATGCCAGGTCCCGTTGGTTGCCCTGATGGTTGCTCGCCGACTCGTAGGCCGTGGCTGCCGCGCTGCGCAACAGGTCTGAAGCGTGGACCAGGGCTTCCTCCTGGCTGATGCCGGGGTGGATGGCGAACAAGGCCTCTTCCGGCATCGATGCAGACATATCTTCTTTCAAGTAGAAGTCCAACGCGCGCTGGGCCAGCCGGGGTGGATGGCGAACAAGGCCTCTTCCGGCATCGATGCAGACATATCTTCTTTCAAGTAGAAGTCCAACGCGCGCTGGGCCGCGCCGCTACTGCGCATGCCGTGCAGTTCGTCGTATTCAGGTGTTTGAGCGAGTAAAGACGGGCTGTTCATCATAAGGGGCGCTACTCTGAGTGGGTGTCGAAAACCTTATGTTCGATGATAGTACGTATCGTATTTATGTCGTTTTATGGATTACTACAAACTGTTTATTGCCCTGGAAAATACGCAACGTATTGTCAGGCGCCATGGATAAATGGATAGCGCTGGTCAGAACCCACATGAAAGACCGCAAGGTCACGCAGGATCAATTGGCCGAGCGCCTGGGCATGTCCCAGGGGGGCGTTGGCCATTGGCTGAATAAACGCCGCGTGCCCAGCCTGGCGGACATGAACCGGGTGCTGAAGGAACTCGGCCTGGGGTACCTGGAAGTCGCGCTTGAGGTTCGTGAACGAATCGATGAGGGGGCAGAGGCCCACGAGCAACGCTACAACCCGTATTTCCGCTACCCGGTCAGCGACTGGAAAGGGCTCTGTGAAACGCGCGAAGAGCGCGGCACCTACGCAACTGCGCGCTTTGAACCGACCGATTACCACGCCCAGGGCGAGGCATTCTGGCTACCCGTGATGGGGGACGCCATGACGGCGCCCAGCGGTCTGAGCATCGGCGCCGGCATGCTGATCCTGGTGGACCCGGCTATCGACGCCGCACCTGGCAAGCTGGTGCTAGCCCAGTGGGCCGACAGCGCCCAAGCGACCTTTCGCCAGTTGCAGGAAGAGAGCGGCCAGCTCTACCTGGTACCGCTCAATCCCACTTACCCCAAGCAGGTATTCAGCGACGATTGCCGAATCCTCGGCGTCGTGGTGCAAGCCACCGCGAAATTTTAGTCCGCCGTTTCCAGCTCCACCAAGGCACTGCCTTCGGCAACCATTTCACCTTCCTGGCAAAACAGCGCCTTGACCACCCCGGCCTGGGGAGCACGGATGCTGTGCTCCATCTTCATCGCCTCCAGCACCACCAACTGCGCTCCGGCTTCCACGCTTTGCCCTACTTCCACCAACACCCGCACGATACTGCCGTTCATGGGCGCCGTGAGGCCGCCTTGATGCGACTGGTTGGCCTCGACCGCCGCAATCGGGTCAAACAGGCTGACCGCATGCATCTCACCGCCCCAGCGCAGATACAGCAGCGCCCCCTGGCGCACCGCCAGATGGCTGCGACGCACGCCGTGCTGTTCGGTCAGCAACTGCTCATCGCGCCACTGCGATGTGCTGTCCGCCAGCGTCACCAGCCGGTCTTGCCCGCCGCTGCTCAAATGCAGGGAGACCTCGGCCGGCAGCCCGGCGCGGAACCCGCGTGTGTCCGCCCAGGGGCCATCGGCGGTCGGCAGGCTCTGCATGAAGGCCGAGCCTGCCATCTGCCAGAACTCATCGCACAAGGCGCCGGGCGGCGGCAACAGCTCATCCTGATAGCGCGGAATAAACCCGGTATCCAACTCTGCCGCCGCAAACGCCGGATGCCCGATGATCCGCCGCAGAAAACCCAGGTTGGTCTTGAGCCCGCCAACGGCGAACTCATCGAGCATGCTCAATAACCGCAGCCGTGCCTGTTCGCGGTCTTCGCCCCAGGCAATCAGCTTGCCCAGCATCGGGTCGTAGAATGGCGAGACACTGTCCCCCTGGGCAACGCCGCTGTCCACGCGGCGACCAGGGCCCGGCGCCGACTCGCGATACAGCGCCAGATGCCCGGTGGCCGGCAGGAAATCATTGGCCGGGTCTTCGGCATACAGGCGCACTTCAATCGCATGGCCGATCAACGGCACCTGCTCCTGGGTGATCGGCAGTGGTTCGCCCTGGGCGACACGGATCTGCCAGGCCACCAGGTCCAGGCCGGTAATCGCCTCGGTGACCGGATGTTCCACCTGCAGCCGTGTGTTCATCTCCATGAAGAAAAACTCGCCGCGCGCGTCCAGCAAGAACTCCACGGTGCCCGCGCCCACATAACCGATGGCCTGGGCCGCACGCACGGCGGCTTCACCCATGGCTTTGCGTTGTTCCACGCTCAAGCCGGGGGCGGGCGCTTCCTCCACGACTTTTTGATGACGACGCTGAATCGAGCAGTCGCGCTCATTGAGGTACAGGCATTGGCCCTGCTGATCGGCAAACACCTGGATTTCCACATGGCGTGGCTTGAGCAGGTACTTCTCCACCAGCATCTGCCCATTGCCGAAGGACGATAGCGCTTCGCGCTGGGCGGAAGCCAAGGCTTCGGCCAGTTGGCTGACGTCCTCGACCACCTTCATGCCCTTGCCGCCGCCACCGGCCGTGGCCTTGAGCAGCACCGGGTAGCCGATACGTTCGCAGGCGCTGCGGAAGGTCTCCAGGTCCTGGGCCTCGCCGTGATAACCCGGCACCAGCGGCACGCCCGCGGTTTCCATCAGTGCCTTGGCCGCCGACTTGCTGCCCATGGCGTCGATGGCCGAGGCGGGCGGGCCGAGGAAGATCAAACCAGCCGCTTCAATCGCACGCGCAAAGCCGGCGTTTTCCGAGAGGAAGCCGTAGCCCGGATGAATCGCCTGGGCGCCGCTGGCCTGGGCGGCGGCGATCAGTTTGTCGATTTGCAGGTAGCTGTCGGTCGCTTTGCTGCCACCCAGGTCAACGCGAATGTCTGCCTCGCGACTGTGGCGTGCATCGCGATCGGTGGCGCTGTGTACGGCCACGGTGGTCAGGCCCATGGCTTTGGCAGTGCGCATCACGCGACAGGCAATTTCGCCACGGTTGGCGACCAGTACGGTGGTCAGCTTGCTCATGAACGTGGCTCCTGCGCTTGCCAGCTGGGCGGGCGTTTTTGCAGGAAGGCGCGCAAGCCTTCCTGGCCTTCGGCGCTGACACGAATCCGCGCAATGGCATTTTCGCAATAGCGGCGCAGGGCCGGGGTGAGCGCGCCGTTGCCGACTTCGCGCAGCAAATCCTTGCTGGCGCGCATCGCGGCCGGGCTGTTTTGCAGCAGGTTGGCGACCCACTGTTCGACCTGCAGGTCCAGCTCAGTGGCGGGGTAGCTTTCCGCCAACAGGCCGATTTCCCGTGCGCGCTGGCCGCCAAAGCGCTCGGCAGTCAAGGCATAGCGGCGCGCCGCGCGTTCGCCGATGGCTTGCACCACAAACGGGCTGATCACGGCCGGGGCCAGGCCGATGCGCACTTCCGACAAGCAAAACTGCGCATCATCGGCGCCAATCGCCATATCGCAGCAACTGATCAGGCCCAGGGCGCCGCCATAAGCCGCGCCTTGCACCACCGCCAGGGTCGGGATCTTCAGCTTGGCCAGGTTGTACATCAACTCGGCCAGCTCGCGAGCGTCGTCCAGGTTGGTGTGGTAGTCCAGCTCGGCCGATTGTTGCATCCAGGCCAGGTCGGCACCGGCGCTGAAGTGTTTGCCGCGCCCGCGCAGCACCAGAAAGCGCAGGGACGGGTCGGCCTGTACCTGGTCGAGGGCGATGATCAGTTCACGGATCATCTCGGCATTGAACGCGTTGTTCTTGGTCTCACGACTGAGCCACAGGGTGGCGAAACCACGCGTGTCAGTGACCAGTTCGAGGGTGTTGAAATCGCTCATGGGGTACAGCTCCATTTACATGCGGAACACGCCGAAGCGGCTCGGCTCGATGGGGGCGTTCAGCGCGGCGGACAAGGCCAGGGCCAGCACGTCGCGGGTCTGCAACGGGTCGATGACACCGTCGTCCCACAGGCGTGCGCTGGAGTAGTAGGGGTGGCCCTGAGTCTCGTACTGGTCGAGGATCGGCTGCTTGATCGCCGCCTCTTCCTCGGCACTGAACCCTGTGCCCGCACGTTCGGCTTGTTCGCGCTTGACCTGCACCAGCACGCCGGCCGCCTGTTCGGCACCCATCACGCCAATGCGTGCGTTCGGCCACATCCACAGGAAGCGTGGGTCGTAGGCTCGGCCGCACATACCGTAGTTACCCGCACCAAAACTGCCGCCGATGATGACCGTGAACTTCGGCACCTTGGCGCAGGCCACTGCCGTGACCAGCTTGGCGCCATGTTTGGCGATACCGCCGGCCTCATACTTCTGGCCGACCATGAACCCGGTGATGTTCTGCAGGAATACCAGTGGAATCCCGCGCTGGCAGGCCAGTTCGATAAAGTGCGCGCCTTTTTGCGCGGCTTCGGCGAACAAGATGCCGTTATTGGCCAGGATCGCAACCGGGTAGCCCTGCAGGTGCGCAAAACCGCACACCAGTGTGGTGCCGAACAGTGCCTTGAATTCATCGAACACCGAGCCGTCGACCAGCCGTGCGATCACCTCGCGGACATCGAACGGTTGCTTGGCATCGGCCGGGATCACGCCGTAGAGTTCTTCGCCGCTGTACAGCGGCGCCTCGGGCGGCCGTTGCCGCAACTCACCCTGCTTGCGCCAGTTGAGGTTGGCCACACTGCGGCGGGCCAGGGCCAGGGCGTGTTCATCGCTGTCGGCATAGTGGTCGGCCACGCCGGAGATTTTGCAGTGCACGTCCGCGCCGCCAAGGTCTTCGGCGCTGACCACTTCGCCGGTAGCGGCTTTCACCAGCGGCGGGCCGGCGAGGAAGATGGTGGCTTGCTGACGCACCATGATTGCTTCGTCCGCCATGGCGGGCACATAGGCACCGCCTGCGGTGCATGAGCCCATGACCACGGCGATCTGCGGGATGCCCTGGGCGCTCATGTTCGCCTGGTTGAAGAAGATCCGCCCAAAGTGCTCGCGGTCAGGGAACACTTCATCCTGACGCGGCAAGTTGGCGCCACCGGAGTCCACCAGGTAGATGCACGGCAGGCGGTTCTGCTCGGCGATGGTCTGGGCGCGCAGGTGTTTTTTGACGGTGAGCGGGTAGTAGGAGCCGCCTTTCACCGTTGCGTCGTTGGCGACGATCATGCATTCGACGCCTTCCACGCGGCCGATCCCGGCAATCACCCCGGCGGCCGGCACGTCTTCACCGTAGACCTGGTGAGCGGCCAACTGGCTGAGTTCCAGAAACGGCGAGCCAGGATCCAGCAGGCGGTTGATGCGCTCACGCGGCAGCAGCTTGCCGCGTGAGGTGTGCCGCTCCTGGGCCTTGGCGCCGCCGCCTTGCTGTACTTGAGCAAGCAAGGCGTGGAGGGCGTCGACTTGTTCGCGCATCGCCCTGCTGTTGGCGGCGAACTCCGCCGAGCGCGGGTTGAGCTGGGTGTGCAAGGTGGCCATGGCGTGCTCCCTCAGCGGGTTTCGTTGAAGAGTTCGCGACCGATCAGCATCCGGCGAATTTCGCTGGTACCGGCGCCGATTTCATACAGCTTGGCGTCACGCAACAGGCGTCCGGCAGGGAACTCATTGATGTAGCCATTGCCGCCGAGAATCTGGATGGCATCGAGGGCCATCTGCGTGGCGCGTTCGGCGCTGTAGAGAATCACACCGGCCGCATCCTTGCGCGTGGTTTCGCCACGCTCACAGGCCTGGGCCACCGCGTAAAGATAGGCGCGGCTGGCGTTAAGCTGGGTGTACATGTCCGCGACCTTGCCCTGGATCAGTTGGAATTCGCCAATGCTCTGGCCGAACTGCTTACGGTCGTGGATGTAAGGCACGATCAGGTCCATGCAAGCCTGCATGATCCCGGTGGGGCCGCCAGCCAGGACCACGCGTTCATAGTCCAGGCCGCTCATCAGCACTTTGACTCCGCCATTGAGCGTACCGAGGATGTTTTCTTCGGGCACCTCGACGTCATCGAAGAACAGCTCGCAGGTGTTGGAGCCGCGCATGCCCAGCTTGTCGAACTTGTTGCTGCGGCTGAAGCCTTTCCAGTCGCGCTCGACAATAAACGCAGTGATGCCATGGGCGCCTTTTTCCAGGTCAGTCTTGGCGTAGATCACATAGGTGTGGGCGTCCGGGCCGTTGGTGATCCAGGTCTTGCTGCCGTTAAGCACGTAGTGATCGCCGCGTTTGTCGGCGCGCAGCTTCATCGAGACCACATCGGAGCCGGCATTTGGCTCACTCATGGCCAGGGCGCCGATATGTTCGCCGCTGATCAGCTGGGGCAGGTACTTGAGTTTCTGCGCGTGGCTGCCGTTGCGGTTGATCTGGTTGACGCAGAGATTGGAGTGAGCGCCGTAGGACAAGCCGACCGAAGCCGAAGCGCGGCTGATCTCTTCAATCGCCACCACATGGGCCAGGTAACCCAGGCCGGCGCCGCCATATTCTTCCGCGACGGTGATGCCCAGCAGGCCCATGTCACCGAACTTGCGCCACATATCGGCGGGGAACAGGTTGTCGCTGTCGATCTGTGCCGCGCGCGGTGCCAGCTCCTTGGCCACGAAGGACTGCACTTGATCGCGCAGCATGTCGATGGTTTCGCCGAGGGCGAAGTTAAGGGACGGGTAACTCATGGACAGGCACCTTAATGTGAGCTTTGTTGTTGTGTGGGTTGAGCGCCAGGGGAGGGCGCTAACCTTTACGTTAACGTAAGCTTGCCTTGCGACGCTGTCAATCGTAGTTTACGTTTACGTCAACCTACAAAAAAGACAACAGGGGTCGTTATGGATCAACCGCATCAGAGCTACAGCCGTGGCTTCCAGGACAAGACCTTGCTGGCCATGACCATTGGCCAGGCATTCGATCGCACCGTCGCGCAGTACCCGGATGGCGAGGCGCTGGTGGTGCGTCACCAGCAATGTCGCTACACCTGGCGGCAACTCTGCGAGGCGGTGGACCTGCACGCCCGTGCGTTCCTGGCCCTGGGCATGCAAACCGGCGATCGCCTGGGTATTTGGGCGCCAAATTGTGCCCAGTGGTGTATCAGCCAGATCGCCAGCGCCAAGATCGGCGTGATCCTCGTCAACATCAACCCGGCGTATCGCAGCAGCGAGCTGGAGTACGTGCTCAAACAGTCCGGCTGCCAGTGGCTGGTGTGCGCCGGGTCGTTCAAGACTTCCGATTACCACGCCATGCTCCTGGAGCTGAAGCCCGACCTGCGCGGCATCATCAGTCTCGACCCGGCCCCGCCTGCGGGTTTCCTGCCCTGGTCGCAACTGGCGGCGCTCGGTGCAGGCGTGCCGCCCGAGCAATTGCATACCCGCCAAGCCAGCCTGCACTTCGATCAAGCCGTCAACCTCCAGTACACCTCCGGCACTACCGGCTTCCCCAAGGGCGCCACCCTCAGTCACCACAACATCCTCAATAACGGTTACATGGTCGGCGAAAGCCTGGGCCTGACGGCGCAGGATCGCCTGGTGATCCCGGTGCCGCTGTATCACTGCTTTGGCATGGTCATGGGCAACCTGGGCTGTATCACCCACGGCACCACCATGATTTATCCGAATGACGGCTTTGATCCGCTGCTGACCCTCACCGCCGTCGCCGAAGAGCGCGCGACCGGCCTGTACGGTGTGCCGACCATGTTTATCGCGATGCTGGATCACCCACGCCGACGCGAGTTCGACCTGTCGACCTTGCGCACCGGCATCATGGCCGGCGCCACGTGCCCTATTGAGGTGATGCGCCGAGTGATCAGCGAGCTGCACATGAGCGAGGTGCAGATTGCCTACGGCATGACCGAAACCAGCCCGGTGTCGCTGCAGACGGGGCCGGATGACGACCTCGAGCGCCGTGTCACCACCGTTGGCCGCACCCAGCCGCAGTTGGAAAACAAGATCATCGACACTGCCGGTAACACGGTGGCGCGGGGCGAGATCGGCGAGTTGTGCACCCGTGGCTACAGCGTGATGCTCGGCTACTGGAACCACCCGCAAGCCACCCGCGAGGCCATCGACGATGCCGGCTGGATGCACACCGGCGACCTTGCGACCATGGATGAGCAAGGCTACGTAAGCATTGCCGGACGCAACAAGGACATGATCATCCGAGGTGGCGAGAACGTGTACCCGCGTGAGCTGGAGGAGTTTTTCTTCACCCATCCGGCGGTGGCGGATGTGCAGGTCATCGGCATCCCGGACGCGCGCTACGGTGAAGAGATCGTCGCTTGGGTCAAGTTCCATCCCGGCCACGCCGCCAATGAGCTGGAACTGCAAACCTGGTGCAAGGGCCGTATCGCCCACTTCAAGACGCCCCGGTATTTCAAGTTCGTGGATGAGTTTCCGATGACGGTGACGGGCAAGGTGCAGAAATTCCGCATGCGCGAGATTTCCATCGAAGAGCTGGGAGAAGGGCGGGGGTAAACCCCGGAAAGCACAAAGGGGACCCGAAGGTCCCCTTTAATTTGTCGTTGCGTGCTCTTTTTTTATTATTGAGGGGCGGCCTATTGTTGTTTTTGGTAGCCGTTACCCTTTACCGCTGTTTTTTGGCGACCCCCATGCGGGGTCAAGAGCAAACGTATTTTTTTGAGCGCTGATCTGCTTCTTCGCGTGCGATCCAACCAGTGGGTAGCTACCTGATGGTAGTTTTATTGTTCTCTATCCGGTTGCGGGTTTCGGCATGCCGTACCCTGCGAAGCACATCTTCTCCAAAAAAATCTGTTAGCTGCGTCTCTGCCGTGTTGTTTTTGTTATGTCAGAGTCGTTTCGTCTTATTTTTATTAGGTTTGGCGCTTTTTATTCTTGTTATGCCATAGAGATAGCAGAAGCCGTGCCAACTTTTTAAAACCCTTTAAAATCAATGGTTTGATTTTTTAGTAGGCAACGGCCTACGGCAAATAAGACAAAATATGTTCCCGTGTTACTCGTTAAGTAGCGAGGCGGTAACACATTGTCACGACCACGCTACTCAAACGGCGTTACGCGCCTTGGCCACCCGCGAGCCCGTGGGGCGGCCCAGCACCGCGCTGATCTGTTGGCCCGCACGTATCAAGGCGTCCAGGTCGATACCGGTCTCGATACCCAAGCCGTTGAGCAGGTACAGCACATCTTCGCTGGCGACGTTACCGCTGGCGCCCTTGGCATAAGGACAGCCGCCGAGGCCCGCGATAGAGCTGTCGAACACACTGATCCCTTCCAACAGGCCGGCGTAGATATTGGCGATCGCCTGGCCATAGGTGTCGTGAAAGTGCCCCGCCAGCTTGTCCCGCGGCACTTGGGCGCCCACCACCTCGAACAAGCGCCGCGTGGCGCCTGCGGTGCCGGTGCCGATGGTGTCGCCCAGGGACACTTCATAACAGCCCATGGCATACAACTCCCGCGCGACAGCCGCCACTTGTTCTGGTGCAACTTCACCCTCATAGGGGCAGCCCAGCACACAGGACACATAGCCGCGTACGCTGATGCCATGCCGCTGGGCGGCGGCCATGATCGGCGCGAAGCGCTCCAGGCTTTCGCTGATGGAGCAGTTGATATTGCGTTGTGAAAACGCCTGCGATGCCGCTGCAAAGACCGCGACTTCCTTCACCCCCGCAGCCAGGGCATCTTCAAAGCCGCGCAGGTTCGGCGCCAGGGCACCGTAGGTCACCCCGGGTTTGCGCTGGATCTGTGCAAACACCTCGGCCGACCCGGCCATCTGCGGCACCCATTTGGGTGAAACGAAACTGCCGACTTCGATATAGCTCAAGCCCGCCGCGCTGAGTGCGTCCACCAATTGGACCTTGTCGGCCACGCTGATGGGCTGGGCTTCGTTCTGCAAACCGTCGCGTGGGCCGACTTCGACCAGGCGGACATACGAGGGGAGGGACATGGCAGTTACCTTCTGATCAATGGCCGGCTTGGCTCATGGTGTGCGCCAGGGCCTGGGTGCAGCGCTCTTCGGCGGTGTCCAGTTCCAGCTTCATTTGTTCGATATCCAGCAACTGTTGCTCAAGCTGCGCACGCCGTTCGGCGATCTTGGCCAGCATGCTGTTGAGTTGCACGTGGTTGCCGCTGGTGGGGTCGTAGAGTTCGATCAACTCGCGGCACTCGGCCAGGGAGAAGCCGATGCGCTTGCCGCGCAGGATCAGCTTGAGGCTGACCTTGTCCCGCGCCGAGTAGATGCGCTCCTGGCCCCGGCGTTCCGGGGCCAGCAGGCCTTGTTCTTCGTAGAAGCGAATGGCGCGGGTGGTGATGTCGAGTTCACGGGCGAGGTCGGAGATGCTGTAGGTCGTACTCATGGTGGCGCTCAAGGGATGGCTTGGGCGCTAGGCTAGTGTCAGCTTTACGTATACGTCAAGGTCAAGCCGGTTTGCTGTCGAACTTCTTTTCCTGCGCCATGACTTGTTGGCACAACTCGATCATTTGCTCACGCATCCAGCGGTTGGCCGGGTCCTGGTCGGTGCTTTCATGCCAATACAAGTGGGTTTCCACGGGCGGCACGTCGTTGACCGGCAGGTTGAACCAGTGCAGTTCGTGGCGGCGGGCGAAGCGTTCGGGCACGGTCATCACCATGTCGGTCTGCTGCAACACCTGCGAGGCCATCAGGTAATGCTGCGAGCGCAGGGCGATCTTGCGCTGGATGCCCATCTTGCCCAGGGCCAGGTCGACATGGCCCAGGCCGTTGCGGCGGCTGGAGATGTGAATATGGGTCAGTGCCAGGTAGTCATCCAGGGTGAACTTGTCTTTGCCCGCCAGTGGATGGCCTTTGCGCATTGCGCACACGTAGCGGTCTTCCATCAACTTGACGTGGCGCACCTGTGGGTCGGTGTTCAGCGGCGCATCCACGGCAAAGTCCAGGCGCCCGGCCGCCAGCTCTTTGGTGGTCTCGCGGCGTTTGGACAGGAAACTCTCGATCGCTACCGTGGGCGCCAGGCGGCGCAGACGCTGGAACAGCAGGGGCAGGATCACCGCTTCGGTGAGGTCGGTCATGCTGATGCGGTAGGTCTTGGCCGCCTGCTGGGGGTTGAAAATCCGGCTTTCCTGTACCGACACCCGCAGCAACGACAAGGCATTGCGCACCGGGCCGATGATGTTCTGCGCCATGGGCGTGGGCACCATGCCCTGGGCGGTACGCACGAACAGCGGGTCGTTGAAGGTTTCGCGCAGACGCGCCAGTGCGTTGGATACCGCCGGCTGAGTGATGCCGACAATCTGCCCGGCGCGGGTCAGGTTGGCTTCGGTATAGATCGCATCAAAAACGATAAACAGGTTGAGGTCGACCTTGCTCAGATTCATTGCGTTGCGCTCTTATTGTTAGATGGCGATTTGTCAGGTGCTCATGCGTTGATCATATATCGGTGATGAATGTTAATACACGCCGAGAATAGGCTAGGTAAATTATCAGCGCTGTTCTAGCATCAATTCCATGCCCTAAACAACCTCTCAAAGAAGGGAGCTGCCCATGGATTTTGCCTATTCGCCCAAGGTTCAGGAACTGCGTGAGCGCGTCACCGCCTTCATGGATGCGTATGTCTACCCGGCCGAGCCGGTGTTTGAACGCCAGGTCAGCGAAGGCGATCGCTGGCAGCCCACTGCCATCATGGAAGAGTTGAAGGCCAAGGCCAAAGCCGAGGGCTTGTGGAACCTGTTCCTGCCGGAATCCGAACTCGGCGCCGGCCTGACCAATCTTGAATATGCGCCGCTGGCCGAAATCATGGGACGTTCCTTGCTCGGCCCGGAGCCCTTCAATTGTTCGGCTCCCGACACCGGCAACATGGAAGTGCTGGTGCGTTATGCCAATGAAGAACAGAAGCAGCGCTGGCTCGAACCGTTGCTGCGCGGCGAAATCCGCTCTGCCTTCGCCATGACCGAACCGGACGTGGCTTCCTCAGACGCCACCAACATGGCTGCCCGCGCCGAGCGCCAGGGCGACGAATGGGTGATCAACGGTAAAAAATGGTGGACCTCCGGCGCATGCGACCCGCGCTGCAAGATCCTGATCTTCATGGGCCTGAGCAACCCGGACGCGCCGCGTCACCAGCAGCACTCGATGATCCTGGTGCCGGTGGATACGCCCGGGGTGAAAATCCTGCGCCCGCTGCCGGTATTCGGCTACGACGATGCTCCCCACGGTCACGCCGAAGTGCTGTTCGAGAATGTGCGAGTGCCCTACGAAAACGTGCTGCTCGGCGAAGGCCGGGGCTTCGAGATTGCCCAGGGGCGCCTTGGCCCGGGCCGTATCCACCATTGCATGCGCTCGATCGGCATGGCCGAGCGCGCACTGGAACTGATGTGCAAACGCTCTGTCAGCCGTACCGCATTCGGCAAGCCATTGGCCCGTCTGGGCGGCAATATCGACAAGATCGCCGACTCGCGCATGGAAATCGACATGGCGCGCCTGCTGACCTTGAAAGCGGCGTACATGATGGACACTGTCGGCAATAAAGTGGCGAAAAGCGAAATTGCCCAGATCAAGGTGGTGGCGCCGAACGTAGCGTTGAAGGTCATCGACCGGGCGATCCAGATCCATGGCGGCGCGGGCGTGTCCAACGACTTCCCGTTGGCCTACATGTACGCCATGCAACGCACCCTGCGCCTGGCCGACGGCCCGGACGAAGTGCACCGCGCGGCGATCGGCAAGTTCGAGATCGGCAAGTATGTGCCGCGGGAACTGATGCGTAGCGGGCAGTAGGACCGCGTCGCCTGCAATCGGGAGCAAGTCGAATCGTCGCACCGCCCCTCCCACACTTGATTGGGTTCGCACGTACCCATTTGTGAACCCAGTCTGGTGTGGGAGGGGGCTTGCTCCCGATGAGGCCAGTATCGACAACACAAACCCCACAGACCTCAGTACACCCAAACCTCCACCCGCCGATTCTTGATTCGCCCCTCATCCGCCGTATTCGCCGCCACCGGCATCTGCGCACCAAACCCACGGATATCACGCAGCACCACGCCGCTCTTGACCAGTTCCCGGCGTACCGCCATCGCCCGCAGCTTGGACAGCAACGCCGCCCGCTGCGGATCATTCTTCACATCGCCAAACCCCACCAACGTGACCTGCTTGTCGAGCTTGCCGTGGCCTTTCAGGTACGCCACCACCCGCTGCAAATCCTGCCGCGCCTTGTTGTCCAGGCTGGCGCTGCCTTCCTCGAAGCGGAAGTTCACGCTCAAGCGCTGGGCGTCGCGGGCGATGGCTTGATAGTCCTCGGGCATCGATGGGCGTGGCTCCACACTGATCGCCTGCACGTGCTGGGCAATAAAGCCACTGGCCGCCACGATCGCCTGGCCTTTGCCGCTCTGGGTAAAGTCCACCAGGGCTTTGGCCCAGGGGTTGTGGTTGGACGGCGGCAGGTAAAAGAACAACCGGCGTGACAACGGGTAGTCCTCGGTCGCAATCAGGCTGGCCAGCGGCAGCATGGGTTGGGAGTCACCGTCGACAATCGCCACGGCCTTGGCCTGGCGCACATAGGGCAGGCCGATAAAGCCAATGCCTTGGGGATCGTGGCTCACCGCATCGGACAAGGCCTCGCTGGACTCGAAACGCTTGGCACTGGTGGCCAGGGGCTTGCCACGCCGGCTCAATACCAGCTCCTTGAACGTGTCATAGGTGCCGGACTGATCATCCCGCGCATACAAATGAATGCCGCCCCCGATCCCGCCCAGTGCCTCCCAGGTACTGACCTCACCGTTGAAAATCTGCGCCAATTGCTCGGTGTTCAAGGTGGTGAGCGGGTTGCGCGGGTTGAGGATGATCGCCAGGCCATCGATGGCAATCACTTGTTCGGCTTCAGGGCTTTTCAGGTCACCCAGGGGCTCGAGGTCTACCAGCTCGCTGTCCTTGATGGGGCGCGAAGACGCCGCCAGGTCGGCGTTGGCCATGTTCAGTGCGGTAAAACCGGTGCTGGAGCCGTGGGCCGCGACCTCGATGGTTACCGTTTTGCCCTGGCGCGTCTTGCCCACCCAGCGCTGTTCATTGCTGCCTGGGGTTTCGCTGTGTATTCCCTGTAACCCCTGATGCTCCATCAACCCTTTGACCAGCGCCGGTCCCAGTGCCGCGCCAATCGTGTTGGAGCCCTGGATGCGTAACGCAGGGCCTTGGTCGGGAACGGGGAGGGCAGCGGCCACAGCAACGAGCGGGAACAGGGTCAGCAGGAACAGAACGCGCAGCCTCATGCCGGCACCTTCTTAAGCCAAAGGGAGTGCCGCGAGAATAAGTCAGGCAGATGACATCAATATGACTGCCACACCGGGGGACAAAATGTGGGAGGGGGCTTGCTCCCGATAGCGGTGGATCAGTTGATACATCTGCCGACTGACCCTCCGCTATCGGGAGCAAGCCCCCTCCGACACTGAAACAACCAGGTTCAGCCGGGAATCAGCTCAACTCAAGCCAGATCGGTGCATGGTCCGACGGCTTTTCCAAACCGCGCAACTCGTAATCCACACCGGCATCCTTGACCCGTGGCAGCAAGCCGTTGGACGCCAGGATCACATCAATGCGCAAGCCACGCTTGGGCTCGTCTTCAAAGCCGCGGCTGCGGTAATCGAACCAGCTGAAGCGGTCGGCTACCGTCGGGTTCAAGTGCCGGAAGCTGTCCACCAGGCCCCAGTTTTTCAGGCGCGCCATCCATTCGCGCTCTTCCGGCAGGAAACTGCACTTGCCGGTTTTCAGCCAGCGCTTGGCGTTGTCGGCGCCGATGCCGATATCGCAGTCTTCCGGGGAAATGTTCACGTCGCCCATCACCACCAGAGCCTGCTCATTGTTGAACTGGCTTTCCAGCAGGTGCTGCAGGTCTTCATAGAAGCGCTGCTTGGCCGGGAACTTGGTCGGGTGGTCGCGGCTTTCGCCCTGGGGGAAGTAGCCGTTCATCACGGTGATCGGGTGGCCGTTTTCATCCGCGAAGGTGCCCCAGATAAAACGGCGCTGGGCGTCTTCTTCATCCGTGGCAAAGCCTTTGTGCACGCTCAGGGCTTCTTTGCGCGAAAGCAGCGCCACGCCGTAATGGCCTTTTTGCCCGTGGTAATACACGTGATAGCCCAAAGCCTGTACTTCGGCCAAGGGGAACTGGTCATCGTGGACTTTGGTTTCCTGCAGGCCGATCACGTCGGGTTGGTGTTTCTCGATCAACGCTGCCAACTGATGAGGGCGGGCGCGCAGCCCGTTGATATTGAAAGAGACGATTTTCATGGTCGGCAGTCCAGTCTGGCAAAACGGCGATGCTAGCCGACAAGTCCGGCGGGGGCCAGCGTGGCGGTAGGATGGATGCACTGCTAATGTCTGGGAACGACTCGCGCCGTACAAGTTCGTACCCATAAGAACGCCACCTTTCAATGGCGCCCAGGGAGATTGAACGTATGCCCGACACCACTGCCCAGATTCACCTGCTCGACAGCGGATATTCCCGCGAAGCCCGCTCATTGCTGTACCAGGCCTATCGTCATGAGCCGACCTTCGCCTATATCTTCGAAGCCGAGCGTCCGGGCTACGAGCAGCGCGTGCGGGCCACGGTGCGCGAGCTGGTCAAGCAGCATTTCTTCCAGAACTTGCCGGCCATCGGCCTATTGGTGAATGACCGCTTGATCGGCATTGCCTTGATCGCGCCACCGCAACGGCGCCTGGGGATCACCGAGAGCTGGGCCTGGCAATTGCGCATGTGGCTGAGCACCGGCGTGCGCGGTACGCGGCGTTACCTGGAATACCATCACGCGGTGTTGGCGTGCCTGCCGGGGGACGCGGTGCATGTGCTGCCGCTGTTGGGCATTCACCCGCAATTCCAGGGCAAGCACTACGGCGAGCAACTGCTGGAAGCGGTGCACAACTGGTGTGCCGAAGACCCACACTCGTCGGGCGTGGTGCTCGACACCGGCAACTCCCGCTACCTGGAGTTCTACAAACGCCAAGGCTATGAGGAAATCGGTGAAGTCGCCGTAGGGCCGATCCTGGAGCACGTGTTTTTTCACCCCAATCCCCAGGCGTTACATGCTGCAACGGGTTAAGACAGAATTATTCAGACAATTCCGAGTTCAAACAGTCTCCCTAGCTCGTGTAGCATCCGCGCCTATGAAGTTTCCAGGAAGATTTACCAGCGGCTTGGTTCTGCTGTTCACAAGCTGCGGCGCTTTGGCGCAAAGCGAATTGGACGTGCGTGTCAAACCCTCAAACGACGCGTTGAAAGCCAACATCGAAGGCTATATCGGCGGGGTCGGCGATCGTGATGAAGAAGCGTTGCTGCGGTTCAGCCGTGGCGCCGAGGAGCAGGCGCGCAAAGCGGCGCAGGCTCTGGGTTTCTATCAGCCACAGATCGCCAGTGATGTACAGGGCGGCAAGAACGCGCGCCTGATCCTCACCATCGACCCCGGCGAACCGGTGCATTTGCGCAACGTGACCATTCGGGTCGACGGCCAGGCCGCGAGCCTCAAGGCGTTTCGCGTGCCGGCCGGTGACGACCTCAAGCCCGGCGCCGTGCTCAACCACGGCCATTATGAAGACGCCAAGCGTCTGATCCAGAACCAGGCGTCACGCTACGGCTTTTTCAGCGGGCGTTTTACCAGCCAGAAGCTGTCGGTGGACCCCAAGGCGGGCGTGGCCGATATCGAACTCATTTATGACAGTGGCAAGCGCTACACCATGGGCAAGGTCAACTTCACCGGCGACACGCCGTTCGATGCCGACCTGCTGCAGCGCATGGTGCCGTTCAAAAGCGGTACCCCCTACGATTCCGAATTGATCGCCGAACTCAACCAGAACCTGCAAGCGAGCGGGTTCTTCGAAGGCGTGCGCGTGGACGCCGCGCCCGCTGCCGCCACCGACGATGTGATCCCGGTGGCGGTGCAACTGGAAACCCGCAAGCCTCGTACCATGGGCCTTGGCCTGGGTTACTCGACCGACGTCGGCCCCCGCGGCAAGGCCAACTGGACCCGTCACTGGGTCAACCCCCAAGGCCATAGCTACGGCTGGGAAGCCGAATTATCGGCGCCGCGCCAGAACGTCGGGCTGTGGTACGACGTGCCGTTGGACCCGCCGCTGACCGACAAGCTGCGCTTTGCCGGCGGCTACCAGAACGAAGAACTCGCCGGCACCGACACCTTGAGTAAATTGCTCACGGTCGGTCCCGAATGGCACAGCAAGTTGCCCAGTGGCTGGACCCGGATCATCTCGCTCAAGTACCAGCGTGAAGAATATCGCCTGGGCAATGATTCCGGCTTGAGTAACCTGGTGATGCCGGGGATCAGTTATTCCTACCTGCGCAGCGACAACCGTATCGACCCGCACAACGGCTACCGCTTGATGTTCGACACCAAGGTTGCCAAGGAAGGGCTCGGTTCCGACACCAACCTGCTTTACGGTACGGCGACCATCAAGGGCCTGACCACGTTGTGGGACAACCATCGCTTTCTGGGCCGTGCACAGTTCGGCGGCAGTGCCACCAACGGCTACAAATCCGTGCCGCCCTCGCTGCGCTTCTTTGCCGGGGGTGACCAGAGCGTACGCGGCTACGAGTACCAGACCCTGTCGCCGGAGAACGACCGTGGTGACCGTATCGGCGGTCGCTACATGGTGGCCCTGAGCGCCGAGTATCAATACTCCATCGCCGAGAAATGGCGGATCGCGACCTTTATCGACCAGGGCAACTCGTTCAACACCCTGGACATGCCCAGCCTGAAAACCGGTGTCGGCGTGGGCATCCGCTGGGTCTCGCCGGTGGGGCCGATCCGCCTCGACCTGGCCCATGCCCTCGAAGATCCGGGCGGCATTCGACTGCACTTTTCCATGGGGCCTGAGCTGTGATGCGTGGTTTGAAAATAGCGGGGCTGGCCGTGGTGGCGCTCCTCGCTTTAGTGTTTGTGGGGTTATGGGCGCTGCTTGGCACCCAGGCGGGCAGCCGTTGGGCATTGGGCCAGGTGCCGGGTTTGAGCGTCGAGAACTTCCAGGGGCATTTAGGCGGCCAATGGAGCGCCGATCATCTGCTGTGGCAACAGGGCTCCAGCCGCGTCGAGCTTGATGCACCGAAATTCGATTGGTCACCGGCCTGCCTGTTGCGCATGACGGTGTGCATCAATCAGTTGGACGTGGAGCAGGTCAACCTGCACTTTGCGCCCAGTACGGAAGAGAGCAGCGGGCCGATCCAATTGCCTGAGTTGAAATTGCCGGTTGCCATCCAATTGGGCGAAGTTCGCGTCGGTAGCCTGGTGTTCAATGGCAGCGAAGAGCTCAAGGGCCTGCAATTGGCCGCACACTGGACGGCGGCGGGTCTGCAGATCGACTCGGTGCATCTGCAGCGCGATGGGCTGGTGCTGGACCTCAATGGCCTGTTGCAACCTGTGGGCGATTGGCCGTTGACCGCCGCCGGCAACCTGAGCTTGCCCTATGCTCCGGGCGGCGTGCCATGGAAGGTGGCCCTCAAGGTCGATGGCGACTTGCTCAAGACCCTCAAGCTCGACGCCGACAGCAGCGGCTACCTGCCGGGCAAGCTCAGCGGCGAACTGCAGCCCCTGGTGGAGAACCTTCCCGCGCAACTGCACCTCACCGCCGATGGCTTCAAAGCCAGCGCCGACCTGCCCGACACCCTGCAACTCAATCAACTGGACCTCACCGCCCAAGGCGATTTGCACAACGGTTACCAACTGCTGGGCAAAGCGCTGTTGCCGGCGCAAAAAGGGCCGGTGGACTTGCTGCTGCAAGGCAAGGTCGACGCCAAGGGCGCGCAGATCGCCGGGCTCGACCTGACTGCCGGCGACCAGCAGAGCCTCAAGCTCAGCGCCAACCTGGACTGGCAACAAGGCTTCAGCGCCGACGCCAGGATCGACTGGCGGGATTTCCCCTGGCATCGCCTCTACCCACTGATCGACGAGCCGCAGGTGGTATTGCGTACCTTTAATGGTGAAGTCTCCTACAAAGACGGCAACTACCTCGGCAACCTCAAGGCCGACCTCGACGGCCCGGCCGGCAAATTCAATGTGGTCACGCCGTTCAGTGGCGACCTCAAGCAGGTCTTCCTGCCGGAGTTGAAACTGAGCGCCGGCCAAGGCAAGTCCGAGGGCCACCTGAACCTGCAATTTGCCGACGGCATCGCCTGGGACACCGCGTTGGACCTGTCGGCGTTGAACCCGGCGTATTGGGTCGCCGAATTGCCGGGCACCCTGGCCGGCCCACTGCGCAGCAAGGGTGAGTTCAAGAATGAACAGCTCAAGCTCAACGCCGACCTCGACCTCAAGGGCCGTCTGCGTGGGCAAACCGCCGTACTGGCCGCCAAGGCCGAAGGGGCAGGCGAGCAATGGACCCTGGCCAATCTGGATATCCGCCTCGGCGACAACCGCATCAACGGCAGTGGCAGCTTGCGGCAGCGCCTGGCCGGGCAGATTGATATCAAGCTGGCGCGTCTGGCCCAGCTGTGGCCACAGCTGCGCGGGCAGATCAATGGCCGGGTGGATGTCGCCGGCAGCCTGAAGGCGCCGCAAGGCAAGCTTGATCTCAAAGGCCAGCAATTGGCATTCGCTGATAATCGCCTGCAGAGCCTGAGCCTCGACGCCACGCTCGATAGCGCCCAGCGCGCCAGGCTCGACCTCAAGGGCAGCGGCATTCAGGCCGGCGAAACCCAGGTCGGCACCCTGACTGCCAGCGCCCAGGGCGACATCAAGAGCCAGAAAGTCCAGTTGGACCTGGCCGGCCCGCTGGTCAAGCTGGCTCTGGCCCTGGACGGCAATCTCGACCAGGGCAACTGGCGCGGGCGCCTGGCCAGTGGCGAGGTACAAGCCGGTGGCCAGGACTGGAACCTGCAGGCCCCGGCGAAGATCGAGCGGCTGGCGGACGGCAAGCTGACCTTCGCTGCACATTGTTGGGTGTCCGGTGCGGCCAGCCTGTGTGGTGAGGATCAGCGCCTGATGCCCGAACCCAAATTGCGCTACCACCTCAAGCAATTCCCCATCGACAGCCTGGCGGCCTTCTTGCCCAAAGACTTTGCCTGGCAGGGCAAGCTCAACGCCGACCTGCAGCTCGACCTGCCCGCCAGCGGCCCCAAGGGCGTGGTCGCGGTGGACGCCAGTGGCGGCACCTTGCGCGTCAAGGACAAGGCCCAGTGGCTGGACTTTCCCTACGAGACCCTGAAGCTGGAAAGCACCCTCAAACCTGACCGCATCGACACCCAACTCAACTTCCGCGGCGGCAAGCTCGGAGAGCTGCTGGTGCAGGCGCAGATCAATCCGTTGCCGAAGAACAAGCCGATGACCGGCAATTTCAGCCTGACCGGCCTGGACCTCGCCGTGGCGCGGCCCTTTGTGCCGATGGTGGAAAAACTCAACGGCAAGCTCAATGGCAGCGGGCGCATCTCCGGTGGCCTGCTCGCGCCGCAGGTCAACGGCAGCGTGAACCTGGTGGGCGGCGAGATTTCCGGGGCGCAATTGCCGGTGAGCCTGGAGGGCCTGAATGTACAGGCGCTGATCGCTGGCGAGAATGTGCAGCTCAATGGTGGCTGGCGCAGCGGCAAGGCCGGGCAGGGCAGCCTCAAGGGCCAGATCGGTTGGGGCCAGGCCCTGGCGGTCGACCTCAGCCTGCAAGGTTCGCAACTGCCGGTGACGGTGGAGCCTTACGCCGTGCTGGAAGTGGCGCCCGACCTGAAGATCAGTCTCAAGGGCGACAAGCTGGCCATTGCCGGCAAGGTGCACATCCCGCGCGGCGATATCACCGTGCGTGAACTGCCGCCGTCGACCGTCAAGGTCTCGGATGACACGATCATCGTCGGCAGCCAGACCGAGGAGGGCAAGCCGCCGATGGCCATGGCCATGGATATCGACGTGGTGGTGGGCGAAGACCAGCTCAACTTCGCAGGCTTCGGCCTGACCGCCAAGGTGCAGGGCCAGGTGCATATCGGCGACAACATGGACACCCGCGGCGAGCTGTGGCTCAACGACGGTCGCTACCGCGCCTACGGGCAAAAACTCGATGTGCGGCGTGCCCGGCTGTTGTTTGCCGGGCCGCTCGACCAGCCGTATCTGGACATCGAAGCCGTGCGCAAGACCGGCGACGTTACTGCCGGTATCCGTCTGAGCGGCAGCGCCGAACAGCCGACCACGCAGATCTTCTCGGAGCCGGCCATGAGCCAGGAGCAGGCACTGTCCTACCTGGTGCTGGGGCGTCCGCTGAGCACCACCGGCGAAGACAACAACATGCTCGCCCAAGCCGCATTGGGCCTGGGGTTGATGGGCAGTGCCGGGGTGACTTCGGACATCGCCAAGAACCTGGGCATCCAGGACTTCGAACTCGACACCCAGGGCAGCGGCAACACCACGGCGGTAGTGGCCAGCGGCAAGATCACCGAGAAACTCAGCCTGCGTTATGGGGTTGGGGTGTTCGAGCCGGCCAATACCATTGCGCTGCGCTATCTGCTCAGCAAGAAGGTGTATCTGGAAGTGGCCAGTGGCGTGGCCAGTTCGCTGGATATTTTCTACAAGCGGGATTTCTAGGTCTTACTCGCACAAAAAATAGTGCGGGGAGGCTTGATTGTGGGAGGGGGCTTGCTCCCGATAGCGGTATATCAGCCAGCTTGTCTGTGACTGACACACCGCTATCGGGAGCAAGCCCCCTCCCACATTAGCAAGCAAGCTAATAATTCCATTTGACATTCGCTGCCTAAGCAGTAACATCTTGTCATACATTCACTGCCTAGGCAGTAATAAGGTGACTTCCGATGGCCCACTTCACCCCTGACAGTTTCCGTAACTGCCACCTCGGCCTCCTGCTGGGCCGAGCCGCACTGCTCAAAGACCGCATCATCGACACCCATATGGAACCCCATGGCGTGACCGCCGCGCAGTTCAAGGTGTTGATCATCATTGCCCAATTCGACGTCGACACCCCGGCCGAGCTGTGCCGCAACCTGTCCCTGGACAGCGGCTCCATGACCCGGATGCTCGACCGTCTGGAACAGAAGGGCCTGCTCGCGCGCAAGCGTTCCGAGCACGACCGGCGCCAGGTGCAACTGGTGCTTACCGAGGACGGCCAGCGCCTGGCGGACATGTTGCCGTACATCGGCGCCCAGTCGATGAACCAACTGGCCGGAGCCCTGGAGCCTGGCGAGTTGCAAACCCTGGAACGCATCCTCAAGAAAATCCTGATAGCTGCGGGTGACGCCATCGTCATCCAGCGGGTAGGTGATCAATGAACACACGCGCACTCAGCCTGGTGCTGGTGGCGATGACCCTGGCCGGTTGCGCCAACTACAGCGGCCTCGACACTCAAGGCAAACGCCTCGACGCCAACACCCTGCAAACCGGCAAATCCCTCAATGGCGTGACCCTGTCGACGGCCGCCTGGCCGACCGCCGATTGGTGGAAAAGCCTGGGCGACCCGCAACTCGACGGCCTGATTCGCGAGGCCCTGCAGAACAGCCCGGACATGCAAGTGGCCAGCGCCCGTGCGCACCAGGCCCAAGCGGCGGCCTTTGCCGCCGACGCCGCACGCATGCCGACCCTGGATGCCAGCGCCGGTATCAGCCGCTCGCGGTTGGCCAAGGACCAGGACCCGCGAGGGCAGGGCGATGCCTACGCCACGGTGCGTAACATCAGTGCCGGCTTCAACTACAACTTCGATCTCTGGGGTGGCCAGCGCGCCGCCTGGGAAGCCGCGTTGGGCCAGGCCCGCGCCGCCGAAGTCGACCAGCAGGCCGCGCGCCTGACCCTGGCCGCCAACGTGGCCAAGGCTTACAGCGACCTGGGCCAGGCGCATATCGTGCGTGACCTGGCCAATGACGACCTCAAGCGCACGCGCCAGATGCTCGACCTGAGCAAGCGCCGCCTGAGTTCGGGCATCGACAGTGACTACCAGTTCCAACAGACCGAAAGCCTGGAAGCCAGCTCCGAATCGCAACTGATCGATGCGGAAAAACAACTGCAGAGCGCCAAGATCGCTCTGGCGGTATTGCTCGGCAAAGGGCCCGATCGTGGCAACGAACTGGCCCGCCCGAACGTATTGAAAGCCAGCGCCGTGGCCGTGCCGTCCGTGCTGCCGGCCGAGCTGCTGGGCCGTCGCCCGGACCTGATCGCCGCGCGCTGGCGTGTGGAGGCTGCGAGCAAAAATATCGACGCGAGCAAAACCCGCTTTTACCCCAACCTCAACCTGAGCGCGAGCGCCGGGGCCGAGTCGTTGCTGGGGGATGCAATGTTCGGCTCGGCCAGCCGCTTCTTCAGCATTGCGCCGACGATCTCGTTGCCGATCTTCGATGGCGGGCGCCTGCGTGCCGACCTGGATGCCCGCGACGCCGATTACGACCTGGCCGTTGCCCAGTACAACAAAACCCTGGTGCAAGCCTTGGGCGATATCGGCACCACCCTGTCCCAGCTACGCGACACCGGACGGCAGATCCAGGCCCAGCAACACGCTGCGGACATTGCCAGGCAGTCCTTTGATACCGGTATGCAGCGCTACAGCTCCGGGATCGGTAGCTACTTGGATGTGCTCAGCATCGAGCAGCAATTGCTGCAGGCCCAGCGTCAGCTGGCGACCCTGAATGCGGCACAGATCGATTTGTCGATTCAATTGATGCAGGCCCTGGGTGGCGGGTTCAACGCCAATAACGTGGGCGCAACCACCCCAGCCACACGCACGGAATAATTGGAGGTATTTGTCATGGCCACTGCCGACAGCAATAACGCAAACGAACCCACCAACGACAGCAACCCGCGCAAACGCAAGGTGATGCTGCTGCTCCTGGCGCTGATCGTCATCCTCGGCGCCGTGGGCGTGTGGGGCTGGTATGAGTTCTACGGCCGCTTCAGCGAAAGTACCGACGACGCCTATGTGAACGGCAACGTGGTGGAAATCACTCCGCTGGTCACCGGCACTGTGGTCAGCATCGGCGCCGACGATGGCGACCTGGTCCACGAAGGCCAGGTGCTGGTCAACTTCGACCCGAATGACGCCGCCGTCGGCCTGCAAAGTGCCCAGGCCAACCTGGCGCGCACCGTGCGCCAGGTGCGCGGCTTGTACAGCAATGTCGATGGTATGAAAGCGCAGGTCAATGCGCAGAAAGCCGATGTGCAGACCGCCCAGGATAACTACAACCGCCGTAAAACCCTGGCCCAGGGCGGCGCGATCTCCCAGGAAGAACTGTCCCACGCCCGTGACAGCCTGACCGCCGCAAAGAACGCCCTGACCAACCTTGAGCAGCAACTCAAGACCAGCAACGCGCTGGTGGATGACACCGTGATCAGTTCGCACCCCGACGTACAAGCCGCCGCCGCGCAACTGCGCCAGGCCTACCTGACCAACGCCCGCAGCACCTTGATTGCGCCGGTCACCGGTTACGTGGCCAAGCGCACCGTGCAACTGGGCCAGCGCGTACAGCCGGGTACCGCCCTGATGGCCGTGATCCCGCTCGACCAGCTGTGGATCGACGCCAACTTCAAGGAAACCCAGCTGCGCAACATGCGCATCGGCCAGCCGGTGGACATCGAAGCGGATATCTACGGCAGCGACGTGAAATTCAGCGGTACTGTCGACAGTCTCGGCGCCGGTACCGGCAGCGCATTTGCCCTGCTACCGGCGCAGAACGCCACTGGTAACTGGATCAAGATCGTCCAGCGGGTACCGGTGCGTATCCACATCAACGCCGACGAGTTGGCCAAAAACCCGCTGCGGGTCGGCTTGAGTACCCTGGTCAATGTGGATCTGCACGACCAGAGTGGCCCGGTGCTGGCGCAACAGGCGCCGCAAAAGGCCTCGTTCACCACCAATGTGTATGACCGCCAACTGGCCGAAGCCGACGCCATGATCACCCAGTTGATCCATGACAACAGCATCGCCGCACCCAAGGCTGTGCAACGCTGATGAGCAATAACGCCTCCTTCACGCCACCCAGCCTAGTGATGGCCACCATTGGCCTGTCGCTGGCGACCTTTATGCAGGTGCTCGATACCACCATCGCCAACGTGGCGTTGCCGACCATTTCCGGCAACCTCGGCGTGAGTTCGGAGCAGGGCACCTGGGTCATTACCTCGTTTGCGGTGAGCAACGCGATTGCCTTGCCGCTCACCGGCTGGTTGAGCCGGCGTTTCGGTGAGGTGAAGCTGTTTTTATGGGCGACCATCCTGTTTGTACTGGCCTCGTTTATGTGTGGTGTGTCCACCTCGATGCCCGAGCTGATCGGCTTTCGCGTGCTGCAAGGCTTGGTGGCGGGGCCGCTGTACCCGATGACCCAGACGTTGCTGATCGCGGTGTATCCGCCGGCGAGACGGGGTATGGCCCTGGCGTTGCTGGCGATGGTCACGGTGGTGGCGCCCATCGCCGGGCCTATCCTCGGCGGCTGGATCACCGACAGCTACAGCTGGCCGTGGATCTTCTTTATCAACGTGCCCATCGGCATCTTTGCGGTAATGGTGGTACGTGCGCAGCTGAAAAAACGCCCGGTGGTCACCAGCTATCAGCCGATGGACTACGTCGGGCTGTTGAGCCTGATCGTCGGTGTGGGCGCCTTGCAGATCATCCTCGACAAGGGCAACGACCTGGACTGGTTCGAATCCAACTTCATCATCATTGGCGCCGTGATCTCGGCGATTGCCCTGGCGGTGTTCGTGATCTGGGAAATGACCGACAAGCACCCGGTGGTCAACCTGCGGCTGTTCGCCTACCGCAACTTCCGTATCGGCACCATCGTGTTGATCCTGGGCTATGCGGGTTTCTTCGGCATCAACCTGATCCTGCCGCAATGGTTGCAGACCCAGATGGGCTACACCGCCACCTGGGCCGGCCTGGCGGTGGCGCCAATCGGGATTTTGCCGGTGCTGATGTCACCCTTCGTGGGCAAGTACGCGCACAAGTTCGACCTGCGCCTGCTGGCGGGCGTGGCGTTCCTGGCGATCGGCTTGAGTTGCTTCATGCGCGCCGGTTTCACCAATGAAGTCGACTTCCAGCACGTTGCCCTGGTGCAGTTGTTCATGGGTATCGGCGTGGCGCTGTTCTTTATGCCGACCTTGAGCATCCTGATGTCCGACCTGCCGCCGCACCAGATTGCCGACGGCGCCGGGCTGGCGACGTTCCTGCGTACCCTGGGCGGTAGCTTCGCGGCATCGCTGACCACCTGGATCTGGATTCGCCGGGCGGACCAGCACCATGCGTATATGAGCGAGAACATGACCACCTATGACTCGGCCACCCGTGACGCCCTGAATGCGTTGGGCGGGGCAGGGCAGAAGGCTTACACCCAGCTGGACCAGATCCTCACCAGCCAGGCGTACATGATGTCCACCGTGGATTACTTCACGTTGCTGGGCTGGATGTTCATGGCGTTGATGCTGCTGGTGTGGCTGGCCAAGCCGCCATTCACCGCCAAAGCGGGGCCTGCGGCTTCCGGTCACTGACCCCGGGGTGCACGCGGTCCAAATGTGGGATGGAGCAAGCCTCCTCCCACATTTGAATCTTTGTTCACATTGGAGCAGTGATGTCTGGGTTCAGGCGCCAGGCAGCGCCAACTGTGGGTTGGTGAAGTCGAATGCCGCCAACTGAAAGCCTTGCTCATCCACCTGCAATGCCCACCCTTGCTTATCCCAATCCCCCAGCACAATGCGCTTGGCCGCCTGGTCGCCGATCTGCAGTTTATGAATGGCGGGGCGGTGGGTATGGCCGTGGACCAGGGTGCGTACGCCGAACTGCTGCATGATGCGCGGCACTTCTTCGGGGGTGACATCGACAATGTCGTTGGCCTTCATGCGCGTCTGCGCACGGCTTTCGCTGCGCAGCTTGCGCGCCAGCTTGTGCCGGGTGCCCAGGGGCAGGTGGCGCAGGATAAACAGCACAATCGGGTTACGCAGGATGCGCCGCAGCTTCATATAGCCGACGTCGCGGGTGCAGAGGCTGTCGCCGTGCATCAAGAGCACCGGCTCGCCGTAGAACTGCACGACACTCGGGTCCTTGAGCAAGGTGGCGCCTGCCGCTTTGCAGAACCGCTTGCCGATCAGGAAGTCGCGATTGCCGTGCATGAGGAAAATCGGGGTGCCGCTGTCGCTCAGCTCACGCAGAGCCTCGCAGATGGAACGCTGGAAGGGGGTCATGCCGTCGTCGCCAATCCAGGCTTCAAAGAAGTCCCCCAGAATGTACAACGCCTGGGCGCCACGGGCGCGGCCTTGGAGCAGATCCAGAAACGCCCGGGTAATGTCCGGGCGTTCCTCTTCCAGATGCAAATCTGAAATCAGTAATATCACCCAACGATCTCGGCTTTCTCGACGATCACGTCTTCTACCGGTACGTCCTGGTGACCGGCTTTACCGGTGGTCTGCACGCTTTTGATCTTGTCGACAACGTCGGTGCCTTCGGTGACTTTACCGAATACCGCGTAACCCCAACCCTGCACGTTCTTGCCGCTGTGGTTCAGGAAAGCGTTGTCGGCCACGTTGATGAAAAACTGCGCGGAGGCCGAATGCGGCTCCATGGTACGGGCCATGGCGACGGTGTACTTGTCGTTGGAAAGGCCGTTGTCCGCTTCGTTCTGGATGCTTGGGCGCTTGTCTTTCTTTTCTTTCATGCCGGGTTCGAAACCACCGCCCTGGATCATGAAGTTACCGATCACACGGTGGAACACCGTGTTTTCGTAGTGACCGGCCTTAACGTATTCGATGAAGTTGGCGACGGTGATCGGCGCTTTCTCGGCGTTCAGCTCGATGACGATGTCACCGTGGTTGGTGGTCAGTTTGACTTGGGTCATGGTCGTGTCTCTTTCAAGGAATTCGTGGGTTGGACGCCTGGGCGCCGTGACCGGTTTGGCTCAATGGCAGCCAAGGCGCGCAGTTTAGCGTGCCTGGCAGGAATTTCGAGGTGGTTTTTTACCGCGTCCGTCATTAAAACAGCAATTAAAGCTGCAGTTTTCGGTCGTACCCTGTCAGCGGCTTGACAGCATCAGCTATGATAACGGCTTTGTTTTATCTGGCCCCAACCGGCCACGTACCTGTCTGTTCAAGGATCCTATGAGCAAGCCCACTGTCGACCCTACCTCGAATTCCAAGGCCGGACCTGCCGTCCCGGTCAATTTCCTGCGCCCGATCATCCAGGCGGACCTGGATTCGGGCAAGCACACGCAGATCGTCACCCGCTTCCCGCCAGAGCCCAACGGCTACCTGCACATCGGTCACGCCAAGTCGATCTGTGTGAACTTCGGCCTGGCCCAGGAGTTCGGTGGCGTCACGCACCTGCGTTTCGACGACACCAACCCGGCCAAGGAAGACCAGGAATACATCGACGCCATTGAAAGTGACGTGAAGTGGCTGGGTTTCGAATGGTCCGGTGAAGTGCGCTATGCCTCGCAATACTTCGACCAGTTGCACGACTGGGCCGTCGAGCTGATCAAGGCCGGCAAGGCCTACGTCGATGACCTGACCCCTGAGCAGGCCAAGGAATACCGTGGCAGCCTGACCGAACCCGGCAAAAACAGCCCGTTCCGCGACCGTTCGGTGGAAGAGAACCTGGACTGGTTCGCCCGCATGCGCGCCGGTGAGTTCCCCGACGGTGCCCGTGTGCTGCGCGCCAAGATCGACATGGCCTCGCCGAACATGAACCTGCGCGACCCGATCATGTATCGCATCCGCCATGCCCACCACCACCAGACCGGCGACAAGTGGTGCATCTACCCGAACTACGACTTTACCCACGGTCAGTCGGACGCCATCGAAGGCATCACCCACTCCATCTGCACCCTGGAGTTCGAAAGCCATCGCCCGCTGTACGAATGGTTCCTGAGCCACCTGCCGGTGCCGGCACAGCCGCGTCAGTACGAGTTCAGCCGCCTGAACCTGAACTACACCATCACCAGCAAGCGCAAGCTCAAGCAACTGGTTGATGAAAAGCACGTGCATGGCTGGGACGACCCGCGCATGTCCACGCTGTCGGGTTTCCGTCGCCGTGGCTACACGCCAGCTTCGATCCGCAACTTCTGCGACATGGTCGGCACCAACCGTTCCGACGGTGTGGTCGACTTCGGCATGCTCGAATTCAGCATCCGCCAGGACCTGGACGCCAACGCCCCGCGCGCCATGTGCGTGCTGCGCCCGTTGAAAGTCGTGATCACCAACTACCCGGAAGATAAGGTCGAGAACCTCGAGCTGCCGCGTCATCCGCAGAAAGAAGAACTCGGCGTGCGCAAGCTGCCGTTCGCCCGTGAAATCTACATCGACCGCGATGACTTCATGGAAGAGCCGCCAAAGGGCTACAAGCGCCTGGAGCCGAATGGCGAAGTGCGCCTGCGTGGCAGCTACGTGATCCGTGCCGACGAAGCGATCAAGGACGCCGAGGGCAACATCGTCGAGCTGCGCTGCTCGTACGACCCGGACACCCTGGGCAAGAACCCTGAGGGCCGCAAGGTCAAGGGCGTGATCCACTGGGTGCCGGCCGCAGCCAGCATCGAGTGCGAAGTGCGCCTGTACGATCGTCTGTTCCGCTCGCCGAACCCTGAAAAAGCCGAAGACAGCGCGAGCTTCCTCGACAACATCAACCCTGACTCCCTGCAAGTACTCACTGGTTGTCGTGCCGAACCCTCGTTGGGCGAAGCACAGCCGGAAGACCGTTTCCAGTTCGAGCGCGAAGGCTACTTCTGCGCGGATATCAAGGACTCGAAACCAGGCGCTCCGGTCTTCAACCGTACCGTGACCTTGCGTGATTCGTGGGGCCAGTGATCAAGTCTTAAGGAAGCCGATGTGCTAACGATCTACAACACACTCAGCAAGACCAAAGAAGTCTTCAAGCCGCTGGATGGCAACAAGGTGCGCATGTACGTGTGCGGCATGACCGTGTACGACTACTGCCACATTGGCCATGGCCGCAGCATGGTTGCCTTCGACCTGGTCACCCGCTGGCTGCGTTTCAGCGGTTATGACCTGACCTATGTGCGCAACATCACCGACATCGACGACAAGATCATCAACCGTGCCAACGAAAACGGCGAGTCGTTCGACGCGCTGACCGAGCGCATGATTACCGCCATGCATGAGGATGAGGCGCGCCTCAACATCCTCAAGCCGGACATGGAACCGCGTGCCACGGACCACATCCCTGGCATGCACGCGATGATCCAGACCCTGATCGACAAGGGCTACGCCTACGCCCCGGGCAATGGTGACGTGTACTATCGCGTCGCCAAGTTCATGGGCTACGGCAAGCTGTCGCGCAAAAAGATCGAAGACCTGCGCATCGGCGCCCGCATCGAAGTCGACGAAGCCAAGCAAGATCCGCTCGACTTCGTGCTGTGGAAAGCCACCAAGCCGGGCGAGCCTAGCTGGGAATCGCCATGGGGCGCCGGGCGTCCGGGCTGGCACATCGAATGCTCGGTGATGTCCACCTGCTGCCTGGGCGAGACCTTCGACATTCATGGCGGCGGCAGCGACCTCGAGTTCCCGCACCACGAAAACGAAATCGCCCAGAGCGAAGCCGCCACCGGCAAGACCTACGCCAATGCCTGGATGCACTGCGGCATGATCCGCATCAATGGCGAGAAGATGTCCAAGTCCTTGAACAACTTCTTCACCATCCGCGACGTGCTCGAGAAGTATCACCCGGAAGTGGTGCGGTACCTGCTGGTGTCGAGCCACTACCGCAGTGCGATCAACTACTCGGAAGACAACCTCAAGGACGCCAAGGGCGCCCTGGAACGTTTCTACCATGCGTTGAAGGGCTTGCCGGCAGTCGCTCCAGCGGGCGGCGAAGCCTTCGTGGCCCGCTTCACCGAAGTCATGAACGACGACTTCGGCACCCCGGAAGCCTGCGCGGTGCTGTTCGAGATGGTGCGCGAGATCAACCGTCTGCGCGAGAGCGATCTCGACGCAGCGGCGGGCCTGGCGGCGCGCTTGAAAGAGCTGGCGAGTGTGCTCGGGGTTCTGCAAATGAAGCCTGAGGAGTTCCTGCAAGCCGGCGCTGAAGGCCGTGTGGACGCCGCTGAAGTGGATGCGCTGATCCAGGCGCGTCTGACTGCGCGTGCCAACAAGGACTGGGCGGAATCCGACCGTATCCGTGACCAACTGACCGCGATGGGGGTGGTGTTGGAAGACGGGAAGGGCGGGACGACGTGGCGGTTGGCTGACTGACCATTGTTTGCTGCACGCTGAATGAAAAACGCCCCGACTGGTTCGGGGCGTTTTTTTTGCACACCGTTTCAACGGCCCACTCGATCCACTGTGGGAGCGGGCTTGCTCGCGAATGCATTCTTCCAGTCACAATCGCAGTGGCTGACACGCCGTATTCGCGAGCAAGCCCGCTCCCACATTTTTACCGTGCCCACTTTGCGAATTCTTCGATTTCAGATTTAGCTGTGAACGGGCTCCACCGCAGATTAGGCCGCCATCTTCCGAGCGCCCCCCTAAAACGCTGTCGGAAATTTCCTTGTGTTGATGCCGTTGGCATTTATCTTTCCGAACGGTGTGACAAAGGTATTGGATAGGGTGCTTGCGTAGTCATCTCGTAAGCGAGCCCTGCTGCGCTGTTCTGGATGACCTGGTGGCATTTGCCATTTTTGAAATGTAGGGCCACGCCATCGTCGAGCGCGTAGGCAGGCTGAATACGCTCGTGCTGAACCAGCTCGACAAACGAGGCTTGCCTTCCAGCCTCTGAACTGAAATGCGGGCACAATGCGCCCGGCAACAAGCCCATACCGTCAACCAGCGCAAACCTTCCGCCTGAATCCGAGTGCCCATAGTCAAACCAGCAAATCGCACCAGCGCTGACGCCACTGAGGATTTTGCCGTTTTCCCAGGCGTTTTTCAGTAAGGCCGTGACACCAAATTCGCGCCAGACCGCCAGCATGGCACGTGTATTACCACCCGCCACGTAAATGATGTCGGCCTGTTCAAACAAAGATGAAACATGGCCCGCATCGGGAAACGGCGGAATGAATACCGTCAGGTTGCTAACGGTGCAGCCAGCGCTTTCATATTTAGCGGTGAAGTCGCGGATCTTGACTCGGTCATCGCCGTTTGCTGTCGAGATATAGAGAACATTAGGGTGCGTTTTGCCTGATGATGCGACGATGTATTCGTCAATGCGTGTCATGCGGGTCATGTCTTCTGCGGACTCGCCGCCAATGACAATAATGTGTTGAGTCACCCTGACCTCCAGTTCCTATTGCACGGCGCGAGAGTCTGTCGTCACTTGATATCGACTCTGCACAAACCCATTGTCCGACACATGCGTGCTGACGTGATGAAGCTCATGCTCACGGCCAACCTGGCTGAACAGCGCAATGCCTTGCCCCAGCAAGACCGGGATACGCGTGATGATCAGTTCGTCGATCAGGCCCGCTTCCAGAAATGCCTGGATTGTCTGGCCTCCATCGATATACAGATGCTTCATGCCGCGTTCGGCTAGCTGGGCCACCACCGCAGGCGCGTCGGCTGCCATGACTTCGACCTTGCCTTCCAGATGGGCAGGCAGCGCCAGCGGACGGTGCGAAAGGGCTATGATCGGCGTGCCTTCATAAAGCCACTCGGCGAAGGACGCCACTTTCTCCAGGGTTTTGCGGCCCATCACCAGTGCATCAACGGTGGCGATATAGCTTTCAAACGTCATGCCGTTCAAGACAGCACGTTCATACTCCGGCCGAAGAAGCCACTCGATATCGCCATCGGGTCGTGCGATAAACCCGTCGATGCTGGCTGCGATAAAGACAGAGCATTTGATATCCATGGGGCCGCTTTCCTTTTGTGTCATTGACCTTGAGTGCAAGTGCTAATGGTCAGTTAATCCTGGTGTGTAACAAGCGAGCGTAGCCAAAAATCATCTGGGTGTCTGGCGGGTGCCAATGCCCCTTTCTGTATTGCGAGGATGTATGCGACGTTGGTTGGGCCGTTACCGTTACGCAATCATTTTCTGGCTGTGCTTCGGCATTTTCCGTACATCCCTGGCCGATTGGAACCCCATTCCGTCCGGCTCCATGCGCCCCACGTTGCTGGAGGGGGATGTTGTGCTGGTCAATCGCGTGGCGTATGACCTCAAGGTGCCGCTGACGGATATTTCCCTGGCCAAGCTTGATAACCCCCAGCGTGGCGATGTGGTCACGTTTTCGTCGCCCAAGGATGGCATGCGCCTGATCAAGCGCATCGTCGGTATACCCGGTGACACCCTGGAAATGAAAGATGAGGTGTTGTGGGTCAACGGCGTGCCTGCCACCTACAGTGATGCGCAGGACATCAGCGAGCCCATCGTTGCCGGCCATACGGTGCCGGGGATCAAGCTGAACGAGCTGGCGGCCAACCGTCAGCGCACTGTCCAGTTCATGCCGACCGTGCGGGCGCTGCGCAATTTCGGCCCGGTGGTGGTGCCTGCCGACAGCTATTTCATGCTCGGCGACAACCGCGATAACAGCGATGACTCCCGGTATATCGGCTTTGTGCCTCGCCGGCTGCTGATCGGGCGAGCGCATCATATCGTTGCCTCAGCCGAGATCCTGGATCACTGGATGCCACGCGTTAGCCGGTTTGGCGCAGCGATTTTGTAATCGGCTTCACGCGAGTCCAAATGTGGGAGGGGGCCTGCCCTAATGTCAGTTAAGAGAACCTGCCGCTCACTACAGATGATGTGTTCTACACCCACCATTTAACTGACGGGCATTAGGGCTTGCCCCCGACTGCTGACTGATCCACCGCTATCGGGAGCAAATCGAATCGTCGCACCGCCCCAAATGTTTTTCCCTGTCCGCTCGTTGAATCAGCGGCGGCTGCTGACTTCGGCCGGTACGTCGTCACCGGCCATGCGCTTGCGGAACAGCGCGGTGCGGGCCAGTAACAGCGTGGTCACGGGCACCGTGATCGACAGCAGGATCGGGATCAACCAGCCATGCAGCACCGGCCCGGACTTGAGCACCGAAAAGTAGATAATCGATGCCAGCGCCACACACCACGCGCCCAGCGTCGAAGCCAGTGCCGGCGGGTGCATGCGTTGGAAAAAGTCCTTCAGCCGCAACAAGCCGACTGCACCGATCAACGCAAACAGACTGCTGAGCACCAGCAGCCCCGCGACAATCACTTCCACCCATAACGGCATCATTCAATCACCTCCCCACGCAGCAGGAATTTCGCCAGGGCAAACGAACCGACAAAGCCGAACAGCGCGATCAGCAGCGCGGCTTCAAAGTAGGTGTCGCTGGCATACCGAATACCCAGCACCAGCATCATCAGCATCGCCAGGATGTACAGGTAGTCCAGCGCCAGTACCCGGTCCTGGGCCGACGGGCCTTTGAACAGGCGGATCAGCGTCAGCACCATGGCCAGCGAGAACAGGAACAGGCTGAACAGGATCGCATTGGAGAGCAGGGCGCTCATTCGAAGATCTCCATCAGGGGCCGTTCGTAAGTGGTCTTGAAGTGCTCGATAAACGGCGCTTCATCCTCCAGGTCGAATACATGCAGCAGCAGGATGCTGCGGTCCAGCGCCAGTTCCGACCAGATCGTGCCGGGCACCACGGTGGTGATCATCGACAGCGCGGCCAGGCCGTTCGGGTCGCGCAGGTCCAGCGGGATCTTGATAAAGCGCGAACGTGGCGGGCGTGAGCCGCAGGTCAGCACGCCCCAGGCCACTTGCAGGTTGGAGATGACCACATCGCGGCCGACCAGGAAGAACAGGCGAATGATCACCCCGGGGCGGCGGATCCGCACCGGCAGCGGGCGCAACGGCGCCATCATCAGCGGCGCCAGGAAGCCCAGCAGTGCGCCCAGCAGCAGGTTGCCGGGGCTGACCGACAGGTTCAGCACCAGCCACAACAGCCACAGTGCCAGCGACAGCCACGGAGCGGGGAACAGGCGCTTCATGGTTGCACCTCCAGCGCGGCAGCCTTGGCTTCAGGGCTTGGCACCGGGCGTGTGGCCAGCACCGCCATCACGTAATGTTCCGGGTTGTTCAGGCTGACGGCCGTGTCCTGGGTGTAGTGCAGCAAGGGTTCGGCCTTGAATGTCAGCAGGATGCTCAAGCCGAGCAGCAGGAAGATCGGCACGCACTCGTAGCGACGCAGGAGCGGCGATGGGCGCTCTTCCGGGGTCCAGAAGCGTTGGATGCCCAGGCGTGCGAAGGCGATCAACGAAGCCAGGCCCGAGAGGATCAGCAGCGCTACAAGGCCCCAGGCCGCCGGGCGGATCGGTTGGTCAACGCTGACGCCCAACCCGAGTGGATTGACCAGTGCACTGAGCAGGCTCAGCTTGCCGATAAACCCGGACAGTGGCGGCATGCCGATGATCAGCAGCGCACAGGCAATAAAGCTGAGGCCGAGGAACGCCATGGTCCAGGGAATCACCTGGCCGACCACCGCCTGTTGCTCATCGTCAAGGTTCACACCCGGACGCGGGTGCAAGGACTCCATGGGTTTGGGCAGCGCATCAATCTCTTCATCCAGCGGCAGGTCGTTGGCCGAACGCGAACGCTCGATCAATTCAGCCAGCAGGAACAGCGCGCTCAACGCCAGCGTCGAGCTGACCAGGTAGAACAGCGCACCCGCAATCAGGCTCGGCTGGGCAAAACCGACCGCCGACAGCAAAATCCCCGCCGACACCAGGATGCTCAAGCTCGCCATGCGCTCCAGCCGCTGCGCCGCCACCATCGCCAGTGCCGCGCCGATGATGGTCGCCATACCGCCGTACACCAGCCAATCTCCGCCAAACAAGGCCGAGGCACCGGCCTGCCCGGAAAACAGCAGCGTCCACAGGCGCAGCACGGTGTACACGCCGACCTTGGTCATGATCGCAAACATCGCCGCCACCGGCGCACTGGCCGAGGAGTAGGCGGGCGCCAGCCAGAAATTCAGCGGCCACATGCCGGCCTTGGCCAGGAATGCCGTGGCGAGGATCGCCGCACCGGCGTGCAGCAGGCCGCGATCGGCTTCGGGCACCAGCGGGATTTTCAACGCCAGGTCGGCAAAATTCAGGGTGCCGGTGACGCCGTAGATCATCGCCGCGCCGATCAGGAACAGTGACGACGCCACCAGGTTGATCGAGATGTAATGCAGCCCCGCCGACACCCGCGCCCGGCCCGAGCCGTGCAGCATCAAGCCATAGGAGGCCGCCAGCAGCACCTCGAAAAACACGAACAGGTTAAACAGGTCGGCGGTGAGGAAGGCGCCGTAGAGGCCCATCATCTGGATCTGGAACAGCGCGTGGAAACTGGTGCCCGCGCGATCCCAACGCGCCATCGCGAACAACAGCGCACTGACGCCGATGATGCCGGTGAGCACCAGCATCAAGGCCGACAGTTGATCCACCACCAGCACGATACCGAACGGCACCTGCCAGTTGCCCGGCAAGTACACGCCAATCGAGCCGGGGCCGCCTTTTTGTGTCCAGTACAGCAGCAGGATCGCAATGCCCAGGCCGATCATGCTGGAGACCAGATTGATTCTGGCTTTCAGCGGGCGGCGTTTTTCACCGAGCATCAGCATCAGTGCGGCGGTCAGCAACGGCAGCAGGATCGGTGCGATGATCAGTTGGTTCATCCACATCATTGCTTGGGCTCCCGGCCGTCCACATGGTCGGTTCCGGTCAAGCCCCGGGACGCCAGCAATACCACCAGGAACAACGCGGTCATGGCGAAGCTGATCACGATTGCCGTCAGCACCAAGGCCTGGGGCAGGGGGTCGGTATAGTGGAGCAGGTCTTGCGGTACGCCGTCCTTGATGATCGGCTCCTTGCCGATAAACAGGCTGCCCATGCTGAAAATGAACAGGTTCACCCCGTAGGACAGCAGGCACAGGCCCATCACGACCTGGAACGTCCGTGGCCGCAGGATCAACCACACACCGGAGGCCGCCAGGACCCCAATGGCGATTGCGATGACTTCTTCCATCAGGCGGCTCCTTCTGTTGCGGCAACCACTTTGGCCTGGTTGCTCGGTTTATGCGCGCGTACCGACTGGTGGCCGAGGGCGGTGAGCATCAGCAGCGTCGAGCCAACGACCATGGCGTAAACGCCGACGTCGAAGAACAGCGCACTGGCTACGTGAATATCGCCCAGCAACGGCAGGCTGAAATGCCAGGTATGCGTGGTCAGGAACGGGTAACCGACCAACAGCGCACCGAGCCCGGTCAGTGTCGCCGAGAGCAGGCCGAAGCCCATCCAGCGCATCGGCCGCAGGCTCATCTGCGCCTCGACCCACTGGGTGCCGGCCACCATGTATTGCAGAATGAACGCCACCGACATCACCAGGCCGGCGACAAAACCACCGCCGGGCTGGTTGTGGCCGCGCATGAACAGGTAGAACGACACCACCAGCGCAATCGGCAGCAGCAGGCGTACCAGTACTGCGGGCACCATCATGAAGCCCAGGGCGGTATCGCTGGCTTGGCGCGGGTTGACCAGGTCGGTGGCCACGTCCGGTGCCAGTTGGCGCTGTTGCGGTGGCAACTCCATGCTTTCTTTCGACGGCCGGAAGCGGCGCAGCAGGGCATACACGGTCAATGCCACGGCGCCGAGCACAGTGATTTCACCGAGGGTGTCGAAGCCGCGGAAGTCGACGAGCATCACGTTCACCACATTGCTGCCGCCGCCTTCGGGCAAGGCACGACTGAGGTAGAACGAGGAAATATCGTTGGGCGTCTGGCGTGTCAGCATCGCATACGACAACAGCGCCATGCCGCCACCGACCACGCTGGACAACAGCAAGTCCCGCACGCGTCGGATGCGGGCCTTGCGCAACGAGCTGGGCAGTGGCGAGACCTCTTCGATCCGCCGTGGCAGCCAGCGCAGGCCCAGCAGGATCAGCACCGTAGTGACCACCTCGACCGCCAGTTGCGTCAGCGCCAGGTCCGGCGCCGAGAACCACACGAACGTGACGCAGGTGACCATGCCGCACACGCTGACCATGGTCAGGGCGGCCAGCCGGTGGTACTTGGCTTGCCAGGCGGCGCCCAGGGCGCAGGCGATCGCCAGCAACCACAGGGTGACGAACACGATGGAGCCCGGGATCTTCGGCCGGTCACCCCAGCTGAGGCCGCTGTTGAGCATCGGGATCATGCCGCCGATCACCGCCACCAGTACCAACAGGAACAGCTGGGTCTGCAGGCGCTTGGTGCTGATGCGTTTCTCGATCTTGCGCACGCCGCGCATCATCACCACCAGGCTGCGTTCGAACATGCGCTTGCCATTGAAGTAGCTGATGATCGGCGGGTACGCGAAGCGGCCGCGCTTGAGCTGTTTGCGCAGCAGCAGGTACAGCACCACGCCGCCGCTCATGGCCACCAGGCTCATTATCATCGGTGCGTTCCAGCCGTGCCAGATGGCCAGGCTGTATTGCGGCAGCACGCCGCCGACCACCGGCAAGGCGGCCGCGGCCAGGATCGAACCGACCACTTGAGCCGGGAAAATCCCCACCAGCAGGCAGGTAAACACCAGCAACTCCACCGGTGCACGCATCCAGCGCGGTGGCTCGTGGGGCGTGTGGGGCAGGTCCGTCGCGGGCGGGCCAAAGAACACATCGACGGTAAAACGCAGGGCGTAGGCCACGCTGAAGGTGCCGGCAATGGTCGCGATCGCCGGCAGGGCGATCTCCACCCATTGGGTCGCCGAGATAAACACCGTTTCGGCGAAGAACATCTCTTTGGACAGGAAGCCGTTAAGCAACGGTACGCCGGCCATGGAGGCGCTGGCCACCATGGCCAGGGTCGCGGTAAACGGGATCAGACGGACCAGGCCACTGAGCTTGCGAATGTCACGGGTGCCGCTTTCGTGGTCGATGATCCCCGCCGCCATGAACAACGAAGCCTTGAACGTCGCATGGTTGAGGATATGGAAGACCGCGGCGACCGCCGCCAACGGGCTGTTGAGGCCCAGCAGCAGGGTGATCAGCCCGAGGTGGCTGATGGTGGAGTAGGCCAGCAGGCCCTTGAGGTCATTCTGAAACATGGCGCAGTACGCGCCGAGGAGGAGGGTGAGAGCGCCGGCACCGCCGACGATCCAGAACCATTCTTCGCTGCCGGACAGCGACGGCCACAGGCGGGCCAGCAGGAACACGCCGGCCTTCACCATCGTCGCCGAGTGCAGGTAGGCCGATACCGGCGTAGGGGCCGCCATTGCGTGGGGCAGCCAGAAATGGAAGGGGAATTGCGCGCTTTTGCTCAGCGCGCCGACCAGCACCAGCGCTAGCATGACCGGGTAGAGCGAATGCGCACGGATCTGATCGCCCGCCGCCAATACCTGGTCCAGGTCATAGCTGCCGACGATATGCCCCAGCAGCATCACACCCGCCAACAGGCACAGGCCACCGGCGCCGGTGACCATCAAGGCCATATAGGCGCCACGGCGCGCATCCGCCCGATGGTGCCAGTAGCCGATCAGCAGGAACGAGAACAGGCTGGTCAGTTCCCAGAAGAACACGATCTGGATCAGGTTGCCGGAAATCACCAGCCCGAGCATGGCGCCCATGAACGCCAGGAAAAACGCGAAGAAGCGCGGTACCGGGTCATCCGGCGACATGTAATAGCGCGCATACAGCGACACCAGCGTGCCGATGCCCAGCACTAGCATCGAGAACAGCCAGGCAAACCCGTCCATGCGCAAGACGAAGTTCAGCCCGAGGCTGGGCAACCACATGAATTCTTCGTGAATCACGCCACCATGGGCGATCAGGGGGTAGAGCAGGGCTACTTGAACAGTGCCGACCAGCGCCACCAGGCCGGCCAGCAAGGATTCGGTGTTACGTGCATTGTGCGGCAGCAAGGCCGCCAGACAGCTGCCAAGGAACGGCAGAAGCAGTAGAACTATCAGGGACATAGGCTTCTAATCTGCGGGAGTTTGAGATGCATCATACGTGCCGCTTTCGTGATCACCAAACGGCAACATGTGGCAGGATCCTACAAGGTAGGCCGAAAACTCCCATTTGGCATTGTGTCGGACCCTAGCTCTGCTGCTCCTGTTCCCTTTCATCCGCCAGGTCGATGGCCTTTTGCCCCTTGGTCTTCAACTCACTGACGATCACCGCCACCACAATCAATGCCGCCCCCAACATGGCAATCGGCGGAAAGCGCTCCCCGGCGATGCGCCCGATCACGCCGGCCCACACCGGCTCACCGGCATAGATCAAGGTGGCGCGGGTTGGCGAAACACTCTGTTGCGCCCAGTTCATCGCCACCTGGATGATCGCACTGGTCAAGCCCAGGCCGACGGCACTGAACAGCAGCAGCCACGAGAACTCGGGCAGCGCTTCACCCATCGGCACCACCATCAGAAACGACAACAGCGACGCCGTGGCCAGTTGCACCACGGTGACGCGACGCACATCCACCTGCCCGGCATAGGCGCCGATGAGGATGATTTCCGCTGCCACCGCGATTGCACAGATCAGCGTGGCGATCTCACCGGCGCTGAAGTTGAGCGAGGCGCCGCTGGGGCCTGTCAGCAGCATCAACCCGGTAAACGCCAGCATGATGCCGATGCTCGGCATCAGCCCTGGGCGCCTGCCGAGCACCAGCCACTGCAACAATGGCACGCAGGGCACATACAGCGCCGTGATAAAGGCCGACTGGCTGCTGGGGATGGTCTGCAAACCGATGGTCTGCATGCCATAGCCGAACATGATCGAGGTGCCGATGAAGGCGCCGGCCTTCAATTCAAACAGGGTCAGCTCGCTCAGCGTACGCAGTGAGAAGAAACCGACCACGAGCGCCGCCGCCGCAAATCGCAACCCCACGAAAAACATCGGGCCGCTGACGGTCATGGCATGCTGCACCAGCAAAAAGGTGCCGCCCCAGATCATGGTGATCAGCACCAGGATGCATTCGGCTTTGCTGAAACGGTTGAAACGCGGGGAAACGTTCGAGGAGGTCATGGCGGCTCGGTCTTGCAAGGGAAAGGCACGGACCGCACAATGCGCCGCACGCTGGGCAGTATACTGCGCACACCTACCAATTGAGCAATATAGTGCACAAAGAAAATCCGCAACGGGCTTCGGTCCTGCAACACGTCAGCCAAAACGTTCGTCGCCTGCGCCACGCCGCCGACCTGAGCCAGACCGCGCTCGCGGAAAAGTCCGGGGTCAGCCGGCGCATGCTGGTGGCCATCGAGGCGGGGGAGAAGAATGTGAGCCTGTCGACCCTGGACCGTGTCGCCGAAGCGCTGGAGGTGGCGTTCAGCGACCTGATCCAGGCGCCGGATGCGGGCGACCACAGCCGCATCAACGAGTTGGCCTGGGCCGGCGATATCCCCGGCAGCAAGGCCGTGCTGCTGGCCAGGGCCAACGCCCGGCGCGAAGTCGAGTTGTGGGAGATGCGCCTGGAGCCCGGTGATCGCTACAGCCCCGAACCGGACCCGGAAGGCTGGAGCGTGCAATTGTTTGTGTATGAAGGGGCCCTGACCCTGATTCTGGATGACGAAGAAAAGCACGTTGCCGCAGGCGAGTTCTACATGTTCGCCAGCCGCCAGTTCCACCACTATCGCAATGAGGGTGATGTGGCCGTGTGCTTCGTTCGGACCGTGGTGATCTAACTGTTCGCCAGGCAACAGCGCCTGGGCACTTTGCTGGTTTGAAACACGCCCCACAGCGCTGACTTACCAGCAAGCCGCTGATTTTATTGACGATTAAATTCAGGCACGACTCCTGCAATTGCACAGGTCATCCCATCGGAGCCTGGAGTCGGCCCATGTCAACCCACCCTCAACACCCTGCCCATATCATTCGTTCGGACGCCGAAGCCATTGAAGTGGCGACGCGCCTGGCCGCACGTTTTGCCGTTGATGCCAGCGCGCGCGACCGTGAGCGTCGCTTGCCGGTGGCCGAACTCGACGAGTTCTCTGCCAGCGGCCTGTGGGGCATCACCGTGCCTAAAGCCTACGGTGGGGCCGAAGTGTCCTATGTGACCGTGGCCGAGGTGATCAAGTTGATCTCCGCCGCCGACCCGTCACTGGGGCAGATCCCGCAGAACCACCTGGGCGTGGTGGATATCCTGGTGCAAACGGCGACAGAGGAGCAAAAGCGGCATTACTTCGGCAAGGTCCTGGCGGGCTACCGCTTCGGCAATGCTTTCTCCGAAGCCAAGAGCAAAAATGCCGGCACTTTCGATACCCAGATCCGTTTCCACGGCGACCGCGCGCAAATCAATGGCGAGAAGTTCTATTGCACCGGCGCACTGTTTGCGCACCTGGTGCCCACCGTCGGCAATGACGAAAACGGCCAGGCGTTTATTGCGCTTATCGAACGTGATGCACCGGGCCTGAGCGTCATCGACAATTGGGACGGCTTTGGCCAGCGCACCACCGCCAGCGGCGGCGTGACCCTCGATGGCGTGAGTGTGCCCTTGAGCGCGGTGATCCCCGCACACCGGGCGTTCGACCAACCCACCGCCAGCGGCCCGATCTCGCAGATCATCCAGGCCGCCGTCGACACCGGCATTGCCCTGGGCGCCCTTGAGCAAGCCAAAATCTACGCGCGCCAGGCGCGCCCATGGATCGACAGCCAGCAGGACCACGGCTGGCAAGACCCGTTCACCATTGCCGCCATCGGCGACCTGCAGTGGCGTGTGCATGGTACCGAAGCGATCCTCGCCAAGGCCGGTATCGCGGTCGACCTTGCCCTGGCTGAACCGAATGAAGACACCGTGGCCAATGCCTCGCTGGTGGTTGCCCAGGCCAAGGTCCTGTCCGCCGAAACCGCATTGCTCGCCAGCAGCAAACTCTTCGAACTGGCCGGCACCCGCTCGGTCACCGCCAAGCACAACCTCGACCGCTTCTGGCGCAATGCACGCACCCATACCCTGCACGACCCGGCCCGCTGGAAATACCACCTGATCGGCAATTTTGTGCTTAACGGCGTGAAGCCTGCCCGCCACGCCTGGAACTGAGGAGCCTACCCATGACTGCACCGAACCCCGTTCTGAATCAAGCGCGCCAATTGCTCGAAAGCACCCGACGCCATGTCGAGAAAAGCGATGACCCTTACGTGATCAGCCGTTTCGGTGATTTGCAGATCCGCGTCGATGTCGCCGCGGCCTTGCTTGAACGCGCCGAAACCCATCCCAGCCCGGTCGCGTTGACCGAAGCGCAAATCGCCGCCGCCGAAGCCCTGATTGCCGCCAGCAACGCCGAATTCGAACTGACCGGCCAGCGCACCGCCTTGCCGTCGACCCTGGATGACCCGCTGCGCTGGAAATATCAGGTGGTCGGCAATTTCCATCTCAACGGAGTGCATTGATGGCCCGGCAAATCCGCTTGAATGCCTTCGACATGAACTGCGTGGGTCACCAATCCCCCGGCCTGTGGGCGCACCCGCGGGACCGCTCGTGGCAGTACAAGGACCTGGAGTACTGGACCGACCTTGCGAAAATCCTCGAGCGTGGCAAGTTCGACGGCCTGTTTATCGCCGACGTGCTGGGTATCTACGATGTTTACAACGGCAACGGCGACGCGGCGATCCGCCAGGCGGCGCAGGTGCCGGTCAACGACCCGTTGTCGCTGATCGCGCCGATGGCGCTGGTTACCGAACACCTGGGTTTTGGCCTGACCGCCTCGCTGTCGTTCGAGCATCCGTACCCGTTTGCTCGCCGGCTTTCGACCCTCGATCATCTGACCAAGGGCCGTATCGGCTGGAACATCGTCACCTCCTATCTGGAAAGCGGTGCCAAGAACCTCGGCCAGAAAGCCCAGACCGAACACGATGCACGCTACGACTACGCCGAAGAATACCTGCAGGTTTGCTACAAACTCTGGGAAGGCAGTTGGGAGGAGGGCGCCGTACTGCGTGACCGCGAGCGGCGGATTTTCAGCGACCCGAGCAAAATCCACGAGATCCGCCATGTCGGCAAGCACTTCCAGGTGCCCGGTATTCACCTGTGCGAACCCTCGCCACAGCGCACGCCTGTGCTCTACCAGGCCGGTGCATCCAGCCGTGGCAAGCAGTTCGCCGCTGAGCAGGCCGAATGCGTGTTCGTGGCCGCGCCGTCCAAGGTGCTGCTGAAAAAGACTGTCGCCGACATCCGCCGCCGCGCCGCCGAGGCCGGGCGTGACCCCAGGAAAATCCTGATTTTCAATCTGCAGACGGTGATCGTCGGCGAGACCGATGCGAAGGCCAAAGCCAAGTTCGACGAATACAAAACCTATGTCAGCTACGAAGGCGCGATGGCGCTGATCTCCGGCTGGACCGGTATCGATTTCAGCCAATTCAAACCGGATGAGCCGCTCAAGCATGTGCACACCAACGCCATTCAATCGGCGGTGGAAGCGTTCTCCACGGCCGATCAGAACAAGGTCTGGACCCCCCATGAACTGGCGGACTGGGTCGGCATCGGCGGTTTTGGCCCGCTGTTCGTCGGCGGCCCGCAAACCGTCGCCGACCTGCTGCAGGAATGGGTCGAAGAGACCGACGTAGACGGTTTCAACCTGGCCTATGCGCTGACCCACGAAACCTTTATCGACGCCGTCGACCTGCTCGTGCCGGAGTTGCAGAAGCGCGGCGTGTACAAGACCGAATATGCCCAAGGCACCTTGCGTGAGAAGCTGTTTGACGAAGGCGCGCGGTTGGCGCCGAACCATCCCGGCGCCGGCTATCGCGATCTCAAGGCGACTTCGGTTTGATGGTCGCACCCACGCAGCGCGTGGGTGCGAGCAACAGGCTAAGGGCGGATGTCCAAATGTCCGGCGCTGACTTCGACGGTTTCACGTTTTGTTCCATCGGCACCTTTGAAATGGAAGGTTGCCTTCATACCGCCTTTTGTTGTGCCAGGCGTCGGTATGGCGACGATATTTACCTCGCCTTCATAGCCCCAATACGGCACAAACCTGCCGTTCATGTCGAACAGTACAATTTCAACCTCCTGGCTTTGCGTGCTCACCTGATACGTGCCGGGGCGAAGATTGTCTGCAACGCGCAATGCCATGATGAATTCGCGTACGTCAGGTCGAGGCTGGTAATGACGTGACCAACCCAGAAAAGAAGCTGGGAATGTGCGGGATGCCGGTTGATGGGTGAGGCTGACCTCAGTGGATTTGTATTGGGTATTTATCGCACCCCTCACATCGGCTGTTACTGAGCCGATATCGTGACTATAGCCAGTGACTTTTAATTGGCCATGCGAGACTTCAACGGTGGTGTTGCCGTCGCCTGCAATGAATTCGAACTCCACACTGGTTTTTCGTGACTTTTCATCGATCGTAACCTTCGCGTGGCCGTGAGTGCTTATATATTGGAATAATTCGCCCCCTCGAAGTTTTTCCCAAATGATGGTCATTTCAGAGTCATTGTCAGGGCTTGTCACAAGTTTGTACTTCTTGTTTTTTACATTACCTGACAGTGGAATAAAGAATCTCAGGCCAGAGGTTATATGTGAGCCGGCAGCCTGTGCATAGATCATCCAGCGCCGATTTACCTCATCGCGCATGACTGTAAAAGTTGCTGCCTGAAAATCAGTGATGTCAGGGTCATTGATGATTTTGGCGCTACAGGTCCCCGTTGCATTACGTGGGCTCATCATTTCCAAAGTGTTCATTTGGTGCCTCCGCGTGCCTTGTTCGATGCCGTGGTGAGTAGGTGATTCAAAGTTAGTAACCGTTGGTGAAGGTGTCTACTGTCAGAATTAACAGGTTTGCCCGATTTTTTTATATCCAATAAATACATTGCATTGAACCAGGGGAGTTTCTGGTTCTGTTGCTTGCGCAACAGTGGATAAACACTTTGTTCGTTCCAGTCTCTTTGAATCGTGGGGTTCTCTAATGAAAGGCCCGTTTTAGAGGGGGGCAGGTTCAGGCATGAGTTCTGCAATGCACTGAGGCATCCCCCCGACAGCCAGCGGACCACCGCACGCTTACCACTTCAATAGGAGAAAATCCCTATGAGCGTGCACGAACTCAAACGCCCGCTGGCCCTGGAATGGCCTGCCGAATGGCTCGGTCATCTGCCCCATGCCCTGGAACAACTGCAACACTGGGCGCAGGTCACTCCGCTGCAAACCGCCCTGCGTCACAAGCGCCAGGGCCAGTGGTATGCCTGGCGCTGGATCGATGCCTTGCGCGATGTCGAGCGCCTGGCCGACGGCTTGCGCCAACAGGGTTTCGGTGAGCAGTCGCGACTGGCTCTCAGCGGTGCTTTTGAGCCCAACCTGTTGCTGCTGGCGTTGGCGGCCCAGTCTGTCGGCGCGTCGGTGCTGTCCATCGCCGATGACCTAGCTCCCGAGGTGTTGCAGCAACAACTGTGGCGCATCCGTCCTACCCATGCCTATGTGCACAGTCGTCGGCAGGCGCGACATTGGTCGTCCACCCAACGCTTGGATTTCGCCCAATTGCTCGGCCCGGTCGACCCGGCGCAACACGTGCAGCGCTGGTGGCAACCGACGAGTGAAACCGTGCTGTGGAGCGAGGAGGGCACCGACTGGCCAGGGGGGCTCGCCGTGGTGCTGGAACACTGGCTAAGCAGCGGCCATGGCCTGGCCTTCCCGGAGAGCCCGGCTTCGGCCCGCCGTGATCGCCGCGAAGTGGCGCCCACCGGCTTGCTGCTGTCGCCTGCGCGTTTGCAACACTTGGCCGACGAGATCGAAAGCCGTCTGGCTCCCCTCGGCACCTGGCGTCGGCGCCTGTGCGAGTGGGCTATCGCGCACCCGCACAGCGGCCTGCGCCGTCTGTTGAAAAACCGCGTGCGCAGGCTGCTCGGTTTCCAGCGCCTGGCCTATATCTGGCAACCCCTCAAAACCAGCGTCGAGCCGACATGGCTGGCTGAATTCAAGCGGGAGATTGCATGAGCCAGGCCATATTGCAGGTACGCGATGTCTCGCTGTCGTTCAAAGGCGTCAAGGCCATCAACGCCTTGTCCTTTGCTGTGCAACGCGGCGAGATCTGTGCGCTGATCGGGCCCAACGGTGCCGGTAAAAGCTCGCTGCTCAATGTGCTCAACGGCGTGTATCGCTTCGATGCCGGTGAGATCGTCTTTGAGCAACACGCCTTTCACCGTATCGATCCCCTGGATGCAGCCCGCCGGGGCATTGGTCGCACCTTCCAGAACAACGCGCTGTTCAAGAAGATGAGTGTGCTCGACAACCTGCTCACCGGCCTGTCGCGGCACATGCGCAGTACCTTTATCGAACAAGCCCTGGGCCTGCCCCGCGCACGACGCGAGGCCGAGGCGTTCCGGCTGCGCGCCCAGGGCATCCTCGACTTCCTGGACCTGCAAGCCCATCGCGAGGTGCTGGTGGGCAACCTCTCCTACGGCCTGCAAAAGCGCGTGGAGCTAGGCCGGGCGTTGATCGCCGGGCCTAGCCTGCTGCTGCTCGACGAACCCATGGCCGGCATGAACGCCGAGGAAAAACGCGAGATGGCGCGCTTCGTTGCCGATGTGAACCGCGACCTCGGCACCACCGTGGTGTTGATCGAACATGACATCGGTGTGGTCATGGGCCTGTCTGACCATGTGGTGGTGCTCGACTACGGCCGCAAGGTCGGCGACGGCACACCGGCCCAGGTGCAGGCGGACCCTGACGTGATCGCGGCCTACCTGGGAGTTGCACACTGATGACGTTCTTCTTCGAAACTCTGCTCGGCGGCCTGCTCGCCGGCACGATGTACTCGCTGGTCGCCATTGGCTTTGTGCTGATCTACAAGGCCAGCGGCGTGTTCAACTTCGCCCAGGGCGCGATGCTGCTGTTTGCCGCGCTGACTTTCGTCAGCCTGCACGACCAGGGCGTGCCGTTTGCCCTGGCACTCCTGTTGACGGTGCTGGTGATGGTCATCGGCGCCTGGCTGATCGAGCGCCTGGTGCTGCGACCGCTGGTGAACCGTTCGCAGATCACCCTGTTCATGGCCACCTTGGGCCTGTCGTTCATTATCGAGGGCCTGGCCCAGGGTTTGATGGGCTCGCAGGTGCGCGCGCTCGACCTGGGTATCGACGACGTGCCGCTGTTCGTCGGGCCGCTGATGCTCAGCCAGTTCGACCTGGTCGCGGCGGCCGCTGCCGTCGTGCTGGTGACGGTGCTGGCGCTGCTGTTCAACAAAACCCGCATGGGCGTGTCGCTGCGCGCGGTGGCGGATGACACCACGGCGGCGCTGTCCATCGGCATCAACCTCAACCGGATCTGGCAGATCGTCTGGGCGGTGGCGGGCATTGTCGGGCTGGTCGCCGGGTTGCTCTGGGGTGCCCGGCAGGGCGTGCAGTTTTCCTTGTCGCTGGTGGTGCTCAAGGCGCTGCCGGTACTGATCATCGGCGGCTTCACCTCGATCGGTGGGGCAATTGTCGGCGGGTTGATTGTCGGCGCGGCGGAGAACCTGGCCGAGGTGTACATCGGCCCCTGGATCGGTGGCGGTATCACGCCGTGGTTTGCCTACGTACTGGCCTTGGCCTTCCTGTATATCCGCCCCGCCGGCCTGTTCGGCGAGCGCGCCATCGAGCGAGTCTGAATCCATGTCGATACCCGTTGTTCAAGAAACCGCGCCGCTGTTGCTGACTGAGCGGCGCCTCCCGTGGGGCTGGATCGGCCTGTGGGTACTGGCCTTTGTGGTGGTGCCGCTGTGGGGCAATGACTATTGGCTCAATGCGATCCTGATTCCCTTTCTGGTGCTGTCGCTGGCCGGGCTGGGCCTGAACCTGTTGACCGGCTACACCGGGCAAACCTCGGTCGGCGCAGCCGGGTTCATGGCCGTCGGTGCATTTGCCACCTACGGTTTTCTGCTGCGCCTGCCCGAGTTGGGCTTGCCGGTGGCACTGTTCGGCGGTGGGATTATCAGCGCGTTGGTCGGCCTGCTGTTCGGTCTGCCCAGCTCGCGAATCAAGGGCTTCTACCTGATGGTCACCACCTTGGCCGCGCAGTTTTTCCTGGAGTGGCTGTTCGTCAAATTCCCCTGGTTCTACAACTACGGCTCCTCCGGGACCATTTCCGCGCCCAGGCTGGCGCTGTTCGGCCACGACCTCAATACGCCGCTGGGCCGCTACCTGCTGACGCTGGTGACGGTGCTGCTGTTGACCTGGGCCGCCGTCAACCTGGTGCGTAGCCAAATTGGCCGCAACTGGATGGCGATCCGCGACATGGACACCGCCGCTGCCGTGGTCGGCATTGCGGTGGCGCGCTACAAGCGCCTGGCGTTCGCCGTCAGCTCGTTCTACCTGGGCATCGCCGGGGCATTGTGGGCCTTTGCCTACCTGGGCACGGCCAGTGCCGGCAGCTTCGATATCAACCGTTCGTTCCAGATCCTGTTCATCATCATTATCGGTGGCATGGGCAGCATCGCCGGCAATTTCGTCGGGGCGGCCTTTATCAGCCTGCTGCCGATTTTCCTCAGCCATGCCGGGCAGGCGCTGTTCGGTGGGGCGGTGGATGCGGGGCAGTTGCAGAACCTGCAGAAAATCATCTTTGGCGTGTTGATCATCGTGTTCCTGATCAAGGAACCCGAGGGCTTGATTCGCCTGCTGGGCAACCTGCGCGACCGGCTGCGTCAGTGGCCTTTACGTTTCTGAACCGATAAGAGAATCCCCATGCGTGCAACCTTCAAACGTTCCCTGGCCGGCGCTGCCTTTGCGCTTGCCACATTGACTGGCGCCATCCCCCAGGCCATGGCCTCGGCGGACCAGCAATTCATTCCCCTGGCGACCTATCGCGTCGGTGCCTATGCCTCCAGCGGCGTGCAGGTATGGGCCGGGATGATCGATTACCTGCGCTATATCAACGAGGTCGAAGGCGGAATCAACGGGGTGAAACTGGTGTGGCAGGAGTGCGAGACCGAATGGACGGCGGAGAAGGGCATCGAGTGCTACGAGCGCTTCAAGCATGGCCTGGACGGTGCGCCGGTCGCGGTGTACCAGCCCAACGGCGCACCTGCGGCGTATGCCTTGAGCGAGCGCGCCGAGGTGGACAAGATCCCGCTGATCACCCTCGGCTACGGCCGCACCGAAGCCACTGACGGCACGGTATTCCCCTACAACTTCCCGGTGATGCTGACCTTCTACAGCGAGGCGTCGACCCTGGTGAACTACATCGCCCAGCGCGAAGGCGGCTTCGACAAACTCAAGGGCAAGAAGATTGCCACGGTCTATCACGACTCGGCCTATGGGCGCGAAACCCTCGGCCCGTTGAAGCTGCTCGCCGACAAGTATGGCTTTGAAAACATCCAGATCCCGGTCGCCGACCCGGGCAATGAACAATCGGCGCAATGGCGCCAGGTGCGCCAGGCCAACCCGGACTGGGTGTTCCTGCGCACCTGGGGCGTGTCCACGCCGGTGGCGGTCAAGACGGCGGCGCGGTTCGGCTTTCCTGTCGACCATATCATCGGCGATATCTGGGCCAGTTCCAGCGAAGATGTGCTGCCCGCAGGCGCTGCCGCCAAGGGTTACCTGGCCCTCACGCCGTATCCGGCCGGGGCGGATTTCGACATCCACAAACGCCTCAAGCAGTTCATCCTCGACAAGGGCCACAGCGACCTCAAGGACCTGAACAACTTCGGCAGCGTCTACTACAACTCCGGCCTGGTGAACGCCGCCGTGGCCGTGGAAGCGATCCGCACCGCCCAGGCCAGGTTCGGCAAGCGCCCGCTCAATGGCGAAGAAGGCCGTTGGGGGCTGGAGCACCTGAACATCGACGATGCCCGCTTGAAAGACATGGGCTACCTGGGCCTGATGCAGAACCTCAAGCTGTCGTGCCGCGACCACGAAGGCGGCGGCTCGGCGCGGGTGCAGCAATGGGACGGCGCGCATTGGACGCTGATCAGCGACTGGATCGCCGCCGACCGTGCGTTGCTGCGCCCGCTGATCGATGAAAAGTCCGCCGCGTTCGCCAAGGAAAAAGGCCTGACACCACGCACCTGCACCGGGGATGAATAAACCATGAGCCAGCCCGCCGCTGCACCCGCGAGCCCGTCACTGTTAAGCGTCAAGGACATCGAGGTGATCTACGACGGCGCGATCCTGGCGGTGGCCGGGGTGTCGCTGCAGGTGCCCCGAGGCGCCATCGTGGCCTTGCTCGGTGCCAATGGCGCGGGCAAGAGCACCACGCTCAAGGCCATCTCCGGCCTGGTGCGGGCCGAGCGCGCCGAGGTCAGCCGTGGTGCCATCGAGTATGCCGGGCTTGACCTGGCCGGTATCGACCCCAGCCGGCGTGTGCGCCAGGGCATGGTGCATGTGCTGGAAGGTCGCCATGTGTTCGGCCAACTGACGGTGGAAGACAACCTGCGCAGCGGCGGCTTCGTGCGGCGCCTGAGCCGGCGGGACCTGGAGCACGACCTGGAGCGCATCTACACCTGGTTCCCACGCCTCAAGACCAAGCGCTACACCCGCGCCGGCCTCACTTCGGGCGGCGAGCAGCAGATGGTCGCCATCGGCCGGGCGTTGATGACCCGTCCTACTTTGGTACTGCTTGACGAGCCGTCGATGGGTTTGGCGCCTATGATCGTACAAGAGATCTTCGAGATCATCGCGCAGCTCAATCGCGAGCAGCAGGTGAGTTTCTTGATCGCCGAGCAGAACATCAATGTCGCGCTCAACTATGCGTCCCAGGGTTACGTACTGGAGACTGGGCGGGTAGCCTTGAGTGGCAGCGCCGCCGAGTTGCTGGCGCGGGGTGACCTGCAGGATATTTATCTGGGCAAACAATAAGGGCCTATGGGCATGAGTGAATCCTTGCGCGACGCCGATGTACTGATCATCGGCGGCGGCTTGAGCGGTACGATGCTGGCGGTGCAACTGCTGCGCCTGCCTGGGCAGCGACAGATACGGGTGATCGAGCCGCGTGCCGAACTGGGCCGGGGTGAGGCCTACAGCGCGGTCGAGCTGGGCCATACCCTGAACGGCAACGCCGCACGCATGAGCGTCGACCCGGACAACCCCGATGACCTGACCGAGTGGCTCACTGACTATATCGGCGCCGGTGGCTGGCTGGAGTCGGCCGAGCAAGCGGTGCCGATCAGCGAGCTATTTCCGCCACGGGGTATTTTCGGCGTGTACGCGCAGCAGCGGTTGGCCGAAGCCAAGGCGCGCTCCGCGTCCACGGTGGAGCATGTGCGTGCCGAAGTGGTCGACCTGCAAGTCGAGGATGCAGCCACGGTGGTCACCCTGGATAACGGCCGGCAACTGCGCGGTGCGTTCGCGGTCCTCGCCACCGGCATGTTCCCGGCGGCGCGCACACCGCAGACCGAGTCCAGCGGCTTGAACGCGGCGGCGGTGGACCCTTGGGACGTGCAGGCCATGACCCACATCGACCCACAAGCGACGGTGCTGATCATCGGTTCCGGGCTGACCATGGTGGATGCTGTGGTGTCTCTGGAACAGGCCGGCCATCGTGGGCCGATCGAGATTTTCTCGCGCCATGGGCTGCTGCCCCATGTGCGCCGGCAGCCGCCGAGTTGGGTCGACTTCCTGGCGGCCGACCCCGGCCTGCGCAGCCCTCGGCAGTTGCTGCGCGAGGTGCGTCGTCAATGCCGGATCGCACTGCACGAGGGCATCGATTGGCAAGCCCCGTTGGACACGGTGCGGGCGCATATCGGTCGGTTGTGGAGCCAGGCCAGCGAGCGCGAGAAACGGCAGTTCGTGCGGCATGTGCGGCCTTGGTGGGAAAGCCATCACCACCGCTCGCCGCCATTGAGCGCGCAGTTGGTGGCGCGCTTGCAAGGCGAGGGGCGGTTGCGCATTCAGGCTGCGTCGTTCAAGGGCTTGGTGACTGTGGATGAGCGCGTGACCATTGCGGTGCGCCGCCGGGGTGAGCAGGGGATCACCCAGGTCTCGGGCGCTGCGTTGATCAACTCCAGCGGCATCGAGTACGACTGGCGCCGCGTGGCCCGGCCGCTGCCCCAGCAGTTGCTCAAACGCGGATTGATCCGCCCCGGGCCGCTGGCCTTGGGGATTGCGGCGGATGCGTCGGGCGCGGTGCTGGATGCCCAGGGCCACGTCAGCCGGCGCTTGTTCGCCATGGGGCCACCGTTACGCGGCATGTGGTGGGAGAGCACGGCGGTGACGGATGTGGCGATTCAGGCTAAAGCCTTGGCTTATAAATTGGCAAAGCTCTAAAAGTGTGGGAGGGGGCTTGCTCCCGATAGCGGTGGTTCGGATTAAACTCTGTGACTGACACACCGCTATCGGGAGCAAGCCCCCTCCCACAGTAGATCTTCATTTATTTTGGGATCTTCACGAATCCAGGCTTGAGCCCGAACACCTCCACACCTTGCGGTGTCGATTGCCCCGTCTTCACTGCCACCCGCTCCACCGGCTTATCCATCGCCGCCCGATACGCCACGGTCATGTCCGGTTCGATCGCCTGGCTTGGAATCACCATCGCCTGGTCATTGTTGTAAGTCACGATGGTCAACCGTGCGCTCATCCCCAAGCGCACACGCTGCAGTTGCTGCGGCGTCAGCTTGGGAATCGACAAGGTCACCGGAAACTGCGCGCTGCCCTGGTTATCACTGGCAATCGCCAACCCGCTGACCACGCTGACGGACCCCGTCAACCGCTCGCCATCGAAGCCGTCTCCCATCACTTCCACCGCCTGGCCCTGGTGCAGTTGGTTGATGTCCAGCTCGGAGACCTTGGCGACGATTTTCAGTCGCTCGATATTGGCCAGGCCGAACAGCACCTGGCCCTGGCTGACCTTGCTGCCCGCCTGCACCGGGGTATTGTTGGTGTTGCCACCCTGGGGTGAACTGTTGTTGCCCGGCGCCGGCACCACGATGCCGGAGAACGGTGCCCTGACCTCCTGGCCGTCGAGCAACGTGTGCAGGGCCTCGTATTTCACCGTGGCGTTGGTCAACTCCATGTCCGCGATCTGGCGGTAGGCGCCTTTGCCCTGGTCCAGCGCTTGTTGCAATTCGCTGCGCGCGGCGACCAGGTCCAACTGCTGCTGTTGAGCCTGTTGCTTGAGGTCATCGAGCTCGTTGCGCGGGATGATGCCGCGCTTGAACAGGTTCTCGCTTTCCGTGAGTTTGCGCTGGGTGTTGCCGGCCGTCATTTCGGCGGTGCGCAGGCTGCGACGGGCGCGGCTGACGGTGGGGCTGCTGTCCCAGTCCTGCATTTCCTGCACGGTGCGCCGCGCCTTGAGCTGGAGGGAGAGGGCATCGCGCAGTTGCACTTCGAGGGTGGCCGGGTCCATGCGTAGCAGCACCTGGCCGGCTTCGACGCGCTGGCCTTGCTCAACCAGGTTGGCCAGGACATTGCCATCGAAGGGCGCCGTCAGGGTGACGGTGGTGTCAGGCTCGATCTTGCCCACCAGGCCAATCTGGTGCACCAACGGGTCCGGCTTTACCGCCAGCCACTGCTCGGTGGGCGCTGGCGAGTCGGCGCCCGGGCTGCGCAGCGCCACCCCGGCACCGGCCAGGAGCAGCACCAGTACGGCGCCGATCAGGTACTTCTTGTTAGTAGTCATTGAGGGCGATTTCCCAACTTTCCAGCGTCATGCCCAGGGTCAAGTCGAGCTGGGTCTGGGCGTTCAAATAAGCGATCAGGGCGTTGAGTTGCGCATTTTCGGCATTGCGCAGGTCGGTCTCGAAACTCAGCACCTGGAAGTTGGTGGAGCGCCCGGCGCTGAGTTTTTCCCGCTCGATCTCGATCTTGCGTCGTGACAGTTCCACGGCGCGCTGGGAGATTTCATATTGGCGCCAGCGGGTACCGAGGTCGCGCACCACGTCGTTGACGCTGCGCTCCAGTTCCTGGCGGGCGTCGGCGATACGAATCTCCTGGTCTTCCACGTTCACCCGCGCCCGCACTTCGGCCTGGCGCGTGCTGATATCGCCGATAGGGATCTGCACCTGCACTCCGGCGTAGCTGTCCCAGGTACGCTGGTTGGTATTGCCGTTGTCACTATTATTGTAGGCGTCGCGTATCTGGTTGGCCCCGGCGACCAGGTCGACCTGCCAGCGCCCGGAGTCCTTGGCGATGACCAGGTTCAAGTCCGCCTGCTGGCTGCCCAGCAAGGCGGCGAGGTATTCCGGTTGCTGGGTTTGCGCCAGGTTGAACGCCTGGCGCCGGTCGATGCTCATCGGTTTGGCTTCCAGGGCTTCACTGGCACGGATCGGCGTGGACAGGTCCAGGGCCAGTAGGCGCAGCAAGGCGAGGCGGCTGGTGTCGAGTTGGTTTTGCGCCTCTTCCACGCCCAGTTGTTGGGTGGCGATATCGGCTTCGGTCTGCACGATTTCGAATTCGGCCATGCGCCCGGCGCTGATCAACGCCTTGTTCACCTCCAGCAGCGTGCCGGAACGCTTGAGCGCGTCCTGCACGATGCTCAATTGCTCCTGGGCGCGCAGCAGGTCGCGGTAAGTGGCGATGATCTGGCTGATGGTCTGCGCCACGGTGGCCTTGAGGTTCAGGCGGTTGGCCTGTTCCGCCAGGCGCGACAGGCGCAACGGTGCGGTGGTGGCGTCCCAGCCGGCGCCGCGCATCAGCGGCTGGATGATCGACAGGTCCAGGCCGTCACGGCGGTAGCGGCCGGCGCGATCGGCGTTGTTCAGTTGTTGGGTCCAGTTCATGCTCAACCGGGTGCCGTACTCACCGAGCAAGGTTGCATTGGGGGCCAGGTTGGCGTTGCGGGCGTTGTCCGCCGAACCCCGGGTGGCGCGGTAATAGCTGTTGAGCGTGAGCTTGGGGTTGAAGGTGTCTTCGGCCACGCGCAAGTCGAACTTCTGCGCCACCCGTTGCAGGTAGGCGCTGCGGATTGCCGGGTTATTGCGCAGGCCCAGGTACACGGCGTCGCCCAGGGTGATGTCGGTGACCTGGGCCTTGAGTGACACACCGCGATCGTAACCGCTGCGGGTGGTGCTGGGCGCCGAGGGGTTGATCACCACGTCGGCGGCCATCACCGGCAGGCTCACCAGTGCCAGTAGCCATAGCCATTTACTCATCGCGCAAGGCCTCCACTGGCTGCAGCCGCGAGGCCGACACCGCCGGGTAGATGCCAAAGAACAACCCCACCAGCAAGGTGCTGCCGACCCCCAGGGGCAGGGCGGCGACCGCCAGGGAAAATGCCCAGCCCGACAGCCAGGCGTAGAGCCAGGCGGCAGTCATGCCCAGCACCGCACCGCAGAGTGCGCCGACGGCCGTCAAGGTCACGGCCTCCAGCAGGAACAGGTTGCGGATATCCCGCTGCCGTGCGCCCAAGGCCATGCGGATGCCGATCTCGCGGCGGCGCTCCGACACATTCATCAGCATCACGTTCATCACGCCCACGCCGCCGCCCACCAGGGAGATAGCCCCCAACGCCAGCAACAGATAAGCAAAGGTGCGGCTTTGCCGGGTCATGCCATCGATCATTTGCTGGGGCACCTGGATGTCGACGTCGTGGTCGACCAGTTGGCGTTGCAAGGCGGTGGCGGCGTCGTGCGCAATGCGCTCCATATCCTGGCCGGCGGCGGCGCGGATGATCACGCTGCCGATCTGCGGGGTGGCATAGATGCGGCGCATGCCTTCGGCGGGGATGAACAGCGATTCATTGGCCTGAACCGGGATCAGCATGGCGCGAGGCTGGCTGTGCAACATGCCGACGATCAGGAACAGGTAGTCGTTTATGCGTACGCGGTCGCCCAGTTTCAACGGGCTGCCGGGTTGGCTGAGGGCCTGGGCCAACGAGTCGCCGATCACGGCGTAGGTTTCATTGGTGTCGAAACTCGACAGGAAGCGCCCGTCGCGCACGGCCAGGCGCATGGCGTCCTGGATGTCGGGGGTAATGCCGACGAAGTTGGCGTTCACGGCATGCCCCTGGAACACAAGCAGCCCACTGAACAAGGTGAGCGCGCCGATATGGGCAATGCCTGGCACTGCCTGGCGCACCGCCTCGAGGTCGAGGCTGGCGCGCATGGCTGCGTTGCTGTTGCCTTTGGGCGGGAACTGGGCGACCAGGGTGTCGGTGCCCATGTCCTTGAAAATCATCGCCGCGTCGGTGGCGGCGTTATGGCCGATGTTGATCAGCGCCACCACCGACGAGCTGCCGATAACGATGCCCAGCAAGGCCAGGATCGAGCGTTTGCCCAAGGTGCGCAGGCTGACGAAGGCTTCATGCAGCAGTTGGCTCACGCTCTGTTCGACCCGCAGGCTCATAGGCGCCCGGCCTCATGCACCGTACCGTTGCGCACCAGGATCTTGCGCTCCAGGCGTTCGGCGATGTGGGCGTCGTGGGTGACGATGATCAGCGTCACCTGTTGTTGGCGGTTGAGCGCCAGGAGCAGGTCCATGATCTCCTGGGCCGTGGTGCTGTCGAGGTTGCCGGTGGGTTCGTCCGCAAGAATCACTGAGGGTTTGCCGACCAGCGCCCGCGCAATCGCCACCCGTTGGCGCTGGCCGCCGGAGAGGTCGGCGGGGCGATGGTGAGCGCGTTCGGCCAGGCCGACTTGTTCGAGCATGTGCAGGGCGCGTTCCAGCGACTCATGACGTGATATGCCCCGGTAACTCAGGGGCAGGGCGACGTTGTCGACGGCGCTGAGGCGTGGCAGCAGGTTGAAGCTCTGGAACACGAAACCGATTTGCCGGTTGCGCAGGGCGGCCAGCTCATCGGGCGTGGCGCTGAAAATATCGTGGCCGGCAAAGTGGTATTGGCCGCCGTTGGGCAAGTCGAGCAGGCCCAGAATATTGAGCAGGGTGCTTTTGCCAGAGCCGGAAGCACCGAGGATGCCGCAGCTGTCACCGCTGGCGATGGACAGGCACACATCATTGAGAATGGACAGTTCCTGCCCGGCGAGCTGATAGCGTTTGCCGATGCCTTGCAGGGAAATCAAGCCTGGGTGCGCGGGGGTCTGTGTCATCATGACTACGCCTGCAGTCTCGACGGTGCCGCCATGCGCCCGTAAATCTTTGTAACAAGTTCGGGAGCTGTCTGGTACGCGTCACGGACTGGTTTTATTTCTTGTTTTTAAAATATTGTTTGAATAGTAACCGCCTTCCTGCGGCTCCGCCAGCCATGGATATAGAGCGGTTTAACGCTTTGAAATGACTTGTTGGTGGGCTGGTCCAGCCTTTTGAAAATACCTTGGACTCGCCCCGATAGCCCCATTTATACAGGCTTTTGATAGCATTACGCAGTGTCGCTGCTTGCATTCGATTGGCCGCCCCGGTATAAAAAATCAAATTATTTTTTAAAACAATATTTCCCCCGTGGAACTCTTATGGTCGCGAAGAAACTCAGCGCTCCAAACGTTACCAAGACTCGACTGCTGGATGCGACAGAGGCTCTCTTCATCAAATACGGTTATGACGCGGTCTTGTTGCGGCAGATTACCGAGCGTGCCCAGGTCAACCTGGCTGCCGTGAACTACCACTTCGGGGACAAGGATTCCCTGATGCAGACCCTGCTCAAGCAACGCCTGGAGCCGCTCAACGAGCAGCGCCTGGAATTGCTGGCGCGCTGTGAGGCCGAATCCGACGGGCCGCTGGACTGCGACACCTTGCTCGGCGTGCTGTTCGCGCCGGCCATGGGCCTGGAGCGCAGCGATCCGGCCAGCGGGGAAGGGCGCTCGTTCATTCGTTTCCTGGGCCGGGTCTACAGCGATACTTCGCCGTTTATCCAGGAATACCTCAAGGTGCATTACCAGCCGGTGTTCCAGCGCTTCTTCGAAGCCTTTGCCCTGGCCTTGCCGGACCTGCCGCGCAACGAACTGGGCGTGCGCCTGCAATTTGCGCTCAAGGCGATTTCCGGGGTGATGGCCGGCACTGAACTGCGCCTGCTGATGAACTCCATGAGCCTGGGTCGCCCGGCCACGGATGCGGAAGTGATGGCTAAGTTGATCACGCTGGTGTCGGCGGCGATTCGGGTACCGCAGCAGAGCCCGGAAGCGGAAACCGCGCTGGCCAAGGTACTGGATACCCAGCGGGCCATCCGCGAACAAGCGGCAACCCCCGCCGCCAAGGCATCGGGCTAGGTCAAATCCGAGGCAAAAAAAGCCCGCTGGGGCGGCGGGCTTGATATGCAACATTTGTAACGGATGAGGCTTCACACTACGGGCCGAGATGTGAATAAAACGTGAAAAACATGTGAGGGAAAGCGTTAAAGTTCTGACCTGCATAAACTTGTCAACGGGCGCTTTCTTATATTCTCCAATCGCCCGCACTTTTTGCCAGGCGTTGGCGCATGGCGTCCACGTTGGTCGCTAGTTGCACGGTCAACAAACGGTAACCATCCAGGGCGCTGTAGACCGGTGCGTCCATAGTGGGTTCGCTGCCGCTGATATGGCTTGGCCGCTCCAACCGCTCCGTCACCCCGGATTTCAACGCCCGCGCCATCCCCACCAACTGCACCCGGATCTGCCGGTGTTCGGCCTTCAACATCATTTGCATCCGCGCCATCGCCTGTTCATCCCGTGGGTCCGGCCGCGTATTGCCCAAGATTTCCAACGTGCTGATGCACATGCGCAGATGCCGCTGGATCGCGTCCAGCTCGGTCATGGAGATCCGCACTTCCTTGGACACCGATGGCATCAGCGAGCGCAGTTGCACCATCGCGGCATTCAGGCGATTGAGCAGTTTGAGGTGTTCATCATCGGTGACCGATTGGCCATTGATGATCCGGCTGTAAATAGCCGCGCAGTCGCGCAACGCACTGGCCAGGTTGTAGCGCCAGGAGTACACGGCATACAGCGGCAGGGCGAAGGAGAATGCCAGCGCCAATACAATCCCGATCAGGATATCCACGGTGCGCCACAAACCATCGGAGATCGGGTTGTCGCCGTGGCCGGCGACGATGAATACCGTGATCGCCGACAGCAGCGCGATATAACCACCCTTGCCGATGGCGTGATAAGAAAAGAACCCGCACACCACCGACATCAGCAGGTAGGTCAGCAGCGGCTGGCCCAGCCAAGCCTGTTGCACCACCAAGGCCAGGCCGACACTCGCGCCGATCAAGGTGCCATAGGCCCGCTCCACGGCTTTTTTGCCGATATTGCCGTGGTGCTGCAACCCGCCGATCACGATCAGCATGGTCACCGACGCCCACTCACCGTGGGGCAGGTTGATGCCCGTGGTGAGCAGGATGGTTGCCAGCAAGCCGATGGACACGCGCACGGCGTGGATCAGCTTGGCATGGCGATAGCGCCGATACGGGTCGAGCAACGGGCGCAGCAGGCGCCGGGCGAACAGGGGCAGGTTCATCGGTACTAAAGTGGCCTCAAAAGTCAGGGCGTACGCGGTTCAAGTGTGGGAGGGGGCTTGCCCCCGATAGCAGTCTCTCAGTAACAGATAGGCTGACTGACCCACCGCTATCGGGAGCAAGCCCCCTCCCACATTTAAATCAGCATGCTTCTTAGAAGATGTAGTCGGTTGTCAGGAAGCTTGAGTCACGATTACGCAAGATGTCACTGACCAGCGCCTTGTTGCTTTCCTGGAACTTGGTCGCCACCAGGGTACGGATCGAGAACACGCGCAACGCGTCATGCACCGACAGCGTGCCCTCGGCCGAGTTCTTGCGCCCGTTGAACGGGAAGGTGTCCGGCCCACGCTGGCATTGGGCATTGATGTTGATGCGTCCAACCTGGTTGGCGAAGGTGTCCACCAGCGTGCCGACGGCCTCGGGGTTGGTGCCGAAGAGGCTCAGTTGCTGGCCGAAATCCGAATCCAGCACATAGTCGATCACGGTTTCCAGGTCACGGTAAGGCACGATCGGCACCACGGGGCCGAACTGTTCCTCGTGGTACACGCGCATCTGCGGGTTCACCGGGTAGAGCACTGCGGGGTAGAAGAACGAGCCGCGACTGACACCGCCGTTGGGGTTCACCACGTGGGCCCCGTGCGCTGCGGCATCGGCCACCAGGCCGTTGAGGTAATCCACCTTGCCCACTTCGGGCAAGGGTGTCAGCGCAACCCCGTCTTCCCAGGGCATGCCGGGCTTGAGGGTGGCGAGTTTCTGGTTGAATTTCTCGATAAAGCGCTCGACCACATCCTCATGCACAAACAGGATTTTCAGTGCGGTGCAGCGCTGGCCGTTGAACGACAGCGAACCGGTGACGGCTTCGCTCACCGCATTGTCCAGGTCTACCTCGGGCAACACGATACCGGGGTTTTTCGCATCCAGGCCCAGCGCTGCGCGCAGACGGTGGGGCTTGGGGTGCAGCTTTTTCAGGTCACTGGCGGCCTTGTTGGTGCCGATAAACGCAAAGATATCGATCTTGCCGCTGGCCATCAGCGCGCTGACGGTTTCGCGGCCACTGCCGTAGATCACGTTGATCACCCCGGCCGGGAAGCTGTCGCGGAAGGCTTCCAGCAATGGGCGGATCAACAGCACGCCGAGCTTGGCCGGCTTGAACACCACGGTGTTGCCCATGATCAACGCCGGGATCAGCGTGGTGAAGGTTTCGTTCAGCGGGTAGTTATACGGTCCCATGCACAGCGCTACGCCCAGCGGTACGCGGCGGATCTGGCCGAGCGTGTCCTGCTCCAGTTCGAAGCGGCTGGAGCGGCGGTCGAGTTCCTTGAGCGCATTGATGGTGTCGGTGATGTAGTCGCAGGTGCGGTCGAACTCTTTCTGCGAGTCCTTGAGGTTCTTGCCGATCTCCCACATCAGCAGCTTGACCACCGCGTCGCGCTGTTCGCGCATACGGCGTAAGAAGGCTTCGACGTGCCTGATGCGATCAACCACGCGCATCGTCGGCCATTCGCCCTGGCCACGGTCGTAGGCGCGCACGGCGGCGTCGAGGGCGGTGAGGGCGGTGTCGGCGTCGAGCAGCGGGGTGCTGCCGATGTGCACGCGTTCTTCGCCGAACTGTACCGGGCTCTGCACCTTGGCGAGCGGGCCGTTCCACACGTGCAACTGGCCGTCCACCAGGTAGTCACGCTGTTCAATGGGCGCGCCCAGGCGGAAGGGTTCGGGAATCTCGGTGGCGGAGGCGGGAAACAGCTCGGTGAGCAGGTTGCTGGTGGTCATATCGCTACCCCTGGAAAAGTTACAAAACATGACTGGGACATGACTAGAGAGTCACCCAACACAGGGCTCTATGGCAAGGCTTGCGCGCTTTCTTGTACGCATGGCAGTGCGCGGCGGTTAAACTGCGCGACTTTCTGGAAGGAGTTCACATGAGTCAGTACCAGCCGGGCATTCTTGCCGCACCGGTGCCATTGCAGGCACGCCATCTGTTTTTTGCCGTGGACTCCCTGGGCGGCGTACCGGCCGCACTGGACGCACTGGTGCAATTGGCCGATTCGGCGGCGGTGGTCGGCTTGGGTGAACCGCTGGTCGCGGCATTGGGCGCGCATATCGACGGGCTGCGTGCATTCCCCGCCGTCAGCGGCCCGGGCGCACACAACCCCTCGACTCAACAGGCGCTGTGGGTATGGTTGCATGGCGTGGATCGGGGGGAGTTGCTGTTACGCAGCCGCGCCTTCGAAAAAGCCCTGGCCCCGGCCTTTCGCCTGGTGCAGATGACCGAAGGGTTCCGCTACAAGACCGGCTTCGACCTCACCGATTATGAAGACGGCACCGAAAACCCCCACGATGATGCTGCGGTCGAAGCTGCACTGACCGACAGCGGCGCCAGCTTCGCCGCCCTCCAGCAATGGCAACATGACCTCGACGGCTTCGCCGCCTTGCCGGCCCTGGAGCGCGACCACATCATCGGTCGCCGGCATGGCGACAACGAAGAGCTGGACGATGCCCCCGCGTCCGCCCACACCAAGCGCACCGCGCAGGAAAGCTTCACCCCGGAAGCCTTCGTGGTACGCCGCTCGATGCCATGGGCCGAGAACGGCCAGGCCGGGTTGATGTTCCTCGCGTTTGGCCACTCCTTCGACGCGTTCGAGGCGCAACTGCGGCGCATGAGCGGCCTGGAAGATGGAATTGTCGATGGGCTGTACCGCATCAGCACGCCGTTGACCGGCGGTTACTACTGGTGCCCGCCGATCCAGGACGGACGTCTGGACCTGAGCGCGCTGGCACGCTGATCGACTGCGCGAACCGCTGCCTGAAAAGCGCCCTGACCCGAACGGTCAGGGCGCTTTTTTTTGTGGCTGTGTATCACGCTGTATCTGAGCACCCTCCTGATACACCGGCATGACGTTCTATCGCGTTCGCGACACAGAGCGGATACACGCCTGGCTTTAACTCTGTTCACCAGCTGGCGCAGGCGGTCATCGACCCCAAGGCGCCCTGGCCACACTCAGTCAAGCCAGGAGATTCACCCATGAAGCGTTCTTACGCAGCCCTTGCGGCAACCCTCGCCCTGTCCCTCAGTGCCTTCGCGGCCGTGGCCCATGCCGATGAGCCCAAGCCCCAGGAGAAATGCTTCGGCGTGGCCCTCGCGGGTGCCAACGATTGCGCCGCAGGCAAAGGCACCTCATGTGCCGGCACCGCCACCACCGACTACCAGGGCAACGCCTGGGTGCTGGTGGACAAAGGCACCTGCACCCAGATCAAGACCCCCAAAGGCTACGGCAGCCTCACGGAGCAACCATGAGCCGAGCGGCCCCGGCGGTGGTGATCCAGCGCCTGCTGCCCCAGGCCCTGCTGTTGCTGGTGGCCCGTCTGGGCATCGCGGCGGTGTTCTTCCTGTCGGGGCGTACCAAGGTCACCGGTGTGCTTGAACTCAAGCCGTCGACCTACACGCTGTTTCGCTCGGAATACGCCTTGCCGCTGATCCCGCCGGACTGGGCCGCGCACCTGGCGACCTACGCCGAGCACCTGTTCCCGCTGTTGTTGGTGTTGGGCCTGCTGACCCGTCCGGCTGCTGCCGCACTGTTGGGCATGACCCTGGTGATCGAGGTGTTTGTGTACCCCGATGCCTGGCCGGTGCACCTGACCTGGGCGGGCCTGTTGCTGCCGCTGCTGGCGTATGGCGGTGGAGCCTGGTCGCTGGACCGCCTGCTGGCGGCTAGACGTGGCTGACTTTCTACAACCTGAATGGAGCTTTCCCATGCGTATGCTTTCTTCTCTGGCCATTGCCATGGCCTTGACCGTTCCCATGCTGGCCCAGGCGGCGCAGGCCCCACAGCCTCCACAGCCCGGCACCGGTAAGAACGTGGTGATCGTGCCCGGATCATTTGTTGACGGTTCCGGTTGGCGGGTGGTGCACGACATCCTGATTCACAAGGGCTACAAGGTCACGGTGGTGCATCAGGGCCACGAAAACCTCGCAGCCGATGTGGCCGAAGCCCGTGAAGTGCTGGAGCAACAGGTCGGCCCGGTGGTGCTGGTGGGCCACAGTTCCGCGGGTGGCGTGATCTCGATTGCCGGTGACCGCGACAAGGTCAAGGCACTGGTCTACGTCTCAGCGTTGCAGCCGGAGGTGGGCGAGAACATGGCCCAGTTGATCGGCTCCATGCCGGCGCCCAGCGATGACATCCAACAGAAGCGCGACGGTCATCTGTTCTTTGACCGCGCCAAGTTCAACGCGGACTTTGCCGCCGACCTGAGCACCAACCGCACTGACTTCATGGCCGCCTCCCAAGTGCCGGCCACCACCGCACTGTTTGGCGGCACGGTGTGGGCTGCGGCTTGGCACAAGAAGCCGACCTACGCGGTGGTGTCCACCGAAGACCGCGCCCTGAGCCCCGACCTGCAGCGTTGGATGTACCAGCGCGCCGGTTCCAAGGTCACCGAAATCAAAGCCAGCCACGCGGTGTACATCTCCCAGCCCGAGGCTGTGGCGAAGGTCATCGAAGACGCTGCATCCGTTATCCAATAACCCACGACACCTGGAGAAACACCCATGAACACTGCACTCAAATCCCGCTTGAGCCTGGCTGCCGCCGCCGCACTGATCGCCATGGCCTCGGCTTCATTCGCCACTGCCGCCAGCGCCGCCGACGCGCAGGAAAAGCCCGGCCGCTGCTACGGCGTCAACACCTGCAAGGGCACCAGCCTGTGCGCAACCGCCAAGAACGACTGCAAAGGCCTCAACAGCTGCAAAGGCGAAGGCGTGATCGTCAAGACGCCGTCTGAATGCCTCAAGGCCGGCGGCACCTTGACTGAACCGAAGTAATCCACCCGGCGAGCCCTGCGCGGGCTCGCCACTTTTTTTGCGGGGATCCGCCATGCCGACACCTAATCCTCACTTTTCCGGCTACGGCCTGGGGCTGCGCAAGGAGCATTACTGCGACTTTCTGGAAACCTCGGTCCCCGTGGACTTTGTCGAAGTGATCTCCGAAAACTTTATGGTCGCGGGCGGCCAGCCCCGGCACATTTTGCGCCAGGTTCGCGAGCGGCACCCGGTGGCGCTGCACGGGGTGTCGATGTCGATCGGCACCGCCGAGGGGCTCGACGCCCACTACCTGCGGCGCCTCAAGTCGCTGGTCGATGAGATCGAGCCGCTGTTTGTCTCCGACCATCTGAGCTGGTCACGCAGCGGTCACTTCAATGCCCACGATTTATTGCCGGTGCCCTACACCGAAGAGGCACTGGACCGGGTGTGCGCCAATATCGATCAGGCCCAGGAGGCGTTGGGTCGCACGCTGCTGTTCGAAAACCCGTCGAGTTACCTGGCCTTTGATGGCGCCGTCATGAGCGAGTGGGCATTTATCGACGCCATGACCAAGCGCACGGGCTGTGAGTTGCTGCTGGACATCAACAATGTGTTTGTCAGCGCCAGCAACCACGGCTTCGATGCCGACGCGTTCCTCGACGGCATCCCCGCCGAACGGGTACGCCAGGTGCACTTGGCCGGGCATAGCCAGGGCCGCGAATTGTTGATCGACAGCCATGACAGCCCGGTGTGTGACGGGGTGTGGGCGCTGTATGTCAAGGCCATGGCCAAACTGGGCCCGGTGGCGACCATGATCGAACGTGACGATGAGATTCCGCCATTGGCCGAGTTACTGCGGGAATTGTCGATGGCCCGCACGCTGGGAGCGCAGCCATGAACCTGGCCGAGTGGCAGCAAACCTTTCGGACCTGGCTGGTGAGCGCGTCGGATGAGTCCGCTCAACGGCTGGGCAATCACCACGCCGGTCTTGCGGTGTACCAGAACAACTACCGTGCCCAGTTGGTGGGGTGCCTGGAGCAGGCGTTTCCCAACCTGCGCCGTTGGCTGGGTGAGACGGCGTTCCTGGCGGCCAGCATGACTTACATCGACCAGCAGCCACCCCACGCCTGGACCCTGGATGCCTACCCCGAGGGCTTCTATCACAGCTTGAAAAGCACGTTTGCCCACAATCCCGATGTGCACGAACTGGCCTGGATCGAGTCGGCCCTGAGCGAAGCCTTTGTGGCCGCCGATGCTCAACCCGTGCCGTTGGAGGCGCTGGCCGGGGTGGACTGGGACACGGCCCACCTGCGGTTGACGCCGTCGCTGCGTTGCCATGCCTTGACCACCAATGCCGAGGCGATCTGGTCAGCCTTGTGGCAAGAGGCCGCGGCCCCCGAAGCGGTCATGCTTGATGTCCCGGGCGGCGTGCTGGTGTGGCGGCGGCAGTTCACCTCGCGCCTGCGCCAGGTGGATGCGCTGGAACTGCACGCATTGTTGCAGGTGCAGGGCGACGGCAGTTTTGCCGGGTTATGTGAGTGCCTGGTCGAGCGCCTGGGGGAAGAGGCCGGTGTGATGCAGGCCGGTGAGTACCTGGCCGGGTGGCTGGGCAGTGAGTTGATTGTGGAGGTGGGCCATGTTTGATCGTCGTGATTTTCTGCTGCTGGCGGCAGTCACCTTGTCCGCGCCGGCGTTTGCCGTGCAACAGGTCAGCACCGATGAGCAGGATATTCGCTATGAACAGGCCGGGCCGGAGGAGGGCCGTGCGATCATCCTGCTGGCGGCCGACGCCAATGCCTTTGCCGCAGTGACAGCCGCTCTGGCCGCCCAAGGGTTTCGGGTGATTGTGCCGTACTTGCGCGATGCGCACGACGCAGCGCTTGGCCAGGATGTGCTGGAACTGATGAATGCACTGCATATCCCCGAGGCGGTACTGGCGGGTGTGGAATTGGGCGCGCGGGTGGCTTCGCATGCTGCGCTATTGAAGCCGAGTCGCTGCGTCGGGCTGGTCACCTTGAACACCGCGCCCCAGCCCGGTTTTGCCGAGGCGGTGGGGCTGATGGCGAAGACCGGACACTGGCGAACATGAAAATATTGACAGCCAGGCGATCGGCCACTGAAAAAAATCCCCGCTGCCCGTAACCTAGAGGCCTTTGTCTCCTGCGGGGAGTGTTCATGTCTTCTGTCGCCGATGGGTTGCCCTCCCATAAACGCTGGCCGGCGGTGATTGCCCTGTCGCTGGGGATCGGCATGGCAACCCTCGACACGGCCATCGTCAACACCGCGTTGCCGACGTTGGCCGAGGGTATCGGCACCGATTCGGCCTCGGTGATCTGGGTGGTCAACGCTTACCAGTTGGCGATCATCGCCACGGTGCTGCCCTTTGCATCATTGAGCGATGTGCTCGGGCACCGGCGGGTCTATCTGGGCGGCTTGTTGCTGTTCATTGTCTCGTCGCTGTTGTGTGGGCTGGCCGGTTCGCTATTGACCCTGACCGCCGCACGCGTGGCGCAAGGGCTCGGCGCGGCCGCGCTGATGAGCGTGAATACCGCGTTGCTGCGGCATATCTACCCATCCAAAATGCTTGGGCGCGGGTTGGGCTACAACTCGCTGGTGGTGGGGCTGGCGTTTACCCTCGGGCCGACCGCGGCGTCGGCGATTCTGTCGGTGGCGACCTGGCATTGGCTGTACCTGATCAACGTACCCCTGGGGCTGTTGGCACTGGGCCTGGGGTTGCGCGCGCTGCCGGTACTGCCGTTGACCGGGCATGCCTTCGACCGTCTTGCCGCGCTGTTGTGTGCCGGTCTGTTCGCCTTGCTGGTGTTGGGGCTGGGCACCGCCGTGCACGGCGCCCAGGGCGCATTGACCCTGGGCCTGCTGGCCTTGGCGCTGGGTTGCGGTGCCTGGCTGCTGCGCCGCGAGGTCGGACACCCGGCTCCGATGCTGGCGGTGGACCTGTTCAAGCGCCCGGTGTTTGCCCTGTCGTCCCTCACGGCCATCTGTGCGTTCAGTGCCCAGGGGCTGGCCTTTGTGTCGCTGCCGTTCCTGTTGCAAGCGGTGCTGGGGCATAGCCAGGTGGAAACCGGGTTTTTGATGACGCCGTGGCCGGCGGTCGTCGCGGTGATGGCGCTGGTGGCGGGGCGCCTCGCGGATCGAGTGTCGCTGGCGCTGTTGTGCGGCATCGGGCTGTTGATGCTCAGTGTGGGCATGGCGACGTTGGCCACGCTGGGCAGCGGCGCATCGGCCTTTGAGATTGGCTGGCGCATGGCGTTGTGTGGTGCCGGGTTCGGCTTTTTCCAGTCGCCCAACCTCAAGGCGATCATGACCAGCGCCCCCTTGGCCCGCAGCGGCGGCGCCAGCGGCATCGTGGCGATCTCGCGCTTATTGGGGCAGACGCTGGGGGCGTCGCTGGTGGCGTTCTGTTTCCATCTGTCTGTGGGCAGTGGTCCTGAGTACGCGCTATGGCTGGGTTGCGCGTTTGCCTTGGTCGGCGCCGTGGCCAGTGGCTTGCGTCTGTTGCCCTATGACAAAAAGGTCGGATAAATCGTTGTAAAACGCCGGTCGGGAAGGCTACCGTGGCGACCTGAATATTTCGGAATGTTTCAGCATTATGTCGGTCCAGGCTCAACGCACTGCTGATGTGTCTTCCCGCCGCGCCGCGCTGACCCTCGCGTTATGCCTGCCCAGCGATGTACTGCTCTACCTGCTGCTGCCTATGGAGTCCCAGGCCTTTGGCATCACCCTGGCCCAGGCCGGCGTGCTGCTGGCGGCTAACCGGCTGGTGCGGATTTTCGGCTATCGCCATGTGCTGAACTTCTACGCGCGCCATGGCGACCGGTTGACCTGCATGATCGCGGCGGGGGCGGCGACCGTCTGCGCCGTGGGCAACTCGATGCTCTCAGGGTTCGCTGCGTTGCTGGGGTTGCGGCTGATCTGGGGCCTGTGCTTTGCCGCGTTGAACCTCTCCACCCAGGTGCTGGCGACTTCGGAGCCTGCCGGCGCGGCACGCCGGGCCGGGCGCTCGCGGGCGATGATTGCGCTCGGGCCAATGCTGGCTTTGCCCCTGGGCGGCTGGCTGACCTTATGGGCCGGGCCACGGCCGATCTTTCTGATTCTGGCCGGCAGCTGCTTGTTGGGGGTGTGGGCGGCGCACGGCCTGCCCAGGGTCGGCCATGACTTGCACAGTGCGGGGCGCCGTTTCAAATGGCCCGACAGCGTGGCGACCTGGTCATTTATCGAAGGCGTGGCGCTGGACGGACTCTTTATCTTTGGCCTGTCGATCCAGGCGCAGAAGCTGCTGGGGGGCGATGCAGTGCTGATCGCCGGTGGCCTGATGGCCCTGCGGTATGCCTCGGAGATGCTCCTCAGCCCGCTCGGCGGTCGTGCGGCGCAACGCTTCGGGGCCACTTCGATGTTGCTGCTGTTTTCGTTCCTGAGCGCCTTGGCCCTGGCGGCGTTCGGCAGTTACTGGGTGGTCATCGGCGCGGCGGCGGTGCTGGTGCTGCGCGCACTGCAACTGCCATTGGTGACCACCCTGGTCGCGGAGCGCAACCCGGGCTCGATGCGCGTGTCGGCACTGGCTTCCAACGCGGTATGGCGGGATATCGGCGCGGGCCTGGGGCCGTTGCTGGCGGGCCTGTTGCTGCCGGTAGCTGCGGCGCCCTGGGTGTTCGGCCTGGCCGGCGCGGCGATTGCGCTGAGCGCGGTGTTCTGCTGGCGGGCAAAAAGTTGAACGATGGCGCACGGCGGTTTCTCTAACCCTGTGTAGACCCTTTGAGGTGAACCATCATGCCCGAATACAAACAGCCGCCGCCCGGCACCCCGAACCCTGACCGCACACCCGGTGAAGAGGAGCGCGACAACGATGCGTTGCGTCCCAACGACCCGGCGGAGCGTCAGGACAACGATGTGGAACGGGTCGAGCACGACCTCGACAACCTCCACGACAAAGCCCGCCCGCTCTGAGCAAGGAGATTGCCGTGAATGACACGCCCAAAGGCCCGCGTTCGAGCGAGCACGCCAGCGGCAAGGATGAGTTGGGGTTTGACCCGGATTCGCCGGACGTGGCGGACCCGCAGGTGGACCCTGTCGGTCCGGCTATCGCCCCGTTGGATAAGGACAAGAAAGACCAGGATGAAAACAAGCCGCCCTATGACCCGTTGGGCGACCTGAAGCCTTGAACAGGAAGTTGAGCGCGGTTCTCACAGCGAAGCGTTAAGTTCATCGATCAGTGTCTCGCGGTACTTCAACGCCGAGATCGACCGATCGCCGAGCTTGCTTGCCACCGCGCTCAACAAGCCCTGGGCGAGCAACATGAAGGCGCACATGCTGTTACTGAAAAACAGGCTGTGATTGGGCACATAGAAGCTGTGCAGTGCCACTTTGGCCAGTGGCGAGCTGGAGGAGTCGGTCAGCGCAATGACTTTGATCCCATGGCGTGCTGCAATCTCGGCGGTGGCCAGCACACTGGGGGTGTAGGGGAAGCAGCTGGCAACCACCAACACGTCCCCCATGTCCAGTTGTGCCAGCGCATCCGCCACGCCTTGGCGGCTGGAGTCGAGGGCCGACACATCCGGGCGCAGCATGCCCAGGCCATACGACATGAACAGCGCCAGTGAATTGAACTGCCGCATGCCATGAATCCGCACTCGGCGCGCCTCGGCCAGCAGTTCTACGGTCTGTACGAACACCTCGGGATCGACCTGTTCGATCATGCTGGCGATGTTGGCGCTTTCCTGGCGGCCCAGGCGGGTCAGTTGGTTGAGGATGTCCTTGTCTTCATGATTGACCACCAGCCGTGAGGCCTGGTCGCTGTAGAAGTGCTTGCCCTCGGTAATTTCCCGCCGAAACACATCCTGCAACTTGCTGAAGCCGCCGTAGCCCAGGCGTTGCGCCAGCCTCGAGAGTGTCGAGGCATTGACGTCCAGTTGCTCCGCCAGCTCACTGATCGAGGACACCGCCGTGCGTTGCGGTGACTCGATCAGCGCCATCAACACCCGCCTGGAACTGCTGCCCAGCGCGATATCGACGTCGCGCCGTTCGATAGCCGCGAGCAATTGCTTGAGGCCGTCCAGCGTGTCGGGAAGGGCTGTCAGGGCTTTATTCATCACAGGGTCCATGTCAATGAGTGGCTACGCACCCAGGTGAACCACGCCTTCGGCAGCGGCTTGGTCGGTGTCAGGCTGCGTATAAATGCGCCACTCTACAGTGTTGGCGCTGATCCGAAAAACGCCGGTTGCCAAGGTGTTCTCATCGTCCGGATCATCCGCCGCACTGCGGTACACCGGCAGATGCCCACCGGAGGTGTCACGCAGCAGCGTCAGCGCAACCTCCGCGTGCAATGCGCCAGGCCATTGCAGCAGGTGCATATTGATACAGCGTTGCCTGGCGCCGGAGCTGTCGGTAATGCGCTGTGCCACCTGGCTCAATGCTGGCGCAACCAGATGGTTGGAATGCCCGACCGGCGCCTGGACTTCACGCACGTGGCTCGCGCCTGCGCACGCTTCCACGCTGACCACCCGCAGGCTCCCCGCCTGGCCGAACGTGTGGTGAAACGCGCCGGCGCGGTCGGTGCGTGTCACGATCGAGATCGCCTCATCAAGGGTACTCGCGTCCAGCGTCGCGCGCCCCAGGATCTGGCGTGGGATGCCGGAGGGGATATGCAAGGGCCGGATATTGTTGACGGTCGCCACCAGCCCGCGCTCATTCACCGCCAGTGTGTGCCCGGGCAGTGAGCCGGGGTAAACAAAGCTGGTGAACGCCAGGCCGGCATCCGGCGTGGCATGCAGCAGTGCGCAATGGCCTCTGAGTTGCGGGAAGCCGTCTTCGTTATGGGCGATCAGCGTACCGCCTTGGGTGGGGCCGAATACGGTCGTGCAGCCATCCACGCTGTGGGGGTGCACGTAGTCGCCTCGGCAATTCCACATGAACACCTCATCCACCGGCAACTGCAAGCCGTCGGCCAGCCCTTCGAGTTCCTGCCAGTAACGCGGGAACTCGTCTTGCACCCGCTGGCGCATCTGCCAGGCCGCCGGGGTGTGTGCCTGCGCCGCCAGGTATTGCCAGAGAGCAAGGGGACGCAAGTGCGTAGCCACCGCGTCGCGGCCGAAAACCCCCAGCCCGCGGCCGATCGAATAGGCACTTCCATCAAGATGAATAGAGGGCAGTGTCATTGCATCTCCTCACGATACATGTTGCAGAAACTCGCGCAGGCGCGGGCTTGGCGGGTTGGCGATGAGTTCGGCGGGCGGGCCGTCCTCTGCGATGCGGCCCTTGTCGATGAAGATCAGGCGCGTGGCAACCTTGCGTGCGAAATCCACTTCGTGGGTGACGATCACCATGGTCATGCCTTCATCGGCCAGCGATTTCATCACGGTCAGCACTTCGTGGCGCAATTCCGGATCCAGCGCGGATGTCGGTTCGTCAAACAGCATGAGCTTGGGCTTGACCGCCAATGCCCGTGCGATGGCGACGCGTTGCTGCTGGCCGCCGGACAGCTCGGAGGGGAAGTGATTGGCACGTTCGGCCAAACCGACTTTTGCCAGCAGCTCGGCGGCCAGTTGCTCGGCCTCAGTACGGCTGGCGCCGCGTACCCGTACCGGGCCGAAGGCGACGTTCTGCAGCGCCGTCATCTGAGGGAACAGATGAAACTGCTGGAACACCATGCCCGCTTCCTGGCGGATCAGACGCTCATCGACCTTGGGATCGTTGACCTCCAGGCCATCGACGATCAGTTGGCCGTCGGTGATCTCTTCGAGTTTGTTGATGCAGCGCAGCAGGGTGGATTTACCCGAGCCCGACGGTCCGATGATGACGACCACTTCACCGCTGGCGATCTTGAGGTTGATGTCGTGCAGCACCTGAGTGCTGCCGAAGTGCTTGGACACACCTTTGAACTCGATCATAGGATTTTCAGCCTCGATTCCATACGTCGCAGTACATAGCTCAGCACCAACGTAATGATCAGATAGATAACGGCGACCGCAGACCAGATTTCCATCGCGCGGAAATTGCCGGCGATCACTTCCTGGCCCTGGCGGGTCAATTCGGCGACACCGATCACGATGAACAGCGACGTGTCCTTGATGCTGACGATCCATTGGTTGCCCAGCGCCGGGATCATCCGGCGGAACGCCAGCGGGGCGATCACATAGCGCAGCGTATCGCGCCTGGACAGGCCCAGCGCCAACCCGGCTTCGCGGAAACCTCGGTTGATCGACAACACCGCGCCGCGGGTGATCTCGGCGATGTAGGCGCCGGAGTTGAACATGATGGTCACGACGGCGGCCGAGAATGGATCGATGCGCACCGGAATCATCATCGGTAGCGCAAAGTAGATGAACATGACCTGCACCATGATCGGTGTGCCACGGATCAGTTCGATGAAAACAAGCGCAACACGGCTGCTGATAAAACCACCGTAGGCACGGGCAAAACCCGCACCTACGCCGATGACGGCACCACCGATCAGACCCAGGATCGAAATCCACAAGGTCAGCTTGGCGCCGTCGAGCAGGACCGGCAGCGCATCCCAAATGGCGCTCCATTGGAAATGCATGCTGAATTCTCTATTGAGGAAGGACGGGAGTTATTGCGGATCGGTGCCGAACCACTTGCGATAGATCTGCGTGTAGGTGCCGTTCTCGCGAATCTTCTTCAGCGCCGCGTTGACCGGCTCGCGCAATTCGCTGCCTTTGGGGAAACCGATGCCGTACTGCTGCGCGAGCATCTGTTGGCCGACGGCCTTCACCTGGCCTTCGCCTGCCGTCTTGATGTAGTACAGGACGTTAGGCGTGTCGTGCATGGCGGCATCGACGCGGCCGGTGCGCAGTTCCAGGTAGGCGTTATCGATATTGGGGAACTGGCGCAGTTCGCTGGCTTTCAGGTTGGCCTTGGCGTAGTCCGCTGCCGAGGTACCGCTTTTCACCGCCAGGGTCTTGCCGGCGATATCCGCTTCACCTTTGATGGTGTTGTTGTCGCTTTTGACCATCAACAGGAAACCGCTGTTGTAGTAACCATCGGAGAAGTCGATGGCTTGCTTGCGCTCTTCCTTGATCGTGATCCCGGCGAGCGCTACGTCGACATTATGGGTTTGCAGGGCAGGGATGATGCCGTTGAAGTCCATGGGCTTGAGCTGGTAGCTGACGCCCATTTCTTTGGCAATGGCGGCCCACAGGTCGATGTCGAAGCCCACGTATTCGTTGCCTTGCTTGAACTCGAACGGTACGAACGCGGTGTCGGTCGCGACCAGCAGTTCCTTGCTCGCAGCGAAGCTGCTTGAGGTGGTGACCAGTGCCAGTGCCGCCAGTGAGACCTTCAGAAAGTGCTTCATGGGTATTTTCTCTTCAGGGGGAAACAAGCCCGAGGCTAGCCTGGGGCGATGGGGATAGCGGCAGTCAATTTTTTGAGTGATCCACAGGAATTCACTCCACTTTTTTGTTATAGGCCCGGCTAGCCACCCGAAAGAGGAGGCGCACGACACATTTGCTTTTTAGCAAAATATACATGCATTTATTTTGCGTGCAACTATATTTTGCATGGCTGGCGCGCCACGAAAAAAGGTTTTAAGCCATAAAAGTCTGGGTTTTGCGGGTTTATTTGAGCGGTGAGGCACTGAATGGTTATGCAAAAAATAATTGCATTTAAAAAATCTGCATCTATTATTTGCAAAAAACCGGAGCGGCATCCATGAGCCACGTCTTTCATCGCAGCCTTACACAAAGCTACCCCATTGCAGTCAAGGGCGAAGGGCCTTACCTGATCGACGCCAATCAACGTCGTTACCTGGACGCCAGTGGTGGCGCTGCGGTGTCGTGTCTGGGCCACAGCGACCCGGACGTGATCGAGGCGGTGCGTCGGCAGGTGGGGCAGTTGGCTTACGCCCACACCTCCTTCTTTACCACGCAGGTGATGGAGGAACTGGCTGATTTCCTGGTGGCACGAGCCCCGGCGGGCATCGATTCGGTGTACTTCGTTTCAGGCGGTTCGGAGGCGATAGAAGCGGCGCTGAAACTCGCTCGCCAATACTTCATCGAGATCGGCCAGCCCCAGCGCAAGCACCTGATCGCACGGCGCCAGAGCTATCACGGCAATACCCTGGGTGCGCTGGCGACCGGTGGTAATGAATGGCGGCGCAGGCAGTTTGAACCGCTGCTGATTGACGTCAGTCATGTCAGCCCATGCTATGCCTATCGCCAGCAACAGGACGGTGAATCCGCCGAAGCGCTGGGCGTGCGCCTGGCTGGCGAACTGGAAGCGGAAATCCTGCGTCTGGGGGCTGAAAACGTCATGGCGTTTGTCGCCGAGCCTGTGGTCGGCGCGACGCTGGGCGCGGTGACTGCGGTGCCGGGCTATTTCAAACGCATCCGAGACGTGTGCGACCGCCATGGCGTCTTGTTGATTCTGGATGAAGTCATGTGCGGCATGGGCCGTACCGGCAGTTTGTTTGCTGCAGAGCAGGAAGGCATCACGGCGGATCTGATCACCATCGCCAAAGGGCTGGGCGCCGGTTACCAGCCCATCGGCGCAACGCTGGTGAGCCGGAAAATCCGTGATGCGATCACCTCGGGCTCGGGGTTCTTTCAGCACGGCCATACCTATATCGGCCACGCCACCGCCTGCGCCGCCGCGCTGGCGGTACAGAAAGCCATCGAGTCGCGTGGGTTGCTCGCCCAAGTCAACCGCTTGGGGGAGGGCCTGCGTGAGCGTTTGCTGGATCGTTTCGCCGAGCATCCGCACATTGGTGATATCCGCGGCCGTGGGCTGTTCCAGGGCATCGAACTGGTCGCCGACCGCAACAGCAAGGCGCCTTTCGACCCGGCTCTCAAGCTGCACGCCAAACTCAAGCAGGCGGCCATGGCTGAAGGCTTGATGTGCTACCCCATGGGCGGAACCATCGACGGGCAGCGGGGCGATCATATCCTTCTGGCACCGCCGTTCATTCTTGAGGATCATCACCTTGATGAGATCGCCGACAAACTGCTGGTTGCGGTGACGACCACGTTGAAGAACCGCTGAGGGGAGCGCGCAATGGCTATTCAATCGCGTCTAAGCGAGTTGACCGAAGCGTCGATGAGCGATGCCCAGCGCGCTGTGCTCAAGGAGATCCTGGCAGGGCCGCGTGGCAATCTGGATGGGCCTTTCCTGGCCTGGATCCACAGCCCGCAACTGGCGAACCATGCACAGCGGCTGGGGGCCTTTTGTCGTTATGGCACGCAACTGGAACTGCGCCTTACCGAGTTGGCGATCCTGTTTACGGCAGCCTGGTGGCAGTCCCAGGCCGAGTGGCAGATTCATGAGCCCATTGCGCGCTCAGCCGGTGTCAGTGATGCGGTCATCGAAGCGTTACAGCAGCAGGCAGCGCCGCCCTTTACCCGTGAGGACGAGGCGTTGGTCTATCGCCTCGGCAAGACGCTTTATGAAACCCGGCGTATCGATGACGCGCTCTATGCACAGGCGATAGCGGCTTTCGGAGAGCCGGCCGTGGTCGAGCTTGTCGGTGTTTTTGGCTACTACGCGCTGGTGGCGATGACGCTGAATGTGTTCGCGGTGCGCCGTGATACGGATGCACCACTGCCATTTGTCGAGCGCTGAACAGTCTGTCCTGTGTCTGATCTATAAAAAAGCCCCACCTTTATGGTGGGGCTTGTTCTTTCACTTGGGGGCTGTCCACGTTACCTCGGTAATCCCGAATTTTTCCGCCTTGGGCCGGGTGGTTTTCTTCACCTGTTCATGCCCCACGCGCCCCACGCGACTGACGTGCGCAACGTCGGCATCAACCGCTGCCCAGTGCCATGCCTCAGCGTTGTTCATCACTTCGGCACGCACTACAAACGACTTCGGTTGACCGTGCAGTTGATAGTGAATGGTGTAAATCTTCGCGGTACTCATGTTGCCTCCCTGTCTTGTTATAGATGGATAGGTTGGCGCCGAGAAAGGTTCATTCAAAATGACAAGCCGTTGGCTGGCGCGGCATAGTGACGCCTTCGCCACGCGCTCAAGGATCGCGCCATGTCCCACCCCACTGACAGCCGCCTGACTCACAGCCAGCTTTATCTGCAACGCCTGGGCTACGCTTCGCCCCCACCGCCGACCCTTGAAACCCTGCAAGCGCTGCAATTGCGCCACGTGTGCACCTTTGCCTTCGAGAGCGTGTCGACCTTGTTGCACAGGCCGGTACCCATCGACTTGCCCAGTGTCGAGCAAAAAATCCTGTTGGATGGGCGCGGCGGGTATTGCTATGAGCTGAACCAGATGTTCCTGGCGCTGTTGCAGGAACTCGGCTTCGACGCACGGGGCATCACCGGCCGCGTGGTGCTGGGTGGTCCGGCGGATGCGCACACGGCGCGCACCCACCGCTTGAGCCTGGTGACCCTGGAGGGCGTGCGCTATATCACGGATGTCGGCTTTGGCGGCATGGTGCCCAGCAGCCCGTTGCAACTGGACACCCAAGCGCAGCAGGCCACGGCCCACGAACCTTATCGGCTGACCTTCGACGGGCAGGGCAGTTACACCCTGTGGGTGCTGGTCGCCGGGGAGTGGCGCGGTTTGTATGTGTTCGACCTGCAAGTGCAGGCCGCCATCGACTACGAAATCGGCAACTGGTACGTCTCTACACACCCTGACTCGGTGTTCCTCGGCCAGTTGAAAGCGGCACGGTTGGCCCCGGGTAAGCGTTATACCTTGGCCAATGCCCACTATGCGGTGCACAGCCTGGATGGGCCCAGCGAAAAGTGCGTGATCGACAGTGCGGATGAACTGCTGGCACTGCTGCAAGAGACCTTTGGTATTCACCTGCCAACCGATCCCAAGCTTCGCGAAGCGCTCAGTGGCTTAATAATGGCCAACACTGCAGAGCCTTGAGCTAGAGCCATCGCTGAACCGTTTTACCTCCAAAACGATGCAAATTAATTCGAACCTTTGCCAACGGCCGAGGTTCGAAGCGGTTCCTGAATAATTTGCTCACTCACAAGGAGATGTAAAACGATGTCCAAGCTATTCGGAAAAATCTTCAAGGGTTCCTCCCTGCTGGCGCTGGTCGCTGCACCTGCCGTGGTGTTCGCGGCACCGCCTACCGGCCCTATTTCCACCTTCGGTATCCTGGGTAGCTATAACGATTTCAAATTCGAAGGCGGCAGCGCAAGCGACAAGAGCCACATGCCTGAAGCCGGGCTGTTCTACAACTTCGGCAACAAGCTGACTGCCGAATCCGGCTTCATCTATCAAGCCGGTATCGAAGCCAAGTACGGCGAAAAAAGCGACGACAAGCTCAAGGAAGGTCAGGCTGACCTGGACCTCGGCTGGCGCGCCGCGCTGGATGCGCGCAACTTCGTCGACGTGATTGTGGGCGGTGGCTACACCTGGACCCGCTATGAGCCCGACACCAACGGCTATGACGTCAAGCTCACCAATAAATCGCCATTCGCCAAGCTGGCACTGGGCTACAACCACCAGTTCGATGACATGACCCTGCGCGTTGAAGCCGGTGCCCGTCAGACCATCGACGGCCGCGCCAAACTCAAAGTGGATGGCGTGGGCAGTGACACTGTAGACCTCAAGGATCGCACCAACCCCTACGCCGAAGTCAGCCTGCTGATGAACCAAAATGGCAATCTGCCGGTGATGGCGGGCTTGTACTACACCCGCACCGAATACAAGCTCGACGAAGACTCCTTTACCGCCGACAACACCAAGCTCAAGCGTGATGAGTACGGTTTCAAGGTGGGTATCACGTTTTAAGGCTGCGATTGAGCCAGACACGTCGACGTGAATGAAAAACGCCCCGAAGTGATTCGGGGCGTTTTTTTTGCGCCGTTTATCTGTGTGGAGCGTTTTGTGGTGATGGGGGAGGGTGGAGACGTTAAAGGTATGGGTTCAACCCAGCGCTGCGAGTTTGCATTTCTGGCGAGCGCGTTTGTCGTGGCGAGGGAGCTTGCTCCCGTTGGGCTGCGTAGCGGCCCTGAAACCTGACACTGAGATTTCTCAGGGGTAATGCGGTGTCTGTGCTGGGGTCGCTTCGCGCCCCAACGGGAGCAAGCTCCCTCGCCACAGGAAATGTAAACAATGGCAAGAATGCAAAACGGCGCCCGAAGGCGCCGTTCTGTTGACTGCATGTGCCTAAGCGATCAAACGCCCAACACCGCGTGCTGCACCAGGGTGAGCAACGGTTGTGGGTACACGCCCAGGAAGAACGCGAGCAGGGCGATGGCCAGCAGCATTACGCCACCGGCTTTCTGTTCCCAGTGCAGCTCGGCATCCACACGACGCAGGTTTGGCTCGATCAGGTACAGGGTGACCATCACGCGCAGGTAGTAGAACACGCCAATGGCGCTACCCAGCACCAGGGATGCCACCAGCCACCATTCGTGCGCTTCAACACCGGTCGCCACGATGTAGAACTTGCCGATGAAACCGGCCGTCAGCGGGATACCCGCCAGGGACAGCATCATCACGGTCAGTACGGCGGTCAGGTACGGACGGCGCCAGAACAGGCCGCGGTATTCGTACAGGGCATCAGCGTCACGGCCTTTGAACGGCGAGGACATCAGGGTGATCACGCCGAACGCGCCGAGGCTGGTGATCACGTAGGTGACCAGGTACACACCCATGGCTTCCACGGCCAGGCCTTTGCTCGCCACCAGGGCGATCAGCAGGTAGCCGAAGTGCGCGATGGACGAGTAACCCAGCAGGCGCTTGAGGTTGTTCTGGGTCAGGGCAAGCAGGTTACCGAACAGGATCGACGCGATGGCGATCACGGTCAGCACGGTGCTCAGCACGCCGGTGTTGGCGGCAGGCGAGATCTGGAACAGACGCACCATCACCGCGAATACGGCCACCTTCGACGCCGTGGCCAGGAACGCAGCCACCGGCGCCGGGGCGCCTTCGTACACGTCCGGGGTCCACAGGTGGAAGGGCACCAACGACAGCTTGAACGCCAGGCCGATCAGCATCATCGCCAGGCCCAGTTGGGCAATCGGCGCAGGCATGCTGGTGGTGGCCAGGGCGTGGCCGATCCCGGTGAAGCTCAGGTTGCCGGCTTCGGCGTAGAGCAGGGCCATACCGAACAACAGGAACGCGGAACCGGCGGCCGACAGCACCATGTACTTGATGCCGGCTTCCAGGGAGCGCTTGTTGAAGAAGGCGTAGGCCACCAGGCCGTAGGTCGGGATCGACAGCAGTTCCAGGCCGATGAACAAGCCGGCCAGGTGCTGTGCGCTGACCAGCACGATACCACCGGCAGCAGCCAGCAGGATCAGCAGGTACAGCTCTTCCTTGTTGCCCGGGTAGCCGGTGCCGCCTTCGCCCATGTAGGCATGGGCGAGGGTGACGCACGCCAGGGTGGCTACGAGGATCAACGCGATGTACAGCAGCGCGAAGTCATCGACCATCATCAGCGGGGTCACCGCCAGTGGCGCGACCTTGAGGGCCGGAATGATCGACAGCAAGGCCAGGTTCAGGCCGGCACAGGACAGCAGGAACGTTTGCGAGTGATTGCGGCGCCAGGCGATCGCCAGCATCACCACCACGATGGTGAGGCTGGTGATCAGCAGCGGCGCAAGCGCGATAAAGTGTTGGATCGTGAATTCCATAGCGCTCTTACCGGGCCGAAGCGAGTTGAGAGAAGGCGGTGCCGAACCACTGCTGCACGCCATGCATCGTTGCGGCAGAAGTGTCCAGGAACGGTTGCGGGTACACGCCGATGTAGATCAGCAGTACCGCAAGGCCGAGCACCATGATCAGTTCGCGAGCATCCATCCCTTGCAGGACAGTGTCGGACTTGGCCGGGCCGAAGTAGGCGCGGTGGATCATGATCAGCGAGTAGACCGAGCCGAATACCAGGCCGGATGTAGCGATGGCGCTGATCCACGGTGTCTGTACGAACGAGCCCATCAGGATCAGGAATTCGCCGATGAAGTTACCGGTGCCCGGCAGGCCCAGGGACGCCGCGGCAAAGAACAGGCTGATCGCCGGCAGGTAGGCGATGCGCGACCACACGCCACCCATCTCACGCATGTCGCGGGTGTGCAGGCGTTCGTACAACTGGCCACTCAGGATAAAGAGGGCAGCGGCCGAGACACCGTGGGCCAGCATCTGGATCACTGCGCCTTGCAACGCCAGCTGGCTGCCGGAGTAGATGCCGATCAGTACGAAACCCATGTGCGAAACGGACGAGAACGCGATCAGACGCTTGATGTCGGTTTGCGCGAAGGCCAGGAACGCGCCGTAGAAGATCCCGATCAGACCCAGGGTCATGGCGATCGGCGCGAACTCGGCCGAGGCATTCGGGAACAGCGGCAGGGCGAAACGCAGCAGACCATACGCCGCGGTCTTCAACAGGATACCGGCCAGGTCGACCGAACCTGCTGTTGGCGCCTGGGCGTGAGCGTCAGGCAGCCAGGAGTGGAACGGCACCACCGGCAGCTTCACCGCGAATGCGATGAAGAAGCCCAGCATCAGGATGTACTCGGTGGTCAGGGACATCTTGGTTTTCAACAGGTCGGCGTAGTTGAAGGTAATCACGCCGGTGTTGTTGAAGTTGACCAGTACCAGGCCCAGGATCGCCACCAACATGATCAGGCCGGAAGCCTGGGTGAAGATGAAGAACTTGGTCGCCGCGTAGATCCGGGTTTTCTTGCCGTCCGAAGAACTGTGACCCCAGAGCGCGATGAGGAAGTACATCGGCACCAGCATCATTTCCCAGAAGAAGAAGAACATGAACAGGTCGAGGGCGAGGAACACGCCGACGACGCCGCCCAGGATCCACATCAGGTTCAGGTGGAAGAAGCCCACGTGACGCTGGATTTCTTTCCAGGAGCAGAGTACCGAGAGGATACCCAGCAGGCCGGTCAGCAGGATCATCAACAGCGACAGGCCGTCGAGGGCCAGGTGCACGTTGATGCCGAAGCGCTGGATCCACACGTGCTTGAATTCAAGCGCGAAGGTTGGATCGACACCCGGTGCCGGAGCGAATGAATAGTCACCATGGGCCCACAGCCAGAGGCCGAGTGCGAGTTCCAGGGACATGGTCAGCAACGCAATCCAGCGGGGGAGGGTGGCGCCGAAGCGTTCACCCATCCAGCAGAGCAGGCCGCCGATAAAGGGGATCAGGATTAGCCAGGGCAGAATCATGACGGGCTCGTTTCCTTTCGCAAGTTCGCAAAGTTCATATCAGACCGCTACCACTACGATGGCGCCGATCACTAGCACGGCACCGGCCGCCATGGAAGCTGCATACCAGCGCAGTTGGCCAGTCTCGCTGCGGCTCAGGGCGGTGTGACCGGCCTTGGCGGCGCGCGGGATCAAACCGATGGTCTGGTCGAGCGGGTCTTTACGCAGTACATGGCTGATGGCCAGGTATGGCTTGACGAACAGTTTGTCGTAGATCCAATCGAAGCCCCAGGCAGCGAACCACCAGGCCGAAAGGAAGCGGCCAATGCCACTGTTGGCAACGGCGGTCACGAAGCGACGCTTGCCGAGGAACAGCAGGGCCGCCAGCAGGATACCGGCAATGGCGATGGCGCCCGAGACGATTTCCAGGCTGTGCTGGGCTTCGCCGCCGGCATGGCCGACGCTTTGTGGCAATACGCCGTGCAGTGGCGGCGTGATCATGGCACCGACGAAGGTCGACAGCACGATCAGTACCGACAATGGCAGCCAGTGCGAGATGCCGTGGCCTGCGTGTGCTTCGGTCTTGGCTTCACCGTGGAAGGTGATGAAGATCAGGCGGAAGGTGTACAGCGAGGTCATGAACGCACCCACCAGGCCTGCGTACAGCAGGTTCTGGTTACCGCTGGCAAAGGCTTCCCAGAGGATCTCGTCTTTCGAGTAGAAACCGGCGGTCACCAACGGCAGGGCAGCCAGGGCGGCACCACCGACGATGAAGCTGGCGTAGGCCAACGGCAGTTTTTTCCACAGGCCACCCATCTTGAAGATGTTCTGCTCGTGGTGGCAGGCAACGATCACCGCACCGGAAGCGAGGAACAGCAGGGCCTTGAAGAAGGCGTGGGTCATCAGGTGGAAGATCGCCGCGTCCCAGGCACCGACGCCCAGGGCCAGGAACATGTAGCCGATCTGGCTCATGGTCGAGTAGGCGAGGATGCGCTTGATGTCGGTCTGTACCAGCGCAGCGAAGCCGGCCAGTACCAGGGTCACGCCGCCGACCAGGCCGACCAGGTGCAGGATTTCCGGCGCCAGGGTGAACAGGCCATGGGTACGCGCAATCAGGTAGACACCAGCGGTTACCATGGTTGCGGCGTGGATCAGTGCCGAAACCGGGGTAGGACCGGCCATCGCATCCGCCAGCCAGGTTTGCAGCGGCAGTTGCGCGGATTTACCCACGGCACCGCCCAGCAGCATCAGGGTGGCCAGGGTGATCCAGAAGTCGCCGACCTGGAATTTCTGCGGTGCCAGTACCAGCAGTTCCTGGATGTTCAGCGTGCCCACCTGTTGGAACAGGATGAACAGGCCGATTGCCATGAACACGTCGCCGATACGGGTGACGATAAAGGCCTTGAGTGCCGCGTTACCGTTGTTGCGGTTGCTGTAGTAGAAACCGATCAGCAGGTACGAGCACAGGCCCACGCCTTCCCAGCCGAAGTACAGGAACAACAGGTTATCGCCCAGTACCAGGAACAGCATGCTGGCGATAAACAGGTTGGTGTACGAGAAGAAGCGCGAGTAACCGGCTTCACCGCGCATGTACCAGGACGCGAACAGGTGGATCAGGAAACCCACGCCCACCACCACGCCGAGCATGGTGATCGACAGGCCGTCGATGTAGAGGGCGAAGTTGGGCTTGAAGCCCTCCACCGACATCCACTGCCACAGCACCAGGGTGTAGTGGCCGCCTTCCGGCGGGGCCACGTTGAATTGCCAGATGACGTAGGCGGCAACGATCGCCGACAGGCCAATCGAGCCCACGCCCACCAGGGCCGAGAGGTTTTCCGACCAGCGTCCACGGGAGAACGACAGCAGCAGGAAACCGATCAGGGGAAATACGAAAGTCAGAAAGATCATGTTCATCCGCGCATCTCACTGGCAGCGTCGATATCAAGCGTGTGGAAGCGACGATACAGTTGCAGCAGGATCGCCAGGCCGATACTGGCCTCGGCGGCTGCCAGGCTGATCACCAGGATGAACATGACTTGTCCATCCGGCTGGCCCCAACGTGCACCCGCGACGATGAAGGCCAGTGCTGCGGCGTTCATCATGATTTCCAGGCTCATCAACACGAACAGAATGTTACGGCGGACCATCAGGCCGACCAGGCCAAGGCAGAACAGGATGCCGGCGACCGCCAGACCATGCTCCAAGGGGATAGCAGGCATCGTCATTGCTCCTTGGCTTCGTTGCGGCCCAAGTGGAAGGCGGTGACGGCTGCGGCGAGCAGCAGCATCGACGCCAGTTCGACCACCAGCAGGTACGGGCCGAACAGGCTGACGCCCACGGCTTTTGCATCCACGGTGGTGTGGCCGATGGCCTGGCCGCTCTGGTGAGCGAACAGCACATACAGCAGTTCACCCAGCAGCAGGGCGGCGAGGACAACCGGGCCGAGCCAGATACCGGGTTTGAGCCAGACGCGCTCCTGGGCGACCGAAGCCGGCCCCAGGTTGAGCATCATCACCACAAACACGAACAGCACCATGATGGCGCCGGCGTAGGCGATCACTTCCAGGACACCGGCGAACGGTGCGCCGAGGCTGAAGAAGGTCATGGCCACGGCGATCAGCGAAATGATCAGGTAGAGCAGGGCGTGCACGGGGTTGGTGTTGGTGATCACGCGAAGCGTGGACACAACCGCGATACCCGATGCGAAATAGAAAGCGAATTCCATCTTTCTTCCTTAAGGCAGCAAGCTCTTCACGTTGATCGGCTCGGCTTCGTTTTGTGCGGCGCCTTTTGGCTTACCGGCAACGGCCATACCTGCAACACGATAGAAGTTGTAATCAGGGTTTTTACCGGGACCAGAGATCAGCAGATCTTCTTTCTCGTACACCAGGTCCTGACGTTTGAACTCGGCCATCTCGAAATCCGGTGTCAGCTGGATCGCGGTGGTCGGGCAAGCTTCCTCGCAGAGGCCGCAGAAAATGCAGCGCGAGAAGTTGATGCGGAAGAAGTCCGGGTACCAGCGACCGTCTTCGGTTTCAGCTTTCTGCAGGGAGATGCAACCCACCGGGCACGCCACGGCGCACAGGTTGCAGGCTACGCAACGCTCTTCGCCATCGGGGTCGCGGGTCAGCACGATGCGGCCGCGATAGCGCGGCGGCAGGTACACCGCTTCTTCCGGGTATTGCAGGGTGTCGCGTTTGCGGAAGCCGTGACCGAACACCATCACCAGGCTTCGCAACTGGGTACCGGTACCCTTAACGATGTCGCCAATATATTTGAACATGGGTCAAATCCTCACTGAACCGCGCCGGCTGGCGTGTTCAACAACACAACGGCAGCCGTCACCAGCAAATTGATCAGGGTCAGCGGCAGGCAGAAGCGCCAGCTGAAATCCATCACCTGGTCATAGCGTGGGCGCGGAATGGAAGCGCGCAGCAGGATGAACAACATGATGAAGAACGCGGTCTTCAGGAAGAACCAGAAGAACGCCAACTGCGGCAGGATGCCGAACGGACCGTGCCAGCCGCCGAAGAACAGCGTGACCAACAGGGCCGAGATCAAGATGATGCCGATGTACTCGCCAACGAAGAACATGCCCCATTTCATGCCGGCGTATTCAATGTGGTAACCGTCGGCCAGTTCCTGTTCCGCTTCAGGCTGGTCGAACGGGTGACGGTGAGTCACGGCGACGCCGGCGATGAAGAAGGTGCAGAAGCCGAAGAACTGCGGAATGATGAACCACAGGTTCTGTGCCTGGTACTCGACGATGTCGCGCATGTTGAACGAGCCGACCTGCACCACGATGCCCATCAGCGCCAGGCCCATGAACACTTCGTAGGACACGGTCTGGGCCGAAGCCCGCAAGCTGCCGAGCAGGGCGAACTTGTTGTTGCTCGACCAACCGGCGAACAGCACCGCATAGACCGACAGGCCGGCCATGGCGAAGAAGAACAGCAAGCCGATGTTCAGGTCCGCCACGCCCCAGGTCGGGGTGATCGGAATGATCGCGAAGGCGATCAGCAAGGCGCTCATGGCCACGACCGGTGCCAGGGTGAAGATCACCTTGTCGGCAAACGGTGGGGTCCAGTCTTCCTTGAAGAACATTTTCAGCATGTCGGCGGCGATCTGGAACATGCCGAACGGGCCAACGCGGTTCGGACCGTAACGGTCCTGCCACCAGCCCAGCAGGCGACGTTCGACGAAGCTGAGCAGGGCGCCCGCGACGACCACGGCCAACAGGATCACGACAGCCTTGAGGACCGCAATGATCACGTCGATCACTTCAGGGGTGAACCAGGTCATTGCGCTGCCTCCTGCAGACCGTCAACGGTTTTGCCAAAGATCGCCGGCGGAATACCGGCGAGGCCTTTAGGCAGTGCAACCAGGCCGGCACCCAACTCATCGTTGATGCGCAGCGGCAGACGCAGGGTCTGGCCGGCCACGTTCAGGCTGAGCAGGGCACCGTCGTTGACGCCCAGGCGATCGGCTTCTGACTTGGCGACCGACACGTAGGCGGCCGGGATACGTTCCTGAACCGGCGCGGCCTTGGAAGAGTTCTCTTCGCTGCCGAACAGGTGGAAGAACGGTACGACCTGCCAGGTGCCCTGGGCCGGGTTGAACGGACGCGGTACGGCAGCGAACCAGTTCAGCGAATCACCGCTGCTTTCGATCAGGCGGGTGCCCGGGTCGCCAGCGCGGATATGACCACCGACTTCATCCTGGAACTTGTTCCAGGCCTGCGGCGAGTTCCAGCCTGGAGACCAGGCAAACGGCACTTGCTGACGCGGCTCGGCCGAACCCGAGTAACCTTCCATGGAGAAGTTGAACGCGGTATCCGGGTCTTGCGGGGTACGCGGTTCGTGCACGCTGATGTTGGCGCGCATGGCGGTACGACCGGAGTAACGCAGCGGTTCGCGGGCCAGTTTCAAACCCTTGATGCGGAACGCGGCGGATGGCGCGGCATCGACGATACGCGCCAGTTGCGGTGCGCTTGCGGCGGTAGCGGCGGTGACGTGGTCAAGCTGGGTCCAGTCGATCGGCTGGTTCAGCAGGGTGGCGCGCAGGGCATGCAGCCAGCGCCAGCCTTCGTGAACCAGGATGCTGGCGTCCATGTACTTCGGATCGAACACCTGGAAGAAGCGCTGGGCACGGCCTTCCTGGCTGACCAGGGTGCCGTCGCCTTCAGCGAAGGTGGCAGCCGGCAGTATCAGGTCGGCGCGTTCGCTGGTAGCGGTCTTCTGGTGGTCGGCAACGATCAACACCTTGGCGGCGTTCAGCGCAGCGTCAACCTTGGCCGCATCGGTGCGGGTGTACAGGTCGTTCTCCAGCACCACGATGGCATCGGCGCTGCCGTCGATGACTGCCTGCAGGGCAGCGTCCACGGACTCGCCACCGAGCATGGCCAGGCCAAGGCTGTTGGCTTCCGGCACGACCAGGCTGATGGAACCGTTCTTGTCACGCAGCTTCAACGCCTTGGCGATGTTGGCAGCGGCTTCGATCAGCGCCTTGGAACCCAGCGAGGTGCCGGCAATGATCAATGGGCGCTTGGCCGCCAGCAGGGCGTCGGCGATACGCTGGGCCAGTGCAGCGGCCTCAGTGTCCAGGCCTTCGACGGCAGGCGCGCTGGCGTCGAGGGCGTGGGCCACGGCGAAACCGAGGCGGGCCAGGTCGTCCGGCGCTGCGTGGACGCATTCTTCGGCGATGTCGTCGAGTTTGGTTTCAGCCAGGCTTGCGATAAACAGCGGGTTCAGCGCGTGCTGGCCGATGTTCTTCACTGCGGCGTCGAGCCAAGGCTGCACGCGCATGGCGTCGGCCATGGCTTCGGCCTTGCCTTTGACCGACTGGCGCAGGGACAGGGCGATACGCGCAGCGGTCTGGGTCAGGTCTTCACCGAGCACGAAGATCGCGTCGTGGTCTTCGATGTCGCGCATGTTCGGCACCGGCAGCGGGCTGTCGTTCAGCACCTGCAGGACCAGGCGGATGCGCTCCAGCTCAGCGGCTTCGATACCGGAGTAGAAGTGCTCGGCGCCGACCAGTTCGCGCAACGCGAAGTTGCTCTCGAGGCTGGCGCGGGGCGAACCGATCCCGACGATGTTGCGACCGCGCAGCAGGTCGGCGGCTTTATCCAGCGCTTCGTCCAGGCTCAGCTTGGCGCCACCGGCCAACAGTGGCTGGCGCGGACGGTCTTCGCGGTTGACGTAGCCGTAGCCGAAACGGCCACGGTCGCACAGGAAGTACTGGTTGACCGAACCGTTGAAGCGGTTTTCGATACGACGCAGTTCACCGTAGCGCTCGCCCGGGGAGATGTTGCAACCGCTGGAGCAGCCATGGCAGATGCTCGGGGCGAACTGCATGTCCCACTTACGGTTGTAGCGCTCGGAGTGGGTCTTGTCGGTGAACACACCGGTCGGGCAGACCTCGGTGAGGTTGCCGGAGAACTCACTTTCGAGCACGCCGTCTTCAACGCGACCGAAGTACACGTTGTCGTGGGCGCCGAATACGCCCAGGTCGGTGCCGCCGGCGTAGTCCTTATAGAAGCGCACGCAACGATAGCAGGCGATGCAGCGGTTCATTTCGTGGGAAATGAACGGGCCGAGGTCCTGGTTCTGGTGGGTACGCTTGGTGAAGCGATAACGGCGCTCGTTGTGGCCGGTCATCACCGTCATGTCTTGCAGGTGGCAGTGACCGCCTTCCTCACAGACCGGGCAGTCGTGGGGGTGGTTGGTCATCAGCCATTCGACGACGCTGGCGCGGAACGCCTTGGATTCTTCATCGTCGATGGAGATCCAGGTGTTGTCGGTGGCTGGGGTCATGCACGACATGACGATACGACCACGGGTGTCGTTCTCGTCGGTGTACTGCTTGACCGCACACTGGCGACAGGCACCGACGCTACCAAGTGCGGGGTGCCAGCAGAAATACGGGATATCGAGACCGAGTGACAGACAGGCCTGTAACAGGTTGTCCGCCCCATCGACTTCGAGCGCTTTGCCGTCTACGTGGATAGTGGCCATGGTTCAAAGTTCTTCGTTGGCCCGTTGTCAGCGGGCGTGGCTAATGGAATCTTGTTATTCATGTGCATCTACACAGCCATCAAGGCGTCAGCACATGAGAAAGCGAAGGGCACGGACCCTTCGCTTCTTTAAGCGTTACGCGCCGACTACGATCGGCTTTGCCAGAGGCGGGACGGCGGCGCTGACAGGCGCGATGCCGGCTTCGAACTCCGAGCGGAAGTATTTGATTGCGCTGCCCAATGGCTCCACGGCGCCCGGTGCGTGAGCACAGAAGGTCTTGCCTGGGCCGAGGAAACCGACCAGACCCAGCAGGGTCTCGATGTCACCCTCGCGGCCTTCGCCTTTTTCCAGGGCCATCAGCAGTTTCACGCTCCACGGCAGGCCGTCGCGGCATGGGGTGCAGAAGCCACAGGATTCACGGGCAAAGAACTGCTCCATGTTGCGCAGCAGCGAGACCATGTTCACGGTGTTGTCCACCGCCATCGCCAGGCCAGTACCCATACGGGTGCCCACCTTGCCGATGCCGCCGGCATACATTTGTGCGTCGAGGTGCTCGGGCAGCAGGAAGCCGGTGCCGGCGCCGCCTGGCTGCCAGGCTTTCAAGGTGTAGCCGTCGCGCATGCCGCCGGCGTAGTCCTCGAACAGCTCGCGGGCGGTGACGCCGAAGGGCAGTTCCCACAGGCCCGGGTTCTTGACCTTGCCGGAGAAGCCCATGAGCTTGGTGCCCATGTCTTCGCTGCCTTCGCGGGCCAGGGATTTGTACCAGTCCACGCCGTCGGCGATGATCGCCGGCACGTTGCACAGGGTCTCGACGTTGTTCACGCACGTCGGCTTGCCCCACACGCCCACGGCGGCAGGGAAGGGCGGCTTGGAGCGCGGGTTGGCGCGGCGGCCTTCGAGGGAGTTGATCAGTGCGGTTTCTTCACCGCAGATATAACGCCCGGCGCCGGTGTGCACGAACAGTTCGAAATCAAAGCCTGAACCGAGGATGTTCTTGCCCAGCAGGCCGGCGGCCTTGGCTTCTTCCACGGCACGGTTGAGGTGCTTGGCGGCGGTGGTGTACTCGCCACGCAGGAAGATGTAGCCACGGTACGTTTTCAGCGCGCGGGCGCTGATCAGCATGCCTTCGATCAGCAGATGGGGCAGTTGCTCCATCAGCATGCGGTCTTTCCAGGTGTTGGGCTCCATTTCATCCGCGTTGCACAGCAGGTAGCGGATGTTGATGGATTCGTCCTTGGGCATCAGGCCCCACTTCACGCCCGTGGGGAAGCCTGCACCACCGCGACCTTTAAGGCCGGCGTCCTTCACGGTCTGGACGATATCGTCCTGAGCCATGTCGGCGAAGGCCTTGCGCGCAGCGGCGTAGCCGTTCTTGGCCTGGTATTCGTCGAACCATACCGGCTCGGCATCGTCACGCAGGCGCCAGGTCAGCGGGTGGGTCTCGGGCGAACGCTTGATCAGGTTGGCCGGGCCGAAAGATGTAAGGGTCATGGGTAGCCCTCAAGCAATTGGGTCACGCCAGCGGGCTGCACGTCACCGAATGTGTCGTCGTCGATCATCAACGCCGGCGCCTTGTCGCAGTTGCCCAGGCAGCACACCGGCAGCAGCGTGAAGCGGCCATCCGGGGTGGTCTGGCCGAGGCCGATGCCCAGCTTGTTCTGGATCTCGCTGACCACAGATTCGTGGCCACCGATGTAGCAGACCATGCTGTCGCACACGCGAATGATGTGGCGGCCCACGGGCTGGCGGAAGATCTGGCTGTAGAACGTGGCCACGCCTTCAACGTCGCTGGCAGGGATGCCGAGGATCTCGCCGATGGCGTAGAGCGCGCCGTCCGGCACCCAGCCACGTTCCTTCTGGACGATCTTCAAGGCTTCGATCGACGCCGCGCGCGGGTCTTCGTAGTGATGCAGCTCGTGCTCGATGGCCGAGCGCTCGGTTTCACTCAAGGTGAAACGGTCTGTCTGGATAAGCGTGCTGTTCATGCTTAGCGGTCCACGTCGGCCATAACGAAATCGATACTACCCAGGTACGCAATCAAGTCCGCGACCATCTCGCCTTTGATCACCGAAGGGATCTGCTGCAAGTGGGCGAAGCTCGGGGTACGGATCCGGGTGCGGTAGCTCATGGTGCCGCCATCGCTCGTCAGGTAATAACTGTTGATACCCTTGGTCGCTTCGATCATCTGGAAGGATTCGTTGGCCGGCATGACCGGGCCCCACGAAACCTGCAGGAAGTGCGTGATCAGGGTTTCGATGTGCTGCAGCGTGCGCTCTTTCGGCGGCGGCGTGGTCAGCGGGTGGTCCGCCTTGTACGGGCCTGCCGGCATGTTGCGCATGCACTGCTCGATGATCTTCAGGCTCTGGCGCATTTCTTCGACGCGCACGATGCAACGGTCGTAGGCATCGCCATTGGCCCCCAGCGGTACTTCGAATTCGAAGTTCTCGTAGCCGGAGTACGGGCGCGCTTTACGCAGGTCGAAATCGCAGCCGGTGGAACGCAGGCCGGCACCGGTGACGCCCCATTCCAGGGCCTCTTTGGTGTTGTACTGGGCGACGCCGATGGTGCGGCCCTTGAGGATGCTGTTGTCCAGCGCAGCCTTTTGGTACTCGTCCAGACGCTTGGGCATCCACTCGACGAATTCCTTGACCAGGCGCTCCCAGCCGTTCGGCAGGTCGTGGGCAACACCGCCGATGCGATACCAGGCCGGGTGCAGGCGGAAACCGGTGACGGCTTCGATGACCTTGTAGGCGCGCTGGCGGTCGGTAAAGGTGAAGAACACCGGGGTCATGGCACCGACGTCCTGGATATAAGTACCCAGAAACAGCAGGTGGCTGGTGATTCGGAAGAACTCGGCCATCATGATGCGGATGGTGTCGACGCGGTCCGGCACCTTGATGCCGGCCAGCTTCTCGACCGACAGCACGTACGGCAGGTTGTTCATCACGCCGCCGAGGTAGTCGATACGGTCGGTGTACGGGATGAAACTGTGCCACGACTGGCGTTCAGCCATCTTCTCGGCACCGCGGTGGTGGTAGCCGATGTCCGGCACGCAGTCGACGATTTCTTCGCCGTCCAGTTGCAGGATGATACGGAAGGCACCGTGCGCCGAAGGGTGGTTCGGGCCCAGGTTGAGGAACATGTAGTCCTCGTTGGTGCCGGAACGCTTCATGCCCCAGTCTTCCGGACGGAAGCGGGCAGCCTCTTCTTCAAGCTGTTGCTTGGCCAGGTTGAGGCTGAACGGGTCGAATTCGGTCGCGCGGGCAGGGAAGTCCTTGCGCAGCGGGTGACCTTCCCAGGTCGGCGGCATCATGATGCGCGACAGGTGCGGGTGGCCCGGGAAGTCGATGCCGAACATGTCCCAGACTTCACGCTCGTACCAGCTGGCGTTCGGCCAGATACCGGTTACGGTCGGGATGCTCAGGTCAGTTTCAGACAGCGCGACCTTGATCATCACATCGCTGTTACGTTCCAGCGACATCAGGTGGTAGAACACGGTGAAATCGGCGCCGCTCGGCAGCCCTTGGCGCTTGGTGCGCAGGCGCTCGTCCACGCCATGCAGGTCATAGAGCATGACGTACGGCTTGGGCAGGTTGCGCAGGAAGGTCAGGACTTCGACGAGCTTGGCACGCGCCACCCACAGCACCGGCATGCCGGTGCGCGTGGCCTGGGCGGTGAAGGCGTCAGGGCCGAAACGGTTGTTGAGTTCGACGACCACATCCTGGTCGTCTGCCTTGTAAGGCGGGATATACAGAGCACTGCCTGTAGTCATGGTTTTTTATCGCTTTCGGTCAACGTAAAGAATGAAGCCAGGTTTTCGTTCTATAAAAGAAGCGGTGCTGGATCAGACTTCGTCAGGGCTGCGCAGGTTGGTGACTGCGATTCGCTGTTCGCGGCGCTGTTCCTTTTGAGACGGCATCTCGGCGCGATAAACGCCTTGTTCACCGACGACCCAGGACAGTGGGCGACGCTCCTTGCCGATCGATTCCTGCAATAGCATCAAGCCTTGCAGGAACGCTTCAGGGCGAGGCGGGCAGCCAGGCACGTAGACGTCCACGGGCAGGAACTTGTCCACCCCCTGGACAACGGAGTAGATGTCGTACATGCCACCGGAGTTGGCGCACGAACCCATGGAGATAACCCATTTCGGTTCGAGCATTTGCTCGTAGAGACGCTGGATGATCGGCGCCATCTTGATGAAGCAGGTGCCGGCGATAACCATGAAGTCCGCCTGGCGCGGCGATGCCCGGATAACTTCGGCGCCGAAGCGCGCGATGTCGTGGGGCGCCGTGAAGGCGGTGGTCATTTCCACGTAGCAGCACGAAAGACCGAAGTTGTACGGCCACAGGGAGTTCTTACGCCCCCAGTTGACCGCGCCACTCAGCACGTCTTCCAGCTTGCCCATGTAGATATTTTTGTGGACTTGGTCTTCTAACGGGTCGGAAACGGTTTCCCGTTCGCCGATGGGGTACTGCTCGTTAGGAGCATCCGGGTCGATCCTGGTGAGATTGTATTGCATCGCCAAAGCCTCATTGTTTCAGCTTCGCTTGCCGCTTACGACGAGCTTCCGGAGCCCAGTCAAGGGCGCCCACTCGGAATAGGTAGACAAGGCCTGCCAACAGAATTGCTATGAAAACGAGGGCTTCGACGAATCCGGTCCAGCCGCTTTCGCGGACGGACACAGACCAGGCAAAGAGAAAGAGGGCTTCGATATCGAAGATCACGAACAGCATCGCGACCAGATAGAATTTGGCTGAGAGCCGCAAGCGGGCGCCACCTGTAGGCAGCATGCCGGACTCGAACGGTTCATTCTTGCTGCGGCCCCAGGCTTTTGACCCGAGGAGGCTGGAAACACCGAGCATGAAGGCGCAAAGGCCGACAACACCGAGGAGGAAAATGGCAAAGCCCCAGTTGTGGGCCATGAGTCCTGTCGCTTCGGTCATGCTGGAAATCCTTAACAGAGAGCAAAGGTCTCTGAGCTCGAAAAAGTAACGATGCAGTGACGATATGTCGCACTGCAATCAATCGCGGTGATTTTATGGCTAAACACCGGGCAAGTAAAATTCCGATAGCGAAATTATTCGATGGAATAAGCACATAGTGCACCTTTGTGGGGCTGTAGCCCTTGCGGGGCGGGGATTAGCCGGCTTTTCACCAATTATGTTTTGTTTTAGCTGTAAAGAAGTTCTCATGCTCTAAATGATAATGAATATTGTTTGGGTGGGTTTTAAGCGGATGTTTGTGGTGGGGGCGCAGAAGTTGCCGTTACTTGCTTGAGTGCCGCTTAGTTGCCTGAACGGATCCTTATAACCGACCAGGCTTGCGCAGATACCGCCCTGGATCAATGTTTTGCGCAAAATCCTCAGAAAGCCTGCGTTCCCTGTGGGAGGGGGCTTGCTCCCGATTGCGCTGGATCAGCCTCAGAAGTGTCGGCTGACACACCGCCATCGGGAGCAAGCCCCCTCCCACAATGTGATCTTCATGGTGTCGGGAGGGGGGGCAGGCAAAAAAAACGCCCCGAACCAGTCGGGGCGTGATTGTTTTGCGGCATTGCGGTTAGGTCTTCCATGCGGCCGCAATGGCCGTTTGCTCGGTGCTTAGTGGAACTGCTCTTCTTCGGTCGAACCGGTCAGTGCGGTCACGGACGAGGTGCCGCCCTGGATCACGGTAGTCATGTCGTCGAAGTAGCCGGTGCCCACTTCCTGCTGGTGCGCCACGAAGGTGTAGCCTTTGGCGGCGTCAGCGAACTCCTGCTCCTGCAGCTTCACGTAGGCGGTCATGTCGTTGCGGGCGTAGTCGTGCGCCAGGTTGAACATGCTGTGCCACATGTTGTGAATGCCGGCCAGAGTGATGAACTGGTGCTTGTAGCCCATGGCTGACAGTTCGCGCTGGAACTTGGCGATGGTCGCGTCGTCCAGGTTCTTCTTCCAGTTGAAAGAAGGCGAGCAGTTGTAGGACAGCAGTTGGTCCGGGTATTCCTTCTTGATCGCTTCGGCGAAACGACGGGCTTCTTCCAGGTCAGGCTTGGCGGTTTCGCACCAGATCAGGTCCGCATACGGCGCATAGGCCAGGCCGCGGGCAATGGCCTGGTCGAGGCCGGCGCGTACTTTGTAGAAGCCTTCCTGGGTGCGCTCGCCAGTGACGAACGGCTTGTCGTACGGGTCGCAGTCCGAGGTCAGCAAGTCGGCGGCGTTGGCATCGGTGCGCGCCAGGATGATGGTTGGCGTGCCGGCGACGTCAGCGGCCAGGCGCGCAGCGGTCAGCTTCTGCACAGCTTCCTGGGTCGGTACCAACACCTTGCCACCCATGTGGCCGCATTTCTTCACCGAAGCCAGCTGATCTTCGAAGTGCACGCCGGCAGCGCCGGCCTCGATCATGCTCTTCATCAGCTCGTAGGCGTTCAGTACGCCGCCGAAACCGGCTTCAGCGTCGGCCACGATCGGTGCGAAGTAGTCGATGTAGCCTTCGTCGCCCGGGTTCTTGCCGGCTTTCCACTGGATCTGGTCGGCACGACGGAACGAGTTGTTGATGCGCTTGACCACGGTCGGCACCGAATCCACCGGGTACAGCGATTGGTCGGGGTACATGGATTCAGCGGAGTTGTTGTCCGCTGCCACTTGCCAGCCGGACAGGTAGATCGCCTGGATACCGGCTTTTACCTGTTGGACTGCCTGGCCGCCAGTGAGGGCGCCCATGCAGTTGACGAAATCTTTGTCGGGACGGAAGGAAGGCTTGGCACCTTGGGTGACCAGCTTCCACAGCTTCTCGGCGCCGAGTTTTGCAAAGGTGTGCTCAGGTTGAACCGAGCCACGCAGGCGGACGACGTCAGCAGCGGAATAAGCGCGGGTTACGCCTTTCCAGCGTGGGTTTTCAGCCCAGTCTTTTTCAAGGGCTGCAATTTGCTGTTCGCGTGTCAGTGCCATGGGGAAAAACCTCGTCGCATAGGTCTAGGTGGAAAATTCCATTTGCCAGCCACGTAGTAAGTGCGTGGTTTTGGCTGCTCGCTGACCAGAAGCTCAGGTGGTCAAGCCGGGCTTGGCGGGGAAGGCGACGGGATGAACGATTGGCTCAAGGATGGAGTTGAGCAGGTAGGGGCAAACTGCGAACGGTCTTCGGGCGTCGTGGGCCTTGGTACGATCCATCAGTGTGTAGCCGGGTTACCTGGTTGGCTTCCGTCCCTCGGGACAACTTCGTTCCAGTCGCAACCTCGTCAAACACACCTTGTGGGCGGTACAGACACGAATCGGCTCGGGTGGGTAGCTTGGAGCGGCGATCCGAAGGCCCTTGCCAGGGCCCCTGATTAGCGGGAGCGAGGCCATCATGCCCAGGCTTTTTTCGATCGTCAAATGTTTTGTAGTGCTTTTTTTAAAGCACTACATCTTTGGTCTAATACGACTCATCAGTCAGTTTCCGGTGCTTCAGTTCAGGGTGTCGACCTTGACCCGTAAAGTCAGGTCATCGCGGCCCTGGGTAGAGTAGCTGCGGGTTGTGGAGGATTTGTCGGCCTGGGTCTCGCGATTGATACCGGCCAGGGGGATCCACTCGCCCAGGCGCCCGCTGACGGTTGTGTCGGTGCTCTGGACGTTCACTACATCGGGACGTTCCTGGCTCATGCGGTCACGGTTGGTACTGATGCTCAGGTGTACGGTCTCGCCTGTGACGCTGGCGGTGACGTAAAAGCCCTGGGTGACGTTGCGATACTGGGTCTGGTTTTGCAGGCGGCCGTAGCTGTCTTGCTGGGTGGTGGTCAGCGGAACGCTCTGACCGACCTGGATCAATGCGGGCACGCCTTCGCTCGCCTGGATCTGCTGGACACCGCCGTCGCGGCTGGCAGTGCCGTAGCTGATGATGCGAGTCTGGCTGTCGCCAGTGTTTTGCTGATTGTTTTCGTTGGTATCGACGGTGATCAGCAGGCGTTTGGCGGGCGTGTCCAATTGCGCGAGCAGTGCGCGCAGGTCCTGGATCTTGCCGGGGTCGGCCTTGACGATAAGCTGGTTACCGTAGGCGCTGACGCTGCCGTCCTTGCCGATGAAATTCTGCGCCACGGGCAGGAGGTCGGCGCTGGTGCGATTGCTCAGGTTGACGACTTCGGTGTCGGCCACGGCCGGGGCGCTGGCGGCCAGGAGGAGTGCGATGAGCAGGGTGCGTAGGGACATGTCCGTTATCTCTGCGAGTCAATTAGGCGTGATAGTGCCAGTTTGTCGGCCCGGCAGGCCGCAAATTGAATCGTAGACGGCAAATGCCCTGGCAGGGCAGGGTATTGCTGGTGTTGCTGAAATAGCTATCGGGAGCAAGCCCCCTCCCACATTTTGACCGCGCTCCGAAGAATGACTCGGTCAAGTGTGGGAGGGGGCTTGCTCCCGATGGCAGCGACTCGATCCTGAATCAGCCCTCACGCACCATATCAACATGCGGAATTCCGACTTCCAGGAATTCTTCGCTGACGATCTTGAAGCCCAGCCGCTCATAGAACGGCGCGGCATAGACCTGTGCGCTGAGGAACTGCTTGCGCTGGCCGCGTTGCTCGGCCGCACCGATCACGGCTTCCATCAGCTTGTCGCCGACTTTAAGTCCGCGCCAGTCCTTGAGCACCGATACGCGCCCGATTTCGCCGCTGGGCAGCAGGCGGGCGGTACCGATCGGAAAGTCGCCTTCGAATGCCAGGAAATGCACCGCGCCGGCGTCGTCGGCGTCCCATTCAAGCTCGGGTGGAACCGATTGTTCGGCGATAAATACCGCTTCACGAATGCGCCGAATCTCAGCGATATCCTTTTGCCAGTCCGCGACACTTACGTGAATCTTATTCATCGGCAAACCCCAGGCTTCCTTGCTTGACCAGTTCGCACAGCAGGTCGCGACCGTCTTCGTCGGCGAGCCATTCGCCGAGGTTTTCGCTGTGCAGTGCGTCAGCCGAGCACACCAGCTTCAGCAGTTCGCGCAGTTTACCCGGCAGGTAACGGCTCTGGCCGCTGGCAAACAGCAGCACATCGTCGTCGACTTCGGACCAGGCCAGGCGCGCACTCGGGTTGCGTACCAAAATCGCACCGTCTTGAAGGGCGTTGATAAAGTCATCTTCACCCAAGTCCTCACCGGCTACCAGTTCCGGGTAGCGTGGCTCGGTCATGAACTGGCCGAACCAGGTCAGCAGCATGCGCTCGTCGCTCATGTGCTCGGCCAACAGGCTCTTGAGGCGGTCCAGCGCGTCGCCCTGGATCTGGTGCGGGTCGCTGGCCGGTTGGGCGTCGGCATCGGTGTAGCGCTCTTCGTCAGTCAGGTATTGGCTGAGGAAGTCGGTGAAGTGGGTCAGCACTTCGGCGGCGCTCGGGGCGCGGAAGCCGACGGAATAGGTCATGCAGTCATCTTCGGCAATGCCGAAATGCGCCAGGCGGGGTGGCAGGTAGAGCATGTCGCCCGGCTCCAGTACCCATTCGGCGCTCTCTTCGAATTCGGCGAGGATGCGCAGGTCGGCGTGTTGCAACAGCGCGCTTTCGGAGCTGCACATCTGGCCGATCTTCCAGTTGCGCTTGCCTTGGGCTTGCAGCAGGAACACGTCGTAGTTATCGAAATGCGGGCCTACGCTGCCTCCCGGTGCAGCAAAGCTGATCATCACATCGTCGATGCGCCAGCTTGGCAGGAAACGGAATTGCTCCAGCAGCTCGGCCACTTCCGGCACGAACTGGTCCACGGCCTGCACCAGCAGGGTCCATTCGCGTTCAGGCAAGGTGCTGAAAGCATCTTCGGCGAACGGGCCACGACGCAGCTCCCACGGGCGTTCACCGTGTTCGATCACCAGGCGCGACTCGACTTCTTCTTCCAGGGCCAGGCCGGCCAGTTCGTCGGCGTCGATCGGGCTTTCGAAATCTGGGATGGCCTGGCGGATCAGCAGCGGCTTTTTCTGCCAGTAGTCGCGCAGGAATTCCCGTGCTGTGATGCCGCCCAAAAGTTGAAGAGGGATATCAGGATTCATGTGTAACCTATTGAAAAAAAGCACTTTTCAGACTGGAATAAAAACGCCCGGCGCGGCCGGGCGTCTCAAAGGGTCTTGCGATGATCAGATGCGCTTGGCTTGCTCTACAGCGTTGCCGATGTAGTTGGCCGGAGTGAGCAGTTTCAGCTCGGCCTTGGCGGCGGCAGGCATGTCCAGGCCGTCGATGAAAGTTTGCAGCGCTTCGGGGCTGATGCCCTTGCCGCGCGTCAATTCCTTGAGCTTCTCGTAAGGGTTTTCGATGTTGTAGCGGCGCATCACGGTCTGGATTGGCTCGGCCAGGACTTCCCAGCAAGCATCCAGGTCGGCCGCAATTTTCTGCTCGTTGAGTTCCAGCTTGCTGATGCCCTTGAGGCTGGCTTCGTACGCGATCACGCTGTGTGCGAAACCCACGCCGAGGTTGCGCAGCACGGTAGAGTCGGTCAGGTCGCGCTGCCAGCGGGAGATTGGCAACTTGCTGGCCAGGTGCTGGAACAGGGCGTTGGCGATGCCGAGGTTGCCTTCGGAGTTTTCGAAGTCGATCGGGTTGACCTTGTGCGGCATGGTCGACGAACCGATTTCACCGGCAATGGTGCGCTGCTTGAAGTAGCCCAGGGAGATGTAGCCCCAGATATCGCGATCGAAGTCGATCAGGATGGTGTTAAAGCGTGCAATCGCGTCGAACAGCTCGGCGATGTAGTCGTGCGGCTCGATCTGCGTGGTGTAAGGGTTGAAACCCAGGCCCAGCTCGTCTTCGATGAAGGCGCGGGCATTGGCTTCCCAGTCGATCTCAGGGTAGGCCGACAGGTGGGCGTTGTAGTTGCCTACGGCGCCGTTGATCTTGCCCAGCAACGGTACGGCCGCCACTTGAGCGATCTGGCGCTCCAGGCGGTACACCACGTTGGCCAGTTCTTTGCCCAGGGTGGTCGGCGAAGCCGGTTGGCCGTGGGTACGCGACAGCATCGGCACGTCGGCAAAGCGGATGGCCAGTTCGCGGATGGCGTTGGCGGTCTGGCGCATCAGCGGCAGCATTACGTCATCACGGCCTTCGCGCAGCATCAGGGCGTGGGACAGGTTGTTGATGTCCTCGCTGGTGCAGGCAAAGTGGATGAATTCGCTGACCTGGGCCAGTTCCGGCAGCTTGGCCGCTTGCTCTTTGAGCAAGTACTCGATGGCTTTTACGTCGTGGTTGGTGGTGCGCTCGATCTCTTTGACACGCTCGGCGTGCTCCAGGGAGAAGTTTTCCGCCAGGGTGTTCAATACAGCGTTGGCTTCGGCGGAAAACGCCGGCACTTCGCTGATGGCGGGGTGAGCGGCCAGGCGCTGGAGCCAGCGCACTTCAACCAGAACGCGAGCACGGATCAAACCGTATTCGCTGAAAATCGGGCGCAGGGCCTGGGTTTTGCCGGCGTAGCGGCCGTCAACAGGGGAAACCGCAGTGAGCGAAGAGAGCTGCATGGGGTGTTCTCGGACAGTCGGGCAACGAAATGGGGCGCGTATCATACATGAAAAAATCCGCCGGTCCGTCGCCAACTGACCGGCGTATTACGCGTAATGCTTCAAAACTGGGGTTGCTGCGACTTATTCGTTGCGCATCAACGGGTAAAGCTCTTTGAGCAATTTGCGCCGGCTGATCACCAATTGCCAACGATGACCGCCCAATTGGCGCCACAGCCGCGCCGAACGAATACCGGCCAGGAGCAGGGCGCGGATCTTCGAGGCGTTGTTCGGCTGCTGCAGGTTGCGCATGTCGCCGTGCACCTGGATGCGCTGACGCAATGTGCTCAAGGTGTCCTGGTACAGCGCGCCACAGGCCGCGATCACGTTTTCGTGGGCCGGGCCGAAGTGTTCCACCTGGGACTGGATCTGCGGCAAGCGTTTGCCGATGGTTTCCAGCATGTCGTCGCGCTTGGCCAATTGGCGCTCCAGGCCCAGCATCGACAGGGCGTAGCGCAGCGGTTCGCGTTGCAGGGTGCTGGGGTCGCGTTCCAGGGCGCCGATCAGTGCGCGATAACCTTCACGCAGCGCCAGGTCATCGCCGCCGTAGACCTCCAGGGTATCCTTTGGGTCGCGGATCAGCAGGCTGCCAAGCATGCAGGTCAGCCCGGCCTCGGTGACCTGGCCGGTCTTGGCGATCTTGTCCACCAGTACCGCGGCGAGGAAAACCCCGCCCAGTGCCGTCAATTGCTCCTGGGTCGGGCTCATGCCGGGCTGCTCCAGGCTTCGGCGACTTCAATCACGCCACCGCCCAGGCAGATTTCACCGTCATAGAAGACGACGGACTGGCCGGGGGTGACTGCGCGCTGCGGGTCATCGAAGGTGGCGCGATAGCCGTTGGCGGTTTTTTCCAGGGTGCAGGGCTGGTCGCTCTGGCGATAGCGCACCTTGGCCGTCAGGCGGCGCGGGGTGCTCAGGTCGATCGGGTTGACCCAGTAGATCTCGGAGGCCAGCAAGGCGCCGGAGAACAGCAGCGGGTGCTCATTGCCCTGGCCAACGATCAGTTCGTTGTGTTCCAGGTCCTTGACCAGCACGTACCACGGCTCTTCCCCGGCATCTTTCAGCCCGCCGATGCCCAGGCCCTGGCGCTGGCCGATGGTGTGGTACATCAGGCCGTGGTGGCGGCCGATCACTTCACCGTCGGTGGTCTTGATCTCGCCCGGTTGCGCCGGCAGGTATTGCTTGAGGAAGTCGCTGAAGCGGCGCTCACCGATAAAGCAGATGCCGGTGGAGTCCTTCTTCTTGGCAGTGGCCAGGCCGTGTTTCTCGGCGATCTTGCGCACTTCTGGTTTTTCCAGCTCGCCCACCGGGAACAGGGTCTTGGCGATCTGTTCGCCGCCGACGGCGTGCAGGAAGTAGCTCTGGTCCTTGTTCGGGTCCAGGCCCTTGAGCAGTTCGGTGCGGCCATCGATATCGCGGCGGCGCACGTAGTGGCCAGTGGCGATCAGGTCGGCGCCGAGCATCATGGCGTAGTCGAGGAACGCCTTGAACTTGATTTCACGGTTGCACAGGATGTCCGGGTTCGGCGTGCGGCCGGCCTTGTATTCGGCCAGGAAGTGCTCGAACACGTTGTCCCAGTACTCGGCGGCGAAGTTGGCGGTGTGCAGCTTGATGCCGATCTTGTCGCACACGGCCTGGGCGTCCGCCAGGTCGTCCATGGCGGTGCAATATTCCGTGCCATCGTCTTCTTCCCAGTTCTTCATGAACAGGCCTTCCACCTCATAACCCTGCTCCATGAGCAGAACGGCGGAAACGGAAGAGTCCACGCCGCCGGACATGCCGACGATGACGCGCTTCTTTGGTGTGTCAGAAGGGGCTGGATCACGCATAGGGTTTCAACGGGTGTCTTGAAAAAGGACGCGATTCTAACAGGCTAGCGCGCGCAAGGCTAAAGGGAAGGGCGGATCAATTCGAGACTGTGGCGCTGTCCGGCCAGATAATCATCGATGCAGCGGATGATCAACTCGCTGCGCCAGTCGTCGCGCAAGGCCATCAGCTCGTCGCGGGTCAGCCAGCGGGCGCGGAGGATGCCTTCGTCGAGTGAATAGTCCGGGTGATGTTTGAGTGCCTTGGCGATGAAGCAGACCCGTTGATAGGTCACACCATTGCTGGGGGCAGTGTACAGGTAGATCCCGACAATGCCGGTGGCTTCGACGTCCCAGCCGGTTTCTTCGAGGGTTTCGCGGATGGCGGCCTCGGTCAGGCTCTCATGCGGGTCGAGGTGACCGGCGGGCTGGTTGAGCACGGCGCGGCCGCCTTTGAGCTCTTCGACCATGAGGAAGCGGCCGTTGTCTTCGACGATGGTGGCGACGGTGATGTGGGGTTGCCAGGTCATGGGAGGCCTCTCGATTCAGAGTGTGGCTCGATCAGTGTGGGAGGGGGCTTGCTCGCGATGGCGGTAGGTCAGTCAATGAGTCTGTTGACTGATACTCCGCCATCGGGAGCAAGCCCCCTCCCACACAGAGATTGTGTTTCTTCAGTTAAACGCTGGAAACAGAAACCCCGGCACGGGGCCGGGGCTTCTTTGCATCCTTACAACCTTACTTCAACTTGGCAATCGCCGCGTTGAGGGTGTTGCTTGGGCGCATGGCTTTGCTGGTCAGTTCTGGGTTCGGCGCGTAGTAGCCGCCGATATCCACTGGCTTGCCCTGTACTGCGTTGAGCTCGGCAACGATGGTTGCTTCGTTCTCGGCCAGGGTTTTTGCCAGTTCGCCAAACTGCGCTTGCAGTGCAGCGTCTTCGGTCTGGGCGGCCAGGGCTTGTGCCCAGTACAGCGCCAGGTAGAAGTGGCTGCCACGGTTGTCGATGTTGCCGACTTTGCGTGATGGCGACTTGTTGTTGTCGAGGAACTGGCCGGTGGCCTGGTCCAGGGTCTTGGACAATACCAGGGCTTTCGGGTTGTTGTATGTCACACCCAAATGCTCAAGCGAGGCGGCCAGGGCCAGGAATTCGCCCAGGGAGTCCCAGCGCAGGAAGTTTTCTTCCAGCAGTTGCTGCACGTGTTTTGGTGCCGAGCCGCCGGCGCCGGTTTCGAACAGGCCGCCGCCATTCATCAGCGGCACGATCGACAGCATCTTGGCGCTGGTGCCCAGTTCCATGATCGGGAACAGGTCGGTCAGGTAGTCGCGCAGTACGTTGCCGGTCACCGAGATGGTGTCCAGGCCCTTGCGGGTACGCTCCAGGGTGAACTTCATCGCGTCGACCGGCGACATGATGCGGATGTCCAGGCCTTCGGTGTTGTGGTCTTTCAGGTAAGCCTGAACTTTCTCGACCACGACGCCGTCGTGTGCACGCTTGGGGTCCAGCCAGAAGATTGCCGGGGTATTGCTGGCACGGGCGCGGTTGACGGCGAGCTTGACCCAATCCTGGATCGGCGCGTCTTTGGTCTGGCACATGCGGAAGATATCGCCGGCCTCGACTTTCTGTTCCATCAGCAGGTTGCCCTTGCTGTCGGTGACGCGAACCACGCCGTCAGCCTTGATCTGGAAGGTCTTGTCGTGGGAGCCGTACTCTTCGGCTTTATTCGCCATCAGGCCAACGTTCGGCACGCTGCCCATGGTGGTCGGGTCGAAGGCGCCATTGGCCTTGCAGTCTTCGATGACGGCCTGGTAGATGGTGGCGTAGCAGCGATCCGGGATCACTGCCTTGGTGTCGTGCAGTTGACCGTCGGTGCCCCACATCTTGCCGGAGTCGCGGATCATGGCCGGCATCGAGGCGTCGACGATCACGTCGCTTGGTACGTGCAGGTTGGTGATGCCTTTGTCGGAGTTGACCATCGCCAGGGAAGGGCGAGCGGCGTAGACCGCCTGAATGTCCGCTTCGATCTGGGCTTGCTGGTCGGCCGGCAGGGTCTTGATGCGGGCGTACAGGTCGCCGATGCCGTTGTTCAGGTTGAAGCCGATCTGCTCGAGCACGGTGGCGTGCTTGGCCAGGGCGTCTTTATAGAACTCGGCAACGATCTGGCCGAACATGATCGGGTCGGAGACCTTCATCATGGTGGCTTTGAGGTGAACCGACAGCAGCACGCCTTGTTTCTTGGCGTCTTCGATTTCGGCGGCGATGAACGAGCGCAGGGCGCTTTTGCTCATCACGGCGGTGTCGATGATCTCGCCGGCTTGCACATTGGTCTTTTCTTTCAGGACGGTGGTGGTGCCGTCTTGAGCAACCAGCGCGATTTTGACGGCGTCAGCGGCCTCGATCTGTACGGCTTTTTCGCTGCCGTAGAAGTCGCCGTTGCTCATGTGCGCAACGTGGGACTTGGAGTCGGCAGCCCAGGCGCCCATTTTGTGCGGGTGCTTGCGTGCGTAGTTCTTGACCGACAGGGGTGCGCGGCGATCGGAGTTGCCTTCGCGCAGGACCGGGTTCACGGCGCTGCCCTTGACCTTGTCGTAACGTGCGCGGGTTTCTTTTTCCGCGTCGGTGGTTACGGTTTCCGGGTAGTCCGGCAAGGCATAGCCCTGGGCCTGCAGTTCCTTGATCGCGGCTTGCAGCTGCGGGGTCGAGGCGCTGATGTTAGGCAGCTTGATGATGTTGGCTTCAGGCGTAACGGCCAGGGCGCCCAGTTCGGCGAGGTGGTCCGGGACGGCCTTGGTGCCCAGTTGCTCGGGGAAGCTTGCCAGGATGCGCGCGGCCAGGGAGATGTCGCGGGTTTCCACGGCAATATCAGCGGAAGCGGTGAAGGCCTCTACGATAGGCAGCAGTGAATAGGTGGCGAGGGCAGGGGCTTCGTCGGTGAAGGTGTAGATGATCTTCGAGCGGGTGGGCATATTCGGATTAACTCTCTTCTTTGCTGAAAGCGTGCGCAGAAACTCGAGATGCGCCGGGTGGAGCGCGTTCGTTCAAAGCCATCCATGAGCGAAATGTCGAGGTTTCTTCGCGGTGATGTTGGGTTGCATCAGTCGAGCGTCAAGCGGGTGGACTATTGTAATAGTCCTGCTTTGCGAGCCGAGGGCACCTGTTCCAGAGCGGTCGGCTGTCGTGACTCTTGGGTCAGCGGCGGCATTATACATAGGTCGCTATGCTTACGCCGAGCCTTCATACAAAAGGTGTGTCGTCCATTGGTCTAAAGGTCGCAGGTACCGCGTTGCGACCTAAGTCGCATGATGTGCTCAAGATTGGCGATTTTGCCTTTTGTTTCAAGCTTGTAGGCGACTAAATATGCTGTTTTCGATGCAAATGAGCGTGGCGTGAGGTTTCAGTCGTCATTTATCTGGAGTAGGCTCGAACGCAGCCAGATGTTCAATCCAAAGATGGAGTTCAGCATGGGATACAAGAAGATTCAGGTTCCGGCAGCCGGCGACAAAATCACCGTCAATGCAGACCATTCTCTCAATGTTCCTGATAACCCGATCATCCCCTACATCGAAGGCGACGGCATTGGTGTCGATATCAGCCCGGTGATGATCAAGGTTGTCGATGCAGCTGTTCAAAAGGCGTACGGCGGCAAGCGCAAAATCTCCTGGATGGAGGTTTATGCCGGCGAAAAAGCAACTCAAGTCTACGACCAGGACACCTGGCTGCCCCAGGAAACCCTGGATGCAGTCAAGGATTACGTGGTGTCCATCAAAGGCCCGCTCACCACGCCGGTCGGTGGCGGCATCCGTTCGTTGAACGTGGCCCTGCGTCAGCAACTTGACCTCTATGTATGCCTGCGTCCGGTGCGCTGGTTTGAGGGTGTACCGAGCCCGGTCAAGAAGCCGGGAGATGTGGACATGACCATCTTCCGCGAAAACTCCGAAGACATTTACGCGGGGATCGAGTGGAAAGCCGGTTCCCCGGAAGCGATCAAGGTGATCAAGTTCCTGAAGGAAGAAATGGGCGTCACCAAGATTCGTTTCGATCAGGATTGTGGGATTGGCGTCAAGCCGGTCTCCAGGGAAGGCACCCGGCGCCTGGCGCGCAAGGCCCTGCAATATGTGGTGGATAACGACCGCGATTCGCTGACCATCGTGCACAAAGGCAACATCATGAAATTCACTGAGGGGGCCTTCAAGGAGTGGGCCTACGAAGTGGCGGCTGAAGAATTCGGCGCAACCTTGCTGGATGGTGGTCCCTGGATGCAGTTCAAGAACCCCAAGACCGGCAAGAATGTAGTGGTCAAGGATGCCATTGCCGACGCCATGCTCCAGCAGATCCTGTTGCGCCCGGCTGAATATGACGTGATCGCCACGCTCAACCTGAACGGCGACTACCTCTCCGACGCATTGGCGGCCGAAGTGGGTGGTATCGGCATTGCCCCGGGGGCCAACCTGTCCGACACCGTGGCGATGTTCGAGGCGACCCACGGTACGGCGCCCAAGTATGCGGGCAAGGACCAGGTCAACCCGGGCTCGCTGATCCTCTCGGCAGAGATGATGCTGCGCCACATGGGCTGGACCGAAGCGGCTGACCTGATCATCAAGGGCACCAACGGCGCCATTTCGGCGAAGACCGTGACCTACGACTTCGAGCGGCTGATGGGCGGCGCAAAACTCGTATCGTCATCGGGTTTTGGTGAGGCGCTGATTTCGCATATGTAAGAAGAGGTAAAAAAACGGCCACTCCAAATTGATTGGGATGGCCGTTTTTTATCGCTGCTCACACGCTCGTGGTCGTTCAGACCGTTAATTTCTTTTCTTTTTGAGCGGTGGGGGTGGCGGTTTTTGTGCTGGCGTCAGCCGCAACTGCACAGATGTTCACGGCGTGCAGCCCTTTCGGTCCCTGAATGATCTCAAAGCTCACCGCTTGGCCCGCTTTCAGTGTTTTATAACCATCCATTTTAATTGCCGAGTAATGCGCAAAAAGGTCTTCGTCCTTGTCGTCTTCAATGATGAAGCCGAAACCCTTGGCATTGTTGAACCACTTGACCTTACCGCTAGTCATGCCCATATCCCTCTGCACCAGACTCCATCACTGGAGTATCATCCAGTTTATCCGTCCTAACCCGAATAAATAAGGTTGACTGCGCGGACCTTTTTTACCCAATGTGGGTTCTATTGGTTGTATCACCGATTTTCCGATAGTCAAGGCGACCAATCGGTCAGAGTTGAAATTCTGGCAGGGCGCCCCCACCACTGTATTTGAACCACTGACGAACCTTTCTTTCCATGCATGCAAATAGCCAGATTCGACTAACATTCAATCAGGATCGCCCGGATCAGGAACATGACGAGGACGGCTCTGCAGGCATTGCTGTTCAGGAGGCCAAGCCTGCTCTACAGGCGCCGCCCATGTACAAGGTGGTTTTGTTTAATGATGACTACACACCGATGGATTTCGTCGTCGAAGTGCTCGAGGTGTTTTTTAACCTGAACCGCGAGTTGGCGACCAAGGTAATGCTGGCCGTTCACACAGAAGGACGGGCAGTATGTGGAGTGTTTACCCGCGACATCGCCGAGACAAAGGCCATGCAGGTCAACCAGTACGCCAGGGAAAGCCAGCATCCGCTACTCTGTGAAATCGAGAAGGACGGTTAACGCCGACCACTTGGGTATGAGGTGAAGCTATGTTAAACCGCGAGCTCGAAGTCACCCTCAATCTTGCCTTCAAGGAGGCTCGCTCGAAACGTCATGAGTTCATGACCGTCGAGCACCTGCTGCTGGCACTTTTGGATAATGAAGCTGCCGCCACCGTTCTGCGTGCGTGCGGCGCCAACCTCGACAAACTCAAGCATGACCTGCAGGAGTTTATCGACTCCACCACGCCACTGATCCCCGTGCATGACGAGGACCGTGAAACCCAGCCGACCCTGGGCTTTCAGCGGGTATTGCAGCGTGCTGTTTTCCACGTACAGAGCTCCGGTAAGCGTGAAGTCACAGGCGCCAATGTGCTTGTGGCGATTTTCAGCGAGCAGGAAAGCCAGGCAGTGTTCCTGCTCAAGCAGCAGAGCGTTGCCCGTATTGATGTCGTCAACTACATCGCCCACGGTATCTCCAAAGTGCCTGGGCACGGCGATCATTCCGAAGGTGAGCAGGATATGCAGGACGACGAGGGCGGTGAGTCTTCTTCTTCAAGCAACCCGCTGGATGCCTATGCCAGCAACCTCAATGAGCTGGCGCGCCAGGGGCGGATCGATCCGCTGGTGGGGCGTGAGCTGGAGGTTGAGCGTGTAGCGCAGATCCTTGCGCGTCGTCGCAAGAACAATCCGTTGCTGGTCGGCGAGGCCGGCGTGGGTAAAACCGCGATTGCCGAAGGCCTGGCCAAGCGCATCGTCGATAACCAGGTGCCTGACCTGCTGGCCAACAGCGTCGTCTACTCCCTGGACCTGGGGGCATTGCTCGCCGGGACCAAATACCGTGGCGACTTCGAGAAGCGTTTCAAGGCGCTGCTCGGCGAACTGAAAAAACGCCCGCAGGCAATCCTGTTCATTGATGAAATCCACACCATCATTGGTGCTGGTGCGGCATCCGGTGGCGTGATGGATGCGTCCAACCTGCTCAAGCCGTTGCTTTCGTCGGGTGATATCCGTTGCATCGGCTCGACGACGTTCCAGGAATTTCGCGGCATCTTCGAAAAAGACCGCGCGCTCGCACGCCGCTTCCAGAAAGTTGACGTGTCCGAGCCGTCGGTTGAAGACACCATCGGCATTCTGCGCGGCCTCAAGGGGCGTTTCGAGGCGCACCACGGCATCGAGTATACCGATGAGGCGCTGCGTTCGGCGGCTGAGCTGGCGTCGCGTTATATCAACGACCGGCACATGCCCGACAAGGCTATCGATGTGATCGACGAGGCGGGTGCCTTTCAGCGCCTGCAGCCGGTCGAGAAACGTGTGAAACGCATCGACGTGCCTCAGGTTGAGGATATCGTGGCGAAAATCGCACGGATTCCGCCAAAACACGTCACCAGCTCCGATAAAGAGCTGCTGCGTAACCTGGAGCGCGACCTCAAGCTGACGGTGTTCGGTCAGGATGCGGCCATCGACTCGTTGTCCACGGCGATCAAGCTGTCCCGTGCGGGGCTCAAGTCACCGGACAAGCCGGTAGGTTCGTTCCTGTTCGCCGGCCCTACCGGCGTCGGCAAGACCGAAGCGGCGCGGCAGTTGGCCAAGGCCATGGGCATTGAGCTGGTGCGTTTCGACATGTCCGAATACATGGAGCGTCACACTGTGTCGCGCCTGATCGGTGCGCCTCCGGGCTATGTCGGTTTCGACCAGGGCGGCCTGTTGACTGAGGCGATCACCAAGCAGCCGCATTGCGTATTGCTGCTCGACGAAATCGAGAAGGCCCACCCGGAAGTCTTCAACCTGCTGTTGCAGGTCATGGATCACGGGACCCTGACCGACAACAATGGGCGCAAGGCGGACTTCCGCAATGTGATTGTGATCATGACCACCAACGCCGGTGCCGAAACGGCTGCGCGGGCTTCGATCGGTTTCAGCCATCAGGATCATTCTTCCGATGCCATGGAAGTGATCAAGAAGAGCTTTACACCGGAGTTCCGCAACCGCCTGGACACCATTATCCAGTTTGGTCGCCTCAGCCATGAGGTCATCAAGAGTGTGGTGGACAAGTTCCTCACCGAGCTTCAGGCGCAGCTGGAAGACAAGCGCGTGCAGCTGGATGTCACGGACGCGGCGCGCAATTGGCTGGCCGAAGGTGGCTACGACGCGGCAATGGGCGCTCGCCCAATGGCTCGTCTGATCCAGGACAAGATCAAGCGGCCGTTGGCTGAAGAAATCCTGTTCGGCGAATTGTCCGACCATGGTGGCGTGGTGCATATCGATCTGAAGGACGGCGAATTGACCTTCGAGTTCGAAACCACGGCTGAAATGGCCTGACAGTTTACTGCAGCAGCGCAAAAGCACCTTGTGGGAGGGGGCTTGCTCCCGATAGCGGTGGTTCAGCAACAGATTGGTTGCCTGGTCCATTGTTATCGGGAGCAAGCCCCCTCCCACATGGGTTTTGTGATCTCGGCAAAACTCTATGCAAACAAAAACGCCCGGCATAACCGGGCGTTTTGTATTGACTAGCTTAGCGAGCGCGGTAAGTGATGCGCCCTTTGCTCAAGTCATAGGGCGTCAGCTCGACGCGCACTTTGTCACCGGTAAGAATACGAATGTAGTTCTTGCGCATCTTGCCGGAGATATGCGCGGTTACGACGTGCCCATTTTCCAACTCCACGCGAAACATGGTGTTGGGCAGGGTGTCGACGACAGTGCCTTCCATTTCGAAGCTGTCTTCTTTCGACATGCAGTAAAGCCCTCGGTGTCCAGTGAATGGCCCGGTGCAACTGCGCCAGGCAAAAGCGGCGTGCATTGTGCCCGAAAAAGGGTGTTCCCGCCAAGGGGTTCTAGTTAAGCGTGACCCATCTTTGATTAATCAGCAGCTCAATCGGCCGATATTGGGTCTTATAATTCATCTTTTTGCAGTTTTTTATCCAGTACCCGAGGTACAACGCCTCCAGTTCCAGGCGCAAGGCTTCGCCGATTTGCCACAGGATCGCGAAGCGCCCCAGGCTGCGGCGATCTTCGCCTGGCTCATAGAAGGTGTAGACCGCCGACAGGCCGTTGGGCAGCAGATCGGTTACGGCCACGGCCAGCAGGCGGCCATCCAGGCGGAATTCATAGAAACGCGAGAAGGGCAGGTCACGCACCAGGAACGTGGAAAATTGATCGCGGCTGGGCGGAAACATATCGCCATCGGCGTGGCGTTGCTCGATGTAGCGCTGGTAAAGGTCGAAATATTCTTCGGTATAGCGTGGCGTGGTGGCCTTTACCGACAGGTCGGCATTGCGCTTGAGGATGCGCTTCTGATTGCGGTCGGGTAAAAACTGCGCAACCGGGATGCGCGCCGGTACGCAAGCATTGCAGTTCTGGCAATGAGGTCGGTACAGGTGGTCGCCGCTGCGTCGAAAGCCCATTTCCGATAAATCGGCGTACACATGCACATCCATGGGCTGGCTGGGGTCGAGGAACAGCGTGGTGGCCTGCTCATCGGGCAGATAGCTGCAAGAGTGAGCTTGAGTGGCATAAAACTTCAAGCGCGCCAGCTCGGTCATGATCAACCCTCGGGATAAGCTTTGAAATAAGTGTAAGCCAGGTGCGAGGAAGTCGCCTAGGAAACCCACGGGCCAGTGCTGGGTTGATCCAGATGGTTGCGCAGGAAGGCTGCAAATTCGCTGCGCGGTATGGCACGGGCGCCCAGGCTGTGCAGGTGGTTGTTGGGCATCTGGCAGTCGATCAGTACAAAACCCCAGGCCTGCAATTGCCGGGTGAGTGTTGCAAAGCCGACTTTCGAAGCGTTATCGGCGCGGCTGAACATGGATTCGCCGAAGAACAGTTGGCCCATGGCCAGGCCGTACAGGCCGCCGACCAGTGTGCCGTCGTCCCATACCTCTACCGAATGCGCGATCCCGCGCTGATGCAGCGCCAGGTAGGCGCTTTGTATGCCCTCGGTGATCCAGGTGCCGTCGGCGTAGGCTCTAGGCGCCGCGCAGGCCCGGATGACGGCTGCGAAGTCCTGGTCGAAGGTCACGCTGTAGCGCTGTTGGCGCAGCAGCTTTTCGAGGCTGCGAGAAACATGCAGCTCGTCAGGGAATATGACCGTGCGCGGATCCGGCGACCACCAGAGAATCGGCTGGCCTTCCGAGAACCAGGGGAAGCACCCGTGGCGATAAGCCTGGATCAGCCGTTCGGCCGACAGGTCGCCACCGGCGGCCAGTAGGCCATTGGGTTCGCGCATGGCCTTGGCCAGCGGCGGAAATGTGAGGGAGTCGCGTTGCAACCAGGTCAGCATGGCATCCAGGCTTACGGTAGGGGAGGGGAGTGGCAGGCCGTGCGCCTGCCGCGCAAGGGGGGATTATTATCGACGCAGCGCTGCGGGGCCAGCCCGAATCGGGCGTTGGCGTGGTTTGGCGTAAGCGGGTGTTTCTGCAACTCTGTGCGTGAGGTGTGGTCGTAATCGGGTCTGAGCCCTGCAGGCCAATTGCCAAGCTTGCCTGGATTAATAAAAACACCTCATAAGCCTTTGTCAGCAAAGACAATGCGTGCTCAAATTGAACATGCCGTGACACTTGGATTGGCGGTGCCGCTCGGCGACGGGCAAGGGCGTGGCATCAAGCACACAAACCCGTACAATGCGGGCATTGTGGCGTTATCGCCGTTTCATCCAGCCACCGCTCGGTGTTAAAAGTAGATTCAACGACGTTCGTTCATTTTTCAGCTGCTCGGATTGGGCAGTATTTACAGTTATTCAACAGATGGACGCGCTTAAGCGCAGGAATAGACCCGTTTTGAAGAAATCCGCCGCAACACCTAAAGCAGCAGTCGTGCCGGCCTGGCGCCAGCACCTGCATTATCGACTCAAGGAAGGTGCGCTGATCGCCATCGGCGCGCTCTGCCTGTTCCTGATGATGGCCTTGCTCACGTACGGCAAGGACGATCCGGGCTGGAGTCACAACAGCAAGATCGAAGACGTGCAGAACTTCGGCGGCCCGGCCGGTTCCTACAGCGCCGATATCCTGTTCATGGTGCTGGGTTACTTCGCTTACATCTTCCCGTTGCTGCTGGCGATCAAGACCTGGCAGATCTTCCGTCAACGCCATGAACCTTGGCAGTGGAGCGGCTGGCTGTTCTCCTGGCGCCTGATCGGCCTGGTTTTCCTGGTGCTGTCCGGCGCGGCGCTGGCCCATATCCATTTTCATGCACCCACCGGCCTGCCGGCCGGCGCGGGCGGGGCGCTGGGTGAGAGCCTGGGCGACCTGGCGCGCAGGACCTTGAACATCCAGGGCAGCACCCTGATGTTCATCGCCTTGTTCCTGTTTGGCCTCACCGTGTTCACCGACCTTTCATGGTTCAAGGTGATGGACGTGACCGGAAAGATCACCTTGGACCTGTTCGAACTGTTCCAGGGCGCCGCCAACCGCTGGTGGGCGGCTCGGGTCGAGCGCAAGCGCATGGTTGCGCAATTGCGCGAGGTCGATACCCGCGTCAACGAAGTCGTGGCCCCGAGCACGCCGGACCGCCGCGAGCAGGCCAAGGTCAAGGAGCGCCTGATCGAACGCGAACAGGCGCTGAGCAAGCACATGTCGGACCGCGAGAAACAGGTGCCGCCGGTGATCGCTCCTGCGCCCGTCAAGGCGCCCGAGCCCAGCCATCGTGTGCAAAAAGAGAAACAGGCACCGTTGTTTATCGACAGCGCGATCGAAGGCACCTTGCCGCCGATCTCGATTCTCGATCCGGCCGAAAAGAAACAACTCAACTATTCGCCCGAATCCCTGGCGGCCGTCGGCCACCTGCTGGAAATCAAGCTCAAGGAGTTCGGCGTGGAAGTGGCGGTGGACTCCATCCACCCAGGCCCTGTGATTACCCGCTACGAAATCCAGCCGGCCGCCGGCGTGAAGGTCAGCCGCATCGCCAACCTGGCCAAGGACCTTGCCCGCTCCCTGGCCGTGACCAGTGTGCGTGTGGTGGAAGTGATCCCGGGCAAGACGACCGTGGGTATCGAGATTCCTAACGAAGACCGTCAGATCGTGCGCTTTTCCGAGGTGCTGTCGACGCCGGAATACGACAACTTCAAGTCGCCGGTCACCCTGGCCCTCGGCCATGACATCGGCGGCAAGCCGGTGATCACTGACCTTGCGAAGATGCCGCACCTGCTGGTGGCCGGTACCACCGGTTCCGGTAAGTCGGTGGGTGTGAACGCGATGATCCTGTCGATCCTGTTCAAGTCCGGCCCGGACGACGCCAAGCTGATCATGATCGACCCGAAGATGTTGGAACTGTCGATCTACGAAGGCATCCCGCATCTGCTGTGCCCGGTGGTCACCGACATGAAGGACGCCGCCAACGCCCTGCGCTGGAGCGTCGCCGAGATGGAGCGCCGCTATAAGCTCATGGCGAAGATGGGCGTGCGTAACCTGTCGGGCTTCAATGCCAAGATCAAGGAAGCCCAGGAGCGCGGCGAGACCATTGATGACCCGCTCTACAAGCGTGAAAGCATTCACGACGAAGCGCCGAAACTGACCAAGCTGCCGACCATCGTAGTGGTGGTCGACGAATTCGCCGACATGATGATGATCGTCGGCAAGAAGGTCGAAGAGCTGATCGCCCGTATCGCCCAGAAGGCTCGTGCGGCCGGTATTCACTTGATCCTGGCGACCCAGCGTCCCTCGGTGGATGTGATCACCGGTCTGATCAAGGCCAACATCCCGACACGCATGGCGTTCCAGGTCTCGAGCAAGATCGACTCGCGTACCATCATCGACCAGGGCGGCGCCGAGCAACTGCTGGGTCACGGTGACATGCTCTACATGCCACCGGGTACCAGCCTGCCGATCCGGGTTCACGGTGCGTTCGTCTCCGACGATGAAGTGCACCGCGTGGTGGAGGCCTGGAAACTGCGTGGCGCTCCCGAGTACAACGACGACATCCTCAACGGCGTCGAAGAAGCCGGCAGCGGCTTTGAGAACGGCGGCGGCGGGGGAGACGACGATGCTGAAACCGACGCCCTCTACGACGAAGCCGTGGCGTTCGTACTGGAAAGCCGCCGCGCCTCGATTTCTGCCGTGCAGCGCAAACTGAAAATCGGCTACAACCGCGCCGCCCGCATGATCGAAGCCATGGAAATGGCCGGTGTCGTGACCGCAATGAATACCAACGGCTCGCGTGAAGTCATCGCCCCCGGGCAGATGCGCGACTGATCCCGCGCCGTGTGGCCACACACGGCGCGCCCTGACACTCAATGAGGACTCCCATGCGTCTTATCCGCATGCTGTTGTTGCCGGCACTGGCCCTGACCGCTGTTTCGGCTCACGCTGACCCGGCCTCCGTCGCCAGCCTGAAGAACCTGTTGGACAAATCCCAGACCCTGACCGCGCGCTTCTCCCAGTTGACCCTGGATGCCGGTGGTACCCAGTTGCAGGAAACCGCAGGCGAAATGGCCGTGCAGCGTCCTGGCCTGTTCTACTGGCATACGGAAGGCAAGTCTGAGCAGACCATCGTCTCCGACGGCCAGAAGGTCACCCTGTGGGACCCGGACCTGGAGCAGGCGACCATCAAGAAGCTCGACCCGCGCCTGAACCAGACGCCGGCGCTACTGCTGTCGGGCGACGTATCGAAAATCAACGACAGCTTCGATATCACGTCCAAGCAAACCAGCAACGTGATCGAGTTCACCCTCAAGCCCAAATCCAAGGACACGCTGTTTGATACGCTGTCGTTGTCATTCGGCAATGGCGTGATCAACAACATGCGCCTGGTCGACAGTGTTGGCCAGCGCACCGATATCCTGTTCTCCGGCGTCAAGGCCAACCAGCCTGTCCCTGCTTCCAAGTTCAAGTTCGACATCCCCAAGGGTGCCGACGTGATCCAGGAATAAATCTCCCAGAGGTTTCAAACGCTGCCCATGGATCTGTTTCGAAGTGACCCGATTGCTCAGCCCCTGGCCGCGCGCTTGCGCTCGACCAACCTGGACGAGTACGTCGGGCAGGAACACCTGCTCGCTCGCGGCAAGCCATTGCGTGAAGCCCTGGAGCAGGGTGCGCTGCATTCGATGATTTTCTGGGGGCCGCCGGGGGTGGGCAAGACCACCCTGGCGCGGCTTCTGGCAAAAGTCTCGGATGCTCACTTCGAAACGGTCTCGGCGGTACTCGCCGGGGTCAAGGAGATCCGCCAGGCGGTGGAAGTCGCCAAGCAGCAGGCCGGGCAGTACGGCAAGCGCACCATCCTGTTCGTTGACGAAGTCCATCGCTTCAACAAGTCGCAGCAGGATGCGTTTCTGCCGTATGTCGAAGACGGCACGCTGATCTTTATCGGCGCTACCACTGAAAACCCATCGTTTGAACTCAACAATGCGTTGCTCTCGAGGGCGCGGGTCTACGTGCTCAAGAGCCTGGATGAAGCGGCGATGCAAAAGCTGCTGCACCGAGCCTTGAGCGAAGACAAGGGCCTGGGCAAGCGTCAACTGACGGTTGGCGACGAAGCCTTCAAGATTTTGCTGACCGCCGCCGACGGTGATGGCCGACGCTTTCTCAACCTGCTGGAAAACGCCTCCGACCTGGCCGAGGACGGCCACGAAATCGGCGTCGAGCTGCTGCAAAGCCTGCTAGGTGACACCCGCCGTCGTTTCGACAAGGGCGGCGAGGCGTTCTACGACCAGATCTCCGCGCTGCACAAGTCGGTGCGTGGCTCCAACCCCGATGGCGCGTTGTATTGGTTTGCACGCATGATCGACGGTGGTTGTGACCCGCTCTACCTGGCGCGGCGCGTGGTGCGCATGGCCAGTGAGGACATCGGCAACGCCGACCCGCGTGCCTTGAGCCTGTGCCTCGCTGCATGGGAAGTGCAGGAACGCCTCGGCAGCCCGGAAGGCGAACTGGCCGTGGCCCAGGCCATTACTTACCTGGCGTGCGCCCCGAAAAGCAACGCGGTGTACATGGGGTTCAAGTCGGCCTTGCGCGCCGCCGCCGAACATGGCTCGCTCGAAGTGCCGCTGCACCTGCGCAATGCGCCGACCAAGCTGATGAAGCAGCTGGGTTACGGCGACGAATACCGCTACGCCCACGACGAACCCGATGCCTATGCCGCCGGTGAAGACTACTTCCCCGACGCGCTGGACCCGCAGCCGTTCTACCAGCCGGTGCCCCGGGGCCTGGAGCTGAAGATCGGTGAAAAGCTCAATCACCTCGCTCAACTCGATCGACTCAGCCCCAGGCAGCGGAGAAAGTAGTGCTCAAGACGATTCTTGCCGTGTCCGTTGCCGGCATCGCTGGTACATTATTGCGTTTCGCCACGGGTACCTGGGTCAGCGCCAATTGGCCGAAGCATTTTTACATGGCGACGCTGGCGGTCAACCTGGTCGGTTGCCTGATCATCGGGCTGTTGTACGGCTGGTTCCTGTTGCGCCCGGAAGTGCCGATTGAAATTCGCGCCGGCTTGATTGTCGGCTTTGTAGGCGGTCTGACGACCTTTTCATCCTTTTCACTGGATACGGTGCGCCTGCTGGAAAGCGGGCAGGCCCTGGTAGCCTTCGGTTACCTGGGCATCAGCGTGTTCGGCGGGCTGCTCGCCACCTGGGCCGGCCTGTCCTTGACCAAACTTTGATAAACGAGAGACCGACATGCTCGATTCCAAACTGTTACGTAGCAACCTTCAGGACGTAGCGGACCGCCTGGCATCCCGTGGCTTTGCCTTGGATGTTGCGCGCATCGAAGCGCTGGAAGAACAGCGCAAGACCGTCCAGACCCGCACCGAAGCACTGCAGGCTGAGCGAAATGCGCGTTCCAAATCCATCGGTCAGGCCAAGCAGCGCGGCGAAGACATCGCGCCGTTGATGGCGGACGTCGAGCGGATGGGCACTGAGCTGTCCGAAGGCAAGGTCGAGCTGGACAAGATCCAGTCCGAGCTGGATTCGATCCTGCTGGGCATCCCTAACATCCCGCACGAGTCGGTGCCGGTCGGTGAAGACGAAGACGGCAACGTCGAAGTGCGCCGTTGGGGCACGCCAAAAGCCTTTGATTTCGAGATCAAGGACCACGTTGCCCTGGGCGAACTGACCGGCGGCCTGAATTTCGAAACCGCCGCCAAGATGTCCGGCGCGCGTTTCTCCTTGCTGCGTGGCCCGGTGGCCCGCCTGCATCGCGCCCTGGCGCAGTTCATGATCAACCTGCACACCGCCGAGCACGGTTACGAGGAAGCCTACACGCCTTACCTGGTGCAGGCTCCGGCGTTGATGGGTACCAGCCAGTTGCCGAAGTTCGAAGAGGACCTGTTCAAGATCAGCCGCGAAGGCGAGGCCGACCTGTACCTGATCCCGACCGCCGAAGTGTCGCTGACCAACATCGTCTCCGGCGAGATCCTCGACGCCAAGCAACTGCCGTTGAAGTTCGTGGCTCACAGCCCATGCTTCCGTAGCGAAGCCGGTGCATCGGGCCGCGACACCCGCGGCATGATCCGCCAGCACCAGTTCGACAAGGTCGAGATGGTGCAGATCGTCGAGCCGTCGACCTCGATGGACGCCCTGGAAGGCCTGACCGCCAACGCCGAACGCGTCCTGCAACTGCTCGAACTGCCGTACCGCGTACTGGCGCTGTGCACCGGCGACATGGGCTTCAGTGCAGTGAAGACCTACGACCTCGAAGTGTGGGTGCCAAGCCAGGGCAAATATCGCGAGATTTCGTCGTGCTCCAACTGTGGCGACTTCCAGGCCCGTCGTATGCAGGCGCGTTTCCGTAACCCGGAAACCGGCAAGCCGGAGTTGGTACACACACTCAACGGTTCGGGGCTGGCGGTAGGCCGTACCCTGGTGGCCGTGCTGGAAAACTACCAGCAGGCTGACGGTTCGATCCGCGTGCCTGAGGTGCTCAAGCCGTACATGGCGGGCGTTGAGGTCATCGCCTAAATGGAATTTCTGCCGCTGTTTCATAACCTGCGCGGCAGTCGAGTGTTGGTCGTCGGTGGCGGGGAGATTGCCTTGCGCAAATCCCGGCTGCTGGCCGACGCCGGTGCGTTGCTGCGGGTGGTTGCTCCCCAGATCGAAGACCAGTTGCGTGAACTGGTGCTGGGCATTGGCGGGGAACTGATTTTGCGCGGTTATCAGGAGGTCGACCTCGACGGTTGCACCCTGATCATCGCGGCAACTGACGACGAGCCCCTGAACGCGCAAGTGTCCAGCGATGCCAAGCGCCGTTGCGTGCCGGTCAATGTGGTGGACGCGCCGGCCTTGTGCAGCGTGATCTTCCCGGCGATTGTCGACCGCTCGCCGCTGGTGATTGCCGTCTCCAGCGGTGGCGATGCGCCGGTGCTGGCGCGGTTGATCCGGGCCAAGCTGGAGACCTGGATTCCGTCCACCTACGGCCAGTTGGCCGGGTTGGCGGCGCGTTTTCGTGCGCAGGTCAAAGGTTTGTACCCGGATGTGCAGCAACGCCGGGCGTTCTGGGAAGAGGTTTTCCAAGGCCCGATTGCCGACCGCCAGCTGGCCGGGCAGGGCGCTGAAGCCGAGCGCCTGCTGATCGAGAAGGTCAACGGTGCACCGCCCGATGCACCGGGCGAGGTGTATTTGGTGGGCGCAGGCCCAGGTGATCCCGACCTGCTGACCTTCCGCGCCCTGCGCTTGATGCAGCAAGCCGATGTGGTGCTGTATGACCGCTTGGTGGCACCGGCGATTCTCGAACTGTGCCGTCGCGATGCCGAGCGCGTGTATGTCGGCAAGCGTCGCGCCGAGCATGCCGTGCCGCAGGACCAGATCAACCAGCAACTGGTGGACCTGGCCAAGCAAGGCAAGCGCGTGCTGCGTCTCAAAGGGGGCGACCCGTTCATCTTTGGCCGTGGCGGCGAAGAGATCGAGGAATTGGCAGCCCATGGCATTCCATTCCAGGTGGTGCCGGGGATCACGGCCGCCAGTGGTTGCGCGGCGTATGCCGGGATTCCCCTGACGCACCGTGATTATGCGCAATCGGTGCGTTTTATCACCGGGCACCTCAAAGACGGGACTTCGGACCTGCCTTGGCTGGACCTGGTAGGGCCGTCGCAGACCCTGGTGTTCTACATGGGGTTGATTGGCTTGCCGATCATCTGCGAGCAGTTGATCAAGCACGGGCGCTCGGCCGACACCCCGGCGGCGCTGATCCAGCAGGGCACCACGTCCAACCAGCGCGTGTTTACCGGCACCCTGGCCGATTTACCACGCATGGTGGCGGAGCATGAAGTGCATGCGCCGACGTTGGTCATCGTCGGTGAAGTGGTCGTGTTGCGCGAAAAACTCAAGTGGTTCGAGGGCGCTCAGGAACAGCTTTAAGCCTCAAGAGCATCGAGAGCAAGCCCCCTCCCACATTGGAATGCATTCCAGAGTGTGGGAGGGGGCTTGCTCCCGATGAGGCCCTCAAGCGCAGCCCATTATCCGGATCAGCTCCAAACACCTTGACCGGCTAATCGCTCGCGATCATGTTCGGCATCAAACGCTTGCAATGGGCCTTTGGGCACAATCCCCGTCGGATTGATCGTACGGTGACTGGCATAGTAATGTCCCTTGATATGCTCGAAATCCACTGTCTCGGCCACGCCCGGCCACTGATACATTTCCCTTAGCCAGTTTGACAGGTTCGGATAATCCGCTATCCGGCGCAGGTTGCATTTGAAATGGCTGTAATACACCGCGTCAAAGCGAATCAGCGTGGTGAACAGCCGCACGTCGGCCTCGGTCAGGTATTCGCCGGCCAGGTAGCGATGGTCGCCCAAGTGCTGTTCCAGGTGGCTGAGTTCGGCAAACACATCATCAAATGCACTTTCGTACGCCTGCTGCGAGGTGGCGAAACCGGCGCGGTATACGCCGTTGTTCACGGCGGGGTAGATGCGTTCGTTCAGCGCATCGATAGTGGGGCGCAGGGCCTCGGGGTAAAAATCCAGCGTGTTGCCGGTCAGTTCGTTGAACGCACTGTTGAACATGCGGATGATCTCCGCCGATTCATTGCTGACAATGCGCTTGAGCTGCTTGTCCCACAGCACCGGCACCGTGACGCGGCCGGTGTAGTCGGCGGTGTCGGCGGTATAGCGTTGGTGCATGAATTCGAAACCCTCCAGCTTGTCGCCGGTAGAACCGTGGGCCTTGTCGAAGGTCCAGCCGTTTTCCAGCATCAACCAGCTGACCACCGACACGTCGATCAGGCTTTCCAAACCCTTGAGCTTGCGCAGGATCAAGGTGCGGTGAGCCCAGGGGCAGGCGAGCGACACATACAGATGGTAGCGTCCGGCCTCGGCCTTGAAGCCACCTTCACCACTGGGGCCAGGCCTGCCGTCGGTGGTGACCCAGTTGCGGCGTTGCGCCTGTTCCCGTTGGAACGCACCGTCCGCGCTACTTTCGTACCACTGGTCTTTCCAATGTCCTTTGATCAGCAAGCCCATGACTGGCTCCTCGACTAATAAGTAAGCGTTGGAGGCCAGTTTAAAGGGCTGAGTTCGATTTAAAAGCGCAAAGACCGGGCGTTAATGATCGACTAAATCGATTTATCCCGAGCATCCCAGTATTGCTGGGCCAACGCGAATGCCTGCTCGCGGGGATGCCCCAGGCCACGCAAGGCCAGAGCCATGGTAGCGATCAACGCCAGTTGCGGATAACTGTCCTCGACGTCGCCGCGCCACAGCGCCTTCAGGTGTTCAGGTTCGAGTGTGGCCGGTTTGACGTGGCGCTGGGTGGAGAGGGCGGGCCACTCTTCATCCCAGCTCTCGCCGCCAGTGGTGCCATAGAGGTGGCTCGCAGCGTCGGGGTTGATCTCGATTTCGCCGCCGTCACCCTTCACCACGATCACATTGTCGCCCAGTAGGCCGCTGGCATCACGGTGCACACCCTGGTAACCGGGATGGAAAATGCTTTGCAGGCCAAGGCGTGCATTCAGCGGGTTGAGCAGGCGCGCCAGGGAGTGGATCGGCGAGCGCAGGCCCAGGGTGTTGCGCAGGTCGATCATGCGTTGCAGTTGCGGTGCCCAGTCACCCAGTGGGATAAACACCAGGTTGCCGTGGGCATAGGCCGCTTCCACCTGGTGCCAGTTGCGGCACAGCGGAATCTGCAAGCCTTCCAGCAATTGCTCGGTGTACAGCCGGCCTGCCGTGTGGGCGCCACCCCCGTGCATGAGGATGCGCACACCGTTTTGTGCCAGGCATTTGGCCGCCAGCAGGAACCAGGGCAGGTGGCGTTTCTTGCCGGCATAGGACGGCCAATCGATATCCACGTTCAGCGCCGGAGCCTGCAGACGCTCGCGGACGGCCTCGGTGAAGCCGGCGAGCTCTTGCGGGCTTTCTTCCTTGTGGCGCAGCAGCATCAGGAACGCACCGAGCTGGGTGTCTTCGACTTGTTCGTCGAGCAGCATGCCCATGGCCTCGCGGGCCTCTTCGCGGGTGAGGTTGCGCGCGCCGCGCTTGCCTTTGCCCAGGATGCGTACGAACTGTGCAAACGGGTGCTCGGCAGGCGTTTCGAGGGTCAGCGGGGCAAAGTCGGTCATAGGCAATTCGTCGGTCTGGGCAGGCCCGCCAGCTTGGCGGCGAGTTTGGCGGGAGTGCCGTTGAACAGTTTGTTGAGGTACAGGCTGTTGCCCTTTTCCGGGCCCAGCTTCAAGGCGGTGTACTTGATCAGCGGACGCGTGGCGGGGGACAGCTGGAACTCGGCGTAGAAGCCGCGCAGCAGTTCGAGGATTTCCCAGTGCTCCGCCGTCAGCGCCAACGCTTCGGCGGCGGCCAGGGCGTTGGCGACCTCGGCGGACCATGCGTTCAGGTCGACCAGGTAACCGTCCTTGTCCAGTTCGAGGGTGTGCGAACCCACGGTCAGCGTGTTCATAACCAGGTGTTGACCTTGTCGTAGTCGATCGACAGTTGTACGAAGCCTGGATAGTCGACGCTGTCGGCCCAGTCCGGCAGGGGCAGGTTACGCGCCTGCAGGTCTTCGGCCAGCACCCAGACCTTCAGCCCTCTGGTTTGCAGGGCTGTATTATGCAGCGCATACGCGCCGTCGCCGCAGAGCAGGATCGCGTCATCGGCAGCGCAGATGCGCAGGCAACTGGCGAGCCGGCTGTCGGTGAAGGGGGAGTGAGATACCACATGGAGAGTCGACATCAGAGGGTGATCACCTGGTCGTAACGGTCAATCAACTGGGAGATTTGTGCATTGCCCAGCGCTTCGGCATTGGTTGGCACCGTGAGCCCACGTTCGGCGAGGCTGTGTTGGCAGGCGAAGACCTCATCGATGCCGAACAGCCCCAGCGCCTGCAGGTTGGCGCTCAGGTCTTTTTGTTGCACGGCCATGGCGTCCTGATGCGGCGCCAACTGGAACACGCCGTCATCCATGAACAATAAACCGATGGGCAGATCGAACGCGCCGCCGGCCAGCACGATATCCAGCGCTTCACGCGCGCTCGGCCCGGACCACGGTGCCTGGCGGCTGATCACCAGTAAAGATTTGGACATGTCATGGCCCTCCAAAGCAGATCAGGCGGTCGGCCGCCTGGGCGGCGTCGTGCAATTGCCCCAGGCCCGAGAGTGCCCACGGTGCCTCCAGGTTCACGGCACTGCGTTGGTAGCGCGTGGCCTCTTCACTGTTGAGCACGCCACGGCGCAAGGCGGCGGCAATGCACACCACGCCGTCGAGCTGGTGCGCGCTGACGAATTCGCGCCACTGGCGCGCAATGTCTTGCTCATCCTGGGGCGCAACCACGTTGTTGGAGGCGCTATAGACGCCATCCTGATAAAAAAACAGCCGCACGATCTCATGCCCGGCCGCCAGCGCCGCCTGAGCGAACAGCAAGGCGCGGCGTGAGGAGGGCGCATGGGCGGCGGAAAACAGCGCTATCGCGAACTTCATGGGACACTCTGCCAGCAAACGTGGGCCAATGATAAAGCCGCCGCCGCGAAAAAGCCCGCCGTGATCAAAACGGTCACCGTCGCTGATCGTTCCGGCGATTGCCGGTAGGCGCAAGGCTGCCTAGTCTAGGGGCATTCGAAGTGCAAACGGAGTCTCCATGTCTGGTCCCTTGGCGTCCCTCAAAGTGCTGGATTTTTCCACCTTGCTGCCTGGCCCCTTTGCTTCGCTGATGCTGGCGGACATGGGCGCTGAAGTGCTGCGCATCGAGTCGTCCACGCGCAAGGACCTGTTACGCGTGCTGCCGCCCCATGATCAGGGGACCTCGGCGAGCCATGCGTACCTCAACCGCAATAAGCGCAGCCTCGCGTTGGACCTGAAACGCGCCGAAGCACTGGAGATCGTGCGTGAACTGGTCAAGGACTACGACATCCTCGTCGAACAGTTCCGCCCAGGGGTGATGGCGCGCCTGGGCTTGGGCTACGAGGCGCTGAAGGCGATCAACCCTCGGCTGATTTACGTATCGATCACCGGCTACGGCCAAACCGGCCCCTACAAGGACCGCGCCGGGCACGATATCAACTACCTCGCGTTGGCGGGCGTGGCCAGTCATACCGGGCGCCAGGACAGCGGGCCAGTGCCGCTGGGCGTGCAGTTGGCGGATGTGGCTGGGGGTTCGCTGCACGCGGTGGTCGGGCTGCTGGCGGCGGTCGTCGCTCGACAGCAGAGCGGCGTCGGCCAGCATCTGGATGTGAGCATGACCGACTGTTCGTTCAGCCTGAACGCCATGGCCGGTGCGGGCTACCTGGCCTGTGGGGTGGAACCGGGGCGCGAGAATCATGTGCTCAATGGCGGCAGCTTTTACGACTACTACCGCACGCGAGATGGGCGCTGGATGTCGGTCGGCAGCCTGGAACCGGGGTTTATGCAGCAATTATGCGTGGCCTTGGGACGGCCGGAGCTGGCGGCCCAGGGCCTGTTACCCAGGCCGGAGCAGCAAAAGGCCCTAAAGCTGGCGCTGCAGATCGAGTTCGAGAAGCGCAGCTTCGATGAGCTGTGTGAGTTGTTTGCCGGGGTGGATGCCTGTGTGGAGCCTGTGCTCAGCTTGAGTGAGGCGGTGCAGCATCCGCAGTTGAAAGCCCGTGAGCTGGTGTGCCAGGTGCCAAGGGCCGATGGCTCGACCCAGGCGCAAATCGCCTGCCCGTTGAAATTTTCAGAGGGCTTGCCGGCACCTCGACATATCGGGGTGGCGGTCGGTGCCCATAGTGACGAGGTGCTGACGGAGCTGGGGATCAGTGCGCAGCGGATAGCCGAGTTGCGGGGTGCCAACGTGGTTGGGTAGTGCCTGAACGGGCGCTATCGGGAGCAAGCCCCCTCCCACAGTTGACAGGCGGCGCGGTCAAAATGTGGGAGGGGGCTTGCTCCCGATGAGGCCCTCACTCCACCCGAGTTTCCCCGGTGAACACCAGGGTCTGCCGACACCGCCGACACAGATACCGCCTGCCCTGGGCCACCATGCCGTGGCGCTGTGGCGAAAACGGAAAGTCACTGTCGGCACACGGGCATCGGTAGATATAGCGGGTGACTTGCCGGCGCTTCACGGCATAGGTGTGGCAACGATCCGGCGGCAGTTCGTAAACCCCGCGCATGATCAATTGCCATTCTTCGCCATGGGGTTGGATGCGCTCGCCAAACAACTGGTGGGCGATCAGGTGCGCGACTTCGTGGGCCACAGTCTGTTTCAGGAAGTGTTGGCTGTTTTCTCGGTACAACTGGGGGTTGAAACGCAGCAGGTTCTCGTGCAAATGCGCGACACCGGCTTTCTGGCCCCGCAGCTTGAGGCTGACCTGGGGGCGTTTGAAACTTCGTTTGAAAAAGGATTCGGCTAGCAGGAAACACTCTTCGACGCGGGTATTGAGTTGCTCGGGCATGCTGTACATATCTCCAGAGACGCCCAGTATGCCGCAAAGCTGGGTGTTTCCGAATCTGTCAGGCGCCGAATGGTCACGCATAAAGCACAAAGCCACCTTGCGGTGGCCTTGCCCAGGTCGATAAGCGGGTCAGTTGGTATAAATCGGGCCGACGCCCAGGCCCCAGACGATCACGGTAAACGCCATGATCGCCACCAGGACTACCAGCCCCACGGCCAGCACCGAACTGGAGAACAGGAAACCCTCATCCGGGTCGATGTTCATGAAGGTCGGCAATCCCACATACAGCAGGTAAACCGTGTAGCAAATGGCTGCCGTGCCCACCATCATGCCCAACCACATATGCGGATAGAGCGCCGCCAACCCGCCGATAAACAGCGGTGTCGCGGTGTAGGTCGCAAAGGCCACGCAGCGTGACATGCTGGGGCTGGCGTCATAGGTGCGGGCCATCCAGTGAATGAACGCGCCCATTACCGCCACGCCGCCGAGCATGGCTGCGTACGACATGATCGTCATCCAGAGCGCGCTTTCCTGGGTCAGCATCACCGGCGCGCGGCTGCCGATGACCCAGCCAACCTGGGTAGTGCCGATAAAGGCGGAAACGGCGGGGATCGCCGCGAGAATCAGGGTGTGAGTGAGGTACATGTGGCCGATGCTTTCTTCCTTATCGCCACGGATTTCCCGCCATTCCTGGTCGGGATGGGTAAACAGCCCCACGACGTGATGGATCATGCCAGTCACTCCTGTCGTTATTACCATCGCCCCCCATCGGAGCGCCTACGGGCCAGATGGCCTCAAAGGTCTGGATAGATATGCGACCTCAAGTCGCAGTATAGGAAGTGATGACCCGAAAAACTGTAAGGCTTTAGAGCAAATCGCACTGTAAACATTGGCCCTAATCGCGGCGGGGTCTGTTGATAGGAACGCGGCCCGCTCCCACATTGAATGTCGGCACTCGACATCGGTAAAATGCTGCGCTTTTCGTCACACACTTCTAGCGGATCCAAGCGCCATGGGCACTCTTACAGTCAACCAGAACAAACTGCAAAAACGCCTGCGTCGCCTGGCCGGTGAAGCGGTCACCGATTTCAACATGATCGAGGACGGCGACAAGGTCATGGTTTGCCTCTCCGGCGGCAAAGACAGCTACACCATGCTCGACGTGCTGTTGCACCTGCAGAAGGTCGCTCCGATCAAGTTCGAGATCGTCGCCGTCAATATGGACCAGAAACAACCGGGTTTCCCGGAGCACGTACTGCCGGCCTATCTCAAAGAGTTGGGCGTCGAGTACCACATCGTGGAAAAAGACACCTACTCGGTGGTCAAGGAGTTGATCCCGGAAGGCAAGACCACCTGTTCGCTGTGCTCGCGCCTGCGCCGTGGCACGCTCTACACCTTTGCCGATGAGATTGGCGCGACCAAGATGGCCCTGGGTCATCACCGTGATGACATCGTCGAAACCTTCTTCCTCAACATGTTTTTCAACGGCTCGCTCAAGGCCATGCCGCCCAAGCTGCGCGCCGATGATGGGCGCAACGTGGTGATCCGTCCGCTGGCGTACTGCAGCGAGAAGGACATCCAGGCCTACTCCGACCTCAAGCAATTCCCGATCATCCCGTGCAACCTGTGCGGTTCCCAGGAGAACCTGCAGCGTCAGGTGGTCAAGGAAATGCTGGTGGACTGGGAACGCAAGACCCCTGGCCGAACCGAAAGCATCTTCCGCAGCCTGCAGAACGTGATCCCGTCGCAATTGGCCGACCGCAGCCTGTTCGACTTCACCAGCCTGACGATCGACGAGACGGCGGCTTCGCGCTTCGTCAATGTAGTGAACCTCTGAGCCATTTCAACGCTCTGACACACGGCGCTCACGGGCGCCGTTTTCAATTCGATTGCCAGGAGAGGGCATGCGCGATTACAAGTGGCTGCACGAATATTGTCTGAACCGCTTCGGTTCAGCGGCCAAGCTGGACGCCCACCTGCCGGTGCCCAAGACCGCGGCGCAATTGCGCAAGATCAGTGATGACCGTTACCTGTCGACCCTGGCGCTGCGCGTGTTTCGCGCGGGCTTGAAACACAGTGTGGTGGACGCCAAGTGGCCGGCCTTCGAGCAGGTGTTTTTTGGCTTCGACCCGGAAAAGGTCGTGCTGATGGGCGCCGAACACCTGGAGCGTTTGATGCAGGACACGCGCATCATCCGTCACCTGGGTAAACTCAAAAGTGTGCCGCGCAATGCGCAGATGATCCTCGACATCGAGCAGGAGAAGGGCAGCTTCGGCGCATTCATCGCCGACTGGCCGGTGACCGACATCGTTGGGTTGTGGAAGTACCTGAGCAAGCACGGCCACCAACTGGGCGGCCTGTCGGCACCGCGCTTTTTGCGCATGGTGGGCAAGGATACCTTTGTGCCGAGCGATGACGTGGTGGCGGCTTTAAATGCGCAGAAGATCGTCGACAAGGCACCGACCAGCCTGCGCGACCTGGCGGCGGTGCAGGCTGCGTTCAACCAGTGGCATGCCGAAAGCGGGCGGCCGATGTGCCAGTTGTCGATGATGTTGGCCTACACCGTCAATCATTGAGTGTGTAGCGCCGATCGAGCTGATGCCGCCAGCGCACATAGAGCAGGGCGGTGCAAAACACCGCCAGGCTCGCCAGCATCTCCAGCACCCCGAACACTTGCCGGTTCGGGTCATACGCGGCCAGCGCGCCCTTGATGAAATACAGGTTTACCACAAAGCACATCCACGAATGCCCACGGGCACTGCCCAGCAGCATCCCCGGCGCCAGTACCAGCAACGGCACCAACTCGATCAGCAGGATCACCCAGGGACGGGCGCCATGCAGGTCGGCAACGAACAGGTAGTACACGCACAGCAATCCCACCAGACCCAGGAATGCCAGCAGGCTCAGCGCCCGTGCCACCTTGACCCGAGGTTCCAGCCACGCTTGCGACGGCAGGACCTTAGGCTTTCTGGCCACGGCCGTTCTCCAGCAGCAAGGCGGTGTTTGCCAGGCGCAGGCCCAGGGCGCGGCACAGCGTGATTTCATGTTGATCAAGCATGCGCTTGCCATCCGGCCCCGCATGGTGGCTGGCGCCATACGGTGTGCCGCCGCCCTGGGTATCGAGCAGCGCCTGTTCGCTGTAGGGCAGGCCGGTGATCAGCATGCCGTGATGCAGCAAGGGCAGCAGCATCGACATCAGCGTGGTCTCCTGGCCGCCGTGCAGGCTGGCGGTGGAGGTGAACACCCCAGCGGGTTTGCCGACGAGGGCGCCGGTCAGCCACAGGTTGCTGGTGCCGTCGAGGAAATACTTGAGCGGCGCGGCCATGTTGCCGAAGCGGGTCGGGCTGCCCAGGGCCAGGCCCGAGCAGTTTTTCAGGTCATCGAGGCTGGCATACAGCGCGCCTTCATCCGGGATGCTCGGCGCTACGGCTTCGCACTCGGTAGAGATCGCCGGCACCGTGCGCAGGCGCGCCTCCAGGCCGGCTTGCTCGATGCCCCGGGCAATTTGCCGGGCCATCTCGCTGACCGAGCCATTGCGGCTGTAATACAGCACCAGCACATACGGAGTCGTCACGGCAGGATCTCCAATACGTTCTCCGGCGGGCGACCGATGATGGCTTTGTCGGCGGTCTCCAGGATCGGGCGTTCCATCAGCTTCGGGTGTGCGGCGATGGCGGCGATCAATTGCGTTTCGCTGAGGCCGGCGTCGGCCAGGTTGAGCGTTTTGTATTCGTCTTCACCGGTGCGCAGCAATTGGCGTGCGCTGATGCCGAGCTTGCTCAGCAGAGCCTTCAGTTGCGCGGCGTCCAGCGGGGTTTCCAGGTAGCGCACGACGGTCGGGGCGAGGCCGCGAGCCTCCAGCAGTTCGAGCGCACCGCGGGATTTCGAGCAGCGCGGGTTGTGATAAAGCGTCAGATCGGTCATGTGCGGGTCGCATCTTGCGTAAGGTGGCGGGTATTCTACCTGCGCTGCGGCTCGCTCTTAAACCGTAAGAGGCGATCGGTCGCAGACAATGTTCATTTTACGAAGGATTACCCCATGACTAGGCGACTGATCGGTGCATTGGCGATCATCACAACCCTGCTGCTCAGTGGCTGCGGCAATGACTATGGCGTTGACCAATACGGCCAGAAGGTGGCGGCCGAACGTCTGGACAAGCAGTGGGTGGTGGTCAACTACTGGGCTGAATGGTGTGGCCCGTGCCGCACGGAAATCCCGCAGCTCAATGCCTTGGCCGAGCAGTTGAAAGCGCAGAATGTGGGGGTGTTCGGGGTCAATTTCGACAATGTGCAGGGTGAGGAACTCAAGGCGGCCAGCGAGAAGCTGGGGATCAAGTTCACCGTCCTGGCGCAGAACCCGGAAGGGATCTTCGATATCCCGCGCAGCGAGGCATTGCCGGTGACCTACATCATCGATGACAAGGGCAAGGTGCGTGAACAGTTGATGGGCGAGCAGACGGCAGAGGGGGTGCTGGCCAAGCTCAAGGCTTTGCGCGGGTAAAGCGACGACTCAGGGCAAGTGTGGGCCGCTGTGATGATTCGACTTGCTGCCGATGGCGGTGTGTCAGTCAACTGATGTATTGACTGGCACATCGCTATCGGGAGCAAGCCCCCTCCCACAATTGGGTCTCATCAGTCCACAGATCGGCGGATCAGCCTTCTTCCAGCCACAGGCGGATCGGCTTGCCCTCGGCCGGCCAGAAGCGGGTCTGTTCGATCGGCGAGATATCCCAGCGCTCAACGCCTTGCAGGGCCTGGAAGAAGCGGTGTTCCTGCTCCATCAAGGCCTCGGCGCAGAGCTTGCGGGTGCTGCCGAGCTTGCCGAAACTGAGTTTCTGGCCATCGACGGTGTACGGCGCAAACCAGTGGTTGCAGCCACCATTGCCATAGGCGCGACCATCGGCACCCAGAGTCACGGTCAGGTGCGCGTAGTCCATCAAGGGCCGCTCACCAATCCACTCCACCACGTAGCTGTGATCCTGCTCCAGCTTCGCCGTGTCGCTGGCGCAGCCGCCCAGGCCGATGCCGATGGCGGCAAGCAGCAGCGGGGCTTTCATTGTGCGGCCTGCTGGCATTTCGGGCAGCGGTGCTTGTCGCCTTCGCCGGCCCAGCCCAATTCCTTGATGCGCGCGTTGGCGGCCTGGGGGAGTGGCTCTTTGGTCAGCTTGGTTTCCACTGCAAATTCGAACTCCAGCACGCTCTCGCAGCTGTCGCAGTTGACCTTCCAGGTGTGAATCTCCAGCTCGCCGAATTTCGGCCCCTGGGCCATGGCGACCCATTGGCCCGCCGGGCGGATGGAATAGCGCGCGTCACCTTCGACGGTCAGGCGCATCGACAGGGTTTTACTGCCGCGCAGGGTGACGATCAGTACGTCGCCATGCTTGATCGAACCACCGTTGCCGGTGACCTGATAACGGCCCGGCACCAGGGCACGGCATTCGATCAGGGTGTGTTGCGGGCTCAGCAAGCTGAAGCGGAAATCGTGTTCGGCCATGGGTCCTCCAATTAGGCGCGGCATCCTATCACGGGTGCCGGCCTATCATGAGCCTGGTATGTGACCGCTGATCAGCCCTCCACCAGGTTCTGTGGCAGACCCTCGGCCCAGGCAGCGATGTTAGCCAGCGTCGTGCCGGCAATCGCCGCCAACGCTTCGCGCGTCAGGAACGCCTGGTGGGCGGTGATGATCACATTGGGAAAGGTCAGCAGGCGTGCAAGCACATCGTCTTGCAAGGGCAGGTCGGAGCGGTCTTCGAAGAATAGCTGGGCTTCTTCCTCGTACACATCCAGCCCCAAATAACCGAGTTGCCCCTGCTTGAGTGCATCGATCAGTGCCGGTGTGTCGACCAGCCCCCCGCGCCCGGTATTGATCAGCATCGCACCCGGCTGCATCAGGGCCAGGGACCGTGCGTTGATCAGGTGTTGGCTGTCGTGGGTGAGCGGGCAGTGCAGGCTGATGATCTGCGCCTCGGCCAGCAACTCCGGCAGGCTCGTGTAGCGGGCGCCAAGGGCCTGCACCTGGGGGTTGGGGAAGGGGTCGTAGGCCACCAGCCGGCAGCCGAAACCGGCCATGATCCTGGCGAATGCCGCGCCGATCTGCCCGGTGCCGACGACGCCGACGGTCTTGCCGACGAGGTCGAAACCGGTCAGCCCGTGCAGGCTGAAATCACCGTCGCGGGTGCGGTTGTAAGCACGATGCAAACGGCGGTTGAGGGCCAGGATCAACGCCACCGCATGCTCGGCCACCGCGTGGGGCGAATAGGCCGGGACGCGGACGATGGCCAGTCCCAGGCGCTTGGCGGCGGCCAGGTCGACATGGTTGTAGCCGGCCGAACGCAGGGCGATCAGGCGCGTACCGCCGTTGGCCAAGTGTTCCAGCACCGGGGCGCTGAGGTCATCGTTGATGAAGGCACACACCACCTCGTGATGCTCGGCCAGGGCCACAGTGTCGAGGTTGAGGCGGGCGGGCTGGAAGTGCAGCTCAACGCCGGCGGGCAGCGGCTCACCGAGAAAACTGTCGCGGTCGTAGTGCTGGCTGCTGAAAAGAATGACGCGCATCAAATGGAGCTCCCTGTCATTTGCGAGTTGGAAATGCCTCCCATACGGGTTCCTGTCAATCAGGCGCTGACCCGCGCTTCACTGGCCAGGCGGGCAATTGCCATGTCCAGCTCGTCGAGTGCGGTCATGGCCTTGGCGTCGTCCTGCTTGAGCAGGGTTTCGGCGCGCTGGCAGGCGGCACGTAGTTGCGGCACACCGCAATAGCGCGTGGCGCCGTGCAGGCGGTGAACGCGCTCGATCAAGGCGTTGTTGTCATTGGCTTCGCGGGCGGCGGTGATGGCCTGGCGGTCGGCTTCCAGCGACGCCAGCAACATGGCCAGCATATCGGCGGCCAGATCGGCTTTGTTGGCGGCCAGGCGCAAGCCTTCCTCGTGGTCCAGCACTTGCAGTCGCACGCCGGGGGCCAAGCCGTCAGGGGCGCGCTCCGGCCCCTGGTTGCGCAGGGCCAGGCCGGTCCACTTCAACACCACCTGGGCCAGTTGCCGTTCGCTGATGGGTTTGGTCAGGTAATCGTCCATGCCACTTTGCAGCAGGGCGCGTTTTTCATTGGCCATGGCGTGGGCGGTGAGGGCGACCACCGGCAATGGCGTACCGTGGCGCTCGCTTTCCCACTGGCGAATCGCCTCGGTGCTCTGGCGGCCGTCCATGCCGGGCATTTGTACGTCCATCAGCACCAGATCGAAAGTTTCCTGTTTCACCGCATCGATGGCGGCGTAACCGCTTTCCACTGCCAGCACCTTGGCGCCCATGTCTTCCAGCAAGGTTTGCACCAGCAACAGGTTCGCCGGGTTGTCATCCACGCACAGCACACGCGGTGCTCGGCTGGACAGCGGTTCACCCGGTTCACTGCGCGATGGGCGCGGGCTGATCAGGTCGGCGAGCGCCCGGCGCAGCTTGCGCGTACAGGCAGGCTTGGCCTGCAATTGGCTATTGGGGTTGGGCACCGACTGGTTGAATAGCATCTGCTCGGTGGTCGGGCACAGCACCAGCACTTTGCAGCCCAGGTGTTCGAGGTCCCACAGGTGCTGGTTGAGGCGTTCGGGAGGGATGTCATTGGCGGTGACGCCGAGTACCGCCAGGTCAATGGCCTGCTCGGTCTGATGCGCGCTGGTAATGCCGTTGGTGAGGTTCTCCAGGGAGTTGAACGGCGTGACTTCAAGCCCGCAGTCTTCCAGCTGATGTTGCAGGGCCTGGCGCGCCAGCTCGTGATTTTCCAGTACGGCCACCCGGCGACCGAGCAATGGCGCGGCGGGCAGGTCTTCAACGTCGTCGCGGGTCTTGGGCAGGTTCAGGCTGATCCAGAACTCCGAACCCTCACCCGGCGTGCTGTCAACGCCGATTTCACCACCCATCTGTTCGATCAGGCGCTTGGAAATCACCAGCCCCAATCCGGTGCCTCCTGGCTGGCGCGACAGCGAGTTGTCGGCCTGGCTGAATGCCTGGAACAGTGCGCGTACATCCTGGTTGGACAGGCCGATGCCGGTGTCTTGCACGCTGATGCGCAGTTGTACGCTGTCTTCCTGTTCGTCCTCGATCATCGCCCGGGCGACAATGGTGCCTTCGCGAGTGAACTTGATCGCGTTGCTGACCAGGTTGGTCAGGATCTGCTTGAGGCGCAGCGGGTCGCCGACCAACGCCAATGGCGTGTCGCGGTACACCAGGCTGACCAGTTCCAACTGCTTGGCATGGGCGGCAGGCGCGAGGATGGTCAGGGTGTCTTGCAGCAAGTCCCGCAGGTTGAAGGGCACGCTGTCGAGCACCAACTTGCCGGCCTCGATCTTCGAGAAATCGAGGATCTCGTTGATGATGCCCAACAGGTTGTCGGCGGATTTTTCGATGGTGCCCAGGTAATCCAGCTGGCGTGGCGACATCTCGCTTTTCTGCAACAGGTGGGTGAAACCCAGGATGCCATTGAGCGGGGTGCGGATCTCATGGCTCATGTTGGCCAGGAACTCCGATTTGATGCGGCTGGCTTCCAGGGCCTCCTTGCGCGCCAGGTCCAGTTCGATGTTCTGGATCTCGATGGTCTCCAGGTTCTGGCGCACGTCTTCGGTGGCCTGGTCGATGCTGTGTTGCAGTTCTTCCTGGGCATTTTGCAGGGTTTCGGCCATACGGTTGATGCCTGAGGCCAACTGGTCCAGTTCCTGGCTGCCCAACGGTGGCAAGCGGGTTTCGAGGTTGCCGTCCTTGAGTTGGGCCACGGCCAGTTTGATCTGGCTGATGGGTGAATTGATCGTGCGGCTGATGCGCAGTGCCAGGGCGGCGGTGCAGATCAGGCCGATGGCGATCAACAGCAAGCTGGCGAACAGGCTGCGATAGCCGCGCAGCAACATGCCGTTGTGGGACAGTTCCACCTCGACCCAGCCCAGCAGGCGGTCGGATTCATCTGGGATCAGTTCGCCGGCGAGGTTGCGATGGCGGCCGAACACCGGCAGCAGGTAGCGCGTGGCGTCGTTGCCGGTGCGCTGCAACAGGTGCGAGCTGTTGCCAATAGGTGGCTGATTGAGCATGGTCGGGCCGGCGTGGGCCAGGGATGAGCGGTCCGGTGCAAGGAACGACACGGTGCGCACGTCCGGTTGTTCCAGGGATTGGGTGGCGATGCGTTCCAGCAGATCAGTGTTTTTGCTGCTCAGGGGTGGTGCCACCAGCGGCGCCAATTGCTCGGCGATCATCTCGCCGCGTTGCAACAACTGGGTCTGCAGTTCCGACAGTTGCATCCAGGTGAAATAGCCTCCCAACAACAAGGCCATCAGGCTGGTCGGTAATAAGGTCAGCAACAGTACGCGGCCTTTGATCCCCATTTTTCTAAGCACGCCACTCTCCTGCTACCACATTGATATCAATCATTCACGCAGGCATCCGGCCCGCGCCACCTGCGCAGTGTAGCCATTTGCGCCGGGTGGATTCTCGTAAATTAATGACAGAGGGCAATCTTCGGGCCATTCGTCGCCGGCTGGCGATTGCCTGGCACCGTTTAATCTTGAATAATCAGTCATTGAGAATGACTTGCAGACGCTAATGAATCCCGCAGCCGTTGGCCCACCCAGTATCCTGACCATCGAAGATGACCCTGTATTGGGCGCCTATGTGCATGAGCACTTGGGACGTTGCGGTTTCCAGGTGACGTGGTGCCGGAATGGCCGGCAAGGTTTGCAGATGGCCCGTGACCAGGCGTTCGATGTGGTGTTGATGGACATCCTGCTGCCGGGCCTGGACGGTTTGTCGATCCTCACGCATTTGCGCCAGAGCCATGCGGTGCCCGTCATCCTGATGTCGGCCCTGGGCGCCGAGGCGGATCGCATCAGCGGCTTTCGCCTGGGAGCCGACGACTACCTGCCCAAGCCGTTCAGCATGATCGAGTTGCGCGTGCGCATCGAGGCGATCCTGCGCCGGGTCGCCCTGGACCGGCGCCCGCAGCCGGCCCTGATACCAGCGCGTGAAGACGTGCAGACCCTGCGCTTTGACGATGAACAGTGCGATGTCTTTCACCGGGAGCAATGGGGCGGGCTGACGCGCAGTGAGTACCGCCTGCTGGAAACCCTGCACCGTAATACCGAAGAGGTGCTCAGCAAGGCTTTCCTTTACCAGCATGTGCTACAGCGCGGCTATGCCCCGCACGATCGCAGCCTGGACATGCATATCAGCCAGATTCGTCGCAAGCTCAAGGCAATTGGCTACAGCGAGCGTGAAGTGCGCACCGTTTGGGGCAAGGGCTACGTATTAAGCGGTGCTGATGAAGGGCTTTGAACGCTTGCCCGGCAAGCACTCGCTGTTCTGGAAGCTCGCCTGCCTGTTGATCGCCTTCTGTTTGCTGATGATCTGGCTCAGTTGGTCCTGGGGCCAGTATCTGGAGGAGCAGAGCGCCAATGTGGCTGAAGAGTCCCGCGAGGTCCTGCGGGGTTACGCGGCGGGTGCCGAATTGGCCTGGAAGACGCAAGGCCATGCCGGTGTCGACGCGTGGCTGCAACTGATGGCCACGCGCGAGACCACCTGGATCGGTGTGATCGGCAAGGATTTGCAGTCCCTGAGCAGCACACCCTTGAGCGACAAGGAGAGCCAGCGCCTGACGTTTCTGCGGGGCCTGGAGTGGCCGGTCAGCCGACATGTCAAAGGGCTGCCCTGGCTCAAGATTCCGTTTCCGGTGGACCCCGGCGCAGGCTCGTTGGTGATCGAGCTGCCGCAACGCTTCATGCCCGGGCGTTATCAGCTGCTCTGGCGGGTGTTGACCAATGGCGTGATCCCCGGTTTGTTTACCTTGCTGTTGTGCGTGGGCCTCTATCGGCTGCTGATCATGCCCCTTAATCAATTGCGTGAGCAGGCTAACGCCTGGCGTGCTGACCAGTTGAATACGCGCATGTCCCGCGACGCCACCAGTCGCCAGGATGAGCTGGGCGAGTTGAGCCGGGCCTTTGATCATATGTCCGAGCGCTTGCAGGGCACTGTGGTGATACAACAACAGTTACTGCGCGATATGTCCCACGAGCTACGCACACCCTTGAGCCGCCTGCGCGTAGCCTGCGACAGTGAACAAGACCTGGCGCAACTGCGTGAGCGGTTAAGCCGCGAAATCGACGGCATGCAGCGCCTGGTGGAAGACAGCCTGCAACTGGCTTGGCTGGACAGTGAGCGCACGCCGTTGCCCAACGAAGATATCCAGATCCAGGCGTTGTGGGACATGCTGCGCGAAAACGCCTGCTATGAAAGCGCTTGGCCGGCATCGCGCTTGCCATGCCGCCTGGTGGATGACTGCTGGGTGCGCGGCAACCTGAATGCACTGGCCCAAGCGTTGGAAAATATCCTGCGCAACGCGATACGACATTCGCCTGCCCACGGGGTGGTGCAACTGGATGGCTATCGCGAAGGAGACTACTGGCATCTCTGGCTGGAAGACCAGGGCGGCGGCATTGATGAGCAAGACGTGGAGCGGATCTTTGCGCCCTTTACCCGTCTGGAGGGCTCACGCCCTGGCGACGGCGGTTTCGGCCTTGGCTTGAGCATCGCCCGCAACGCCGTGCAGCGCCAGGGCGGGCGTTTATGGGCGGAAAATACCGAGCAGGGCCTGCGTGTACATCTGCGCCTGCTGGCCCGCTAGCCTTCAGGTGCGTCGCTGTTTGCGCTTTTTCCACTGGTGGCCAACCCACCAGCGCCAGTACAGCATCGTCAGGCAATAGGCCAGAGCTCCCAACAACAGCCCGCACACGACTGAACCCAACAGAAACGGCTGCCACAGCGTGCTGAGCTGGCCGCTGATCCATTCCCAGGTCAGGTTATCGGGCAGGCTGCGTGGCGGCACGTTCATCAGCCAGGCGCCTGTCAGGTAAGTACCGACAAATACAAACGGCATGGTGATCGGGTTGGTCAGCCACACCAGGCTGACAGCGATCGGCATATTCGCGCGCACGCTGATGGACAGGGCGGCCGCCAACAGCATCTGAAAGGGAATCGGAATAAACGCGGCAAACAGGCCAACCGCCATGGCACGTGCGACGGAGTGTCGGTTCAGGTGCCAGAGGTTGGGGTCATGCAGCAACGTGCCGAGAAATCGTAAGGACTTGTGTTCCCTGATACTACTGGGATCGGGCATGTACCGTTTGAATAAGCGCCGTGGCATAAGGGGTCCCGGTCAATTCGAGGGGCAAGTATGCGCGCATTCTATAAACAGAAAATTCAGACTTTGTGACAAAACATCATAGGCTGCGCCGGACACCCAGCTAAGACTGAGTGGATCACTGGAAAAGGATGATCCATGAGAACAGGGATGTTCGCGCTCGCACTCGGTTTGCTGACGTTGCGCTGGTTGCCGGCACTGCCACCGGTCGGCGGGGTGTTGGCGATGCTGGTGCTGGCCTTGATGTTATTGCCGTGGCGCAGCTATCCACTGGCGTTCTTTCTGCTGGGCCTGAGCTGGGCTTGCATCAGCGCGCAGTGGGCGCTGAATGATCGATTGCTACCCGCGCTGGACGGGCAGACCCGCTGGGTCGAGGGCCGTGTCACCGGGCTGCCGCAGCAGACGAGCAGCGGCGTGCGCTTCGAACTCAGCGACAGTCGGTCGCGCCATGCGCGTTTGCCCAAGCGTATCCGGGTGTCCTGGCACGGTGGCCCGGCGGTACGCAGTGGCGAACGCTGGCGCCTGGCGGTGACGCTCAAGCGACCGTCCGGCCTGCTCAACTTTCACGGTTTTGACTATGAGGCGTGGTTGCTGGCCCAGCGCATTGGCGCCATTGCGTCTGTCAAGGACGGCCAGCGCCTGGCGCCGGCTCGCGATGCGTGGCGCGATCGCCTGCGCCAGCGGCTGATGAGTGTGGACATGCAAAATCGCCAAGGCGCCGTGACGGCGTTGGTGCTGGGGGACGGTTCCGGCTTGGATGCGCAGGATTGGCGGGTGCTGCAGGACACCGGGACCGTGCACCTGCTGGTGATTTCCGGCCAGCATATCGGTTTGCTGGCAGGGTTGATTTACGGCCTGGTGGCCGGGTTGGCGCGCTATGGTGGCTGGCCCCATGCGCTGCCGTGGCTGCCATGGGCATGCGGTTTGGCGTTTGCCGCCGCGCTGGGTTATGGCCTGCTCGCCGGGTTGGGTGTGCCGGTGCAGCGGGCCTGCATGATGGTCGCCCTGGTGTTGCTGTGGCGCCTGCGCTTCCGGCATTTGGGCGGCTGGTGGCCGTTGTTGCTGGCATTCAATGCGGTGCTGGTGTTCGAGCCCTTGTCCAGCCTGCAGCCGGGGTTCTGGTTGTCGTTTGCCGCGGTTGCGGTGCTGGTGCTGGCCTTCGGTGCACGTCTGGGGCCCTGGAGCGTCTGGCAGGCATGGACCCGGCCCCAATGGCTGATCGCCCTCGGGTTGTTTCCGGTGTTGCTGGTGCTCGGCCTGCCCATCAGCCTCAGCGCGCCGGTCGCCAACCTGTTTGCCGTACCGTGGGTCAGCCTGGTGGTTTTGCCCCTGGCGCTGCTGGGCACTGCGCTGCTAGGGGTGCCATTTGTCGGGGAGAACCTGCTGTGGCTGGCCGGTGGGGCACTGGATGGACTGTTCCAGGGTTTGACACTGTTGGCTGCGCGCGTGCCCGCCTGGATACCGGCCGAAGTGCCGTTGGGGTATTGGCTGGTGAGCCTCGTGGGTACCGTGGTATTGCTGCTGCCCAAGGGCGTGCCGTTCCGCTTGCTGGGTTGGCCGATGCTTCTGTTGGCAGTGTTTCCTCCCAGGGACCCGGTGCCCCATGGGCAGGTTGACGTGGTGCAACTGGACGTCGGCCAGGGCCAGGCATTGATTCTGCGCACCCGTCATCACAGCTTGCTCTACGATGCCGGCCCTCGATCCGGGATAATTGATTCAGGGGCGCGAGTGGTCTTGCCATCGCTGAAGAAACTCGGGGTCGAGCGGTTGGACATGATGTTGCTCAGCCATGCCGACGCCGACCATGCCGGCGGTGCGGTCGCGGTGGCCGAGGGGCTGCCCGTCGGCCGGGTAGTGGGTGGCGAGACCGAAGGGTTGCCGGATGTTCTCGCGGCTCAGCCCTGTATCAGCGGCGAGGCATGGGTGTGGGACGGTGTGTCGTTCGCGTTATGGCAATGGCCGGGTGCGCTCGACGGTAACCCCAGGTCATGTGTGTTACAGGTACAGGCCAATGGTGAGCGCATGCTGCTCACCGGCGATATCGACCGTGCGGCAGAACGGGCTTTTCTCGACACGCCGCTGGCGACGCCCACCGACTGGCTGCAAGCCCCCCATCATGGCAGCCGCAGTTCTTCCTCCTGGCCTTTCGTGCAACGGCTGGCACCCAAGTCGGTACTGATCTCCCGAGGGTGGGGCAATGCATTCGGCCACCCTCATGCGTCGGTAATGGAACGTTATCGGGCCATGGGCAGTCGGGTCTACGACAGCGCCGAACAGGGCGCGGTGCGTGTGCAATTGGGCGCCTTCAAGCCACCGGTGGTTGCGCGCAGTCAACGCCGTTTCTGGCGCGAACCGTTACCTTAGCCCAGTGTTATCAACGACCGGCACCTGCGACGGACGGGTCGCGGGGCGACGAACCCCGCCGCTGAACCTATATGGTAAAGTGGCGCACTTTTTCGAGGGGACATTCACTGTGTGGGAATTGGTCAAATCCGGTGGCTGGATGATGTTGCCGATCATTCTGAGCTCCATCGCCGCACTCGGCATCGTTGCTGAACGCCTGTGGACCTTGCGCGCCAGCCGCGTCACCCCCGAGCACTTGCTGGGGCAGGTCTGGGGCTGGATCAAGAACAAGCAACTCGACAAGGAAAAACTCAAGGAGCTGCGCGCCAACTCGCCCCTGGGGGAAATCCTCGCCGCCGGCCTTGCCAACTCCAAGCATGGTCGCGAGATCATGAAAGAGTGCATCGAAGAAGCCGCTGCCCGGGTCATTCATGAGTTGGAGCGCTACATCAATGCCCTCGGTACGATTGCCGCGATGGCGCCGTTGCTCGGCTTGCTGGGGACGGTGCTGGGTATGATCGACATCTTCAGCTCGTTCATGGGCTCGGGCATGACCACCAACGCCGCGGTGTTGGCCGGTGGTATTTCCAAGGCGTTGATCACCACGGCAGCGGGCCTGATGGTCGGTATTCCATCGGTGTTTTTCCACCGCTTCCTGCAACGGCGCATCGATGAACTGGTGGTCGGCATGGAGCAGGAAGCCATCAAGCTGGTGGAAGTGGTGCAGGGCGACCGCGATGTGGACCTGGTTGAGGGCAAAGCGTGAAATTTCGCCGCAAGCAACGGGAAAATGTCGATATCAACCTCGCGTCGCTGATCGACGTGGTGTTTATCCTGCTGCTGTTTTTTGTCGTCACCACCACTTTCACCCGGCAGACCGAGCTGCGGGTCGATCTGCCGGAAGCGGTCAGCGGCTCGCCGGCCGAAGATCAGCAGGTCAAGCAACTGGATATCGCCATCAGCGCCGATGGGGTGTTTTCGGTGAATAACCAGGTGCTGGAAAAGAACGACCTCAACAGCCTGATGGAAGCCTTGCAGAAGGAGTCCGGTGGCGACACCACGATGCCGCTGTCGATCAGTGCCGATGGCAAGACCCAGCATCAAGCGGTGATCACAGCGATGGATGCTGCCGGCAAATTGGGCTTCAGCCATTTGCGCATGTCCACCGTCGAGGCGGCGAGCGCACCCTGATGCCTTTATCCGATCGATTGCTCAAGGCCTGGTACGAGGGCCATCCGGCTCTCGCGCTGTTGCGGCCGCTGGAGTCCTTGTATCGCCGAGTGGTGCAGCGCAAGCGTGCACGGTTCCTGGCGGGTGAGGGCGACATCTACCAATCACCGGTGCCGGTGGTGGTGGTCGGTAATATCACCGTGGGCGGCACGGGCAAGACGCCGTTGATCCTGTGGCTGATCGAGCACTGTCGGCGCAGTGGTTTGCGCGTGGGGGTCGTCAGTCGTGGATACGGTGCCAAACCGCCGCAATTGCCTTGGCGGGTCGACGCCGGCCACAGCGCCGAGGTGGCGGGTGACGAACCGTTGTTGATCGTGCAGCGGTGCGGCGTCCCGTTGATGATCGACCCTGATCGCAGTCGCGCCGTGAAGGCGTTACTGGCCAGTGAAACCCTGGACCTGATCCTTTCAGACGATGGAATGCAACATTACCGCCTGGCCCGCGACCTGGAGCTGGTTTTGATCGATGCTGCGCGGGGGCTTGGCAACCGCCGTTGCCTGCCTGCCGGGCCGTTACGCGAGCCCGTGGAGCGTCTGCAGGGGGTGGATGCGTTGCTTTACAACGGCGCCGTGGCGGATCGTGACGACGGCTTTGCCTTCCGCCTGATGCCCACCACGTTGATCAACCTGAATACAGGCGAACGCCAGCCGATCGATTATTTTCCGCCGGGCCAGGCGGTGCACGCGGTCGCCGGCATCGGCAATCCGCAACGTTTCTTCAATACCCTTGAAACGCTACACTGGCAGCCGATACCCCATGCATTTGCCGACCACGCGCCCTATAGCGCCGAGGTTTTGAATTTTACGCCGTCATTGCCGCTGGTCATGACCGAAAAGGACGCGGTGAAGTGCCGCGCCTTTGCCCAGCCTGACTGGTGGTACCTTGCGGTGGATGCGGCGCCGTCGCCGGCGTTTGTCGCCTGGTTCGACACGCAACTGATGCGCCTGCTGCCCGACCGTCTCTTGCCTTAAAACGCTTCTTTCCAGGAAACCTTCATGGACACCAAATTGCTCGACATCCTCGCTTGCCCGATCTGCAAAGGCCCGCTCAAGCTCAGCGCCGACAAAACCGAGCTGATCAGCAAAGGTGCTGGCCTGGCTTACCCGATCCGTGATGGCATCCCGGTCATGCTGGAAAGCGAAGCCCGCACCCTGACGACCGATGAGCGCCTGGATAAATGACCACTGCCTTTACCGTTGTCATTCCTTCGCGTTATGCATCGACCCGCCTGCCGGGCAAGCCGCTGCAAATGATCGGCAACAAACCGATGATCCAGCTGGTATGGGAACAGGCCAGTAAAAGCAGCGCCGAACGCGTGGTGGTGGCGACCGACGACCCGCGTATCATCGCGGCCTGCCAAGGCTTTGGCGCCGAAGCGGTGTTGACCCGCGAAGACCATAACTCCGGCACCGACCGCCTGGCCGAAGTGGCCACGCAGCTTGGCCTTGCGCCCGATGCCATCGTGGTCAACGTGCAAGGTGATGAGCCGTTGATTCCGCCCAGTGTGATCGACCAGGTGGCGGCCAACCTGGCAGCCCATGGCGAAGCCCGCATGGCCACCCTTGCCGAACCCATTGAAGACATCGACACCCTGTTCAATCCGAACGTGGTGAAAGTGGTCAGCGATATCAATGGCCTGGCACTGACCTTCAGCCGTTCGACCTTGCCCTGGGCACGCGACGCCTTCGCCCGGCAGCCGGATGTATTGCCGCAGGGCGTGCCGTACCGTCGCCACATTGGCATTTACGCCTACCGTGCCGGTTTCCTGCATGACTTCGTCAATTGGGGCCCGTGCTGGCTGGAAAACACCGAGTCCCTGGAGCAACTGCGTGCTCTTTGGCATGGCGTGCGCATCCATGTGGGCGATGCCCTGGAAGCACCGCCTGCTGGTGTCGATACCCCTGAAGATCTTGAGCGCGTCCGTCGCCTGCTGGGGGCGTGATGGAAGTTCTGTTTGTCTGCCTGGGCAATATCTGCCGCTCGCCGACTGCCGAAGGCGTACTGCGCCACAAATTGCGCGAAGCGGGGCTGGCAGGGCAGGTTGAGGTGGCATCGGCCGGTACTGGCCACTGGCATGTGGGCAATCCCCCTGACCAGCGTAGCCAGCGCGCGGCGTTGGCACGGGGTTATGACTTGTCGGCCCAGCGTGCCCAGCAGGTTTCACGCGCCGACTTTGAGCGTTATGACTTGATCCTGGCCATGGACCACAGCAACCTGCGCAACCTCAACCTGTTGCAACCGGGCCAGGGCAGGGCGCAAGTGGATTTGTTCCTGCGCCGGTATGGCGCCGAGGTCGATGAAGTACCGGATCCTTACTATGAAGGCGAACAAGGGTTTGAACGGGTCCTGGACCTGATCGAGCGAGCCTGCGATTTATTGGTCATTGAATTAAAGGGGCGGTTATGACCTTGCAAGTGCTTGCGCAGGTATCGCTCAAGCCATTCAACAGCTTCGGCATTGATGTGCGTGCGCAACTGTTTGCCGAAGCCCGCAGCGATGCGGATGTCCGTGAAGCACTGGCCTATGCTGGCGCGCACGCGGTGCCGTTGCTGGTGATCGGTGGCGGCAGCAACTTGCTGTTGACCCGCGACATTCCTGCCTTGGTCTTGCGTATGGCGACCCAGGGTATCCGGGTGTTGCACGATGACGGTGTGCACGTGGTGGTGGAAGCCGAGGCCGGGGAGGTCTGGCACCCCTTTGTGCTGTGGACCCTGGAGCAGGGTTTTTGCGGCCTGGAAAATCTCAGCCTGATCCCTGGCACCGTCGGTGCGGCCCCGATGCAGAACATCGGCGCCTACGGCGTGGAGATCAAGGACGTATTTGCCGGCCTGACGGCCCTGGATCGTCATACCGGCGAACTACGGGAGTTCAGTCTGGACGAATGCAACTTCGCCTACCGCGACAGCCTGTTCAAGCACGAGACCGGGCGCTGGCTGATCTTGCGAGTGCGTTTTGCCCTCAGCCGAACCCAGCACCTGAAACTCGACTACGGCCCAGTGCAACAGCGCCTGGCCGCGCAGGGGATCATCGAGGCCACGGCCAGTGACGTCAGTCGTGCGATCTGCAGCATTCGCCGCGAGAAACTGCCCGACCCGGCGGTGCTTGGCAACGCTGGCAGCTTCTTCAAGAACCCGCTGGTGTCCCAGGCATTGGCCGCAGAGCTACAAGCGCGCTACCCGGACCTCGTGGCATACCCCCAGGCCGATGGGCAGATGAAGCTCGCCGCCGGCTGGCTGATCGACAAAGCCGGCTGGAAGGGCTTTCGGGAGGGCGATGCGGGCGTGCACAAGATGCAGGCGCTGGTGCTGGTCAACTATGGCACGGCCACCGGACAGGACATTGCGAACCTGGCATTGCGTATCCAGCAGGATATTGCTGAACGCTTCAAGGTCGAGTTGGAGATGGAACCCAACCAGTATTGAGCCTGAAACAAATATGCCCCGTATCTTGCGATACGGGGCATTTTTTTGGGTGCTAACAATCAGTCATCGCGACCCATGATGCCGAAGATCTGCAACAGGCTGATGAACAGGTTGTAGATCGACACATACAGGCTGATGGTCGCCATGATGTAGTTACGCTCACCGCCGTGGATGATGGCGCTGGTCTGGAACAGGATGCACACGGAGGAGAACAGCACAAAACCTGCGCTGATCGCCAGTTGCAAGCCGCTGATCTGGAAGAACATGCCCGCTACCACGGCCGCCAGCAGCACGAAGAAACCTGCGGTAATGAAACCACCCAGGAAACTCATGTCCTTGCGGCTGATCAACACATAGGCCGACAGACCACCAAATACCAGAGCCGTCATGGCAAACGCCGAGCTGACCACTTCAGCGCCGCCGGCCATGCCCAGGTAACGGTTCAGGATCGGGCCGAGAATAAAGCCCATGAAACCGGTCAAGGCAAACGCAGAGACCAGGCCCCAGGCCGAGTCACGCAGCTTGTTGGTCAGGAAGAACAGGCCATAGAAGCCGATCAGCACGACAAAGATATTGGGGTAACCCACCCGCATCTGCTGCGCCACATACGCCATCACGCCGCTGAATGCGAGGGTCAGGGCGAGCAAGCCATAGGTGTTGCGCAACACGCGGCTGACTTCAAGCTGCTCAGCCTGCGCGTTGCCATTCACTGCGTAATTCTGTTCGCGCATGGCGACACTCCTTCAGTTTTGAAACGTTCAGTCGCAAAGATCATAACAGACGCTCTGTAACAAGCTATGGCGAGAGTTTGACAGTGTGTTTCATTCGGGTATTATGGCGCCCGCTGACGCAGGAAGGGCTACTATTGTTCCTGTGGCGCAAAAGGGAAATTGGCAGAGTGGTTGAATGCACCGGTCTTGAAAACCGGCGAACGTTAATAGCGTTCCCAGGGTTCGAATCCCTGGTTTCCCGCCAACATTCAGACGAAAGCCTCGCGAAAGCGGGGCTTTTGTGTTTCTGGGCGTTGGCTGTCGCGGGCTGGTGTTTGCTCGGCGTTCCATAACTATTATGGAACCGTTCCAGAACTTTTCTATTTTGACGGCTTCGCAGTGGCGCCGAGCCGTCTGTAAACGCGCTTTGTGATTTCCTGATTGCTATGACCAAGCAGCAGGCTTGCGTCGCCGATATCCACGATTTCCGATGCCGCTTTGGGTCGAATATCTCGGAACTGAAACCCACTGATCTTTGCAGCGAGCGTCGGATCTCCTTGTTCGATAGCTTTCTCGCAAGCCATCTCTCGTGCCTTATCCCAGGCGCAACATCCCCTTCGTCATCCTTTTCCCATGCTTGTTGATCAGCAGATATTTTGAAGGGTGGGCGGCATTCCTCTCTGAAATTTCCCGAACTAGCCTTCCCAGGCTGTTTTCCCCTTCCTTTGTGCGCATCAAGATCCTGAGCTTAAGCCCCGTTTTTCCCTGTGTGACCAGGAAGTAATCACCATCCACGTCGTCACTGCGCATGGCGATCACGTCAGCCGGGCGTTGACCGGTGAGGTAGCCCAGATCCATCGCTTCCCTGAGTTCAGGCCCAGCCATCCCGTACACCGCATCCCAAACCACGGCATTGGCATAGTAGTCGCGTGGCGTCTCCTTGTTCTTTCTTACCCCCTGACAGGGGTTCTCGCGCTGGGTGAGCCCCCACTCCCGGGCTATGTTGATTCACAGCGTTATATATAGGCGGCGCAATTTTGATTATGGGGGCGCGATTCGATGAGCTGATAAAGTTGGAATTGAATGCAATCGGGGATTTGTCAGCTGGGGTGTTTGGTCCAGTCGCTTTTCTGTGGTTGGTTTTGGGTTACGTACAGCAGGGTAGAGAACTAAAAATAAGCTCTAAAGCGCTCCAAATGCAGGCGACTGAATTGAAAGATTCAGTCGACCAACAGAAGGCTCTTGTCGAAGCACAGCAAGAAAATTTGCGCCATTACGAACGATCGCTTGAACCTCTATTGGAGCTTAAATATTTAGGTGCCCTCCAGATACAAGGGGACTGGATGGAGAATTTTGAAATTAGAAACTTTGGAAATTATTGTGATGGAGTAGTTGTTCACCTGAGTAGTGATGGTGTTGATAGATATCCTATGCATTTAGAGCCCCTACACAGGGATGTTGTTAGAGGGTTCTTTTTGGATGATTTGAGTGGCATTTTTCAAAAATATGAACTTGAAGTTAGTTATAGAAAGGTAAGTGGCCTAAAAGGCGTTTAGGTCTTCGATATCTACTCAGAAGAATCTGATGAAGGTCACAGTGTTCGGATAAAAAAACGAGCATTTTAGTTTCCACGTTAGTAATCGTCGGGCCATGCCCGGGCGGTGGCGTGTGGTGAGGGATCAGCTAGAGTTGAATGGTCATTCACAAGGAGTTCAGAAAATGGCATGTCGAATTTGCAATGAACCAGCTGAGGACATTGCTCCACTTGGCGATTATCAGGATTGGAACTGCGCCGGATGTGGCCGGTATCGGATATCTGGAACTCTTCTGGCTGAGCTGGATGCAAATAAACAGAGCCTCGAGGTAGAGGCGACACGGATTTGGATTGCAACCAATCGGGCAACAGGTGACGTACCAAACCTTTCAACGTTCGCAGCAAAACAACACAACCTGATAAGGGGTTAGGCGTCGTGTGATTGGCGCTCTTCGGAGCGTCAGGGGGCGTTGGCGGGTGCCAGCGCTGCCATTGCGGCGCGCTGAGGCTGTTGCGGTTGGTAGATGATGTCAATATGCTTCCACCTTCAAACAAGGAGGTGAGCAGTGAGTAAATACGCGCCTTTAGCAGACTATCTGAAAGCCCAGGTCCAGGACTCTGTCCAACTTTCATTCGGTCAGATCGATGCGCTAGTCAATGGGCTGCCACCCAGTGCACGAAACCATGACGCTTGGTGGGCTAACTCGCGTACGGAGGACAGCCACACTTGGGCTCACCTTTGGATCGCTGCTGGCTGGGAATGTGAGTCGGTTGACAGGACAAATGAAACCGCAGTTTTTCACCGAACCTCAAATCGCTCGGCAAAGCCCATGCGGCGCTACTGGTGGGTTAATCATAAGCAAACTCATCTAGATGAGTACGCTGGGGGATATATTTGGTCTCCAAAAGAAAAGCGTAATGGTGTGGCCAACCAGACGTATCTGAACCTCACTCTCGTGAGTCCCGGTGACGTAGTAATTTCGTATGCGGATGGGCTAATAAAGGCAGTAGGCGTTGCTTCGGATGCACACCGCGAAGAGCCTATCCCCGACAGTCATTGGCAGGCTGCTGAATACTGGCAAGCTCTTGGCTGGATGGTGCCGATCATGTGGGCCAGGTTGGATCATCCGATTTCTCCAAAATTACACTTAGATGCTTTAGCGGACCTTCTGCCAGAGAAGCATTCCCCATTACAGAAAAATGGCGATGGAAATCAGGGATGTTACCTCGCAAGTATTTCTCCAACATTAGGTGGAGTGATTCTGGGTCTGGTAGCGGATCGCGATTTGAAAGCGTTGACAACAATTCGGGTTACAGCTCCGTCACAAGTGAATGTGCCAGGGGAGGATCGCCGCCGTTTGCCTGCAGAGCAATTACGCAGTGTAACCCCTGAGTATATTTGGGAGGCAGTGCAAAGTTTGCTCCAGGGCGCGACCTCGGAGGAGTTTTGGCCGTCGATTGATTATGATTTGTTGGTTGATGAAGGGAAACGACTCGCACCGAAGCAGGTGTTTGGACTTGCTGCAACAGCCGCTCTAGGGTTCACTCTCAAGCCTCGCCACTTCACCGCGGGCAAGGGAACTGTTTGTTTCGAACTGCTGGAAGCAGCGGGTTACAAAATTGTCCCGAAAGGTGAGCCAGTTGAGGCGCTTGAAATACCCAATGACACAGAGGATAGAGAGTGGGCCGAGGGCCAAGTTAAGCTGGTGTATCACCTGAAACGTGAACGCTCACCGGGTTTGTCTAGAGCCAAGAAAGCTTCATTTATCAAGCAGCATGGCCGGCTTTTCTGCGAGGAGTGCGGAACAGATCCTATCGAAGCGTATGGCGATTTTGGTGTGGCTTGTATTGAAGTTCATCATGAGGCGATACAGGTCGCAGATATGGGCGAGCAGCACAAGACAACCCTCGATCAATTGCGCTGCCTGTGTGCCAACTGTCATCGTGTTCTGCATCGCAAATTGAAGGCTCAGATCGTTCACCCTACACCAGCTATCGCTGAGCCCGACGTTATGTCCGCAGTGCTCTGTTGATAGTTGGACTCAGCTATCTCGCAAAAAAAGAGCAAGCTGGTAGCATCTCGTTTCGGTGGGGTTTACCAGGCGGAAGGTTACGTAGAGAGAAACGGCTATTGGTCTTGCGGTCGCGATGCAGGTATGAGCCTGGGCCAAGTTCATCCTGGACACGGCAAAGCTCTTCAAATTGCTCCGGGAAGTCTTCTCGGATTGCTCGAAAGTAACCTTCGCCATCTTTCACACAGCCAATGAAATCGCGGAAATAATCGTTGAGCTTGCGTCCCTGCTTACCCTTCAGGTACGAGATGTACTGCTTCGACTGGCGGTTGGTCTGCCATTCGCTGATGTTGATGCGTGCGGCAAGGCGGATGAGGTCCAGGTCGAGGCGCTTCACCGTCATCAGTGCGAGCTCTTCGGTCATGGTGACCGCTTCGGTTTCCTGCACCAGGGCGATCACCAGGTAATCAGTCATGCCTTGCTAGTAGTGGCAGAAGAGGGTGTGCCCACCGGTGGTGAGGTTCGACTCTTCCATTAGTTTGGTCAGGTGTTCGACGGCAGTGGTGCTGAACGTCAGGAAGTAGGTAACGCCGGCCAGGTACTTGCCGAGCCAGCCGCTGAATGGGTAGGCACCTGATTCTTGATGGAAGAACCCCCAGCCCTTGCCGGCGGTGGCGTTGTAGCTTTCGTTGAGCTGGCTCATAAGGTCTTCGCGGGCCTGGCTTTCGACTTGCTCGGATGCGCCCAGGAACAGAATGGCCGGGCTGCCGTCGGGTTTTTTGTCGATCTTGTGGATGACACTGTGGCGAATGGGCATTGCGTTTACCTCAGGTAAGCGCCGCCCCCCGGTTAACGGATGCAGCATGGTGGGCAACAGGGGTTTAAGTTAAAGTTATGACGGTCTATCAAGGATGAAGCGGAATGAACAAGCTCAACGCAATAAACGCGTCAGTAAATCGTTTTCTCAGCCGTTTTTCTCGTAAGCAGTTCTTCTTGGTTTTCGCCGTAATCACTGCGGTCAACTACTGGCTGGCCTATAACGTCGCAGGCTACAAGTCGGTCTATCTGGCCATCGTCGGAGGTTTTGTCTTCGGCATGATGTTCGCGAAATTCGAGCCCAGTAAGTAATTTATAATCAAAATTTTGTCTATTGGTTCACTCGTCTTCGGCGTTCATCTGGAGCGATTCACCGAAACCTGTTTGCCGTAATTTGCGCGCCACGCTTTCGGATATCTCATAACCGTGGCGCTTAATTTCTAAAAGTGGCGATGACTTCTCGGCACCCGATGAATGTGGGTACCTGCGCTTCCACCTGATATCCATCCCGCACACCAGTTGTTCCGCCGAATGCTCCACCACTCCTGTTCCGCGTCTGCCTCGCTGATCTTTGGAGGCAACTGAGCGTCGTAACGCTCCTGGCATATCTTTAATGCTGCGTGCGAAAGCCTCATGTTCCGGTTGTTCTCGGTAATTGTTACGGCACGCAGGTTGGCGGCGCGATTATCCCGGCGATCGCCATTTATGTGGTCAATCTGCATTCCATCTGGGATAGGCCCGTGGAGCATCTTCCAAGCTAGCCGGTTGGTACGGAACTGATTTTCGCCCACTCGTATCACCTCGTAACCGTCGCTGTTCGACGATCCAGCTCGTTTGCCAGCGTACTTTCTGTTCCGAAGATCAAGAATTTCAGGCAGTTAACCTGATGGGACTGCCTGGTCTTCCAGTACATGGCACCGCTGGCAGGATCGTAATCGAGCAAGCAAACAACGTAGGAGCTGCTGGTATTCATCCACACCTCCAATCTGCTAGGTCGCAATAAAGAAAGCCCCGTTGGACGTTCGGGGCTTTCACCGATGCAGTTATTGCTCTGAGTCGAGGATTTTTGGCGGGGCCATCAGCGCCAGAACGCCGAGAGCCCCTGTCGAGAACGCCAGCGCTCACGATGGAAGCGCGATGGACCGGTTGGCAGGCCGTCATCAGGTGGCGGTTCTGACCGCGCATGGCTGAGCGCTGCGCCGATCAGGAACAGTTGGAGCATGGTGATCTCCGGTTGGGGTTGGTGATGCAGATGCCCGGTGCTGATCTCCGGGTTGGGTGTGAAGCCCTTGTGGATGATTGCACCTGACGGCAGCATCCTCATCAACCCATCGGCTGTTAAAGACGCCGCCGTATCAGTTGATTTTAAGAGTTCGAGCCCCCGAATCGCTTAGTGAATTCTTTCGGAGATAAAGCGACAGGTAGTAGTGCGCCGGGGAACGCTTTTTCCCAAATTGCCTTGAGTATGCTGTCACCATTTCCTGCTTGCACGGACCCGTGCATTGCCATGCCCAGAAAACCCTTAGTTAGGTCAGGGTTTACTTGAGCAAGGACGTGAGTCAGCGCGAGTAATCCGTTGGTAAGCTGCATAACAGCGTCATCGATTTGGGTTACAGATTGTTGAGTCACATTGACCTCCTGGTCATAAACGCGCCGATATTGGCGCTATCCCCGTCCTTGGGTTTGCAGGCGTAGGACTGGGAAATCCTTGCGCGTGGCAGAAGGCTACTACCCGGGGTGGTTGCAGGGTTACTGGCTTTCCATCCACACTGGATGGGTAAACAGACCTTACGATTGTAGTACCCTCTCAATTCCTCTAGTCTTGGACTCAACGGTTAGGGGCTAAGCTGGAAAACGATGCATAAACATGATGATGATATTCCTGTCGCCCACCCCGATCTTCAGAGTGCAATGCTCGATGCGACTCCTGACTGCATTAAAATTCTCGATCTGAACGGAACGCTATTGGCTATGAGTAACGCTGGGTGTCTGGCGTTGGGAGTGACAAAGTCTCAGGTTAAAGGAAGTTCTTGGGTGGCCCTTCTACCCACATCAGTTCATGACGCTGCCACCGAAGCTTTAGCTCAAGCTCTAAGTGGAAATACCGCTCGTTTTGCAGGGTATAGTGAGTGCTCCGGAAAAGTTACTTACTGGGATAACTTATTAACTCCCGCAGCTGATCAGACGGGGAAAGTGAGCTCGATCGTATGCGTTTCTCGGGATATTACGGAACAGACGTTGTTGCGGCGAGACCTAGATAGATCTCTCAAACGAGAGCAACTTCTTTCGGGCGAGATGCTTCATCGGATTAAAAATCTTTTCTCGGTTGTAAACGCAGTTGTGAGGATGTCCGATAGGGAAGCACGGTCCGTCGGTGGGGATGGTGGGTTGGCTAAAATTCTTACCGATAAACTGGGAGCATTAGCTCGCGCTTATGAGTCTGTGTTGGCTGGCCCGGAAATGTCGAACTCTGATATGAAAGCGTTCACGGGGTCAGTCTTGAACCCGTTTGGTTCGCAATGCAGGTTTATAGGCCCGCAACAGCAAGTTCCTCAGGAACTCTGTCAGACTCTCGCACTATTCCTTCATGAGCTGGCAACCAACTCTGTGAAACATGGCTCTTTGAGCAGCGCTGACGGAGAGGTTCATGTTTGCTGGTTTACTAAAGAAAAGTGCCTAACAATCGAGTGGCGCGAGATCGGCGGCCCTGCTGTAACAATTCCGACCAAGCAAGGGTTTGGTACGCATATGATTGATCGATTGGCAGAGTCGACTGGCGGTGCTATCGCACGAAATTGGGACCCAGCGGGTTTGCACGTTTCACTGAAGATTCCGTTAGGTAAAGCGTAATCTAACGCGCTGGGCTTTTTGCATTACCCGCACTGGGCTGAATGCCAGGACAGGATACAGAAACGCGGTGTGTGTTCGCCGTCAGCCCTAAGCGGACACTCACTATTGTTTGAATCTCCCCCGTTTGCATGCTGCCGCATGCAGTGTCGATTGTTGAATACGGCGATTTTATTGTGACTGACGGCCATTCAATAGGTATCAGCAAAAAACTCTGTCTTAATAGGCGCTTACTTGTATAAAGGCGTCTGTCTAATGATACGAAGCATTTTCATATTCCTTTTGGTGGCAGGCATTGGCTGTGTTCATGCTGCCGAGAAAGTCCCGTTGGCGCGCGACATCAAGGACTGGATTATCGGCTGTGATAACACACGAACATGCACGGCCATCAGTGCCGTGCAGGAGCGCGATGACACTGATTTTTCAACGTTCAGCATACGAGTCACACGTGAAGCTGGCCCGCAAGGCGCCTTGCATGTTGGGGTGTTCAGCTATACAGAAACGCGTGGCCAGCCAACACTTGATGACAAACCGCTGAAGTCTCAATTTGAGCCTGGCGAACTGAAAGAAGGCGATACCCCGGAAGTCTTTGCGCTAAATGGTGCATCAGCCCAAGCCCTGTTCACAGAGTTGCGCAACGGGAACTACCTGGTGCTGCCGGTAAAGGATGGCAAATCGTACGCATCGCTAAGCGGGATGAGTGCGGCGCTGTTGCTGATGGACTCGGTTCAAGGCCGGGTGGGCACGCAGGACGCATTGATCTCCAAGGGGCCGACGCCCGCCAGCAGCGTGCCGCCAGCCCCTGCCGCTCCGATAGCGCCAATTTGGCAGGCACCTGCCGCGCTGACTGCTGACAATGCAAAACAGATCGCGGATGCGGTGGTGATTGCCACGCGCAAGGACTGGCAAGAAGATCTGAATGAAGACATCTCGCCAAAAGCCAACGCCTACGCCTTGAGTTCAGATCAAGCACTAGTGATCATTGAAACCGGCTGCGGGGGCTACAACTGCTTCTACAGCATTTACCAAGCACCCTTGGACCACCCAGAGCAGGCGCGTGCAGCGCTGATCGCCGAAGTGCCCAACCTGCCGGAACGAGAACCCCAGGGCTTCGTAGAGTTTGATCCGGCCACGGGTGAACTTGGCAGTCAGGAAAGGGCGATGAGGATGGGCGGTTGTGGGACTACGCTGCGCTGGCGTTACGACGGTAACGGTTTCACGCTCACGCATGCGGCTGAAATGATCCCGTGCATGGGGCTGGATCAGGCTTATTGGCCTGTGCTGTGGCGTAGCCAGGGAAATCGGTGATGCTGGCGTATATCCCATAAAAGAGGTGGCCTGGCGGGAATGTGCCGATATCTTCCGGCTACCAGATATAGGGGCATTATTCAGGAAGCGAACAAGCGTGCTCAACACCATGGGGGGACGGGCTAATAATAGCCACGAGGTAAACATGAGCTGTCACTTACACTCAGAAACGGGCCCTGGGCTCCAAACCCTGTCGTACACACGTTCCCTGACCTTCTCGTCGAGCGGCGTCTTTAGGCCGATGTAGACGTCTCACCAATCGAGCAGGATCAATATTTGCTTGGTTACCTCTAAAGTTGCCACCAAAAGGCAGCTACGACCCAAAGCGGACGTCGAGGGCGAGCTTCTGAGAATGGTCGCTAAGACGATTTACGTGGAAAAGGTAAGCACTCTTGCCTCTTGAGTATCCGCTATGAACGCATTGACTTGCTCTTGCGGATGCGGGAAAAGCTCTGGGTATTCATCCGCAAGGTATTCAATGACTGCATCTTCTTCCCACGGGCCGAGCGAAGTCATGTAGTCAGGGTACTGATTTTGAATTTCTATCCATGATTGGTAAGGATGCTTGGAGAGCAACATGACTGTTCGGATGTAAATAATATGAATCTGCACGAATCTGATTCCGTATGTTGACGCTTGGGTGCCGCGAAGCGAGTTTAAACCCTCTTTAGCCTGCCTTCGCCTGAGGAAAAGTGGTGGGCCGGGCTTCCTCCTCTGGCCGATAGCTGTCTTTGAACTAGCCCAGCCCCGCGCTGGGCTTTTTGCATCTGGCGAAGGAGTAGGGCGTACTATCACTACGCGAGGCTTCGAGGTCGGTTGGTGAGTCATGCGGGAATGGCGCAGGAGGTGGTCCATTGCAACGATCCAGTACACTAGCTCTGGAGCTGCGAGTGACCAGATAAAAACGCAAGATGCCACTGCCCGCTGACATCTTGACAGGCTCCACAAACCGAAGGATAAGGCCGGTCGGTCTGCGTATTCTGCCCGGACATTCATGAAGGAAGTACGATTGAAACTGTGTCATTCAACACTGTTGCTCAGTCTTGCCTTATGCGCCGCTGTACAGGCCGCGCCGACGGCTGAGACTGAAGCAACCTTTCAGCATGCGCTGCATATTGCTGAAGACAACAAGCGACAGATGGATCTGATTGTCGAGCAGGAGCAACAGGGCAAAATCGACAAACGTGCGCTAACTGAAGCAATCCAGGAAGCGGCTAAAAAAGCTGAGACATTCGAGAGCGAACTGCGTAAAGCTAGCAGCGAGGGTCATGGCGTAGCCACTTACCTGCTGGCAACCCTAACAGAAGGCCGAAAGACAATTGGCCAAGACTACGCAATGAAGCATACAGAGGCCTGTGCGCTGTATCAGCGCGCCACAGATCAAGGCCTGCTGGCCAGCGCGGTAATGCAGTTGCGCGACTGTGACGTAGCGTATCAGCGTTTCAAGTTCAATGACCCTGAACTTCTGCGGCTTCGGGGACAACTACTCAAGGCGTTGGAGCGGCAAGATCCGTACTCCGACCATTACCCGTTGCCAGTGTTAAATTCGTACTGTTTCAAAGAGTCGAAGGAACCCCAGGTCAACCGTCAGCAGCCGCTGACCTCGCTGAGGGATCTCTACACCCCTGTGTTGCTGAGCCAGGAACAGTTTCGTGCCGATGGTTATTATCTGCTAGCGCTCAAGGGTGATATCGAGAATTCGGCAGCACGAAGCTATTTCAAGCAGGTGAAAGATCAGGCGCCGGACTGCCTCGATCCAGTCAATCTCAATATCATGTTCGAGCACATGGATCGAAAAAGCCATTGAGCTCAGTCTTGGCCCACCCATAATAACGCTAGCACCTGAAACAGATGCAACTGCAGGTTTTCTGGTTAGCTTTCAGGGGGGGACAGCTGTCCTTCGCCGATAACCAGGCTGGTTTGCCATCAAACCGATCGTGAAAGAGGCCAGCCCCGCGCTGGGCTTTTTGCATTACCCCTCATAGGGCTGGATGCCTGGCTAGGCAAGGGATACAGTCGTCATTTCAGGATGAAACTGGATTTTTAAAATAGCGTTGCGCTGTCGCGCTGGTTTGGCAGCTGGGATGTAGCTCTAGTGTCCACCTGACTTATTTAAAATTTAAGTCGCGAAGATTTTGATCGGTATTGGAGAGTTTCAGCATGATGGACCGCCTGATTTATAGAGTGCCGCAACCCTCTGATGTACCTCGGCTTTTCACAATTTATGGTGACCCACAAACCCATCTTTTCAACCCGGCGGGACCAATGAAGGACCTTGTCGAAGCACAGGACTTACTGAGTCGCTGGATCAGGCATTGGGACAAGCATTCGTACGGTACCTGGGCTATTGCAAGAGCTGCTGCGCCGGAGCACGTCATAGGGTTTGGTGGCATTTCCATCCACGATTACCTGGCTGAACAGCGCGTCAACTTGGGTTATCGCTTCGCTGTCGAAGCCTGGGGTAAGGGCTATGCAACCCAACTCGGAAGAGATTCATTGAAATATGCATTTGAAGAGCTTTGTTTGCCCGAAGTTTTCGGGCTAGTCAGGCCAGATCATTTTGCGTCTATCCGGGTGTTAGAGAAAATTGGGATGCAACTCTTTGAGCGGTTGGATGATGTCCCTGGCAAAGCGCCGAGTTTGGTGTTTAAAGCGCTGCAAGGTGTCTAGAGAATCCGGGGCGATTCAACCCTTCGCAAAAGGCGAGCATGACTGGCTGATTGCCCAGGCTGCAACTTCATGCACTGTATGGGTTTCGAGCGCGGGCGCACAATAATCAGAGTTATCGGGTGAGGCCTTTGGTTGCTGGCGAGAGCTTGATGCCTATCGCCGTGAATGACGTTACCAGTCTTTGGAAACTCCGATCAGGCCGTATCGGTTGATTTTTTCGGTCTTACACGGCAAATTCATGCCATGAACAGACACCGTTTCCGTTGCGCCAACCCAATTATTACCACCTTCACCTAGGTGGTGGGACTGCGCACGATTGCCGAACCCCGCCTCAGATGCGGGGTTTTTCATGCCTGCTTCCGAGGCTCACTCAGGAGCACAGGAATGGACGCACTGACCCGAACTCTCAAGGAAACTATCGAAGCCGCTGATCGAGCCATCACTGCCGAAGACTTCGAAGAGCTGATGAAGTTTTATGCGGATGACGCAAGTCTCGTGGTTAAACCAGGGCTGACAGTCACAGGCAAAGACAGCATCCGCCGAGCATTTGTCGCCATTGCGGAGCACTTCAATCACAGTATCGTTGTCACGCAGGGGGAAATGCAGGTTATACAGGGAGGTGACGTCGCTCTCGTTATCATGGAGACCCTGTTACAGGCCACGGATAAGGCCGGTGTGAAAACCGAGATCTCGCGCAGGGCAACCTACGTGTTTCGACAATTCTCGGAACAGTGGCTATGCGTAGTGGACAATTCTTATGGGACGGCGCTACTGGATAGCGTCGTCTGATCGTAGGGCATCCCCACGCTGGGCTTTCTGTGTCTGGTATTTCGAAATCTCAGCGAACCCAAAGCCAAATGGCTACCAGACCAAGCGCTGTGCCTAGCGTCACCCAAGCAAAAGCGATTGGCGCCTCATATGCTTTTCTCGACGATGTCGCTATGGCGAGCAATGCTCCGATGAGGATGCCCGGAAAGCTGAAGAGGTAAAAAAGCCAAGCCATGGCTTCCGTAGCCCAGATGTCGAAAAGGTACAAGTACAGCGCCATGGTGATAGCTATACCGCCCAGCGTCCCCCGTGACGCTTTGCATAGCAGCGTGATGCAAAGAACTGCCGCCTGTGGTAACCAGTAACCCGCGAAATTATCCAGGAAATACTCGTTTTTAGGGCTTATGTAGGCTGCAACGGCGAGGCCCAGCGCAATACCCATTAGGGCCACGGATGTGTCAGTGGATCGTGGTGCGTTTTTTTTCGCCAAACTCATTCCTTGATCCTTGTCGCGGGCTGAAAGCTGCCGGGTGTCCATGGGCTTTGCGAAAAATATAAACCGTTCAGTGTAATCAAGACTAGGAAGACTAAACCCGTTCCCCTGTGACTGGCATTCCATCCACGCTGGATGGCTGGTCAGGTACGCGCTACAGTCGATGTTTTCCTGGGGAGGATAACAATGAAAGTCTGGCTGCCTTTGATCGCGGCAATCATGCTCGTCGGTTGTGCGGATAGCGGACCGATAAAGGTCGGTCCTGATACCTATACGATTTCAACCCGAGTGGCGTTGGGCGGTCCGGCGTCTGCAAAAGGTCAGGCGCTTAAAGAGGCGAACGTGTTCTGCGAGTCGCAAGGTCGTGAGATTCTTCTGGATCATATGCAAGCGAGTGAATGCGCATTGCACGGTGGTTGCGGCGAGGCGGAGATTTTTTTCTTCTGCATGGCAAAGGGCGACCCGCAACTTAAGCGCCAAAGATACAGCCCTGACCCAACGCAAAAGATTGAAATAGATCAACGCTGATTTTTGATTGGATCGCAGTCACTGTGCGTGGCGATGCTGCTATTTCGCCAAACCTGGGATGGAGCGACATGCAGATTTTGATAGCGGTCGTATCACCAGCATGAAAGCAGATGGTCGACCCCATCTAATCGGAGTGGCCGGTCGAGGCAATTCAGGGAGAAACGCTTGGTAGCTATATCCGCAGTGCATACGCTACGCCCACCACCCGATCTTGATTACTACGACGTCAGGTCGACCCCACTACCTCGCGAAGTCACGGCCCTCGAGGTTTGGAACATCGTTACGGCAGGGCATGGGGCTCTAATGCAACTGGCCTTTCGAATTCGAGACAGGATCTCCTCGCTGTTTGGTGTGAGGCGCATAGGCGGATTTTCAGGGCGAAGTCGAGAGGCGGTGCTTGAGGGGGATTACCTGGATTTCTTCCTGGTAGAGCATAGTGCGCCAGACATGCTGGTTTTGACTGAGCGTGACCGGCACCTGGATGTCATGATCTGCCTCTCCATAGTTGACCGCGTTCTCACGATTACTTCTTCAGTCGTAACGCATAACCTGTTTGGACGCATTTATATGCTCCCGGTAGGTCCGGTCCATAAGCTGATCATCAATAGCGATATGAAGCGGCTCAGGCGCAAGCTTGAAGAGGGCTGATGTATTGCATTAAGGGTGATTTCAAAGGATGCGATCACCCACGTCGCCGGGATTGCCGTGAGCAGTAAGTGTGCGTCTAGCACACTTGTCGATAATAGGGTGACCCGATTGGACGACGCTTCGCCACTCGGGTTAGGTTTCGTATTCGTTAATATCTTGGGCTCCACCACCATGACTGATCGTCAGATCATCGTTCCAGGCGACATGAAACTGCTCTGCGAGCAAGCTGGTTATGCGCCAGCGGTAAAGGTAGGAAAAACGCTCTACTGCGCTGGGCAGGTGGGCCGGACGCCGGAGTTATCCGTTATCGAGGATCCTGAGCAGCAGTTCCTGGCGGCATGGGAGAATCTAAGGCTCGTCTTGGCTGCGGGCGGTTGCGAATTTGAGGATGTCGTCGATATGACGACTTATCACGTCGATATGCAACGCCATATGCCTGTCTTTAGACGGGTCAAGGATCAAGTCTTTCCTAGAGGGACTTGTGCATGGACATGCGTAGGCATCAGTGAGCTGGCTCGACCGGGGCTTCTCGTGGAGATCAAATGCATCGCGGTGCAGCGATAATTTTTCAGGTCTCGTACGGTCGTTGATCGAGTTCATTGCTTGTTCGGCCGATGGACTTTTATTCGCTCCGCATAGACCGCTACATCACTCTCACTAACAACCCGTAAGCAGAGCCAAATACCCATGAAAAACACTGTCAACTGCACGTTTCAGATCACTGGCTGGGACGAAAAGCCGTCCCAGGAACTTGAGGGCTCTCCGAAACTTTCTCACGCCAAAGTCACGCAGTCCTATGCCGGCGCCATCGAGGGAACCAGCAGCGTCGATTACCTCATGTCTTATAGCGATGATGGTACCGCTAGTTTTGTGGGGTTTGAGCGAATCTGTGCGGTGGTTGCAGGTAAGAGTGGGACATTTGTCGTTCGGCATTTTGGATCGTTTTCGCAGGGCCAGGCGCGCAGCACTTGGAGTGTGGTGAAGGGGGCGGGCACCGGCGGCTTGGTAGCGCTTGGCGGTAATGGCAGCTACGTCGCAGGCCATGGGGAGCCGGCACAAGTGTCATTTGAATACTCGTTTGAACCTGAGTCCTGAGATATCGGCTGGATGCGTCCCGGCCTCTGCCGAATAAGTTGCAAGCAAGGTTTGACGCCGGACGCATATGCATACCCATGCCACCGCTCCTTATCCCCGGATTCAATCGTCAACCCGTCTAGATCAATGGTTGCGAAGCAATTCAGGGTTGCCACACCCGCTTTTGCCGACTACCCTGAAAATGTTCGAAATATTACGAACAGCTTAGGGCGCGATCAATTTCAGGTCGTGCGACTTCAGGACGAGGAACGAAGCATGTTTTCACATGAAGGTACCGCAATAGAGCTGTTGCTTTTCATATTTTCCTTGGCTGGCGTGCTTCTGGTCGCCTGGTTCATTCACCATCAATACGAACGAAAGACCGGAAAAGGCGTTAAAAAACAACAAAACCGCAGTGAAGGGCGCTCAACCTGAGCTTGCTGCCCTGCGTCTTCTCTCGAGCCAGTCATTGATGACTGGCTTTTACCTTAAAAGCGCTCCCCGTTTAGCCCCAGACCTGCCCGATTGCCAGCATTGATTGTTGCGTATCCATTTGTCGCTTGAATTGAACTGGATGTAACAATGTGTGTCAGATATGACATGCAGTTCAACCCCAGCCCGATGGACTCCTCCATGCGTTTTAAAAAGAAATCCTTAGTTGCCGTTGTGTCGTGCGCAATGTTGTTTGCGGCTGCACCGCTGCTGCCTGCGGGACTGTCAGTCATGGCCTCTGCCTATGCCAAAGACGGTGGCGGGCATGGCGGTGGCGGCGGTAACGGCGGCGGGGCTGGGCATGCGGGCACGGGGCACGCGGCGGGCTCCGAGGGTAAAGGTCTCGCTGAAGGTCACGAAGCCGACCATCAAGGCAGGGCGGTTCGAGATCACGGCGTGAGTGGCAATCATGTTGGGCGCGCTCTCAAAAATGATCGGGGCCATGGGCTTGCCACATCCGGTGTAGCGCACTCCAAAACAACCCAGGGACTATCCAAGGCCACGGCGATCTCGGCGACTACGCCCGGGGATCACAACCTGAAGGGACTGAGTCAGGCCGGCACCTCAACTTCCCACTAATTGGCGTTCGCAACTCACCGGACCGCAGGTTGGGTGGGGTTTGTGAATCCAGCTTTCAGGACATTCAGAATGAAGCGCGCAGCAGTAATACTCTTGGCCACCACCGGCCTTCTCCTGCTGGGGGGCTGTGTGCCTGTGTGGGACGACGGCGGCGGGTATGGCCGTGATCATTACAGGCACTACGATCATGACCGCAGGTACTACGACCAGGGCGATGACAACGATCAGGGGCGAGGCCGTCGCTACGATGATCGTCGGTATGACCGCAATCACGGCCGTGATCGCGATGATCGGGATGACTGACGCCTGAACAGTCGATGGCAGCCTGTAGCGTTACAGGCTGCCATTTCCTACGCACTATCGAAGAAAATACCCTCCCCGAGACAGTCACAGTCCTTACATTGAAACCTTCTTGTGGTTGAATGCGTGCGTCAGACAACGGAGGAACCGTTGTAGCTGATTTCCGAATGATCGGTACGATTGCTTCACCCACAAGGAGTTACACCATGCAAGGAAGTCTGCAGTTCAAGCACCTGCCGTTTTTGTTGATCCCGCTGATTGCCGCCTGTACCACCACCGATAGAACACGCGAGCCTGCGGTTGCCATCCAGGCGATGCCGGGGCAGGTGCCGGCGTTCGATAACTGTGGCGTAGGCTGCCCCACCGGCGGCAGTCCGCTGACGCTGAATCGCCAGGCATACACCCTGAACAACAACGGCTCGACCAAGTTCGCCAACTGGGTGTCGTACCGAATCACCAAGAACACACCGGCGAGCGGCCGGGCGCGCAATTGGGCGACGGACCCGGATATTCCGCCCGGAGAAACCCTCGACCCCGTGGATTACAACGGCGCCAATGTCGCCCTCAAGGTCGACCGCGGCCATCAGGCCAACCTCGCGTCAATGGCCGGTGTGGCGGACTGGCCAACCCTCAATTACTTGTCGAACATTACCCCGCAGAAGGCTGATCTGAACCAGGGCCCTTGGGCGCGCCTGGAAGACCAGGAGAGAAACCTCGCCAAAGAGCCCGGCGTGGACCAGGTGTATGTGGTCACCGGGCCACTGTACGAGCACTTTGTCGGCACGCTTCCCGGTACGAACAAGGTCCACACCATCCCCAGCGGCTACTGGAAAATCATCTTTGTCGGCAGTTCGCCGCAGGACGGCATTTACGCCTCGTTCGTGATGAACCAGGAAACCCCGAAAGGCGCGGCTTTCTGCGATTACCAAGTGACCGTGAACCAGATCGAGGAGCGATCCGGACTGACGTTCTGGAGCAATCTGCCGCAACCGGTTCAAGCCGCGTTGAAAGCGAAGCAGGGGCAACTGCCTGCGCGCATCGGCTGCAACAAAACCTGAGATGTGGCCTGACTGGCTGCCAAGGTCGGCAGCCTTGTCATCGCGGTGCGCAAGCGCAACTGACCGTCCTGTTATCCCTTGCGCTGCACTTTTCTACATTTTCCTGATCTATCTCTGTCCCGGCGACGCGCATTCGGCGCGTTGCCTGCAGAACCTGACCCGGTACCGATGGATCGAACGCTGACTGTTTTCACCACCCGATGGCCGCTGCGGTTGGCAATGCTGTGCGTGCTCTGTGTGACCGGTTGCAGCCAGCAACAAGGGCGCGATATCGCCAGGCAGTTCAGTAACGGCAAGCCTGATGAGTTCTTTCAAACCAGTGTGGATCGCATGGCAACACTGGGCATGCGCGACAACCTGCAAAGCCTCTATTTGCTGATGAACAAACTCTATCTGCGCAACCCCAACCAGTGGCGTCAATCGGGTTATCCGGATGCGGTGAGTGCGGCGCGGCAAATCCGCCAGGCCATCGAAAACCAACAGCCACTGCCGGCGTTGGGCGAGCGTCGTGACCTGGCGGCCTTGAGCTATTCGTTGAGCCCGGAATTTCGCGGTGACCGGGTTGGCGCGTTCATTTATGCGATTGGCAGCATGCTCGTGACCGCACATGGTGGCCGCACCCAGTTTTATATGACCGACTCGATCAACCCACAGTTTGTCAGCAATGCCGCGCGTAACATCGAGAAGGCCACCTGGCTGCTCGGCCAGCGCCAGGATGCCAATGGCGTATTGCTGCTGTTCTCCAACGAGATATCGGAGGAGGGCAGCAACCTCAGCTTCGCCGTTGAGTTCGGTAAGATTGTCGCGCGCCTGGACCTGCTGACCCAGATCCTTGATGAGCGTTATCGGCGCGTCGGCCTCAATTACGCGCAAAGTCTGTTGCTGATGAATTTCTTGCCGGTGCAGTGACCTGCACCGCCGCAGCCTCCATCGATCTGACAGTGCGGCATTTCCTTTTCCTGCGTAGGAATCGGACGATCCGCTGCCCGTTCCCTTGAAACGCCGCCCCCGTCGGCCATAGCCTCGGACTTTTCTTAAAAACGAGTGCGTGCTTTGGGTAAGCGAAAAAAGGTTTGGCCGACGGATCGCGAAATTCGCCTGCGATTTATCCTCTTTGCCGTGATCGACGCCGCGAGCGTCCAAGGAGTTGGCGCGAGTGTGTTGTTGCCCGCACACAAACTGCTGCGCGATTCGCCGACCGAAACGCAGTTACGCGACGCCCTCGCCGAAATACTGGCCGAGGATGAAATGCAGGGCTTCAGGTTCCCACTGGGGTCGGAGGCGGATGAGTTGATGAGGGCGTTGCAAGCTTCGCCGGATCAGGGCCAGTCGGGCAGCCATTGATTGGCGGCAGGGCGGCGCGTCAATAAGACGTGACCTCAGGCAGTCCCCCGTCTTCCCATCACAGTTCGCGTGATGGCCACGGCCTGTCATGCCCCTGTATTTCAAGGACCTGCCCATGCTGTTGCGACAACCTCCACTGCTTTTTGCCGCTCTGGCCTTCAGTTCAATGGTGCACGCCGAAGAGCTGCAATTGGCGCCGGTCGAAGTCACCAGCAACGAAGCCAGTGCCGATGAAGTGGCCCGGGCCCAGCTCCAGGCCGTGCCCGGCGGCACCAATTTCATCGACATGAACAGCGTGCAACAGGGCCGCGTCAGTAGCAACGAAGACGTGTTCAAGTATCAGGCCGGAGTGTATGCCAAGGCGGCCAACAACGAGGGCGTAAAGCTCTCCATCCGTGGTTCGGGTTTGAACCGCAGCCCCGGCGCCCATGCCTCCGGGCTTTATGAAATGCTCGACGGCTTGCCACTGACCGGCCCTGGCGGCACGCCCTACGAACTCAAGGACCCGTTGTGGCAGAGCCGGGTCGAGGTGTTGCGGGGCGCCAACGGGTTTGATCAGGGCGCGCTGGCGCTCGGTGGTTCGGTCAACTACGTCACCCGCACCGGCTACGACGCGCCCAAGCTGCAGGTACGCTATGAAGCGGGCAGTCGCGGCTACGCGCAGCGTGAGATCAGTTCGGGCCAGGTCCTGGGGGACGCGGATTATTACATCAGCCTCACGGACTCGGCGTCCGACGGCTACCAGCAGCAGAGTGCGGGCACCGGCAAGGGTGTCGCCGCCAACTTCGGCTATCGCTTCAACCCCAACCTGGAAACGCGTTTCTATTTGCGCTATCGCGAAACCACCAACGACACCCCGGGCAAACTCACCCGCGCCCAGATCAGCCACGACCCGCGGGCGGCCAACAGCCTCAACGTCGCCCGTGATTCCAAGCGCTTGCAACCCGGCTCCACCTGGATCGCCAACAAGACCACCTTGCTGCTGGACGACTATTCCCGCATCGAAGTCGGCCTCGCTTACCACGACTACCCGATGGACCTGCGCGAAGGCACCAACCGCCTGAAAGTGGCTTACACCGATATCAGCAGCACCCTCAACTATATCCGCCAGGACACGCTGTTCGGTCACGACAGCAACACCACGGTCGGCCTGCGCACCACCCAGGCGATGCCCAACAACGGCGCCTCGGAATATGTGCGCACGCCTGCCGGGAACACCGCCGGCTACGCGCCCGGCACCAAGACCCGCGACTACAGCTACCTGGGCTCCGACACCGTTCTGCATATCGGCAATGACCTGGAACTGGTCCCCGACCTGTGGCTGACCACCGGCCTGGCGGCGATCTACACCCGTCGCGAAACCCAGGTCACCTATCCCGATGGCCAGGCGCCGCTCAGCCAGCACGATTGGGACTACGCCCCACGTATCGGCCTGCGCTATGACTTCACCCCGCAATTGCAGGTGTACGGCAACCTGAGCCGTTCGGTCGAGCCGCCGCATGCGTGGTCGATGATCTGGGGTTCCAACAAGTATTTTGCGGGTGGCCCGGCCAAGGGTTTGGCGCGTGAAGGCGTAAGCCTGAAAAACCAGACCGCTACCACCCTGGAAGTCGGCGGCCGTGGCGAGCAATGGTTCGGCCAGTGGGACCTCGCGCTGTACCGTTCCGAAGTGCGCCACGAACTGCTCACCGTGGAAACCCAGGCGCAGACCGCTACCACCAATGCCATCACCGCCGAAAACAACGCCAGCCCCACGATTCATCAGGGCGTGGAACTGAGCCTGCTCAGCCCGTTGTGGGACGGTGGTCGCACCGGCCAGCTCGCCCTGCGCCAAGCCTACACTTTCAGTGACTTCCACTACCGCGACGACGACCGCTTCGGTGGCAACACCTTGCCGGGCATCCCCAAGCACTACTACCAGGCGCAACTGCGCTACAGCCATCCGACGGGGTTGTACACCAGCCTCAACACCGAACATGCGTCGCGGGTGGCGGTGGACTACGCCAATTCCTACTACGCCGCGGCGTATACCACACTGGGCGCTACCTTCGGCTACGACGCGCCCAAGCAGGACTGGCAGGCGTGGGTCGACCTGCGCAACCTCACCAACCGCCGCTACGCCAATACCGTCACCCCGGGTTACGACGACAAAGGCATGGACCTGGCCCGGTCCACCCCGGCGGATGGCCGAGGCATCTACACCGGCGTGTCATGGAGCTGGCGTTGAACGGCTGCGGTACGCATGAGCGGGGCGGGCTCAGCCGTCGTTCTGGCGCAGACGCTTGTACAGGGTATTGCGGCTGACGCCCAGTTCCCGAGCAAGGTGGGAAATGTTCCCGCCCACTGCCCTCAAGCGTTGTGTCAGGTCCAGGTCATCAACTGGGTATGCCTGGGGCGGTGGCGAAGCACCTTTGAGGTCGACAAAAAAGTCATCCGGCAGGTGTTCAGGGCGCACCGGCTGGTCTTCCGCCATCGCCAACGCGACCTGCAACACACTGCTGGCCTGGCGCAAGTTCCCCGGCCACGGGTGTTGCTCGAACAACCTCAGCACTTCAGCGCTTAGACCGGCGCGTTGGCTGGGTTCACGGTGTTGCTGCCACAGTTGCTGGAACAGTGCCTGCTTGTCGGCGCGCTCGCGCAGGGGCGGCAACTCCAGGGCCAGGCCGCCAATGCGGTAGTACAAATCTTCACGAAAGCGGCCGGCCTGCACCCACTCGCGCAACACGCGATTGGTCGCCGAGAGAATGCGCAAATCCACCGGGAACAGTTGGCTGCTACCCACCGGTTGCACGCAGCGCTCCTGCAGCACCCGCAGCAAACGGGCCTGCGTCGGCAGCGGCATATCGCCGATTTCGTCGAGGAACAACGTGCCCTTGTCGGCCTTGCGGATCAGGCCAATGCTGCCTTTCTGGCTGGCGCCGGTGAAGGCGCCTTTTTCATAACCGAACAGCTCCGACTCCACCAGTTCCGCAGGAATCGCCGCACAGTTCACCGCGATAAAGGCCTGCCGGCTGCGGGAACTGGCCAGGTGCAGGGCCTTGACGAACACCTCTTTGCCCACGCCGGTCTCGCCATGAATCAGCAGCGGGATATCCTTCTCCAGCAGGCGCTCGGCCTGGCGCACAGCTTTCTCCACGCGGGTATCGCCGAAGTGCAGGGCGTTGAGGCCAATCCCGCTGGGGCTTGCCGATGTCGGTTCACTCGGCGCTGGCGCCGTGAAGACCCGGGCGTGCACCGGAGTTTTCTTCGGCCGTTTCAATACGCATTGGAAGCGGTTGCGTCCCGCGGCCTGGAGTGAAAACGGCAGCCCCTCCGGCTGGTTCAGCAACTCCAGCAACGACACTTTGAACAAACTGTCGATCATCACTCGCGACAGGCTGATGCCCAGCAAATTGTCCGCGCGACGGTTGGCCGACAGCACCTGGCCGCTCTCATCAAAGATCAGCAGGCCCGCCCATTGGCTGTCGAGGTTGTTCAGGCCGGTGTTGAAGGTCAGTTGGAAATGTTCGCCGCGAAACAGGTTGAGGATCAGCCGGTTCTCCACGGTCTGGCTCATCATCTTGACCATGCCCAGGGTGTGGGAGGGGGGCAGGTAGCTGTCACTGGACACATCCAGCACCGCGATGATTTCACGCTGCGCATCGAAGATCGGCGCGGCCGAGCCGGTCATGAAGCGGTTGGCCTTGAGGAAATGCTCGTCGTGCTCGATATGCACCGCCTGGGCACAGGCCAGCGCCGTGCCGATGGCGTTGGTGCCGGTGGCGCGTTCCTGCCAACTGGCCCCGGCATTGAACCCACGCGCGAGGGTCGGCGTGATAAAGCGCTGGGTGCCCCACGAGGTCAGGACCTGGCCCTGATTGTCGGCCAGCATGATCAGGCAGTTGGAGTTACTGAGGATGTTTTCGTAATAGGGCAGCACTTCCTGATGGGTGGTCTGCACCAGAGAGTGCTGGCTTTCCAGCAATTGGCTGATGCCCTCGGCGGGCAGCAGGTCGAAGCTGGGAGCACTCTGGTGGTCCAGGCCGAAGGCGCGGCAACGGCGCCAGGATTCCTGGATAAGCGTGTCGTGAGCCAAGGGAGCGGCCATGGGGCGACCTTCTTTTTATTGTTATGGGATCTTGCACAATCCAGCGGTCATGTGGGAGGGGGCTTGCTCCCGATGACGGTACGACCGCCACCCATGAATCGACTGACACACCGCCATCGGGACCAAGCCCCCTCTCACAATTGACCTGCATTGTGTGGGCGATCAAGTCTGAACAGTGTTGTTCAGTACTGTTCATTGTCAACCCCAGGTTGTTCATTTGTGTTCACGCCTGAACAGGCTGTTTTACCCTTTTCCTTGCACATCAAGCGCTTGTGGTTTTGGCATGAATCTGGCTCTGACATTGGGCCAGATTCATTCCAATAAGAAAAAAGGGCGCGCCATGTCATTGACCCTGGAACATGTGTCCCGCGTCGTCGAAGGTCAAACCTGGATCGACGACGCCAACCTGCGCTTCGAAGCCGGTTCGTTCAACGTATTGCTCGGCCGCACGCTCTCCGGCAAAACCAGCCTGATGCGCCTGATGGCCGGCCTGGACAAGCCCGACAGCGGCCGCATCCTGATGAACGGCGTGGACGTCACCCAGCGGCCGGTGCGCTTGCGCAACGTGTCGATGGTATACCAGCAATTCATCAACTACCCGACCATGACCGTGTTCGAAAACATCGCCTCGCCATTGCGCCAAGCGGGGATGGCTCAGGACCTGATCCAGAGCAAAGTGCTGGAAACCGCCAGGATGTTGCGCATCGAAAAATTCCTGCAACGCCACCCGCTGGAACTGTCCGGTGGCCAGCAGCAGCGTACGGCCATGGCCCGTGCGCTGGTGAAAGACGCCGAGCTGATCCTGTTCGATGAGCCGCTGGTGAACCTGGACTACAAACTGCGTGAAGAACTGCGTCAGGAAATGCGCGAACTGTTCAAGGCGCGCCACACCATTGCCGTGTATGCCACCACCGAACCCAACGAGGCCCTGGCGCTGGGCGGCACCACCACCATTCTTCACGAAGGCCGGGTGATCCAGAGCGGCAAGGCTGCCCAGGTGTACCACCAGCCGCAGACGGTGCTGGCCGCCGAGCTGTTCTCCGAGCCGCCGATCAACCTGATGCCCGGGCGTATCAGCGGCAACGAGGTGAGTTTCGCGAATTTTGTGCACTTCCCGCTGAACGTCGACCTGCGCGGGCTCGGTGAGGGCGAGTTCCGTTTTGGCGTGCGCCCCAGCCATATCAGCCTGGTGCCGAGTAATGATGATGATCTGGAGTTGGCCGTGACCGTGGAAGTCGCCGAGATCAGCGGCTCGGAAACCTTCCTGCATGTGCGCAGCGAGCACTTCCTGCTGGTGCTGCACCTGCCGGGGGTGCATGAGTACGATGTCGACGCGCCGATCCGCGTGTATATCCCCACCCATAAACTGTTTGTGTTCGATGGCCAGGGACGCTTGCTCCAGGCGCCCGGGCGTCGTATTGCGAGGGTTGCCTGATGGCCGAGATCCATTTGCAGAACCTTGCCCACAGCTACAGCCCTACGCCGAGTGGTCCAGAGGACTACGCCATTCGCGAAATGGATCACGTGTGGGAGCAGGGTGGTGCCTACGCGCTGCTGGGGCCGTCAGGCTGTGGCAAGTCGACCTTGCTCAATATCATCTCCGGCTTGCTCAGCCCATCCGAGGGTCAGGTGCTGTTTGACCGCCAGGTGGTCAATCAGCTGACCCCGGAAAAACGCAACATCGCCCAGGTATTCCAGTTCCCGGTGGTGTACGACACCATGACGGTGTTCGATAACCTCGCGTTCCCGCTGCGCAACCAGGGCATGGCCGAGGCGAAAGTGCACAGCAAGGTGCAGGAAATTGCCGAAGTCCTCGACTTGCAAAACCTGCTGGACAAAAAAGCCCGCAACCTCAGCGCCGACGAAAAGCAGAAAGTCTCCATGGGCCGCGGCCTGGTGCGTGATGACGTGTCGGCGATCCTGTTCGACGAACCCTTGACGGTGATCGACCCGCACCTCAAGTGGAAGCTGCGGCGCAAGCTCAAGCAGATTCACGAGCAGTTCAATATCACCATGGTCTACGTCACCCATGACCAGCTTGAGGCGTCGACGTTCGCCGACAAGATTGCGGTGATGTACGGCGGGCAGATCGTGCAGTTCGGTACGCCGCGTGAACTGTTCGAGCGGCCCAGCCACACCTTTGTCGGTTATTTCATCGGGAGCCCAGGGATGAATCTGATCGACGTGCGGGCCGAGGCGGGCGGGGTGGCGTTTGCCGGCACCTTGCTGCCGCTGCCTGAGGCGCTGCAGCAGCGCATCGTCGAGACGAACTACCGGAAACTGCAGGTGGGGATTCGCCCGGAATTTATCCACGTGTGGGACGAGCACAACCCTGACGCACTGCAGGCGGATGTCTGCCACCTCGAAGACCTCGGTACCTACAAGATCATGACCCTCAACCTCGACGGCGCCCTGCTCAAGGTACGCCTGGCCGAAGACAAGCCGGTGCCCGCAGGCAACGCCTCGATCAGCTTCCCCGCCCAGTGGCTGATGGTCTATGCCGACGACTACCTGCTGGAGATACAGCCATGAACAAAGTGCAGAACAACAAGGCCTGGTGGCTGGTGCTGCCGGTGTTCCTGCTGGTGGCGTTCAGTGCGGTGATCCCAATGATGACCGTGGTCAACTATTCGGTGCAGGACATCTTTGACCAGTCCAGCCGCTACTTTGTCGGCGCCGACTGGTACAAACAGGTGCTGCTCGACCCGCGTCTGCACGACTCATTGCTGCGCCAGTTCATCTACTCGGCCTGCGTGCTGCTGATCGAAATTCCCCTGGGCATTGCCATTGCCCTGACCATGCCGACCAAGGGCCGCTGGTCTTCGCTGGTGCTGATCATCCTCGCCATTCCGCTGCTGATCCCCTGGAACGTCGTCGGCACGATCTGGCAGATATTCGGCCGCGCCGACATTGGCTTGCTCGGTTCCAGCCTCAACGCGCTGGGCATCAGCTACAACTACGCGGCCAACACGGCGGATGCCTGGGTCACCGTATTGATCATGGATGTCTGGCATTGGACGTCATTGGTCGCGCTGCTCTGCTACTCGGGGCTGCGCGCCATTCCGGATGTGTACTACCAGGCCGCACGCATAGACCGTGCATCGGCCTGGGCGGTATTCCGGCATATCCAGTTGCCGAAGATGAAAAGCGTGCTGCTGATCGCCGTGATGCTGCGGTTTATGGACAGCTTCATGATCTACACCGAACCCTTCGTACTCACCGGTGGCGGGCCGGGGAATGCCACCACGTTCCTGAGCCAGACATTGACCCAGATGGCCGTCGGCCAATTCGACCTTGGCCCGGCGGCGGCGTTTTCCCTGGTGTACTTCCTGATCATCCTGTTGGTGTCCTGGCTGTTCTACACCGCCATGACCCATTCCGACGCCAACCGCTGAGGCCGCCAACATGAGCAAGCGCAAGGTTATTCCGCTGTTGGTCTACATCCTGTTCCTGCTGGTGCCGATCTATTGGCTGTTGAACATGTCGTTCAAGAGCAACACCGAAATCCTCGGCGGGCTGACGCTGTTTCCGCAGGATTTCACCCTGGCCAACTACAGGGTGATTTTCACCGACCCGAGCTGGTACACCGGCTACCTCAATTCGTTGTACTACGTGAGCCTGAACACGCTGATCTCCTTGAGCGTGGCGTTGCCTGCGGCCTATGCGTTTTCGCGCTACCGCTTCCTGGGCGACAAGCACCTGTTCTTCTGGTTGCTGACCAACCGCATGGCGCCTCCGGCGGTGTTCTTGCTGCCGTTTTTCCAGCTGTATTCGTCCATCGGCCTGTTCGACACGCATATTGCGGTGGCCCTGGCCCATTGCTTGTTCAACGTGCCACTGGCGGTGTGGATTCTGGAGGGTTTCATGTCCGGCGTGCCCAAGGAAATCGACGAAACCGCCTACATCGACGGCTATAGCTTTCCCAAGTTTTTCGTGAAGATTTTTATCCCTCTGATTGGTTCGGGCATCGGCGTCACGGCGTTTTTCTGCTTCATGTTTTCCTGGGTCGAACTGTTACTGGCGCGCACCCTGACTTCGGTCAACGCCAAGCCCATCGCGGCGGTGATGACCCGCACGGTCTCGGCCTCGGGTATCGATTGGGGCGTGCTGGCAGCGGCGGGGGTGTTGACCATCCTGCCCGGCATGCTGGTGATCTGGTTTGTTCGCAACCACGTGGCCAAGGGCTTTGCCCTGGGCCGGGTCTGAGGAGTCGATCATGGAATGGATGGCCTGGACCACCCCCACAGCCCTGTTCTTCGGGGCGATTGCCCTGTTGCTGGTGGGCATGACCACATGGGAGCTGCGCTCGCCGAGTATTGCACGGCGCGGTTTTTTACCGATCAGCACCACCCGTGGTGATCGTCTGTTTATCAGTCTTCTCGGCAGCGCCTACCTGCATCTGCTGGTAATCGGCGTCACCGACTGGAGCATCTGGGTGGCCGGCGTGCTGTCCCTGATGTGGCTGTTGTGTGTGATGCGTTGGGGCTAGTGCTCCTTTGACTACAAACCAGGAGGTCTCTATGTTCGATAAAAACAATAAGCTGCGACATAGCATTTCATTGGCTGGCGTACTGGCTCTCAGCGGTTTGAGCGCTACGGCCTGGGCGGATGCGTATGAGGATGCCGCGAAAAAATGGATCGGCAGCGAGTTCAAACCGTCCACGCTCACCGACGCCCAACAGCTCGAAGAGTTGAAGTGGTTTATCAAGGCGGCGGAACCGTTCCGTGGGATGAAGATCAACGTGGTGTCGGAAACCCTCACCACCCACGAGTACGAATCCAAGGTGCTGGCCAAGGCGTTCAGCGAAATCACCGGCATCAAGCTGACCCATGACCTGCTGCAGGAAGGCGACGTGGTCGAGAAGCTGCAAACCCAGATGCAGTCCGACAAGAATATCTACGATGGCTGGGTCAACGATTCCGACTTGATCGGTACGCACTTTCGCTACGGCAAGACCGAATCCATCACTGACCTGATGGCCAACGAAGGCAAGGAGTTCACCTCGCCGACCCTGGATATCAAGGACTTTATCGGCACCTCCTTCACCACCGCACCGGACGGCAAGCTCTACCAGTTGCCTGACCAGCAATTCGCCAACCTGTATTGGTTCCGTGCCGACTGGTTCGAGCGTCCGGAGTTGAAAGCCAAGTTCAAGGAAAAATACGGCTACGAGCTCGGCGTACCGGTGAACTGGTCGGCCTATGAAGACATTGCCAAGTTCTTCAGCGAAGACATCAAGGAAATCGACGGCAAGCGCATCTACGGGCACATGGACTACGGCAAGAAAGACCCGTCCCTGGGCTGGCGCTTCACCGATGCCTGGTTTTCCATGGCCGGCGGCGGCGACAAAGGCTTGCCTAACGGTTTGCCGGTGGACGAATGGGGCATTCGTGTCGAGGACTGCCACCCGGTCGGTTCGAGCGTGACCCGTGGCGGCGACACCAACGGCCCGGCCGCCGTGTTCGCCACGCAGAAATACGTGGACTGGATGAAAGCCTACGCGCCGCCGGAAGCGGCGGGCATGACCTTCTCCGAATCCGGCCCGGTGCCGTCCCAGGGCAACATCGCCCAGCAGATCTTCTGGTACACCGCATTTACCGCCGACATGACCAAGCCGGGCCTGCCGGTGGTGAACGCCGACGGCACGCCGAAATGGCGCATGGCGCCGTCGCCGGTTGGGCCTTACTGGGAAAAGGGCATGAAGAAGGGCTATCAGGACGTAGGTTCCTGGACCTTCCTCAAGTCGACGCCGGAGAAACAGAAACTCGCGGCCTGGCTCTACGCCCAGTTCGTGACCTCGAAAACCGTCTCGCTGAAGAAAACCATCGTGGGTCTTACGCCGATTCGGGAGTCCGACATCAACTCCCAGGCCATGACCGACCTGGCGCCGAAACTCGGTGGCCTGGTGGAGTTCTACCGCAGCCCGGCACGGGTGGAGTGGACCCCGACCGGCACCAACGTGCCGGACTACCCACGCCTGGCGCAACTGTGGTGGAGCAACATTGCGGCCGCCGCCAGTGGCGAGAAAACCCCGCAACAGGCCCTCGACAACCTGGCCAAGGAGCAGGACGCGATCATGACGCGCCTGGAACGCTCCAAGGTACAACCGGTGTGCGGTCCGAAAATGAACCCCGAGCGTGACGCGCAATACTGGTTCGACCAGCCGGGCGCGCCGAAGCCGAAACTGGCCAACGAGAAACCGAAAGGCGAAACGGTGGCTTACAGCGACTTGCTCAAATCGTGGGAGGCGGCGCGTAAATAAGCCTGTTCAGCTGGAAAAGCGGAAACCTGTGGAAGGGGGCTTGCCTTAATGCCAGTCAGTTAAATGCTGGGATGTAGAACACATCATCTGTAGTGAGCGGGCTTGCCCCGCGCTGGGTGGCGAAGCCGCCCCAACAAGGACGCCGTGGTGTTTCTGAACGACCGAGGCGCCCGGGTTTGGGGCGGCTGCGCCACCCAGCGCGGGGCAAGCCCGCTCACTACAGAGTTTGGTCGCGGCAGGTTCTCTAAACTGACGGGCATTAGGGCTTGCCTCCTTTCACGTTGCTCCCGATCTAGGCCGCCGCTTGTGGCTGGAGGTGCAGCTCACCTTCCACATCCTTGACCAACCCACTGGCCAGAAACAACGGTGCCAGGCGCTTGTGCAGTTGCGGCTCGACGAACTCCTTCACCGTGTCCAGTGCCAACACGCCGCTGAGCGGCAACTCGGCTTTGGTGTACGACAGCCATGCCTTCTTCAACGCCTGCAACACATCGCTACCCGCCGTGGCGGCGAAGCGGCGGTGGGTGGGTTTGCCGTCGAAGTTGAACGTGTGCTGGAAGGCGTAGCCGGTTTCATCGCCATTGGCCGCCGCGCATCGAACGCAGGTGCACGGGCCGTCGCCGAACGCGCTGTGCAGGTAGGCGTTGAAGTCCACCACGGGTTTGAGTGACAGGCGCTTATCCACCTCGAACAGGTCACCGGTCATTTTTTCGTCAGTGTTCAACGGCCATTTCCTCGCAGACATGTAGCTGTTTTTCAAAGCGCGAAACAATACCAGCCGAGCGAGGTTTTGGGGATTATTTGCATAACAATAGATCCCGATATTCTTTTCCCGTCTTAAAAATCGCCGCTACGCTCCATCACCTTCTTAAAAAGCGCGGCAGACCCCTACATGACTTTCAAGCGTTCCTCCCTGACCCTCCTGGCTGCTGCGAGCGCCTTGATCAGTCTCGGCGCCCAGGCCGAAGGCAAGATCAGCATCGCCCAGCAATTCGGTATCGGCTACCTGATCCTCGACGTGGTGCGCGACCAGCACCTGATCGAAAAACACGGCAAGGAACAGGGGCTGGACATCCAGGTGGAGTGGAACAGCATCTCCGGCGCTACCGCGATGAATGAGTCGCTGCTGGCCGGTGCCCTGGATGTGGTCTCGGCGGGTGTGCCACCCATGCTCACCCTGTGGGACCGCACCAAGGGCAAGCAGAACGTCAAGGCCATCGCCTCCCTCGGTTCGATGCCCAACTACTTGCTGACCAACAATCCCAAGGTGAAGACCCTCAAGGACTTCACCGAAACAGACCGCATCGCCGTGCCTGCCGCCGGTGTAGGGTTCCAGTCGCGCACCTTGCAGATTGAGACCGCCAGGCAGTTCGGCGATGCGAACTACAAGAAATTCGACGATATTTCCATCAGCCTGGCCCATCCCGACGCGACCGCCGCGTTGATTGCCGGTGGTTCAGAGATCAATTCGCACTTCTCCAGCCCGCCGTTCCAGTATCAGGAGTTGTTGAACCCCAACGTGCACAAGGTGCTCAGTTCCTACGACATCCTGGGCGGGCCGGCGTCGTTCAACGTGCTCTACACCACGCAGAAGTTTCACGACGAGAACCCCAAGACCTACAAGGCGTTCTATGCCGCCCTGGCCGAAGCCGAGCAGATCATCAAGGCTGACAAACCGGCCGCCGCCAAGGCGTATATCCGTGTGGAGCAGTCCAAGCTGCCGTTGGACCTGGTGGAGAAAATCGTCCAGGACCCGGAGATCGACTTCACCATCGTGCCCCAGCGCACCTTTATCTATGCCGAGAAACTCCAGGAGCTTGGCGTGTTGAAGAACAAGGCCGGGAGCTGGAAGGACTACTTCTTTGAAGAGGCCCATGGCGGCAACGGCAGCTGACCGGCCTGTGGGATGAGGCGCTGTTATTGTGGCGAGGCAGCTTGCTGCCGTCGGGCCGCGAAGCGGCCCCAGCCAGATCAGCGAAAAAACTCACCTGGAGTGGTATCAAACTGCTGGCGAAACGCAGCAATGAACGCCGACGTCGACTCATACCCACACCCCAATGCCACATCCGTGACCCGCTCGCCTCGTTCCAGGGCGGGCAGGGCGCTCAACAGTCGCAGGCGCTGGCGCCAGGCGCGAAAGGTCAGCCCCGTGTCGCTCAGGAACAAGCGGCTGAGCGTCTTTTCGCTGACGCCCAGCTTCCCGCTCCAGTGCCCCAGTGTGGTCTGTTGCTCCGGGTGCAGGTTCAAACTGCGGTAGATCTGGCGCAGCCGTGGATCATGGGGCAGCGGCAGCATCAAATCCACCTGCGGGGCGGCGGCGAGTTGGTCGAGCACCACCTGGGCCAGGCGTCCATCCGGGCCATCCTCGGCATACTCTACCGGCAGCTCGCTGAAGCTGCGGATCAACTCGCGCAATAAACTGCTCACCTCCAGCACCTGGCAGCGCTCGGCCGCCCAGGTAGTGACGCTGCAATCGAGGTACAAACTGCGCATTTCGGTATGCGGCGAACTGAACACGCGGTGCGGCACACCTGCGGGAATCCACACCGCGCGCTGGGGAGGAGCGACGAACCGGCCGGCACTGGTCTGGATTTCCAGCACCCCGGAAATCGCGTAGGAGAGCTGCACCCACGGGTGGCTGTGCCGGCGCGTCAAGGCGCGGTTGGGCAGGGATTCGGTACGCCCATACACCGGCCGCGGCAGGCTGGAAAGCCCAGGGACACTGCGGCGCACGGTTTTGTCATGTCCTTTCGGCGGCATTTACTGGCTCATTGGCGTTAGTCGGTAACAAGCCGTTACGTTAGAGTCGCGATGACGCGTTTTGCAACCCCTGGACGACTTGCTCATGACCCGCCCACGTTTTCTACCGGATAACTTCACCCTGACCCTGGTGGCCACGGTGATCATTGCTTCCCTGTTGCCCGCCACCGGGCCAACCGCCGTTGCGTTCGGCTGGGTGACCAACCTGGCCATTGCGCTGCTGTTTTTCCTGCACGGTGCCAAACTGTCACGCCAGGCCATCGTCGCCGGCGCCGGCCATTGGCGCCTGCACTTGCTGGTGTTCAGTCTGACCTTCGTGCTGTTCCCGTTGCTGGGCCTGGCGCTCAAGCCGTTGCTCTCGCCGCTGATCGGCAAAGACCTGTACATGGGCATGCTGTACCTCTGTGCGTTGCCGGCCACCGTGCAATCGGCGATCGCCTTTACCTCGCTGGCGCGCGGCAATATCCCGGCGGCGATTTGCAGTGCGGCGGCGTCGAGCCTGTTCGGTATCTTCCTCACGCCGTTGCTGGTGACGCTGTTGCTCAATGTCCACGGCGAGGGCGGCTCCACCATCGACGCGATCCTGAAAATCAGCGTGCAACTGCTGCTGCCCTTTATTGCCGGGCAGATTGCCCGGCGCTGGATCGGTGATTGGGTCGGGCGCAACAAATCCTGGCTGAAGTTTGTCGACCAGGGGTCGATCCTGCTGGTGGTGTACGGCGCGTTCAGCGAAGCGGTGAATGAAGGCATCTGGCACCAGATCCCGCTGTGGGAACTGGGCGGTCTGGTGATCGCCTGCTGCGTACTGCTGGGCCTGGTGCTGGTGGCATCGACGCTGCTGGGCAAGGCGTTCGGCTTTAATCAGGAAGATCGCATCACCATCCTGTTCTGCGGCTCGAAGAAGAGCTTGGCGACGGGCGTGCCAATGGCCCAGGTGTTGTTCGCCGGGGCGACCATGGGCGTGCTGATCCTGCCGTTGATGCTGTTCCACCAGATCCAGTTGATGGTCTGTGCGGCGTTGGCGCAGCGTTATGCCAAACGGCCGGAAAGCATTCCAGAATTGATGGGGCAAGTGGACCCGTAGGGCAGCGTCGCCTGGCTATCAGGCGATTCTTAAAACGACGAAATTTCTCAAGTCTGCACCCGAACGGACGATGACCTTCTTAACAACCCAGAAGGAGCGTCGTCATGAACGTTATACGTTTGTCAGTGGTTACGGGCTTGCTCGCGGTATGGGCGGGGACCTGCATGGCCGCCTCCTCGGGGGTCATTCAATTTCACGGCAGCATTGTCGAGCCCGGTTGCAATTCCGCCACGCCGGGCGACTCGACCGTGGCCTTCAATGGCTGCCCCCAGGCCATGCGCGGCAGCCGCTTCGACGTGCAGCCCGTGGGCAGCGTACAGGCGCTGGGTAATGCGACAGCCAACGTCAAGCTGGTGGCCGACAGCAGCAATGGGCGTTATTACGACCAACGGTATCTGCTGGTGGATGCGGGCGGAAAGCCGATTCAGTCGGGGGCCTACATCGTCACCATGACCGCGCCTTGATGACCCTGACGGCTTTTTGATCGGGAACATCGCCAACACACCGCCGAGAAACCTATAGAATGCTCGGCGGCGGCGCTTGTCCTGGGTGGCCGCTTGATCACCGTCAGAGTACCGCGCCAACCCATGAGCCTTTCAGCCACAACCCCCCAAGCCAACTGGCAACCGGTCATCGCCCTCGCACTGGCCGCGTTTGTGTTCAATACCACCGAATTCGTGCCCGTCGGGCTGCTCAGCGCCATCGGCACCAGCTTCGACATGCCCATCGCCAGCGTCGGGCTGATGCTCACCATCTATGCCTGGATCGTCTCGTTGACGTCATTGCCGGTGATGCTGCTGACCCGCAACGTCGAACGGCGCAAACTGCTCATCGTGCTGTTCGGCCTGTTTATCGCCAGCCACATCCTCTCCAGTATCGCCACCAGTTTCGGCGTGCTGATGCTCAGCCGTATCGGCATCGCGTTGTCCCATGCGCTGTTCTGGTCGATCACCGCATCCCTCGCGGTGCGCCTGGCGCCGGCAGGCAAGCAGGTGCAGGCGCTGGGCCTGCTCGCCACCGGCACCTCCCTGGCGATGGTGTTGGGCATTCCCCTGGGCCGCCTGCTCGGTGAAGCGATGGGCTGGCGTACCACGTTCCTGGTCATCGGCGCGTTCGCGGCCGCTCTGGTGTTCTGGCTGGCGCGCACCTTGCCGTTGTTGCCGAGCCAGAACTCCGGCTCGTTGCGTAGCCTGCCGCTGCTGTTCAAGCGCCCGGCGCTGGTGGCGCTCTACGTGCTCACCGCCATGACGGTGACGGCACAATTCACCGCCTACAGCTACATCGAACCCTTCGTCGAAGGCGTGGCCGGCATGGGCGGCAACGCCGTCACCCTGATCCTGCTGGTGTTCGGCGGCGCCGGCATCATCGGCTCGCTGCTGTTCAGCCTGATACACCGCTTCAACCCCCATCTGTTCGTGGTCGGCACGGTGTTCCTGTTGGCGGCGTGCCTGGCCTTGCTGCTGCCGTTGAGTGGCGCAGAGGCCTATCTCGTCGGCCTGAGCGTATTCTGGGGCATCGCGATCATGGGCTTCGGCCTGGCCATGCAGTCCAAGGTGCTGGTGCTCGCACCGGACGCCACCGACGTGGCCATGGCAATGTTCTCCGGCATCTACAACATCGGCATCGGCGGCGGCGCCCTGATGGGCAGCTGGGTCGGCAGCCACTTCGGCTTCGCCTGGATCGGCGCCGCTGGCGGGCTGCTGGCAACCCTGGCATTGATCGGCTACTGCCTGGCCATCCGACGCTTCGGGCAAGGCGTAACGCCTACCTGAATACCCCATACGTCGCCTCGCCGCCCGTCGTGCTTTTGATCTGCTTTTGATCTTGCCTTTGATTTTGATCTTGATCTCAGGCGCCCCGTTAAACCACGCTGGCCGAACGCAGGCTTGAATCCGTGGGTAACCCGGCAGGACGCCGGGTTAGCCGTCCTGGGCCAGGGATGGCCCATGACGGCGGCCCACGGATTCAAGCCTGTGTTCGGGCACACCGAGCCTGAGCGAGGTGCCGAGTGGTGGGGCAGGAGCCCTTTTGGTTACTTTTGGGGCTCTTTTCCAAAAGTGACCCGCCGTAAGGGCGGAACCAATATCAGCCGTTACCGCAGCAACGGATATGTACCCGATCCTGTAGATACCCAAGTCCCGCCTAGAGCGGCGCAAGTCCGCCCGTGTCCCCACTTCCCATGTCACCCCCCACCCGCCAAACCCCTTAACGTCCCAGACCAGCCGGAAGCCCCCCAGGCCCCCTGGCTGCGCCCGCTATTTTCCCAGGGCGCGCAGCGCACCCGATTCAAGCGGCAGCTGAAAACGGACTTTCTTCTCAACCGTGACTTATCAGGCAGGTTACCCCATGCAGTTCAGCGAATTATTGGCAGCGATTTCCACCCATGCGATCCGTCTGCAAACTGAAGAGGGCGACCTGATCATCCTGGGCGACGACGAAGCCCTGAGCGACGCGCTGTGGGATCAACTGATCGCCCACAAGCCCGCACTGCTGGCACTGGTGGCCGAGCACGGCGGTGACTGGCTGAGCCCGGCTTACCGCATCACCCCGGCCATGCTGCCGCTGGTCAACCTCGACCAGGCCGCCATCGACCGTATCGTCGCCGCAATCCCGGGTGGCGCGGCGAATGTGCAAGACATCTACCCCCTGGCGCCGCTCCAGGAAGGCATGCTCTACCACCACCTTTCGGCCGAGCAAGGCGACCCCTACGTGCTGCACGCGCAGTTTGTGTTCGATAACCGCGCACGGCTGGAGGCTTTCGCCGAAGCCTTGCAATGGGTGATCGACCGCCACGACATCCTGCGCACCTCGATGGTCTGGGAGCGCCTCGACGAACCGCTGCAAGTGGTGTGGCGCAAGGCGCCGCTGGTATGCGAAGACATCCGCTGCGACGGCGGCGATGCGCTGGCCCAGTTGCAGGCGCGTTATGACGCGCGCACTTACCGCATGGACCTGGGCCAGGCGCCGCTGTTGCGGCTGGTCTTCGCAGACGACCCGGCCAACCAGCGGGTCGTGGCAATGCTGCTGTTCCACCACACCATCCTCGACCACACCGCCCTCGACGGGGTGCGCCATGAACTCCAGCTGTACCTGGTCGGCGAGCACGCCCAGGCCGGCGAGCCGGTGCCGTTTCGCAGCTACATCGCCCAGGTACGCCAGGGCGTCAGTGAGCAGGCTCACGAAACGTTTTTCCGCGAGATGCTGGCCGATATCGACGCGCCGACGTTGCCGTTCGGCTTGCAGAATGTGCAAGGCGATGGCCACGGCGTCGATGAAGCGCGTATCCCCGTCGACAGCGGCCTGAGCCGGCGCCTGCGGACCTTGGCACGCCCGTTGGGGGTGAGCATGGCGAGCCTGCTGCACCTGGCCCTGGCCCGTGTGCTGGGCGTGGTGTCCGGCCGTGAGGCGGTGGTGTTCGGCACGGTGATGCTCGGTCGCATGGACGCGGGCGAAGGTGGTGAACGCGCCTTGGGCATGTTCATCAATACCTTGCCGTTGCGCGTGGACGTGGGCGAGCAGGGCATCCGCGCCGGGGTCAGGGCGACCCATGCGCGCCTCACCACCTTGCTCGATCATGAACATGCCTCCCTGGCACTGGCGCAACGTTGCAGCGGCGTCGCCGCGCCGACGCCGCTGTTCAGTGCGATGCTTAACTACCGTCACAGCGCCGCCACCGATATGGCCGCCGTCATCGAGGTCGCCCCCGGCATCCAGGTGTTGGGCGCCGAGGAGCGCACCAACTACCCGCTGACGGTCAACGTCGATGACCTGGGCGAAGACCTTGCACTGAGCGTGATCGTCGAGGCCTCCATCGGCGCAGGCCGAGTGGCCGGCTACCTGCATACGGCCCTCGAAAGCCTGGCCGATGCGTTGGAGCAGCGACCGGATATGCCGCTCAGCGGCCTGAACATACTGCCCGACGCCGAACGCCAGACCCTCCTGCACGGCCTCAACCAAAGCCCCACGCATTATGCCGATAACGCCCTGATCCACCAGCAAGTCGAAGCCCATGCCGCCGCCCACCCCGAGGCGGTCGCGCTGCGTTTCGATCACCGGCGTCTGACCTACCGTCAACTCAATGAACGCGCCAACCAGGTGGCTCACCGCCTGCTGGCCCAAGGTGTGCGCCCCGACGACCGCGTGGCGATCTGCGTTGAGCGTGGCCTGGAAATGATCATCGGCCTGCTGGGCATTCTCAAGGCCGGTGCCGGTTATGTGCCCATCGATCCGGCTTACCCGCTGGAACGTATCGCCTTCACCTTGCACGACAGCGAGCCGGTGGCCGTGCTGGTGCAGGCCAACACCGCGCACTTGGTCGGCGAGCTGACGCAGATCGATCTCAACCACCTGGGCCAGGAATCCATCGTCAACCCGCGACTGGCGTTGAGCCCGGCCAACCTGGCCTACGTGATCTACACCTCCGGTTCCACCGGCTTGCCCAAGGGCGTGATGATCGAACACCGCCAGGTGGCGCGGTTGTTCACGGCCACCGAGCACTGGTTTGGCTTCAATAGCAACGATGTGTGGGCGTTGTTTCACTCCTTTGCCTTCGACTTCTCGGTGTGGGAGATCTGGGGCGCGTTGATGCACGGCGGCCAGTTGTTGATCGTGCCGCAACTGGTCAGCCGCTCGCCGGATGAGTGCTACACGCTGCTCTGCGAGGCGGGCGTGAGCATCCTCAACCAGACGCCCAGCGCGTTCCGGCAGTTGATCGCCGCCCAAGGCCGCAGCCCCGCAGCGCATTCCCTGCGCCAGGTGATTTTTGGCGGTGAAGCCCTGGAGCCAGGCTTGCTCAAGCCGTGGTATGCCCGCGCAATCAACGCCGGCACGCAACTGGTCAACATGTATGGCATCACCGAAACCACCGTGCACGTGACCTATCGCGCCTTGCAGGCGGCGGATGCCCAGTTGGTGGGTGTCAGCCCGATTGGCGTGCGTATTCCCGACTTGCAGTTGTACGTGCTCGATGCGGCTCGCGAGCCGTTGCCGTTTGGCGTGGCCGGCGAGTTGTACGTCGGCGGTGCCGGTGTCGCGCGTGGTTACTTGAACCGACCGGCGCTGAACGCCGAACGCTTCCTCACCGACCCGGTTACCGGCCAGCGCCTGTACAAGACCGGTGACCTGGGTCGCCTGCTGGCCGACGGCAGCGTTGAATATCTGGGGCGTAACGACGACCAGGTGAAGATCCGTGGTTTCCGCATCGAACTGGGCGAAATCGAAGCGCGCCTGGCCACCGCCGACGGCGTGCGTGACGCCGTGGTGATTGCCCGCGAGGATGAACCGGGCGACAAACGTCTGGTGGCCTATGTGATTGCCGACGGCGAACTCAGCACCGCCGCCTTGCGCGATCATCTACTGCGCAGCCTGGCTGACTACATGGTGCCCAGCGCCTTCGTACGGCTGGACCAGTTGCCGCTCACCCCCAACGGCAAGCTCGACCGCAAGGCGTTGCCTGCCCCGGATACCGATGCGCTGGTGCGCCGTGGTTATGCCGCCCCGCAGGGCGCGGTGGAAACCACCATCGCCGGCCTCTGGCAAGAGCTGCTCAAGCTCGACCGAGTGGGGCGTGACGATAACTTCTTCGAGCTGGGCGGGCACTCGTTGCTGGCGGTCAAGTTGATCGAACGCATGCGCCAGGCCGACCTCAGTGCCGATGTGCGCGTGCTGTTCGGCCAGCCCACCCTGGCTGCGTTGGCGGCAGCGGTGGGCGGTCAGCGGGAGGTCCAGGTCCCGGCCAACCTCATCAGCGCAACCTGCGAACAGATCACGCCGCAGATGCTGCCGTTGGTAGAGCTGGACCAGGCGGCGATCGACCACATCATCGCCAGCGTGCCCGGCGGCCTTGGCAACGTGCAGGACATCTACGGCCTGGCCCCGCTGCAAGCCGGCATCCTCTACCACCACCTGGCAACCACCGAGGGCGATCCCTACGTGTTGCAGGTGCAGTTGCGCTTCACCGACCAGGCCGCAGTGGACGCGTTCGTCCAGGCGCTGCACCGCGTGATCGAACGCAATGACATCCTGCGCACCGGCATTCTCTGGGAGGGCCTGGAGGAACCGGTGCAAGTGGTGCTGCGCCAGGCGCCGCTGGCCGTCGAGCGCCTGGAAAGCCCGGGCCAGGATGCGTTGGCGCAACTGCAGCAGCGCTTTGACCCGCGCCACTATCGCCTCGACCTGTCGCGCGCCTCACTGATGCGCTTTGCCTATGCCCAGGCGCCGGACGGGTTGGTCGGCATCCTGTTGTTGCACCACATCCTGCTCGACCACACCGCGCTGCAAGTGCTGGTACAGGAGATGAGCGCCAGCCTGTCCGGTGATGACGCGCACTTGCCGGAACCGGTGCAGTACCGCAATTACGTGGCCCAGGCGCGCCTCGGCGTGACCCAGGCGCAGCACGAAGCCTTCTTCAGCGACATGCTCGGCGATCTCGATGAGCCCACCCTGGCGTTCGGCCTGCAGGACGTGAACGGCGACGGCAGCGGCATCCTCGAAGCCCACTTGCCCCTGGAGCCGTCGCTTAGCCAGGGCCTGCGCGAGCAGGCGCGGCAGCTGGGCGTGAGCACTGCCAGCCTGGTGCACCTGGCCTGGGCGCAGGTGCTGGGCCAGGTGTCCGGCCAGCAGGAGGTGGTGTTCGGCACCGTGTTGCTGGGCCGTATGCAGGGCGGCGAGGGCGCCGACCGCGCACTGGGGATGTTCATCAATACCTTGCCGCTGCGGGTCAGCCTCGGCACTGTCGGCGTACAGGCCGGGGTGCGCGCCACCCATGCGCGGCTGGCGCAATTGCTCGGGCATGAGCACGCCTCGTTGTCCCTGGCCCAGCGTTGCAGCGGTGTGCCGGGTTCATTGCCGTTGTTCAGCACGCTGCTCAACTACCGCCACAGCGCGCCGGATGAAGCCCCGGGCGACAGCCCGTTCACCGCTGCGGGCATTCAAATCCTCAGTTCCGAAGAGCGCAGCAACTACCCCCTGGTCCTCAATGTCGATGACTTGGGCAGCGGGTTCGCGCTCACCGTGCAAGGCGTGGCCAGCCTGGATGTGCAACGTGTGGGCAAATACATGCTCACCGCATTGCGCCATCTGGTCAGCGCCTTGCAGCAAGCGCCGACCACGCCGTTGCAGGCGGTGTCGATCCTGCCGCCCGCCGAGCGTCATCAACTGCTGGTGACGTTCAACGCCACCCACCGCGAATACCCGTCGCAACTGACCGTGCAGCAACTGTTCGAAGCCCAGGCGCTGGCCCGGCCGGAGGCGGTAGCGGCCGTGCACGGCGCGTTGTCGCTGAGTTACCGTGACCTTAACCGGCGCGCCAACCGCCTGGCCCATCACTTGCTCCAGCAAGGCGTGCAGCCCGGCGAAAGCGTGGCGATTGCCCTGCCGCGCTCCCTCGATCTGTTGGTGTGTCAGTTGGCGATCCTCAAGTGCGCGGCGGTGTATGTGCCGCTGGACATCAACGCCCCGGTGGACCGCCAGGCGTACATGGTGCAGGACAGCGGCGCACATCGGGTGCTCACGACCCTGGCCGACCTGAATCTGGAGGCGCAGTCAGCGCGCAATCCGGACCTGGCGCAAAGCTCGGAAAGCGTGGCGTACATCCTCTACACCTCCGGCTCCACCGGCGCCCCGAAGGGTGTGCAAGTGCCGCACCGCGCCATCTCGCGCCTGGTGCTCAACAACGGTTATGCCGATTTCAACGAGCGCGACCGCGTGGCCTTCGCTTCCAACCCGGCGTTCGATGCGAGCACCCTCGATGTGTGGGCACCGTTGCTCAATGGCGGTTGCGTGGTGGTGGTCGACCAGGCCGTGCTGCTGTCCCAGGCGGCGTTCGCCGCATTGCTGCAGGAGCAGGCCGTCAGTGTGTTGTGGATGACCGCCGGGCTGTTCCATCAGTACGCCGATGCGCTGATGCCGGTGTTGCCTCAGTTGCGTTACCTGATCGTCGGTGGCGACGTCCTCGACCCGCTGGTGATCGGCCGCGTGCTCCGGCACGGCAAGCCCCGGCACCTGCTTAACGGCTACGGGCCGACCGAAGCCACCACGTTCTCCACCATCCACGAGATCACTGCGGTGGGCGAGGGCGGCATCCCCATCGGCCGGCCAATCGCGAATGCCCAGGCCTATGTGCTCGACGCCCGTCAACAACCGCTGCCGCTGGGCGTGGTCGGTGAGCTGTATATCGGCGGTGCGGGTGTGGCCAAGGGGTACTTGAACCAGCCGCAACTGACCGCCGAAAAATTCATCGCCAACCCCTTTGGTGACGGCCTGCTGTACCGCACCGGCGACCTGGCAAGCTGGCAGGCCGACGGCACGTTGCTCTACCAGGGGCGCAATGACCTGCAATTGAAGATTCGCGGCTTCCGTATCGAACCGGGCGAAATCGAGACGTGCCTGGCCACGTTTGCCGGGGTCAAGGACGCCGTGGTGCTGGCCCGCGAAGACCAGCCTGGCGACAAGCGCCTGGTGGCGTACTACACCGGCGAGGCGGCGTTGCCGATTGAAGCATTGCGCGCTCACCTGCAAGCGCGTTTGCCGGATTACATGGTGCCTTCGGCCTATGTCTGGCTCGCGCTGTTGCCCCTGACCGCCAACGGCAAGCTGGATCGCAAGGGCTTGCCGGCTCCGGACCAGAGCGCGCTGCTCAGCCGTGGCTACGAAGCGCCGGAAGGCGAAGTGGAAACCCTGCTGGCGCAGATCTGGCAGGACGTGCTCAAGCTGGAACGCGTGGGGCGTCACGACCATTTCTTCGAGCTGGGCGGGCATTCGTTGCTCGCCGTCAGCCTGATCGAACGCATGCGCCAGGTGGGCCTGAGCGCCGATGTGCGCGTGCTGTTCAGCCAGCCGAGCCTGGCCGCGTTGGCGGCGGCGGTCGGCAGCGGCCGTGAGGTCGTGGTGCCTGCCAACGGTATCCCGGCGGGTTGCACGCACATCGAGCCGGCGATGCTGAGCCTGGTGCAACTCGATCAGGCGGCGATCGAGCGGATCGTCGCCAGCGTCCCGGGGGGCGCGGCGAATGTGCAGGATATCTACCCGCTGGCACCGCTGCAGGAAGGCATCCTTTATCACCACATCAGCGCCGAGCAGGGCGATCCCTACCTGTTGCAGTCGCGCATGGCGTTCGACAGCCTCGAGCGCTTGCAAAGCTTCATGGGCGCGCTGCAACAGGTGGTTGCGCGCCACGATATCTTGCGCACGGGCGTGGTCTGGGAAGGCTTGGACAGCCCGGTGCAGGTTGTGTGGCGCGACGCCCAGCTAGTGGTGCAGGAAGTCACCCTGGACCCGGCGGACGGTAGTGTCATCGAACAACTGCACGCGCGTTTCGACGCCCGCCACTACCGCCTGGACATCACCCAGGCGCCGCTGCTGCGCATGGTCTATGCGCAGGACCCGAACCATCAGCGAGTCGCGGCGATCCTGCTGTTCCACCACCTGGCGCTGGACCATACCGCCATGGCCGTGGTCGGCCAGGAAATGCGCGCCTGCCTGCTCGACCAGGCCGATGCATTGCCTGCGCCGTCGCCGTTTCGCAACTATGTGGCCCAGGCACGCCTGGGGGTGAGCGTGGCGGAACATGAACAGTTCTTCCGCGAAATGCTCGCCGATGTCGATGAACCGACCTTGCCCTTTGGCGTGCAGGATGTGCAGGGCGACGGGCGGGATATCGAAGAAGCCGAGCAACCGCTGGAGGCAGCCCTGGCGCTGCGGGTACGTGAGCAGGCGCGCCTGCTGGGCGTCAGCGCGGCGAGCCTGATGCACCTGGCCTGGGCGCAGGTGCTGGGGCTGGTGTCTGGGCGCGACGACGTGGTGTTCGGCACCGTGTTGATGGGCCGCATGCAGGCCGGCGACGGTGCCGACCGTGCGCTGGGCATGTTCATCAATACCTTGCCGCTGCGGGTCAATGTAGCCGCCGGCGCGGCGGTGGCGGTCAAGGCCACCCATGCGCGCTTGAGTGCATTGCTCGGCCACGAACATGCGTCGCTGGCCCTGGCGCAACGTTGCAGCGGCGTGGCGGCGGCCATGCCGCTGTTCAGCGCGCTGCTCAATTACCGGCATAGCACGCCTGACGAAATGGCCCGCGACGGCCAGGGCATCTGGCAAGGCGTGCAATTGTTGGGCGGTGAAGAACGCAGCAACTACCCACTGACCTTGAGTGTCGATGATCTGGGAACAGGCTTTGCCCTGAGCGTGCTGGCGCTGCCGCAGATCGGCGCCCAGCGCCTGTGCGGCTACATGCACGCCGCCATCGAGCAACTGGTCGCGACCCTGGAAAGCGGCACCACCACCGCGCTCAATCAGCTGTCGATCCTGCCGGCGGCGGAGCGCGAAACCCTGCTGCGCGAGTTCAACAACACTGCAGTGGATTTCCCCACCGGGCACACCGTGCATGGCGCCTTTGAAGCCCAGGTCGAGCGCCAGCCCAACGCGATTGCCGTGCAGCAAGAGGAGGAGTCGCTGACCTATCAGCAACTCAATCAACGCGCCAACCAGTTGGCTCATTACCTGCTGCAACAGGGTGTGCAGCCGGATGACCGCGTGGCGCTGTGCTGCCGTCGCGGCCCGCAGATGCTGGTCGGGTTGCTGGGCATTCTCAAGGCCGGCGCCGGCTATGTGCCCATCGACCCGGCGTACCCCGCCGAGCGTATCGCCTACCTGTTGCAGGACAGCGCCCCGGTGGCGGTGCTGGCCGAAGCCGGCACCCGTGACCTGCTCGGTGCGGTGCCCACCGTGGACCTGCAGGGCGACCGTTGGCAGCACCACCCCGTCAGCAACCCGCAACTGCCGACCCTGACCCCCGCGCACCTGGCCTACGTGATCTACACCTCCGGCTCCACCGGCCAGCCCAAGGGCGTGATGGTGGAACACCGCACCGTGGAAAACCTGGTGCACTGGCATTGCGAAGCCTTCGGCCTGGATGCGCGCAGCCACACCAGCAGTGTCGCCGGTTTCGGCTTTGATGCGATGGCCTGGGAAGTCTGGCCGGCCCTCTGCGCCGGCGCGACCCTGCACCTGCCGCCGGCCCGAATGGGTAATGAGAACATCGACGCACTGCTCGACTGGTGGCTGGCGCAGCCGCTGGATGTGAGCTTCCTGCCCACGCCCGTGGCTGAGTACGCCTTCAGCCAGAACCTGCTGCACCCGACGTTGCGCATCCTGCTGATCGGTGGCGACCGCCTGCGCCAGTTCACCCAGGAGCGACGCTTTGCAGTGATCAATAACTACGGCCCCACCGAAGCCACGGTGGTCGCCACTTCCGGCCGCGTGCGCGCCGGGCAGGTGCTGCATATCGGCAGGCCGATCGCCAATGCCCACACCTACCTGCTCGATGCGCAGTTGCGCCCGGTGCCGGTCGGTGTGGTCGGTGAGTTGTATGTGGGCGGTTGCGGTGTGGCGCGAGGCTATCTGAACCGCGCGGACCTGACCGCCGAGCGTTTCCTGCAAGACCCGTTCAACCCTGGGCGCATGTACCGCACCGGCGACCTGGCGCGCTGGTTGCCCGACGGCAATCTCGAGTACCTGGGCCGTAACGACGACCAGGTGAAAGTACGCGGCGTACGCGTTGAACTGGGCGAAATCGAAAGCCGCCTGGCCGCCTTGCCTGGCATTGACGAAGCGGTGGTGCTGGTGCGTGACGCTCGCCTGGTGGCCTGGTTCACCGCGCAGCAAGCGCCGGCCATCGAGACGCTGCGCGAGCAACTGCAAGCGCAACTGCCGGACGCACTGGTGCCGGTCGCCTACGTCAAGCTCGACGCGTGGCCCCTGACCGCCAACGGCAAGCTGGACCGCAAGGCCCTGCCGGAGCCCGATCAGGCTGCGTTGCTCAGCCGCGACTACGAGGCGCCCCAGGGCGATGTGGAAACCACCCTGGCGCGGATCTGGGCCGAGGTGCTGCAAGTGGAGCGCGTCGGGCGCCATGACCACTTCTTTGAGCTGGGCGGGCATTCGTTGCTGGCCGTCAGCCTGATCGAACGCATGCGCCAGGTCGGCCTGAGCGCCGACGTGCGCGTATTGTTCAGTCAGCCGACGTTGGCCGCCCTGGCCGGCGCCGTGGGCAGTGGCCGCGAAGTGCAGGTGCCGCCCAACCGGATTGCCGCCGATTGCGCGCGCATTACCCCGGATATGCTGACCCTGGTCGACCTCGATCAATCGACCCTCGATCAGGTGGTCAACCAGGTGCCCGGTGGCGCGGCCAATGTGCAGGATATCTACCCGCTGGCGCCGTTGCAGGAAGGCATGCTGTATCACTACCTCAGCGCCGAGCAGGGCGACCCATACCTGCTGCAATCGCACCTGGCCTTTGATTGCCTCGAGCGCCTGCAAGCCTTTGCCCAGGCGCTGCAACAGGTGATCGACCGTCACGATATCCTGCGCACCGGCGTGGTCTGGGAGGGCCTGGTGCAGCCGCTGCAAGTGGTATGGCGCCGTGCCGAGTTGCCGCTGGAAGAGTTGCAGTTGGACGGCGATGTGTTGGCGGCGCTGTACGCACACTCCGATGCCCGCCGCTATCGCCTGGATATCCGCCAAGCCCCGCTGATTCGTTTGATGTTCGCCCAGGACCCGGCCAACCAACGCGTAGTCGCGGCGTTGCTGTATCACCACATTGCGCTGGACCACACCGCGTTCGACGTGGTGCTGCGCGAAATGCAGGGCCATTTGCTCGGTCACGCCGCGCCAACCGTCGCCCCCATGCCGTACCGCAACTACGTGGCTCAGGCGCGCCTGGGCGTCAGCGAACAGGAGCACGAAGCGTTCTTCCGCGAGATGCTCGGCGATATTGACGAGCCGACCTTGCCGTTTGGCTTGCAGGATGTGCGCGGCGACGGCCGTGAGATCGATGAACACTGCCTGCGCCTGGACAGCGAGCTCAACCGCCGCCTGCGCGCCCAAGCCAGGTTGCTTGGCGTGAGCAGCGCAAGCCTGTTCCACCTGGCCTGGGGCCAAGTGCTGGCGGCTACGTCGGGCCGCCACAGCGTGGTGTTCGGCACGGTGCTGGTCGGGCGCATGCAAGGCGGCGAGGGCGCCGACAGGGCGCTCGGGGTGTTTATCAATACCTTGCCGCTGCGCCTGGATATCGATGCGCAAGGCGCCCGTATGGCCGTGCGGGCCACCCATGCGCGGCTGACCGCGTTGCTCGGGCATGAACATGCGTCCCTGGCCCTGGCCCAGCGTTGCAGTGGGGTGGCGGCACCGGCGCCGTTGTTCAGCTCGATGCTCAACTATCGCCATCGCGGCGCCGCTACGCGTGCCGCCGAGGCACAGCAGGCGTGGGAAGGCATGCAGACGCTGGTCAACGATGGGCGCACCAACTACCCGCTGACGTTGAACGTGGATGACCTGGGCGATGGCTACGACGTCACCGCCCTGGCGCAGTTCGATGCGCAGCGCGTGTGCGGTTATATGCAGACGGCCCTGGCGGGCCTGGTTGACGCCTTGGAGCAGGCACCGCACCAGGCGCTCAATCGTCTGCCGGTCCTGGGCCACGACGAGCGCCAGAAACTGCTGGTGGCGTTCAACGCCACCGATGTCAGCTACAACCTCGACCAGACCCTGCACGGTCTGTTCGAGGCGCAGGTGGCGAAAACGCCGAATGCGCCGGCGGTCAAGGCCGCTGAGCAGCAACTGAGCTACGCAGAGCTTAATGAACGTGCCAACCGCCTGGCCCATCACCTGCGGGAACTCGGAGTAGAGCCGGATTCACACGTGGGTATCTGCGTCGAGCGGGGCCTGGACATGGTGGTCGGCCTGCTGGCCATCCTCAAGGCCGGTGGCGCCTACGTGCCGCTGGACCCGGCGTACCCGTTGGAGCGCATCGCCTACATGCTGCAAGACAGCGCGCCGGTGGTGGTGCTGGCGCAAGGTGGCACCCGCACGTTGCTGGGCGACGTGCCGCTGCTTGATCTGGATTCGGTCACCTGGCAGCACCAGCCCGCCACCAACCCCCAGGTGCCGGGCCTGAGCGCCCGGCACTCGGCCTATGTGATCTACACCTCGGGTTCCACGGGCCAGCCCAAAGGCGTGATCAATGAACACGCGGGCGTGGTCAACCGGTTGTTGTGGATGCAGGACGCCTATGGCCTCAAGGCCGATGACTCGGTGTTGCAGAAAACCCCGTTCAGCTTCGACGTGTCGGTGTGGGAATTCTTCTGGCCGCTGTTGAGCGGTGCGCGCCTGGTCATGGCGCGCCCGGGTGGGCACAAAGACCCGGCGTACCTGTGCGACGTGATCGAGGCCGAACACATCACCACCTTGCACTTTGTACCGTCGATGCTCGATGTGTTTCTGGCCCATGGCGATGTTGGCCAGGCCAGCGGGCTGGTGCGGGTGATGTGCAGTGGCGAAGCGTTGCCGGGCAGCCTGGTGCGGCGCTTCAAGCAGCAGTTGCCGGGGAGCGGCCTGTACAACCTGTATGGCCCGACAGAAGCGGCGGTGGACGTGACGGCCTGGAACTGCGCACGCCCCGAGGTACCGGACAACACGCCGATCGGCAAACCCATCGCCAACACCCGCATGTATGTGCTGGATGCGCAGTTGCAGCCGGTGCCGCTGGGCGTGGTCGGTGAGTTGTTCATCGGTGGGGTGCAAGTGGCGCGGGGTTACCTGAACCGCCCGGAACTGACCGCCGAGCGTTTCCTCGACGACCCGTTCACCCAAGGGCGCCTGTATCGCACCGGGGACGTGGGTCGCTATATGCCCGACGGCAATATCGAGTACCTGGGCCGTAACGATGACCAGGTGAAGATCCGTGGCCTGCGCATTGAACTGGGCGAAATCCAGGCGCGCCTGCTGGAGCACGCGCAGGTCAATGAAGCGGCGGTAGTAGCCCGCGAAGAGCGGCTGATCGCCTACTACACCGGCGTGCACACCGACATCGAAACACTGCGCGCGCATCTGTTGCAGCACCTGCCGGACTTCATGGTGCCCGCCCTGTTCGTGCACCTCGACGCGCTGCCGCTGAGCCCCAACGGCAAGCTTGACCGCAAGGCGTTGCCGCTGCCGGGCATGGAGGCATTGATCGTGCGCGAATACCAGGCGCCGCAAGGTCACACCGAGACCCTGCTGGCCCGGCTGTGGGCCGAGCTGCTTGGCGTGGAGCGGGTAGGGCGCCACGACAATTTCTTTGAACTGGGCGGGCATTCGCTGCTCGCCGTGAGCTTGATCGGGCGCTTGCGCCAGGAAGGCATGGAAGCCGATGTGCGGGCGCTGTTCGAACAGCCGACCCTGGCGGGCTACGCCGCCGTCATCGAACAAATGGAGATCGTCCTGTGAGCATCCTCGAACTATTGGCGACGCTGCAAACCAAGGGTGTCCAATTGGCGCTCAAGGGTGAGCAGTTGTCGGTGCAAGGCAATAAACAAGCGTTGCAAGACCCGGCGCTGCTGGCCGCGTTGCGCGAACACAAACCGGCGCTGATCGAGTTGATCAAGGGCGGCGAATACTCGGCGACCAAGGCCGGTGAAGTAACGGTGCCGGCCAATGGCATCCCGCTGGATGCCGAGCGCATCACCCCGGCGATGTTGAGCCTGTCGACGCTGAGCCAGGAGGAGATCGACGGCCTCGTCGCCACGGTCGATGGCGGTGTCGCGAATATCCAGGACATCTACCCGTTGGCGCCGCTGCAGGAAGGCATCCTGTTCCATCACGTCAGCGCCGAGCACGGTGACCCGTATGTGATGCAGTCGCAGTTCGCCTTCGACAGCCTTGAGCGTTTCGACGCGTTTGCCCAGGCCCTGCAGGCCGTCATGGACCGGCACGACATCCTGCGTACCAGCGTGGTCTGGGAAGGTTTGCGCGAGCCCTCGCAAGTGGTCTGGCGCCAGGCTCGCCTGCCGGTGCAGGCCCTTGAACTGGACCCCGCCGATGGCGACATCGCGGCGCAACTGCACGGGCTGTTCGACGTTCGTCACTATCGCCTCGACGTGACCCGGGCGCCGTTGCTGCGCCTGGTGCGCGCCGATGACCCGGTGAATGCGCGGATTGTCGCCACCTTGCTGTTTCACCACATGGCTCTGGACCACAGCGCCCTTGAAGTGGTCTGCCATGAACTGCAGGCGTGCCTGTTGGGGCAGGGCGCGGCGCTCGGTCAGCCGGTGCCGTTTCGCAACTATGTGGCTCAGGCGCGACTGGGTGTCAGCGAGCAGGAGCACGAGGCGTTCTTCCGCCAGATGCTCGGCGATATCAGCGAGCCGACCTTGCCGTTCGGCTTGCAGGATGTACAGGGCGATGCCCGTGGCATCACTGAAGTCAGCCTGCCGCTGTCGCCGCAGCTGGGGCAGCGCCTGCGTGCACAGGCACGGCTGTTGGCGGTGAGCGCCGCCAGCCTGTTCCATATGGGCTGGGCACAGGTGCTGGGCGTGCTCGCCGGCAAGCGGCAGGTGGTATTCGGCACGGTCTTGATGGGCCGTATGCAAGGCAGTCATGACACCGAGCGTGCGCTGGGAATCTTCATCAACACCTTGCCGTTTCGCGTGGACGTGGATGACCAGGACGTGCGTGCCGGGGTCAAGACCACGCACGTGCGCCTGACCACCTTGCTGCGCCATGAACATGCGGCGCTTGCCCTGGCGCAGCGTTGCAGTGGGGTGGTGGCACCGACGCCGTTGTTCAGCGCCTTGCTCAACTACCGTCACAGCGCGTCGGCCGCCAGTGAGCAGGCGTTATCGGCCTGGGCGGGCATCACCGCGCTCAGCGCCGAGGAGCGCACCAACTACCCGTTGACCTTGAGCGTGGATGACTTCGGCGAAGGCTTTGGCCTGAGCCTGCTGGCCAGCACCCAAGTGGACCCGCAACGCGTCTGCGCCTACCTGCAAACCGCCCTGGAAAACCTGGTGACGGCGCTGGAGCAGGCGCCCCACACGGCGCTCAACCAGATCGCGGTGCTGCCCGCCGGCGAACGACAGTTGCTGCTGGAACAGTTCAACGCGACCCAGGTCGACTTCCCCCAGGGCACCTCGGTGCACGCGCGCATCGAGGCCCAGGCCGCGCTCACGCCCGACGCCATTGCCGCCGTGCACCAAGGCCGACAACGCACCTATGCCGAGTTGAACCAGCAAGCCAACCTGCTGGCTCATCACCTGATCGCGCTGGGCGTGCAGCCCGACGACCGCGTGGCCATCGTCGCCCGCCGTGGCCTGGACACCCTGGCCGGGTTGCTGGCGATCCTCAAGGCAGGGGCCTGCTATGTGCCGGTGGACCCCTCCCACCCGGCCGAGCGCCTGAACTACCTGCTGAGCGACAGCGCCCCGGTGGCGGTACTGACCCAGCAGGCGTTGCTCGAGCGTCTGCCGGTGCTGGACGTGCCGGTGATCAACCTGGATCGCTACACCTGGCAGCACCACTCGGCGAATAATCCCAAGACCGGCGTCACGCCGTCGAACCTGGCGTACGTGATCTACACCTCCGGTTCCACCGGCCTGCCCAAGGGCGTGATGGTGGAACACCACACCGTGACCAACCTGGTGGACTGGCATTGCCACGCCTTTGATCTGTGTGCCGGGCGCCATACCGCCAGCGTGGCCGGGTTCGGCTTTGACGCGATGGCCTGGGAAGTGTGGCCGGCACTGTGTGTGGGCGCGACCCTGCACTTGGCACCGACCCAGGAGGGCGGTGAAGACATCGACGCCTTGCTGGCGTGGTGGGCCGCGCAACCTCTGGATGTAGGCTTCCTGCCGACACCGGTGGCCGAGTATGCCTTCAGCCAACAGATCGAACACCCGACGCTGCGCACCCTGTTGATCGGCGGCGACCGCCTGCGCCAGTTTGCGCGGGCGCAGCGCTTTGCATTGATCAACAACTATGGCCCCACCGAAGCCACGGTGGTTGCCACTTCCGGCAAGGTCGAAGTGGGGCAGCCGCTGCATATCGGCAAACCCATCGCCAATGCCACGGTGTACGTGCTGGACGAACAACAACGCCCGGTGCCCCTGGGCGTGGCAGGCGAATTGTATGTGGGCGGCAAGGGGGTGGCGCGCGGTTACCTGAACCGCCCGGAACTGACTGCAGAACGCTTCCTGCAAGACCCGTTCAACGGCGGGCGCATGTACCGCAGCGGCGACCTGGTGCGTTGGCTGCCGGACGGCAACCTCGAGTACCTGGGGCGTAACGACGACCAGGTGAAAATCCGCGGCATGCGCATCGAGTTGGGCGAGATCGAAACCCAGCTCAACCAACTGCCCGGCATCCTCGAAGCCGTGGTGCTGGTGCGTGACGAGCGGCTGGTGGCTTATTTCACTGAGAAGCCGCAGTTGGACCCGCTGACGGTGGCGGGCATCCGCGCCCATCTGGTGGCGCACCTGCCGGACTACATGGTGCCGGTGGCCTTCGTGAAACTCGACGCGTTGCCGCTGACCGCCAACGGCAAGCTCGACCGCAAGGCCCTGCCGGCGCCGGACATGGCGGCGGTGTTTAGCCGTGAATACGCGGCGCCCCAAGGCGAAATCGAAACCCAGCTGGCGCAGATCTGGGCCGATGTGCTGCAGGTCGAGCGCGTGGGGCGGCACGACCATTTCTTCGAACTGGGCGGGCACTCGTTGCTGGCCATGCGCATGGTGTCCCAGGTACGCCAGCGCCTGGGCGTGGAGCTGTTGCTGGGGGACTTGTTTGCCAACGCCGAACTTGCCGCCGTCAGCGACGTGTTGGCCCAGGCCGGCCGCAGCACCTTGCCGGACATCCTCCCGGCCAACCGCGATGAACACATCCCGCTGTCCTTCGCCCAGCAGCGCCTGTGGTTCCTGGCGCTGATGGAAGGCGCCAACACCGCCTACAACATCCCCATTGGCCTGCGCCTGCGCGGGCAGTTGCACGTAGAGGCGTTGCAGCGCGCACTGGCACGCATCGTTGCGCGGCATGAAACCCTGCGCAGCCGTTTCGCCCAGCACGGTGACGAAGCCCAAGTGCTGGTGGTTCCGGCCGAGGAGATGCTGCCCCTGCAAGTACAGGACCTGCGCCGCCACCCGCAACCGCAGCAGGCGCTGGATGCGCTGATCCAGGGCGAAGCGTCGGCGCCGTTCGACCTGGAGCGTGGCCCGTTGCTGCGCGGACGCCTGGTGGTGATGGCCGACGATCACCATGTGTTGCTGTTGACCCTGCACCACATCGTTTCCGATGGCTGGTCGATGGGCGTGCTGACCCGTGAGCTGATGGCGCTGTACCGGGCGTTCAGCCACGGCCAGCCAGACCCGTTGCCGCCGCTGCCGATCCAGTACGGCGACTTTGCCGTGTGGCAGCGCCTGTGGTTGAGCGGTGAAGTGCTGCAACGCCAGAGCGCCTATTGGCAGCAGGCGCTGGACGGCGCCCCGGCCTTGCTCACGCTGCCCACCGATCGCCCGCGCCCGGCGCAACAGGACTACGCCGGCAACAGCGTCGCCGTGCGCCTGGATGAACGCCTCACGGCCGGGCTCAAGGCTTTGAGCCAGCGGCATGGCACCACGCTGTACATGACCTTGATGGCGGCCTGGGCGTCCTTGTTGGCGCGGTTGTCCGGGCAGCAGGACCTGGTGATCGGCTCGCCGGTGGCCAACCGCACGCGCAGCGAGGTGGAAGGGCTGATCGGGCTGTTCGTCAACACCCTGGCGGTGCGCATCGATACCTCGGGTGAGTTGAGCACCGAGGCCCTGCTGGCGCGGGTCAAGCGCCTGACGCTGGCGGCCCAGGCCCATCAGGACCTGCCGTTCGAACAAGTGGTGGAGATTACCCGCCCGGTGCGCAGCCTGGCGCACAGCCCGCTGTTCCAGACCCTGCTGACCTGGCAGGACAGCAGCGCCCCGGCCCTGGCGCTGGGTGACCTGGCGTTGGAGAGCATTGTGGAGAACAGCCACTTTGCCAAGTTCGATCTGTCCCTGGACCTGGGAGAGGTGCAGGGCACTTTGATCGGATCGCTGGAATACGCCGTGGCGCTGTTCGATGAGTCGACAATCGAGCGTTACGTCGGCTATTTCAAGCGGGTCTTGCAGGCCATGGTCGATAACGACCAGGCCGTGCTGGAACATGCACCGCTGCTGGATGAGCGCGAGCGCCAGCACCTGCTGTTCGACTTCAACGCCACGCAGGTCGATTACAACCTCGACCAGACCCTGCATGGGTTGTTCGAGGCTCAGGTCGAGCGTTCACCGCACGCCGTGGCCGTCAAGGCCGGGGATCGGCAGTTGACCTACGCCGAACTCAATGCACAAGCCAATCGGTTGGCCCATCACCTGATGGCGTTGGGCGTGCAACCGGGCGCGCGGGTCGCTATCTGCGTGGAGCGCGGCCTGGAAATGGTGGTCGGCCTGTACGCGATTCTCAAGGCCGGTGCCGGCTATGTACCGTTGGACCCGGCCTACCCGCTGGAGCGCATCGCCTACATGCTCAAGGACAGCGCGCCTTGGGTCGTGCTGGCCCAGGACACGACGCATACCTTGCTCGGCCAGGTGCCGGTGGTCGACCTGGACCGCCCGACCTGGCAGCACCTGTCGGCCGAGAATCCCCAGGTAGCCAGCCAGACCGCGTATGTGATCTACACCTCCGGCTCCACCGGCCAGCCCAAGGGCGTGATCAACGAGCACGCGGGGGTGGTCAATCGCCTGTTGTGGATGCAGGACGAATACGGGCTGACTGCCGATGATACGGTGCTGCAGAAAACCCCGTTCAGTTTCGATGTGTCGGTGTGGGAGTTCTTCTGGCCGCTGTTGAGCGGTGCGCGCCTGGTCATGGCGCGCCCGGGCGGGCACAAAGACCCGGCCTACCTGTGCGAGGTGATCGAGGCCGAACGCGTCACCACCCTGCACTTTGTGCCGTCGATGCTCGAGGTGTTCCTCGCTCATGACGATCTGAGCCAGGCCGCTGCGCTGGTGCGGGTGATGTGCAGTGGCGAAGCCTTGCCGGGCAGCCTGGTGCGCCGCTTCAAGCAGCAGTTGCCGGGGATCGCCCTGTACAACCTGTATGGCCCGACAGAAGCGGCGGTGGATGTGACGGCGTGGAATTGCGCCGGGCCGCTGACCCCGGACAACACGCCGATCGGCAAGCCGATTGCCAATACCCGCATGTACCTGCTGGATGCGCAGTTGCAGCCGGTACCGCTGGGCGTGGTCGGTGAATTGTTCATCGGCGGTGTGCAAGTGGCACGGGGTTATCTGAACCGCCCGGAACTGACCGCCGAGCGTTTCCTCGACGACCCGTTCACCCACGGGCGCCTGTATCGCACCGGGGACGTGGGCCGCTATTTGCCCGACGGCAATATCGAGTACCTGGGCCGTAACGATGACCAGGTGAAGATCCGTGGCCTGCGGATCGAACTGGGGGAAATCCAGGCGCGACTGCTGGAACATGCCCAGGTCAACGAAGCGGCGGTTGTAGCGCGTGAAGACCGGCTGATCGCCTATTACACCGGCGTGCCGACTGCGGTCGAAGCACTGCGCGCCCACCTCCTGCACCACCTGCCGGAATTTATGGTCCCGGCTGTCTTCGTACATCTTGAGGCCTTGCCGCTGAGCCCCAACGGCAAGCTCGACCGCAAGGCACTGCCGGCACCGGATGTGGATGCGCTGGGGAGGCGCGAATACGAAGCGCCCCAGGGCGACACGGAAATCAGCCTGGCCAGCCTGTGGGCCGAGCTGCTCAATGTGGAGCGCGTAGGCCGTCACGACAACTTCTTCGAGTTGGGCGGGCACTCGTTGCTGGCGGTCAGCCTGATGGGGCGCATGCGCCGCCTGGGGTTGTCGGCGGACGTGAAGGTGCTGTTCGGCCAACCGACGCTGGCGGGTCTGGCGGCGGCGTTGGGCGGCGGGCGCGAAGTGGCGGTGCCGGCCAATCGGATTACCGCGGATTGCACCCGGATCACCCCGGATATGCTGCCGTTGATCCAGCTCGATCAACCGGCCATCGACCGGATCGTCGCCTGCATCCCGGGGGGCGTGGCGAATGTGCAGGATATCTACGCGCTGGCGCCGTTGCAGGCCGGAATGCTGTATCAGCATCGTGCGACGCAGGGCGCTGACGCTTATGTGCTTCAGGCGCAATTCGGCTTTGACAGCCAGGCGCGCCTGGACGCCTTTACCCAGGCGTTGCAGGCGGTGATCCAGCGGCATGACGTGCTGCGCTCATCGTTCCACTGGGACGGCCTGGAGGAGCCGGTGCAAGTGGTGTGGCGCAACGCGGTGTTGCGGGTTGAAACCGGGCCGCTGCCGCAGCGTCTGGACCTGGGCCAGGCACCGTTGATGCGCCTGGTGTGCGCCGAGGCGGCGCAAGGGCTGGTCGCCACGCTGTTGTTCCACCACTTGGTCATGGACCACGTCGCCCTGGACATCCTGCAACAGGAGCTGCAAGCCTTTTTGCTGGGGGCTTCGGACACCTTGGGAGAGGCCGTTCCGTATCGCAACTATGTAGCCCAGACGCTGGCCCAGACCCGACCGGGTGGGGACGATCACGAAGGCTTTTTCCGCGAGATGCTCAGTGAGATCGATGAGCCGACGCAAGTCGAGCCGCTGGGGCCTGATGAGTCGGTGCAGGTGGCAATAGACCCGTCACTCAGCCAGCGCCTGCGCAGCCAGGCGCGTCTGTCGGGTGTCAGCGCAGCGAGCCTGATGCACCTGGCCTGGGCTCATGTGTTGGGCAAGGTGGCGGGGCGTGAGCAGGTGGTGTTCGGCACGGTGATGCTCGGCCGCCTGCAAGGTGGCGAAGGCGCCGAGCGGGCCATGGGCGTATTTATCAATACCCTGCCGCTGCGCGTCGACCTCGGTGAACACGCGGTGCGTGATGCCCTGCGCGCCACCCACGCACGCCTGAGCCAACTGCTCAGCCATGAACACGCACCGCTGGCCGTGGCGCAACGTTGCAGCGGTGTGCCGGTGGGAACGCCGCTGTTCAACGTGCTGTTCAACTACCGCCACAGTGCGCCGCACGCCACTGGAGTGGCCGAGGCGTGGCAAGGCATTCAATTGCTCAAGGCGCAGGAGCACACCAACTATGCGCTGTCGCTGAGTGTGGATGACCTGGGCGACGGTTTCAGCCTCAAGGCCATGGGGCCGGGTGCCCGACGCCTGTGTGCCTACCTGAAGGTCGCCCTTGAGCACATCGTGCAGGCGCTGGAGCAGGGCAGCGCTATCGCCATCGGGCGCTTGCCGATTCTGCCCGACGTCGAGCAACAGCAGTTGCTGGGCTTCAACGCGACCACTCGGGCGTACCCGCGTGAACACACGGTGCAGCGCCTGTTCGAAGCCCAGGCCCAGGCACGACCGGATGCCGTGGCGGCACGGCATGGCGAACACGGCTTGAGCTACGCTGACTTGAACACCCGCGCCAACCGCCTGGCCCATCATTTGTTGGGGCTGGGCGTGCAGCCGGGCGAGCCTGTGGCGATGCTGTTGCCGCGTTCGCTGGACCTGCTGGTCTGCCAATTGGCGATCCTCAAATGCGCGGCCGCCTACGTGCCGCTGGACCTCAACGCGCCGGCCGAGCGCCAGGACTTCATGCTGCAAGACAGCGGCGCGACCTGGCTGTTGACTCGCAGCGATACGCGCCCCGTGCATTCGGCGCAGCGGCTGGATCTGGACACCCTGGTTCTCGACCCGCAACCGAGCCATAACCCGGCCCTGTCGCAGGCGTCGGACAGCGTGGCGTACATCATGTACACCTCGGGCTCCACCGGCGCGCCCAAAGGCGTTCTGGTGCCGCATCGCGGCATTACCCGGCTGGTGCTCAACAATGGCTATGCCGACTTCAATGCCAGTGACCGCGTGGCCTTTGCCTCCAACCCGGCCTTCGACGCCAGTACCATGGATGTGTGGGGCGCCTTGCTCAACGGCGGCCAGGTGCAGGTGATCGACCATGCCACCTTGCTCGACCCGGCCGCGTTCGGCGCGGCGTTGGCAGGCGCCACGGTGCTGTTCGTGACCACGGCGCTGTTCAACCAGTATGTGCAGATGATCCCGGACGCATTGGCCGGTTTGCGCATCCTGCTGTGTGGCGGCGAGCGGGCCGACCCGGCCGCCTTCCGCACGTTGCTGGCACGGGCACCGGCCGTGCGCCTGGTGCATTGCTATGGGCCGACCGAAACCACCACCTACGCCACCACGCATGAAGTGCGTGCGCTGGCGCCAAGCGCCGACAGCGTGCCGATTGGCGGGCCGATTGCCAATACCCAGGTCTATGTGCTGGATGCGCAACTGCAAGCGCTGCCGTTGGGGGTGAGCGGCGAAATCTGCATCGGCGGCGACGGCGTGGCCAAGGGGTATTTGAACCGGCCCGAGCTGACTGCCGAGAAGTTTGTCGATGACCCGTTCAACCCGGGCAACCTGATGTACCGCACCGGCGACCTCGGCCGCTGGACGGCGGACGGCCTGCTGGAGTGCATCGGACGCAATGACGACCAGGTGAAGATCCGCGGTTTCCGCATCGAGCTGGGTGAGATCGAAGCGCGCCTGGCCGCCTGCACCGGCGTCCGGGAGGCGGTGGTGCTGGCGCGTGAGGACGTACCGGGCGACAAGCGTCTGGTCGCGTATTTCACCTGGGCCGGCGAACCGGTCGGCGTCGACGCGGTGCGTGCCTGCCTGCAAGGCCAGTTGCCGGCGTACATGGTCCCGTCGGCCTATGTTCCCTTGGCGCAGTTGCCGTTGACCGCCAATGGCAAGGTCGACCGTAAAGCCTTGCCGATACCTGACAGGGAGGCGCTGGCCCAGCGCGATTTCGAAGCCCCGATGGACGCTTTGGAGCAAACCTTGGCGCCACTCTGGGCCGAGGTGCTGAAACTTGAGCAGGTGGGGCGGCATGACAGCTTCTTCGAGTTGGGTGGGCATTCGCTGTTGGCGATCCGCCTGGTCAAGCTGATGGAGGAGGCCGGTTTGCCGGTGTCCCTGGCCGAGCTGTTCCAGCATGCCAGCGTGGCCTCCGTGGCGGCGATGCTGCGCGAGCGTGCCGATGAGCCGGTGCGTGAGACGTCGGTGGTCACGGTGCGCAGCGGCGGTTCGCAGCCGCCGCTGTTCCTGGTGCACGAGTTCAGCGGCATGGACGTGTACTTCCCGGCGCTGGGCCAGCATCTGCCCGGCGATTACCCCATCTATGGCCTGCCGGGCGTGCCCCTCGGCGAGCCGCACTTGAACACCATGGAAGGGTTGGCGGCGCGCCTGGTCGGTCTGATTCGCGGCCTCCAGCCCCATGGGCCGTACCGGATCGCCGGTTGGTCGTTTGGCGGGGTGCTGGCCTATGAAGTCGCCATGCAACTGCTGGGTCTGGACGAGTCGGTCGCGTTTCTCGGGCTGATCGACAGCTACGTGCCGCGCATGACCGACCAAGGCAAGGCGCGCTGGAGCGGTACGGACGCGCTCAAGCGCCACTTGCTGTTGCAGTGCAGCGCCTATTGGAAAGCCCAGGGAGGTATCAATGAGTTGGCGAGTATTGAGCAATTGGAGGCAGGCCTTGGACAGCTGGACTTTGCGGGCCTGCTGCAACGCTGTCGCGATCAAGGTCTGCTATACGCGCAAATGGCGGCGGCGACGGACACCGACCTCTTGAATTTCATCGAGCGGGAAGTCGGGCATGGACATGCGTTGGCGCATTACAGCCTGTTCCCGCTGCCGCTGGCGGTGCATCTGTTCAGTGCCGAGGAACGGCCTACCGAGCTGTCGCGACGCAGTGAGTCGCTGGGCTGGAGCGACGCGCTGGCGCCGGGGCAACTGCGCCGCATCGAAGTGCCGGGGGATCACCAGAGCATGATGCAAGCGCCACATATCCAGGCGTTGGGCCGCGCGCTGAACGAGGCATTGGCAACGGGGACGCCGGTCAAGGAGGTCGCGCATCAACCGTTGCTGCGCATTCAAAGCGGCCGCGCAGGGCACGCCCCGATCTTTTGTGTGCCGGGGGCGGGTGACAGCGTCACCGGCTTCGTCGGCTTGAGTGAGGCACTGGGGCGTGACTGGCCGCTGTATGGCTTGCAACCCCGTGGCCTCGACGGCGAAGCGGTGCCCCACAGCCAAGTGGAAGCGGCGGCGCAGTGTTACCTGGCTGCGTTGGAGCACGAGTGCCCGCAGGGGCCGGTGCATCTGATCGGGCATTCGTTTGGTGGCTGGGTCGCGCTGGAAATGGCGCTGCGCTTGCAGGCTGCGGGGCGTGAAGTGGCGTCATTGACTGTGATCGACAGTGAGTCGCCGGGTGGCAACGGTGTGATAGGGCGGCCATATACCTCGACGGCGGCGCTGCTGCGCTTGATCGAGTCCATGCAGGTGTCGGCCGGCAAGTCGCTGGGCATCGATCCGCCGGACTTTGCCCTGCGCGATGAAGTGGCCCAGCGGCAGGCGTTGCATGCGGGGATGGTACGCGTGGGGTTGCTGCCTGCCCGCGCTGCGGTGGATGCGATGGTGGGGCCTGCGCGTACCTATGCGGCGGCGTTGCGCACGGTGTATCGGCCGGCGCGGCCGTATCGCGGGGTGGTGCGCCTGGTGTTGGCACGCGACGCGACCCTGGATATGGCGGGCAATCAGCGTGAGCAGGGGTTGATGATTGAAGGCTGGCGGCGCCAAGGCAGTGGGCTGGAGGTGGGGTATGGCGAGGGGAATCATTTCACCTTGCTTAAAGCGCCGAATGTTCAGGGAGTGGCGCAGTGGTGGCTTGAGCGTTTGGTGATTGGGGAGGTGGTGTCTTGAAGGCCATGCAACGCGCCCATTTTTAACTGTCCCGCTTTAGAACGGACCTCATCACTGCTTTAGGGTCATTTATGCAAAAGTCAAAGTTTCGCAAAGTCGGCTTCGGCCTGGCGCTGGTTGTCGCGGCGGCATTGGTCATCTACACGGTGCAAGCGCCCGCCGATGCCCCGCAATACCTCACCGCGCCCGCCGAACGCGGTGATATTGAAAATGCCGTGTTGGCCACCGGCCTGTTGGAAGGGGTCAAGCAGGTCGATGTCGGCGCCCAGGTTTCCGGGCAGTTGAAGTCGCTCAAGGTCAAGGTCGGCGACAAGGTCAAGAAGGGCCAGTGGCTTGCCGAAATCGACCCGTTGATCCTGCAAAACACGCTGCGCAAAGCCCAGGTGGATGAAGAAAACCTGCAGGCCCAGCGCCGGGCCACGGCGGCCCAGCTCAAGCAAGCCAAGTCGGTGTATGAACGCTACAAGGACTTGCAGAGCGACGCGTCGGTGTCGCGCCAGGATTTCGAGAACGCCGAGTCGAACTTCCAGGTGCAGCAGGCCAACCTGGTGTCCCTGGATGCGCAGATCAACAGCGCGCAGATCCAGATCGACACCGCCAAGGTCAACCTCGCCTATACGCGCATTGTCGCGCCCATCGACGGCGACGTGGTGGGGATCGTCACCCAGGAAGGCCAGACCGTGATTGCCAACCAACTGGCGCCGGTGCTGCTCAAGCTGGCGGACCTGGACACCATGACCGTCAAGGCTCAGGTGTCGGAAGCCGATGTGATTCATATCGGCAGCGGCCAGCCGGTGTATTTCACCATCCTGGGTGAGCCTGAAAAACGCTACTACGCCAAGCTGCGCGGCACGGAGCCGGCGCCGCAGAACTTCCTGGAAACCCAGGCCGCGGGCACGTCGAAGCAGAACACCGCGGTGTTCTACAACGCGTTGTTCGAGGTGCCCAACCCCGACCATCGCCTGCGCATCTCCATGACCGCCCAGGTGCGCATCGTGCTCGACACCGCCCAGGCTGCGTTGCTGGTGCCGGTGGCGGCACTCGGTGTGCGCAGCCCCGATGGTCGCTACACGCTGCGGGTTCTGGATGCCAAGGGCCAGGCGGTGCCCCGTGAGGTGAAGACCGGTATCAACAACAACGTCAAGGTGCAGATCCTCGAGGGCCTGGCTGAGGGCGATAAAGTCGTGATCGGCGATGCAACCCCTGCCGTGGCAGGGAGCTGACGCATGGCTCAGCCGCTGTTGGAGCTCAAGGGCATCACTCGCAGTTTCATGGCCGGCGAGCGTGAGTTCGTTGCGCTCAAGGGCATCGATCTGACGATCCAGGCCGGGGAAATGGTCGCGATCATCGGCGCCTCGGGGTCGGGCAAATCCACGCTGATGAATATCCTCGGCGGGCTGGATTACGCCACGGCCGGCAGCTACAAGATCAACGGCATCGAAACCCGCTCCCTGGGGGATGAGCAACTGGCGGAGCTGCGTCGGGATTATTTTGGTTTCATCTTCCAGCGCTACCACTTGCTGGCGCATTTGAGTGCCTTGCACAACGTGGAAATGCCGGCGATCTACGCCGGTACGCCGCAAACCGCAAGGCACAGCCGGGCTCGGGAGTTGCTGGCGCGCCTGGGGCTGTCGGGGCACATCAGTCACCGGCCGAGCCAGTTGTCCGGCGGGCAACAGCAGCGGGTGAGTATTGCGCGGGCCTTGATGAATGGCGGCGAAGTGATTCTCGCCGACGAGCCCACCGGGGCACTCGATTCCCATAGCGGTAAAGAGGTGATGCGTATCCTCACTGAGCTGCACGCCGCCGGGCATACGGTGATCATCGTCACCCATGACCCCAAGGTGGCGGCGAATGCCCAGCGTATCGTCGAGGTGTGCGACGGCGAGATCGTCAGCGACCAGGCCAACGAACGTGTCGGCCTGGACTTGCCCAGCGAAGCGCCCATCGAACCCAGACGCAGCGGCGCACGCCGCTTGGTGGCAAGCCTGGGGCTGTTCAAGGAAGCGTTCAACATGGCTTGGGTCGCGCTGATTTCCCATCGCATGCGGACTTTGTTGACCATGCTCGGGATCGTTATCGGCATTACGTCGGTGGTGTCGATCTCGGCGATCGGCGAGGGTGCCAAACGCTATGTCCTCAAGGACATCCAGGCGATCGGCAGCAACACCATCGATATCTTTTCCGGCACCAGTTTTGGTGACAGCCGCGCGTCGGCCATCGAGACCTTGATGCCGTCGGATGTGGAGGCGTTGAACCAGCTGTATTACGTCGACAGTGCCACGCCGGTGGTGGGCCGCAACCTGTTGCTGCGCTTTGGCAACATCGACGTGGATGCGCAGGTCAATGGCGTGAGTGAGCGCTATTTCAAGGTCAAGGGCTTGAAGCTCGAAGCCGGGATTGCCTTCAGCGAAAATGATGCGCGACGCCAGGCGCAAGTGGTGGTCATCGACCACAACACGCGTCAGCGTTTGTTCGGGCCGAATATTGACCCGCTGGGCCAGGTCATCCTGGTGGGCAAGCTGCCGTGTACGGTGATCGGGGTCACTGCCGACAATAAAAACATGTTCGCCGCCAGCAAAGCGCTGAATGTGTGGGTGCCTTATGAAACGGCGGCGGGCCGCGTGTTGGGCCAGCGCCACCTGGACAGCATCACTGTGCGCATCAAGGATGGCCAGCCGAGCAAGGTGGTGGAAGACAACGTCAATAAACTCATGCTGCAACGTCACGGCACCAAGGACTTCTTCACCAACAACCTCGACAGCATCATGCAGACGGTGCAAAAAACCAGCCGTTCCCTGGCGTTGCTGTTGTCGCTGATCGCCGTCATTTCGTTATTGGTGGGGGGGATCGGCGTGATGAACATCATGCTGGTGTCCGTCACCGAGCGTACCCGCGAGATCGGTATCCGCATGGCCGTGGGCGCACGGCAGTCGGATATCCGCCAGCAGTTTCTGGTGGAGGCGGTGATGGTGTGCCTGATCGGTGGGGTGATCGGGATTTCGCTGTCCTACGCGATCGGCTATCTGTTTTCGCTGTTCGTGAAGGAGTGGGAGATGGTGTTCTCCCTGGGCTCGATCATCACCGCGTTTGCCTGTTCGACGCTGATCGGCATTGTGTTCGGCTTCGTACCGGCGCGAAATGCGGCGCGACTGGACCCGATCGAAGCACTGGCCCGCGACTGATTGTGCCTCTCACTCATGTGGCGAGGGAGCTTGCTCCCGCTGGGCCGCGAAGCGGCCCCGGCTTTTGGTTTGAAAAGACTGGGCCTGCTACGCAGTCCAGCGGGAGCAAGCTCCCTCGCCACAAGTTAGTCGTCGTCCGTTCTATCGATTAACCGACAGGCATCAGGGTTTGCCCGCCCTGTTTATTCTGGGAGCGGTCCATCGTCGGTGGCGTACATCCATCGCAACAATGAGTGCCGTCCACTGATCCCCAGCTTGATCGCCGCCCGCTTCAGGTAGCTCTCGATGGTGTTGACCTTCAGCGCCAATTGTTCCGCCAGTTCGCGCGCGGTGCGCCCGGCCAGCAGGCCGACACAGACTTCCAGCTCACGCTTGGACAGCTTCAGCCCCGCTTGCACCAGGCGCTCCTGGATGCGTTGACGCAAGGCTTCGAGGCCCTGGTTATCCGTTAGCGGCGGCTCGCCGTCCTGGCGGCAGGGATGTATCGCCGTGATGTGTTTTTCCACCATCGGCAGCAGCAGGGTGGAAAAATCCCGCAGCAGGCTGCGTTCTTGAGGCGAAAAGTTTTCGGATTGCTGGCCGCGATACACCGACAGCACGTAACGCACATTGTCCTTGCAATGCGTCAGGTGCAACTGGGCGGCAGGTTGCTCGGGGTCCAGGGTCACCACCGAATCGGTGTAGACCGGGTTGATCTCACGGTGGGCGTGCCCGGTGCAACTGACCTGCAACTGCTTGATATGGCTGGCGTCCACTGCCAGTTGGGTACGGATAAGGTCATGCAGCAAGCGTGGGAAATGGCGACTGCCAGTGCTGGCGATGACCTTGCCTATCTGTGGGAACAGGTGTGAGTTCATCCATTCATCCATGAATTTCAGGTGCAGATATTTGGCCTTATGCTAGTACAGCCTGACGCAGGGATGGGGATCCAATCGGTAAAAAATCAGATTAAAACGCATAACGGCGGTCGGACCAGTCCGACCACCGTTTGTGGGAAAGGATAACGCCGAGCTTGGGACTTATTTCAGGGCATGTTCGACGGTCGAGGGCCGGCGGGTCGTCTCGCGCATGCATTTGGCCAAGGCTTGTTGCACATCGGCCAACAGGTCGGCGACGTCCTCGAGCCCCACCGACAAACGCACCAGACCTTCACTGATACCGTGGTGTGCACGTTCTTCCGGGGTATAGGTGGAATGGGTCATGCTCGCGGGATGCTGGGCCAGTGATTCCGCATCGCCCAGGCTGACCGCGCGGGTAAACAGCTTGAGCGCGTTCATGAAGCGCCGACCGGTCTCAATCCCGCCCTTGAGTTCAAACGCGATCATGCCGCCGGCCATTTTCATCTGGCGCGTCGCCAATTCGTACTGTGGGAAAGAGCGCAGCCCAGGGTAAGTCACCCACTGCACGGCAGGGTGCGCCTGCAAGGCTTCGGCCACCGTCTGGGCGCTGCTGCAATGGCGTTCCATGCGCAGGGCCAGGGTCTTGAGACCGCGCATCAACAGCGAGGCATCCTGTGGAGACATCACTGCGCCGGTCAGGTCCTTGAGCCCTTGCAGGCGAATGCGTTGCGCGAGGGCGTGGCTGCTCACCGCCACGCCGGCGGTAATGTCGCCGTGCCCACTGAGGTATTTGGTGGCCGAATGCACGACCACGTCGGCGCCCAATTCCAGGGGCCGTTGCAGGTAGGGCGTGCAGTAGGTGTTGTCGACCACCAGCGTGACATTCGGCTGCTCGTGGGCGAGTTGCGCCACGGCGGCGATGTCGACCAATTGCAGGGTCGGGTTGGCCGGGGTCTCGCAATAGATCATGCGGGTGGCAGGGGACAGTGCCGCGCGAAGGGCGGCCAGGTCGGTGAGGTCGACATGGCGCACCTTGATGCCGAACTCGCCGATGCCGTGGTGCAGCAGGGCGAAGGTGCAGCCGTAGAGCGTCCGGCTGACGATGACTTCGTCGCCCGGACGCAGCAGGGTCCAGAACGTTGCGGCAATGGCGCCCATGCCGGAGCTGAACGCGACCGCAGCCTCGCCGTTCTCGAGGGTGGCCATGCGCGACTCGAGCAGAGCCAGGGTAGGGTTGGAAATACGTGTATAGAAATGGCCGTTCGCTTCTCCGGCGAAGCAGGCGGCGCCATATTCGGCCGTGGGGAAGGCGAACGTGGCAGACAGGTAGATCGGCGGCACCAGGGCCCCATGGTGGTCCTTGGGGTCATAGCCGTGGTGGATGGCGCGGGTGGAAAATCCGAAGGCAGGGTGTTTATTGTTCATCTCAAGCGCTCCTTATTTACTACAATGCTATGCTCATAACCGCAGATGAACGTTGCCAAATTTGCCGACAAATCCCGCGTCAAGGGATGAAAAACCTATAAAAATAATGATCAGAGGCACGTTATGCCCATCCGTCTGGACCGTACCGACAAAGCCCTTTTAAACGCGTTGCAAGGCAATGCCCGCCTGACCGTCGCCGAACTGGCCGACCGGGTGGCCTTGACTACCTCGCCCTGTTGGCGACGGGTCAGAAACCTGGAAGACAGCGGTGTGATCAGCGGCTACCAGGCGATTTTGTCGCCCAAGGCGCTGGGGTATGGGGTGACGGCGTTTGTCAGCATCATGATGGAGAGCCACACCCAGGACATTGCCCGGGCGTTCGAGAAACGGCTGTTGGAAATTCCGGAAATCGTGGCGTGCCATAACGTGTCCGGGCGCTATGACTTTCTGCTGGAAGTGGTGGCCAAGGACCTGGAGTCGTTTGGCGAGTTCGCCAGGGAGGTCTTGCAGACGCTGCCCTGTGTCAAAGAGATCTATTCGAGTTTTTCCTACAAGTCGGTCAGGCCGTTGCGGGTGATTCCGTTGCCGGGTTGATCAGAGCGTTATGCGCACCTCGGCACATAAACCGCCGCCCTCGCGATTGCTCAGGGTCAGTGACCCGCCAATCGCCACGGCCAATTGCTGCGCAATCGCCAGCCCCAACCCGGTGCCACCAGTGCCACGGTTGCGTGAGCTTTCCACCCGATAAAACGGCTGCATCACTTGCACCAGTTCTTCCTCGGCGATACCGGGGCCGCGGTCCAGCACCTTGAGCGAGCATTCGCCGTTGGCCGTCGAACTCACCTGCAGCTCGGCGCTGCCGGCGAATTTCAGCGCATTGTCCACCAGGTTCACCAGCACCCGGCGCAGGGCGTGGGGGCGGGTGTCCAGCAGCACCGCGCTTTTACCGCTGAGGCTGACGTTTTTATGCATGTCCTGGTAGTCAAACACCAGGCTGTCCAGGAACGCATCCAGGTCGATGCGGTGGCTGGCTTCGGTGGCGCCGTGGACGCTGCGGGCGTAGGCCACGCCTTCACGCACCAGATGCTCCATTTCCCCCAGGTCGTTCCACAGTTTGTCGCGGTCGACTGAGTCCTCCATGAACTCGGCGCGCAGCTTCATGCGGGTAATCGGTGTTTGCAGGTCATGGGAAATCGCCGCGAGGATCTGCATGCGTTCCTTGAGGTATTCGGCGATGCGCTGTTGCATTTGATTGAACGCCACCGCCGCGTGGGCCACTTCGGTGGGGCCTTTTTCGTCCAGGGGCGTAGGATGGGCGTTCGGGTCGAGGGTTTCCACGGCGCGGGCCAGGCGCGTCAGCGGGCGGATGGCCAGGCGCACGGCGATCCAGGTGCAGCCGAGCAGCACCGCCAGTTGCAGCACCAGCACCACCGGTAACCAATAAGCGACCGGCTGGGCGGCGGGGCGCACGTCAATGGTGATCGGGCTGCCGTCGGCCAAGGTCAGGTGCGCCTGGAAATGCTTGCGCAGGCCGGGCAGGTCACGAAAGGTCAGGGCATAGTGCTCACCCAGGGCGCTGGCGATCGAGGTTGCCGCCATGGGCACGTCATCGTTGCTCAGCGGTTCGCCGGTTTCGCCGGCATTGAGCAGGTAGCGGTAGTTCTGCCGGTCGAGGCGTGGCAGCCAGCTTGCGCGTTCGTTGGCGGGCAAGCGGTCGAGGATCGCCACCGAGGTCGACACATCGTTTTCCAGGTTGCCGAGCATGACGGTGCGGGCGCTGATGTAGCGCTCGTAGAACTGCGCGCTGAACGACAAGCCATGGGCACACAGCAGGCTGATCAAGAAGATCAGGGACAACTGCGACGCCAGCGTGCGTGGCCAACCCAACCGCCACTTCATGGCGCGGCCCCGAGGATTTCCACCGGCAGGGAAAACACATAGCCCTCGCTGCGCACGGTCTTGATGTAGGCCGGTTCACGTGCATCATCCAGCAGGCGCTGGCGCAGGCGGCTGACCAGCAGGTCGATGGAGCGGTCGAACAAGTCCGCGTCACGGCCCTGGGTCAGGTTCAGTAACTGGTCGCGGTTGAGCACGCGCTGGGGGTGGTCGAGGAACACCCGCAATAACCGGTATTCCGCGCCGCTCAGGGCTACCAGTGTGTCGTCTTCATCCAGCAGGTGGCGGGCGGTGGTGTCCAGGCGCCAGCGGCCAAAACGAATCAAACGGCCGGTTTCGCTGACCACCAGGTTGGGCGGCAACATCCGCGTACGGCGCAACACGGCGTTGATCCGCGCCAGCAACTCACGGGCGGCAAAGGGTTTGACCAGGTAATCATCGGCGCCCATTTCCAGGCCGATGATGCGGTCGGTTTCGTCGTTGCGCGCCGTGAGCATCAGCACCGGCGTCGCCTTGTGCTTGCCCACCCGCAGCTCGCGGCACAGCAGCAGCCCGTCGTCGCCGGGCATCATGATATCCAGCACGATCAGGTCCACGGGGGTGGTGTCGAGGAAGCTGCGCATCTGGCGGCCATCGGCGACCACGGTGGTGCGCATGCCGTTTTTCTTCAGGTAATTGCCCACCAGCTCGCGGATTTCGCGGTCGTCATCGACGATCAGGATGTGATCGACATGCTCCATGCTGCGTTCCTCAAAAAGTGTGATTGCCGCGCAGTCTAGCCATTATGGGCGCCGTTGCCTTGTGCCCTTTGTATTGCACTGTATCTGGCGATAAGTAGATACACGACGAGGCAAAAAACAGCCGGATGATGTTTGACGTCATGGGCACCTCGTTGAGCTTCTACGGCCTGTTCACCTGCCCACGGCCTTGAGCAGCAAGGTCTCGAATAACCGCTGAACCCGTGGCTCATCGGTATGGGCCACATTGAAACGCATCGAATCGCCGTTGGCCGGGTCATAGCCGAACAGTGCGCCCGGTGCCAACGCCATGCTGTGTTTCAACGCCGCCTGGGCCAGTTGCTCGGCATTCACTCCCGCAGGCAGGCGCGCCCAGATGAACATCCCACCCTCATAAGCCATCGCCGGTTCGCAGCCACAGCGCTTGAGCCATTGCTCGACTCGTCCGCCGGCTTCCTGCAGGCGCTGCACCGTGCGTTTGCGGTGCCGGGCATAGCTGCCTTCGCTGAGCATGCGGTACACCACGTGCTCGAACAGTTCGGAGGTGACGCCGCCGCTCATCAATTTCATATGCGTCAGGTTGGCCGCCAGTTGCGGGGCGGCCACCACGTAGCTGACGCGGGTGTTGGCACTGAGGATCTTCGAGAAGCCTGACAGGTAAGTGACCTGGTCCAGCCCGGCCAGGGCCGCCAGGCGCGGGGGAGGGTTGGGATGCAGGTCGCCGTAGAGGTCATCCTCGATGATGTGGCAGTGGTACTGCCGGGTCAGTTGCAGCAGGCGAAACGCCTGGCTGGGGCTGAAGGAGTGACCGGTGGGGTTTTGCAGCACGCTGGTGGTGAGGTACAGGCTGGGCCGGTGTTCGGCGAGCAATTGCTCCAGCGCGGTGAAGTCCAGACCGTCGGGTCGACGCTCGATCGTCACCACCTTGACCCCATGCAGAGCCAGGTTGGCGTGGAAGTTGAAGTAGCACGGCGCGTCCAGTAGCACGGTGTCGCCGGGGCGGGTCAGCAGGCGCATGAGCATGTCCAGGCCCTGCACGGTGTTGGGGGTGGTGATGATCTGTTCCACCGGCACCGCCAGGCCGTCGCTGTGCAGCTTTTGTTGCAGGGCCTGGCGCAACGGCAACAAGCCCGCCGGCGTCCCCAGCCCGGCGATCCGCAGTGAGGGCGCGCGCACGACGCTGCGCAGGGCCTGGCGGATGGCTTCGGTGTTCAACCAGTCTTCCGGCAAATGCCCACTGCCCGGGCGCAGCTCGCTGTCGGCGTTGGCCAAGGGGCGTCGCAATACGCTGAGCAAGTCCTGGGGCAATAGATCAACCCAGGCCACCGACGCCGGCCGGGCGGTTTCCATCGCGACGAAGTAGCCACGGCCCTGGCTGGACGTCAGCAGGTTGCGCCCGCGCAGGCGGTCCAACGCCTCATTCAGGGTGAACTTGCTGACGCCCAGCACCTGGGTCAATTCGCGTACCGACGGCAACTTGCTGCCGGGCGCCCACTCGCCACCTTCGATGGCCTGGCTGAACGCCTCGACGATCTGCTGAACCTTCGGCGTGCCTTCCACAAAGGCGATGGCGGATATGAACATAAACCTTCCTGGTGTTTACCGGTGATTTTACCGGTGAAGTCAGGCCGGATTAGGCACCACTTTACCTGCCTTGTGCAATGACGCTGGCCTAGACTGCGCGCCAGGCGCCGCTGTTGGTCGTGGGTGTAACGCCGGCCCGGCTGGCGACGACGCTCAAATCTCTTTGCTACCCCCCCCAAGGCCCCCTGACCATGACCAGTGCGTTAACCCTGTCTTCGTTTCTCTATTTCCTGGTGTTTTGCGCCACCATGACCTTCAGCCCCGGCCCCATGACCTTGCTGCTGTTGAGCCTGGGCCTGAGGGACGGCCTGCGTCGTTCGATCCCGGCGCAGGTCGGCGCCAGTGTGGCGTACCTGATTTCGATCCTGATCTTTGCCGTGGGCTTTTCACAGTTGATCAAGGGCAACGTTGTCATTACGCAGACCCTCCAGGTGGTCGGCGTGGCCTACCTGCTTTACCTGGCCTATAAACAATGGACCAGCACCGGCGGAATCATCGCTCAGGGCGGCGCCCCGGAAAGCTCGCGCAGCCTGTTCGGCAAGGGGTTGTTGACCGGGTTTTCCAACCCCAAGACGCTCATTCTGTTCAGCGCGGTGTTCCCGCAGTTTGCCGGGGCAGGGGAGCACAGTTCCATGGCGGATATCGCGATCCTGGGCCTGACCTTCCTGCTGCTGCAATTTGCCAGTGGCTGCCTGTATGGCTACTTCGGCCAACGCATCAAGGGCGTGCTGGAAAACCCCAGGCATCGAGTGCTGCTACAGCGTTGCACGGCGCTGATGCTGGTGGGGGTTGCGGGGATGTTGGCACGCGGGTTTTCGCACTGAAGTATTAGCCCATAAGCGGTAGTGGCGATTTGACTCTGCCCTGATAGACTCCAGGCACTTAGCCTGGATTACACCCACACCATGCCAGCCGCCGGAGGAAAGGGACTTCCGCTCGCTTCGCGCCTATACAAATCCCGCGCATTGGGGCTGACGCTCGGCTTTGTGTGCGTGGTGTTTGCCATGTACCCGCTGCACCCGTCCGCCTGGGTCTGGGCCTGGATGCTGATCAATGCCTTTGTGTGGCCGCACCTGGCCTATCAGGGCTCGCGACGTGCGAGCAATTCGTTGCGCAGTGAGCGACGCAATCTGCTGTTCGATTCCTTTTGCGGGGGCTTCTGGGTCGGTGCGATGCACTTCAACCCGTTGCCCAGCGTCACCACGCTGTCGATGATGACCATGAACAACGTCGCCATCGGCGGATCGCGTTTCATGCTCATGGGTTGGGTGGCGCAAGCGCTCGGCATTGGCGTGTCCCTGCTGTTGTTCACGCCGGCGTTCATTGCCGTGACCAGCCAGGCGCAACTCTACGCCTGCCTGCCGATCCTGACGGTGTATCCCCTGGTTCTGGGCTGGATCTGCTATCGCCAGGCCGTGACCCTGGCGCGGCACAAACGTGAACTGCTCGCCCTGAGCCGCACCGACAGCCTGTCCGGCCTGCTCAACCACGGCGCCTGGAAAGATCACCTCGAAATCGAATTTCAACGGTGCCGCCGTGGTCCGGCCGGTGCGGCGATCGCCCTGATCGATATCGATCACTTCAAGACCATCAATGACACTTACGGCCATGTGACCGGTGACATCGTGCTGCGCCAACTGAGCAAAGTGCTGCGCCAAAGCTTGCGCATCACCGACCTGGCCGGGCGTTATGGCGGCGATGAGTTCTGCGTGATCCTGCCGGGCATGCCGCTCGACCATGCCACCGAAATGATGGAGGCCCTGCGCGATCGCTTCAACGCCTTGGTGTACGCCCAGGACCCGACCTTGCGCGCCAGTTTGAGCATCGGCCTGGCGCCGTATCAACCGAGCCACGCCGATTCGCTGAGTTGGCTCAACGACGCTGACCTTGCGTTATACGAGGCCAAAAGCAGTGGGCGTAACCGCGTGAGTTCGGCCCAGGGGAGTTTGTTGCGATCAGTTTAGTGGGGTAGGGTAACGCGGCCCCTCTCAACAAAAACAAGGATCGGTTCATGCTTTTTACTTCCCCCCGTACCCTTTTGGCCGCGACCCTGGCCTTGTCCGTCGTCGTGCCGGCCTACAGTGCCGAACCCCATAAACAGATCCAGGCGGATGCCGAACAGGCCAAGGCCCCAGCCTTGAAACTGCTGGAGCGCCTGGTGAATATCGACTCGGGCTCAGGCTACGAGCCGGGCCTGACCCAAGTGCGCGACATTGCGGTGGATGAACTGAAACAGCTCGGTTTCAGCATTGAGTTGGTACCGGACAAAGCCGCCAACAACAGTCATGTGGTCGCCACCCTCAAGGGCACCGGCAAGGCCAGGATTTTGCTGATGGCCCATATGGATACCGTCTTCAAGGAAGGCTCGGCCGCCGAGCGCCCGTTTCACATCAAGGACGGCCGCGCCTATGGTCCCGGCGTGATGGATGACAAGGGCGGCATCGTCGCCGGTATCTATGCGCTCAAGGTCCTGAAAAACCAGGGCTTCAAGGACTTCGCGCAAATCACCTTCCTGCTCGACGCCAACGAAGAGACCGGTTCTGAAGCGGCCTCGGAGCTGATCCGTAAAACCGCCAAGGCGCACGACGTGACCTTGAACCTCGAACCCGGCCGCCCTGCGGACGGCCTGGTGGTATGGCGCAAAGGCAGCGCGACCGCCGTCGTCGAAGTCAAAGGCAAAGCCGCCCACGCCGGTGTCGCTCCGGAACTGGGCCGCAATGCGGCCATGGAAGCCGCGCACCAGATCCTGCAACTGGGCAAGTTGGGCGATGAAGAGAAGAAAACCACCATCAACTTCACCGTGCTCAAGGCCGGTGACCGCGTCAACGTGATCCCCGACCAAGCCACCGCCAAGGCCGACGTCCGCGCGGCGTTACCGGAAGAGTTTGATCGCATCGAGAAAGACCTGGCGCGAGTGTCGGCCAACAAACTGATCCCCGACACCGAAGTGACCACCAGCCTGCACCGTGGTTTGCCACCCATGCCGCAAACGCCGGAGTCGGACAAACTGGTGGCGATTGCCCAAGGCATCTACGGCGAGTTAGGCAAGACCTTGACCATTGAAGGCAGCGGCGGCGCGGCGGATGCGAGCTTGTCAGCGGGTGTGGGCACGCCGACGCTGGATGGGTTCGGGATAGTGGGCGGCAATATTCACACGCCGGAAGAGTACGCGGAGGTGGAGAGCGTAGTGCCTCGGGTTTATTTGTTGAGCCGGATGATTATGGAGCTGTCGAAGCGCTGATTGGGGTGGGGCATTATCGAGATGATGATCGCCACCCTTTTTTTTGTGGCGAGCGAGCTTGCTCGCGCTGGGCTGCACAGCAGCCCCAAAATAGACACTACCCATCTAACTGAAAACACCCGTCGCCGGACCTGGGGGCCGCTTCGCGGCCCAGCGCGAGCAAGCTCGCTCGCCACAGGAGGCGGTGTCGCGTTGCAGAGCGGTGCGGTGTTACCAAGTTGATGGGTCTTCGAGGCTGGCTTTTTGGAGGTCTTCCATCCAAATAATTCGAGCAAATTGATAAACGTCTGCCAAGAAGTCTCTAGGCTTTTCAAGGTTGTACCATTCTGACCTAGGCCATGAGGCTGCTTCACCTTCACCAATCTCGAATAAGCTTTGGAAATCGTAGTCCTTGTCGCTCAGGCAGCATTTTAAAGCTTCGACCAACGCGTATTTATGCCTGTAGGATAGGTAATCCAAGCTCAATGCGTAGTTTTTTATGAGTTCTTCTCTGTCTGCGTGTTCATTTGGATTGTATTTCTCCAACTCCTCCCCAAGATCTTGCTCTCGGTCGTAAACATCAAATACACCTATAAACCATTTCAAACTGGGGTCGAATGGGACGTTCAGAAATGGGTCTTTGAGCATCATTTTTTCTCAACAGGAAAAGCGGTGAATGGCCTAGTGTTATCTTTTTTATCAAACTTTACTTCGAACCAGTTTAGTTTTTCATTTAGGTGCGGACTTTTCGGATCTTTTTTGTTAGGTCGATAACCTCGTCCAGCTCCAAGTAACTCCAATTTGAGTATGGGATTTTGATTGTGGTCCTTGCCGTTGAATGGATCTAATCCTAGCGAATTTCGTGTCAACGCTTTATTTAAGGCGCCTAGCTGCATTCTCCAGCTATGAAACTGAGAGCTTAGATTTCCACTTTTACCTGGTTTCAATAATCCAGTGCTTGGATCTGTGCCATCAATGGCTCTCTGCCTCAACGCTGCATCGTTGATTTCAGGGCTGTGTTTAGCGACGCTGTGCATGTTGTGTTTTTCCTCCAACTCCAGCACCCGCCGTTTTGCGTTTGCCTCACTGAGGTCTTCTATTCGTGATCTTCGTTCTTCCCTAGCTTGTTTCGGCAGTGCTGGTTGTCGCTCGTCAACCGTGGCCTTTTCAATTGGGTTTTCGAGTTCAGATGCTGGTTTACAACCATTACTGCCTGGGCATGTATTTAAGCCAAGTGGATCCACCCACCCCGTAGGATTCGGCACGTACTGGTACGCATTGATCCCACCCGCCAGCTTCACCGGATCCGGCGTCAGGTACCGACCAATATCCGGATTGTAGTAGCGATGACGGTTGTAGTGCAGTCCGCTTTCCGGGTCGCAGTACTGGCCTTGAAAACGCAATGGGTTGTCGATTTTGCCGACATCGAGGCGGGCGATTTCGCCGTAGGCGCGGTAATGCGCGGACCAGACGATTTCGCCGTCGGGGGCGGTGAGTTCCTGCGGCGTGCCAAGGTGGTCGAGTTGGTAGTGGTAGGGCTTTGTTTCCTTTGGACCAAAGCCTTCCAGCAGGGCGAGCGGGCGGAAGGTGCCGGGTTCATACAGGTAGCTGCGATGGCGCTCCGCATGATGCTCGGCAATCAGCTTGTCGCCTTGCCAGAAAAACTCCGTGGTGGTGTCATCCACGGTTTTGCTGATGCGCCGCCCAAACGGGTCGTAGCGATAGTGTGCGGTTTGCCCGTTGGGCGTGGTGAGGCCGATCAAACGGTGCTGGCAGTCGTAGCGGTATTCGGTGACAAGTGACTGACCTTTGCCGCGTCGCTCGCGGATCAGGTTGCCGAAGGCGTCGTAGTCATAGTGATGATCGCCCTGGATCATCAGGCGATTGCCCGCAACGATGTCCGGACCAGGGCGGTTCTGCATCAGCAGGTTGCCCGCCGGGTCGTGGCCGAAGCGTTCCTGTACGTCTTGCGAGTGGTTGGCGCGGGTCAGGCGGGCGAGGGGGTCGTAGTGGTAGTCGTGCTGGCCCTTGCGGGTGTCGAGCAGGCGGGTGAGGTTGCCGGTGTTGTCGTAGTCGTATTGGCGTTGGTAAAGAATGTGTTCCTGCTGGGTGATGGCGTGGGCGTGCAGGCGGTGCTGGTCGTCGTAGTG
>NZ_PYWX01000070.1 GCF_003031675.1 Pseudomonas palleroniana | reverse complement strand
TTGGCGTTGGTAAAGAATGTGTTCCTGCTGGGTGATGGCGTGGGCGTGCAGGCGGTGCTGGTCGTCGTAGTGGTAGTGGCTGAGCAACTGGCCTTGTTGGCGTTGGTGTTCGCGACCGTTTTTAAACAGGTGTGAGGTGAGCAGCGCACCGTTGAGTTCAACCGTGGAAAGGTGACCGCCTTTGTCATGGTTGAACACCAGACGGTTGTTGTCCGGCAGGCGCAGGTGTTTTAACTGACCACAGGCGTCATAGCCGTAACGCAGGGTGCCCCAGCCTTGGTGCTCGGCGGTGAGGCGATTCTGGACGTCGTATTCGTAGGCCAGCGCCCAGTGGCCGTCGTCGACGCTGAGCAGGTTGCCCTGGCGGTCGTAGGCGTATTCAACCACCTTGCCATCGGCAAGGGTTTTTCGTACGAGGCGCCCGGCGTGGTCGCGCTCATAACGCGTAACCAGCTGACTGCCATCGTCACCGTGTTCGGTCTTTTCCAGCAGGTTGCCGTTGAGGTCGTAGGCATACGCCGTGCGCTGGCCGTCAAAGCCGATTTCTTGCTGGATCAGTCCGTTGGGGTGGTAATCAAGCTGATAGGTTTCGCCGGCTTCGTTTTCAATCGCGGTCAGCAATAACCGCACGTTGTCGTAGCGGTACTTGACCTGGGTGCCGTCGGCATTGAGGCGGCGGCTGATCAGGTGCAGGCCGTCGGCATATTCGTAACGGGTGACGTGGCCGAGCTCGTCGCGTTCGGCGGTGATTTTTCCGTAGGGGTTGTAGCTGTATTCCCGATACGCACCGCCCGGCAAGACCACGCGAACCAGGCGACCCACGCTGTCCCACTGGTACTGGGTCAGCGCACCGTGCTCATCCTCACGCGCCACTTGCCGCCCAACGTCGTCATAGCGATAACGCTTGATGGCGCCATTGGGCAGTTGCTCCTCCAGCAATTGCCCGCGTTCATTCCAGACCAGCCGATGACAGCTGTGATCGGGGTACCAGACGCCCGTGAGTTGCCCGGATGGGTTGTAGCTGTAGTCGGTTATGTGCCCGGCGGGATCCGTCCGACGCGTCACGTCGCCCTGGTCATTGCGCTCATATTTCCAGACCGCCTGGCCGCGCCGCACCACGCGTACGAAGCCGTTGTCATGCTCGTAGGACGTCGGTTCGTCATCCCCCGGAAACACAGCCACCAAGCGTCCGGCATCGTCGTACTGATAGGCCGTCACCGCGCCCAGCGGGTCTTGCTCGACCGTCAGCCGGCCCTTGTCGTCGTAGGATTTGAAATGCTCGGCGCCGTCCGGATCGGTACGCTGTACCAGCCGTGCGCGCTGGTCATGCACGTAGACTTCCTGGCTGCCATCGGCGTTAACCACCGTGACCTGGCCGTCGTCACCCCAGGCATAACGCGCGTCCATCTGCGAGAAGCTGGCCCAATGCCGGACACAGCGCGCCGCCTTGCCGGAACGTTCCCATTCCCAGTAGAAACTCGCGCCACCGGCCAACTGCCGCTCAAGGATGACGTGCTGAGCGTCGTAGCGATAAACCTCGCGCTCACCCACGGCATTGGTCGCACACACCAGTCGGCCTGCATCGTCATAGGCGTAGGACACAACGTTGTGTTCGGTCACCCAGGTGAAGGCTTCATGGCCTTTGGCGCGCTGAACCTGGTAGTCCACTGCCACAATGCGCTCAAGCTCATAGCGCAAGAACAGCGAGCGGCCGACGCCGTTATCCAGCCGTTCAATACGCCCCGAGCGATCCCGCACAATGCGCAACCGGTTGTCGTACGCATCGCTGATGGCGGTGAGGACACCGTCGCAAAAGTGGTAGAAGCGTGACGCCTGGGCCAGCACTAATTCATCGGGCAGAGCGCCCAGATAGATCGCTACTTCGGCCAAACTGTTGGTTATTGCGGGCCGGGAAATAGACGGCAAGGGCAGCGTGGTCGACCGATTCTCATGATCCGTCCACACCACCGAATCGCCATCAACGACAAGCCTGTGCGCCAGCGCATGGCTCCAGCCAAACCCCAACCCACAATCCACTTCAACGGCACTGGTGCGATACAGCCGCGTCCACTCAAACGGCAACACGCCATCCAGCGTGCCATCGGTCAGCGTCAGCAATTCCTCGCCAGTGACCATCGACACCGGGCAGCCATGGGAGGCGGTCTTGTCCGCCGATGCCGAAGCCTCCCCATTGAGGTTTTTCCCCGAGGCCGGCACATCGTCGACAGGCTCCTGCCTGACCAGTACCGTACGTTGCGTCGCCTTGTCTCGCACTGCCGTCACGGGGTTGGAAACTAACTGATCGCCAGCTTTCAACGGCCCGATCGGTACCGTGTTGATCGGCGTCGGCGCGCTGCCGAGCCAAACCGGCTTAGCCATCTCAACGTGATCATCCACACCAGATTTGCCGAATTGCCCAGCCATCTGTTCCAGCCAGCGCCGCGCACGACGGGACTTGATCGCGCCCAGCACCTTCGTGCTCATGCCTATCGCCAGGCCCATCCCGCCTATGGCGCGGCACAGCAACAAATTGATCAGGACCTCGGCGCTGATTTGCCCCAGCAATTCGTTCATATACGGCGCTGGCAGCATGCGTATCCAACTGACCATGGCCGCCAGATAGACAAACAACAGTGGCTCATCGCTGAGCACCAGCAGGCCTTTGGCGAGGGCCTCGGTGCTGACTTTCAGCAGTTGTTCGAACTCAGCCTGGGACAGGTAGTGCAGCAGTTTTTCCGCATGGGCCAAGGGGTCGCTCAACCATTGAAACAGCTGCTTGAGGTCGTCCCAGAGCGAGTAGAGCGCGTTACCAAAGCCTCGGGCATAGGCGTGGTGCAATGTCAGGTAGCGCTTGAGGAAGTTTGCTTCGGAGTAACCCTTCCACAGTGGCTTGAAAGTGGTGCGCCACTCTGCGCGCAGCCAGTCTTCCAACGGTGCGATGAGCGACTGATACGAGGCGTACAGCGCCTTGAAGTGCGCCTTGGAGACATCGGGGTAGAAGTTGACCCGGTATTGCTGGTTGCGATCACACTCGGTGATTTCCAGAATGCCGCTTGGCCCGATGGTGTGATGAATCGGCTCGCCCAATGGCCCGCCGTCAGGATCGACGCGCTGCATGATCACCGGGGTATTGCCAATCGGCACGAAACGCGAACTCTGGAACATATGCACCAGGGTCAGGGTGCCGTTGGCTTGGCAGGTGGCGACGGTGCTGCTGGGCAGGATCGAACGGTTGATCGGCGCCACGAGCGCCACTTCATTGCCGACCTTGAAGACCTGCTCGATATCGAGCGCCGAAAAGCTGAAAAAGCTCTCTGCCCAATCGTCGTAATGGTTGAGGCAGCGCTTGAAGTCGCTGATGACCGACTCGACGTCGCGGGTCTTTGAATCCATGGCGGCCAATACCAGCAGACCGATGGTCTGGCTGGTCACGGCGATCAAGAGGCAACCCCGAAAGACAGGGTTCTAACGCAAAGAAACATCGGCAATCCCTCGCACTGTGTATTCAGGCGAGGGACTTTGCAGAGGTTTTCAGGGGAGGGGAGTAGAGCTTATCCGGCGCTTGTGTGGGATGTTTCGACGGCTTCTGTCTGTTTGCGCCCCAGCACCAGGCTGCACAGTGCCGGCAGGAACAACAGCGTCAACACGGTGCCCACCGACACCCCGCCAATCAGCACATACGCCAGGGACGACCAGAACACCGAGAACGTCAGCGGGATGAAGGCCAGCGCTGCCGCCAGCGCGGTGAGGATCACCGGCCTGGCTCGTCGCACGGTGGCTTCGACGATCGCCTCGCGAATCGCCATGCCCTGTTCCTGGTTCTGGCGAATCTGGTCGGTGAAGATCAGCGTGTTGCGCATCAGAATCCCGCCGATGCCGATCAAGCCCAGAATTGCGTTGAACCCGAACGGCTGGTTGAACAACAGCAACGTCGGCACCGCGCCGATCAACCCCAAAGGCGCGGTGGCGAACACCATGAACATCACGCCGAACGAGCGCACCTGGAACATGATCACCGTGAGGGTCAGCAGGATCATGATCGGGAACAGCGCCGCCAGCGCGACGTTGGCTTTGGCGCTTTCCTCCACCGGGCCGCCGATGTCGATCCGGTAGCTGGCAGGCAGCTTGGCGATCAGTGGTTGCAGGTCTTTGTACACGGCCATCTCCACGTCGGGCGGTTGCACGCTGTCGATGATATCGGCGCGTACTTCCACGGTGGTCGCACGGTTGCGGCGCTTGAGGATCGGCTCTTCCATCACGGCCTGGAACTGCCCGACCTGGGCCAGCGGTACCGAAGTGCCGGCGCTGTTGGTCAGGGTCATGTTGTTGAGGTTGCCGAGGTTCTCGCGCTGGCTGCCCTGGGCGCGGGCGACCACGGCAACGGTGCGGTTGCCTTCGCGCACTTCGGTGATCGGGTTGCCGCTGAGCAACGCGTTAAGCTGGGACTTGACCTCATTGGGGGTGAAACCCAGCAGGCGCAGGCGGTCTTGATCCAGGACCAGGCGATAAGTGCTGGTGCGCTCGCCCCAGTCGAGGAAGGCTTCCTTGGTCAGCTTGTTGGCGGCCACCACACGACGCACCTCTTCGGACACGCCGCGCAGCACATCCACATCCGGCCCGGACACGCGGAACACCACCGGGAATGGCACCGGCGGGCCGAACAGCAACTGCGTCACGCGCACACGGGCCGCTGGAAATTCACCGGCGGCGATGCGCTCACGCATGCGCAATTTCAACGCATCGCGAGCATGGGAATCCGGGGTCTGCACGATCAATTTGGCGAAAGCCGGGTCGGGCAATTCCGGGTTCAGCGACAGGAAAAACCGTGGCGCGCCGCCGCCCACATAAGTGTCCACCAGGCTGGTTTGCGGCTCTTGCAACAGGGCTTTTTCCAACTGCGCCGCCACCGCCTCGGTGGCTTTGAACGCGCTGCCGGGCGGCATGTACACCTCAAGAATCAGCTCGGAACGGTCGGAGTTGGGGAAGAACTGTTTCTTCACCACGGCCATGCCCAGCCCGCACAGTACAAAGGCTGCGACCACCAGGCCGGTTACCAGCCAGCGCCCACGTACGCAGGCTTCGACCAAGCTACGCAGTTTGCGGTAGTAGCGCCCGGCGTAGATCGCGTCATGGCCACCGGGCACCGGTTTGATCTGCGGCAGCAGCTTCACGCCCAGGTACGGTGTGAATACCACTGCCACTAGCCAGGAGGAGATCAGCGCAAAGCCGACGATCCAGAAAATATTGCCGGCGTATTCTCCCGCGGCCGAGCGGGCAAACCCCACCGGCAGAAAGCCGATAATCGTCACCAGGGTGCCGGTGAGCATCGGCGCGGCGGTGGAACTCCAGGCGAACGTGGCGGCGTGAATCCGATCGAAACCTTCCTCCAGTTTCACCACCATCATTTCAATGGCGATGATCGCGTCATCCACCAGCAAGCCCAGGGAAATGATCAGCGCACCCAGGGTGATACGGTCGAACTCACGGCCAGTGAGCAGCATGATCACGAACACCACCGACAAGGTCAGCGGCACCGCAGCCGCCACTACCAACCCCACGCGAAATCCCAGGGCCAACAGGCTGATCACCATGACCACGGCCAGCGCGACGAAGAATTTCAGCATGAATTCATTGACCGCCAGGCTGATGTTTTTCGCCTGGTCGGAGACCTTGGCGAAGTTCACGCCCAGCGGCAGGTCGGCCTGGATCCTGGCTTCCTCGGCCTTGAGACTTTTGTCCAGCTCCAGGCCGTTCCAGTGTTTCTCCATGATCACGCCGAGCATCAGCGCCGGGTCGCCCTGGTGGCGGATGCGGTAGCTGGGCGGGTCTTCATAACCGCGGCTGACGCTGGCCACATCGGCGATGCGCAGCACACGCCCGTTGGCTTCCAGCGGTACGTTTTCAATCAGCGACAGGCTGTCAAAGGCACCGTCGATGCGGATATAGGCGCGCGCCCCGGCGGTTTCCACAAAGCCGGACGGCGCCACTGCGTTTTGTGCGGCGAGGGCGGCGAAGATCTGGTCCGGCTTGATGCCCAGGGTTGCCAGGCGCTCATAGGAAAACTCGACAAACACCCGTTGCGCCTGCTCACCGAGGATATTGACCTTCTTCACCCCCGGCAGGTCCAGCAACTGCTGGCGTAGCGTTTCGGCCATCTGCACTTGCTGGCGGTGGGGCAGGTGCTCGGCTTCGAGGGCGTACAAGGCGAAGTACACATCGGAATATTCGTCGTTGAAGAACGGCCCGACCACGCCATTGGGCAGTTTGGCGGCTTCATCGCTGAGCTTTTTGCGGGCCTGGTAGAACAGGTCCTGGAGCTCGCCGGGGGGCGTGGACTCCTTGAAGGTCATGCGCATCGACACGAAACCCGGCTGGGCGATGGTCTCGACGCGGTCGTAGTAATCCAGTTCCTGCAGGCGCTTTTCCAGGCGGTCGGCCACCTGTTCCTGCATTTCCCGGGCGGTTGCGCCGGGCCAGGCGGCGCTGATGGTCATGACCTTGACGGTAAACGACGGGTCTTCGGCGCGCCCCAGTTTGCCGAACGAGAAGATCCCGGCGGCGAGGATCGCGATGATCAGGAACAGCGTGACCGCACGGTGTTTCACGGCCAGTTCGGAGAGGTTGATGCCGCGCATATTCAATGGTCCTGCTGACGGTTGAGGGCCACGGTTTGGGCCGGCAGCAAGCGCACCGCGTCACCCTCGTGCAACAGGTGCGCACCGAGGGCGACGATGATTTGCCCGGGGTTCACGCCGCTGTCGAGCAGGGCGTCTTCCTGGCCGAGGCTGGCGACTTGCACCGGGGCGAAGCGGACCTTGTCGTTATCACCGATCACCCACACGCCGCTGCCATGCCCGGCGTCCAGCAGCGCGCCGATGGGCACGCGGGTTTGCTGGGCCTGGCCGCTGCCTTGCAGGCGCACGGTGATGGTGGAACCGAGGGCGAAACGCTCGACGCCGCCATGCAGCACGAAGCGGGCGCGGTAGGTGCGGGTGACCGGATCGGCACTGGCGGACAACTCCCGCAGGGTGGCCGTGAGGGCTTGTTCCGGGGCGCCGAAGGGGAACGCCAAGGCTTTTTGCGAAGCTTGGTCGCGCTGGGTTTCCGGCAGGTTGACGATGGCTTCACGGGCGCCATCGTGGGCCAGCCGCGCGACGATTTGCCCTTCGGCGACCACTTGGCCGCGATCCACGCGCACGTCGGTGATGATGCCGTCACCGTCGGCCTTGAGTACCGAGTAGGTGCGCCGGTTTTCGATCTGGCTGGCATCCGACTGCGCCGCAGCCAACTCGGCTTCGGCGACGCGCAGGTTGGTCGCCGACTGGTCGAAAATCTGCCGCGACACGGCGCCGGTACTGGCCAGGCGCTGGTAGCGGTTTTCGTCGTCACGGCGTTGGCGCAACTGCGCCTGGGCGGCGTTGACGCGGTTTTTCGCTGAGCGCAGGGCCAGTTCGAAATCGCCGATATCCAATACCAGCAGCGTATCGCCACGCGAGACATGCTGGCCGGGGTCGACCTTGCGTTCAATGACCTTGCCGCCCACCCGGAAGCCCAGGTCGCTTTCGGTACGGGCCGCCACCACGCCGGTGTAGGCGCTTTGCTGGGTGCCGGCGGCCTCGACCTTGGCCGCCAATACCGGGCGGGGCAGGGGCACTTCGGCGGCGGTATCGGCCTTGCTGTTGCAACCGGCGAGGACGCTCAGCAAGGCCAGGGGGGTGAGAAGACGCAGGGCTAGAGGGTTCATGATGGGCTCCAGGGGGATCGAGCAGAAAATTATGGACATAATTTTTTGCTCATATTATGGTCGAAATATAAATTAATCCAGCCCCGGATCATCCCCATGGCAAACGCCCCGACACCCTCACGCAGTTTGTTGTTTTTATTGGTTGCCCTGACGGCACTGGGTGAAGTCTCGACCCAATTGATCATCCCGGGCCTGGGCTCTATCGAGCAGGCGCTGGCGGCGCCGCCCGGTTCGGCATTGATGGCGATGTCGGCATTTGTCGCGGCGTTTGGCCTTGGGCAACTGCTGTTTGGCCCGCTGTCGGACCGCATAGGTCGCCGTCCCGTACTGATCGGCGGCTCGGTCCTGTATGTGCTGGCCACGCTGTCGATGCTGTTGGTCAGCGACATCCACCAATTGATTGCCGCCCGGGTCGCGCAGGGGCTGGGCGCCTGCGCCGCGCTGGTGTTGGCGCGCACGGTAGTGCGCGATGTCTGGAAAGCCGAGGCGGGCCCGGCCCTGGCGTTGACCATGATCGGCATGCTCTACGCCATTGTGGTCGCACCGATGATCGGCGGCCTGCTGATCAAACTCTTCGGTTGGCGCGCGCCTATCGTCCTCTCGTTGCTCATCGGTGGCGCGGTGTTGCTGCTGGCGCTGCTGTTTTTCCGCGAGAGCAACCAATCCCTCGATCCCAAGGCCGGTCATTGGCGCACGCTGGGCGGGCAATACCTGGATTTACTCAAAAGCCGCCAATACCGCGCCTACGCCGTCGCGCTGGCCTGTACCTATGGCGCCATGTTTGCGGTGATTGCCGGCTCCTCGGCGGTGTTTATCAACCTGTTGGGTTTCAGCAGCCTTGAATACGGCATCAACTTCGGCCTGATCGTGTCGATGCTGATCCTCGGTTCCACCTACACCCGGCGCAATATCCTGCGCCTGGGCGCGCAACGGATTGTGGCGATGGGCGTGACGCTGGTGGCTGTGGGCGGCCTGTCGGCCGTATTGATCTACGCAGTGTTCGGCCTCTCGGTCGTCGGCTTGGACCTGCCGATTGCGCTGGTCACTCTCGGTGGTGGGCTGGTGCTGCCAGGCTCGGTCACCGGTGGGGTGATGCCCAATGCCCACCGCGCCGGCCTGGCCGCCGGCTTGATGGGCTTTTCCCAGATGTTCGGCGCAACCTGCAGCGGCTTGTTATTGAGCCAACTGCGCGATGGCAGCGCCGTGCCCATGATCATGCTCGAGGCCAGTTTTGCGGTGGCGGCATTCTTCGCGTTTCACCTGTTGCGTGAGCGCCGGCCGGCGCTGGCGGCTGCCTAGCCATAAGCGGTTGATTGTCTCACCTGTGGGACAGTAAGAGCTGTGGCTGCTATCTAGCGCTCAATTGGTATCGGATTTAAGGTGTATGCACTTTGGAGGTACACCATGAAGAAACTAATCGGTATCTACACCAGCCCCCGCGCCCACTGGGTCGGCGACGGCTTCCCGGTGCGTACGCTGTTTTCCTACGACACCATGGGCAAGCACATCAGCCCATTCCTGTTGCTGGACCACGCAGGCCCTGCCGATTTCACCCCCACCGAGCAACGTCGTGGCGTCGGACAGCACCCTCATCGTGGCTTTGAAACCGTGACCATCGTCTACGACGGCGAAGTCGAGCACCGCGATTCCACGGGGGCCGGCGGCAAAATCGGCCCTGGCGATGTGCAGTGGATGACGGCGGCCAAAGGCATCCTCCACGAGGAGTTCCACTCCGAAGCCTTTGCCCGCAGCGGCGGGGCACTGGAGATGGTGCAACTGTGGGTCAACTTGCCGGCCAAGGACAAAATGGCCGACGCGGGCTACCAGACCATCGTCGATGGCGACATTCCGCTGCTGCCGTTGGCTGACGGCGCCGGGCAACTGCGCCTGATTGCCGGTGAGTTCGCCGGCACCCAGGGCCCGGCGCGCACCTTTACGCCGATTGACGTGTGGGACCTGCGCCTCAACGCCGGTAAAGCGCTGACGCTGGACCTGCATGCCGGGCGCAACACCGCGTTGGTGATCCTGCGCGGCACGGTGCTGGTCAACGGTGAGGAAGTCGCACGCCAAGGCCAGTTGGCCTTGTTCGAGCGCGATGGCAGCCAGCTCACCCTGGAGGCCAACGACGACGCCAAGGTGCTGCTGCTCAGCGGCGAGCCGATCGACGAACCCATCGTCGGCCACGGTCCGTTCGTGATGAACACCGAGCAGGAAATACACCAGGCGTTTGTTGACTTCCAGTCGGGCAAGTTTGGGCGGATGTGAAGCCAAGGGTTGTCGCAACCCCCTTGTGGGAGCGGGCTTGTTGTGGCTGGGGAGCTTGCTCGCCACAGCAAGCTCCTTCATCACAACAAGCCCGCTCCCACATTTTGCTTGGCGCTATACCTGATCTGTCTATTTCATGCGATCTTCTGCGCATTCGCCCTGGAGTCGCCTGGATGCCCACATTTATCGCTGAACACCCCATGCTCTGCGCGTTGGCGCTGATCTTTATCGACATTGCCGTGTGGCGGCTGATTTCCGTCAACCTGGCCAGTTGGAAGCTGGCGGCGCGGTTGGTGATCTTCGCGGTTTTCAGTGCCGTGCTGTTCAACGACGGCATGAACCCCATGCAACTGGCGCCCTATGCCGACGACACCACCTTGCACCTGGCCGCCACGGCCCTGCAGATCGGCTGGTGGCTGTTCGCGGCGCGCACCCTCACGGTGTTGCTCGGCACCGTGATGATGCAGCGGGTCGGTCACACCGGGCGGCTGTTGCAGGACCTGATGGGCGCGGTGATTTTCCTGATCGCGATCATCGCGGCCATGGCCTATGTGCTCGACCTGCCGGTCAAGGGGGTGCTCGCCACCTCCGGCGCGGTGGCGATCATCGTCGGCCTGGCGCTGCAGAGCACCTTGAGCGACGTATTTTCCGGGATCGTGCTCAACACCACCAAGCCGTATCAACTCGATGACTGGATTTCCATCGACGGCACCGAAGGCCGCGTCACGGATATCGACTGGCGCGCCACGCGCCTGCAAACCTCCCAGGGCAGCCTGGCGGTGATTCCCAACTCCTTGGCGGCCAAAGCCAAGATCATCAACTTCTCACGCCCGGCGGACATGTTCGGGCTGGCAGTCAGCCTGCAAGTGAGCCCCCACGCGCGCCCGCAAACTGTGATCGAGGCATTGGAACGGGCGATGCTCGGGTGCCGGCCGTTGCTGGCCACGCCGGCCCCGAGCGTGGCATTCAAGTCTTCGGGCAGTGGCGGCGTCGAATATGAGATCAGTGGTTTCGTGCCGGCCATGGGCCTCAAGCGCGATGTGCGCAACCAACTCTATGACCTGGCATTCCGTCATCTGCAGGCTGCGGGCGTCAGCCTGTTGTCCGCCACCGAAAGCAGCGCGCCAAGCTTGGTGTCCGGGGCGCGGGCACTGCTGGAGCGCTCGCCGATTTTCTCCACCCTGCGTCAGGAAGAAAAGGACACCTTCAGCCAGAACATGGTCCTGCAATCGTTTCGTAGCGGCGAGATGATCTTGCCGGCGGGAGAGGTCAGCGACCACTTGTTCATCGTCGCCTCCGGTGTGGTCTCGGTCATGCTGACCAAGGATGGGCGCAAATTCGAAGCCGGGCGCATGGGGCCGGGCGAGGTGATTGGCGAGGCGGGGATTCTGTCCGACCAAGGCGTGCCGGCAGACTTCCTGGCCAAGACCTACTGCACCCTGTACCGCGTCGAGAAGGAATACCTCAAGCCTTGCCTGGATGCGCGGCATGACATCAGCGAGGCCATGAAAGCCTTGCTCGACTTCCGCCTGCACGCGGCCCAGACCTTGACTCAAGCCACACCGGTCGCGCCGGTAAAGACCGGGTTCCTGCAGTGGCTGCGCAACCGTGGCCTGTAGATTGGTCACCTGTTCTTCGCCCGAATTGGCTATTTCTCCGGGACGCCGCGCTGACTAATCTGCTCAGCGTTCCCACCGTTCCCGGAGTATCACCATGCAGGCCCGTACCGATTTCTACACCGCGTCCCCAGATGCCATGAAAGCCATGCTTGCCCTGGAAGCCGCCGTTGGCAAGCTGTCCATTGAACTGCCGTTGCTGGAGCTGGTGCGCCTGCGCGTGTCGCAGATCAACGGCTGCGCCTTCTGCCTCGACATGCACACCGCCGATGCGCGCAAGGGCGGTGAAACCGAGCGCCGCCTGTACACCGTGTCGGCCTGGCGCGAAACACCCTTCTTCACCCCCCGTGAGCGTGCCGCCCTGGCCTGGGCCGAAAGCCTGACCCTGATCAGCCAGACCCACGCCGCCGACGCCGACTACAGCGCACTGGCGGCTGAGTTCAGCCCACAGGAGCAGGTCGACCTGAGCGTGGCGATCAGTACGATCAACAGCTGGAACCGCCTGGCGGTGGGCTTTCGCAAGATGCCCAAGTAATCAGAAATTGACCGAGGCACTCAGGCGCGCCGTCAAGGGCGCCCCCTGGAACAGGTAGTCATCGCCCAGGTACTCGCCCGCGTCGCGCCAGTAGCGCTTGTCGAACAGGTTGTCGACGCTCAGGCGAAACACCGTTTCATAGCCGTCGAGCCGGGTGGTGTAGCGGCTGCCCACATTGACCACCGCATAATCCCCCACCTCCACATTGCCGCTGCGATTGGCGTACTTCTTGGCGCTGTATTGCACGCCGCCGAGTACCGCCAGGCCGTTGACCCACGGCAAGGCATAGTCGGCGTACACACTGGCGCGCAGCTTGGGCACGTTGATCGCTTGATGGCCTTCGTAAGCCGGCGTGCCGCTGCCGTTCACCCGGGCACGGATCGCCGCCACGCTGGTGGCGATTTGCAGGCGCTCAGTGGCCCATCCGTTGGCTGACAATTCCAGCCCGGTGTTCTGCTGCCGGCCTTGTTGCACGTAAGTGAACTGGCCATTTTCGGGTTTGGCGTACTGATAGGCCTGGCGCGTCTGGAACACGGCGGCGGCGAAGCTGATACGGCGCCAGTCGTATTTCACACCGGCTTCGATTTGCCGCGAGGTGGTCGGGGCCAGGGTTTCATCGGCATTGGTTGCGAACCACGGCGCGCTCCCGCCCAGGGACAGGCCCTTGCTGTAGCTGGTGTACAGCGAGAGGTTTTCAATCGGTTTATAGATCAACGACGCCTGAGGTAGAAACACAGACTGCTGGGTATGACGCGCCGGGTTGCCATCGCTGTCGAAGGCTTGTTCATCCAGGCGCACTTCACGTCCGCCGAGAATCGTCTGCCATTGCTCGTTGAAACGAATGCGGTCGGTGAAGAACAGGCCGTACTGGCGGCTGTCGAGGTTACGGTGGCTGTCGTTCAACGGGACGTCGGTGGCTGGGAAACTCGGCGCATCTTCGTTGATATTGCCGCTGCCGATGTACTCGTTGACCGGTTTGCGCTTGTCGATCACCCGGCGGAACGCGCTGGTGCCGAAGGTCAGCTCATGGCCCAGGCCCGCGGTGTCGAACAGCCCGGTCATGGCCGCTTGCACTTCGTCATCGCGGCGGGTGTCGTCGGGGCTGCGGTAGTCGTAGATGCCGTAATCGCCTTGCGCAGAAAAATAGTTGCCCAGGCCCGTCGTGTCGCCGCCCCAGGCAAACGAGCTGTAATCGTCAATCACCACCTTGCTGCGTGCCGCGCTGACGGAGCCTGTCCACTGATCGCTGAAGCGGTACTCGAACTTGCCGTTGAGGTTCAACGAATCGATACCGACCTGGCGGCCGCCGGTTTGATGGCCGAGCAGTTTTTTCGGCGACGCGTCGTGGGGCACTTCGCTGCCGCCGAGCAACTGATAGCCCGGCACCGAACGCTGCTGCTTGTTCTGGTATTCCGCATCCAGTTGCAGCACGGCATCGGGGCTGATATTCCAGTCGAACGCCAGGGACACGAAATCACGCTGGCCATTGGCATGCTCCACATAGCTGTGCAGGTCTTCATGGGCCACGTTGGCGCGCAGCCCAAATTGCTGTTCGCTGCCGAACCAGCCACCGACGTCGGTGGCGACATAACCACTGCCACGATCGTCGCTGGAAACGCTGACCGAACGCACATCCTCCGGGCGCTTGGTCACATAGTTGATCACACCGCCGGGCTCGGAGATGCCACTCTGCAAGCCGGCCAGCCCCTTGAGCACTTCCACCTGCTGCTTGTTTTCCAGGGCGACGTTCTGCTCGCCGGTGATGGTGCGCCCGTTGATCTTGTAGCTGCTCGCGGCATTCAGCGAAAAGCCGCGCACCACAAAGTTTTCGTAATAGCCAATGGGCGCATAGCTGTCACCCACTGCGGCGTCGTTGCGCAGCACTTCGCTGAGCAAGCGGGCCTGTTGGTCCTTGAGCATGGCGGCGTTGATGACTGTGATCGAGGCCGGGGTGTCCAGCAATGGCGTTTCAGTGAAGCCGCCGACCGAGGCTGTGTCGCTGCGGTAGCCGGAGGCTTCCTGGCCCTGGACCTTCACCGCCGGCAGCTCTATTTCAGCCGCCAGGCTGTTGCCGATGCCGCCGCTGAGCAGCAGGCCGAGGGCAAAATGTGAAGGAGCGACGGGACGAAAACGCAAAACCATGGGGCAGGGCCTTAAAGCGCGGGGAGGGGGCGCATAAGCTAGGGGGCAATGCGGCAGCGGGCAAGCCCAAATATCAGTCACGGAAGACTTTTTTGCGGGCGCGGGCTGTTCGCGTCAGATCATTGCTTGCCGGGCATGTCGATGCCCAACCGGTTGACCCGGCGATACAGCGTCGCCCGCGAAATCCCGAGTGCCTGCGCCGTCGGCAACGGCTTCCAGCGATGTCGAATCAGCGCGTCCAGCACGACCTGGCGTTCCGGGCTGACACTCTGTTGCACCCGTGCCTCAACCTGTTCCCCGCGCACCTCAATCGGCAAATTCGCCAATTGCAGGGTATCGCCTTCGCACACCGCACAGGCATACGCCAGCACATGCTGCAATTGCCGCACGTTGCCCGGCCAGGCATAACCGAGCAACGCCTGGAGTGCCGCCTCGCTGAGACCCAGCGTCACGCCGCTGTTGCGCGCTTGCTGTTCCAGCAGTCGGTTGATCAACGCCAGCTTGTCGGTACGCTCGCGCAATGGCGGCAGGCAGAAGCGCGCACAACCGAGGCGAAAGTACAGGTCTTCGCGAAAGCGCCCTTGGCTGACCAATTCCGCCAAGTCGCGGTGGCTGGCGCAGATCACCTGGATATCCACGCGGCGCGTCTTTGCCGCGCCCAACGGCGCCACTTCGCCTTCGGCCATCACCCGCAGCAGGCGCGTTTGCAGCGCCAGCGGCATATCGCCGATTTCGTCGAGGAACAGCGTGCCGCCATCGGCTTGTACCAGCAGCCCCGGCATACCCTTGCTGGAGGCGCCGGTAAATGCCCCGGCCACGTAGCCGAACAGTTCGCTCTCGATCAGGTTTTCCGGAATCGCTGCGCAATTCACCGCTACGAACGGCCCGTTGCGGCGAGCACTTTGTGCATGCAACTGGCGGGCAAAGACTTCCTTGCCGGCGCCGGTTTCACCCTGTACCAGCACCGGCAGGTTGCGGTCCTTGACCCGCACGGCCAGGCGCAAATGCTCTTCGACGCGCGCGTCCACCTGCGCCACCGTTGCGGCGCGCACCGGCTGGCGCCGCGGGGCATTGACGCGTACGTGCAGCGCGCCCGGTTCGCCCAGCCAATGCAGTTGCTGGGCATGTTGATCCGTGACTGCGCGCAACGCCTCCAGGTCGAACACTTCGCCGATATGCGCCGGCACCTGGCCGAAGCGTCGGCGCAGGGCTTGGCGGGCTTTGCTGTTGAGCGCCTGTAGTCGACCGTCCTGGTCCCAGGCCAGCAGCAGGTCAGGCTGGCTGTCGACGTAACCCGGCGTGCTGTGGGCTTGCAGCACCCAGTGCTGGCGAGCGCTGTGCATGAAGAAGGCATTCTCGATGGCCTGCGCACTCTGCGCCACCAGCTGGCGCACCAGGTGCTGGCTGCGGCGGTCGTCCGGCGACTGCAAGGCTGAGGCGTCCATCACGCCCAGCAGGTTGCCCTGGGGATCGAAAATCGGCGCGGCGGAGCAGGTCAGGCCGATAAACGCGGCGCGGAAGTGGTCGCGTTTATGCACCGTCACCGCCGATTGGCTGGTCAGCACCGTGGCCACGCCGCAGGTGCCTTCTTCGGCTTCCGACCAGCAGGTGCCCAGGTACAGGCCGGCCTTGCGGCAGTCGCTGCGAATCGTGGTGTCCACGCGATGGTCGATGGTCTGGCCCTGAGCGTCGGTGAGCATCACGCAGTAGTCGGCGTGACGCACGCGGTGATGCAACTGGCCGACGGCTTCGCTGGCGATGCGCATGAACAGCTCGGCACGTTCGCGGCATTCCTTGAGCAAGGGTTCGGTGAGGATGCGTGGCCCTTGCAGCGAACCTGGGTCCAGGTGGTATTGCTCCATGGAGCGGCGCCAGGAATCGAAGATCACCGACGGTACCGGCGCCTGGGGCAGGCGATCGGCATTGCGCACCACGCGGCTGACGCAGTCGACATGCTCCTTGGGGGTCAGCCCCCTTGAGTTCGCGGCGAGCATAAGGCCTCCGGTTCTCGATCTTTGTTGTTATGCCCGCCATTAAGCGCGTATGCGCCGGGAGGGACAAGGGCAGCCTGACCAAATGCCCGGCGTGAGACGCAGCGTCTCATCCGGCGCGAGACGCTGCTTGCGTATTGCACTGCCGCGTCTCATGCAGCGCTGGCCCGGGGCGTGGGCACAGGCTGGCGGCGCCGCTCTGGATCAGGCATTTGCGAGGTTTTCCAAGGCCTTGGCACAGGCTGTGCTGAAGGGCCTGTAGCTGGTCGAAGCCAGCCTTTTGTGTGTCGAGACAACCTGGAGAACAACAAGATGTCCACTCACCTGTCCACCGATCAATTGCTGCATGCCTACACCGTGATGCGCACCATCCGTGATTTTGAAGAACGCCTGCACGTGGAATTCGCCACCGGCGAGATCCCAGGCTTTGTGCACCTGTACGCCGGGCAGGAAGCCTGCGCCGCCGGGGTCATGGCCCACCTCAACGATGAAGATTGCATTGCTTCCAACCACCGTGGCCACGGGCATTGCATCGCCAAGGGCGTGGATGTGTTCGGCATGATGGCCGAGATCTACGGCAAGAAAACTGGCGTGTGTGGCGGCAAGGGCGGCTCCATGCACATCGCCGACCAGGAGAAGGGCATGCTCGGCGCCAATGGCATCGTCGGGGCCGGTGCGCCGTTGGCGGCCGGTGCGGCGCTGGCCGCCAAACTCAAGGGTAGCCAAGGCGTGGCCGTGGCGTTCTTTGGCGACGGTGGCTCCAACGAGGGGGCGGTATTCGAGGCGATGAACCTGGCTGCGATCATGCGGCTGCCCTGCCTGTTCGTCGCCGAAAACAACGGCTATGCCGAGGCCACCGGTTCCGGCTGGTCGGTAGCCTGCAAGGACATCGCCGAGCGTGCCGTAGGGTTTGGCATGCCGGGGGTGATCGTTGATGGCAATGATTTCTTCGCGGTGCATGCAGCGCTCGGCGTCGCGGTGGAGCGTGCCCGCAGCGGCCAGGGGCCGACCCTGGTGGAAGTCAAATTGAGCCGCTTCTACGGCCATTTCGAAGGCGATGCGCAAACCTATCGCGGCCCCGATGAAGTGAAAAACCTGCGCGAATCCCACGATTGCCTGACGCTGTTCCGTCAGCGCTGCAACGCCGAAGGCTGGTTGGAAGTGGCGCAACTGGAGCGCATCGACCGCGAGGTAGCGCAGTTGATTGACGACGCCGTGCGCCTGGCCAAGTCCGACCCCAAGCCTCAGGCCGCCGACCTGCTCAGCGATGTGTACGTCGCGTACCACTCATAACAACAACTACGTGGAGAGAATTTTATGGCTCGCAAAATCAGCTATCAGCAGGCGATCAACGAAGCCCTGGCCCAGGAAATGCGCCGCGACCAGAGCGTTTTCATCATTGGCCAGGACGTCTGCGGCGGCACCGGCTCGCCCGGCGAGCAGGACGCCTGGGGCGGTGTGTTGGGAGTTACCAAGGGCCTGTATCCGCAATTTCCCGACCGCGTACTGGACGCGCCGTTGTCCGAAGTCGGTTACGTGGGCATGGCGGTGGGCGCCGCCACCCGCGGCATGCGCCCGGTATGCGAGTTGATGTTCGTCGACTTTATCGGCTGCTGCCTCGACCAGTTGCTCAACCAGGCCGCCAAGTTCCGCTACATGTTCGGCGGCAAGACCACCACGCCGTTGGTGATGCGTGCCATGTACGGTGCCGGCCTGCGCGCCGCCGCCCAGCATTCGCAGATGCTCACCTCGATGTGGACGCACATTCCCGGGCTCAAGGTGGTGTGCCCGGCCACGCCCTATGACGCCAAGGGCATGCTGATCCAGGCTATCCGCGACAACGACCCGGTGATCTTCCTCGAGCACAAGATGCTCTACAGCCTGCAAGGCGAAGTGCCGGAAGAGCTGTACACCGTGCCTTTCGGCGAAGCCAACTTTGTGCGCGAAGGCCAGGACGTCACCTTGGTCACGTACGGGCGCATGGTGCATATCGCCCTGGAAGCCGCCGCCAACCTGGCGCGCCAAGGCATCGATTGCGAAGTGCTCGACCTGCGCACCACCAGCCCGCTGGACGCAGACAGCATCCTGGAAAGCGTCGAGAAAACCGGGCGCCTGGTGGTGATCGACGAATCCAACCCACGTTGTTCCATCGCCACGGATATCAGTGCGTTGGTGGCGCAGGAGGCGTTTTCATGCCTGCGTGCTCCCATCCAGATGGTCACCGCTCCGCACACGCCGGTGCCGTTTTCCGATGCGCTGGAAGACCTGTATATCCCCAACGCCGCGAAGATCGAAGCCGCGGTGCTGAAGATCGCCGACAAGAGGACCGCCGCATGATCCATACCTTGACCATGCCCAAGTGGGGGCTGTCGATGACCGAGGGCCGTATCGACATCTGGCTCAAGCAACCCGGGGACCGGGTGGAGAAGGGCGAGGCGGTGCTCGACGTGGAGACCGACAAAATCTCCAGCAGCGTCGAGGCGCCGTTCAATGGCGTACTGCGCCGGGTGCTGGCGCAGAGCGACGAGACGTTGCCGGTGGGGGCGTTGCTGGGGATTGTGGTGGAGGGCGAGGCCACCGACGCGCAGATTGATGCAGTGATCGAAAGCTTCAACGCCGGGTTTGTCGCCAGTGCGGATGAAGTCCAAGCGTCTGGCCCCAGCGCGCAGAAGGTTGAACTGGGTGGGCGTTTGCTGCGCTATCTCGACCTGGGCGAGGGCGCCACACCGTTGGTGCTGATCCATGGCTTCGGCGGTGACCTGAACAACTGGCTGTTCAACCAGCCGGCATTGGCCGTCGAACGCCGCGTGATCGCGCTTGACCTGCCAGGGCATGGCGAGTCGGGCAAGCACCTGCAAAGTGCGGACGCACACGAGTTGAGCCATGCGGTGTTGGCGTTGCTCGATCACCTTGCGCTGGACCGCGTGCATCTGGCGGGCCACTCCATGGGTGGGTTGGTCGCGCTGACGCTGACCGACCAGGCGCCCGAGCGTATTGCTTCACTGACCCTGATCGCCAGCGCCGGCCTGGGACCGGATATCAATGGTGATTACCTGCAAGGCTTTGTCGAGGCCAACCACCGCAACGCGCTCAAGCCGCAATTGACCCAGCTGTTCAGCGACCCCGCGTTGGTGACGCGGCAGATGCTCGAGGACATGCTCAAGTTCAAGCGCCTGGAAGGGGTGGATCAGGCGTTGCGGCAGCTCAATGCCAAGTTGTTCGACGGCGGGCGGCAGACGCTGGATTTGCGCAAGGTGGTGGGGCGGCAACCGAGCCTGGTGATCTGGGGCAGTGACGATGCAATCATCCCGGCCAACCACGCCGAGGGGTTGCAGGCCCGGGTAGAGATCCTGTCGGGGCAGGGGCATATGGTGCAGTTGGAGGCCGCGGAGCGGGTCAACCTGTTGATGGCGGCGTTTCTCAAGTCACAGCCTTGAGGCATCCAGGGTAGGAGCGAGCAAGCTCGCTCCAGTTTCAACCGTGACGCTTGAGGGTTTCGCTGGGCAATTCCTTGAACAGGGCACGGTAGCTGTTGGAAAACCGCCCCAAATGCCAGAACGACCAGTTCATTGCCACTTGGGCCACGGTCGTTCCCGGCGAGTTCAACAACTCCCGCCGTGCGCCATTCAAGCGGCGCAGGCGCAACCACTGCGCCGGGCTCATCCCGGTGTAGGTCTTGAAGCCCTGCTGCAACTGACGCAGCGGCACCCCCGCAATCTGCGCCAGTTCCAGCAGGTTCACGGTTTCATCCGGCGCATCCGCCGCCCAAGCGCCGATGCGCGCCATCAACTGACGTTCGGCGCTGCGACGTTGCAATGAACTGTCGTCCAGGCACACGCAGGCGTTGTCCAGAATGAACAGGCAGTCATCGAGCAGTTGCTGGGTGAGGGCGTCGCGACTGATCGGGTCGCTGACGGCGGACAAGCGCGTCAGGGTGCCGCTGAGCCAGCGGGTGAAGAGCGCGTTTTGCCGGCAGGTCAGCGGCGCCATGAACAAACCGTCCAGCTTCGCCACGTCCAACCCTTGGCGCTGCACGAACTGCGGGCCGAATACCACGGCCACCTCACGGTAGTTTTCCGGGGTGATCCAGGTGTTGCGGCTTTCGCCATTGAGCATGTAAAGCGCGTTGTCGCTGCCGTCGAAACAGAACGCCAGCGAGCCCGGCGGTGCATTGAAATGCTGTTCCACGCGAGTGTTCATGCACTCTTCGTACACCTGCACACCTTGCAGGTCGAGGTAGCGGACCTGCCCGGCAAAGTGCCCCGGTGACATCTGCTGGTACTGCTGCACCCAGCCGGGTGTTGCATTGCATTGAGCGGCCACATCACCGGTGGTGAAGGCCTGTACGCGCAAAGCGGTTGCCTGTGTCATGAATGACCTTGGCGCACTCTATTGGTGCGTTATGGTTCGTGCAAAGTGGATAGATGCCTGTTGGAGGCTGGCCCAAGATAGACCTCAATGCGCCGAGAGTACAAGCCGGCGTGTGTATCCCACCCATGACGAGGTCCTTATGAACGCCCCCTTCGATCAGCTGTCCGCCTGGCTGAAAGAACACAAGATTACCGAAGTCGAATGCGTGATCAGTGATTTGACTGGCATCGCACGCGGCAAGATTGCGCCCACCAACAAGTTCCTGCATGAGCGAGGCATGCGCCTGCCGGAAAGTGTGTTGCTGCAAACGGTGACCGGGGACTTCGTCGACGACGATATCTACTACGACCTGCTCGACCCGGCCGACATCGACATGGTGTGCCGGCCGGTATCCAACGCGACCTATGTGGTGCCCTGGGCCATAGAGCCCACCGCGATCGTGATCCACGACACCTTCGACAAGCAGGGCAACCCCATCGAGCTGTCGCCGCGCAACGTCCTGAAGAAGGTATTGCAGCTCTACACCGAGCGCGGCTGGCAGCCGATTGTCGCGCCGGAAATGGAGTTCTACCTGACCCAGCGTTGCGAAGACCCGGACCTGCCGCTGAAAACCCCGGTGGGCCGCTCCGGGCGCGCCGAAACCGGCCGCCAGTCGTTTTCCATCGACGCCGCCAACGAGTTCGACCCGTTGTTCGAAGACGTCTACGACTGGTGCGAAGCCCAGGGCCTGGACCTCGATACGCTGATCCACGAAGACGGCCCGGCACAGATGGAAATCAACTTCCGTCATGGTGACGCCCTTGACCTGGCCGACCAGATCACCGTGTTCAAGCGCACCCTGCGTGAAGCCGCACTCAAGCACAACGTCGCCGCCACCTTCATGGCCAAACCGGTGGCCGACGAGCCGGGCAGCGCCATGCACCTGCACCAGAGCGTGGTGGACATCGCCACCGGCAAACCGGTGTTCGTCGATGGCGACGGCAAGATGAGCGCCTTGTTCCTGCACCACATCGGCGGCTTGCAGAAGTACATCCCCAAGTTGCTGCCGATGTTTGCGCCCAACGTGAACTCGTTCCGGCGCTTTTTGCCGGACACCTCGGCGCCGGTCAACGTCGAGTGGGGTGAAGAAAACCGTACCGTCGGCCTGCGCGTGCCCACCTCCAGCCCCGACGCCATGCGCGTGGAAAACCGCCTGCCCGGTGCCGATGCCAACCCTTACCTGGCGATTGCCGCGAGCTTGCTGTGCGGCTACCTGGGCATGGTCGAACAGATCGAGCCGAGTGCACCGGTTGAAGGGCGTGCCTACGAGCGTCGCAACCTGCGCTTGCCGTTCACCCTCGAAGACGCGCTGGCGCGGATGGAGGATTGCGACACGGTCAAGCACTACCTGGGCGACAAGTTCGTGCGGGGCTACGTCGCGGTCAAGCGCGCCGAGCACGAGAATTTCAAGCGCGTGATCAGTTCCTGGGAGCGTGAGTTCCTGTTGTTGAGCGTCTAAAAAACCAAAAAAGGGGTGTCGATATGCGTCTTGTGAAAAAGCTTCTCCCGCTGGCCCTGGTAGCCGCCTTCAGCAGCACCAGCCAGGCGGCGCAAACGGTGAGTGTCTACAACTGGACCGATTACATCGGCGACACCACCTTGGCGGATTTCCAGGCCAAGACCGGGATAAAAGTGATCTACGACGTATTCGACTCCAACGAAACCCTGGAGGGCAAACTGCTGGCCGGGCGCACCGGCTATGACGTGGTGGTGCCGTCCAACCACTTCCTGGCGCGGCAGGTGAAAGCGGGGGCGTTCCTCAAGCTCGACCGTGCGCAGTTGCCCAACTTCAAGAACCTGGACCCCAAGTTGCTCGCGCTGCTCGAGAAAAATGACCCGGGCAACGCGCACTCGGTGCCGTACCTGTGGGGCACCAACGGCATCGGCTATAACGTCGACAAGGTCAAGCAGGTGCTGGGCATCGACCATATCGACTCGTGGGCGGTGCTGTTCGAGCCGGAAAACATCAAGAAGCTCAACCAGTGCGGCGTGGCCTTCCTCGATTCGGCGGACGAGCTGTTCCCGGCGATCCTCAACTACATGGGCAAGGACCCCCGCAGCGAGAACCCCAAGGATTACCAGGAGGCGGAAGCCAAGCTGCTGACACTGCGGCCGTATATCACTTACTTCCATTCCTCCAAGTACATCTCGGACCTGGCCAACGGTGACATCTGCGTGGCGTTCGGGTATTCCGGCGACGTGTTCCAGGCCGCCAACCGTGCCAAGGAAGCCAAGAACGGGGTGAACATCGCCTATTCGATCCCCAAGGAAGGCTCCAACCTGTGGTTCGACCTGCTGGCCATTCCCGCCGACGCCGGCAACGTCAAAGAAGCCCACGCCTTCATCAACTACCTGCTGGACCCCGAGGTGATCGCCAAGGTCAGTGCCTCGGTGGGGTATGCCAACGCCAACCCCGCGGCCAAGCCGTTCATGGCCCCGGAACTGGTGAACAACCCTGAGGTTTACCCGCCCCAGGCAGTGCTCGACAAACTCTATATTTCCACCACGCCAACCCCGGCGACCATGCGCCTGATGACCCGCGCCTGGAGCAAAGTGAAGACCAACAAATGATGCAGTCCAGTGAGCACGCCCGCTCCTATTACCGGGCGACGGCCAATGCCATGCCTGAGCGTGCGGTATTGGACGCGGATCTTGACGCCGATGTCTGTGTGATCGGCGGTGGCTTCACCGGCGTCAATACCGCCATCGAGCTGGCCCAGCGCGGGCTTTCGGTGATCCTGCTGGAGGCCCGGCGCATCGGTTGGGGCGCCAGCGGGCGCAATGGCGGGCAGTTGATTCGCGGCATCGGCCACGATGTCTCGGGGTTCGCCAAGTACATCGGCGAGGAGGGCGTGGCGTACCTGGAGCGCGCCGGCATCGATTCGGTGGCGCTGGTCGGCGAGCGGATCCGTGAGCACGGCATCGACTGCGACCTGCGCTGGGGCTTTTGCGAATTGGCCAACACCCCGGCGCAGTTCGCTGCATTCACGCGTGAGCAGGAACACCTGGCGCAGTTGGGGTACACCCCCGAAACGCGCTTGGTGCCACGCCACGCGATGGCGCAGGTGGTGGACTCCACGGTGTATGCCGGTGGCCTGGTGGACATGGGCTCCGGGCATCTGCACCCGCTCAATCTGGTGCTGGGCGAAGCCCGCGTCGCCGAGGCCCTCGGGGTGCGGATTTTCGAGCACAGCCCGGTGCTGGAGCTGATCCACGGCGACAGGGTACAGGTGCGTTGCGCCAGCGGCACGGTGCGCGCCGGCCACCTGGTGCTGGCGTGCAATGCCCACCTGGAGGAGCTGGAACCGTGCCTGAGCGGCAAGGTGTTGCCGGCGGGCAGTTACATCATCGCGACCGAACCGTTGAGCGAAACGCAGGCCAGGCAACTGATCCCGCAAAACCTTGCGCTGTGCGACCAGAAAATCGGCCTGGATTACTACCGCCTTTCAGCTGACCGCCGCCTGTTGTTCGGGGGCGCGTGTCATTATTCGGGACGCGACCCGGCCGACATCGCGGCCTATATGCAACCGAAGATGCTCAAGGTGTTCCCGCAGTTGGCCAACACCGCCATCGAGTTCCAGTGGGGCGGCAAGATCGGCATTACCGCCAATCGCTTTCCCCAGGTCGGGCGGTTGCAGCAGTACCCCAACGTGTTCTATGCCCAGGGCTATTCCGGGCATGGGCTCAACGTGACCCACTGGTGCGCGCGCTTGCTGGCCGAAGGCATTCATGCCGGGCAGAGCCGGGGCCTGGACCTGTTCAGTCGCGTGCCGCACATGACCTTCCCCGGTGGCAAGCTGTTGCGATCACCGTTGTTAGCCCTGGGCATGCTCGGCTTGCGTTTGCGCGGGCTTGTCGCTGGCTAGACCTTGAAGGACTCAAGTTGGTCGCAGTATGTCTTGGACGGTCCGATCTTTGCCGTCTAGGATCTTTTCAACGGTCATGACGACCCTGAGACTGGTTGATTCAACGTGAGGATTTCGATGATGAATATTGATGTGAGTGGCAAAGTCGCCATCGTCAGCGGCAGCACCGCCGGGATCGGCCTGGGCATCGGCCGCGCCCTGGCGCAGTCCGGCGCCACCGTAGTGGTGATCGGGCGAGAGGCGGGCAAGGTGGATGCGGCGCTGGCGAGCATTCGCCAGGACGTGCCGGGAGCGGACCTGCGTGGCGTGGTCGCCGACCTCGGCACCCTGGAGGGCGCAGAAAAACTGTTCGCCGCCGAGCCGCGTGCCGACATCCTGGTCAACAACCTGGGCATCTTCAATGATGTGGACTTCTTCGACGCGCCCGACAGCGAGTGGGCGCGTTTCTACGAGGTCAACGTGATCTCCGGCGTGCGCCTGGCGCGGCATTATGTGCCGGGCATGGTGACGCAGGGCTGGGGCCGGGTGATCTTCGTGTCTTCGGAGTCCGGCATTGCGATCCCGGCCGACATGATCAACTACGGCGTGACCAAAAGTGCCAACCTGGCGGTGTCCCATGGTTTGGCCAAACGCCTGGCGGGCACCGGTGTGACGGTCAACGCGATCCTGCCGGGACCGACCTTTACCGATGGCCTGGAGCAGATGCTCACGGACGCCACGGCCAAATCCGGACGCAGTGCCCGGGATGAAGCGGATGTGTTTGTGCAAAACGCCCGGCCGACGTCGATCATCCAGCGCGCAGCCAATGTGGATGAAGTGGCGAACCTGGTGGCGTACATTGCTTCACCGCTGTCGTCGGCCACCACTGGTGCGGCGTTGCGGGTCGATGGTGGTGTCGTCGACAGCATGGCGATCTGATTTTTCTGGAATGGAGTATGACCCGTGGCAACTGCAGCTTCTGTGATTGAAATACCGGCATCGGCCGATGAAGTCTGGCAATTGGTCGGCGGCTTCGATGCGCTGCCCGAGTGGCTGCCCTTGATCGTCAAGAGCGAAACCCGCGAAGGCGGCCGTGTGCGGCATCTGCAAGCGGCCGATGGCGGTGTAGTGGTCGAGCGTCTGCAGACGTTCGACAACGTGGCGCGCACCTACAGCTACACCATCGAACAGTCGCCGTTCCCGGTGTCGGCGTACCTCGCGACCTTGCAGGTTGAAGCCTTGACCGACACGTCGGCTAAGGCGACCTGGTCCGGCGTGTTCACTCCGGCGGCCGGCACCACGGATGAGCAGGTTGAAGCGCTGTTCGCCGGCGTCTACCGCGGCGGGCTTGAGGCGTTGCGGGCTAACTTCCCCGGCTGAGCCGTTCGAGGATCAGCGCCAGTGACTGGTCCGGCGTGACGTTCGCGGTGTCGAGCGTCAACGTCGGCTCGGTCCAGGCGACGTACTCGTGGGCCGCAACGGCCTGCCAGGTCGGCGGCGTCAGCCCTGGGATATCGCCTGTGCGGGTTTCCACGCGGCGTTGGTGTTCCTGGCGATCCGAGCAGGTCACTTGGATATTCATCAGCTCGACGCTCGCTGTCGTCGCCACGGCGCGCCAGGCTTGCCGGCTTTCTTCGACGGGGTTTACGCAGTCGGCGACCACCCCAAGCCCCAAGCGCAAGTTGCTCAGGGCCAGCGCATTCGCCACGTGGTAGCCGCTGGCCCCCACCTCGCCGGCCAATACGGCCGCCTCGCGCAGCGCCTGCTCGATCACATCGATACGTAAGTAAACCGCACCCAGCCGGCGTGCCAGTTCCCGGGCAATGGTGGTCTTGCCGGTGCCGGGCAGGCCGCTGAAGACAATAAGCATGGTCGATCCTTCGAAGAGTGGGCGCAGCCAGTCTAGCGGTGTCTACTTCAAATAGCAGGCGCTGATCCAGTCCGCCGGGTGCTCGGCCAATTGTTTGGCCACCGGCAGGTAACGGCTGTCCAGTTGTGCCGCCAACCAGAACAGCGTGGCGCTGCTCTTGGGTTGCCAGGTGCCGCTGTAGCCGGTTTCGCCGACGTTGGCGCGGTCTTTGTCGAATTGCACATGGGTGTGCACGAACTCCTGGTGGCTGCGCTGGCCGTTGGCATAGGGCACCAGCCAGTCCAGCGCAGCCCCCAGGGAAGCGCCGTTGGCGCTGAGCTTCAACCAGTCGCCGCCGATGCCGTAGGGTTTCGCCGCCAGTGCGGCCTGCACCAGCGGTTCGAGGTCGTAGACCACGTAATGCAGGGCGTCGCGGTCCTGGAAGTCGGTCACCGAACCATCGGGCAGGACATTGTCGGCGATCTGCTGTTTAAACAGTTGCAGCGCCTGCTCCAGCATCGGCCGATCACCCAGTGCGGCGGCGGCAACGGTCACCAGCTTGACGCGATGGCTCTGCCAGTTATTGGTCTGGGTGCCTTTCTTCGCGCCGTGAAATTGCTGGATCTGCGCGATGTAGCCGTTGCCCAGGCGTTGGATCAAGCGACGGCTGGCGTCGCGGGTCTCCAGCCGCAGGTGGTCGGCGGTGAGCGCGTAGGCGCTGATCAGCATGTCGAGGTTGGTTTCGTCGATGGGGTTGAAGTCCGGTTGATACACGTCGGCCCAGGCCGCCAGGTCGTTATCGACTTGCTTGAGGTAGCGCGGGTCGCCACTCATGCGCCAGGCCAGCGCGGCCTGGCGCATGATCGGCCAGTCCTTTTCGGCGGCGATGCTCTGCTCGCGGATACCCTGGTTGGGCAAGGTCCCTTCGGTATGCACACGGGGCAGCGGGTTGGGCGTGTCGCCCAAGTGCCGTTGCGCCGCCGCCAGCAACACCTTGGCATTCGGGCTGGTGGCGACCGGCTGGCAAAGAGTGGCCGCGATGGCCCCCTGGGACAACACGGCGAGTGCCGCAATTAAGGCGAGTCGGTTGGTTTTCATGAAAAGCTCGGCTGGGCTGGAACGCGACCACGCTAGCATGGGGCTGGACCGGGTTTGATGAAACTCCCCTCGACTCAGTATGCTGGCGTTCACCGCCCGCTCGCCCACAGGACTGTCCATGCCCTTGCCGTTCGTGAAAATGCACGCCCATGGCGATGATTTCATCATCATCGACCGTCGCGGCCAGGACGACCTGATCACCGCGCAAATCGCCCGTCGCCTGGGCAACCGTCACACCGGCATCGGTTTCAACCAACTGGCCGTAGTGCTCGACTGCGCGGACGCCGCTGCGCGCGTCAAGTTCTGGAACCCCAACGGCACGCCGCTGGCCACTTGCGGCAGCGCCACCCGTGGGGTGGCCGACCGCCTGATGCATGAAACCGGCACGCAGTCGGTGGTGTTGCGCACCGACCGCGGCCTGCTTACCTGTACGCGTGCGCCGGGGCGGCAGGTGGCGGTGAACATGGGCCCGCCGTCGCTGGGCTGGGCTGACGTGCCGCTGGCCGAGGCGATGGACACCGGCGCCTTGGCCATCGACGGCGCGCCGGCGGCGTGCAGCATGGGCAACCCGCACTGCACGTATTTTGTTGACGACGTCGCCGCCATCGACGTGGCGGCGCTGGGCCCGGCGCTGGAGGTTCACCCATGGTTCCCCGCCAAAACCAACGTGCATTTCGTGCAGGTACTGGACCGCCGCCACATCCGCCTGCGCATCTGGGAGCGCGGCGGCGGCGTGCCGCTGGGTTCCGGTTCGTGCTGCTGCGCGGCGGTGGTCAACGGGATCCGCCGCGGTTTACTGGATGACACGGTGGCCGTGCAGTGCGACGGCGGCACCGTCACCGTGCAGTGGGACGGGCAGGGCGGGGTGATATTGACCGGCAGCGTCGAGCCGATCATGCAGGGCAGTGCCTACGGGCTTTGAAACGTCACGGTAAAGGTCGTGCCGTCGGCCGCATCGGAGTTCACCGCCACATCCCCGCCATGCACCTTGGCCAGCTCGCGCACGATGTACAGGCCCAGGCCCACGCTGCGTACGTCGCTGCCTTGGTCGGTGCCCCGGGTCATGGGTTCGAACAGCCCCGCCAACAGTGCTTTGGGAATCGCCGCGCCGTGGTTGTGCACCGCCACTTCGCAGCCGCCGTCACCCAGGCGTGAGGTAATGGTGATCGGCTGTTGCAGGTCGCCGTACGCCACGCTATTGGCCACCAGGTTGCCGATGATCTGTTGCACCCGGTCGGCGTCCAGGCAGGCATTGCCCTGGCCTTCGGCTCGATGTTCCAGCGTGGCCTTGGGGAACGCCACGCGCAACTCATCCACGGCGTGGCGAATCACCGCATGCAAGTCCAGCGTCGCGGTCTTGATGGTGATGCCCTGGCCGACCCGGGCCTGGGTGAAGTCCAACAGGTCGGCGATCATGCGCTGGGCGCGCTCGGACGATTGGCTGATATGCCCGAGCAGTTGTTGCTCCCGGGCTGTGCGTTCGCCACGGCTGAGAAAGTCGGACGCCATGCGGATCGCGGTCAGCGGGTTTTTCAGGTCGTGGCTGACGATCGCCACCATCTGCTCGGCAAACAACGCACGGCGCTGTGAAATCGCATAGGCCTCGTGCAGTTCAGCCTGGGCCTGTTGCAACGCGACTTCGGCGGCGGTTTTTTCCTGCACGAGGGCTTCGGCTAGGTGACGTGCGTTGAGCAATTCGCGCTCGTACTTGTCGCGGTCGGTGGTGCCGAACAGCGCCAGGTCGTAGACCGCACCTTCGGGCACCTCGCGCTTGATACCGTTGAGCAGCACGGTCACTTTGTGCCCGTCGCGGTGCAGGATGTCGAGCTTCACTTCGGTGATGCGGCCATGCATGCGCAGCATGGGTGCCAAGTGGGTCTGGTGGAAAATCCGCCCGCCCATGGTCAGCAGATCCTGGAAACGGCGGCCGCCTAACTCGTCTGGGTCGAACCCCAGCCAGTCGCCGAAGCGAGCATTGGCTCGCACAATCGTGCCGTCTTCAGCGGTGACGGCCAGCGCGCAGGCGGCGTTGTCGAACAGCTCAGACAGCATCTGTGGTCGCCCAGGGGGCCAGGAAGGCGTCCATTGCCGCTGCGCAGGCCAGCGGCGTACTCATGTGCGGGCAATGGCCGACGTTGTCGACCAGGCAGTAGGTGCTGTCGGGCAGCACGCTGTGCAAGTATTCGCCCACGGCGACCGGGGCGATCAGGTCATCGCTCGATTGCAGGATCAGCACCGGCACGTTCAGGCCGAGCACGTCCTCGCGGTTGTCCGAGAGGAAGGTGACACGCGCGAACTGCTTGGCGATGTCCGGCTCGGTGCGGCAGAAACTTTCGGTCAGCTCCGTGCTGAGCGCTGGTTGGCCCGGCGCGCCCATGATCACCGGCGCCATGGCGCTCGACCAGCCGAGGTAGTTGCTGTCGAGGGTGTCGAGCAGGTCATCGATATCACTGCGCTTGAAGCCGCCCACGTAGGTATCGGTGTCGATATAGCGCGGCGAGGGGCCGATCATCACATGGGCGGCGATGCCTCCGGGCGCCAGGCGGTCGGCCAGGGTGCCGATCATCGCGCTGACCGAATGGCCCACCAGAATCACCGGGCCCTGGGCGTAAGCATCGATAATTTCGTTGAGGTCGCGGGCGTAGCCATCCAACACGCTGTATTTGTGTTTGTCGAAGGCGCCCAGGTCCGACAGGCCGGCCCCGACGAGGTCGTACAGGACCACGCGGAAACGCTCCAGGAAATGCGGCGCCAGGTAGTTCCACATCGCCTGGTTGCAACCAAAACCATGGGAGAACACCAGCGTCGCGCAGCCGTTGCCCATCACGTGGATATTGTTGCGGTGGCGGAGGTCCATGGATGAGTTCTCGATTATGGCCTAGTGCTATAGCTCTAGGAGTTTAGAGAGTCGCGCCCTCTGGGTCACGCCTTATAGCGCCGATAAGGTAGAGTCGGCAGCTTCAGGAAGAAACTTCAGGTAACAAAACATGCTGGTGATTTTGCGGCAATCCGTTGTGAGCCTCGTGGCACTGCTGCTCGTGGGCCTGCTCAGCCTGGCCCGGGCCGACACATCGCCCATCGGCGTGGCTCTTGACCAGCGGGTGATTGACCTCACCAACACCCTCGACGCGGGCACTACCGCCGGTCTGAAACAACAACTGGCGGCCCTCGAACAGCGCAAAGGCGCACAAATGGCGGTACTGCTGGTGCCCACCACCGGCGGCTCTAGCATCGAGGATTACGCCAACCAACTGTTCCGCGCCTGGAAGCTGGGGCGCAAGGACGTCAACGACGGCATCCTGCTGGTGGTGGCCAAGGATGATCGCAAAGTGCGCATCGAGGTCGGTTACGGGCTGGAAGGTACGGTGACCGACCTGCTGGCCCATCGCATCATCGAGGAACATATCACCCCGGCGTTTCGCCAGGGCGACTATGCGGGCGGCGTGCAACAGGCGGTCAATGACCTGACCGTGCTGGTGGACGGCGGCGACTTGCCCAAAGTCGCAGGGCCCGGCTTGAACCCCCAAGCGCTGGCGATAGCGCTCGCGTTTATCCTGGGGGCGGTTGGCGGTGTATTGATGGCTGCCGGCAAGCTGCGCTGGCGCAAGGCATTGCTGGCAGCGGTGGTGCTGACCCTGCTGCTGAGCTTTTTGGCCGGTGGCCGGGAGTGGTGGGCGAACCTGTTCATCCTGCCGCTGACCATGCTGATCGGCGGCGCCACGTTCGGCGCGTTATGGATGGCGCGCCCGGTGTTTTACGGCGTGGTGGGGTTGCTGGCCTACATCATTGGCCTGCTGGTGGTGGACCACTGGTATCTCGACGTCAACTTTATCCATTGGCTCGCATTGCCGCTGGGCGCACTGGCGGTACTGGGGGCCTACCTGGTGCTGTGGATGGTCATGAGAAGCGCCTGGAACACCAGCCGTGTCGGATTTGCCATACGGCTGTGCGCGGCGGTGGCGGTGTATGTGGCAGCAGGGCTGATCGCCGACGCCGGGCGTCACGGGTGGCTGATGGCGTTTCCGATTGCGTCGTTCGTGGCCTTGTTCATTTTTGCCAAGACCACTGGCGGCTCGGGCTCCGGTTCGAGCGGCTCAAGCGGTTCGGGTTCCAGCAGCTCCAGTTCCAGCTCCAGCAGCAGTTCGTCCGGGGGCGGCGGTTCCAGCGGCGGCGGTGGGGCATCGGGCAGTTGGTAAGATTTTAATCCTCATCCATTTGAATAAGGACACTCGATGCCAGCCATTACCCTTCGTCCCGCCACCACCGAGGATGCCCTGTGCATCGGTGTGCTGGGCATGCAGGTGTTTCTCGACACCTACGCGACCCAAGGTATCCGAAGCTCGATTGCCAATGAGGCACTGCAAGCGTTCGCCCCGGATGCAATCACGGCGCTGATGGCCGAGCCCGGCATTGCGCTGCTTGTCGCCGAAGCCGACCGGCACCTGGTTGGCTTCGCCCAGATCAGACTCGACACGCGCCACCCGATGATCGAGGCGCCGGACGTTGCCGAGTTGCAGCGTCTGTACATTCAGGAGCGCTTCACCGGCCAGGGCGTCGGTTATCGGTTGTTGCAAGCGGCAGAGCAGTGTGCCGCGCAAGCAGGCGCTTCACTGTTGTGGGCGACGGTGTGGGATGGCAACGAGCGTGCGCTGGGTTTTTACCCGCGGCGTGGGTATGTGGCGCTGGGCGCGCCGACCTACACCTTCCAGGGGGAGACCCATGGCAATCGGTTGTTTGGCAAACGCCTGGGTGTCACAGCGGCTTAGACAGAAACACCCGACAGCTGCCCGCAGGCTCACACGGGATCTCACCAAACCGCAGCCAGCCGTGTTTCTCATAAAACCCCGGTGCCTGGAAACTGAGGGTGTACAGCACCGCATGCGCGCAACCACGGCGGCGGGCTTCGTCTTCAAAGGCTTGCAGCAATCGGCTGCCAAGGCCCGAACCGCGTAGCGACTCGGGCAGGTGGAACAGGTCAAGAAAGGCCATGCCCAGGCTGGTCTTGCCGGTGATGCCGCCGAGAATTTGCTGAGTGTCGGGACACTTGAGCAATACCGTCAGCGGCAGGCGATCGTTCATGCCGGTAATGCCTTCATTGAATGCGGCCAGGCCGCTACCGAGGATGCCCTCGGCTGCGGGGTTGGGTTGGTCACCGATTTCAATTAGGGGCGTGGTCATGGCGGTTTCTCGGTTGTGTTATGCGCGTTGCCTTTGCTTGCCTACTTGAACCCGTAGTACACCTCAGTCAAAAATCATCACCATCTCATGCCACGCCATACCGCCGTGATCCGATGGGGAAGGCTGCACATAGCGGTAGCCCATGCGGCTGTACAGCGGCACATGTTGCTCTTTGCACATCAGGTGAATGGTCTGCTTGCCCAGCGCCCGCATGCGCTGCACGAACTCGGTCATCAGCAGTCTGGAATAGCCTTTGCCCTGATGGGCCGGGTCGACCACCACCGACATGATCACCACATTCGGCGCTTGCGGCGAATGGCCTACCAGCTCCTTGAACGCCTCGTCCGACATCACCACCTCATGGGCGCAGCCAGAGTTGATGAAACCCACCACGACGCCATCGGCTTGCAGGATCAAAAAACCTTGCGGGTACTGGGCGATGCGCGTGGCGATCTTCTCCAGGGTGGCGGCTTCGTCACCTTCGTAGGCGCTGGATTCGATCTCAAAGCAACGCGCGGCGTCGGCAGGCAGGGCGTTGCGGAAGGTGAGGGCGGGCATGGTGATTCCTGAGGCGTTGAGCGAAAGGCCACATCATAAAGAAACATCTGAAATCTGGCATTGTTGTAGTGAGCGGGCTTGCCCTAATGCCGGTCAGTTAAGCGATAAAGCGGGCGATGAATAAATTGTGGGAGGAGGCTTGCTCCCGATAGGCCGCGCAGCGGCCTCAAAAATGGGCCTGCTAAGCAGTCCATCGGGAGCAAGCCCCCTCCCACAGTGACCGCGTTAATCCTTAACTGACTGGCATTAGGGCTTGCCCCGCGCTGGGTGGCGCAGCCGCCCCAAATCCAGTCACTGCGATCTTCCTGAAACACCACGGCGTCCTTGTCGGGGCGGCTCTGCCACCCGGCGCGGGGCAAGCCCGCTCACTACAACCGAGAACGAGCTTCAGGGCAGCGACTTGATAGCGCGCACTACCGCAACGGCGATGGTCTTCGTAATGATTCTGCGCTGGGAATCCTCGATCATCGGGCTCAACCATGTAGGCAGGCTGTTGAGCATTGGCAACAGGGTGGTGAGTGCACTGTTGCGCAAGGCGCCGCAGGGTTCAGGGCCTGGCTGTGCGACCAGGCCCAGTATCTTGGCTTCATAGGCTGCTCTCAGCCCTCGTACGCAGTCTTCCATCGGCGCGCTCAGGCAGTTGGCGTCCATGACCGCCAGCTTGAAGTGCGCGCCCATGGTTTCATGCAATTGAAGATGGCCTTCGATGAGTGTCGTCAGGCGTTGCGCCGGCGTCAGTCGTTGCTTGGTGACCAGCTCGACGTGCGCCAGCAACGCCTGATACAGCTCCATCAACCACTCGAACAGCAGCGCTTCCTTGCTCTCCACATGGTGATAGATCGCGCCGGGACTTATGCCGATGTGCGCGGCCAGTTCACGCATGCTGACCTGGCTGAAACTGCGCTCCTTGAACACCTCCAGCGCCCGGCGCTGGAACTCCGAGCGGCTCAGCACGCCAGCCTCCACCGCCGGGTCATGTGGCGAGTGCCTGCTGCTTGGCGATTTCCTGGTTGCGCAGGATGAATCGCTGCAATTTGCCGCTGGGGGTCTTGGGCAGTTGCTCGACGAATTCGATTTCCCGAGGGTACGCATGCGCGGCCAGGCGCTGTCGGACATGCAGGCGCAGCACCTCAGCCAACTCGACGCTGGGCAGGTACTCACGGTTCAACACGATAAACGCCATGATCAGCTCAGTACGTTGCGGGTCGGGTTTGCCGATGACGGCAGCCTCAACCACGGCCGGGTGTTCGATGAGAGCACTCTCCACATCAAACGGCCCGACGCGATAGCCCGAGGTGGTGATCACGTCGTCGTTGCGGCCGACGAAGCTGATACTGCCGTCGTCATTGAGCTCAACGATATCGCCGCTCAAGTAATAACGCCCGACAAACGCCTGGGTCGGCATGCCGAAGTATCCATTGAACCAGCACAGGGGCGAGCGCTCGCGGTCCACCGCCAACACGCCAGGCTGGCCGGCCGGCAGTTCCCGGTGCTGAGGATCGAGCACGACAATCCGATGGCCCGGCATCGCGTAACCGGCTGAGCCCTCACGAACAGGGTGCTGCAACCCATGGTGATTGCACAGCACCATGCCGATTTCGGTCTGGCCGTAATGATCATGGATGACCACGCCGGCCTGTTCGGCAAACCAACGGATGACTTGTGGGTTGAGCGGCTCGCCGGCGCTGCTGACCACACGCAGCTGACCCCGCGCAGCGTCGGCGAACTCCGCGCCCGCCGCGATCAGCAAGCGATAGGCCGTAGGCGAGCCGGCCAGGTTGCTGATCGCGTATTTTTTGATGATCCGGCAGGTGGTGTCCACCGAGAAAGCGCCGTCATAGAACAGCGTGGCGTGGCCGCACGCCAAAGGGCCGGTGACCGCGTAATACAAGCCATAGGCCCAACCCGGGTCGGCCAGGTTCCAGAAACGGTCGTCTTCGCGCAGATCGATCGCTTCACGCATGTAGCCCTTGAAGGCCAGGATGGCGCTCAAGGGCACCTCCAGCGGTTTGGCCGGCCCCGTGGTTCCGGAGGTGCACATCAGCAAAAACGGTGCGCTGGCGTCCAGCAATTGCGGTGTGCATTGCGTCGAGTACTGATCCAGCGTACGCCAGAAGTCGTAATCGCTCGGATGCGCCGGGGCACCGTCGGTCACGATGATGGGCGGGCAGTCGCTGACATCATCCAGCTTGGGGCGGTTGAGGGCATCGGTCACGATCCAGCGTGCCTTCGAGCAACCCAACCGCTGCTCGATGGCCTTGGGACCGAAGGCGGTAAAGAGCGGCTGGTAGACCGCGCCGATACGCCAGGTCCCCAGAATGGCGATCAACAATTCAACCGTGCGCGGCATCAGGCCCGAGACACGATCTCCCGGTTGGACGCCTTGCTCGCGCAGGAAATTGCCGAAGCGCGCCGCGTGGTCCTGCAGTTCGCGGAAGGTGTGGCGCGTGGCGCGGCCATCCCGCGTTTCGCAATACAACGCGACGGCATCGCCCTCGGCGTGCCGGTCGCAACATTCGATACAGGCATTCAAGGCATTCAGCTCGCCGTGCAAATCCCGGGCGGCCAATTGTAGAAAGTCGAAAGAGTTCACTGCTGAGGTGTAATCGCGCATAACGCACCCGATTGTTATTGTTGGAATAGGTTGTGTGCCCACGCCTGCCGCGTGGGCTGTTCATCTGATCAGTTGTGCATCATCTCGGCGGCTTGCTGGGTTGCCTGGCTGGTACGGGTGGCGAGTTTGCGCACTTCATCGGCGACCACCGCAAACCCGCGCCCGGCATCGCCGGCGCGCGCCGCCTCAATGGCGGCGTTCAACGCCAGCAGGTTGGTCTGGCTGGCAATGCCCTGGATGGTGGCGACAATCTGCGTGAGCTTGTTGAGGGTGTCCTGCATCACCCGATGCTGTTGTGCCTGCGCCTCGCGCATCGTGCTTTCTTCATGGCGGGCGTGGATATCGGTGATCGCGCCGACCACCCGCTGCGGGGAGCCGTCCTGCGCACGGCGTGTTTGCCCGCGGCCACGGAACCAGCGGTAAGCGCCGTTCTGGTGTTTGAGACGATAGTCCACGTCGAAAGGGGTCTTGCCGCTACGGTCTTCAACATGGGCGACAAACGCTGCAATGGCCCGCGCGCTGTCCTCGGGGTGCAAGCGCGAGGTCCAGCTTTCCAGGGTGTTGGGGAACTCCTCGACGGTGTTGCAGCCCAGCAGCCGGCGCATTTGTGACGACCACCAAATGGTGTTTTTCGGGTTCGCCGGGTCGCCGGCCACCACCTCGATATCCCACAGCCCGTCATGCAGCATCTCCCGGGCAATATCGAAGCGGGTGGCCGCAAGCTCAAGGCCCTCGTGATGCAGGTGCTGCTCGTGAATATCACGCACGCTGCCGCCGATGGCCAGCGCCATGCCTTGTGCGTCACGTCGCGCTACTCCGCTGACCCGGCACCAGCGATAGTCGCCGTCGCCGGCAGGCTTCATGCGCACGTCCAACGCAAACGGCGTGCGCCCACTGCGATCGGCCAGATGCCGGGTGAGCGCATCCAGATGCACTGGCTGGTCTGCCGGGTGCAACTGGTCGCTCCATCGGCTCAGTTGATCAACCCCCTGAACCTGGATCGACGTCGGTCCCGCCCACTGCATGGCAGAGGTCGGCGCGGGGGCTGGGGTGCCCTGCAGTTCCAGGGCCCAGAACAGTTCATCCGCGCCTTGGCTGACCAGGTCCCAGTACGCCTCATGTTGGCGCGTCTGTTGGTTACGATCGGCCAGGTGTGCTTCCAATTGGGCGACTTGCGCAGCCAGCGCACGTGCCTGGGCCTTCAGGGTTTGCCGCTCCTGCAGCAGGTGGTCGACGCCGGTCAGCAGGCGGCGCAGTAATGGGTTGTTCGACGACACGGGCGCGCTGGCCTGGTCAGGTTGCTCCAACCTGTCGGCGAGCGGCGCCAAGACCCAGCGGGCGGTGCGGCTGAAAAAAAGCATAAACACCTCTAGCTCGGTTAAATGGAAGCCGTCGGGCTGGCCGACAAGGCACGGGTGTCAAAGGTCGTCGCCCCCGGTAGGGCGGGCCAGGCCGCCGGGCCCGCGGCGATTTCCTCGGGGCTGAGCAGGCAATGGTCGAGTTCGCGCTGCAACGCCTGGGTATCGAGGTCCTGGCCGATAAAGACCAGCTCCTGCCGACAGTCGCCGACCACGCCGTCCCACTTGGCCATGATGCCTTGCAAGCGGTATTCGTCCTTTGGCCATTGCGACGGCGCTATGAAGCTCCACCAATGCCCCACATAGTCCCACTGGAATTGCTTGCCGCTGTGCACCAGCAAGCCGGTTTCCAGGTGTCGGCTGGCAAGCCAGAAGTAACCTTTGCTGCGCAACAGGCGCCCGTTGCTCCAGGGACGCTTGAGAAAGTCGAGCAAGCGCTGGGGGTGAAACGGTGCGCGCTCGCGGTACACCCAGGAGGTCACGCCGTAGGTGTCCGACTCGGACGCCGTTGCGCTGTCAGGCTCCAGCTTGCGCATCCAGCCCGGCGCTGCGGCAAGGCTGGGTAAATCGAACAGACGGGTGTCGAGGATGCTGGCCAACCTGACGTTGCCCTGGGTCATCGGCAGGATCCGCGCGGTCGGGTTGAGGCCCGCAAGGATTGCCCGCACGGCCTGGTAAGCCGGCTCGTCGATCAGGTCCAGCTTGTTGACGAGGATCACGTTGGCGTACTCCACCTGCTCAATCAGCAGGTCCGCCAGCGGGCGCCTGGGCGCGTCTGCCTGTGCGTCGTCGCGGGCGACGCTGTCCGGTGACTCCAGCAATGCTTGAAAACGGCTGCCGTCGACCACCGTCACCAAGGTATCGAGCCGCGCCAGTTCGCTGAGGCTGAAGCCTTCGGCGTCAAGAAAGGCGAACGTCTCCGCGACCGGCATCGGCTCCGAGATCCCGGTGGATTCGATCAGCAGGTAATCGAAGCGCTGTTGACGCGCCAGCGCGCTGATCTGTTCGAGCAGATCGGCGCGCAGCGTGCAGCAGATACAACCATTGCTCATCTCGATCAACTCATCGCGGCCACGGTGCAGCGACACATCGCGCTGCACCTCTGCGGCATCGATGTTGATCTCGCTCATGTCATTGACGATGACCGCGACTCTCAGGCCCTCGCGGTTGCGCAGGATGTGGTTGAGCAGGGTGGTCTTGCCGGCGCCGAGGAAGCCGGAAAGCACGGTCACCGGCAGTCGGCCCGCCTGGGCGCCGTCCATCACAGGTTCACCGCTGGACGGCCCTCGGCCGGGTCCAGGTAGCTTTCGAACAGGTCGACCACCACGAAACCTTCATCTGCCGCGTCGCCCCACAGGTCTTTGCTGTGGAACTCGACGTGATAGGTCGGCTGATGCGCCGCGCTGATATCGCCGTGACCGATGGCATCCGGGAAAGGCCATTTTTCCGAGGTGCGATGCAACACCACGCCCTGCTTGCCGCGTACGTAGGCCGGCATGCGGATATGCCCCGCCACATATTCGTCGCGCACCACCACCCGATCGCCGACCTCAAACGGTGCTCGCCCGGTGATCGCCGCACGGCCTTCTGCATGCGCCGGGTTCGCCAGCTTGAAGTGGCTACCCAGCGCCTGGTCGAGTTCGGCCTGGGTGAGCACGCCGGTTTCGACCAGCAGGGTAGCGGTCGCGATGACATAGCGTTCGTAGTACTGGGTGCCGACATGTTGGCGAACATCCAGGCGTTCGACAGCGTGACGCACTTCGTCCACGCTGAACTTCTTCAACTGATCGACACCGATAAACATCAAGCTGTAGGCCAGGTGTTCCCAGTCCTGCTTGAAGACCTTTTTGTAGTCCAGGCTATTGATGGTGTGAGGGACTTTGCCAAAGCCTTGGAAACCGCCGAGATCGTGGAAACCATCCATAATTGAAACTCCGGTAATTGAACGATGGGGCGTTGTTTGTCTCAATCAACGCGGGGCAGGGCGACGCCGATCAGCACGTCTTTGGTCACCAGGGCCTGAAGCTGCTCCTCGCTCATATGCTCGGTGCCTTCAGGCCGTACCGGCAGCACCAGGTAGCGGCTTTCGGCGCTGGTGTCCCAGACCTTGACCACCATGTCGCTCGGCAGCTCGGTGCCCAGCTCGCGCAGGACGGTGCGGCCCTCTCGGACCAGGCGCGCGCGGAACTCGAAGCCCTTGTACCACTCAGGCGGCAGGCCGAGCACAGGCCAGTTGGTGCAGGAACACAGGCTGCAGACAATCACGTTTTTCAGCTGGGGCGTGTCTTCCAGGGCGACGATGTATTCGCCCTGCGGGCCGGTGTAGCCAAACTGGGCGCAGGCGGCGGTGCCGTCCTTGAGCAACAGCGCCCGGAACTGCGGATCGACCCAGGCCTTGGCGACCACGCGGGCACCGTTTTCCGGGCTCCAGCCGTGCTCCATCAATTGCGTGAGCTGCTCGACGTAACCTTGTGGGATGAGCTCCTTGCTCTTGAGGACTTGAAACAATGCCCAGGCTCGTTCGCCGGGTGTCGAGGTGCTCGCAGAAGTGGGCGTAGATGGACTCATTGAGGTATCTCCTATCAGTCAACGCGGTTGTGGAGTGATTGAAACGTGCCGGTCGTTCTTATTGTTTTGCAGGGTTGAAACTCAGAGCGTGCGCCAGTCCACTGCGGCTTCGAACGCCGCCGCCGCCTGGTAGATGGTGCCTTCGGCGTAGTGCCTGGCGATCAGCATCAAGCCGACGGGCATGCCGTCCACCGAGCCGCACGGAATCGACATGGCGGGATGCCCGGTGATGTCCTGAGGCGCGGTGTTGCCGATCATTTCCAGGGCGCGCGCCACGTATTCGGTGATCGAGCAGTGCGCTGGCGGGTGCGGTTGGGCCGTGATGGGAGTGGTCGGCATCACCAGCAGGTCATAGGACTGCAATGCCTTGTCATAGCCTTGCCGGGCAAAGCGCGCCAGGTTCTGGGCCTTGGCGTAGTAACGCCCGTTGTAGTGCGTCAGGCCGTATTGACCGACGAACATGCAGAGCTTGAGAGATGCGGACAATTGGTCGGCCTGTTCGCGCCAGCCAGCTTGTTTGTCCAGCAGGCCGATGTCGTACAGGCCTTTCCAGTTAAAGCCGGCGCCGTTGCCATGCATCATCTGCATGGTCAGACCTTCGCAGCCGATGGGGTGCCACAGCGATCCCGCCAGGTTGTGTTCGGGAATGGACACCGGCTCGACCTGCGCGCCCAAGGCCTCGAGATGGGCGATGGCCTCGCGCACCTTGTCCGCCACACGCGGGTCTTGATTGGCCAGCGCGAACCCTTCCTGCACCACGCCGATTCTGAGCCCGCTCACGCCCCGCCCCAGGTAGCTGCCATAGTCATCGACCTGCGGCGCTGCCTGGCGTGGGTCGAGGCCATCGGAACCGGCCATGGCCTGCAGCATCAGCGCGTTGTCGCGCACGTTGGCGGTAATCGGGCCGACGTGATCGATGGTTGCTTCAATCGCCATGATGCCGGTGTAGGGCACCAGGCCATGGGTTGGCTTCATTCCGTAGGTTCCGCAGAAAGCCGACGGGATGCGGATGGAGCCGCCTTGGTCGCCGCCCACGGCGATGTCCACCTCACCGGCGGCGACCAAGGCAGCGCTGCCCGATGAGGAACCGCCAGCGGCATAACCGTGACGATGAGGGTTGTGCACCGGGGCTGGGTCAGAGGTGTGGCTGCCCCCCGAGAGGCAGTAGTGCTCGCAGGTGGCTTTGCCGAGGATGGTCGCGCCGGCATCGAGCAAACGCGTGACCACGGTGGCGTCGAACGAAGGGACAAAACCCTCCAATGGCGCGGCGCCGTTCATCATCGGGACGCCGGCCAGGGCGATGTTGTCTTTGAGAGCGACGGTCTTGCCCGCCAGCGTGCCTGAACTGGCGCCCATCACCTCCGTCTTGTAGTACCAGGCGTTGAGCGTGTTTTCAGTGTTCGAGGGGCGGTAACCCGCGCTGCGCTCGTAGCGCACCAGCGGTGTGAAATCGGGCAGATCATCGACCAGGTCGTACGCATCGAAACTGGGTTGCATGAGCGCCAGATATTCGCTGGCTTGTTCGCGTGTCAGCTGTATGTGCAGGCTGGTAGCGAGGTCCTGCAGTTGTTCGACAGTCGGGCGGATGATGGCCATGAGACGTCCTGTTTCCTGAAGTGGGCTGGCAAATGTCTGTGCACATGTCTCGCGGCGAGGTCCTGCAAAGGTGTCCGCGTGACTGGGGTCTGTGACTAAGCTATCTCTGGTGATCGAACGGCGCTTGGTTGAGCAAGACAGCCATTTGGTTGAAAGGGACGGGTGTGTCCCGTGAGCTTCAGCTGCCAGGGCGAACCCCGGCAGCAGGGCGTATGCCCTGAAGATCTAAACGGCTTATTTCCGGGGTTCAGGCGTTGCGTCTTGCGCAGATGACTTCTCGTGTTTGGGCCAGATAACGCCGACGCTTTTCATGCCCTTGGCGGGGTCCATTTCAGGGTGGGCGAGTACGACGTCCCGATAGGAGGGGCTACCTATCACCGCCGGCTTGAACTTGATGAGAAAGTCATTGACCTCTTTGCGCAGGTTCGCCGCCAGGTCGTAGTCGTTGTAGCACTCCTCGAGACAATCGAGCACGGCTTGCCAGTGCACCTCGGTAAGCCCCATGCCCCGATGCGCGGTGACCATGTCCCGCCCCCGGTATTTGGCGCTTCCGCCCCAGTGCTCGGAGAGGAAATCGACAAAATTGATGTGTTCCTTCTGGAACGTTGATTCGGACATATGGGCCCAGATGTGCCCGATGGCAGGGTGGCCCATTGTTTTTCTCAACACGGCGCCGGCGAACTGATAGATAACGTCGTAGCCCCCGAGTCGCGTGTAGAGGGAGGGCTGTTGTTCCAGGGCGGGTTGTTGGTCGGTCATGTGTGATTTCTCCGTTTCAGTGGGGACAATCTCATTGGCTACGGCTGGCGGGTTCACGTTAGATCTGCTCGCGCGCGCACGCTTGGCTGGTGAAGACAACCGTTTGATCCAGGCGGACAGGGGTCAGAAAACCCGTGCGTAACGCAGGTTCATGCGAAAGCTTTCCTTTGGCCCGTTCTCCACGGACAGGTCGCGGCCCAGTTGCAGCTGAAACTGGTCCTTGGCGGTGACGAACTTGGTGGCGGTGACGCGAAAGTTGGTGGTCTGCATCTTGTCGTCCTGGTTGACACCCGCGACCTGGGTTTCACCGCCCCAGTTGTGGCCAAAGCCAATGGCCAGCGCGGTGGTCGGGTCAGGCATGTAGCGGCCCATCAACTGGGTTTCGTAGGAAACGTCCTGCTCCCTGCGGGCGGAGTTGGCGCCGAAGTCGTTGTTGTCGCCATACCAAATGGCATCGCCTACGAGGTCGACGGCCCACTTTTCCGAGAAGTGCTTGATGTAGGCCGCCTGGAGGTCAACCTTCCAGCGGTTCTCGCCCAGGTTGAGCGCGTCGTTCTTGTCGTAGTTGCCGCTAGGCACATAGAGGTAAGCGGTGGCGCCGAGGACGTCTTTGGCATCGTTTAGCGTGTATTTGAGCGGCGCGGTGAGAATGAGGTCGCCCACGCCACTGGTGTTGCCCAAGGCGGAAGCGTCACCGCCGCTTGAGACATGGCCGAAGGGCAACAGGAGTTGTGGCGAGACGGTGAGTCGCTCGCTCAGCTGGTAGACGTGCAGCAGTCGCAGAATGCCAACGTCGGAAGTCAGGTTGAAATCGGAACTGATTTTGTGGCCTTGGGCATAGGCACTGTTCGTGGTGGAGTGCTGGTAGTAGAGCAGGCCAAGCGTTGCATCAGCGGGCAACTGCTCGTAGTCGCCAGGGGCTACCTCGACCGCGTGGGCGCAAAGGCTGGGGAGGAGGGCTGCAAGCGACAGGTAACGAAACTGTTTCATGGTCGAGGATCCTTTTTGCGGGCAAAAAGAGCCCCGCTATCGCCAGTCAGGCAAAGCGCAGGGCTAAAAGTGGAGTCAGGGCTGGCGTCAGGCGGGCGATACTTGCGCGTCGCGCAACATGCCGGTCTGCGGATGGCAGTTGATGTACTCGAAGATCTGGCTCTTGGCGTCCGATACCGATACTTCGTGGTACAGCCGCAACTTCTTCAAGCCCGCGGCCACGCGAAAGAAGGTCACGAAAATGCGCAGGTGGGTCGGGTGGGATTCGGCCCAGCGTTCGAGTTTCTCCACCGAGCGCCAGTGACCGATGTTGTAGCTGACGTCGAGAAAGTTGCCGTCCAGGTCGATATTGCGCACGAACCGGTTGCTGTAGCAGCCCAGCGGTTGGCCGTTGTCGCGCAGGAAGTCCATGCCGTCCTGCAAGGTCGGCAGGATTTCGTCGAGGTACAGCGAGCGCTCTTCAGCCTCGGCATCCGCCCAGTCCTGGCCGGAGCGGATCAGCGTGAGGTTGTCATGCCCCAGCACCACCACGCGCCCACCTTGGGCCGGGTCACCGGCGATCACTTGCAGCTCGCTCGTCGGCTTCATCCAGTCCGTCTGCGAGATGGGGAAGCGGTCGCGCATCGAACCCCAGTAACCGTGCTCTTCGATTTCGCCACTGATGTTATCCATGACCGCGCCGACACCGGGCAGGTTGTCCTGGAAGGCGTACAGCGTCTCGAACTGCTCGGCGCGCGGTGCGCTGATCTCGCGAAAATAGCCAAGGCCGTCGTTGAGCCTGTCCTCTGACGCCCACCAGGCGTTGACCGGTGCCGAGCGCAGCCAGCGGCAGTGAGCCGCCGGGTCCTTCCAGTAGCCGACCACAATCAGATTATCGAAGCCGCTGTTGTCGGTGTGGTGGGTCAAGTCATGGGTCTGCGGGCCATCGGCCAGGCTGAAACTTTCGACGATATGACGCATCGCCTGCAGCGCGGCTGCGCGCTGCGCTTCGCCGCGATACTGCACGCCGAAGTAAGCCATCACCACCTGTTCCAAATGCTCGTCGGCGCGTGCCACCCACATTGCAAAGGGCGGCTGGTACTCATCGGGGACGCGGCGAGACAGGGTGCGTGGGCATTTGAGATGTGTGTCGATTGCAGATTCCATGTTGGGCTCCTCGTTATTTTGGTTCAGGCCTACGGTTGGGCATCAGTACTTGGGCGGCTGGCCGCGCTTGGCGGTCTGTCGTCGGTGCAGCAGCTTCATCGCCCCCCACTCGATCAACCAATACGCCGACTCTTCAGGCACGAGGTCGCGCCTCTGCAGGAGCCAGGAGGTGTCAGCCAAGGGGGGTGAACAGGGTCGATGCATGGCGAGCCTCATCAGCGGGGGTTGAGTTGCTGTGAGGTGGAAATTAGGCGTGACGACGCGCAGCCGCTTGGTTCGTCGAGACAACCGTTTGGTTGGAAAAGACAGCGTAAGCAGGCGCGCGCGGGCATGATCGAGGTTGGTGCACCACCACTGTAAACACACGGGGCCGTGCCTCTTAATGGGTAGGGCGAGGTCGTCACCTTGCATACGGGCGAGGGGAGACAATGTCGGTGACAGACGCGTGTCGATCACTCACCTGCGCCCGTGAAGGCGCCTGGCCTGTTAATTGCTAGCGCTGAAAAGCCGGTAACACCTTCTCCAGCTCTTACTGCATTGCTGTACCGAGGTCAGTGTCATGAATCCAAGTACTCAGTATTCGACCCTCGCTGTCGCCGCACCCCGTCGCTTTGAATACTGGAAAGAAGTGGTCTGTCGCCATTGCCTGGCGGCCGACAGCAAACCCCTGTCCCAGAGCAGTTTCGATGGCGCGCTTGCGGTCAATGCGTTAGGCGCTCTGGACATCTGCTCGCTGTCATCGCCACTGCATTACTGGGAGCGTTCCGAGCAGCATCTGCGCAGCGGTCCGGCCGACGATTTATGGTTGGGGTTTGCCCGAAACGGTCATGGCCAGATTGAACAGGGCGGCAGGAAAGCCAGCCTGGCAACCGGTAATTTGTTTCTTTATGACGCAACGCAAGCGTTCCGATTCAGCCTCGGTGGTACCGAAAACCACCTGGTGCGCATCCCGCGAGCCCTGCTCAGTGAACGCCTGCCGCGTATTGCGGATTACACCGCGATGGTCCTCGATGATCGACGGCCTGGCGTGATCCCCTTGCGGGAAATGCTGCGCCACGCGGCCAATACGCCTGCTGCATTCCAGGATGAAGGCATTTCCAGTCGTTATTCAGAGGCGTTGCTCGACCTGCTGGTGATCAGCCTGGAACTTCAGGACCTGAAGGCCGTTCACCAGGAACTGGACCTCTACGGCCGCATCATGCAGTACATCCAACGCCATCTGGCCGAGCCGGACCTGTCGATCGAGGCCATCGCCCAAGCCCACAATGTATCTACCCGCACCGTCACGCGTGCCTTTGCGCGCTACCAGAAAACCCCTGCGGCGGAGATCTGGAGAGAACGGCTGAATGCCAGCCGGGAAGCGATCGAGCGTGGCCAGGTGCGCAGTGTCTCGCAGGCCGCGCTGGACTTCGGGTTTTCTGACTTCTCGCATTTCAGCCATGCGTTCCGCAAGGAGTTCGGCGTCGCGCCCAACACGCTTTTGCAGCGAAATTGAGAGGGTGTGCCATTTGAAAACACCGAGCGCAACCTGCGCGGTATCGATATCGATAATGGCCTCGCGCCACCGTTGGTCGGATCTCCCCTCGCACTACTGAACGATTTTTGAAGGGCACCGCTCTATCTGCGCGGACATAATCAGGTGCTCACATGCAACATCCAATGCGGCGTTCCGCTGTGCAAAGCTGGGCTGAAATGTATGCCCAGGCCGTAAACCACGAGGATATTGAGGATCAATATTTCAAGTTGCTGAGCAAGGCCGACGATATGGAGAGCACCGGCCTCATCAATGGGAGAGAGTGGAGGAAGCTTGTTCGCCGAGCCGGCGAATACCTCGCCAGCACTGCAGAATAAGTCGATAGGGGAGCGCTAGCCGGCGCTCCTGTTCCTGGACATATCAACCTCAAACGTTATCTCGTCAGCGAGTTGCTGAACGCTCGAGCTGTCTGCCAGCTTGGCGAGGTTGATACCCGTCGTGCAAAACATCGATTCATGTTCTGGCTGCCTGACAAAAACGGTGGCCGTCCAGCCGTTGATCAGCACGCAATCCACCGTATGCCCCGGCAGACTCCGCTCCAGACCCTCAGTCAACGATATTTTCTTCCAGCTGTGCATGATGACGTACTAGCGTAAGTAGTGATGCACGATTGACCCGTGCGCGTGCAAAAAGTGCCAATAGGCCATCACTTTCAATCTTTGCGCTTGAGTACATTGGCCTCCTGCTCATGCAGTTCGGCAAGCGCCCAACGATAGGCCTTGACCCAACCGAATACGGTCCACCCCGCGAGGAGATTGATCTTGAGCAAGGAACGCGGAGGGTTCGGATGGAGGAGGGCGACGCAGATCGATGGGTACATGTAGAGTAAAACGGCACTGAGATAAAACAGGAAACTGGCCGCCAAGGCGATCGCCGTGTCACCCGTACAGATCAGAGAGCTGACGGCGCAGGTTGGGACAAGTACTGCCAGGCCAAATACCCTCATCGCCAGCTCTCCAGGCCAGCCGCTTTGGATCGCGGCTTTGAGAGCAGTGATATCACAATGCCTTGTCCTTGAACAGGCAAGCGCAAAAAATGGTCAGGCCACGATTTTCAAGGGCTCAGGCGCAACTGGCATCAGGATTCAGCCCCCGGCGGATGGCCGAAATACGCTTTATAGGCATGGCTGAAGTTGGCGGGGTTGGCATAGCCCACGCGGTGGGCAATCTGCGCCACGTGCCATTTGCGCTGACGCAGCAGGGTGCGCGCCAGTTCCAGGCGCTGGTGGCGCACGTAATCGAGCATCGACTGGCCGTACACACGGTTGAAGGCCCGTCTCAGGGTGGTTTCGCCCACACCCAACTGCCGTGCCAGCGCCTGGGTGCCGGGCGGGTTCATCAGGTTGGCGTCGAGCTGAAAGCGTGCTTCGTGTGCCAGGTCCGAATGGCTGCGCAGCGTAGCCGCAGGCTCGACCGGCGGCGCAGACAGATGCGCGGCCAGTTCCACCAGCACGGCCAGGCTCAGGCTTTCCTGGTTCAGCCGCTCCAGCGTGCCCTCGTAAGGCGAGTGATAAAGCCGCTCGAGCAAGCGCCCAACGGCGTGGCAGCCGTTCAGCTCTGAAAAGTGCATCCCATCACCGAGCAGCGTGGACAACGGTTGCAGTGCCGGGTCTTCTTCGGCCATCTCGCGCAGGTAGTCGCCACCGATGCGCAGCCCGGCCATGCGTGCACGGCTGCCTGCGGGCATCTGGTCCATGGCTTCCATGCTTTCGCTCAAGCCCAGCACATGGGGTGCGCCGGGCGTGTAGTGGTTCAGCACGCCGTCCACCCGATGCTGCCACTGCCCACCCAGCACTTGCACGATGCACACGCTGTCGGGCAGCACTTTATGGATGCTCAACGGCTCGGGGAACAGCAAGTCACAGTCGAAATACTGCAAGTACGGCTGCACCGTCTGCGCACGGTAATGCCCGATTGCGCTGCCCATGACCTGCCGCGCACTGTCATCGAATACGCCGGCCTGGGCCAGGGCTTCTGGATGATCAAAGCAGAATTGGGTATCGAGATACGGGTTGCGGCGGTCCATTGGATAAAGCGTCCGTCAGAGCTGGTTGGCAGCGTTGCATGATACCGACATCGGGCAACCGGATCAGTTGTTGTGAACCACGGCCTAATTGTTGTGCGCAGCGGCCGACCTGCTTGGCAGACCCCCGCGTGTTGATTTCAATGATCGGCTTTGAAACTTTGAGGAAGCGGATATGTTGATTTATCGCAAGTGGGCGGCCCTGCTGGGCCTGGTGTTGGCCGTGATGGCGGGGCTTGCCCACGCTGACAATCGCCCGGAAGTCGCGGAGAAAGTGCTGGCCTATGCCGGCGCGGGCGGTGTGAAGGTCTGGACCCTGCGCATCGGTGCGCGCAGTGACAACCAGGCGTTGGTGCAGGTGGACGGCGTGGATCACGACTGGAACCTGAAGATCCAGAAAATGACCGTGGAGAAGACCGCCAAGGACACCCGCTACTCCACTCGCGTGGACGGCCAGAAATTCGTGGTGCTGGTGCTGCAACAAAGCTGGGGTGAGCTGTACTTGCCCGGCGAAGCCCAAGCGCTGAGCATTGGCTATGACGAGTCGCTGTCCAGCCAAGGCAATGCGCAGGCGTTCCTGACCGATTATCTGCAGGCCAACTGAGCCATGGGCCGATTCGGACGCGGGTCATGGGCGCTGATGCTGCTGTTGTTACCGCTGGCGCTGATGGGCTGGGCCAGTGTGCAGGGCTGGCGCGCCGATGAGGTGCTGCGAGAGGCGCAGGTCATCGACCCCGTCTGGATCCGTGTACGTCAGGCCCTGGCGGCGCTGGCGTACTGGCTGGCCCTTGCCGCGCTGGTGGCGGGGCCCGCGACGTGGCTCAAGCTGCGGCTGGACGCCTGGCGCGCGCGGCAATCCAGGGACTTTCTCTACGACCGCCTGCTCCTCTGCTGGCGTGCCCTGGGGCATTGGCTGGTGGCCTACACCGCGCTGCTGGTCGGCGCGCTGGCGCTGAGCCTGGCGTATGAACTGAGCTGGGGCTGGAGCCATTTCAAGGCTGGCGGCTGGTTCATGCTGCTGGTGGCGGTGCCGGTGCTTGGCGTGCTGTGGGCGGGGTGCCTGCTGATCAAGCGGCTGCGCCAGCAATGGCATGTGCTGGAGCGCCCGTCCTCGGCATTTCTGGGGCAACCCCTGGGGCGCGACAAGGCCCCGGCCTTATGGGCGTGGATTGCGCAACTGGCGCATGCCGCCGGCGCGCCGGTGCCCGACCATATCGTAGTGGGCATCGACCAATCGTTTTTCGTGACCAGCGTCGATGTGGCGCTGCAACCGGCCGGCGAGCGGCTCACCGGACGTACTCTTTACCTGCCATTGACCTACCTTTCGACCCTGAGCCAGGCCGAGACGGCGTCGATCATCGGCCATGAACTGGGCCATTTCAGCAGTCGCGACACCGAGCGCGGCAGCGCAATCGGCGCGCAGTTCAGCCTGATGTGCCGGCACTTTTCCTCTCTCAGTGCTGAGGCGGCCGACCCTGCGTGGATCGAGCGCCCGGCACTCTGGATGACGCAGCGTTTCCTGCACCACTGGCACCTGGCGGTGCATCACTGGGGCCGTGCTCAGGAACTGGTCGCGGATCGAGTCGGCGGCAACATCGCCGGTGAGCGGCTGTTCTGCCAGGCGCTGCTACGCGTGATTGCGCTGGACACTGAAATCAACCGGCTGCTCGCCGAACACCACCCCAACCTGATCCAGGCCCTGGCCGACCACCTGCGCCACACCCCGTTGCGCTTGAACGACGCGGTGCTGGATCACGCCATCGCACACCCTTTTGATACGCACCCGCCAACGGTATTGCGCCTGCAGCAACTGGGCATGGTGCTGGATGACGCGCTGCTGGCCCAGGCCACCCGAGTGCCCACCGAACACGACCGCCACTGGTTCAGTGAACTCACCCGTATAACAAACCCTCAAGGAGAATGATCAATGACCCAACCCCGCGACCCGCTGTCGGAGCTTGCCAGCGCACTCAGCCAGGACTATGCCGACTCCCGCGAGGCTCAGCGCGAGCGTGCGATAGCCGAACTGGAGCAGGTCATCCAGCGTGTACCCGAGCAGACCGAATTCACCAACTCGCGCCGCTACAAGCTGTGCGGCCCGCTGTTTTTGCTGATTGCGCTGGGCTTTCTGGGGTTCGCCCTGCACCGGGGCTCCACCGGCCTGGCCGTGTGTGCTGCGGTGATGGCGGTGGTGTTCGTGCTACTTACCTGGCAGCACCGCAACGCCGGGCAACACGTCTTTATGCGCCTGACCCGCCGCCAGCTGTTTGTCGACACCCTGAGCGCGCCGATCGAGCTGGCCGACATTGTCGATCTCGAGGTCAGTGAGCCAGGCTGGCTGACCGTGCAGAAACTGCTGTTGCGCGCGGATGCGCCCCTGCCTGTGCACCGTTCCGCGCGCCAGCTGTTCGGCAACCAGGCGCTGGCCCTGAAAAAGCCCCAGCCGCACGTCCTCATTCAATCCGCCGGCCTGATGCATGACGGCCGCACCCTGGAGTGCGACCAGATCGCCGAGATCCTCAACGCCTACAGCCAGGCTGCCCACGCCCAACAACAGCTGGATGCCTTGCGCCAGGGCGCCCGGCACGATTCCTGAGTAGTTGAACCGGCTGCTGAGGATCAGCCCTGAGCGCATGCGCATCCGCTCGGGGCTCAAACCTGCCATTGCGCTATTTCTGCGGAACAGATGCAAACCCCGCAAAGTCTCCTTTAAATGCCAGAATCACTGCTGGAACGTTTTTGGAGAGTTTCATGCTGCGCACCTTTGAACAACGTCTCGACCCTTTCCCGCCTGACGAGGTACCGCCGCCGCCGGAAGGCCTTGCGCGGTTCCTGTGGGCCTGCACGCGAGGTGCACGCGGTTACATCCTCGCGCTTGCGCTGCTCAGTGCCGGTGTGTCGATTTACGAGGCCTGGCTGTTTTCGTTTCTCGGCCAGGTTGTGGACCTGCTCTCGACCTGGCAGGCCGGCGGCGAGGCGGCAGGGCAGGAGAGCCGCGTGGTGTGGGGTATCGCTATCGTATTGGTGACCAGCATCGGCTTGGTGGCCTTGCGCACGATGGTGCAGCACCAGGTCTTGGCGATCAATCTGCCGCTGCGGCTGCGCTGGGATTTTCACCGGTTGATGCTGCGCCAGAGCCTGTCTTTCTTCTCCGATGAGTTCTCCGGCCGCGTCACCACCAAGGTGATGCAGACCGCGCTGTCGGTGCGCGAGGTGCTGTTCACCCTGATCGAAATTGCGCCCGGTATCGGCGTGTACTTCATCGCGATCATTGCGCTGGCCGCCGGCTTCGACCCCAAGTTGATGCTGCCTTTCATTGCCTGGCTGGTGTTGTTCGGCCTGGCCATGGCGTACTTCGTGCCGCGCCTTGGCAAAGTCGGGCAAGAACAGGCCGATGCGCGCTCGTCCATGACCGGAAGGATTTCGGACGCCTACACCAACATCACCACCGTGAAGCTGTTCTCTCACTCCAAGCGCGAAGCGCATTTTGCGCGCGCGGCGATGGAGGATTTCAAGCAGACCGGTTTTCGCCAGATGCGCCTGGTCAGCCAGTTCGAGATCGTCAACCAGGCCCTGGTGGTCGGGTTGATCATGGGGGCCGGTGGGTATGCGCTGTGGTTGTGGCACCAAGGAGAAGTCGGTACCGGCGCCGTGGCGGCCATTACCGCCATGGCATTGCGCATCAATGGCATGTCTCACTGGATCATGTGGCAGATGACCGCGCTGTTCGAGAACATCGGCACCGTGCAGGACGGCATGCAAACCCTGACCCGCGGCCCCAAGGTGCAGGATCTGCCCGACGCTCCCGCGCTCATCAGCACAGCCGGTGAGGTGACCTTCGACAATGTGAGCTTCAATTACAACGGTGAACGCCAGGTGCTCGATGGCTTGAACCTGACCATCCGCCCCGGCGAAAAGATCGGGCTGGTGGGGCGCTCCGGCGCCGGTAAATCGACGCTCATCAACCTGCTGTTGCGCTTCTACGACGTGGACAAGGGCGCGATTCGCATCGATGGGCAAAACATTGCTCATGTCACCCAGGAAAGCCTGCGCAGCGTGATCGGCATGGTCACTCAGGACACCTCCCTGCTGCACCGCTCGATCCGCGACAACATCGCCTATGGCCGCCCCGACGCGACCGACGCGCAGATTCGCAGTGCCGCAGCCAGTGCCCAGGCCGATGAGTTCATCAGCCAGCTCAGCGACAAACAGGGCCACTCCGGCTACGACACGCTGGTGGGCGAGCGGGGCATCAAACTCTCCGGCGGCCAGCGTCAGCGCATCGCCATTGCCCGGGTCATGCTCAAAAACGCGCCGATCCTGCTGCTGGACGAAGCCACCAGCGCACTGGACTCGGAAGTCGAAGTCGCCATCCAGGAAAGCCTCGATGAAATGATGCAAGGCAAGACGGTGATTGCCATTGCCCATCGGTTGTCGACGATTGCGGCCATGGACAGGCTTATCGTCATGGACAACGGACGCATCATCGAGCAGGGCACGCATACCCAATTGCTGGAAAAAAATGGCACCTATGCGCGGCTCTGGCATCACCAGAGCGGGGGCTTTTTGGGGGAGGATCAAGGCGTGGTCGAGGGGGTGGAATAAGAGGGGTATTGGCCGCCGTGAAATTTTTTGCGCGCTGCTTGAAATTGTCAGCCCGAACCTTTACCCACAGGGGCGGCGATGGACGCGGCGACGTCCCAGGTCATCAAGAGTTGGCTGATCGCGGCGTCGAGTGTGGCGTGGGGTACGTTGTCCCGCGCGAGGATTGAAACCCCCTGCAAGAAGCTGTCAAACACACTCGCCATCACCGCAGGCTGAGTATGTTGCGGCAACTGGCCGCTACGCACTGCGCGCTCCACACACGCGACAATCCCTGCCCGTGTGCGCAGGCGCGACTGGGTCAGCGCATCCGCCACCCGCGCATTTTCCGGGCTTGGCGCACTCATCACGCCCAGCGCGACCATGCAGCCCTTGGGGTGTCCCTCTTCGCACTGCATGCGGACTGACTGGCGCAGCGCAGTCTCGACGGCCTGGCGCGGTGGCAGGCTTTCGTCCCACAGGCATTCGGTGACTTGGGCGTAGGTTGTCAGATAGCGCTGCACGCACTCCTCGAACAACGCCTCCTTGGAACCGAACGCGGCATAGAAACTCGGCGCGGAGATTCCGCCGCCCAGGCCGGCCTTGAGCTGGGCCAGAGACGTGGCGTCGTAGCCGTGTTGCCAGAACAGGTGCAAAGCCTGTTCCACGGCGTGCTCACGGTCGAAGGTGCGGGGGCGGCCCATTTGTGCCATGTCAGGTCTCCGGTGGCAAGGTGAGATAAATACTAGTCGATACATAAGTAATTGACAACGCGCACCGGTCGCCTGCAATATTTATATCGATCAGTATATAAGTCTTGCCAAAGGAGTTTCCCGTGACCGCCTCACTCACCGTATCGGCCGCATCCGAGCGCTTGCCTATCGGCGCCTTGCTCGCCCTGGCCATGACCGGCTTCATCTGCATCGTCACCGAAACCCTGCCTGCCGGCCTGCTGCCGTTGATCAGCGATGGCCTGGCGATCTCGCCATCAATGGCTGGGCAGATGGTCACCGCCTATGCACTGGGTTCGGTGCTGGCGGTGATTCCCATGACGATTGCCACCCGTGGCTGGCGTCGGCGCAATGTGCTGCTGCTGACCATCGTCGGTTTCCTGCTATTCAACTCGATCACCGCACTGTCGTCCCACTATGGCGTAACGCTGGTAGCTCGTTTCTTTGCCGGGGTGGCGGCGGGGTTGGCCTGGAGCCTGTTGGCCGGTTACGCGCGGCGTATGGTTGCGCCCCACCAACAGGGCAAGGCACTTGCGTTGGCGATGGTCGGCACGCCGATTGCGCTGTCGTTGGGGGTGCCTTTGGGCACCTGGCTCGGTGGACTGGTGGGCTGGCGTACCACGTTCGGCCTGATGTCGGCGCTGAGCCTGGGGCTGATCGCCTGGGTACTGGTGAAAGTCCCGGACTACGCGCCGCAGCCCGCCCACCAACGCGTGTCCCTGCGCAAGGTGCTGACTACGCCGGGCGTGCGCCCGGTGTTGGCGGTGGTGATCAGCTGGATGCTGGCACACAACATTCTGTACACCTATATCGCGCCGTTCGTGGCGCCGGCGGGGTTGGCGGAGCGTGTCGACCTGGTGCTGTTGGTATTCGGGATTGCCGCGCTGGTGGGGATTTGGATCACGGCTAAATTGGTTGAACCGTTACTGCGCAAGACCGTGTTGGTCAGCCTGGCAAGCTTTGCGCTCATCAGTGTGGTGTTCGGTTTGCTGGGAAATGTGCCGCAGGTGATCTACCTCGGCGTAGCGGTATGGGGCTTGAGCTTTGGCGGCGCCGCGACCTTGCTGCAAACCGCCCTGGCGGATGCGGCGGGCGATGGCGCGGACGTGGCGTTGTCACTCAACGTGGTGGCGTGGAACAGCGCGATTGCCGGCAGCGGCGTGGTGGGGGGCGTGTTGCTGGACACCTGGGGTGTGGCGGCGTTTCCGTGGGCGATGCTGGCATTGATCGGCGTTGCGCTCCTGATTACCGTGGCGGCGCACGCCCATGGCTTCAAGCCGGGGGCGCGTAGCGCAGGCAAGCCAGCCGTGGCCGGCCATTGAGAGAAAAGCGGCCGCCGGTGAATGGCGGCCTGTTTCTTCAAGGGATCAACCGCGCTTCACGCAACTGATCGAATACCTCAAAAAACGCCTGGTCGCTGGCCTGGTAGGCGGTAAAGCCCATCTTCCGGCTCTTGGACATATCGGTGACCACCTCGATCGGGCGCCCCAGGTCGGCATCGGTATGCCAGGGCGAGACCAGGCGGCTGATGTCGGTTTCCTTCAACCCGTGTTTGGCTGCGATCTCGCTCCAGGCCGCCTGATCATCGGCCATCTGGCTCTCAAGCGGCGAGGGTTTGGCCGGGAACGCTGCGGGTACAAGGCCAAAATAATCGGCGATCTGCGCCCACATCCATTTCCAGCGGAACACATCGCCATTAGTGATGTTGAACGCCTGGTTGGCCGCCGCCGGCGTGGTGGCCGCCCACAGCTGCTGCTGGGCCAACTGGCGCGCATCGGTCATGTCGGTGAGGCTGTCCCATTGCACGCGGGAACCGGGGAATACGAACGGGCGTGCGGTGTGCTTGCAGACACTGGCATAGACGGCGAGGGTGGTTGCCATGTTCATGGCGTTGCCCACCGCCACGCCGGTGACGGTATGGGGGCGATGCACGCTCCAGGTGAAACCGTCCTTTTTTGCGGCGGCGAACACTTCGTCTTCCTGGGCGTAGTAGAAGTTCTCCACGTCCAGGCGACCTTGTTCTTCGCGGAACGGCGTTTGCGGCAGGCTGCCCTTGCCGTAGTTTTCGAACGGCCCGAGGTAATGCTTCAAGCCGGTGACCAACGCCACATGCTGCACGCTTGTGGCGGGGCGCACGGCGTCCAGCACGTTGCGCACCATGGCCGCGTTGACACGGATGTTCTCGGCTTCGGTGGCCTGGCGTGACCAGGTGGTGATGAACACATGGGTGGGTTTCAAATCGGCCAGGGCCTGTTGCAGCGATGCAGGTTCTTGCAAGTCGGCGGCCACCGGAATCACGCCGGGTACTTGCGAGGGCTGGCGGGACAGCGCTGCGACCTGCCACTGTTGGTCGAGCAGTAACTGGGTGATGGCGCTGCCAACGATACCGCTGGCCCCGACGACTAATGCAGTCTTGGTCATAAAATTCTCCCGAAGATGTAGGGTTCTGAGCCTCTACGTGTGGGAGAGGTTCAACCTTATCCGCCAGTCTCGTCCTAGGTGCTTAAAGGTCGATACCGGCTTCAAGGTCGAAACGATTGGCGTAAAAACTCACTGATCAGCCCCACCACCTGTTGCTGAATCACCGCCCTCGGCCGAGCCCCTTCACCATCGCGGCAAATCATGCCGTCGCCCGGCGAGCTCTCCTCAATCAACGCCATGCCGCCCGGCTTGCAGATCGACATGAAACTGAAGTGGGTGGCATCGGCGATCTCCACGTATTTCGTGGTTGCTTCAGGCAGGCGCTTGACCAGGGCGGCGGACTCCAGCTGCGGGTCCATATCCTCTGAAGGCACGCCCCCTGCAATCACCAGCGCCGGTACCGGCAGCGTCGCCAGGCTCATGTCGGTGAAGCCGCGTGACAGGCCCAGGTCCAAGGACACTATGGCGCTGACGCGTTTGTCGCTCAAATCGGCGGCCAACCGAGCCTTGCCGGCTGGTGTGCCGGCGGGGTTCATCGCCTGATAGCCGATGCAGCCGCCGAGCTTGGGGTGGGCGCTGCAGTCACGGCTGAACAGGTCGGGATCGAAGCGTGCTCCGGCGGTTTCCAGCACGGTCCAGCCGCCCAGGGAATGGCCAACGGCAGCAATCTGGCCAGCCGCGACCGCGCCAAATGCCTTCGGCTGAGCCAGCACTGCATCAATCGCGCGGCTCAGGTCGGTCGGGCGTAACCACAACTGCGCAGCGGTGTGTGGGTTGCGATCCTTGGAGGTGGTGCCCGGGTGGTTGACCGCCGCGACGATGTACCCCTGATGCGCCAGCGCACTGGCCAGCCACACCTGATTGCCCCAATTACCGCCATAACCATGGGAGAGCACCACCAACGGATGTTCACCGGCCGCCGGCGGGGCGTCAGGCACGGCGAGGGCACCGATGAACACCGCGTTGTCGGCGATCAGCGTGGGGGTGGCCGTGGTGGTGGCGGGGTACCAGACGGCCAGTTCGAGTGGCCGGTTGTTTTGTGCGTCGGGCAGGGTGACGGTGTTGAAACCGACGGGGTTTTCGGCGGCGAAGGCGGGGGCGGTCAGGCACAGCAGGAGCAGGGCGTGCAGGGCGGTTTTCATTGTGGTTATCGTCCTTGATTGGGGGGGCATCATGCACTGAGTTCCCCGTTCAGTGCCATGAGCGGCGCGCCGTTTTTCATCCATACCCGTAGTAGCCTTGGCTGAGCGCGCGCTCGGGCTGGCGGTCTAGATTTCGTCATACCCGAGTTTGACCCTCACTTCATCCGTGCTGCCGCCAATGTCATAGAGGCAAGAGGTCGCCGGGTTTTTGCATAGGTTGAGACGACTCGGCGACCTTTTGTGGGCAAAGCGGCTAGCCGATAGCCGCCTCGCGCGTCATCAACTTATCCATCAGCAATACGCCCAACTCGCTGAGTTGGTGAATCGCCAACGCCACATCTCGCTGTTTCCCCGTCAGTTCATCCGACAGGTCAAGCAACAACGCAGTCACCGAAGAAAAAGTCTCATAGCTATTGGCAATCAGCACTTCACTGTTGGCATCGTCAGCGACGCTGAACAGCGTCTTCGAAGGTGGAGGAGGGGGCTCTGGTCGTTCGGTGCCAGCGTTGAGGTAATGATCAATTGCACGGTGCGCAGCCTGATTCAGTTTCAGGTCGGGACCGTTTGGAGGGTTGGGCGTGACTTTGAACATGTGTGTTGTACCTGTGTTAGGGCCAACACCTTTTCGCTACTAAACGAGAGGGTGGCAGCTGTACGCAGGTTAGTAGACCGGGGAAACACACAAAGCCGGCGCGCCCGAGGGCGCCCTGCGCACAGCCACCATCAAGTACAGACAAGAACATCTGATCGATGAGGCTCATGCACTTTATGTTGTCACGCGGGCTACTAAACCCGATCACTGAGTTGTCAGCGACCAGGCCACCTTAGAGACGCCCACTCAAGCGCACAAGCCGGCGGATTCTGACGCAACTGTAGGCAATGGAGCAAGGCGCCGAGGCTTCTAACTGGGCTTGAGCGAAAAGGGGGCGGGATTCCTTCAGAAGTAAATCCGTCCCCTTTTCGGACGCTATTTCAGCGGAACATACACATCGGTCTGCCACTGATCCTGCGGTGTCTCGGGGTAGACGCTCAGGTAATGGAAGAACAGCGGATGGTCGCGAAGCTCCTCGCCACTGGCAGGCAGCCAATCGCGATAAATCGGATAGATCGTTTCGCCGATATGATCCGGCGACCCCACATGCCGCACCACCACGCATCGCCCAGCCGGAATGACGCGCTCATGCACGCCAAACGCATTCGGCGCCACAGCCTCGTCAATCTCGCCACAGATGACAAAACGAAATTCCTCCGGCGGGGTGGTATCGGGGTTGTTATAGGGAATGCCAAACGTGCGGCTCGACGCCACCGGCGACTGGCCGCTGTGCTTGCGCCATTCGATAAACTGGCTGGTCGTCTGATTGACAAGCCCGGCGGGCCCGCGATGCTCAAGCGCGGCGACCTGGGTTTCAGTGAATTCTAAGATGCGTAATTGCATGATGATCGTCCTGGAAAAGTGAGGGATGGCGAACACCGCATTCCAGGTCTGCCAGTTCGGCGCCTTCCTGAACACACTCGGCGCCATACCGAACGCCCGCCGAAACGCCCGGCTGAACGCCTCCGGGCTTTCAAAACCGGCACTGAGCGCGGCATCCAGCACCGAATACTCGGCAAGGCTCGCCAAGCTATGGGCCGCACGACGCAGACGCATCAGCTGCACATACCGTGATACCGGCACGCCGACAAACGCAGTGAACTGTCGATGGAAGTGAAACGCCGAAAAGTTCGCCACCTGGCTCAACGTATTCACCGACAGGTCACCTTCGAGATTGGCTTCGATATAGGCGAGGACGACGTTGAAACGTTTGGTGTAGGCGAGGTGGCTGGGCGTTTCGGACACTGGAAGAAACTCCTGGAGGGGCGGTCGGCGATAGAGTCGCCTACAGCGAGGGGGGCGTGCCTAGCCGGGTTTGCTCAAGGTGCGATTGGGCTGCTCACCAAAAACCAGAAAGCCCGCCAAAGCGGGCTTTTTCACAGCTTAAATCACATCAGGCAACAGTGGGCGAAGCAAACCTGCGCTTCTAATCGAAAAGGGGGCGAATTTATTTTGGCTTTTTTGACCGGCAGAAATTGGCCAATAGCGGACATAGGCTTTGCGAGATAAGGCTTACAGGCGATGAATTGGGCAACAATGCCCTATTGTCACTCGTCTATATGAAGCTCTTCCATCAGGCTCAAGGTCATCATGGCATCAATAAAATGCTGAGCGACACCAGATTCAGGTAATAACTGATAATTATCGCGAGTCTTAAAAAATTTCCGCTCATAGATGCTGTAAAGGTTTTCAGGACCCACAACCGGAATCTGGAAGTTTATATAAATCAATGCCACCTTAGGATATTTTTCCAAGAGGCGACTCAAAATTCCGCGCCATCGTTTATAAAGTTGCTCAACTGAGAATCTCGCGTCATGGACCGACTCCATTACCGCCTTTTTTTCTACTGCCCAAAATTCTCTGCTTAAAGATATTGCTGCAATCCCGAAGTGCCCTTCCGCCACACGTTTCGACACTTGACTACAGGCATTTTTTGCGCTCTTCTCGACCCCTCCTTCAACGAATAGTCTTTTACACTCAACGGGCACGCTATTTTCGTCATATATAAACCGAATGTCTGCCTCCGAACCATGGGACGGAATCTCGGCTTCCATACCGAAAACTAGGAGGTTCGAGGCAACATAGAGTTGAAAGCAATAGTTTCTGGCTTTATTTCCAGCCCCTGCTAATTGCTCACCATCTAACGAATGAGCACCTTTCAGGCATAGAGATATCTCTGCGCGACCAATGCATCCATACCGCTCTGAAACTTTCAGAATTACATACATTTCGCTGAGTTCAACTAGAGCCCAAGCCTCGTCGGTAGTCAACTCCGGAACCTCAAGAAACCTCTCTGCGATACTCAAGTAGTGTTGAAATCTAGTACCGTTCAGATTATAACCTTCTCGCTTCAGGTATTCACCGACATACAATAACCTCCCCATGTGCTGCCTGTGGAAATGACTGGAGTCAATCTTCATATTTCTCTCGGTAAGAATGAGTTCGAAAAAACACTAAAAATTTCGTTAGATATATATTACGCTTTCCAGAAAGCAGCTGCATCTAGTTAATGGCCAAGGGAAACTTTGGGGCAAAAAATGCCACTCACGGACGACTGGTAATGGCCGAAAGTGGCCGTTCATGAGCCTCCGCTTTGGGCCAGCAGCGGACATTCAAAAAGCATCCAGCTGTCGTACCATCGGCACGTCGACAAAACGGAGGTTGATATGGGAAATGGCCAAGGTAAACGAGTCGTTGTCATTGGTGCAGGCATCGTAGGCGCGTCACTTGCGTACCACCTGGCTGGTAAGGGTGCGAATGTCATCTTGGTCGAGGCGCAAGGTATAGCGTCTGGGGTAACTGGGAGTTCATTCGCCTGGATCAATACCACACACCCCGAACCTGACCCAATTGCGCAACTGCGCGCTTCTGCCATCGAGGAGTATCGTCGACTCGAAACGCAGCTGCCTGGCATGGAAATACGATGGACAGGCGCCTTGTCATACAGCGTGATGCCGAATGCGGCGCTGTCAGCTTCGGGTAAGCAGGCATCGGATCACTGGGTCTCTCGATCGCAGATTCTCGACCTTGAGCCAAATCTTAAGAATCCTCCGCAGGCTGCTTTGTTTGTGGCGCAAGAAGGGGCGCTCGACGCCGTGGCAGCTACGCATGCGTTAATCGCGGGCGCCGAGGCATATGGGGCGAAGATTCTCACTCAAACGCGAGTTCTCGGTTTTGTAACGCAGGGTGCAAAGGTGTCCGGGGTTGAAACAACAATAGGCTGCATCGATGCCGATATCGTCGTATTAGCAGCCGGGACAGGCATAACGAAGCTGACCGACATGCTTGAGGTGTCCCTACCAATAGAGGCCTCGCCTGCCATTTTCATCCGCTACAAACCACAACCCAACCTCGTGCATACCCTGATCTCCAGCCCCGAAATGGAAGTGAGGCAAAGCTCGGACGGTGCGTTGCTGGCGGCAGAAGATTACCTGGACGAAGCCATGGAGAACCAACCGTTAGCGATCGCACTTCGAACGGCCAAGACAATCCGGAACGAACTCCATGGGGTCAATTCCATAGATGTGGAGAGTGCTTGTGTCGGACTCAGACCCATACCTGCCGATGGTATCCCCATTATCGGTTATCTACCCAAGGTGGTCGGCGCGTATGTTTGCGCAATGCACCCCGGAATTACTTTGGCGGCGATAGTCGGGCGCCTTGCCAGCGAGGAAATCATTGACGGCGTGGCGTCCAGTGCCCTTTACCCATGCCGGCCCGATAGATTTTTCCAAGCTTAGTGGCTGCTCCTGTGAGACAGGTATCGGCCAGAAGCGGGCGTTCGACTGATCAGATTCAGGCGGTTAAGCTGGCGTCTTTTCCAGCGACAGGAACGAACGCATGACAGAGGTGTACCAGGGAAGTTGCCTTTGCACAGCAATCCGTTACGAGCTTCTGACGACGCCAAAAGCAGTGAGTCATTGTCACTGCGCTCAATGCCGTAAAGGTCACGGGGCAGCATTCGCTTCGTATGCAAGCGTGCCCCGTAACGCATTACGGATACTCAACGGCGCCGGACACATCACCAGGTTTTCTTCTTCAGAATCGGTGTTTCGCGAGTTCTGCGCGCGGTGTGGCTCGACTTTGTTCTGGTCACGTGCCCAAGGTGAATTTACCGACTGGGTTTCGATTGCATTGGGCACACTCGACAGCCCCTTCACGCCTCAGAAGCAAAAACATGTTCATATCGACTCCAGAATTCACTGGCATACGCCATCCAACTTATCGCTTCAGATGGAATGACCGTATTGGGTCGGTTGCAGCCCTTCACGAAAGGCAATAGTCGGCCAAAAGCGCGCATTGAACATCTACGAATTCAGGACCGATTCAATATGCCGATCAAACCCAATCAATACTTCCCAGTGACGTTAGTCCGCGCTCAACAAAGCGACTTGAACGATCTTGTTGCCATTCGAATTGAGGCCATGCGCGAAAGTTTGGAGCGCATCGGGCGATTTGATCCCGTGCGGGCGCGCGAGCGGTTTGTTCGCTGCTTTGAAGCCCACAACACACATTACATTGAGCTTGCTGGAGAAAGGGTTGGCTTTGTAGTGGTCAAACACCACCCCAATGAACTTGTGCTCGACCACTTATACGTGAGGCCGAGCGCGCAAGGTTCGGGGATCGGCTCTGCTGTGCTCACTCAGATTTTCAAAGCTGCGGATGCGGCTGCACTCCCGATCAAAGTAGGTGCCCTCAAAGAAAGTGCCTCGAATCGTTTTTACACTCGCCATGGCTTCCAGTTCGTCGAAAGCAGTGAGTTCGATAATTACTATGTCCGTCAACACCTTACGGCGGGCATCGCACCTTGCCAGCCAGGTGAAATGATTTGAATCCAGCGCATGCCTTCTAGATAATTCCCGCCTTTGGCTCGAAAGGATGCGTGCGATGAAGTTCGAAGGGACTTTCCAATACATAGGCAATCACGGGATCGTGTTCAACGTCTCGCAGATCACCCTCACCGACAGCGAACGCGGACGCCTGCGCGAGTTGCATTTTGGCGAGGCGAAAAGCGCCCACTACGAGGTCAACCGCAAGGTGGTCGAGGTGTACGACAAGATGCTGGCCAAGAACCTGCCGTGCCTGATGATGATCGGCATTTCCAAGCCGCTGACCCGGCAGCAGGGCGATGTTCTCAACGCCCAACGCACCAAAATCGCCAACCTTGCGGCCTCGGCGTTCGCTGGCGCCACTTCTTATGTTGCCTCCCCCTATGTGGGTGCCCCGGCCGGCGCCGGTGTGCGCATGTACGTGAATGAAACCCTGCCGACCTATCACGCAGGCGACGTACTGGTGAGTATTGAGGCGCAGGTGAATGGCGGCATCGGCCCGCAACGTACCGCCTCGACACTGATCATCAAGACCTGACGGGAGACACACATGCCTGATATTACCCAACTGGTCGTTGCTCTGGTGCTGTTCTTTCTGCTCGATCGGTTTCTCAAATCGTACCCGCTTCGCAAATGGTTAGGGGTACTGCTGGTAGCGATGGGGACGGTCGGCTGCGTTGCCGCGAGCCAAATCCACTTGTCTGGGTTCGACCTGGGGTTGCTGTCGGTCTTTGCCGTTGCACTGGGGGTGGGGTTGTTCCTAAAGCGGCGGCGATTCGAGCAGAGGGGGTGAGGGTGGCAGGCGTTTTCATTGATTCGCGCTCTGAAGCCCTGTCTCGTCCGGCCGGGGGCCGACGCTGGCTTGCGCCTTGTCCGCCAGCCGTTGCACCCACTCGGCATCCTGGTCATTGACCACGGCGTAACGGTCCGGGGGCAAAAAGGCCCAGTGATGGGCCACCTCGACAAGGCGCTTGAGTTCATCGGCAGACAGCCAATACGACGTGTCGACCAATGGCATCGGTGCACCGCTGAAACGCCTGCCGAGAGAGAGGTTGGTGCCGGGGGCAAAGGCGATCGTCAGTGCCTGGCAGGGCTGCATGTGCTTGTCCGGGGTGGGCATTTTGCCAACCCGTCCATAGTTGAAGTTGCCCGCGTATTCTTCCTTGAGCACCAGCCAGTGGCCCGCAGTCGTCCTGGCCAGGACCCATTGCGTCACACCGCTGTGTTGCACGCATTCAAGCTTGCCGTTTGCCCATCGCATGAGGGTGTTGCAGTCCGGATCATAATCGGAGGACCACAGGCTGGTGCCGGATACCAGGCCATGGTGCTCAAGCTCGACCAACCCTTGCTCCGGCATGGACCGCCAGTAGCGTTTGGTCGGGTCGCGGGCATCGCGCAAGAAGTTGCGTAACCCCCAGCCCGCCATGAAGAGCAGCGTGGCGAGGGCAAGCCAGCCAAAGGAGGCTCCGACGATCCGGTCAATATCCAGGCCGGGGGCGAATAACGAGCGATAGAGCAACAGGCCCAGTAAAAACGCGATACCCGGCAACACAGGGCCAAAGCACAGCGGCGGCACCAACACTTCGATCCAACTGAAGCGGTGCCTGCACGCGTGCTCCCGCGCCCAGGCTTGCTCCTGGGCGAGCATCGGCGCCTGTTCGCGTGGGGCAATGTCAGGGTCGGGTGTCTGAAAGCGCATGAACAGTGTGTAAGGGGTATCTCTCATGGACCCATCATGCTCTTGAGGTCGAAACGGGGACAGCCTGTAGAAGATCCTGCGCCGGCTATATATGCAAGAGGTCGCCGGGTTTTTGCATAGGTTGAGGCGACTCGGCGACCTTTTGTGGGTAAAGCGTCTAGCTGATAGCCGCTTCGTGCGTCATCAACTTATCCATCAGCAATACGCCCAACCTGAGTTGTCAGCGACCAGGCCACCTCAAGGCGAGGACAACGTTGAAATGTTTGGTGGGGCGGCTATGAAGTTTGCCGATGCCTATCCGCTGCTGAAAAAATGCGGATAGCTTGACCCGGAAGGGGCGCGACCGCCTTGTGCAGTGCGCGTAGTGCATACGGTGACCGGAATTCCCGAATAAACGATCAGTTTTTAGGCTAGACGGTATAACCCTTTTCAAGGGCCGTATCATAAAGCCGATCACTATTGATCGGGCAGCGTTGGTACTCACGGACTGGATGAACTCGCGGGAGGCGGCTCCTGGAGATATCGCCGTGGTGGAAAGGGTTTCAATGGAGGGCTGGATGTACCGTTCTCTTGTTGTGCGAGCCTGGGGTAGGATTCCTTGAGTGGAGAGCGTCATATTTTGAGGCTGGGTTGACCTATGAGGTGCTTAGTAGCATTCCCACTGACGTCGTCTCTTGAATGTCTGCTCAGGGCGATTTCTACCTGCCGCCACCGTCAGCTTTGGGTCGGTAGCTGCCTCTCAGTGAAGGTGGAAAAGCCTCAAGATCAAGCGTAAGGCTTTATCACCGTCGGCCTCATAGAGACCGTGCAATCCGGCCTGATCGGTGAGTTTGTGTAGATTGAAGTGGTTATAAAACGCTTGGCCCAGTCGCTGATGCTCGAAGTTTCCTTGACTCCAAAGCCGGACGAACTCCTCATAAGCGGCGCGTTCGATCTGTAACGAGGAATCATGTCCCATGTCAGGTTCCTATCATTAGAGGGACTCAAGCGTACTAGCTGCTTATCAGCCCTTCCAGCTCGGCCTTTCCAATCAGAACGTCAGCTATCGGCCAAAAGCCGCCGCTCGGGTCAGGCGGATTCCGACCCGCTTCCGTCATTCAGAACTGACGCCCCAGCTCTATCAGCCAAGCTACTCAAGGTTTGGCTTACCTCACATACAGATTCGTAATCTACCTTCCGCTCGCGCGAACGGTAGAGGTACAAAGCTGCTGCTCCTATGGCGAAAATGGCAAGTGGGCCAAAGCTGTTCATATTCCGTCAACACCTCGGCACATCGACGTCGCGCAGAAGTTCCTCGGTGGCACATTTGAAACGCTCCACCAGAAAGTCCAACAGTACCCGCACTCTGGCAATTCGATACCGATTGCCATGCAGCACCGCAAACACCCCGGCTTCTGCTACGCAATAGTTAGGCAGCAGCATCTTCAACCGCCCGGCACGGATATCCGCTGCAGCGTCCCAAATGGTCTTGCGTGCAATGCCATGACCGGCCAGTGCCCAGGCACGTGCTACGGCGCCATCGTTGGTTTCCCAGGCGTTTTCCAATGGCACACTGTGGTTCCATGTCTGGCCGTCTACCCTGAAATGGAAGGTGTTTAAAGGACCCACCGGAGTCACCAGCAGAATAAATTTATGCCCGGTGAGCTCGGCCGGCGTCTGCGGCTCGCCGTGGCGAGCCAGGTAGTCCGGCGAAGCACAAAGCACGCGCCAGTTGGGTGCCAGTTGCCGGGCGATCAATGAGCTATCACGCAGTGGGCCGAAACGAATGGCCAGGTCGACATCGTCCTGTACTAGGTTAGACATAGCGTCCGACAAGGTCAGCGACACCTTCAACTGCGGATGCTGCGCGCAAAACATCTCGAGCCAGTCATTAAGCAGGTGACGGCCAAAGTCAGTAGAGGCAGACACACGGACTTTACCGCGTACTTCCTGCTGACTCGCCTGCAACCCCGCCTCCGCCTCATCAATGGCGCGCAAAGCGACCCAGCATTGCTGCAGATAGAACCGGCCTTCATCAGTCAGGCGCAGTTGACGGGTTGTGCGATCAAACAAGCGTGTATGCAGCGACGCCTCCAACTTGAGCAACCGTGCGCTGGCCGCCGCTGGCGAAAACCCTAACTTGCGTCCAGCTGCTGAAAGACTGCCGAGGTCGGCAGCCTCAACGAACAAGCGCATGTCCCCCAATCGATCGGTGGCCATCTTCAATCCAGATTTGATTAAGAATCAAATTCTAGACCAATTATCAAATCACAGGCACATCATCACAATCAGGCCTCACCTGTTTTTCGAGCAAAGTCATGAACCGCGAACAATCGATTCAACCCCCCCCACCGTCCTCAGAACTACCCATCACTGGCTTACTGGCCCTGACCACCGCGAGCTTTATCGCCACTGCCAACGAGAGCGTACCCGCCGGCCTGTTGCCACATATCTCCGACACGTTTGAGGTATCCCAGGCATGGGCGGGGCAGTGGGTCACCGCGTGTGCCCTCGGTTCCGGGCTGGCGGCCGTTCCCTTGACCTTAGCCTTGCAAGGTTGGCCACGGCGCCTTGTGCTATTACTGACAGTGGGAGTGTTCTGTTTGTGCAACGCGGTAACTGCCTTGTCGCCGTATTTTGCCCTCACCCTGGTCGCGCGCCTGCTCGTCGGGGTCGCCACTGGTGTGGCGTGGAGCCTGTTGGCCGGTTATGCGCGACGCATGGTCGCCGCGCCCTTGCAAGGCCGCGCGATGGCAGTGGCTATGCTGGGTATCCCCGTCGCCTTGGCGCTGGGCGTACCACTGAGTGCCTGGCTGGGTGAACAGATCGGTTGGCGCAATGTGTTCGGGCTGCTAGCGGCGTTGAGCCTGGCCCTGATGGTTTGGATTCGGCTAAATGTCCCTGACTTTGCCGGGCAACGGGCTGGCCAGCGCTTGTCCCTGGGCCACGTTTTGTGCAGGCCAGGTGTGCGACCGGTGCTGACGGTAGTTATGCTGTGGATCATGGCTCATTACATGCTCTACACCTATATTGCGGCATTCCTGGCATCGGTCGGGTTGGATCGACAGGTCGAGCAGGCATTGCTTGCGTTCGGCATTGCGGCTCTCGTGGGTATCTGGCTCACTGGGCTACTGATTGACCGCTGGTTGCGGCGGTTGGTGCTGTTGAGCCTTGCCGGGTTTGCGCTGGTATCGCTGGCATTGGCGTTGGGTGGCCTGCCTGCCATAGCGGTTTATGTGGCGATGACTGCCTGGGGGCTGAGTTACAGCGGTGCACCGACCCTGCTGCAGACAGCTTTGGCGAATGCAGCTGCCGACGGTGCCGATGTGGCTCAGTCGATGCTGGTGACCGTGCTGAACCTCGCGTTTGCGGGCAGTGCCGTAGTGGGCGGTGTACTGCTTGAGACGACAGGCGTGGGATCGATCCCCTGGGCAACCTTCGGATTGGTGCTGTTGGCCTGGTTGGTTGTTAAGGTGGGCGGCCAAGCGGGGTTTAGGAGCCTGTCCAAGCCCTGACCAGTTTTACTGCCGCGTAGTCCGAATTCGGCTCAGCCAAAATGCAGGCAAGCCAGTTCACACAAGTGCTGTGTGATGCCTTCCTCAGAGTGTTCCGGATCTGCAATCAACAGCGTCTCCGAGGCACTCGATGAGGCTTAAGCGACGGCACGCAATATGCCGGTGACATTACGCCGCCGCTCAATCCTAACTTCGTCATTCGAAGCAGCTCGATTAAATTGTTCGGAGCGCCGTCTGAGTATCTGCGTCCAGTTCAGATGCTCGGTTACTACCCTGACGAAGTCCTCAAGCGTTAATTTTAGCCCGATGAAGCACGCCTAGCCGAGCAGAGCATCGTAGTGTCACAGGCCATTTGAACGGCCTCTAACTGCTAACATCCCGTTGGCAGCCAGTCGGGTAATGGCCGTAATGTTAGGCCTCATAGTGGTGAGGCATTTTCAGACGATATAGCCACTTATGCCGTCCCACAGAAGTTTCACTGCGGTGACTACGAGCAGGCAGTAGCAGCCAAGGTACATCTGGCGTTGATCCAGCTTGGTGTGCAATCGCCAGCCCAGCCATACACCACTTGGAACTGCTAACAGGCAGATGACCATCAGGCTTAGCACGTTACCGGTGGGCCTGGCTAACAGCAGCCAAGGCACTGCCTTGAGCAGATTGCCTACGGTAAAGAACATGCTAGTGGTGCCGGCATAGGTTTTCTTGCTTAGACCGAGTGGCAACAGGTACATCGCTAATGGTGGCCCACCAGAATGCGCGACCATAGTCGTGATCCCAGAGGTGACGCCTGCGGACACCGCCTTGAGCGATGAGCGCTGGCCGACCCTGATTTCCCCGCCGGTCTTGAACCAGAGGCCGACAAAAATTAGGGTAATCGCTGCCATCACTAAGGCGACTGCGCGGTGATCAATGACGCGAAAGAGTAGATAGCCAACACCGATGCCGAAGATCAGACCTGGTAACAACAGCATCAAGTCGGGTTTAGACCAAGTGGATGGCTTCCAGTAACGCAAGCCGAACAGGTCCATCGCGATAAACAACGGCGCTAGCAGACCGCCGGCTGTGAGCGGATCCATCACCAGCGACAGCAGCGGAATGCCGACAATGGAGAATCCTCCACCGAAGGCACCTTTCATAAAGCAGATCAAAAAAACTCCGGCGAAGGTCACCAGAATCGTGGTGGTGGTCAACTCAAGGTCCACGGTGCTACCCCCTGATCCGGCTGCTCAAGGTTGGCCAGCATTATCGAAGAAAGCTCAACGTGCCCGCGCTCGCGCAAGTGCGCGATCACAGACAAGCGATCGGCGTGCGATTTGTTTTGATTGAGCTTGCGCTTGCATTCGACGCACTGCATTTCGATCTCGATACCGACGACTCTCGACACCATCTCGTCCAGGTACTCACGCGGCGCATCGCCCATCTTCCAGGGCTTGATCTCCTTGGACTCCTGGTGGCGAGTCAGCAGGGCCAGGGTGCGGCGCAGGAGCTTTTCTTCCGACATCACGCGCATGACGCCATGCACATGCACCACCTCATAGTTCCATGTGGGAACCTGGCGATGCGTTTCGTGCTTGGACGCATACCAGTTGGGCGTGATGTAGCCTTCTGCACCCCTGAAGATCACCATGACAGGCGTTCCGCCGGTGCAACGTTGCCACACAGGATTGGCGCGGGCCACATGAGCGGTCAGCAGCCCGTATGTTCCTTGGCCGGTATTGAGTTCAAAGGGAATGTGGTCCGCATCCATGCCGGATTCACCCTCAGTCACGAGGATGCCCAGCGGATTGTCGCGGATAATTCGGTGTAACTGTTCCGGGCGGTGCTCTGCGAAGTGTTCGGGAATGTACATGGGGATTTCACTACGATTGTTGGGAGTCCATAATGTCGACCACGACCTGCATCATCGAAAGTGCCAGTTTCGAGGTTTTTCCATGGGCCAGTTTTCAGCCAATCCGGATGCATTTTCTCGCGGCGCACAACGTCGGATCTATGCCAGGCTACGGGCGCAGATAGAAGACGGCACGCTTGCCGCCGGCACGAGGCTCATGTCGACGCGGGCAATCGCGGCCGAACTCGGCGTGTCGCGAACCACGGTAACGGCGGCTTATGAGCAACTGGCGGCCGAAGGCTTTGTATTAACATCAGTGGGCAAAGCCGCCACGGTAGCGAGCATAATCAGCACTCAATCCGGGTATGCCCAAGGGGATTCGGCGCAGCAAAAGGAACTGCCGCCAGTGCTTTCCCTTTACGGGAAACGTGTGGCCGTCATGACGCCGTACAACATGGCGTCACCACAAGCTCGCATCGATTTCAGGTACGGCTCGGTCGCTTCCAGGGATTTTCCGGCGCTGGGTTGGCAGCGCGCCTACCGTTCCGAACTAGTCAAGCATCAACCGAGCCTCGCTTACGGCCACCCCGAAGGGGAAGAGCGCTTGCGCAATGCGCTGCAAGGTTATCTGCGACGGGCACGCGGTCTGGCGTGTGATGCGGATCAAATACTCGTAGTGCATGGCTCGCAGCAAGGACTTGACCTGTGCGCCCGGCTTTTGCTGAACCCGCAAGATACATTTGCCTTCGAAGAGCCTGGCTACCGAATGGCCAGATATTGCTTTGAGGCCACGGGCGCGACGGCGTTGCCCATCCCCGTCGATGCCTCTGGACTGGATACCAGAGCTCTGCCGGAAGGTGATCACGTGCGTCTGGCCTTTGTGACTCCGTCGCACCAGTTTCCCATGGGGGCGGTGCTTCCTGTTGCACGTCGCCTCGAACTGCTGAGTTGGGCGAGGCGACATCGCGCGTGGATCATTGAGGACGATTACGGCGGCGAGTTTCGCTATGGCCAGCGGCCCATCGACGCACTGCAATCCATGGACGCAGATGCTCGCGTCATTTATGTCGGAACGTTCTCCAAGGCACTCTCACCGCAACTCAGGTTGGGTTATCTGGTTCTTCCACGCGAGTTGGTTCACGTTTTTCGTGAAGCAAAACGGCTGACCGATCGACACTCACCACGCTGGGAGCAAAACGTGCTCGCCTCGTTGATCGAAAGTGGAACCTATGAGCGTCACGTTCGCCGCCTGCGGCGGGAGAATGAACTGCGGCGAAGGGCATTACTGGAGGCTTTTGAACAACATCTGGCGGAATATGGGCAACTGGTCGGCATGGCGGCGGGCTTGCATGGCGTATTAACGCTACCCGCGCTTCGCGCTCAGGATGAGCCAAAGTTGCAGGCGATAGCGCTCGACCGCGGGGTTGGCGTATATCCGCTTTCGCCGCTGTTTGCCGAACCCACGTCGGTAGAATACGAGCGACCGGCAGGGCTCATTTTGGGCTATGCCGGCCTGACAACGCAGCAGATTCATGAAGGGATCGGCATTCTTGGTACAGTGGTTCGTGAGGTTGAAGAGCTTGGGGCACGGTCCGGATCAGTAGATGACTACGTCATCTAAGGTGCGGCTCGAACATGAGCAAATTTACCAGGTAGAGATAAGGCGAGTTAGAGAAACTGGTTCTGCGCGGAAGGGCCGCTTCTGGCCGATAGCCGCCTAAGTCTTTCACCGCTTTTCAACTGCCATTATTTCCCCCTTGCCCAGCCTCTCGGGCAAAAAATCTATCGCTAAGCAACGGTTTGTACAAGCTCGTTACCCGACCACCGACCCCCCTCAAACTTTCCCCCCCCAAGTCGATACAGTATTGAACGCCTCCACCCCCCCCCTCGAAAAACAGGTATCCCGCATGCGCCTCAGAAATCTCAACGTAGCCCCACGCGCTGCGCTTTTTTTCGCGTTAATCATCGCGCTGGTCTTTGTGCAGGGCGTATTTGCAGTCATGCAGATGGGCAAGCTGAAGGATTCCGAAAAGGACGTCGAACTCAACTGGATGGCCAGCGTCCGACAAACGGCGTTGATGAACAGCACGGTCCTGCGTTTGAGGCTTGAAACGCAGCGGGGTCTGGCTGACCCCACGTCCATTCAAAAAACTCTTGAAGCCTTCCCGGGTTACCGCAAGGCGTTCACCGAAGCCGTGGCGAATTACGAGCCTCTGGTTGGGGGCGATAAAGAGCGCTCGTTATACACGGCGGTGAAAACCAGCGCCGAGGCGTACATCCGTCAACTGGATCTGCTCGAGCCGTTGATGCGCCAGGGTGACCTGGAGGGCGCGGTCGGCCTGGTGAGGAGTGGTATTCGGCCCCTGACTGATGCGATGGAGACGCAGATCAATGCGTTGACCACCTTCAACAATGATGGCGCAGCGGAGGCGGGGTTGTATTCCACCAGTGTCTATAACAACGGGTTTTGGCTGATCGTGGGGCTGATTGCCGGGGTTATCGTGCTGACGGTGGGGTTGGCGCTGTTGCTGACCCGAAGCATTACCTCGCCGATCAATGATGCCTTGACGGTCGCGGAGCGTATCGCCGGCAGTGATCTGTCCAAGGAGGTTTTGGTCAGCGGCACGGATGAGGCCGGGCGTTTGTTGAAGGCGCTTGCGCAGATGCAGGCGAACCTGCGCAGTACCATCATGCAGATTTCCGATTCGTCTACTCAGTTGGCCTCGGCGTCTGAGGAGATGACGGCGGTCACGGAAGAGTCGAGCCGGGGCCTGGTGGCGCAGAATGATGAGGTCAATCAGGCGGCCACGGCGGTCACCGAAATGAGCGCGGCCGTGGATGAGGTCGCTCGCAACGCGGAGTCGGCTTCAGAGGAGTCCAAGCGTACCCAGGGCTATACCGAGGTCGGCCTGGCACGCGTGGCGCAGACGCTGCAATCGATCCAGAAGCTCAACGGTAACGTTGAAAACACCAGCGAACAGATTCAGGGGTTGTCGGATCGTGCGCAGAGCATCACCAAAGTGGTGGATGTGATTCGGGCGATTGCCGAGCAGACCAACCTGTTGGCGTTGAACGCCGCGATCGAGGCGGCACGCGCCGGTGAGCAAGGTCGTGGTTTTGCGGTGGTGGCTGACGAAGTCAGGGCATTGGCCCATCGCACCCAGGTGTCGACCCAGGAAATCGAGCAAATGATCGCCGGCATCCAGAGTGAATCGGACCTGGCAGTGAAGGCGATGAACACGAGCCGGGACCTGGCGACTGAATCACTGGGTGTGGCGCAAGAGGCCAGTACTTCGCTGGATCAGATTTCCACGGCGATTGTGCAGATCAACGAACGTAACCTGCTGATCGCGACAGCCTCCGAAGAGCAGTCGCATGTTGCGCGTGAAGTTGACCGCAATCTGGTCAGTATTCGCGAGTTGGCCACCCAGAGTGCCGCGGGGGCCAGCCAGACCGCGAGTGCCTGCGGTGAAATGTCAAAACTGGCGATCAACCTGAATCAGTTGGTCAATCGCTTTGTAGTGTGACGCGGTTTTTTTGAATGAGGTGTAAGCAGGCTTGGCGGCAGGTGACCTCTCGCCAAGCCTGCGCACGTCAGATCCCGCCGACCAACTTGCCCCCCTCCATGCGGCGCTTGTACGCGCTGTCCCGGCTCGCCAACCAGAAGTACAGCGGCGACGTCACCAGCAGCCCCACCACCCAGGACAGGTCCGCGCCATTGATGTGCTCGGAAATCGGGCCCACGTACAACGGTGTGTTCATGAACGGAATCTGCACCACGATGCCTACCGCATAGGCCAGCAGCGCCTGTGGGTTGTACTTGCCGTAGATGCCGCCGTCCACGCGGAAGATCGAGGCAATGTCGTACTTGCCCTTGTGGATCGCATAGAAGTCGATCAGGTTGATCGCCGTCCACGGCACCAGCACCACCAGCAATACCAGCACCATGTCGACGAAGTGGCCGATGAAGTCTTTGGAGGCGAACACGGCGGCAATCGAACATGCGGCCAGCACCAGCACCGAGATCACCGCGCGGCTTTTGGCGGTCGGTATCCAGCGGTAAGCGAAGGTCTGCACCAGGGTGATGATCGACAGCACCGCGCCGTACAGGTTGAGGGCGTTGTGGCTGATGACGCTGAGCAGGAACAGCACCAGCATCAATGGGCCGATGGCGCCGGTGGCGAGCTTGACGGCGTCCATGGTGTCCATGCCCACCGGGGTGGCGAGCACGGCCACGGCGCCGAAAATGAAGGCCAGGCTGGAGCCCAGTGCAGAGCCCAGGTAGGTGGTCCAGAAGGTCGACGCCACCGGTACGTCGGCCGGCAGGTAGCGGGAGTAGTCCGACACATAGGGGGCAAAGGCGATCTGCCAAAGCGCCGCCAGCGACACGGTCGCCAGCCAGCCGGACAGGTTGAATTCACCACGGGTCAGAAAGTCTGCGGTCTGCACATGGGTGAAGATGTAGCCGAAGCCCAGCACGATGCCGGCGCCGAGTACCCAGGTGCCGATGCGGTTGAGCACGTGGATGAAGCGGTAGCCGATAATGCCGATCACGCCGGAGCCAATCGCGCCGATCACGATGCCCACCGGCACCGGTACGCTGTCGACCACGCCGTGCAGGGACTTGCCCGCCAGCACGATGTTGGAGGCGAAGAAGCCGACGTACATGACGCCGGCAATCACCACCACCAGCAATGCGCCGAGCGAACCGAACTGGGTGCGGCTCTGGATCATTTGCGGGATGCCCATCTGCGGGCCCTGGGCCGAATGCAAGGCCATCAACACGCCGCCGACCAGGTGGCCGACGAGGATGGCGACAATGCCCCACAGCAGGTTCAGGTGAAACAGTTGTACGCCGAGCGCACCCGTGACGATCGGCAACGGCGCGATGTTGCCGCCGAACCACAGGGTGAACAGGTCTCTTACCTTTCCGTGGCGATCTTCCGGGGGCACGTATCCAATCGTGTGTTTTTCGATAAGCGGGGCGGAGGATGTTGCAGTGGTGACCATGACGAGCTCCAAGGCAAGGTGAGTACGTTGACGTACTTCGCTGTGCGCCGCACGGAGAGGCGCTTTCTTTGTTGTTGGAGGGATCATCTGCAATGGGCGCAGGGAGGTAAATTAGTAAGTTTGTTGCTATAGACCTTAAAAAATATAGCTCGCGGCGGATTCTGCTCCGGTATGTTGCATGCACTTGAATCCTCGTAAAAAAGCCGATTTTCACGCACTTGTTTGGGGCGAAATCCCACGTTTCTGGAGGTTCTGATGGCTGCTTACAATCTGCGCCAGCTCAGATATTTTGTAACCACGGCCGAATGCGGCAGCGTCGCCGAGGCCTCGCGCAAGCTGTATATCGCGCAACCGTCGGTGTCCACCGCCATCAAGCAGTTGGAAGACAGCTTTGGCGTGCAGCTGTTTATCCGCCATCACGCGCAGGGGGTGTCGCTCACACCCAGCGGAGCGCGGTTTTATCGCAAGGCGCTGGAGCTGTTGCGGGTGGCCCATGAGTTCGAGCAGAACGCCCTGGCGGACAATGACGTAGTGGCGGGGCAGATCGATATCGGCTGCTTTGAGACCGTGGCGCCGTTGTACCTGCCGCGCTTGATCGCAGGCTTCAAGGCGCGTTGGCCGGGGGTGGAAATCCTCATTCGCGACGGCGAACAACAAGAGCTGGTGCAGGCGTTGACGGCGGGCAGTATCGATATGGCGATGCTGTTCGAGCATGACCTGGGCGGCACCATCGAGACGACGCCATTGATGCCGCCGCAACAGCCGTATGCCTTGCTGCCGGCCGATCACCGCTTTGCGCAGCAGGCCAAGGTGTCATTGGCGGACCTGGTGCTGGAGCCGATGATTTTGCTCGATGTGCTGCCGAGTCGGACCTACTTCGTGAGCATCTTTGAAGAACGTGGGCTGACGCCGAATATCGTGTTCAGCTCACCATCGATCGAGATGGTGCGGGGCATGGTGGGCAGGGGGTTCGGCTTTTCGATCCTGGTGACCAAGCCGTATTCCGAGTATGCCTATGACGGGCAGAAGGTGGTGTGTGTGCCGTTGGCCGAGACGGTCACCGGGTCGGGCCTGTCGGCGGTATGGCTGCGGCGGGCGCCGTTGACCAAGCCGGTGCAGTTGTTTGTTGATTACTGCCGCGAGGAACTGGCGCGGCTGCTTGGCTGACAGGATCGTTCTCGCGCCAGGCGCGGGAACGATTAACAGCGCTGGCCGTTATTCAGGCGCGTAGTTCCTGATGCATTCCACGCGCATCCAGTCTTCAAACAACTGGTTGGTTTTGTTCACGCTTTCCAGATAGTGGGGGCTATAGGTGCCATCGGCTTGGTCAGGGTGGAAGCTGAAGGTGAAGGTCTCTGATTCAATTGCCCCATCGCCATAATCCAGTTTGCTCGACTCCGGCTGCCCGATGGTCACTTGGGTGCCGTGGCGCCTGGCGGCTTCAGAGAGCAGATCGATGACCCTCGCGAAGTCTTCTTTTCTTACGGTGATGCGGTTGGATTCTTTGTCCGGCGTATTGGGTTCGGGGCGCATGCGCAATGCCTCCGGTGCCGCTTGAAGGGTGTTTGAATAAAGGGAGGATTGAATATTGTTCATATTGATACTCATGGGTTACTTGGGGTGGGTTAAAACTTTCAGATAACTAATGTGTTACTCGACAGGGGCGTAGTTCGTAATTCCCGCACTTCTCATTCTGCCTTCAAACATGAGTGTTGCCCTTTCGGTTTTGTCCAAGTAGTCGGGGCTGAAAGTGCCGTCCGCCCGGTCCGGTATGAAACTGAATTTGACCGTATGGTAAGTGCCGTGCCCGCCGCCAAAGTCATTCACGGTCGCTTGATTGAATTCCAGTTTGACTTTGACCCGATTCCAGCTGACGGCATCGTAGAAAAAGTCCATGACATCAGCCAGGTCTTCTTGTTTTATGGTGAACTGAGGACTAGTTGGTTTAGCCTGCGCTTCACTTGAGCGCACAGCACGCACTTGGGTATCTGGATCCAACTGTGGGGCTGAAAGCGAAGATGAAATACTACTCATGATAAGTACCTGTAAGTTGATCAGGGTATAACCCGTCAAGTTTGACTGCCTTCATGGGTGGTCTTTAAGTTCCTTCGGTTCCAGGCGATAACTCACCAAATGTGGCGGAACATTTCATCTTTGCAGGAGGATAAGTTTTTACAGCGAAAGCGCCGGACAGCCACAAAGTAGTAGGCAACATCCGGCGCCAGGCCTGTTCGAATGTGTCAGGCCGGGAAGGGCGGTGAGGGCTGTGTCCGGCTCAGGCGCGAATCGAGTCCAGCATCCGTTGCAGCATGGCGTCGCAGCCCGCCAGTTGTTCCAGGCTCACGAATTCATCGGGCTTATGCCCCTGCTCCATGCTCCCAGGCCCGCATACCACGGTGGGTATGCCCATGGCATCAAACAACCCGCCTTCGGTACCAAACGCCACGGTGCCGAAGGCCCGAGAACCGCAAAACGCGGCAATCAACTCCGCCGCCTGGCTGCGCTCATCGGTGACCAACCCCGGATAAGCCGACAGCGCGGTAAACCGGATGTCACTCTGCGCGCTCACCGCCTGCATGCGTGGCAGCACCTGTTGCCTGGCATAGGCTTGCAGGGCTTGTGCGACCTCGGCCGGATCCTGGGAGGGCAGTGCGCGAACCTCAAAGTCAAACCGGCAGTCGGCCGGTACGATATTCAGCGCCTTGCCGCCGCTGATCACACCGGCCTGCACGGTGCTGAAGGGCGGATCAAACCTTGGGTCTTGTTGCTCGCGCAGGCGTTGCCCGATGCGTCCCAGTTCGCCAATCAGGTCGGCGGCATGTTCGATGGCATTCACGCCGTAGGGCGCATACGCCGAATGGCAGGCTTCGCCGTGCACATCACAGCGCATGGCCAGCTTGCCCTTGTGGCCGAGCACCGGTTTCAGTTCCGTCGGTTCGCCGATGATGCACAACATCGGTTTGACCGGCCGCTGTTCCAGCACTGCCAGCAGCGAGCGCACGCCCAGGCAACCGACCTCTTCGTCATACGACAGGGCAATGTGCACCGGCCTGCGCAGCGTCGCCTTGACCAGCGCCGGAACCAGCGCCAGCACGCAAGCGATATAGCCCTTCATGTCGGCCGTGCCCCGGCCAAACAGCTTGCCGTCGCGCTCGGTCAGCGCAAACGCCGGCACGCTCCAGGGTTGGCCATCCACCGGCACAACGTCGGTATGCCCCGACAGCACAATACCCGGCAGTTCCACCGGGCCGATGCTGGCGAACAGGTTGGCCTTGCTGTGTTCGTCGTTGTAGATCAACTCACAGGCCACGCCAAAACCGGCCAGGTAATCACGTACGTACTCGATCAACTGCAGGTTGGATTCGCGGCTGGTGGTGTCGAACCCCACCAGCGTTTGCAGCAATGCGCGGCTGTGGCTCATCGGTCATCTCCGGCCACGCCGTAGCCGGGTGAGCGATCAGGGGCGAGCGCACGGTCGATGTAGTCCTGCACCTGCGGGCGGTACGCGTCCCAGAGTTTTTGCAGCTCAACGATGGGCGCTTCATCGGCCCAGTCCACGCGCAGGTTGATGATCGGCCAGGTCAGCTCACCCACCACCACCAGCGCAGCGGAATGCACCGGGCCGGCTTCGCCACCGGCGGCGATGGCCGCGTGCATTGCCGCCAGCAACCGGTCCGCCAATTGGCCTTCGCTCTGTTCAAAGGCCATGACCATCGCCTCGATCACACCGCGATCGGCGAGCATATTGCCCGCCGCCACACACTGTTCGCCTGACACGGCATTGTGCGTGCCGAGGGTTTCGCTGCCGCTGAAATGTACGCTGCGCCCCAGGTGATCAATCGCCGTCAGTTGCCGGTACTGGCTGTAGCCGTTGCTCGTCAGGGCCTTGTCGAGGGCGTCGGCCGGTGCGAGGCCCTGTTCCAGCAGGTCGAGTACATCTGGGCCGAGCGCCGGCAGGGTGATGTTCTGGGTCGACACCGCGCCGACACCGGGCCGCAGCCACGGGCAACGGGCGCCTACGGCGATGCTTGAGGAACTGATGGCGATCCCCAGCTGGCCGGTGTCCGCGCAGCGGGCAACGATGGAAAAGGTCATGGGTTGCCTCCTTACTCTGGGATAACCGCGATCACGTCAATTTCCATCAACCACTGTGGCTGACCCAGGGCCGACACCACCAACCCGGTGGAAATCGGGAATACTCCTTTGAGCCACTTGCCGACTTCCTGGTACACCGGTTCGCGGTAGCGCGGATCGATCAGGTAGGTGGTGGTCTTGACGATATGCGACAGGTCGGAGCCCGCTTCCTCGAGCAACTGCTTGACGTTACGCATGGCTTGCTCGGCCTGGGCACGTGGGTCGCCGAGGCCGATCAGGTTGCCTTCGAAATCCGTGCCCACCTGGCCGCGCACATACACGGTGTTGCCGGCGCGCACGGCCTGGCACAGGTCGTTGTCCAGGCTCTGGTTGGGGTAGGTTTGCTTGGTGTTGAACATGCGGATGCGAGTGTGAGTAGGCATCAAAAAGACTCCGGCAAAAAAGTGATCAGGCGCTGACAGGGGACGGGCGAGCCACCGGGGCGGCTTCGCGGTATTCAAGGTATTGGCGCTGGATGGCGATGTGGTCGGCCACGTATTTGGCGTCGTGCCACACCCCCCAGATGAACGACGAACCCCGACGCGATTGCCACGGCAAACCGAGGAAGTAGATGCCCGATTCGCTGGCCACACCGCGCTGGTGTTGCGGCTTGCCGGCGGCGTCGAACGCGTCGACTTTCAACCAGCTGTAGTCCACGGCAAACCCGGTGGCCCAGATGATCGAGGTGATGCCGGCCTTGGCCAGGTCCAGTTCCAGGATCGGCTGCTGGATGCACTCGGCGTCGGGGAACACGCGGCGGGCTTCGGGCTCCTCCGGCAGGTCGAGGCCGTTGCGCTCGATGTAGGCGTCTGCCGCATCCAACAGGGCCAGGTAGTTCTCATCACCACGTGCCAGGTTTTCCACCAGGTTGGCCTGGAAGCGGGCGACGTTGCCGGCGAAGGACTGGGTCAGGCCGACCAGGGTCATGCCTTGCTGGGCCAGTTCGCGAAAGTCGATGGTCTTGCCGCCGTGGGCGCCGCTGACGGCAATGGTCACGTGCTCGCGGCCGGGTTTCATCGCCGCCTGGTCCCACTCGCCCAACACGCCCAGCCACCAGCAGAAATCACGCTTGCGGTAGGCACGCGGCGGGCGGTCGTGAGCGCCGACCGACAGGTACACCTGGCGCCCGGAGCGTTGCAGTTCATCGGCGATCTGCACGCCGGACGAACCGGCCCCCACCACCAGCACGGCGCCTGCCGGCAGTTGCGCAGGGTTGCGGTAGTCGGCGGAATGGATCTGATGCAGCTCGGTGTCCTTGGGCGCAATCGCCGGAATCACCGGCTTCTGGAACGGCCCGGTCGCCGCCACCACACGGTTGGCTTCGATCACCCCTTCGCTGGTGTGCACGGTGAAACCGGGGCGGCCCACATTACGCACCACAGAAAGCACATCGACACCGGTGCGTATCGGCGCATTGAACTTGCGGGCATAGGCTTCGAAGTAGGCGGCGACGCGTTCCTTCGGGGCGAAGCCGTCGGCGGCCACGTCATCAAATTCCAGCCCGGGAAAACGGTCATGCCAAGCCGGCCCGTTGGCCACCAACGAGTCCCAACGGCCGGTGCGCCAGCGCTCGGCAATGCGGCTGCGCTCCAGCACCAGATGCGGCACGCCTTGCTTGCTCAGGTGCTCGCTCATGGCGACGCCGGCTTGACCGGCTCCCACCACCAGCGTGTCTATTGTTGTTATTGCTTGAGTCATGTGTCTGTCCTTGCGTAATGCAGTTGGATTCAGCTTGGGCATGACTTCAAGGCTAGGGGGAGGGCGGTTTTTAATAAAATATTATTAAGCTGGGAATTGAGCATAAATATCGGATGCAGCCGGTGGGCGCGGCTGTGCATCGTCAAGCGCCTAGAACTCCCCCGAATACTTCACCGCTGCGGCCGCACGCGACGGCACATCCAGTGCGCGCAGCAGCGACGACACATGAATGCGCACGGTAAACGGCGAGATAGCCAGGGCTTTGGCGATTTCCTTGTTGGTCTTGCCCTGGGCGATCAGGCGCAGCACTTCCTGCTGGCGCGGGGTGAGGGTGTGGGTGTCCAGCGGCAGCAGGCCGGAGGGGGCGAACTTGACGAGCACTTCGCCTTCGCGGATCGCCAGCAACGCCTGGCCGATTTCATCCGGGGCAATGTTCTTGCCGATAAAACCGTCGACGCCCAGCGCCATGACCTGTTCGATCAACTCACGGTCATCCACCATCGACACCACCACCAGGGTGGTGCGGCGCAGTTGCTGGCGCAGCTTGGCCAGTTGGCTCATGCAGGTCAGGCCGGGGAAGCGCAGGTCGAGGATCAACGTATCGACCTCGCCGGGATCCAGCAGCAAGGCTTGCACCGCGTCCAGGTCGCCGGCTTCCTGGATCACGGCGCCGGGCAGCAGCCGTTGTACCGTGCGCGCCATGCCTTCGCGAAACATCGGGTGGTCGTCGGCAATGATGATCCGGCCTGTCATGGTGGGCTCCTTCCTGGGGCACGACGTTGCTGAGGCATGTTACTTTACCACCGGGCGGGATGCCCGCTCAGTCCCCTTGATACGCTGAACGTGACGACAAGGACGTAGTGCATGAGTCATGAGACCAACTCCGAACTCGACCAGGCCAACCTGCGAATTGTGGTTGCCAGCATCGCTATCGTGTACATCGGCGCGCTGGGCTTCCTGCCCGGGCAGTCGGTGGACACCTACCTGCCGGTCATTCTCTACATCCTTGTGTTCCTGCTGGCATCCATCGCCTTGCGCCAGGTCATCGTGCGCTGGCCCGGGCATTACCCGGCGCGGCGAATCTTCGGCATGGTGCATGACTACACCGGCACCTCGTTCGGCATGGTGGTGGGAGGCGAGGCGGCGCTGCCGCTGTATGCGGTGATGGTGTGGGTCAACCTGGGCAATGGCATGCGCTATGGCTCGCGCTATCTGGCGATCGCCACGGCATTGGCGTTGCTGGCGCTGCTGATCGTGTATCGGCTTACGCCGGTGTGGCAGGCACAGCCCTTCATGGTGCTGATGCTGATGATCACCAGCACCGTGATCCCGGTGTATGCGCATATCCTGCTCGAGCGCACGCGCAAGGCGTCTGAACAGGCCATCGCCGCCAACCTGGAAAAATCCCGCTTCCTCGCCCAGGCCAGTCACGACTTGCGCCAGCCGATCCACTCCATCGGCCTGTTCACCGCGTGCCTGCGTGAAGCGCGCCTGGGCGATGAAGAGCGGCGGCTGGTGGATAACATCGACCGTTCGCTGCTCAACGTCTCGCAATTGTTCCGTTCGATTCTCGACCTCTACACCCTCGACAACGGCCGCCTGCTGCCCAAGTACCAGCCGGTGAACCTGGGCGATTTTCTGACCGACCTGGTGCGCCAGAATGCCGAGGCCGCGCGTTGGGCCGGCGTGGAACTGCGCTTGCGGCCGTGTGCTCACTGGGTATTGGTAGACCCTGCGCTGTTGGCCACGATGGTGCAGAACGTGCTGTCCAACTGCTTCAAATACGGCGCGCATCGGCCAGTGCTGATCGGCGTGCGCATTCGTCAAGGTGGCTTGGCGGTGGAGATTCATGATCGGGGCCGGGGGATTGCCGAGGAGCATCTGTCCAAGGTCTTCGAGGAGTTTTACCGGGTGCGCCACCGCCGGGATAAAGACGTCGAAGGCGTGGGCCTGGGGCTGTCCATCGTCAAGCGCCTGGGGCAACTGATGGGCGTGCAGGTGAACCTGCGTTCGCGGGTGGGCCATGGCACCTCCGTGAGCCTGTACGGCCTGACCCTGGCGACCGCACCGCAGACCCCGGCACCCCGTGATGATGCGCGACAGGTCGGTCTGCTGACCGGTTTGAAAGTGTGCCTGGTGGAAGATGACCAGAACGTGCTGCTCGCGACCCAGGCGCTGCTGGAGCGCTGGGGCTGCGAGGTACAGGCCGAACTGTCAGGGCGCGACCTGGTCAGCGATTGCGACATCATCGTCGCCGACTACGACCTGGGCAATCATGCCACCGGTATCGAGTGCATCGACGCCTTGCGGGCGCAACGCGGCTGGGCGGTCCCGGCGCTGATCCTCACCGGGCACGATGTGGAGAAAATCCAGGCCGCGTTGCACGACCGCCAGATCGCGATTCTGTCCAAGCCGGTACGCCCCGCGGAACTGCGCGGCGCCCTGCGTGACCTCAGCCAGCAGGCGGTGATCAGTTGAACGGCACCAAGCCATTGCCGCGAGCCCCTTTGGGCTGGCAGTAAGCGGCCGGCTTCATCATGCCGAAGCTGGCCACGGCGAACATGCCGCCGCTGGCACCGCTGGGCACGGAGCAGTTGTAATCACCGCTGGCGGTGCTGGCGATGTAATAGGTCGTCATGGAGTCATTGCGCACATTGGAGATACGCTTGACCGGCTCACCCAGGTTGGTTTCCGACAGCGTCTTGAGATGGTCTTCGGTGGGCTTGATATTGCTGCAACCGGCCACACCGATAATCAAAGTACCGAGCAGGGCGAGGCGGGTCAGGGGAGCGTGGAGTTTCATGATGGATCTTCCTTGGGGTTGTTATGGCTTTTCCAACGCGCAACGAGCCCTCGCGCCCTGGAGGCACGGTGTTGGCGGAGCGTTGGAAGTGCCGGGGAATATAGCGCCGGGGACCGGCAGGGTCGATTAGCACAAATGGGCTAGTGGCAATTTGAAGTCATGGAAGGAGGCAGTACGGTTGGATATAAGACGAGCCACGCCAGACGATGCTGACCGCGCGTTTGAGATTCGCCGCGAGGCCATTCGCGGTCAATGCATCGGTGCCTACAGCGCTGAGCAAATGGCGCTCTGGACCCGAGGTTGCGCAAGCGACGGTTACAACGCCCTGATGGAAAAACTGTTTTACCTGGGGTGGGTGAACGGTCAGCCTGTCGCCACCGGCATGCTCGACCTTGCCAACAATGAAGTCGGCGCGTTGTTTGTACTGCCGGCCTTCACCGGCCGCGGGTACGGCAAGGCAATGCTCGATCATCTGGAAAGCGTGGCGCGGGCATTGGCGATTGAAGAAGTGGTGCTGGACGCCACGCTGAACGCGGCAAGCTTCTACCGTGCCTGCGGATATGTGGGTGAGGAGCAGGCGGTCTATCACTCGCCGTCGGGGCTGACGCTGGCGTGTGTGCCGATGGTGAAGCGGCTGGCTGCGGTTTGAATCCTGCAGAACCCCCGCACTTGCTTGCCTGACAAGCGAAGGCACCTGTATCCCGCAAACCCGTCGGATCTGTGTCTATCGCCAACGGCCTTGGCCCGGTAGTTTCATGCCACGCTAACTGACGACCGAGTGTCCCATGGATCTTACCGCTGTCCCGTTTGGCACCACGGATTGGGCCACCCTCGAACCCACAACCCATCCTGGCGTTACCGGCAATGCCTTATGGCGTACTTGCCATTTCGGCACCACCCGCGTGCGTCTGGTGGAGTACACGCCCGGTTACCTGGCGGATCATTGGTGCTGGAGAGGGCATGTGCTGTTGTGCCTTGAAGGCGAGTTGCACACGGAGCTGGAAGATGGCCGCCGGTTCATTCTGACGGCCGGGATGAGTTATCAGGTGGGCAATGACATGGAGGGCCATCGCTCCTCGACGGCCATCGGCGCGAAACTCTTCATCGTCGACTGATCTGTAGTGAGCGGGCTCGCCCCGCGCTGGGCTGCGAAGCGGCCCTAACCCAGGCACCTCGGTTTCACTGAAAATACTGTGGCGTTCTTATTGGGGCGGCTGCGCCACCCAGCGCGCGGCAAGCCCTAATGCCAGTCAGTTAAGCGATAAAGCGGGTGATGAATAAATTGTGGGAGGGGCGGTGCGACGATTCGACTTGCTCCCGATAGGCCGCGCAGCGGCCTCAAAAATGGGCCTGCTACG
>NZ_PYWX01000069.1 GCF_003031675.1 Pseudomonas palleroniana | reverse complement strand
GAGGGGGCTTGCTCCCGATGGCGGCCTGTCAGTCAGCTTATTTGTGACTGATGCCCCGCTATCGGGAGCAAGCCCCCTCCCACAGGATTATGCGGTGTGCAGGGCGCCGGCGCTTAACAATGCAGGTCACCCATGCGGCACAGATCGAGTGGGGGTTGGCTTGCCTGCACACAATTTGTGGGAGGGGGGCTGTTCAGGCTTTGGCGGCCATCGCGGTGACTTCGACGCGCATGCCTTCAACGGCCAGGGCGGCAACGCCAACCGCAGCGCGCACGGGCCAGGGCTTGGCGAAAAAGCGTTTGTAGACCTCGTTGAATGCGGCGCGGTCGGCCATATCGGTCAGATAAATGGTCAGGTGCATCACGCGGTCCATGGAGCTGCCGGCTTTTTCCAGGGCGACTTTCAACGCCTGCAGCGTGCATTCGCTTTGCAGGCTGATATCACCCAGTTCCAGGCTGCCGTCGGCGCGGGTTGGAATTTGCGTGGAAACCAGGATGCCGTTGAAGCCGATAACGTCGGAAGAGATCGAATCGGCGTCGGGATCGGGGGTAAAGCTCAGGTCGTGGTTGGCCATGATGGGCTCGGGTCGAGTAAAGGGCAGCCAGTCTAAACACTGGCACCGCGCCGGTCACTTCTGTGGCATTTATGATCAATTACTTGGCGTCAATTAATAATTATTTTTTGCGCCTCAAGTCACTATTTTTCTGCCGATACTAGACTCAAGCATCAGTGAAAACGCTCGAGTGAGGGTACGTCATGTTCAATAAAGCGCTTAAAGCAGAACTGGCGGCCAGGACGGCCGAAACTACGCAATACAAGGGACTGATCGCCGCACTCGAACGCTCCATGGCGGTGGTCGAATTCGACCTGACCGGCAAGGTATTGCGCAGCAATGAGAACTTCCAGAAGACCATGGGGTACACCGCCGATCAGTTGGTCGGCAAGTCCCACCGTGACTTTTGCCCGTCTGAATTGACCGGCAGTCCCGCCTACGCGGCGTTCTGGAATGAGCTCAAGGCCGGCAAGTTTGTGTCGGGCACCTTCAAGCGTTTGGATTCCCACGGTAAAACCGTGTGGCTGGAGGCCAGTTACAACCCGGTGCCGGATGCACAGGGGCAAGTGTTGAAAGTGGTCAAGTACGCGCTGAACGTGACGCAAAAAGTCGAGCAGGAGGCCGCCACCCGCAGCAAAACGGCGGCTCTGGACCGTGCAATGGCGGTGATCGAGTTTGATTTGAATGGTGTGGTGCTCGACGCCAATGACAACTTCCAACAGGTCATGGGTTACTCACTGGCGGAACTCAAAGGCAAGCACCACCGTATGTTCTGCGAGCCGGCACTGGTCAACAGCGGTGAATACAGCGACTTTTGGCGCCGTCTTAACAACGGCGAATTCTTCACCGGGCAGTTCAAGCGTATCGGTCGAGGTGGGCGTGTGGTGTGGTTGGAGGCCAGCTACAACCCGGTGTACGACGGCGACGGCAAATTGATCAAAATCGTCAAGTTCGCCAGTGACATCACCGAGCGCGTGGAGAAGTTCGAGGAAGACTCTCGCGGGGCATCCCGGGCCTACCATATTTCATCCGAGACCGAGCGTTTTGCCGAACATGGCACCGAAGTGATCCAGGAGACCGCCAGTGAAATGCGCCGCATCGCCGATAATATCGGCGCTTCGGCGCGGCTGGTCGGGCAGTTGGGCGATCGTTCCGAGCAAATCACCGCGATCGTCAATACCATCCGCGGTATCGCCGACCAGACCAACCTGTTGGCGCTTAACGCCGCCATCGAGGCGGCACGCGCAGGCGATCAGGGGCGCGGCTTTGCCGTGGTGGCCGACGAGGTCAGGCAATTGGCCGGGCGCACCAGCCGCTCCACCGCGGAAATTGCCGAGATGATCGGCATGATCCTCTCGGAAACCCGCGATGCGGTGTCCAGCATGAATGCGACTCAGGAGGGCGCACAACGTGGCGTCAACCTGGCCGACCAGGCCGGTTCGGTGATTTTGCAGATACGCACCAGTACGGGTGATGCGGTCCGTGCCGTGAGCATGTTTGCCTCGAAACTGGATGAGTCCGAGGTGATCCCTAAAACCGCCGTCGGCTGGGTAGGGTAGTGTGCCTGCACCGGCCGCCCGCTGGGGTGGCCGGTGCAGGGCGTGGTTACAGCAGGGTGAACGGGTAGTCGACGATCACCCGCAGTTCATTCAACTTGCCATCGCCCTGATCGGCGTTGGATGACACCATTGCGTCACGCAGGCGAAACGACAGGTTTTTCGCCGGGCCGCTCTGTAGCACGTATTTGGCCTCCACATCGGTCTCGTGGTGGTCACCCTCGGCACCGTAGTCGCCGGCATAGGCACTGTTGGCCGGTGTGTGCGTGCCATTGATGTCCGAACCGTTGACGTAGCGGGTCATGAAACTCAGGCCGGGGACGCCGAAACTGGCCATGTTCAGGTCATAGCGGATGCCCCAGGACTGCTCGCCCGGACCGTTGAAATCGCCCCACTGGATCGAGTTGGCCAGCAGCACCGAATCGCCACTTTCACCCGCGCCGTTGTTGCCCGTGCCGATGTAGTCGAACGGCGTGTCGCCATGCACTTTCTGGTACGACAGCGTCAGGGTATGCGCCGCCAGGAACGAGTAGGCCGCGGCGACCGAGTACGTCGTGTTGTTGATCGCCCCGGCCTTGGCACTGCCGGTGTCGAGGGTGCGATACAGGTTGCCATCCAGTGCCAGCGACTGGTCGTGGCTCAACGGGATCACATAGTTGAGGTTGGTGTAGTACTGGCGCCAGATATCTTCCAGTTCACCGGCATACAGCGTGGCGCTCAACGACGGCGTGAAGGTGTACTTGCCACCGACGAAGCTTGCGCTGTTGGCCGCCACGTTGGCGTAAGTGGCGTAGATATCGTGGTCATGGTTGCTGGTCATGCCGCTGTTGGTGCTGGTGAAGTGCCCGGCCTCCAGGTCCAGCCCGGCGATCTCGCTGCTGCTCAGGTCAAACCCGGTCGCGGTCTGCGGCAAAATACGTGTGCCGCCGGTGGCGAAGACCGGAGCGGTGGGCTGCATGTCACCGAATTTCAGTTGGGTCTTGGAGACCTTGATCTTCACGTCTGCGCCCACTGAACCGTAGCCATTTTCAGGGTCGCCATGCCGGTCGGTCGGCAATTCGCCGGTGCCCGCGTCGGCGTGCGTGGCGTCGAGCTTCATCGCGCCGTAGGCATAGGCATCCACGCCAAAACCGATAGTGCCCTGGGTAAAGCCGGAGGCGTAGTTGAGCATCGCGCCTTGGGTCCAGTCGCGGTTGTCAGCCTTGCCGCTCCGGCGGTCGCGGTCAAAGTAATAGTTGCGCAGCAGCCCCGTAAGGCTGCTGCCTTCGATAAAGCCCTTGGACTCTGCCTGGTCGGTCACCGAATCGGCAAAGCTGAGTTGGCTGATGCCGACGCCTATCGCCAGCGTCAACAGGCTGCACTTTCTGATCATGTTCTTATTTCCCCGAAATAATGAGCGCGCACAGTGACACCGCACTTTATTGAACGACGCATAGGTTTAATGGGCAGGGATTCCAGGTGAGCGCAGTGCCGTTTTTATTGTGCTCGACGTGTTTGTCGAGTCCTGATTATTAACGGATTTTTCGCGGTGCGCAGCGGGGGGCGGGATTAAACTCGATTAATTAAACTTCACACTATTTAATCGGTTGGGGGTGTAGCGTGGTCAGGGTCTTAGCCGCTCTGCTTCGACACTACCCTTTGGTTTGCCGCCGCAGGTTCTGCGGCGGCTTTTTTATATCCACTTACAGCAGTGGCCGGGTATTCCAGCGCCAAATACTGGCGGACTATTACTCTTTCACATCCATGAATTCTTCAGCCCAGGCCACGTAGCTCTCCGGCAACGTGTAGGTATGCGTCAACTCGGTAGCACTCAGGTTCGAGGTGCTGTGGGTCAGCTTGCGCTGGGCGCGCAGGCTGTCGTAGGTGGCCTTGATCGAGGCAAAGTAGGCGCCATGCCCGGCCACCACGATGCGTACGCCCAGGCTGGCCAGGCGCTCGCTGTCATGGAGCAGGGGATTGCCGTAGGTCACCAGCATCAACGGCACCGTGAGGTTCGCCGCGATCTGCTCAAGGTGCTCGAAGTCTTTGACGCCGACCATGCAGATGCCATCGGCGCCGGCTTTTTCATAGGCCTTGGTGCGCTCGATGACGTCGGCGGTCGGCAACACACCGGCGTTGGTGCGGGCGATGATCGAGAGTTCTGGATCGACACGCGCCTCCAGCGCCGCCTTGACCTTGCCGATGCCTTCTTCGATGGAAATCAGGTCGGTGGATTTACGCCCGAACTGCGCCGGTAGCAAGGTGTCCTCGATCGTCAGCGCCGCCACGCCGGCACGCTCAAGCTCCTCGACGGTGCGCATCACGTTCAGGGCGTTGCCATAACCGTGGTCGGCGTCGGCGATAAAGGGCAACTGGGCCACGCGCCCGATGCGGGTAGCCTGTTCAACGAACTCACTCAGGGTGATCAGCGCAAAATCGGGGGCTGCAAGTACCTGCAACGAAGCGACCGAGCCACCCAGGATACCGACCTCGAACCCCAGGTCGGCCGCGATACGCGCGGACATGGGGTCGAACACCGAGGCGGTTTCAACGCACATTTTCTTGGCAAGCAATTCACGGAAGTTGCGGCGCAACGCTGAGTGAGAGATTTTTGGCATGTTCTTTCCTGGCTCTGTCGTCTTCAGTGACGATCACTATCTATTCATGGTGGCGCGAGGTTACCACGCAGGCGAGCCGGGGATTATGACGTTTGAGCATGGGGTAGGCGCCCTGCACATGGTGCACCTATTTGGGGCGGATCAGGGCGCTCACGCCGGCTCTGAATCGAGCCGCGATTGCCCGGTTTCGTGAGCGTGCGTGGCTCCCATGAACAGGTACATCGCCGGTACCATGAACAGCGTCAACAGCGTCCCGATCGACAAGCCGGCGAAGATCACCAAGCCCATGTCATGGCGCCCAGCCGCACCGGCCCCGGACGCCCACACCAGCGGCACCACGCCCAGCACCATCGCCGCCGTGGTCATCAGGATAGGGCGCAGGCGCACGGCGGCCGCTTCTTCAATCGCCTCACGCTTGCTGTGGCCGGCGCGTTGCAATTGGTTGGCAAACTGCACGATCAGAATCCCGTGCTTGGTGATCAACCCCAGCAGCGTCACCAGGCCCACCTGGGTGTACACATTGATCGACGCGTAGCCCATGGTGATAAACGCCAACGCGCCGAACAGCGCAGGCGGCACGGAGAACAGGATCACCACGGGGTCGCGAAAGCTCTCGAACTGGAAGGCCAGCGCCAGGTAGACGATCAGGATCGAGAACAGCAGCAGGCCGACGAACCCACCAGACTCCTGCATGAACTGCCGCGACTCGCCGGCGAAGTCCGAGGTGTAGCCCGAAGGGGCAACGTGGTTGAGGATCGTGTTCAGCTTCGCCAGCAACTCGCCCTGGGCCACACCGCTGACGCCGCCCAGCGTCGCCGAGTTGAGTTGCTGGAAGTGGTTGATCGATTCGGGCTGGGTCGAGGTCTCGATATGCGCCACCGTACGCGCCGGTATCATGTTGCCGGCAGGCGTGCGGATGTAGTAATCGAGGATCTGCTCGGGGTTGAGGCGGTTGACCTGCAACACCTGGGGAATGACTTTGTACGAGCGCCCGGCGGTGGAGAAATAGTTCACGTAATTGCCGCCCAACGCGGCTGACAACGCGGCGCCCACATCGGCCTGGGTCATGCCCAATGCGGCAATTTTTTCCCGGTCGACCACCAAGCGTGCCTGGGGTTTGTCCAGCTTCAAATCCATATCGGCGAACCAGAACAGCTGTTGTTTCAGGGCCTCGGCCATGACCGCCTGCGCGACTTCGTTGAGGTTCTCCACCGAGTCGGTGGTGGTGATCACAAATTGCACCGGCAACCCTTGGGCCCCCGGCAGCGAGGGCAGCGGGAAGGCCGCGATGCTGGCCCCCGGCACCTGATTCCATTTTTGCTGGAGGTCCAGAATCAGTTGGGCCTGGGAGCGGGTGCGGTCGCCCCAGGATTTGAGCAGCACGCCGCCCAGGCCCTGGTTGAGTGCCGGCAGGCCGGTCAGTTGGAACATCTGCGCGTATTCGGGTTCTTTGTTGGCGATCTGGAACGCCTGGTCGGCAATGCGCTCCATCTGCTGCGGTGACGCCGTCGGCGGGCCCTTGATCTGCATGAACACCAACCCCTGGTCTTCAGTGGGCGACAGTTCGCTCTTGGCCGTCATGCCGCTGGCCGCGACCAGCAGGAACAGGGCGAAACCAAAGGTCACCAGCACCGGCCAGACGTCCAGTCCGCCGGCCAGCACGCGGTGGTAGCGTTTGCGCAACCAGTCAAAGTACTGGTCGAGCCGCCGGGCGAAACGGCCTTCTTCCTGCCCAGGCTTGAACAGCCGCGACGTCATCATCGGTGAGAGTGTCAACGCCACCACGGCCGACACGGTCACGGCGCCTGCCAGCGAGAAACAGAACTCCTTGAACAGGGCACCCGTGAGGCCGCTGCGCAGCCCGATCGGCACGTAGGCGGCCACCAGCACCACGGTCATCGCAATGATCGGGCCGCCCAGTTCGCGTGCCGCGATCAGCGCGGCGTCCAGTACGCCTTTACCTTCCTCCTTGATATGCCGGTCGACGTTTTCCACCACAATAATCGCGTCGTCCACCACCAGCCCTATCGCCAGTACCAGGGCGAGCAGCGTCAGCAGGTTGATGGAGTACCCCAACAGGTACATGACAAAGAACGTTCCCACCAGTGACAGCGGAATCGCCACCAGCGGCACAATCACCGCACGGAACGAGCCGAGGAACAGGTAGATGACCACCGAGACGATGATCATGGCTTCGACCAGGGTCTTGACCACCTCGTAAATCGACGTGTTGATGAACTCGGTCGAGTCATACACGATCTCGCCGCGCACCCCGCTGGGCAATTGCGATTGCAGCTCGGGGAACGCCTCGCGCACGCTGCTGGCGACCGTCAGGATGTTCGCCGTGGGAGCCGCCTTGATGCCGATGAACACCGAGCGCTTGCCGGAGAACGCCACGCTGCTGTCGTAGCTTTCGGCGCCAAGGGTGACGGTCGCCACATCCTCCAGGTACACCAGCGCATCGCCTTTGTGCTTGATGACCAGGCGCTTGAACTCATCCACCGTGTGCAAATCAGTGCCGGCCGTCAGGTCGATCGTCACCGACTGCCCACGGGTCGAGCCCACGGCAGACAAGTAGTTGTTGTTGGCCAGGGCGGTGGAGACGTCCTGCGCGGTGACGTTGTGTGCCGCCAGTTTGTCCGGGTCGAGCCAGGCGCGCAGGGCGAACTGGCGGCCGCCGAGAATCTCTGCGGTTTGCACGCCCTGGATCGAGTCGAGCTTGGGTTTGACCACCCGCACCAGGTAATCCGTGATGTTGTTGGTGGGCAGCGTGTCACTGTAGAACCCCAGGTACATGGCGTCGGTGGTCTGCCCGACGGCCACCGTCAGTACCGGTTCCTGGGCTTGGGCGGGCAGTTGGTTCTTCACCGAATTGACTTGGGTATTGATCTCGGTGAGGGCCTTGCTCGCGTCGTAGTTCAGCCGCAGGGTGGCGGTGATGGTCGAGACGCCGGTGATGCTGGTTGAGGACAGATAGTCAATGCCTTGGGCTTGAGCAATAGCCGCTTCCAGCGGCTGGGTGATAAAGCCTGCGACGGTGGAGGCGTCCGCACCGTAGTAGGCGGTGGTGATGGTGACCACCGTGTTTTCGGTGCGCGGCCATTGGTTCACCGGCAGTTCGAAGATCGAGCGAAGCCCCAGGATCAGGATGAACAGCGAAACCACTACGGCCCAGACCGGTCGGTGGATAAAGGTATCGGTCAGTTTCATGGGACACCTTTTAATGTTCTTGGGGAGTCGGAGCCGGGTCGTTCAACGGCGCGGCGCGGTTGTCGACCTTCACCGGCGAGCCATTCTTGAGTTTCATCTGGCCGCTGGTGATCAACAGATCGCCTTCTTTCACTCCGGACACAATCGCCACCTGGTCGCCCCGGGTCGGGCCGGTCTTGATAAAGGTTTGTTGCGCGCTGAGCACTTCCTCACCCTTGTCGTTTTTACTCGAGGTGGCGATGAACACGGTGGTGCCGTAGGGGTTGTAGGTCACCGAGGTCTGTGGAACGGTGAGGTAGCGTTGGGAAGCGCCGGAATTGACCACGGCGCGGGCAAACATACCGGGCACCAGGCTTTGCCTGGGGTTCTCGACGGTGGCTTCGACGGTGACGTTGCGCGTGGTCGGATCGAATTGGGTGTCGACCGTGCTGATCCGCCCCGTGAAGGTTTGTTCGGAAAGGCCGTCGGCGGTCACCAGGACCTGTTGGCCGATGGCAATGGACCCGAGCTGGTTCTGTGGGACATTGAAGTCGATATAGATGGGGTCGAAGGTCTGCAGCGTGGCAATTTTGTCGCCTGGGTTGAGGTATTGGCCGGGGTTGACGCCGGTGATCCCGATACGCCCGGCAAACGGTGCGCGAATGGTCTTTTTCGCCACCAGCGCGCGTTGTTGTTCGGCGGCGGCAAGTTTGGCCTTCAAGTCTGCCGTGTCGGTGTCGACCTGGGCATGGGACACCGCATTGACCGCCAATTGAGCCTTGTTACGCTTGAGCACGATGCCCGCCAGGTCGGCAGTCGCCTCCAGGGAGTGAAGCTGCGCGAGGTCCGCGTCGGCATTCAACTGCACCAGCAGCGCCTGGGCCGCCACCTGCTGTCCGGGCGTGAAACCGAGGGTGCGCACGATGCCGCCGACTTCGGTGGTCACGTCCACGCCGCGCACCGCCTTCATCGAACCCACGGCGGACACACTGGGTTGCCAGTCGGCATACGGCACGGGCATCGCGGTCACCACGGCGGCGGGTAGCGGCAGTTTTGACTGGGCGATCAGCGCGGAAATCTGCACGAATTTCACCCCGGCGATGATCGCGACAATCAGCAATACCACCGCGATCATGATCAACATCGGCCGCCACAGTCGACGCTTGCGCGGTACGCCGGGCTCGGAGGGCGGGGGAGAGGCAGTCTGGACGTCGGCCATGGAGAGTCTCACGGGTTCAATGATTCGGTTCAGTCCAGCCCGCCGCTGTGGCGGGCGTCGCGTGCGCATT
>NZ_PYWX01000068.1 GCF_003031675.1 Pseudomonas palleroniana | reverse complement strand
TCGGCCGGCATCAGCTCCCGCCATGACGGCAGGCCGAAGCGGTCCGGCTGGCCCCGGGTGGCGGGGTCGACATCGGTGCGGTTCCACCAGCCGCCTCCCAGCGCCTGGAAGAGGGCCGTGGTATCGCTGTAGCGAGCAGCCTGCGCCCTGACCCGCGCCAGCACGGTGTTCTGGTAGGTCTGCTGGGCGGTGAGCAGGTTGATGTAGGCCACCGCGCCCAGGCGGAATTGGGCCTGCACCAGGTCCAGGTTGGCTTGCGCCGAGCGCTCAGCGGCAACCTGCTGGTCGAGGGTCTCGGCGTCGGCTTCGAGGGCGCGCAGTGCATTGGCCACGTCCTGAAACGCGACCAACACGGTGCCGCGATAACGCGCCGCGGATTCATCGTAGGCCGCCACGGCGGCGCGTTTGCGATGCTCCAGGGCGCCGGCATCGAAGATCGGTTGGGCAATCCCGCCCGCCAGGCTCCAGACGCCGGAGCCGGCCGAGAACAGCCGGGTGCCGCTCGCCACCGTGGAACCCACGGAACCGGTGATGCTGAACTGCGGCAACTGATTGGCGACCGCCACGCCAATGTTGGCGCTGGCCTGGTGCAATTGAGCCTGGGCCGAGCGCACGTCCGGTCGCTGGCCGACAATCGCCGAGGGCAGACTGACGGGCAGGTCTGTCGGCAAGTGCAGGGAGGCCAGCTGGAAACGTTCGTCGCGGTCCTGATTGGGGAACCGGCCGAGGTAGGTCATCAGTTGGTTGCGAGTCTGCGCCAGCTGCTTTTGCAGGAGCGGCAGGGTGGCGCGGGTCTGGGCCAGCGCGGTTTGCTGCGTGAGCACGTCGGCATTGCTGATGGCGCCCAATTGTCGTTGGGCTTGCAGGACGTCGAGCTGATCGCTCTGCAGTCGGATGATGGCCTCGGTGGCCGCCACTTGATCGCGCAAAGACGCCAGGCTGACCGCCGTGTTGACCACATTGGAGGTCAGGGTGAGGTAGGTCGCCTCCAGTTGGAAGCGTTGGTACTCGGCCTGGGCCGTGGTCGATTCGATCTGCCGGCGCGTGCCGCCGAACACGTCCGGGGCATAGGACACGCTCAGCGACGCCGAGCTGAGCGTAAGGATGGGCGATGAGGGGGCCCCCGTCGTGACGCCCGAGACTTTCTCCCGGGTCTTCTGGAGATTGGCGTTGACGGCGGGAAACAGCGACGCCTGGTCGATGTAAACCTGCTCATTGGCCTGGCGCAAGGCCGCTTGCGCCGCGCTGACATCCGGGTTGGCACGCAGGGCTTCTTCAACCAGGGCATTTAATGTCGTTGAGTGGAACAGCGTCCACCATTGCCCCGGAATGTCCATACCCGCGATCAAGCGCTGCGCCGCGCCGCCGGTGTCGATATCGGCCTGGGCGGTGGTCGTCAGCGGTTCTTTTGTGTAACCGGCCGCTGCGGGCACCTCGGGGCGGCTGAAATCCGGCCCGACCGTGCAACCGGCAAGGGCCAGGCACAGCAGGCCAAGCTGAGCCAGGAGAGGTGATTCACGCCGCCGCGGATGCTCTTTCATATCGACTCTATTAATCAGTTGGGCAACTGCTTTTTTGTCGAGCAATGCGTGCAGGTATCTGCGGGCGATCTACAGAAATGACCCTGGGCGCTGGACTCAAATCAGTGTAGGTGGTGCACGGCGCTACGCAATGTCGGCGTGTTCTCGGGGGCGTTTCTATGGGGTTGAAAATGCATTGTGCGCATTATTAGAGAATTAGGTTATGCGTTATCGGTATTTTACACGCGCTGATCAGTCCCCCATCTTGTCCATCCCCAAGAACAGGTAGCTGGAGACAAATGTGCGTGATCTGACAAAACGGGTAGCCGGGATGGTTGCCGCATTGCTGTGTCTGAGTGCGCACGCGCAAACGCTGGTGGTGGGCGACCAGAGCTACAACGCTCAGGCCGTGATGGAAGCGGCGGGCGTGCTCGATGACCTGCCTTATCAACTGGAGTGGAAACAGTTCACCGCGGGCTCGCCGGTCGCCGAAGCACTCAATGCCAGCAGCCTGGACATCGGTTTGCTCGGTGATGCGCCGGTGTTGTTCCTGGGCGCATTGGGCGCGCCGATCAAGGTCATCGCCATCAGCCGGCAAAATCTCGACGGCGTGGCGATTCTGGTCAGAAAGGATTCGTCGATCCATAGCCTGGCGGATCTGGCGGGTAAGCGTGCGGCCGTGTGGAAGGGCTCCTGGAGCCAGCAACTGCTGCTGACCGCACTCGACAAAGCCGGAGTCTCGCGAGACTCACTGGAGTTGCGCTACCTCAGCGCGCTGGACGCTTCCCATGCCCTGGAAGGCGGTTCGGTGGACGTCATCGCCACCTGGGAACCCTATGTCACGCAACAGGAACGCCAAGGTGCGCGCGTGCTCGCAACGGCTGACGGCCTGATCCCGGCCCAGAGCTTCGTTGCCGCCAATGCCAAGGCCGTGGATGCCAAGCGTGCGCCGATCAATGACTTTCTCCAACGCCTGAAGAAAGCCCGCGACTGGACCCGCCAAAGCCCGGCCAACGCCGATGCTTATGCCGATGCCTGGGCCAAGCGCACCCGGGCCGATGCGGATATCGCCCGCGCCTGGTTTGCCCGCGCCCGTACCACCGTGGAGCCGGTGACAGCCCAATCGCCGCTGGAGGCGCAAAAGACCGTGGACTTCTTCGCCAGCCAAGGCTTGGTCAAGTCTTACCCGGCCGCCAGTCTGTTCGACAACTCGTTCTCGGCGGCACTGCAACCCGCCGTCGTTACAACACAGCCCTGAACGCCGCAAGGAACTCCTTGGACATGACCAAAAGACAGCTCAAACTTGGCGCCTTGACGATGGGTTGCGGCGGACCGGGGCGGCACAACCTGTGGCTTGACCCGCAATTGCCGGCCGATGCCAGCGTCAACATCGACTGGTACATCGACATTGCGCGCCAGGCCGAGGCGGCCTTGTTCGACTTGATGTTTATCGTCGACAGCCAGTTCATCACGCCGGGGTCGCCCTCCCATTACCTCAATCGCCTGGAGCCGTTGACGCTGTTATCGGCACTGGCCGTCAGCACGCGCCATATCGGGTTGGTCGGTACCCTGACGACTTCATACAACTCGCCTTACAACGTCGCACGCCGCCTGGCTTCGCTGGATTTGATCAGCAAAGGCCGCGCCGGCTGGAACGTGGTCACCAGCGGCGACGCCGGTACCGCCGGCAACTACAGCCGCGATGAACATTATGACTACGACACCCGCTACGGCCGTGCGGCCGAACACGTGCAGGTGGTGCAGGGGCTGTGGAACTCCTATGAGGACGATGCCTTTGTGCGCAACCGCGACACCGGCGAGTTTTTCGACCCCAACAAGCTGCACAGCCTGAATCACCAAGGCGAGCATTTTTCGGTGGTCGGCCCACTGAATATCCAGCGCTCACCCCAAGGCCAGCCGGTGATCTTCCAGGCCGGCGACTCGGAGCAAGGCCGCGAGCTGGGCGCCGCCACGGCGGATGTGATCTTTACGCATGCGGCCAGCATCGAGCAGGGCCAGGCGTTTTACCAGGACATAAAGGGCAGGGCGGTGCGGCACGGTCGTGATCCCGAACAACTGCGGATCATGCCCGGCGCGGAGATCTATGTAGGCGACACCGATGAACAGGCCCGTGAAATCGAGCGACACTACCATCAGGCCGACCACAGCTTTGAACTGGCCTTGAAGGAGTTCGGGCGCAATTTCGGTTGGCATGATTTCAGCCAGTACGACCTGGATGCGCCGTTTCCGCAGGAGAGCCTGGAGGCTGCGCGCAGCAGCTTTTTCACTGCCGCCAAACGCATTGCCGACCAGGCTCGGGAAAAAGGTTTTACGTTGCGCCAGGCCGTCGAATTCGGTCGACAACTGCGCCCGGGGGCCTTTGTGGGAGCGGCGGCAACCGTTGCGCAGAAAATCGCGGAGTGGTTCGAGGCGCGGGCGGTGGACGGGTTCAATATCTATATTGGGCATCCGCAGCAGTTCGAGCGCTTTACCCGTGAAGTCATACCGCTGTTGCAGGAACGCGGTGTGTACCGCACGGCCTATGAAGGGACGACGTTGCGCGAAAGCCTGGGGCTGAAGATTCCAAAATCGGTAACCTAATCACTTGAGCGTAATCACCACCTTGCCCCTGGCGCGCCCCTGCTCGACGTACGTCAACGCCTGCGCCGTGTGTTCCAAGGGGAAGGTGCGGTCAATCACCGGCGTGATGATTGCGGCCTCGATAAGCTCGGTGAGCGGCTGCAGTTGTGCGCCATCGGCCCGCATGAACACGAATGCGTAGCGCACGCCCTGTTTGCGCGCCTTGCGCCGAATACCCAGGCTCAGCAGGCGCATGACTTGCTGCAGTGGCCAGGACAGCCCTTGTTCGCGGGCGAATTGGGGCGTGGGGGGGCCTGAGATGGAGATGAGCTGCCCGCCGCGCTTGAGCACCTTGAGCGACTTCTCCAATACGTCCGCGCCGAGGCTGTTCAGCACCACGTCATAGTCATGCAGGACGTTTTCGAAATTCTGCTGTGTGTAGTCGATCACCCGGTCGGCGCCCAACGCCTTGACCCATTCCACATTGGCCGTGCTGGTGGTGGTGGCGACAAAGGCGCCGAGGTGTTTGGCGAGCTGGATCGCGAGCGTGCCGACACCGCCTGAACCTGCGTGGATCAGGACCTTCTGGCCCGGTTGCAGGTGTGCGGTCTCGACCAGCACTTGCCAGGCGGTCAGGGCCACCAAGGGGATCGATGCGGCGTGTGCCATGTCCAGATTGGCGGGCTTGCGGGCGAGCGCGTTTTCGTCCACGGCGATGCGTTCGGCGAATGTCCCGATGCGGGTTTCAGGTGCGCGGGCGTAGACCTCGTCTCCCGGTTTGAAGCGACTGACTTGCGCGCCTACTTCCACCACGACCCCGGCCAGGTCATTGCCCAGGACCAACGGGAGTGAGTACGGCAGGATCAATTTGAAGTCGCCTTGGCGGATCTTCGCGTCCAGCACGTTGACGCTGCTGGCGTGCACCTCAATCAACACGTCGTGCGCCCCGACTATCGGGGAGGGCATCTCGCCAAGGCGACCGGTGTTCTTGCCATAGCGATCAATCAAAAAGGCTTTCATCGTGATGCGGCTCTTGTCGGTTGGCAGGCGTCGATGCAGGGCCTTGGACGCCTGCACCGAATGCCGTAGGGATGATCGTGACGCAGTGATTGCGCTCAGGGCAGGTAGCGCTGGGCAACCGCAGACTGACGGATTTGCCCAAGCAAGCCCTGACGGGCGGTCTGCAGGCCATCCCAGCGGTCAGCTTCATGCAATGGCGGAATCGTCACCGCCTCACGACGGTCGAAGCCGACCAGTGCAGCGTCCACCAAATCGTCCACTTCCATGATTTCGTTCAGGGTGTTGATGTCAACGCCGGAGCGGTCCCAGATTTCCGTGCGGGTTGCGGCCGGCAGCACGGCCTGCACGTACACGCCCAGAGGCGAAAGCTCCAGGCTCAGGCCCTGGGAAAGGAATAGCACAAAGGCCTTGGTCGCACCGTAGACCGACATGCCGAACTCCGGCGCCAGGCCGACCACCGAACCGATATTGATGATCGCACCGTCGCCGGCCTTGGCCAGACGTGGAGCGATGGCACTGGCGAGCCGCACCAGCGCGGTGGTGTTGAGGGCGACCAACTGCGCGACGCTGTTGGTGCTCTGGTCGATAAAGCGGCCGGACAGCGCCGCGCCGGCGTTATTGACGAGGATGCCGATGCGGGCATCGTCGCGCAGACGGGTTTCAACGCGGGTCAGATCGTCGAGTTGGGTCAGGTCGGCGGGAATGATCTCGATGCTGACCTTGTGTTCGTCGCGCAACCTTGCAGCGAGTGCTTCCAGGCGCGCCTGGTCTCGAGCGACCAGCACCAGGTCGTGGCCGCGTTGCGCGAAGCGTGCGGCGTAAACCGCGCCAATGCCGGTAGAGGCGCCGGTGATCAAAACAGTAGGGCGATTGCTCATGGTTCATCTCTCTGGGTGGTTTTTGCGTGTTTTTATGATGATGACCGAAATCTAAGCTGTCAACGGTTTTGATTATGACTGGCATCTATGTATCATGGAGCGCAGGTTTTCCCGCTGAACACGAGGTAATGACAGGTGAGAGTGACCAAGGCGCAGGCGCAGGCCAATCGAGAGCACATCGTTGAAACGGCTTCCGAACTGTTCCGCGAGCGCGGTTTTGATGGTGTCGGCGTCGCCGATCTGATGGCGGCGGCCGGATTCACCCATGGCGGTTTCTACAAGCACTTCGGCTCGAAGGCCGACCTGATGGCAGAAGCCTCGGCCTGCAGCCTGTCCAAATCGCTGGTGGGGGCTGAGTCGCTCGATGTTGCTGGCTTCATCAACCGCTATGTGACCCGAGAGCACCGCGACCGACGTGGCGGCGGTTGCACCCTGGCGGCGCTGGGGGGCGACGCGGCGCGTCAATCGGATGAGCTGAAAACCACGTTTACCGAAGGCATCGAACAGCTCCTGCACACGCTGGGGCAGAAATACCCGACGGGATCGGATGCAGAGGCGGGTGAGGGCAGGAAGAACATGATCGACCTGATGTCTCGAGCGGTTGGCGCGATTGTCTTGTCGCGGGCTTGCCCGGACGATTCCGCGCTGGCTGACGAGATCCTTGAAGTGTGCCGTGCGCAGATGTTGGCTTCGTTGGACGTTGCGGCCAGTAACGGCGCTCCTGCTTGAGCGCCTTTTCGCGTGGAGTGTTTAAGCGACTGATACCCAGTGGATTCTCAAAAAGCTCGTTAATGAGAATTGGTGCTAAACGAGAACTGTTGATATAAGATCCGCCGCGAATTCCTGGCAGGTCCACCTTCTCGTCGGCTCATCCACAAGGTCCAGCATCCATGCGTCGTACCCTGATTTCCCTCTGCGTGCTTCAAGCAATTTCCCCTTTAGCCTGGGCGCAGGATGCACCTTCTGAAAACGCCAGCCTCGAATTGCAAGCGACCACGGTCACGGGCGAGATGGACAGTGAGACGGCCCAAGGTCCGGTCAGGGGCTACCGCGCCACACGTTCGGCCAGCGCGACGCGTACCGATACGTCGATTCACGAAACGCCCCAGTCCATCAGCGTCGTCCCCAAGGACGTGGTCGAGGACCTGGGTGCGACGCGCTTGCAGGAAGCCCTCGACTACGCGGGTGGCGTTGGCCGGGCCAACAACTTCGGCGGGCAGGGGCTGACCAGCTTCACGGTGCGCGGCTTCACTACTTCGGAGTTCTATCGCAACGGTTTTCCGATCAATCGGGGCTACCCGAGCATGCCGGACGCCAACAGCATCGAGCGTCTTGAAGTGCTGCGCGGGCCTGCCAGCCTGCTCTATGGGCGTGGCGACCCTGGCGGCACCTTCAATGTGGTCTCCAAGCAACCCCTGGCCGAGCGTACGGTCACGCTGGGCAGCCAATTGGATGATCAAGGCATGCGGCGCGGCACGCTCGATGCGTCCGGCCCACTGGATGAGCAAGGGCGCCTGGCCTACCGGCTGAACGTGGTGGGTGAGGGCGGCGACACCTTCCGCGACCATGTCTCAACCGAGCGCTATGGCGTGGCGCCGGTGTTGACCTGGCAGGCCACGGACGACACCAAGGTGACCTTCGAAGGCGACTTCATGCGTAACAATCACCCACTGGATCGCGGCCTGACCCGTTTCGCCAACCAGCGTGGCACACCGTCACGAGACACCTTCTGGGGTGAGAAGTACGCCGGTAACCTGCACAACGACAACAACATGGCCCAGTTGCGTTTCGAACATCTGCTCAACGATAACTGGACCCTGGCCGGTGGCTTCCAGTGGCTGGACGGGACGATGAAGGGCAATGGCGTTGAGGCTAACAGTCCGACGAGCCTGAATGCCGACGGACGGACCCTGCAACGCAACTTCAACTACCGCAAGCTGGATTGGACCGACAAGGACTACCAGCTCAACCTGACCGGACACTTCTCCCTGGGCGGCCTGGACCACACGCTCCTCACCGGCATTGAGTACGAAGACTACGATTACAAGTCGATCATCCAACGTTCCAGTGCTGCGCCGGGCACGTTCCCGATTGATATCTTCAACCCGATCTATGGCCAACCACGACCTGCGCTGACCCGCACGCCGACCCACGACAAAGAAAACCTCAAGACTTATGCGGCTTTCATCCAGGACCAGGTGGCGCTGACCGAGCGCTTGAAGGTCCTCGCGGGTGCGCGCTTTGAGCGCTTCGAGCACAAATACGAATCCTACGTACCGGGTGTCAGAAGCTGGAGCGCTGCCGACAACGCAGTCACCCCACGTGTCGGTGTGATGTATGACCTCACCGACACCGTCGCGCTCTACGCGGATGCGGCGCGCTCGTTCAAACCCAACACAGGCGCCAGTCGTCAAGGCGGCGGGTTTGATCCGGAGCAGGGCAAGTCCTATGAAATGGGCGTGAAGTGGGAAGCGCTTGACCGGCAGTTGAGCGTCGACGCAGCGATCTACCAGATCGACAAGAAAAACGTTCAAGGTGTCGACCCCGTTGACTCGGCCTTCAACGTGGCGACGGGGCAGGTGCGCAGTCGCGGCTTCGATCTGAACGTGGCCGGCAACCTGACGCCCGAGTGGAGGATGATCGGCGGCTATGCCTATGTAGATGCCGCGGTGACCAAGGACACCACCATTCGCACCGGTACGCGCCTGGCGAACATCCCGCGCAACAGTTTCAGCCTGCTTAACGTGTATGAGTTCCAGGACGGCGCCCTTAAAGGGTTGGGCCTGGGCGCCGGTGGTAAATACGTGGCCGAACGCGCCGGGCAAACTGCCAATAGCACCTTCACGATGGGGTCCTACACGGTCGTTGACCTGCTGAGTTACTACAAGGTCAACGAAAAGGTCAGGCTCAATCTTGACGTGAAGAACCTGTTCAATCGTGAGTACGAAGAAGGTTCTTTCCTGAACTTCTATGCCTACCCTGGCGAACCACGTACGGTCCAGGTGGGGATTTCCTACACCCTGTAACCCCGCCAGAACAGGGCGAGAAAGTCGTCGTTCCACGCAGCCCTTGCCCGGTCGGCGACCGCCGCGCCGGGCAAGGGCTCGATTGTGACTGCGCCTGGAGCGTGCTCACTCATAGGGCATAGGTGTGCTGTTTGGTAGCACACCGTGCTGGTCGTACGCGGCGGTCTCGCCGCTATTTTCCGATTTATGCAGTTGAATCAATCCCTTGCCTCCCTTCACGCGAGATGGCACGCATTCTGCTTTTATGTATCCGTGGATAATTGGATACAAAAAATCAAAAGGTGCCGCCGATGCAATTTGCCCCTGCTTACGTAGACCGTCAGCCACTGACTGCCGAGGAGGAGGCCTACAACTACCTGCTGGAAGCCATTTGCAGCGGCCGCTACCGCAAGGGTGACCGGCTGATTGCCGAAGACATCGCCAGTGAGGTCGGTATGAGCCGCATGCCGGTGCGCGAAGCGTTCCGGCGCCTGGATGCCCAGGGCCTCGTTACCCTGCGACCCAACCGTGGCGCAGTGGTCAGCGGCCTGGATATCGATGAGCTGCATGAGGTGTTCGAGATGCGCAGCGCCCTGGAAGGGCTGGCGGTGCGCGTGGCGGTGGGCCGTATCGGCGAACGCCAGCTGGCGGCCCTGGAACGCCTGCTGGACGAGATGGACGACTACCGCGACGAGAGCGCCGCCTGGGTTCGCCGCCATCGTGCGTTTCATGAATACCTGTGCAGCCTCAGCGGCCGACCGCGTTTGATGAAGCAGATTTCGGCGTTGTACTCGCTGGTCGAGGCGCCCATGCGCTTGTGGTTGCAGCACGGTGAAAAGCCGCTCAGCGCACGCCAGGAACATGCGGTGATCCTCGACGCGATTCGGGCCGGTGACGCCGCCCGCGCCGAAGCCGTGGTGCGTGAACACATCGAAGGCACGGTGCCGGCGCTGATTCAATTCCTGCAAGCGGAAAAATAATAAAAAAGCTGTCGTGTTTTGACTTGGTGTCCTGCCCCGTTCTTCAACCTACTGGAGTGTCTGGTCATGCATAAACGCCGCGCCTTGCTGGTGGCTTTCTCCCTCAGTCTCTTTAGCCAGTGGGCCTTTGCCGCGCCCCAGGTACCGGAGCGCCTGCTCAAAGCCGATAAGCTCACTTACTGCTCGGGGATGGATTCACCCCCGCTGGTGTCTTTCGACGAAGCCCAGAAACCGCGCGGGCTGACCGTCGATCTGGGCCTGGAAATCGCCAAGCGCCTGGGCGAAAAGCCGGTGCAGTGGCGAGTGATTCCGTTCTCGGGGCTGGTGCCGGCGCTGCTCGCCCAGCAGTGCGACATGATCGTCGATCAACTGTTCGACAAGCCCGAACGGCGCCAGGTGATCGATATCGTCAACTACATGTATTCCAGCCAGTCGGTGGTGGTGCCAAAGGGCAACCCCAAGGGCATCAAGGCACTGGATGACCTGTCCGGGCACAAAGTCGCGGTGCTCAATGGCTCGACCATCAAGACCCTGCTGGATAGCCAGAACGACAGCCTGACCAAAGCCGGCAAGCCCGCCATGAAACTGGTGGTCTACAACACCGACACCGATGCTTTCCAAGCCCTGCGCATCCACCAGGTCGACGCCTACGGCACCACCGTGGAAACCGCCGGTTACTACGCAGCGATGGCCCCCGACCTGTTTCAGGAGGGTGTGCCGGCGTTCAGCCGCATCCTCACCGGCCTGGGCATTCGCAAGGATGACCCGCAATTGAGCGCCGCGGTGCAACAAGTGATCAGCGACATGCGCAGCGATGGCAGCTACCTGCAGTTGCTGAACAAGTGGCATGTGAGCAGCGACACACTCGACTGAGGCAAACCCGCGATGAATTTCAATTGGGATGTGTTCTGGCAGTACCTATTGCAGCCCAGCGGCGTGTACCTGACCGGGCTCTGGCTGACCTGCCTGATCGCGGTTTCGGCGATGTTGCTGGGCTGTCTGCTGGGGCTGGCGGCGGCGTTGCTGCGGCTGTCGAAGAACCCGTTGCTGCATCTGCCGGTGCGCTTTTATGTGTGGTTGATGCGTGGCACGCCGTTGCTGGTGCAGATCGTGTTTTTGTACACCGCCATGGCGGCAGGCGGGATCTTCCGTTTTGAGGATGTGGAACTGTTCGGCTTGGTGATCCCGGGGAATATCCAGGCCGCGATCATTGCCCTGGGCCTCAACGAAGGCGCCTATATGGCCGAGATCATCCGGGCGGGGATCGGCGCGGTCGACAAGGGCCAATACGAGGCCGGACGCTCCCTGGGCATGGGGTTCGCCAAGCTGATGCGGCGCATCATCCTGCCACAGGCGTTCCGGGTGATCGTGCCGCCGCTGGGCAACGAGTTCAACGTGATGCTCAAGAACACCACACTGGTCAGTGTCATCGGAGTGCAGGAGTTGCTGCTCAGTACGCAGATGGTCACTTCGGCGACCTTCCGTGTGTTCGAGCTGTACCTGGTGGTAGCGATCTACTTCTTGATGCTCACCACCCTGTGGGGGTTTTTCCAGCGTTGGCTGGAGAGCCGTTTCGGCCAGTCCGACCGGCCTGGCGCACCACCGCCGGCCTCCAGCCGCCTGTTCGGGCGTAGCACCTTGAAATTGCTGAGGGGACGTTAAGCATGGCGCACCAAAGTGAAGAACTGATCATCGAAGCGCTGGATATTCACAAGTCCTTCGGCGAGCTACAGATTCTCAAGGGCGTTTCCCTGCAAGTGCGGCGTGGCGAAGTGGTGGTGTTGATCGGTGCATCAGGCTCCGGCAAGACCACTTTTATCCGCTGCATCAACCTGCTGGAAGATATCCAGGGCGGGCGCATCCGCGTCAACGGCCGTGCCATGGGCTATCGCGAGCGCAGCGACGGCAGCCTGGTGCGTGATTCGGAGCGCAACATCGCCCGGCAGCGCCGCGATATCGGCATGGTGTTCCAGCGCTTCAATCTGTTCCCGCATATGACCGCCCTGGAAAACATCATCGAGGCGCCGATCCAGGTGCTTGGCGTTTCGCGTGCCGAGGCGCTGGGTCAGGCGCGGGATTTGCTGGCCAGGGTCGGCCTGGCCGACAAGGCCGGCCACTACCCGTCAATGCTTTCCGGCGGCCAGCAGCAACGGGTCGCGATTGCCCGCGCCCTGGCCATGAAGCCCCAAGCCATGTTGTTCGACGAACCCACCAGCGCGCTTGACCCGGAAACCGTCGGCGAAGTGCTGGAGGTCATGAAAGAGCTGGCCGAGGAGGGGATGACCATGGTGGTGGTCACCCATGAAATGGGCTTTGCCCGTGAAGTGGCCGATCGGGTGGTGGTGCTCGACCAGGGCGAAATCATCGAACAAGGGCCACCGGAACAGATTTTCAGGCGCCCCAGCCACCCCCGTACCCGAGCCTTTCTCAGTCGTGTGTTGTGAGCCTGGCGAGGAACCCCTGTCGCCTGTGTCCAAAAGCCTGAACCCAAGAGCCTTTGCCATGTTGAAATTTTCTGCTCATGAGTACCCCTATCCGTCACAACGCCAGAGCGTCTTTGCCCGTCGCGGCATGGTCGCGGCGTCACAACCCCTGGCGGCCCAGGCGGGGATCGAGATCCTGCAAAAGGGCGGCAACGCCATCGATGCCGCTATCGCCACGGCCGCGGCCCTCATCGTGGTGGAACCCACCGGCTGCGGCCTGGGCGGCGATGCGTTTGCGCTGGTGTGGTGCAAGGGCCGGTTGCACGGCCTGAATGGCAACGGTCACGCGCCGGCGGCCCTGAGTATTGAGGCGGTCAAGGCGGCGGGGCATGAGCACATGCCGCTGTACGGCTGGACTCCCGTCACCGTGCCTGGGTGCCCGTCGGCCTGGGCGGAGCTGTCGCAACGCTTCGGCAAGTTGCCCTTCGCCGATCTGCTGCAGCCGGCCATCAGCCTGGCGCGGGACGGCTTTCCCGTCTCGCCGGTAGTCGCCCATCAGTGGCAGCTCGCCTTGAACGAATTCACCCCCCATCGTGACGCCGCGCTGGAGGCCTGGTTCGACACCTTCCTGATCGACGGACGCGCTCCGCTGGCAGGCCAGTTGTACCGCAACCCGGCCCAGGCACGGACCTTGGAAGAACTCGCCGCGACCCGTTGCGAAAGCCTGTATCGCGGCGCGCTGGCCGACCGACTGGACGCTCATTCGCGTGCCGGCGGCGGCTACCTGCGTGGCGGCGACCTCAAGAATTATCGGGCGCAGTGGGTCGAGCCGATCCACATCAATTATCGTGGCGTGGACGTCTGGGAAATCCCCCCGAGCGGCCAAGGGCTGGTGGCGTTGATGGCCCTGAAGATCCTCGAAGGCTTCAACTTCGATCACCGTGACAGCCAACAGACCTGGCATCGTCAGCTTGAGGCAATGAAGGTGGCCTACAGCGACGGCTTGCACCACATCACCGACCCCTTGCATATGCGCGTGGCGGTGGCTGACCTGCTGAGCGACGCCTACAGCACCCGCCGTCGTGACCAGATCGGCGAACAAGCGCAACTGCCCAAGCCCGGTGACCCTCACGCCAGCGGCACGGTGTACCTGGCCACGGCGGACGCCGAAGGCAATATGGTCTCGTTCATCCAGAGCAACTACCACGGCTTCGGCTCCGGCGTGGTGCTGCCCGACAGCGGCATCGCCCTGCAAAATCGCGGGCAGGAGTTCAGCCTCGATCCGGCCCATGCCAACTGCCTGGCGCCCGGCAAGAAAACCTTCCACACCATCATTCCCGGCTTTCTCACCCAGGATGGCCAGGCCCTCGGACCGTTCGGCGTGATGGGCGGCTACATGCAGCCGCAAGGCCATGTGCAGATGGTGATGAACCTCGTCGATTTCGGCCTCAACCCTCAGGCCGCACTGGATGCGCCACGCTGGCAATGGCTGGGCGGCATGAAAGTCGGCATAGAGCAGGGCGCCTCCCGCGATCTGGCCAACGCGCTGATACGTCGCGGCCACGAAGTACAGATCGCCTGCGACCTGACCGATTACGGGCGCGGGCAAATCATCCTGCGCGACCCGGTTACGGGCGTGCTGTGCGGAGGAACAGAACCGAGGGCGGATTCACATATCGCGGTGTGGTGAGCAACGCCCGTCCTGTTTGTTGAATGCCCTGCGCGGGGCATGCTGCAGGGCTGCGGCAGGGTCGAGATCATGCGAGACTGCGCGGGCGTTGCCTGCCATCGAACTTGAAACGGGAATCTGCTCGGGTGATCAAACCGCTATTGTTGTTACGCCGTCGCTTTGCGTCTGTCCGCTGGCGTACTCGCGTGACCCTCTGGGTTGCCGCCACCTGTGCCGGGCTGCTGGTCGTGATGTTCGCCCGCCTGGCCGACCTGGCGCTGATGCAATTTGCTCAACAGACGGCCGGGCGACCCTGGTTGCCGTTTATCTACACGCCACTGGTGGGCATGCTGGTGGTGTGGCTGACCACGCGGTTTTTTGCCGGAGCCCAGGGCAGCGGAATTCCCCAGGTGATCGCCGCCACGCGGCTGGCGCACCAGGGCAAACCCGTCAGCCGGTTGGTCTCGTTGCGTATTGCGTTCGCCAAGATAGGCCTGGGCACACTGGCACTGACCGGGGGCTTTTCGGCTGGGCGCGAAGGCCCTTCGGTGCAAGTGGCCGCCTCAATCATGCACTTCTTTCATCGTTACCTGCCCAATGCGCGGGTGATTCGTCCCGAAGATCTGATCCTGGCCGGAGGCGCCGCTGGCATTGCCGCAGCGTTCAACACGCCGTTGGCCGGGGTGGCGTTTGCGGTGGAAGAGTTGGGGCGCAAGCTGGAAACGCGCACCAGTGGTGTGTTGCTCAGCACGATCATCCTGTCAGGCATGGTCGCGATCGCTATACAGGGTAACTACAACTACTTCGGTCACCTGGACGTACAAGATGTCAGCCTCACGATCATCGCGCCTGCGGTGGCCGCCGGTATCGGTTGCGGTCTGCTGGGAGGGTTATTCAGCCGAATGCTGCTGTGGCCACAGCGGCATCAGCGGTTTGCCCTCTGGGAATGGCGCCGCGCTCACCCGGTCTGGTTTGCCGGTGGTTGCGGGTTGATCGTGGCCGTTCTCGGCGCGCTCAGCGGTGGCCTGTCGTTTGGCAGCGGTTACGGCATTACGTCACAGATCATCGTGTCTGATATCGGCCTGCCCTGGCATGCGCCCATCACGCGTTTTCTTGCCACCGTCGTGACCTATTTTTCCGGTATCCCTGGCGGCATTTTCGCACCGTCCCTTGCTGTCGGCGCGGCGGTGGGCGCCAATGTCGCCGAGTTTTTCAACGTGGCGGCCCAACCCATGATTGCGCTGTGCATGGTGGGTTTCCTGGCGGCGGTAACGCAGTCGCCGATCACCGCCGCAATCATCGTCATGGAGATGATCGACAGCCATGGGATGGTCATCAGTCTCATGGGCGTGGCGCTGATTGCCAAGGCGGTCAGCGCCAGGATGGGGCCTGAGTTGTATCAGCAATTGGCGCGAGGTTTTCTGCAGGTGCCCGCCGCTGCAGCCCCCAGCAAGCTTTAGCGTCTTTGCGCTGCGCGGCAGGGTTGATCGCGGCTCAATTTTCCCGGCTGGCCAACTGTACTCGGTCACGACCGCCGGATTTGGCGGCGTACATGGCAGCGTCCACCCGCCGCATAAGGTCCTCGAAGGAGTCAGGTGGTGCCCACGTCGCCACGCCAAAGCTGCAACTCACCTGGCCCGCCTCATCAAACGGAAGGTCGCTTATCAACAAGCGGAGCTTTTCTGCCAGTTTTCCTGCGTCGTTCAGTGCGCTGCTCGGGCATATGAGTGCGAATTCTTCTCCGCCCGTCCTGCACAACAGGTCGCTTTTACGTATTGCCGCACTGATCCGGGCGCACAGAAGCCGCAGGACTTTATCGCCGCACAGATGCCCCTTGCGGTCATTGATCAGTTTGAAGTGATCGATATCGAACATGATCAGCGATAACGGCTGGCGTTGGATATTGGCCTCTATCAGCAGGCGCGCCATGGATGTTTCAAAGTAACGTCGGTTGTACACGCCGGTGAGGTGGTCGGTAATGTTCATGGTCTGCAATTCTTGGGTGCGCTCGGCAACCAGGGAAAGCGCGCGGGTGCGTTGTGTGATCAGCAGGAACATCATCGCGGTCATCAACAGCGTCAACACGGCCCCGGATACAACAATCAGGCCGCTGGAAAATACGTGACTATTGGCCGCCGAAAACGCCGGGCCGGGCCGAAACTGCATGACGTAGGTATTGTCAGCGACGTTGAGCAGCCGCCGCTCGTAGAGTTCCGAATCGGCTGGCGGCGTTGAGCTTTGATAAATGTACTCACCGGCCGCTGCGTCAATCGTTGAGAGCGTCACGTTCAGCCTCAGCATGCTTGCCAATGGAATGTTTTGTTCCATCAAGAACGCCAGGCGCACGGTGGAAACCACGTAGCCCTGCAAGCCATCGTCATGCTCGGGAATCGTAGCGTCTGGGCCGAACACGGGTGCAATAAAGAACACGCCGAACTGGCCACTGGACATTTTCAGCGGGTCCGACACGACCATTTGATGGCTCTCGCGAGCTCGGGTGAACAGCGCTTCACGATTCGGGTTGGCCATGACGTCGGTACCTGGGGTGATCTTTACATCATCCAGCGACAGCAGGTAGAGCAGTATCCAGTGTTCAGCTCGTTCAGTGAGGGGACGCGTTTGGCCGTTGAGGGGGTTGATCTCATGATAAGAAAAATCGCTGGTTCCGTTCAGCAGCGCTTCGGCGCGAAAGGACTCCAGATCCTTCTGCTGGATCCTCTGGACCCAGCCATAGGTTTCGCCTTCCTCAACCAGCGGCGTGACAAAGCCCATGAATTCTTTTTCAGTAACGTCGTCGGCGTTGATAAAGAACCGCTTGACGGTGTCCAGCTTTAAATCTTGCACACTGAAACGTCGCTGTACGCGACTGAAGCGCTCGTCAACTTCGAGTTTGAATGCAACGCTGGCGGTGCGCTGCTCTGTCCTGATGTAAAAGGTCAGCACCAAGACTGTAACGGCAATGCCTGTCAGGCAGATCAGGGTGCAAAAGATCACGTCGGCAACTTTGAAAGCACCCAAATGAGAACGCATCTTCTTTTTTGATCCTCAAGCATCGACGGCAGAGCGTATAGGGGAGACGGCAGTATGCTGGCTATCGGCCCTTGCTCAAAATACTTAACGACTCGCCTGGAGAACGCCTTGGATTTGAGAACGGCGGTGAGCGGAGCAAACCGGTTTAGAATATTGGCGCAAGTTCCAGAGCGGCCCCACCCCGATCAAACCATTTCTTCAACGCTTGCGGGCTTAGAGGTTGGGTGATCAAATAGCCCTGCGCTTGCGTGCAGCCCCATTTGGCGATCAGGTGAAGAGTGCTTTGCGTTTCGACACCTTCGGCGACTACTCGGTAGCCCAACCCCCTGGCCAGTTCGATAAGTGTCTTGACCAGGCGCTTATCTTTTTCATTGTGGGGGAGGTTGCCGATCAGTGATTGGTCGATCTTCACTGAGTTGGCCGGCAGCTGACGTAAATAGGTCCAATTGCTGTAGCCCGTGCCAAAGTCATCGACCGAAATTTCTATTCCCAGATCTCGAGCTCTTTCGAGTTGGCGTACGACCTTCTCCGGATCGGACATGACCATACTTTCGGTAAATTCCAGCTCCAAGTCTTCAGGAGCAAGTTTGCCCGCCTGTAGGTAGCTTTCGATTTTATCCACGAACCTCGAATTTTCGAGGTCACTGACCGTCACGTTCATCGCGACCCGTACCGCAAGCCCCTCGGTTTTCCATGCGCGCGACTGTTCGACTACTGCCTCCAGAACCCAGAAGGTGATGGACTGCATCAGTGCGGTCTTGCCTGCCAGGGGGATGAATTCTGCCGGACTGATCACGCCAAGTGTTGGATGCGTCCAGCGGATCAGTGCTTCAACGCTGTCGCATGTGCAGCCAGGTATGTTGATCTTAGGGTGGTAAACCAGACTGAATTGAGTGCTCGAGCGTACGGCCTCTGATAAGGAGCTAAGGAGCGTAAACGCGCGTTGCTGGGCGGCATCCAGCTGCGGCTGATACAGCGCCCACCCGATATTACGCACCCTCGCATCATCCGCAGTGCCGACGACAAGGCGCAGCCAGTCCTTCTCCTCCGGGCCCTGGATTGAAAGTACACCGATACCGGTCTGCATCAGGATCGGAATGCCCCGGCAGTCCACCGGCTCCTCGAAATTGGCAAGGATTTTCGCGCAGAGTTGCTCGATGGGAACATCGCTCTTGAGCAGGAACCCAAAGCGTGTGGGGCTGATTTTGTACAGCAGGCAATGTTTGGGGATCAGGCGTTGAAGGCGTGATTTGACGCACAGCATCAACGCCTGCGCGAAACTGTAACCGAGTGCCTTGACCACATCATTCAAGAACTTCGGCGAAATCACATCAACCGCGTAAACGTGGTACGGCTCTGCGTTGGCGCGCGCCTGGCGGATATCTTCTTCCAACCGGAGGCGGTTGAATAACCCGGTCGGCTGATCCACATAGTTTCGGGAGCGCAAGCCCCTGATTTGCATCATCACCAGCTCAGAGAAATACGTCAGCATGGCTGCATCGCGCGAGCGCATCGGGGTTCTGGGGGCGGTGTCTATGATGCACAGGCTACCGAGGGAGAAACCGTCATGGGTGAGCAGGGGGGCGCTTGCGTAGTAACGAATAAAAGGTGAGCCGGTCACTAACGGATTGTTCATGAAACGCTCGTCCTCGTGAGCGTCCAGGATTTCCATGAACTCCCTGTCACGCAGAGAATAAGCGCAAAATGCGACATCCCGCGGGGTGGACCGTTCTTCTATCCCCACGCGCGCCCTGAACCACTGCTGGTGTTTTTCCACAATGGATATCAGTGCGATGGGCGCATTGAAGTACTCCGAGGTCATCGCAATTATTTTCTCGAAGACCTCATCCTCTTCATTGTCATGCGGGCACAAGTCCGCCACGCGTGCCAGGCGCTGTGTTTCATAATCCCTTTCTTGATCCAAAGCGTCCATGATCTCTCTCGTTTAGCCTGTGTCTGGCTGGAACAGTAGCAGATGGCTACTAGCCACACGACTGCATTTATCTATCGCCTCTATAGCTTAACGCAGACGGAACCGGACACCGGTTCAGGCTCAACTCACTTATGAAACCGGCGCCCCAGCGCATCCAGCCGCACCGCAATCGGTGGCAACTGCTGACTGCTCCTGGCCAGCGTTTCCACATCCAGCGCGGTGTTCTGCGCAATGTTCTGCACCGATTGCAGCCGTCCCACGATCTCCACATTCGCCGTGGATTGCTCTTGGGTGGTCGATACGATCCGCCCATTCAACTGATCAATCTGCGAGATATCGTTGCCCACCGCACGTAGCATCTCGACTGCCAGCTGGCTGTCTTCCACGCACCGTTCCACGCCTTGGCGGCTGTCGTGCATGGCTTGCGCCGCCCGCCGGCTGCCGTGTTGCAACCCCTCAATAATAGTCTTGATCTCCTGGGTGGATAGCGCCGTGCGTTGCGCCAGGTTACGAACCTCATCGGCGACGACGGCAAACCCACGGCCTTGCTCACCCGCACGGGCGGCCTCAATGGCGGCGTTGAGCGCCAGCAGGTTGGTCTGGTTGGCGATGCTGCTGATGACCTCCAGCACCGAGCCGATCTGTTCGGCTTGTACGGCCAGTTCCTGGACCGTCTCGTTGGTGTCGTGGAGGCGGGTGGCGAGTTGGGTTATTTCCTGTTGGGCCCGGCCAACGCTTTCCTGGCCGCGAATAACCTGCCGGCTGGCTTGAGCCGCGTGCTCGACGGCATGTTCCACATGCACGGCGATATGGCCCGTGGCGTCTTCCATACGTTGCATGGAACCGGTCATTTGCACGATTTCCGCCAGCTGGTGGCGTGCGCCGGTTTCCAGAGTGCCGCTGGCGTGGGCTAGTTCCTGGCCGAGTTGGCCGAGGCCGTGGGAGTCGCGGGCGACGCCGTCGATCAGGCCGGTGATCTGCGTCAGGAAGTGATCGAAGCGGGTAGCCAGGGGCACGTGGGCTGTTTCCGCCTTACCCGTGGCGGATCCATCGTTGAACTGGGTGGTGACGGCCAGCATCTTTTCGAGCATTTCCTGGCTCTCTACCGCTTCGCGCTGGCTGTGCACGGCAAGGTAGAGCAGGGCGATCGTCTCCATGACCACGTATAACGCATGGACGAAGATCATGTTCCAGCCGCCGTGATGTTCCATCACAAATACCGGAAAGCCCTGGTGCTGCAAGGCATGAAACACCACGTGGTGCACCGCGATGGTCACGGCGGCCACCAGGATCGGCAGCCAATCGCGGTAGACGGTCAGCACCGCCAGCAGCGCGAAGATACCGAAGTGCGATTCGATGACTCCCTGGGCCTGGTTGATGTGCAGCGCCGCCATGATCATCAGGCCAACGCCAAGCGCACAACGCATCAGGCGTGTGCCGCCGATGACCCGATAGGCCAAGGTCAGCACCACGCTGGTGCCGACACCCACGAACAGCGTTTGAAGCAACGTGTCGTGCCAAAACGCCAGGCCCAGTGAAAACAGGGCCATCAGCCAGATCACAGCGAGCATGATGCGGTCGGCTTTCTGGTAATGCTTGATGAAACGGGTTTGCGCAGGCATTCACTCGTACTCCATGTGGACAGGCCAGGGTCAGGCAAGCATGCGACGTGCCACAGGGGGATGCGGGGGTGAATCGGATGAAGGGCGGGGGAGGCCAGTATCCCGGATCCTATAGCAACGCAGATGTTGTCATAGAGATGTCCTGACCACCAATGGACAATCCACTCGCTGAGTTCCCGATAGCTCAAGGGTCTCTATTGTCCCCGCGCATCCGTATTGCCATCGGCCTACGTCGAGCCGATTGTCGCGAGCGCAGAGATGCATCTGTTTAAGCTTCAGGAGGAGGGGGAGGAACCTATCGTGCGATAACCGAATCGCAAACAACTCTTTTGGACGATGGAAGCCCGTAAACGTCTGGCCAACACAGGTCGAGATTCAATTGTTCGCCTGAGCAACTGAGCATTTCAGCACTGTTATCGAGCATTTCGGCACAGTAACCACTCTTTGCTCAACCTAGACTAGAGCTTCACTTTAAGACTCAGATGGAGTCGCGATGAAAATCAGATTAATCCTGCCTGCACTTTCCATGGCAGTAACATTCAGTGGATACGCTGCCGATTTCGTACTGACCAGCCGGGATATTGCTGATAATCGCCCGCTGACCAGTCGCGAAGTGTTCCAGGGCTTCGGTTGCGAAGGTGGCAACACTTCTCCTGAGCTTTCCTGGATAAACGCCCCCACAAGTACTAAAAGCTACGCGATCACCGTTTACGATCCCGATGCGCCAACCGGCAGCGGTTGGTGGCATTGGACGGTGTTTAACCTGCCAGCTTCCACCCATAGCTTGCCAAGAGGAGTGGGGGCGAACCTGCCCGTCGGTGCAGTACAAGGGCGAACCGATTATGGTCAGCCGGGGTTTGGTGGAGCTTGCCCACCTGTCGGAGATAAACCCCATCGCTATCAATTCACCGTATGGGCATTGAAAGCCGATAAACTACCGCTCGACAACCAAGCCAGCGGAGCCTTGGTAGGTTACATGCTCAACGCTAACGTCCTGGCCAAAGCGACCATTACTTCAACTTACGGACGTTAAGAACGATGCGCCCTTGTGACGGCATACAGCACCGGGAAAACATTATCGATGCATGTGTCATACGGGCGCGACAACCCCTCACCTTGCCAAGGGTGCCGGTGTTTGTGACCACCTTGTGTCGAGTGCGACAGGGGGAAAAACTGTTGCAATGGGATGATCGGGAGATGCGCGCAGGGCCTCATCATCTGATTCTGATGCCGGCCGGGCGCGAACTTGGTATCTCCAACTTCCCCGGCCCTCACGGTCACTACATCGCCGATGCGGTGACCTTTCCCGTCTCGACATTGCGTAACTTCATTACCCGATATAGCCAGCAGATTATGAGCTGTCGTGGTGTACTGAAGACCGATCTATGCGTTCCTCTGGACAGGCACACAACCCAGGCATGGGAGCAGTTGTTGGCCGCCATCAATGGGAACGCCCCGCAGGCACTATGCACACATTATGGGGAAGCGGTTCTTCTGAGCCTATGCCTTGGCGGCCAGATCGGATCTCTGCTGATGGGACGCAACGATCCACTGTGTGAACGTGTGCAGCAACTGGTAATGGCCAGTCCGGAGAGAGACTGGACGGTCGCAAGCATCGCACAACACATGAACCTGGGTGAGTCGACATTACGCCGCCAACTGGCGAAAGAGGGTAATAGTTTCAGGAATATTTTGGAGGGCGTTCGACTGTCGACAGCATTACAACGGTTGCAAACAACTTCTCGCCCGATCGGTGAAATCGCCGGTGCCTGCGGTTACGCCTCGGCCTCACGTTTTGCTGTTCGCTTTCGCTCACACTATGGCCTGTCACCACGTGAGTTGCGGGCGGCGATTTGAGCATTTTCGTGAGGTCTTCCCGTATTGTTGCTGCCCTCGACGCTATTGACTCTCGCGCTCGACGTAACACGGGCCACTGTCGATATCTTCGGACTGGCATCCCGTTTGCGCAACTAAAGCGGTTGCCAGTCACATGACGAGTCGCATAACGGCACGGGAATACTCTAACCATCCCAGCATCCCAGCATCGTTTTGGTTTCAAGGTTCATACGGGGGGGGTTAGTGGCAATGGATAGCTGGAGGGAAGTTCCGTTCGGATACATCATTTAACATAATATACATTATGCGAACCATCAGAACATCTCACCAGGGACTCTCCCAATGCTTTTCATCCAATACTGCCACCCGCAAAACGGCATTCCGCCAACGCGCCGGATTCCCTTCCGGCACATTACGCTCGCTTCATACCATCCCAGGAATCAATGCGAGTACTCTTGAAACCAATCAACAACGTGACCCACCGTACGATCAACCACATCAGGCTGTTCGTAATATTGGAAATGATGAGTACCGTTCTCCCAGATCAGTTTTTTGTCTGCGGTGGGAATAGATTCAAAATGTCGACGTGCTGCCGCCGGGTTCATGCAGGTGTCCGAATGCACTACAAGTGCCGGCTTCTTGAGTTTGGCTACGCCTGGCACCGTGGTGTAATCGAAATGGTCCAGGTCACTCATGATTGCATAGCGGTTTTCCCAGCCTTTGAGCGTCCATGGGCCATACCAGCTCCACACTAATGGGCCTGGTAGACCTGCGTCGGAGCCGAGTACCGGATCGCCCAGTTCCGCACAGACCAGCGGCTGGTAGACGACTTCACCGGTGGTTTCGTAGCGCCGCTTGGCATCACGCGCACGCTCCAGTCGTGCGGCGAGCAATGCTTCCAATTGCTCAGTCGTGGGTGCGGTCGCCGGGTCAAACGGATTTTCGCTGACGCCGGCTGCGAGCATGAACAGGTCGGTTTCACGGTCGCGGTAATAACCCGTGATGGATGCAACGGCGCTTATCCGGTCGTCATAAGAGGCGATGTCCAGCATTTCGGGCCCGCCCTGGCAAATACCCAGCAGGAACACGCGTTTGCGGTCGATATCCAGGCGCGTGAGCAAGTGATCCAGCGCCGATACGACGTCTTCGTTTTTCATCTTCGGGTTTTCCAGGCGCCGCGGCATTCCTCCACTTTCACCGACGGTACGGGGGTCGAATGCGAGCGCCGCAAACCCTTCATCTGCAAGTCGAGTTGCGTATTGGGTCGGGGCCTGTTCTTTGGAAAACGAATAAGGCCCCAGGAGTACAACCACCGGATGAGGTCCCTTCCCTTTAGGCCGGTAAAGTACGCCGACGACGCTGTCGCCGTGGGAGTTGAAGGTTAGTTTTTCAGCTGTGTAATTGCCGTGCGTGGACATATTTACGCCTCCATAGTCGTGAGCAGGTTCAGCTTATGGGATACTCACTGGTGCGAATATGGCCACAATACTTGATAAATACATGAACAACGCTCATCAACTCAAAGGCGTGGATTTCTTCACGCTGACGGTATTTCTCGCAGCGGCAAAGCATCTCAACTTCCGTGCGGCGGCGTTGGAACTGGATATAACGCCGTCGGCGGTCAGCCATTCGATGAAGACGCTTGAACAGCGGCTGGGTGTGCGTCTGTTCAATCGAACCACACGCAGCGTGTCGTTTACCGAGGCTGGCGAGCGCCTGGCTAAAAAGCTCTCTCCGGCGATGTCTACAATCGCCGACGCCATGCAGGAAGCCGATGATAATCGTGGGGTTCCCAGTGGCACCATCAGGATCAATGCGAGTGAAGGCGCTATTCGCATGGTCTTTCGTCCGGTGCTTGCCCGCTTCCTGTGCGAGCATCCGTCGATTCACCTCGATGTGGTGACTGATGGCAAACTCAGCGATATCACCGCCGATGGCTTCGATGCGGGCATCCGGCTGGCTGAAGCCGTGCCGCAAGATATGATTGCCATTCGTTTGACTGAAGACATACGTTTCGCCGCAGTAGGATCACCGGGTTACTTTGCAGCACGTGGACGCCCGCAATCGCCGCGGGATCTTCATCAGCATGACTGCATCCGGTTCCGATTCGACAGCGGCGCGATTTATCGCTGGGAATTTGAACGCCGAGGCTGCAAGGAAAGCATCAACGTCAACGGTCCGCTCACGTTGACCGACCAGCCTTTTATGGTCGAAGCGGCCATGGATGGCATAGGCATCGCGTTCGTGCCCGAGCATCTGGTACTGGACGCACTGGCCGATGGCCGGCTTGAGCGCGTGCTGGATGATTGGTGCCCTTCAATGCCGGGACTGTGCCTCTATTATTCCGGGCACCGTCATGTGTCAGTCGCCCTTCGTGCATTGATTAACGCTCTTCGCAGGGCGGAATCTAATCCTGTGCCCTCTCCCGTCAAGAACAGCTGATTCTATAACTCAACTAAATGACTATTTAGTTGAGTTATAGAATTGCCCGAAGCCTCCCAGCTATTGTTTGCTCTCGTCTGCCTTGCCCTCCTGCATCTGCACAGAAGACTTGGTTCCACTGGTGTTTTTCTTCGTCGCATTATCGGCATTGTCAAAGCACCCATGAAGCATAAATACGCTGCACAAGCCTAAACACAGATAGAGCTTTTTCATGATCGTTCTCCCGTAATCAGTGTGCCCTGCCCCCTGCTTAAGCTGCGGGTTTGAGCACAACTTTCGTCCAGCCATCGTCACGCGCGTCGAAATGCTGGTAGGCCTCTGGCCCTTCAGCGAGTGTGAGGCGATGAGAGATGATCTGCGACGGCTTTGCACGTCCGTGATGGATAAGCTCGGCCAAACGACGATTGTAGGCTTTGACGTTGGCCTGCCCGGTCCGGATCTGCTGGCCCTTGAACCAGAATGCACCGAAATCGAAGGCCATCTTGCCCTCCTTCGCCAGCTCATTTTTTGCCCCTGGGTCTTGCGGTACGAATACGCCGACGACGCCGATTCCGCCAGTCGCCTTGGTCGAGGCCACAAGATTATTCATGGTCAGGTGATTGGCTTCATGACCGTGGCGGTCGCAGCATTGATAACCGACGCACTCACAACCACGATCGGTACCTTTGCCCTGGGTCAGGTTCAATATCTGATCCACGGCTTCTTTTTCAAGCGCGTTGATCGGCGTTGCGCCCATCTGGGCCACCAGCTTCAAGCGATCAGGATGATTGTCGACCACGAACACCTGGGATGCGCCCTTGATCATGGCTGAGTGCGCGGCCATCAAGCCCACCGGGCCGGCGCCGTAGATGGCAATGCTTTCGCCCGGCAACAGGCCGGTTAATTCAGTGGCGTGCCAGCCTGTCGGGAAGATATCGGAGAGCATGACGTAATCTTCTTCGCGCTCTTGCGCATCTTCGGGTAACACCAGGCAGTTGAAATCGCCATACGGCACCCGCAGCAATTCTGCCTGGCCGCCCTGATAAGGCCCCATGTCGGCGAACCCATAGGCAGCGCCCGCAGTGCCCGGATTAGCCGTCAGGCAGAACCCGGTCAGGCCTTTTTCACAATTTTCACAGAACCCGCAGCCGATATTGAAAGGCAAGCACACCCGGTCACCGACCTTGACTCGATCTACACCAGAGCCAATTTCAATGACCTCCCCCAGGTTCTCGTGGCCAAACACCCTTCCCGTTTCAAAGGATGTCCGACCTTCATACATGTGAAGATCAGATCCGCAGATATTGGTGGTGGTGACTCGCACCAGAATATCGGTGGGTTTCTCGATTTTGGCATCCGGAACGTTTTGCACGCTGACGTCACGAGGGCCGTTATAAACGATGGCTTTCATTGCGTTCTCCCAGAGGCAAGACGAAAAGAAGTTTTCGTCAGCACATGTTCAATCTGTCCGGGAGAGCAATTCGTATGTTCAAGAAAATCGCATCAAGTCTGACGAGCGGTGCTTTGGATGAACGCTCAAAAAATCTGAATTATTCATCACCGAGTCTCTCTGTTCCTGTTTGGGCAGCCTTCCCTGCTTTCACCTCTGGAGCTGATAACACGAGGAACTCCTATGTCGAACGCTATGGATACGGCGCAGCAGCCGATCACAATTGAATACCTGCTGGACACGCTGTTCGGGGTCAATGCACTCACCACCGAGTGCCTGGCGCAGAAGATCGACAAGGCGCCCGGCTTCCAGCTACGGCTCGCCCCACCATGGCCGGCGCAACTGAAACACGCCCACAGCATTGCCTTTGAATGGCACGGCAGCGCCTGCCGTGCCGTGGTACAGCACGCCGAGCCACTGCCCGGCGGCGATCTGCTGTTGGATATCGAGCCGCAACCTCGGTAGCGCCGTTCATGGTCACCGCCGAGGGCCAGGCTGACCCGCGCATGGTTGCCGAACGCGATCAGCGTATGCGTATCGACAGCGCCGAAAAGAAGCAGGCTCGCGCCGACATCATTGCGCCTCCCATCGCCCCCGGTGCGGACGCATGGCGTCAGGGCGATGTTATCCAGATCACCGACCCGACGTTGAAGGCCCATCAACACTGATAGCACCACTCGTGCATTTGGATGGAACGATCATCGCCGCTCCCTTCTCTACCGCAACACCCCAACTCGGGGGCAGCGGCCCCCCTTTTACGAGGTAACCCAGCATGTCTTACGACTTCCAAGGTACTGCCAGCGTGATAACTGCCTCGCGCCATCTGGGGACACCCTCGGATGAATGCCTGAATGATTCGGTCGAGATCCAACTGACCAGCAGTGGCAAGCCGACCGTTGCGCGGTTGAACTTCGATAGTCCATTGGAGTGGCCGGGGCACCCCAACTTTGTCACCGTCAACCTGCCCGACGGCACCTCTGTCAGGGGCGTTATCGCCGAGATCGAGCGGCCCGCAGATGCAGGCGGTTGGGTAACTTTCACAGTGGATGATTGAGCATCGTGAGGTGATCGGGTCACCTATCGAATTGTTGGACAATTCTTTTGAATTTTTTTTGACGTCAAATCTCTGTACTTCATGAGCATAGGGAGGCCTCATGAAACACAACGATCTATTCACCATTGACTATCAGCTTCACGGCGAACCGAAGTCTTTCATCGTACGGGCGGCGCAAATGAACAATGCCGAGGCTTGGCATTGGGCCAGTTGCGATGCAGGGGTAGCTATCATCCCCAGATTCGGTCGGCAAGCCCTCAAGCGAGTCTCCAAACCCATGGCGGAGAAATACGGCATCAGCGACGTACGCTGGAGTACTGCGCAGCAGATTCAATGGGCGGAGGCTTGACATGATCAACAGCCAGACACTGGGTTACACCAGCACACAAGAGCGTGAGGACGAGGTCGAGCGCAACAACCAGATGTTTTTCGAAGCCGATCGACTGGATGCGCAAGCCTACCAAATCATTGAGTCGTACAGCGGTGATGCACAGACATGGGCGCGCTTCACCGAAGCCAAGCGGCTCGCGGATGCGCAGCGAACTGCGGCCTATCGAGAATGGATGCGTATCCACCGCGCGCGGCGCAAATAACCGTCAGCCCTAGCCATTTCAGGGCCCCTGATTCGGTTTTTTAAAGGTCTGCCTGAGACAACACCGCCCTGGTCGAGCTCTGCCTCCCCAGGGCGGTGTTCATTCAGAGAATCGGTTTGCCACCTGTCACGCCGTAGCGCTCACCGGAGATATAACTGCCCTCGTCCGATGCCAGCAGTACGTAGATGGGCGCCACTTCGACCGGTTGACCTGGGCGTCCCAGCGGTGTGTTGCCGCCGAAGTTTTTCACCTGATCCTCGGTCATGGTCGACACGATCAACGGCGTCCAGATGGGGCCGGGAGCCACGCTGTTAACGCGGATACCGCGCTCGCCGAGCATTTGCGCCAGGCCTGCGGTGAAGTTGGCGATCGCGCCTTTGCTCGCGGCATACGGCAACAACGTGGGGTTGGGCATGTCGGAATTGACCGAGCTGGTGTTGATGATCGAGCTGCCTTCGGCCATGTGCGGCAGCGCGGCCTTGCATATGCGGAACATCGCGGTGACGTTGACGTTGAAGGTTTTCAGCCAGTCCTCGTCGGGAATGTCTTCCAGCGATTGGTAGGTCATCTGGAAGGCTGCATTGTTGACCAGCACATCGATACGCCCGAACTTCTCCACGGTATCGTTGACGATCGCCGTGCACTGCTGCGCGTTGCCCAAGTCGCCGGGCAACAGCAGGCATTGCCGCCCCGCCGCCTCGACCCAGCGTGCGGTCTCCTTGGCGTCTTCATGCTCGTCCAGGTAAGAAACCGCCACATCCGCGCCTTCACGGGCGAACGCGATGGCCACCGCACGGCCGATGCCGCTGTCGGCGCCCGTAACCAAGGCTATTTTGTTGGCGAGCCGGCCTGAGCCTTTGTAGGTCTGTTCACCACAATCGGGCATCGGGTCCATCTTGCGCTGTTCACCGGGTACCGGCTGCTGCTGGGTGTTGAACGGTGGTGTTGGATAGTGATTCATCGTGTTTTCTCCAGTCGTGATTAATGTTGCGAGGGTGCGTCGGGAGGGGAAGTTCAGATGGATGTGCGGTTAATCGGATAACCGTGCCGCACGACAGCAACCCGTGGCGAGGGGCTGGTTCCCTCGCCACAGGGCTTGGGTCAGAACTCGGGCTTGGGCTGCAACCCCATGCCCAGATCGGCGCCGGTGATCGGGTCGCTGAGGGGGTCTGACACCGTGCGGATTTTCATCGCAGCCAGCACGGCTTCGTCTGCCTCGTCCAGCTGCACACTGGCCGTTCCATCGCCACCGTCGACCGCCGGTTGAGGGGACTCGACGAATTCCCAATCGTCGCCCTGGTTCCATGGGCCGCGCACACTTTCCGCACCTTGCGACATGTTGTAATAGACCTGTGCGAACTCAGGCTTGCCGGGTAACTTGCCTTGGGGAAAGTTCGGCTGGATCGCATGCAAGGCCTTTTCAAAGGAAATCTGGTGGGCGATTTCGCGCGTCATCAAAAAGCCCAGCGCATCCTTGACGCCCGGGTCGTCGGTGACGTTCATCAATCGCTCGTAAACGATCTTGGCGCGGGCTTCCGCGGCGATATTGGAGCGCATGTCGGCAGTGGGCTCGCCGATGGTGTCAACGTAGGCGGCGCTCCATGGCACCCCGGCGCTGTTGATCAGCGGCGCACCGGCACCGTACAAGAGGCTGGTGATGTGGGAATCATTGCCGGCACCGTTCAGCGAGCGGTACAACTCACCCTCCTCCTCCACGCCTTCCGCCAGGCGGCCTTTGGCCCCCTTGTTGAGCATGACGATGATCGAGCCGACGATTTCCAGGTGGCTGAGTTCTTCAGTGGCGATGTCCATCAACAAGTCTTTACGCCCTGGGTCGTCTTCCGACAGGGCTTGGGTGAAATAGCGGGAGGCCGCTGCCAACTCGCCTTGGGCGCCACCAAACTGCTCGAGTAAAAGGTTCGCCAGGCCCGGGTTGGGCTCGGCGACGCGTACGGTGTCAGTCGTGGCGTTGGGATCTTCGTTGCGCCCCGCCGTTCCCAGGACGCAACCGTCCTCATTCGGTGCAGGCGATTCTTCAGGTGGTTGGTCTTGGCCATTGGATGAGTCGTGGTTCATGGCAAGCGTCTCCTGTGTGTGCGTATGAACTCATTTGGAATCTTGCGAAAGTTTCAAGTGCCACGCGAAGGACGAACGGCCGTGGAGTTATCGATAGGTTGCAATGATTAAGTAGTCATTACCGGTAACGCCTCTGTTTCTTCCCTGAAAAACTTATACGAAGCGGCAAGCAAAGATTGTTTTTGTATAAGTTTTCAGTATTAAACGCCGTTCGTCGCCACATCCCGAAATTCGTAAAACGTTTTTCCATCGGCCGATATCGGAGTAAATGTCCGTTGCGAAACGGGCAACTAACGAAGCGCCAACTTAGTGACTGGAGAATTATCATGACTACAGGTAATAAAAACTCGGGTAACTTTGCCAATGACCGCGAAAAGGCTTCCGAAGCCGGGAAAAAAGGCGGCCAATCGTCAGGTGGCAATTTTGCCAATGATCGCGAAAAAGCCTCTGAAGCCGGGCGCAAGGGCGGCCAGCAGAGCCACGGCGGTGGCCGTAAATCGGGTTCTTGAGTGACCGTGCATGGGGGCGGCTTTGCCGCCCCTTCGGTTTCGGTCTGGCATAGTCTTCACCGAGGCGTCACGCTGTATTGCGCAAGGCATAAGCGGCTTGGCCACCATCGACATGCTGATTTGTTTTTATAATTGGTTTAGTGCATTCATTTAGTTCGGCGGACAGCACGTTTGGGTGACTGTGCTCGCGCTTGTGCTTCAACTTTAAATATCGCGACCGAAGACTGGCTATTGCATATTGCCGTGTGTTTTATGCCGATAAGTAATCTGATTAACTCTCGAATTATAAGCGCTGGCAACTTTCTTCCAACAACAGATCAACCACCGCTTGCCCGCGTTGCACGACAGACGCCCCCGGCGCATCGAAGGCACGTAGCTGACGCTCGGCACTGGTGCCGTCGCGCAGCATTTGCCGTATCTGCTCGAACACGCCCTCCTCGCCCACCGCACGAGCGGTATCGCCCCATTCTTGCTGCGCCAGCACCAGCCATTGTTCAAGCGATACGGGCTCTGTGTCCGGCGCCAGTACAAAGCGCGCATGGCGTCCCCAGCGTCGCGCTTGAATGCGGTTTTCCTTGAGCAACCAATGCTGCTCCAGGCTGTACTGGCTGCCGGGGGCCGGTAGCTGGCAGGCGTGTTTGATCATCACCCGGAACAGCCCGGCCAAAGCCAGCGCATCGCTCAAGCGCGGGCACGCATCGGTCATGCGCAACTCCAGCGTCGGGTAGCTCGACGAGGGTCGGCAACCCCACCACACATTCGCGTCATCGGCCAACGCCCCGCTACGCTTCAACATATTCAGGTAGCGCTCGAAGCTCGGCTCATCCGGCAGATATTCAGGGATGCCCATGCGTGGCCATTCATCGCAGACCACCTGCCGATAACTGCAATAGCCGTTGGGCTGGCCCTGCCACAACGGTGAGGAAACGCTGAGGGCCAACAACATCGGCAACCCAGGCAACACCTCGTTCAACACGGCGATGCGGTCCACCCCCACCGGGATCTCTGCGTGGACATGCAGCCCACTGAGCACGCTGCGCTGCGCGACGCTCTGGAACTCCTCGAACAAACGCTGGAAATGCGCCTGGGGCGTAGCGCGTTGCGCCTGCCAATCGGCCAACGGGTGCGCGCCGCTGCATATGAAGCCCAGCCCATGCTCGGCCAGGGCCTGGCTCAACTCGCGGCGCACCCGGCCAAGGTAAGCCGCAGCCTCTGCGGTGTCGGTAAACACCGGCGATGCGACCTCGACCTGGCCCTGGAACATCTCATAGGAAAAGCCCTCGCCAATCGCCTCGCGGCATACCGCGAGCACTTCGGCTGACGGTTCAGCGAGCATGCGCCGGCTGTGCAAATCGGTGATGAAATATTCTTCTTCGATACCGAAGCGCTGTGCATGATCCATGGGCACTCAGCTCAGCCGAGTCACAGTGAGCGCGACCGCAGCGATGCGGTCGACGCGCTCATAGCCCGGCTGCTCCAGCTCTTCGCCGAACACATCGGGGTCAAGCTCCTCGTAGGTCCAGCCAAACTCATCGCCGGTCAGCATGGCGCGAGCGGCTTCAAGAAACACATCACGCCCCTCCACCATTGCCACGCCGGTGTAGAGCAGCAAGGTGCCGTCGCGCTCCAGGCGGGGCAAGGCTTCACGCAGGATGCGCAGCGACAACGCCTCACCCAGCTCACCGCCGCCATGGCGATAGGCGCGCTGCTGGCTGTCCTTCATATAGGGTGGGTTGGCGAGGATCAGATCAAAGCGGCCGTCGACGCTGTCGAGCACATCACTGTGGTACACGCTGACGTTCGTCACCTCGGCCAGTTCGGCGTTGACCGCACTCAGGCGCAGCGCCTTCGGGTTGATGTCCACCGCGAACACTTCCGCCTCAGGACGGGCACGCGCCACCAGCAAGGCGGCAGCCCCTGAACCGCAGCCGATGTCCACGGCCCGGCGAATCGGCGCGAAGCGTTGGCGCAGGCAAGCTTCAATCACACGGGCAAAACGGTAAGTGTCGGGACCGAAAAACACCGAATCGGCCTCCTCGGTCGGAAACGCCGAATGCGTCAGCAGCAAAGGCCCCAGGCTCGACCAACGCACCGTACTGCGCCAACGGCCGTGCGCCTTGACGATAACTCCCGCCTGTTGCAGCTCCTGCAGCTCGGCTGCCTCGAACACCTGCATATCGAAGGGCCGCGACCAACCGAAAATCCCGCGCAGGTCGCTGGCCGGTGCATTGTCCCACCGCGCAATGAAGCGCTGGTGAGTCAGAGGCGTGGGCGTGATGAAGTGATAGTGCTCGGCCTGCAAACGGCGGCCCAGGCGCAACAGCGCCCGGTCAGCCTGCGCTTGAGCCGATGACACAGGGGGTGTTGAACACAACAGCGAGTCGACCATGGTCAGGCTTCCTTGTCGATCAGCGCAGGCTCGCGCGCAATTCAATAAAGCGCCGGGTCGCATACAAACCGGCGGGACGATGATGGCGGTGAGGCGCCAGCCACGGTAACAACAGGCCCAACTGCCGCTCGCCGTTGTGCCGGGCCAGGGCCTGGCGCAAGGCGCAGGTTTCAGGGTCATCCGGCGTAGGCTCGTGGGTGCCTGACGACACCGGCCGCACCGGGCGTGGGCGTGCAATCGCGCTGGCGTCGCACCAATTTCCGGCGATCCAGTCGCGCAGGAGTTGTTTTTCATAGCCGCTGAAGACGCCGAACATCGCAGCGCCCGCGCCTTCGATCAACTGCCAGAAACGACTGTCTTCGGGCGCCTGGTTTCGCTTGATCCAACCCTTATTTTCAAGGGCCTGCAAGAACCCGCGCACTTGGCCGGGCTGGGCCAACCATTGGTTGACGGTCTTGCCTTCAAAGCGGCAGTAGTCCGAATGCATGTGCTGGGCAAACGGCCGCTTGCGTTCAAGCATGGCCACCAGCTCATGTTCGAGGTCGAACGCCTGGATCACCGCGGTAGTGCCCAGCCCCAGATCGTTCAACTGATAACCACGGCGTACCCGCTGCCAATATTCGGTCGCATCCATGCCGTTCGGCATCAACCCCAGCACCGCCTGCACGGCGCGTCGGGCATGACCGCTGCTGGCGTTGTCGATGGTGACATGCAGGCTGAAATAATAGGGGTCGATGCCCAGTTCCTTGAGTTCATAGGCGCAGATCAACAGGTGCAACGGCAGCTGCTCGTAGCCCAGGTTGTAGCCCAGGATCTCCGGCATGTGCGATGCGGCGCTCTGCCCCAGGGCCAACTGAATGGCGCCTTGGTGAAAGTGCTGATCCTGCCAGCCGAAATCGCCGTCACAGCCTTGCTCGGCCAGCAGGCGTTGGTAAATCGACACATGGTTTTGCGTCGGTTCCCCATCGCCGAGTTCTTCCAGGTAGGTGGTCAGAAGCCCGTCGTAGCGGTAATCCTGCCAGTGGGTGAGTACCCCGTAGAGCCAGGCACCATCGACTTGCTTAGTCGGCGCCACACACTGCAGGAAGTACAGGGCATGGGCTTTGTTCTGGAAATAGCGGCGGCCGCCGCCTTGCTGCCGCTCTTGCAAATACTGCGCATATTGCTCGGCCACAGCGGTGCAGTTGAGTTCGACCCAACTCATCAGTTGGTCGGGCGACGCGGGCAACGAAGTGTCTTCAGTGGTGCTGACCTGAGCCAGCTGCGCCTGCAGAAAATCTGCCGCCGATTGCGCGGCGCCCGTGTCCCAATCGGTGAGCAGGCGCTGGTATTCACTGCGCAACGGGCCTTCATGCTGCCACTGGGATGCACTTTGCAGGGTTTGAAAGACAGTCATAAGCGGTCCATCCACAATTTTTTATTCAGGTCTGGGCGGATGCCAATACCTGGTACGCGACGCCTTTGGGCGCTTCTATAAGGAGAGAGCCGCCCCCTGCTCAATAATTCCATCGGTGTGCACCAAGGTCTGACCAAGGGCGCGGGGGTCAAGGCTTCAAGCGTTTTTCGTCTTCCGGGCCCGGTGTCACCCGTGCGCCGTCACCGTTTGAATCCGCGTTGCCCTCGCCTTCCCGGGACACGCGTTCGTCATCGGTGAGCCCCTGGCCGATGTCTTTTTCCGGCAGCTGTTCAGGGGTGTCGGTTCCGGCTTGAGTGGGAGTGGATTGCGTCTGCATCGGCATGGCCTCCTCGGCTGGCTGGTAATCAACCCTTGCTGTGTTCGGGCGAGGACGGTCCCTTGGTGACACCACGCGGGCCGGCAATGGCCCATATTGCCGCGCCTAAAAACGGCAACAGCACCACTATCGCGGTCCAGCCCGCCTTGCGCCCCGAGGGGTCGTCACTGCGCCAGACGCTGTTGATGATCCACAAATCGAGGAGTATGAGAACGACGGCCAAGCCTATCCAAAAGTAAGTGGTTTGCATGGGGACACCTCCGGGTTATGCAGCGTTAGGTCATGCATAAACTGGCAGGGTTCATTATTTTTAAACGCCGTCGTTCACACTAAGCGAAGCGGCAACAGGCTATTAGTTTAATATCGCGCGCTTGAAAAAGTTATACGAAGCGGTGTGATTTAAATCGTTTTGTATAAGTTTTAAGCCGCTCTTTACCGTTTATCGGCATTTCCGGAAATTATCAAAACGATTGCCAGCGCAGGCTTATCCGAATAGATGTTCGCTGCATCAAGGTGCAACTAGCGAAACGACAACTCATTGTGGAGATCTATCATGACTACCAGCAATAAGAACCCTGGAAATTTCGCCAACGATCATGCAAAGGCTGCCGAAGCCGGCAAAAAAGGCGGCCAGGCCTCTGGCGGCAACTTTGCCAATGACCGTGAAAAAGCCTCTGAGGCTGGCCGTAAAGGTGGCCAGAACAGCCATGGCGGCGGGCGCAAGTCGTAAGTGATCCAAACGGGGGGCAGCCTGGGCTGCCCCTTCATTTCAAGCTGGAGCACACACCATGCACGCGGCACCCGAACCTCAGCGACACGCCCCTCAACCGCCGACCGCCCGTGAAACGCGAGCGGTAGACGCCGCCAAGACATTGCCGAAACCCCCGAATTGTTATGAGCGGATGGAAACTGTCGAGCATGCGGAGGCCACTGTCCGGTCCTCACAGACACCTCCCATCTGTGAACGAACTCCGTAGCAGTGCTGGTTATTCATCAACGGTAGCCATCCCTGACTCAGAGGTGCCTTATGCCTTTGCATATCATCAACTTCACAGGCCCGGTCAACGCGTCGACCTGCAGCCAACTCATCGAAAAATCGTCATTGGCTGTCCAGCAGAACGCGACCGGCTTGATCGTGAACATCGCGACCATGGGCGGTGAGTGCAGTTATGGCTTCACGATGTACAACTTTTTACTGGCCCTGCCGATTCCGGTGCATACGCACAACCTGGGCACCGTGGAATCCATGGGCAATATCATTTTCCTGGCGGGCGAACGCAGAACGGCGTGCGAGCACAGCAAGTTCCTGTTCCATCCGTTTCACTGGCATGTACAGGGCGCCGTGGATCATTCGCGCATGTCTGAGTACGCCATGAGCCTGGATTACGACTTGCAGTTGTATGCGCGCATCGTTGCGCAGCGAACCGCGCAGGCCGTTGAAAAGCTGGACACCGAAAACTATTTGATCGCCGCCCCGCGCATTCTTGATCCACATCAGGCGCTGGCCAGCGGCCTCATCCATGCAATCGAATTGCCCGTCATCCCGGCGGAATGTGTATGCAGCTTCATTCATTCCTAGCCTGGCAACCCTAGCCAGGCAACGACGCCCCAATCAAGAAACGCGAAGGAAAGCCGCTTCGAATTCAGAACACTTTCTGACTTGATGACAACATTCAGAAGGAGCTCACATGAAAAACACGCTATATATTATCGAGTATGAACTTCATCACACCCCTAAATCTTTCATAATAAGATGTGAAGCCATGACCAATGAAGAGGCGTGGCACTGGGCATGTTGCGATGCAGGCATAGGCATCATCCCCAAGTCGCGCAACGATAAGATCAAACGCATAAGCAAACCGCTCGCTGAACGTTATGGACTTGAAAATGTGAGATGGCGTCCCTCAGGGAATATTCCATTTGTCGCACAACCCTATACGCCGCCTCCGCCCGAATAAACTTGCCGTTCTAATACTGATATCAAGTCCATAAAAATAGCCCGCACTCGGTGCGGGCCAATCATGTGCGGAACGATCCGCGCCCTTCAATCTGCGAAAGCAGCGTGCCGGCCCCTCTGCATATGGACTGTGTCGTACATAAACATGACTGGGCCGTTGGGACAGTTGTTCCAAATCTCTCTGCGGGAGTGATTATGAACTCACGTCACTTCGCGGCACTCGGATTAAAAGCCATGTGAATAAAGGGAGGATGGACGCAATGCGCAATCTCAAGATCGCCACGTTCAACGTCAACGGCATAGGGACGCGACTGCCCAACCTCCTGCAGTGGCTTGAAAAAGAACGCCCCGACATCGTGTGCCTGCAGGAACTGAAGGCCCAGGACAAGGCTTTCCCGGCAAGCGATCTGGAGGCGGTGGGCTATGGCTCATTGCATCATGGTCAAGCTGCGTGGAACGGCGTGGCCATTCTGGCGCGCGACTCCGAGCCCCTGTTGATTCATAAAGGCTTGCCCGGCGCTCAGGACGACTCGCAGTCTCGCTATCTTGAAGCGGCTGTGCATGGGGTTGTCGTCGGGTGCCTGTACCTGCCCAACGGAAACCCGCAGCCAGGTCCCAAATTCGATTACAAGCTCAAGTGGTTCGAGCATCTGATTGCGCATGCAGAAACGCTGCAAGCCAGCGAACACCCGGTGGTGCTGGCGGGCGACTACAACGTCGTCCCCACCGACCTGGATATCTACAACCCCCGCTCCTGGCTCAAGGATGCGCTCCTTCAACCAGAAAGCCGCGAATGCTTTCAAAGGCTGCTGAGCCAGGGTTGGATCGACTCGCTGAGACACTTGTACCCGCAAGAGCGTGTGTACACGTTCTGGGATTATTTCCGCCAGCATTGGCAGAAGAACTCCGGTTTGCGCATCGACCACCTGCTGCTGAACCCGGTACTCGCCCCTCACCTCAAGAACGCCGGCGTAGACGCCTGGGTCCGGGGTGAAGAGCACCCCAGCGACCATGCGCCGACCTGGATCGAGATCTCAGCCGGCGTACAGCAGCGGCGCACCGTCGCGCAAAAGAAGCGCGCAGCTAAACCGGCAGCATCCAAACCCGCCGAGAAACCGTCCACGTCACCGGCCAAACCGGGACAACCAGAGTTGGCCAATGCGCGGCCCAGCGCTCTCCCGGAAAGTCTGAAGCCGGAACTGGCCACGCTGGTGGATTCAGCCCCTGAGGGTGATTGGCGCTATGAAGTCAAATTCGACGGTTACCGCATCATGGCGCGGGTGGATAAGGGTAAGGTGCGGTTGTTTACCCGCAACGGCCATGACTGGACACACAAGCTGCCTCGCCAGGCCGAAGCCATTGCCGGCCTGGCCTTGAAGTCCGCGTGGCTGGATGGCGAAATCGTGGTTGCCAACGCGCAAGGCGTTCCCGATTTCCAGGCCCTGCAAAATGCCTTTGAACTGGGCCGCGACGGCAATATTGTCTACTACCTCTTCGATATGCCCTTTCTCGACGGCATGGACTTGCGCGAGGTGCCCGTCGAACAGCGCCGGGAAGCCTTGTCCGGGATACTGGCGCGCAATGAAGATGAGGCTCTCAGGTATTCGCAAGACTTCGCCGAAACACCGCAGGCGTTGCTGGATAGCGCATGCGAGATGCAAATGGAGGGTCTTATCGGCAAACGTGTTGGCAGTGCCTACGCATCACGCCGCAGCGGCGACTGGATCAAGCTCAAATGCAAACGGCGACAGGAATTCGTGATTGTCGGCTACACCGAGCCGAAAGGCTCGCGCAGTAAGTTCGGAGCGCTGCTGCTGGGGCTGCACGACCAAGTTAGCGGTGAGCTCAAATACGCAGGAAAGGTTGGCACCGGCTTCAACCAGGCCACACTGAATACGATCTACGCACAATTAACCCCCCTCGAAGTCAAGCAGCCGGCAGTCGTCAACCCTCCCAAGGGCTTTGAAGCCAAGGACGTGCACTGGCTGAAGCCTGCGCTGCTGGCCGAGGTCACCTTTGCCGAGATCACCCAGGAAGGTTCCGTACGCCAAGCCGTGTTCCAGGGCCTGCGCAACGATAAACCCGCGCAGTCGATCATCGAAGAGCGCCCGGCCCATGCCGCTGAAGTGGAGAAAAAGCCGACCCGAAAACAGGCAATCGCGGCGAAAGCCAAAGGTAAAGCCGGCGACGATGCATCAACCACCATTCGGCTCACCCATCCGCAACGAGTGATTGACCCCAGCAGCGGCGCAACCAAACGTGACCTGGTGGACTACTGCATCGCCGTCTCTGACTGGCTTCTACCGCAGTTACTCAATCGCCCCGTCGCGCTGGTGCGCGCGCCGGACGGCATCGGCGCAGAGCTGTTTTTCCAGAAAAACCCGCAGCGTCTGGCAATCCCCGGCATCGAAATCATCGGCAAGGCAGAGACCGGCCACCCTGTCATGTTGATCAACAACCTGGAAGCACTGATCGGCGCCGTGCAGATGAGCACGATTGAACTGCATACCTGGAACGCCGTTTCCAAAGATCTGCATCGCCCTGACCGGTTTATTCTCGACCTTGACCCCGACCCGGCCCTGCCATGGAAAAGCATGGTCGAGGCCACCCAGCTGACATTGACGGTACTGGACGAGCTGGGGCTCAAGTCGTTCCTGAAAACCAGCGGCGGCAAGGGTATCCACATTGTCGTGCCGTTGACGCCGAAAGCCGACTGGGACGCGGTCAAAAGCTTTAGCCATGCGATTGTCAAACATATCGCCAACCTGCTTCCCGATCGGTTCTCGGCAGTTTCCGGGCCGAAGAACCGGGTGGGACGGACTTTCATCGACTACCTGCGCAATGGCCTGGGTGCGACCACGATAAGCGCCTATTCACCGCGTAGCCGCGAGGGCTTGCCGGTGTCGGTGCCGATTTTCAGAGAGGAACTCAAAGGGATCAAAGGCGCCAACGCGTGGAACATCCACAACCTCCCTCAACGCCTGGAGACACTCAAGGTTGATCCGTGGGCGGATATGCCGGGAACCCGACAGACCATCACAGCGCAGATGCGTAAACGCATCGGGCTCAAGTAGCCCCTGCCTGATGACCTGGCTAGCCGTTGCCCAAAGCGGCCTACCTCAGTTGCCTCGGAGTGGCATTCAGGTATTTCTTCAAGAGGCGGCGCAAAGCGGTTGGGTCGCTGAACCCCACTTGCCCGGCCACAGACTCCACCGAACAGCGACTACTCTCCAGGAGCGCTCGCGCCCTATTCAACTGGACTGTTCGAATCAAGTGCAACGGCCCCCGTCCTGTCGCCTTGGATACTTGCCTGGAGAGCGTTCGTGTGCTCATTCGCATCGTTTGTGCCAGAGCATCCACACTCATCGGAGTTGGCAGCGACGCCTCGATATGAGCGATCAACTCAGCAACCAGTTCACCTTGGGCCATCAACGCCGGCACCATAAAGGGTGATTGCAGTTGGCGCTGATTTAAAAGCAAAGCCTTGGCCACCGCCGCGACCAGTTCCGGCCCGAAACGTTGGCCGATCAAGTGCATCAATAAATCGGTGTGCCCCAACGCGGCTCCCGCAGTCACCAGCGGGGCGTCCTCAATCACCATCCGGTCCGGGTCGACATTGCAGCGACCTGCAACCCGTTGGCGCAATGTGGCGGCCAGCCACCAGGTGGTCGTCAGCGTCTTGCCGTCTGTCAGCCCCGCTGCGTGCAAAAGAAATACGGCAGAACATGACGCTGCAACCGTCCCGCCAGCGGCCACATGCTGACTCAAGGCGGTCAGTATCGGCGCCATCTCGGGCTGCAATAAGCTCGACTTCAGCGCGACCGGATCATCAACATCCAATCCAGGCAGAATCCAACAGGCTCGCCCATCAGACGGGAGTACCAAACGCTGCGTGAGCAGGCTCAGACCTGCCCCTAATGAAACGCGCCCTCCTGCCGTCGAGCAGACCATCCAGCGTGGCGCCGGCAGACCCAACCGGGGTGCCAACTTTGCGGCAGTGGAAAGTATGTCCAGGGTCAAGGTGACACTGGAGGCAAACGCGCCAGGGGGGACAACAACAATAAAATCGTGCATTGGCCGATTCTGCACGAAAGATGTCTGATCGGCCAATTTCATCTCAAGGTGCATAACGTTTCAATGGCGTCCCTCTCATCCGGAACATCTCTGTATGCCAAATATCACGATTAAGTTGCCCGCCAATGTGTTGAGTGCAAACACCCTTCAACAGCTTCTGGCCGCTGTTGACTGCGCAGCGGTAGAAGCCACCGGGCTCGGCAGTGACCCTCGTCAGCGGCTGCTGTCCTGGGTCATGCTTGATGAGGTGCCTGCTGCACACTGGCTATGCGGCGGCCAGAGCAACTTTGACCAAGTTGTGCCCTGCCACATACAGGTACTGGCTCCTGCCGGAGAATTGGATGCGGGACGCCGGGCTCACTACGCCGCAGCCCTGCATAAGGCAATTGCCGGCTGCCTGGGCGCGCGCGATCCTGTGCTGATGACATCCATCGTGATAAGTGACGTGATGGATGGAACCTGGGCCGCTAACGGCGATATCTGGCATCTGGCGGATTTCATCAGGGTAGCCGGGTATGCACGCCAGGAGGTTGTGGCAGACGCCGCCGGCACGCTGTTACCCAGCTGAGCAGGCAAGAAAACGCCCGGCGATGCCGGGCGTTTTCCTTGAAGAACCGGGCCTGCCTTACAGCTGAAACCGGTCCACCGACTGCGACAGCTTACCCGCCAGGCTCGACAACTCGTCTGTCGTCGAGGCGGTTTCACCGATGACCCGGCTGTTGTTTTGCGACATGCCGGCGATCATCTCCACCTGATGAGCAATTTCATTGCTGGCCAGGCTCTGTTCACTGATGGTGCGGGAAATATCCGTCACCAATTCAGTGGTGTTCAGCGTCGCCTGCAGGATCTCTCGGATCGCCCGCTCCACATCGGCGGTCACGGCCATGCCTTTATCCACCTGGGCAACCCCCTCCTCCATGCTCATCACCGCTTCGCGGGTGCTTTGCTGGATTCGCCCGACCATGCTGGCGATTTCCTGGGTGGACGCGCTGGTGCGCCCGGCGAGGCTGCGCACTTCATCGGCGACCACCGCAAAACCACGCCCTTGCTCTCCCGCCCGGGCGGCTTCAATGGCGGCGTTCAGGGCCAGCAGGTTGGTCTGGTCGGCAATACCCTTGATCACTTGGATGATGCTGTAGATCGCTTCGGAGTCTTTATCCAGCGTACGGATCACTTGCGCCGACTGCTGCGCGGAGCGTGCAATACCGTCCATGTCAGTCACCACCTGGTGAATCACCTGCCCACCGTCCTTGGCCAGGCTCTGCGCCTGATTGGCCATGCTCAAGGCACGCTCGGAATGCCGGGTGATTTCCTCGATGCTGGCGGTCATTTCACTCGCAGCGGCCGCCATGGTGCTGGCGGCGGAGCTTTGTTGCTGGCTGCTGTCGGCCACTTCGTGGCAACCCTGGCTCAGTTGCTCGCTCATACCGTTGACGCCGTGAGCGTTGCTACGCACCACTTCGATCATGCCGCGCAAGTCGCGCTGCATGATCGCCAGGCTGCGGATCAATGAGCTGGCTTCGTCCTTGCGCTGGGGTTCGACGATCGGCTCGCTCAAGTTGCCTTGAGCAATGCTTGCGGCAATGCGGCTGGCAGCACGCAAGGGCGCCATGATACTCAACGCGACCCAGCGGCCCTGGGCCAATAACAGCAACAGGCTGGCGATCAGCACGACCGCCAGGGTGAGGTTGGCGTTATGGATGGTCTGCTGCGTGCCGACGCTGGTTTGCTGGGTGTTGGTTTCAATCTGCTCGCTCAGCGTCGCCATCTGATCTTCAAGCTGGCTGAAGATGCTATTGAAGGTCGCCAGTTCCCCGCGTGCGGCCTCGGGGTTGTCCAAGGCCAGCGCCACTATGCGCTCTCCCGCGCTGATGTAGGTGTCCAGGGTAGGTTTGATTTTTTCCAGATTAACCCTGAGCGCATCGTCCAACGGCAACTTGAGGTTGTCGCTCAACACTTGCCGAAAGTGTTCGGCATGCTCTTTGATCGACGCATTGACTTCGGCCGCGGTGCTGGTGCTTTTCCCCAAGCCCACCAGCATGGCCGACAACACGTCGGCGCGCAGGGCGTCGTGCATCATGTCGGCTTCCATGTGGTTACGCAGCACCGTCATGCTCATCTCGTTGTCCTGCACGGCCGCGGCCATCCGGGTATTCCCCAGGTAACTGGCCAGGCTCATGATCAACGCAGTGAGCAGTCCGGTCGCAATCAATAGCACCAAGCGCAATTTGATCGTCATGCTGATATCCCCATAGCCCACGGCTTTAATATCGCTAACCACGTTATCGGCAGCCTTTGTCGTCAGTGAAGACCAAGTTTGCGGATCTGCACGAATCCCTTAAGCTGGCCGGCCTTTGCTTCGCCTGGAACTGCACATGTCCCGTAGTATTGCCCGCCTCGCCGTGTTGCTGGGGTTGATCACGGCCATCGGCCCGTTCGCTATCGACAGCTACCTGCCGGCGTTGCCGACGCTGGGTGCCAGCCTGCATGCCTCGCCGGCGGCGGTGCAGATGAGCCTGACCGTATTCTTCGTCATCATCGGCGTGTGCCAGTTGTTCTACGGGCCGATCAGCGATGTATTCGGGCGCAAGCCGCCGATTTATGCAGGGCTGGCGATTTTTGCCGTGGCCAGTGTCGGCTGTGCGCTGGCCCCCACTATCGAAGTGCTGATTGGCTTTCGTGCGCTGCAAGCCTTCGGCGCGTGCGCCGGGATGGTGATTCCCCGGGCGATAGTGCGTGACCTGTATACCGGCCATGAAGCCGCACGCTTGATGGCGTTGTTGATGCTGGTCATGAGTGTTTCGCCGATCCTGGCGCCACTGGCCGGCAGCCTGGTGATCTCGATCTGGAGTTGGCGCGAGGTGTTTGCCGTGCTGGCCGTCGTGTCGGTGTTGTGCCTGGTGATGACGCGGCTGCAACTGCCCGAAACCCATCCGGCCGAACGCCGCCTGGGCAAGACGCTGGGCAATGCCATCGGCAGCTATGGGGCGTTATTGCGCGATCCGGTGTTCATCGGGTTGTCGTTGGTCAGTGGCTTTGGCCTGGCCACCTTCTTCGTGTTCATCGGCAGTGCACCGTTCGTGTACATCGAGTATTTCGGCCTGACACCCACCCAATTCAGCCTGTGCTTTGCGCTCAATGCCGCGTCGTTCTTTGCCATGAGCCAACTCACTGCGCGCCTGAGTGCGCGTTATGGGTTGGCGCGGCTGATTCGCGGGTCAGTGATCGCCGTCGCCAGCGTGTTGGGTCTGCTCGCGGTGACCACAACATGGAGCAGTCACCTGGCCATAATGATGAGCCTGCTGTTTATCGGCTTCGGTTTCCTCGGCCTGCTGTTGCCGGCGGCCGGGGTACTGTCCCTTGAGGATCATGGCGCGGTAGCGGGCTCCGCGTCAGCCTTGCTGGGCGCCATCCAGATGATCACCGGGGCAGTGTGCATGGCCCTGGTCGGTGTGTTTGCCGATCACACGCCTGCGCCGATGCTGGTGGGCATCGCACTGTGCGCACTGGCTGCGCTGCTCGTCACCCTGTGGACCTTGCGCCGTCTGCCGCCGCACCTGGTGACTGCGCGGTCCTGACATCGTTTTCACTGATAACCGCTATTGGCCGGAATCCGTTCAGCCCCTGCGGCCGGGCTTTATAGAATGGCAACCTCGTCAAACCACTCCCGCTGGGGTTGGAGGTCGCCATGCGTTACTTGCTGATTGCCGTGCTGAGCCTGTTCAGCACCCTCGCCGCCGCCCAGGGTGACCCCGGCCCAGGCGTCAATACGCCGGTCAACCAGGCCGACGATTACGCGCAAGACCTGGATATCGCCAAGGCCGTGCGCAGCACCCGCGCAGCGGCTACCGCCTGCGGGCCGGTCAAGGGGCATGTGATCTACGTCGATAGCCAGGGTGTGCGCCATGAACTGGACTACATCCGTGTCGGTGACGCCTGCCCCCACAGCTGAGCTCTTCTACAGATCTGAGTTTATCTACAGATCGAAACGATCCACCGCGCGCCGCCGCTCATTGTCGTCGCGCACGTCATAACTGGCCGTGGTCTGGATATTGGTGTGGTGCGCCAGTTTCTGGGCGATCGACAGGTCATGTTCTTCAATCACACGGGTGATGAACGAACGCCTGAAATCATGGGGCATGATCTTCACGCCCACCTGCTCGCCGCGCTGACGGGCGATGTAATAGATCGCATGCTTGGTAATACGCTCCCGGGTGATATGGCTGCCCCGGCGGATGCGGTTGAATAAAAAGGTATCGTCCTCTTCCCCCTCTTTGAGTTGCTCGCGACGAAACGCCAGCCACGCCTGCAACTTGGCGAAGGCCCACTGTGGCGCGTACTTGAGGAGTTCTTTATGACCCTTGCCGGTCACGCGCAAACTGCGTTCCTCGAAGTTGACCTGCGCCAGATCCAGGTTGACCGATTCCGACTTGCGCATGCCTGAGCCATACAGAATGCCGATGACGGCAGCGTCGCGCAGGCCCTGAGGGCGCGGGTCGGCGGCGCAGACTTCCATGAGTTCGCGGATCAACGTGCGGCGCAGGTTGCGCCCCTGCCCCAGGCGCGTGCCGGAGGCGGCCTTGACCGAGCGCATCTTGAGCAGATGGTCCTGGCTGATCAGGCTCATGCGCCAGGCTTCGTTCATCACGCCACGCACGGCGTTCACATACAGCGACGAGGTGTTCGGCGCATAGCCGTCCTCGCGCAAGGCTGCAATCAGGGCGATCACGTGTTCCGGTTGCAGCAGGTGCCAGTCGATCTCTTCGAGGTTGATGTCTTCGAAACCGAGGCGGTCGGCGGCATCCTGCAGCACGTAACGCATGGTCAATTGGCTGGAGGGTGCCAGGCGGGTGAGGTAGAGGGTCAGCGGGTTGCGGATAGTCTCAGTCAAAACAGTTTAGCCTTTGGATTAAATACACCTATCAACTCGTTGATTAATAGGTGTATTTAGTGAATTGGCGAAGGCCGAGTCTAACGCAGGACCAGCCCTGGCACAAAATCACGGCTATTGATCGTCCTCGACCGGGTCTTGGGCCTGGGACTGTGACTGGCCCCAATCCGCGTCCTGCGCCTGCATCAGGGCAAACCAATGCTGGCGCATGAACGCCAGGTAGCTGTCCGGCGCCTTGGCGAAGTCCTTCTCATCGCCATAACAGCCCGGCAACGGCAGTTCAGTGCCCTGCTCCTGGTACTGACTCACCAGCGCCTGTTGCGCGGCGACGCTGCAATCCTTGGGCAACGGCATGCCACGCAACGCACCGGCTTCCTCGTCCCACCAGCTTGCGCCCACACGATCGACGCCGCGCAGGCGGTACTTCTGCGCTTTCCCCACATGCATGATCAGCTTGAACTCACGCGGGCTGACGTCGCTGGTGCAGGTGCGCGAGTAGCCGACCGTGGCCTGGGTGATGCCATCTCCCGCCAGGTCGGTGACTTTGGTGGCGGCCCGGTCAAAACGCAGCGCGGCATCGAACTCACAATGCTGTACATCGTCGTAGAGCATCCAGACGCGTTTGGGATGTTCGCCATCCAGCAAATACTGGGCGGCATAGACAAAAGCCGACTGGGTGCCATCGTCGTCCCGCTCGCTGACCTGCTCGGCGAGTACCAGCAGGTTCTTGCCCTGGCGGTCGGCCCAGGTGTAGGCCGCGACCTGCTTGCCGCGCACCTCGACGCCTTCCGGCACCTGGTCGATCGTGGTCAGCGTCACACCGTCGTCGGCATACACAGTTGTAGCACCGGCCACGCTGAGCAATAACCCCATCAACGACCCTATCAAGGCTGGCCGCAACTGGCCGCGAAAAAGCTGCACGCTGTTCATCCGAGTATCCAGGCAAGAGATGGCTTACTTTACCGGCACTTGAGGGCTAATGCAGAGAAGATTGTTGAATGTGGGGTTAAAATCGCCAGGTGACTGCGTAGGAAATCTATCCCTTGGCGCGTCAGCTACTTAGCTGAACCCTGGCTGTCTATTTGTGAAAAAAACGAGTTTTTCATATGCCTTTCATATTCGTTGCACATTTTTCCGCTTAACCTTGGGCGTATGACTTCAGAACGAACCGCGTTTTTCCCAACTAAGCTGTTGATCTTTCCTATATTTCGTCTTTACTCTGCTGGCCCATGGAAGAAACTCGCGACCGTCCCCAGGAATGTCAAATGAACGCCGCAACCCCACGCTACGTTTAATCTGCACGCTGTCCATCAGCCCGGATTACTGCTGTTTTCACGCTTCAATTGCTCTAGCCCCGAGGTCTTGAATCTTTGAAACCCTACCCTATTGATCTCGTGTCGATCGTTATCCCGGTCTACAACGAAGAAGACAGCCTGCCTGAATTGCTGCGTCGTACGACGGCAGCTTGCAAGCAACTGGCCTACAAATACGAAATCATCCTGGTGGATGACGGTAGCCGTGACAGTTCGGCCCAGTTGCTGGAAGACGCCGCCGCCGAAGACGGCAGCAACGTAGTGGCGGTGATCCTCAACCGCAACTACGGCCAGCATGCCGCGATCATGGCCGGTTTTGAGCAGTGCCGTGGCGACGTGGTGATTACCCTCGACGCCGACCTGCAGAACCCGCCGGAAGAAATCCCGCGCTTGGTGGAGCAGGCCGCCCTCGGCTACGACGTGGTTGCGACCGTGCGCAACAACCGCCAGGACTCGGCCTTCCGCCGCTGGCCTTCGCGCCTGATCAACCTGGCCGTGCAGCGCTCCACCGGCGTGGCCATGACCGACTACGGCTGCATGCTGCGCGCCTATCGCCGCACCATCGTCGACGCGATGCTGGCCTGCCGCGAACGCAGCACCTTCATCCCGATCCTGGCCAACGGCTTTGCCCGCCACACCACGGAAATCCTGGTGCACCACGCCGAGCGCGAGCACGGTGAGTCGAAATACAGCGCCATGCGCTTGATCAGCCTGATGTTCGACCTGCTGACCTGCATGACCACCACCCCGCTGCGCCTGCTGTCCATCGTCGGCTTCAGCCTGGCGGCACTGGGCATGCTGTTCGCCTTTGCATTGGTCTTCCTGCGCCTGGTCTTCGGCGCCGAATGGGCCGGCTCAGGCATGTTCGTGCTGTTTGCCGTGCTGTTCGTGTTCACCGGCGGTCAATTCATCGGCATGGGCCTCTTGGGTGAGTACCTGGGTCGCATGTACAGTGACGTGCGTGCCCGTCCACGCTTCTTTATAGAAAAGGTGTTGCGCAACCAGCCCGCAGCACCGGCTCCGGTCGTCGTGGTCGACGGCCTGGCAACTTCTCACACTTCCACTTCTCCTTCCGATCAGGTTTCGTCATGAATTCAAAAGCTGTTGTCTTTGCTTATCACGATATTGGCTGTGCAGGCATTGAAGCCCTGCTGGCCGCCGGCTACGACATTGCTGCCGTGTTCACCCATGCCGACGATCCCAAGGAAAACAACTTCTACGGTTCCGTCGCCCAGCTCTGCGCGCGCAATGGCATCCCGGTACATGCGCCGGAAGACGCCAACCACCCGCTGTGGATCGAGCGCATCGCCAAGCTGAACCCGGATTTCATCTTTTCCTTCTACTACCGCAACCTGCTGAGCGAAGCCCTGCTGGCCACCGCCAAAAAAGGTGCGTTCAACCTGCACGGCTCCCTGCTGCCTAAATATCGTGGCCGCGCTCCGGCGAACTGGGTGCTGGTAAACGGCGAAACCGAAACCGGCGTGACCCTGCACCGCATGGTCAAGCGCGCCGATGCCGGCGCGATCCTGGCCCAGCAGAAAGTCATCATCGACCGCACAGATACTGGCCTGACCCTGCACGCCAAGCTGCGTGACGCCGCTACCAACCTGCTGCGTGATGCGCTGCCGCAACTGGCTCAAGGCAAGCTGGCTGAAACCGCCCAGGACGAAAGCCAAGCCACCTACTTCGGCCGCCGTACCGCCGCCGATGGCAAGCTGGACTGGAAAAAACCGGCTGAAGAGCTGTTCAACCTGGTTCGCGCCGTCACTCAACCTTACCCGGGTGCTTTCTGCGCCGTGGGCGAGCACAAACTGATCGTTTGGCAGGCCGAAGTGCTCAAGGGCAACGAAGGCCTGGCGCCGGGCCGCGTGATCAGCGTCAACCCGCTGCGTATCGCCTGCGGTGAAGACTCCCTGGTGGTCAAGTTCGGTCAGCGTAACGCCGACGGCTTGTTCCTGGCCGGCCCGGCACTGGCGGATGCGCTGGGTCTGGTGGATGGTTCGGTACTGCGCGGCGCCGAGTCCGGCCGCAAGCCACGTCGTACCCGTGTCCTGATCCTGGGTGTGAACGGTTTCATCGGTAACCACCTGTCCGAGCGCCTGCTGCGTGACGACCGTTACGAAATCTACGGCCTGGACATCGGCTCCGACGCCATCGAGCGCCTGCGCAGCCACCCGAACTTCCACTACGTGGAAGGCGATATCAGCATCCACACCGAGTGGATCGAGTACCACATCAAGAAGTGCGACGTGGTCTTGCCGCTGGTGGCCATCGCCACGCCAATCGAATACACCCGCAACCCGCTGCGCGTATTCGAACTGGACTTCGAAGAGAACCTGAAACTGGTTCGCTACTGCGTCAAGTACAACAAGCGCGTGATCTTCCCGTCGACCTCCGAAGTCTATGGCATGTGCCAGGACCAGTACTTCGACGAAGACACCTCCAACCTGGTGGTGGGCCCTGTCAACAAGCAGCGCTGGATCTACTCGGTTTCCAAGCAACTGCTGGACCGCGTGATCTGGGCCTACGGCGACAAAGGCCTGAAATTCACCCTGTTCCGTCCGTTCAACTGGATGGGCCCGCGCCTGGACCGTCTGGATTCGGCCCGTATCGGCAGCTCCCGTGCCATCACCCAGCTGATCCTGAACTTGGTGGAAGGTACTCCAATCCGTCTGTTCGACGGTGGCGAGCAGAAGCGTTGCTTCACTGACATCGCCGACGGTATCGAAGCCTTGGCACGCATCATTGATAACGAAAACGGTGTGTGCGACGGCCAGATCGTCAACATCGGCAACCCGGAAAACGAAGCCAGCATCCGTCAGTTGGGCGAAGAGCTGCTGCGTCAGTTCGAAGCTCACCCGCTGCGCAGCAACTTCCCTCCGTTCGCCGGTTTCCGCGACGTAGAGAGCAAGGCGTTCTACGGCACTGGTTACCAGGACGTGGCACACCGCAAGCCAAGCATCGAAAACGCCAAGCGCCTGCTGAACTGGGAGCCGACCGTAGAGATGAGCGAAACCATCGGTAACACCCTGGACTTCTTCCTGAAAGAAGCCATGCTCGAAATCGCGGACAAGAAGTAATGCAGGCAGGTCTTCGCATCGACGTCGACACCTACCGTGGCACCCGTGAAGGTGTGCCGCGGCTGCTCGAGTCCCTGGATGAAGCCGGGATAAAAGCGACGTTCTTCTTCAGCGTTGGGCCGGACAACATGGGGCGCCACTTGTGGCGCCTCATCCGTCCGCAATTCCTGTGGAAGATGCTGCGTTCCAATGCGGCCGGGCTGTACGGCTGGGATATCTTGCTCGCCGGCACCGCCTGGCCGGGCAAGCCGATCGGGCGTGACCTGGGGCACTTGATGCGCCAGGCCAAGGCCGCCGGCCATGAAGTCGGCCTGCACGCGTGGGATCACCACGGCTGGCAGGCCAACACCGGGCGTTGGAGCGATGCACAGCTGGTCGAACAGATCCGCCGTGGCGTCGATACCCTGAGTGACATCCTGGGCGAGCGCGTCGATTGTTCAGCGGCCGCCGGCTGGCGTGCCGATGAACGCGTGGTGCAGGCCAAACAAGCTTTCAATTTCCGCTACAACAGTGATTGCCGGGGCACCAGCCTGTTTCGACCGACGTTGGCCGATGGCAGCGCGGGCACCCCACAAATTCCGGTAGACCTGCCGACCTTCGACGAAGTCGTCGGGCCGGTAGTGGCTGCCAAAGAGTTCAACAACTTCATTCTCGACAGGTTTTCCTCGTCGAAACTGAACGTCTACACGATCCACGCAGAAGTAGAAGGGATTCTGATGGCTGATGATTTCCGCCAGTTGCTCGCCCAAGCCGGGCAGCGCGGCATCGACTTCAAACCCCTGGGCGACCTGTTGCCCGCGGATGTGACCACCCTGCCCCAGCAACAACTGGTGCGTGGTGCGTTGAGCGGCCGAGAAGGCTGGCTCGGAGTGCAGCAGGCATGATCCGGCGCTGGGCATTGCCCCTGCTCCTGTTGGCGTTTGGCGTGTTTTACCTGTTACCGCTGGCCACTCACGGCCTGTGGATTCCCGATGAAACCCGCTATGCGCAGATCAGCCAGGAAATGTTGCTGACCGGCAAATGGGCCTCGCCGCATTTCATGGGCATTCGCTACTTCGAAAAACCCGCCGCCGGTTACTGGATGATCGCGCTGGGCCAGGCGATTTTCGGGCAGAACCTGTTCGGCGTGCGCTTTGCCTCGGCCTTGAGCACCGGGCTGAGCATCCTGCTGGTGTATCTGGTCTCTCGCCGGCTGTGGAACGACCCGCAAAAGAGCCTGATCAGCAGCGTGCTGTACATGAGCTTCGTCAGCGTGGCGCTGCTCGGCGGCTATGCCAACCTGGACCCGCAGTTCACCTTCTGGGTCAACCTGACGGGCGTTGCCCTCTGGTTCTGCTTCGACAGCACCACACGCCGTGGCCGTTTGTGGTCCTGGGCCCTGCTCGGTTTTGCCTGCGGCATGGGTTTCATGACCAAGGGTTTCCTGGCATGGCTGCTGCCGGTGCTGATCGCCCTGCCCTACGCCATCTGGCAAAAACGCCTGGGTGAACTGGTGGGTTACGGCATCGTCGCCGTGGTCGTGGCGATCGCCGTCAGCGTGCCATGGGCCCTGGCCGTGCACCTGCAAGAGCCGGACTACTGGAATTTCTTTTTCTGGCACGAACACATCCAGCGGTTTGCCGGTGAAGATGCGCAGCATGCCGAACCCTTCTGGTACTACCTGCCGTTGATGGTGGCGTTCTCGCTGCCGTGGGTCGCCCTGCTGCCCTCTACCGTCAAACAGGCCTGGGTGGACAAGCGCCTGCCGAAAACGGCGTTCCTGTTGCTGTGGCTGTTGATGCCCCTGGCATTCTTCAGCCTGGCCAAGGGCAAGCTGCCGTCCTACATCATGCCGTGCCTGTTGCCGCTGGCCCTGCTGATGGGCTCGACCCTGAGCGACAAGCTCAGCCAGGGCAAGGCGCGTGCATTGCGCATCAACGGTGGGTTGAACCTGGTGATCGGCGTCCTCGCCTTGCTGGCGATCAGCTGGTTCCAGTTGAAGAAGCCGATCTACGAACCCGGGCAGGAAACCCTCAGCCTGGTGCTGGTGTTTACCTTCCTGTTCGGTTGGATCGTCGCCAACCTGCTGCAAGCTGCACGGCCGTTGACGCTGTGGGCGGCGCCCGTCGTCGGCAGTTGGCTGCTGGTGGCCCTGGTCCCGGCCGCGTTGCCGCATTCAGTGGTGTATAACAAGACGCCGGACCAGTTCATCATCGATCACTTGCAGGAACTGCAACCAACCACCGCGTTGCTGAGCAATGACCTGGGCGCCGCGTCGGCCTTGTCCTGGCGCGTGGCACGCCCGGAAATCACCCTTTACAACACCGTGGGTGAAGTGAAGTACGGCCTGGCCTACCCGGACACGGCCTACCGCAAGATCGACCCCACCCAAGTCCAGCAATGGATGAGCGATGCGCGCAAGCAAGGCGCCGTGGGTGTGGTGATGCGGGTCAAGGGTGAAGACGAAGTCGCTGAAGTCGAGCTGCTGCCCAAAGACGGCAAGCGCTACGAGCAAGGCAACATCGTGATCATGATCTTCCCTCAGGTCACGCAATGATCACGCTGCTGCTATTGCTGAGCGCTTGCCTGCTCACGTGTATGGGCCAGGTCTCGCAAAAGTTTGCCGTCGAAAGCTGGCGCGACCAGCCGCAGGGCTGGGCACCGAAACTGCGTTCAGCATGGTTGTGGTCGGCGCTGTTTTGCCTGGGCCTGGGCCTGCTGGTGTGGCTGCTGGTGCTGCAACGCCTGGAAGTCGGTATTGCCTACCCCATGCTCAGCCTGAACTTCGTACTGGTTACGCTGATGGCGCACTTTGTCTTTCACGAACATATCGATGGCCGTCACTGGCTGGGTGTCGCCTTGGTCATCGCCGGCGTGGTGTTGCTGGGGCGCCAGGTATGAGCCGGACGCGTGGTTTTGCCCTGGCCCTGGGCAGTGTCGGCCTGGTCAGCGCCGCCCAGTTGGGCATGCGCTGGAGCATGACACGCCTGCCGCTGCCCACCGAATGGCTGACGGCCTTCAACCAGAATGCTATCGATCTTGGCGCCTTGGGCGTGGTGATCCTGGCGATCATTGCCTATGCGCTGTCGATGCTCTGTTGGCTGGGGGCACTCAAAGACCTGCCCCTGGGCCGCGCCTATTCGTTGCTCAGCATCAGCTATGCGCTGGTGTACCTGTTGGCCGCCAGCCTGCCGGTGTTCAACGAACATTTTTCGCTTTCAAAAACCCTGGGGGTGGCGCTGGTCATCCTCGGTGTACTGGTTATTAACTCTCGTCGTGCTAGCAGTATTAGTCCCAGGAATGCCCCATGAAAATCAGTGTATTTGGTAGTGGTTACGTCGGTCTGGTGCAAGCCACCGTGTTGGCCGAAGTCGGTCACGATGTCATCTGCATGGACGTTGACAAGAGCAAGGTCGAATCACTCCAGAAAGGTCACGTGACGATCTTTGAACCGGGCCTGGCGGCCATGGTCAAGGAAAACCTGGAAAGCGGACGCCTGCACTTTACCTATGATGAAAAGCTCGCCGTTGAACACGGTGAAGTGCTGTTTATCGCGGTAGGCACGCCTTCGGACGAAGACGGCTCCGCCGACTTGAAATACGTACTGTCGGTCGGTGATGCGGTGTCCCGCCACCGGGTGGAACCGGTGATCCTGGTGGAAAAGTCCACCGTTCCCGTCGGCACCGGTGACACGCTGCGTGCCCATATCGAGAAAAACCTGCAGGCTGCCGGCCGCAACCTGGCGTTCGATATCGTCTCCAACCCGGAATTCCTCAAGGAAGGTACGGCCGTTGCCGACTGCCGCCGCCCGGACCGCATCATCATCGGCTGCGAGCGCGAAGAAGTGCGTGAAGTGATGCGCGACCTGTACGCGCCGTTCAACCGCAACCACGACCGCATCATCTTCATGGACCTGCGCAGCGCCGAACTGACCAAGTACGCCGCCAACTGCATGTTGGCCACCAAAATCAGCTTCATCAACCAGATCGCCGAACTGGCCGAACACCTGGGTGCCGACATCGAAGCGGTGCGCCTGGGCATTGGTGCCGACTCGCGCATTGGTTACCACTTCATCTACCCGGGCTGCGGCTACGGCGGCTCGTGCTTCCCCAAAGATATGCGCGCCCTGATCCACAGCGCCAAGGAAGCCAACTGCTCCAGCGACCTGCTCGAAGCCGTGGAAGCCATCAACCAGCGCCAGAAGAGCAAGCTGTTCGAACGCATCAACGCTTTCTTCAAGGGTGAGCTGAAAGGCAAGACCTTCGCGTTGTGGGGCCTGGCGTTCAAGCCCAACACCGACGACATGCGCGACGCGCCAAGCCGCGTACTGATGGAAGCACTGTGGGCCGCCGGCGCCAATGTCCGTGCGTTCGACCCGGAAGCCATGCAGGAAACCCAGCGTATTTATGGCGACGAGCCACGCCTGGCCCTGCTGGGCACTCCGGAATCGGCCTTGAGCGGCGCCGACGCGCTGATCATCTGCACCGAGTGGCAGCAATTCAAGGCGCCGGACTTCGAACTGATCCAGCAGCGCCTGAAAAACCCGGTGATTTTCGACGGTCGCAACCTGTACGACGGTGAGCGCCTGGCGCGCAAAGGCTTCAAGTATTTCCCGATGGGCCGGGGTGACTCCTGCGAATTGCCGATCCCCCAGCAAAACTGGACGCCACAGGCCAAGGAAGGCTGATACGTGAACAAAGCTCAGCCGCCCCTGCAGAATGCAACGATCCGTTATCAGTCGCTGGGGCTTGGGCTCCTGGCCCTGGTGCTGTTCATCGTCGGCAATTGGCACCAGGCGATCATCGGGTTTGACTCGCGCTTTGTGCTGTTTGCCCAGGAGATGCTGCGCCACGGGCCGAGCTTTTTCCCCACGACGTACGGCCAGCCCTATGCCGACTACCTGGCGACCTCGACCCTGCTGACCTGGCTGTTGTCCGTGCCGCTGGGCCAGGTCAACAGCTTCACCGCGTGGTTGCCGACGGCGGTCGCCTCGGCCGTTATCGTCATCCTGGTGTTTCGCCTGACAGCGCCCTACTCCCCGCGCTGGGGGGTGCTGAGCATCGCGATGTTGCTGCTCAGCAGTACGTTTATCAGCGAAACCCGTGCGGTTTCCCTGGACCAGATGCTCGCCGCGGTCGCACTGGCGGTGTTCTACCTGGGCTATGCGCATGATCATTTCGGCGCGGCGAAACGCCTGCATTGGCTGTTTCTGCTGCTGATTCTCGGCTTTGCCATCCGCGGGCCGATCGGCCTGGTGATCCCGACCGGCGTGCTGTGCAGCTATTACCTGATCAACCGCCAATGGCGGCAACTGTTCAGCTTTGGCTTGTTGGCACTGGCGCTGCTGGGCGCCTGTGTGGGGCTGCTGTTGCTGCTGGCCAAGCTCAGTGGCGGCGAAGTGTTCATGCAAGATGTCATTCGCATGCAGTTCCTCGGCCGTATGGATGGCACCGAAGGCTCCAGCGGTGTGCTGTATTACTTCACCAGTTCCATGGGCAACTACGCCTTGGCCTACCCGGTGGCGCTCCTGGTGTTGGTGGCCATCGCGGCCGGTGGCCGTCGCGCTCCGGACCCGGCGCTGAAACTGGTGCTGTACTGCGCGGCGGCAGGTTTGCTGGTGATGGTGGGGCTGTCGGTGCCTCAAGCCAAAAAAGCACGCTACATCCTGCCGATGTTGCCGATGGCCGCCATTATCGCTGCATACCCGTTTCAAGTGACTCAAGGGCGACTTTTCGCCTGGTTACGCGGTTTGATGCTGGGCATCTGGACGCTGTTGCCGACACTGTTAATCATTGGCCTGGTGGCTGCGCGCAAGCGTTACCCGGCGGAGCTGGAGAGCCTGGGCGCGATGTTTGCGCTGCTGGGCGTGCTCCAGGTGTTGGCACTACTAGCGTTGGCCAAGGCTCGTCTGCGAGCGTTCGGCCCGGCGCTGGCGGCGGTGTTGGCTATTTGGGCGACCTACATTGTGGTGGTCGAACCCTTGGAACGCTCGCTGTACGACACGCGGACCTTCAGCGTGGCGGTCAAGACCCGGATCTTGCAGCAACCCGCCCCGGTGGTACTGCATGGTCTGGGCAAAGACGCCAAAGCCATCAAGTTCATGGTCAACTTCGATTGCGACAAGGTGCCGTTGTTTACCCAGTCGCCTGCCGAACTGAACCTGATCCAGGCCCCAGCCTGGCTGGTGATGAGCCAGGCAGACTTCGAAAGTTTGACGGAGCCGCGCCTGCGTTCGATCACGCCGACCCTCACCGGGTCGTTCGACAAGAACCCCTATGTGCTGCTGCACCTGGAGAAAACGTCGACGCCTTAATGACGTTTCCATAGGCCCCGTAAGAAACAACGCCCACTCCATAACGAGTGGGCGTTTTTCATCATGCCCACCAAGAAAACACCTACGGTGCTTTGCGTAACGGCTGCGGCACCGTCCCTTCCGGCGGCTGGATCCCCTATGTAGACTCGCTTGCCAAGTGCGTTAACTATCTACCACCCCCGTCGTTCAGGCATATGGGTTGGAGCACCCTGCATAACAACAAGGACGCTGTAGGCCACCCAACAGACGGTTGGCTACTTCATTGAGAGGACAATGCCGTGCGAGAGAATCTACTGCCTATACCGGTGCCGAGGCTGGACCGATTGATGGAGCTGCGCGACGCGTTGGTGGCGTTGAAAGGACCGCTGGCCAATGACCTGGCGCTACGGGAGGGTCTGCAAAAGCGCTTGTTCAACGAGGAGACCTACTGCCGCGTGCTGGGTGACGCGAGTACCTCAGCGGCGCACAAAGTGGGTTTGATTCGATACGACGAGGGACTTTAACTGCATTTTTTCTGCACTCAACCCTCATTAATATGCATTGGCATCATTGCATCAAGCTGGGCAGACTGCACAGGTTCCTCCCCCAGATGTTGGAACGTTACAAAGGCTTTTCCGGGAAACCCGGCAGGCCTTTTTTTTCGCCCGCTGTTTACGGACCTTTTTAAATGCTCGCTCGTTGGTTACCTGCTGCAATCAATACCCGTCCCGCTGAATGGAGCCGTGCCGCCATCGGCATGGCCTTGGGCACCATGCTCAGTGTCTGGGTGTGCGCCCAGGTATTCGGCATGGAAGTCGCCCTGCATCTGCTAGGCCCGCTGGGGGCCTCCGCCGTGCTGTTGTTTGCGGTGTCTTCGGGTGCGCTGGCCCAGCCATGGTCAATTATCGGCAGTTACTTGTGCGCCGCAGTCGTTGCGCTGCTGGTGGCCCGCGTATTGGGGCGTACGTTGGGCAGCGCCTGCCTTGCCGCAGGCATGACCGTTATCCTGATCTGCTGGCTGCGCTGCCTGCACCCGCCCGCCGGTGGCCTGGCGATGACCCTGGTTCTGGCCGACCCGGCCTCCATCGCCCTGGGCTGGCAGGCGTTGGCGCCGGTCATGCTCGGCGCGGGCGCACTGTTGACTGCGGCATTGGTCTACAACAACGCCACCCGTACGCGTTATCCCAAGGGGCTGGTCGAGTCCCCCATAGCGCCGGTGAGCAGCCCTGCCCGCGTTGTCGATCCGATGATCACTGCGGCTGACTTGAAACTGGCCTTGGCCGAAATGGAGCAGTTTTACGATGTGGAACCGAGCGAGCTTGAACAACTGATCCACGCGGCGCAGAGCCATGCACGCCGGCGCAGTATCGGTGAAGTCCTCGCCCATCGCGCGGTGTGAACGCCCCTGCATAAATGCAAAAACGACCTGCACGATTCCGGGTTGTACTGGGCAAATTTGCACTGGTACGATCGCGAGACAGTTCGCCCGCGAATGTCGTGATAAAGAACAATAAAAGCAGGGAGTTAGAGATGACTGCTCAGGTTTCATCCCAAGCATGCAGCGCCGAGGACCTCCAGGATGAGGTATTGGCCGAAGTTCGCAACCATATCGGTCACCTTACGCTCAATCGCCCCGCAGGCTTGAACGCGATTACCCTCAACATGGTGCGGCGCCTGACGGCGCAGTTGCAGGCCTGGGCCGATGACCCGCAGGTGTTTGCCGTCGTACTGCGTGGGGCCGGCGAGAAAGCCTTCTGCGCCGGGGGCGATATCCGCTCGCTGTATGACAGCTTCAAGAACGGCGACACCCTGCACCAAGACTTCTTCGTCGAGGAATACGCCCTCGACCTGGCTGTCCACCACTACCGCAAACCCGTACTCGCGTTGATGGATGGCTTTGTTCTGGGCGGCGGCATGGGCCTGGTGCAAGGCGCGGATCTGCGCGTGGTCACCGAGCGCAGCCGTCTGGCGATGCCCGAAGTGGCCATCGGTTACTTCCCGGACGTGGGCGGTAGCTATTTCCTGTCGCGCATTCCCGGTGAACTGGGGATTTACCTCGGCGTCACCGGGGTCCAGATTCGGGCGGCCGACGCCCTGTATTGCGGCTTGGCCGACTGGCACCTCGACAGCGCCCATCTGGCCGAACTCGACCAGAAGCTCGATCATCTGCAATGGCATGACTCCCCGCTCAAAGACCTGCAAGGCGTACTCGCCAGGCTCGCGGTGCAACAATTGCCCGATCCACCCTTGGCGACCTTGCGCCCAGCCATTGACCATTTCTTCGCGTTGCCGGACGTGCCCAGCATGGTCGAGCAACTGCAGGCCGTGACCGTCGCCAACAGCCGCGAGTGGGCACTGACCACGGCCAACCTGATGCAAACCCGTTCGCCCCTGGCCATGGCCGTCACCCTGCAGATGCTGCGCCGTGGCCGTCACCTGCCGCTGGAACAGTGCTTTGCGCTGGAGCTGCACCTGGACCGGCAGTGGTTCGAACGAGGTGACCTGATCGAGGGCGTGCGCGCCCTGATCATCGATAAAGACAAGACGCCTCGCTGGAACCCGCCAACGCTCGACGACCTGGACAGCCGCCATGTCGAGAGCTTCTTCCACCACTTTGCGCAGGTTGCGAAATAAGCCATGCAAGATCTTGAATACACAGAAGAACAAGTAATGATCCGAGACATGGCGCGTGACTTTGCCCGGGGCGAAATCGCCCCTCACGCCCAGGCATGGGAGAAAGCCGGCTGGATCGACGACGCGCTCGTGGCGAAAATGGGCGAACTGGGCCTGCTGGGCATGGTAGTCCCGGAAGAATGGGGCGGCACCTATGTGGACTACGTCGCCTACGCCTTGGCGGTGGAGGAAATCTCCGCCGGCGATGGCGCTACGGGTGCACTGATGAGCATCCATAATTCAGTGGGTTGCGGGCCAATCCTCAACTTCGGTACACCAGCGCAAAAAGAAACCTGGCTGCCGGCCCTGGCCAGCGGCCAGGCGATTGGCTGCTTCTGCCTGACCGAACCCCAGGCCGGTTCCGAAGCCCATAACCTGCGCACCCGTGCCGAACTGCGGGACGGCCAATGGGTGATCAGCGGCGCCAAGCAGTTCGTCAGCAACGGCAAGCGCGCCCAGTTGGCCATTGTGTTTGCCGTCACCGACCCGGAGCTGGGCAAGAAAGGTATTTCTGCGTTCCTGGTGCCCACCGACACCGCCGGCTTTGTAGTCGACCGCACCGAACACAAGATGGGTATTCGCGCCTCGGACACCTGCGCCGTGACGCTCAACCAGTGCAGCGTGCCCGAGGCCAACCTGCTGGGTGAGCGCGGCAAGGGCCTGGCCATTGCCCTGTCCAACCTCGAAGGCGGGCGCATCGGCATTGCCGCTCAAGCCCTGGGCATCGCCCGTGCCGCGTTTGAGGCGGCGCTGGCCTACGCCCGCGATCGGGTGCAATTCAACCAGGCGATCATCGAGCACCAGAGCGTGGCCAACCTGTTGGCGGATATGCAGACCCAACTCAATGCCGCGCGCTTGCTGATCCTGCACGCTGCGCGTCTGCGCAGTGCCGGCAAGCCGTGCCTGTCGGAAGCTTCACAAGCCAAACTGTTCGCCTCGGAAATGGCCGAAAAGGTCTGCTCCTCGGCCATGCAGATACATGGCGGGTATGGCTACCTGGAAGATTACCCGGTGGAACGGTACTACCGGGATGCGCGGATCACGCAGATTTATGAAGGCACCAGTGAGATTCAGCGCATGGTCATTGCGCGTGAACTCAAGCACTACCCGTTCTGAATGACAACCGGGTAACGAAATGTGGGAGGGGGCTTGCTCCCGATTGCAGTGCATCAGTCACAGATATTTCGACTGAGACACTGCAATCGGGAGCAAGCCCCCTCCCACACGTTAGTTACTGGTCTTTGAACTCTGGAGTGCGTTTGCCGACGAATGCGGCCATGCCTTCCTTCTGATCCTGCGTCGCGAACGCCGCATGGAACACCCGGCGCTCGAAGCGCACGCCTTCGGACAGGCTCACTTCAAACGCACGGTTCACACTTTCCTTGACCATCATGCTGATCGGCACGGATTTGCCGGCAATCAGCGTGGCGACTTTCAGTGCTTCGTCCAGCAGTTCATCGGCCGGCACGATACGCGCCACGATCCCGCAACGCTCCGCTTCCACCGCATCGATAAAGCGCCCGGTCAGGCACATTTCCATGGCCTTGGCCTTACCCACGGCCCGCGTCAGGCGCTGGGTGCCGCCCATGCCGGGCAGTACGCCGAGGTTGATTTCCGGCTGGCCGAACTTGGCGCCGTCACCGGCGAGGATAAAGTCGCACATCAACGCCAGCTCACAGCCCCCGCCGAGGGCGAAGCCGTTGACCGCAGCGATGATCGGCTTACGCCGGTTGGCCACGCGGTCACTGTCGCTGAACAGATCGTCCAGGTAGATCTGCGGGTAGGTCAGCTCGGCCATTTCCTTGATGTCGGCGCCGGCGGCAAAGGCTTTTTTCGAGCCGGTCAACACGATGCAACCGATCTGCGGGTCGGCTTCCAGGCGGTCCAGCGCGTGGTTCAGTTCGCTGACCAGTTGCGCATTCAAGGCATTCAGGGCTTGCGGGCGATTGAGGGTAATCAGCCCGACGCGGCCCTGGATTTCGAGCAAGACGGTTTCGTAAGTCATGTATCGGCTCCTTAAAGATTGCGTGAGATGACCATGCGTTGAATATCGCTGGTGCCTTCATAAATCTGGCAGACCCGCACATCGCGGTAGATCCGCTCCAGGGGGAAGTCGCTCAGGTAACCGTAACCGCCCAAGGTTTGCAAGGCGGCCGAGCAGACTTTTTCGGCCATTTCCGAAGCGAACAGCTTGGCCATCGACGCTTCCACCAGCGCCGGCTTGCCGCTGTCGCGCAGAGCGGCGGCGTAATGCACCATCTGCCGGGCCACGGCGATTTGCGTGGCCATATCGGCCAGGCGGAACGCCACGGCCTGATGCTCGATCAGCGCTTTGCCAAAGCTTTCACGTTCACGCGCATAGTCGCGGGCCGCCTCAAACGCGGCGCGGGCCATGCCCACCGATTGCGAGGCGATACCCACGCGGCCACCTTCGAGGTTGGCCAGGGCGATCTTGTAGCCCTCGCCCTCCTCACCCAGGCGATTGCCCACCGGCACCTTCACGTCTTCGAACAGGATCTGGCAGGTGTCGGAGGCATGCTGGCCGAGTTTGTCTTCGACCCGCGCCACCGTGTAGCCCGGTGAGTCGGTCGGCACGATGAACGCGCTGATCCCGCGCTTGCCGGCGGCCGGGTCGGTAACCGCAAACACGATCACGATGCCGGCGTTCTGCCCGGAGGTGATGAACTGCTTGCAACCGTTCAGCACATAGTGATCGCCTTCAAGGCGGGCACGGGTTTTCAGGCTGCTGGCGTCGGAGCCGGCCTGGGGCTCGGTCAATGCGAAGGCACCCAGCATGGCACCGCTGGCCAGGGGCTTGAGGAACTGCTCTTTCTGCTGGTCATTGCCGAACTTGAGGATCGGCACGCAACCCACCGAGTTGTGCACGCTCATGATGGTCGAGCAGGCACCGTCACCGGCGGCGATTTCTTCCAGGGCCATGGCATAGGCCAGGTAGCCGGTGTCGCAACCGCCCCACTGCTCCGGCACCAGCATGCCGAAAAAGCCCAGCTCGGCCATTTCGCCGATGGCCTCCTTGGGAAAGCGGTGGTCGCGGTCCCACTCGGCGGCAAACGGCTTCAAGCGTTCCTGGGCAAATTGCCGGGCCGCATCACTGATTTGCACTTGTTCTTCATTGGGCAGCATATAGCGTCCTTAATCCAGGCATTCGACGGCCATGGCCGTGGCTTCACCACCGCCGATGCAGATGGCGGCAACACCGCGCTTGAGCCCGTTCTGGCGCAAGGCCGAGAGCAGGGTCACCAGGATCCGCGCACCGGAGGCACCGATCGGATGGCCCAGGGCGCAGGCGCCGCCGTGGATGTTGACCTTGCTGTGGGGGATTTCCAGTTTGGCCATGGTAATCAGGCTGACCACCGCAAAAGCTTCGTTGATCTCGAACAGGTCAACATCATTCAGGCTCCAACCGGTCTTGCTCATCAGCTTGCGGATTGCCCCCACCGGCGCGACCGGGAACAGACCCGGCTCATCGGCGAACGCAGCATGCCCGTGAATCACCGCCAGTGGCTTGAGGCCACGCTTGCGCGCTTCGGATTGGCGCATCATCAGCAAGGCTGCCGCGCCGTCGGAAATCGAGCTGGAGTTGGCCGCCGTCACCGTGCCGCCGTCGCGAAACGCCGGTTTCAAGCTGGTGATCTTGTCCAGCTTGGCTTTGGGCGGTTGTTCATCGTGCAGGACGGTTTTCTGTTCTTTGCCTACGGTGACCTGCACCGGCACGATCTCGGCGCTGAAACTGCCCCGGGTGATCGCGTCCTGGGCACGCGTCAGCGAGGCGATGGCGAAGGCGTCCTGGGCTTCACGGGTAAAGCCGTTGTGCTCGGCGCAATCCTCGGCAAAGGTGCCCATCAGGCGGCCTTTGTCATACGCGTCTTCGAGGCCGTCGAGGAACATGTGGTCGAGTACCTTGCCATGCCCCATGCGGTAGCCACTGCGCGCACGGTCCAGCAGATACGGCGCGTTGGACATGCTTTCCATGCCCCCGGCGATCACCACATCGACGCTGCCGGCCACCAGCGCATCGTGGGCGAGAATGGCGGCCTCCATCCCCGAACCGCACATTTTGTTGAGGGTCGTACAGCGGGTGGCCTTGTCCAACCCCGCGCCCAGCGCGGCCTGGCGTGCAGGTGCCTGGCCGAGGCCGGCCGGCAGCACGCAGCCGAACAGCACTTCATCCACTGCATCGCCGGCAATACCGGCACGTTCGACGGCGGCACGAATGGCGGCGCTGCCCAGTTGGGGCGCGGTCAGGCCCTTGAGGTCGCCCTGGAAACCGCCCATGGGCGTGCGTACGGCGCTGACGATGACGATCGGATCAGTCATGGGAATACTCCTTACTTGGCAGCCATGCGCAAGGCGCCGTCGAGACGGATCACCTCGCCATTGAGCATGCTGTTTTCAATGATGTGACGTACCAGCGCCGCGTATTCGGCCGGTTTGCCCAGGCGCGGCGGGAATGGCACGCCGGCGGCCAGGGAGTCGCGAACTTCCGGGGTCATGCCGGCCATCATCGGGGTTTCGAAAATGCCCGGGGCAATGGTCATGACCCGGATGCCGAAGCGCGCCAGCTCGCGGGCGGCGGGCAGGGTCAGGCTGGCGATGGCACCCTTGGAAGCGGAATACGCCGCCTGGCCGATCTGTCCGTCAAAGGCGGCCACCGAGGCCGTGTTGATGATCACGCCGCGCTCACCGTCGGCATTCGCCTCGGTTTCAGCAATGGCTGCAGCGGCCAGGCGCAATAGGTTGAAGCTGCCGATCAGGTTGACGTTGATCACTTGGGCGAAGCTGGCCAAACCATGGGGGCCGTTCTTGCCGAGGATTTTCTCGCCACGCACTACACCGGCGCAGTTCACCAGCCCATGCAAGCCGCCAAACGCTGCGACCGTGGCTTCCACGGCGGCCTGGGCAGCGGCCTCCTGGCTGATGTCGGCCACCGCGCAACGCGCGTTATCACCCAATTGGCCGGCCTTGGCCGCAACGGCCTCGGCGTTCAGGTCGACCAGCATCACCTTGGCGCCGGCCGCGACCAGCATGTCAGCGGTCGCCGCACCGAGCCCCGAAGCACCGCCACTGACCAGGAATATCTTGTTTTCAATCTGCATTATTGTTTCCTTCAAAGTGGATCAAGCGACCCTGGAAATAGTCACTCCAGAGCCGCTTGGCAGCAATGGTCAAAGCCATCAACCTGGCTGACTGGTTTGGCCATGATTGATCGCGCTGATCGACCGGTCGGTCCAAGTGATTGGACGCCAGCGCACGCGACTTCTACTCTGGGGGCCTGCGCCACCGAAGAAGTCTTGCCGCGATGATCGTGCGTTCCAAACCCAATCTGCTGGGCATCCTGTTTTCCCTCAAAGGCTCGATTGCCAAGCGCATTGCCTTGCGCAGCCTGTTGGTCACCCTGCTGGCTTCGGTGATCGTGCTGGTGGAAACCCTGCACCCCGCGTACTTCTCCAGGGTCAATGCGACGCCGTTCACGTTGCTCGGGCTATCGCTGTCGATCTTCATGAGTTTTCGCAACAACGCCTGCTATGACCGTTGGTGGGAAGGCCGCAAACAGCTGGGGCAGATGATCATTGAGGTGCGCTCGCTGATTCGTGAAACCCAGGTGCTGGGTGACTGCCGCGAGCGCAGCGACCTGTTGCGGGGTGTCTGTGGCTTTGCCCATGGGCTGATTGCGCGTTTGCGCCATGAAGATGAAGCGCGGGCGATAGCGCCATGGATGGCCGTGGACGGCAACCATCCCAACCCGCCCGACAGCCTGCTGCAAACCCTGGGTGCGCGCTTTTCCGAGCTGGCCCAGCGCAGTGTGATCAGCGACTGGCGCTACACCCAATTGGAAACCCGTCTGGTCGGCTTGAGCCAGGTGCAGGCGGCCTGCGAGCGGATCAAGCACACACCGCTGCCCTTCCCCTACACGTTGCTGTTGCACCGCACCATCTACCTGTTCTGCATTCTGCTGCCGTTCGCCATGGCCGAGCCGCTGGGATGGCTCACCCCCGTGTTCACAGCCATCGTCAGCTATACGTTCTTCGGCCTCGACGAAATTGGTGATGACCTCGAAGACCCCTTTGGCTTTGACGAAAACGACCTGCCGTGCAATGCGCTGCTGCGCACCCTGGAGCGTGAAGTCCTCGCCGCGCTGGGCGAAACCGATTTACCGCCGGCCCTGCAACCGATCGACTATGTGCTGAACTGATACGGGTTTGACACCTGCCGTGCTCTGGCCGAAGCTGATGGCTTTGCGATAGCTGCCCGGACGCCTGCATGTCAAAGTCACGCCGTTACTCCATCATCGGCCTGTGCGCCCTGTTGTTGATTGTGTCGATCACCTGGTATTTCTCCCGCACCGCTCAGGTCGCCGTGCCGCCGGCGATTGCCCATGGCTATGGCAAAGCGCTGAAGCAGGCGCACAACGGGGAGCCAGGCGCCGCACGCGTGTTGTATCAACAGCTGGGGCGGCCGGACCTGTCGCCGGAACGTCGTGCCGCCCTGCATGCGGAACTGCCCAACTACCCCAGCCCGCAAGCGCTGAAGCTCGCCGACAAGGACTTGGCCAATGAGTCGCCACTGGTACGAGAGGCGGCGATCCACAGCATCGTCGGCCTGGTGCCGACCGGCCAGCGCACTTTGCTGCTGGGCCCGGTACTTGAAGATCCCGAACAGAGTGTGCGCTTTGCCGCCGCAAACGCCTTGCTCGGCCTTTCACCCGACACGCTGGGCCTTTATTTCGGCCCATTGCAGCAAGTGCTCGACGAATTTGTGAAATATCTCAAGGCCCAGCCCGAGACGGCCGAAGGCTGGATCCAGTTGGCGCGCCTGTACATTCACAGCGCCCTGCTGCCGGACGCGCAACATGCCCTGGAACAGGCGATGCGCCTGCAGCCGGATAACCTGCAAACCGTGGTGGCGCAAATCGAGCTGCTGGACAAGCAAGGCAAAACCGATGAGTCCCGCCAATTGCTGGCGCGACAACTGGCCGAACACCCGGAGTCGGCCTACTTGCAACATGCCCTGGGCCTGTGGCTGTTGCACCACGGTGAACGCCAATATGCCTTGCTCGGCTTGTCCAAGGCGGTGGAGCTGGAGCCGGACAATCAGGATTACCGCTACGACCTGGCCACCACCCTGCACGCCCAGGAGGAATTGGAGGCGGCCCAGCGCCAGCTGGAAGAGATCATTCAACGCCACCCCGCCAACCGCAAGGCGCGGGTGCTGCTGGTCAACTACTGGAAGGAAAGTGGCCAATTGCAAAACGTCCAGGTGTTGCTGGCTCAGCTTGAACAGCAAAATCCGGACGATCCTGCGCTACAGCAAGGTCTCTGACCTGACAATACAAATTTGTAAAAACAGCGACTGGTTGCACAAAAAACGCAAAACGTTGAACCGCCACGGGGCCGCTACGGTCAAGTAAATATGGCGCGCTCAAAGCAGCGCGCACCTACTTGTACGTGACCTGAGGGCACTTCTTGTCTACATCCAATACGCAGTTCAGTGAAAAGGCGGCCACCGGCATCGAAGGTCTTGATGACATTCTTGTCGGCGGGCTCTCGCGTAGCCACCTGTTCCTGCTGGAAGGCGAACCCGGTACCGGAAAGACCACCGTTGCCCTGCAATTCCTGCAGGCCGGTGCGAAAAACGGCGAGCGTTCGCTGTACATCACCCTTTCCGAAACCGAGCGCGAGTTGCGCCAGGGCGCCGAATCCCACGGTTGGCAGTTGGATGACAACATCCATATTTTCGAGCTGACCCCACCCGAAAGCCTGCTCAATGCCGAGCACCAACAAAGTCTGCTGTATTCCTCCGACCTGGAACTGGGTGAGGCCACCCGGCAGATCTTCGAGGTGGTCGAGCGTGTCAAACCGAGCCGGGTGGTGATCGACAGTCTGTCGGAGATCCGCCTGCTGGCACAAAGCTCGTTGCGTTATCGCCGGCAGATCCTGGCAATCAAGCATTACTTCGTGCGCTATGACACCACGGTGCTGCTGCTCGACGACCTGACCACCGAGGCGCTGGACAAGACCGTGCACAGTGTGGCCCACGGGGTGATCCGCCTGGAAGAGCTGACTCCCAGCTATGGCGCCGAACGTCGGCGCGTGCGCGTGATGAAGTACCGTGGCCAGAAGTATCGCGGCGGTTTTCATGATTTCACCATCTTGGAAGGCGGTGTGCACGTATTTCCCCGGTTGGTGGCTGCCGAGCACCGCGCCGGCTACGTGCGCGAGACCTTGACCAGCGGCATCCAGGAACTCGATGCGTTGCTCGGCGGCGGTATTGAAACCGGCTCCAGCAGCCTGATTCTCGGCCCTGCCGGTACCGGTAAATCGCTGATCGCATTTGTCTTTGCCACGGCGGCGGTGGCCCGCGGCGAGAAAGCCGCGCTGTTTATTTTCGATGAGGAACTGGGTCTGCTGTTCGAGCGCATGCGCAAGCTGAACATTGACCTTGAAGCACTGCAAGCGACCGGCAACCTGCTGATCGAACAGGTGGACGCCGCTGAACTGGCACCCGGGGAGTTCTCTCATCGCGTACGGCGTTGCGTGGACGAGCATGGCATCAAGACGGTAGTGATCGACAGCCTCAACGGCTATCAGGCGGCGATGCCGGAAGAGAACGCGCTGATCCTGCACATGCATGAATTGTTGCTGTACCTCAATCGCCGTGGCGCGGCGACCTTCATGACTATCGCCCAACACGGCCTGGTCGGGGACATGCAGGCGCCCGTGGACATTACCTACCTGGCCGACACCGTCATTTTGTTGCGTTACTTCGAAGCGCTGGGCGAAGTTCGTCGGGCTATCTCGGTCATCAAGAAAAGGACGGGGACCCATGAGTCGACTATTCGTGAGTACCGCATCAGCAAACAGGGCATGACCATTGGTGCCCCGCTGAGCAATTTCCAAGGCGTGCTGCGCGGTATTCCCACGTATGTGGGCAGCGCCGCTCCGCTGCTGGAGGATGAGGAGCAGTGACAGGCCTTTCACCGGTCTCCGAGCGTGCGATCATTCTGGCGCCGCTGGGCCGCGACAGTACATTGGCGTTGCAGATGCTCAACGAGGCGCACTACGACGGGATTGTTGCCCACAGTCTGGGCGCCCTGTGCGAGGCGCTGGAACAAGGCGCCGGGCTGCTGATCATCGCCGCCGAAGCACTGCGCGGTGTCGAACTGGCGCCCTTGCTGGATTACCTCGCCCGGCAACCGGCGTGGTCTGACTTGCCGATTGTGCTGATGACCCACCATGGCGGTCATCAACGCAACGGCTCAGCGCACCTGGGTGAGTTGCTGGGCAACGTTACCTTCCTGGAGCGCCCCTTTCATCCGGTGACCTTGATCAGTCTGGTCAGCGCCGCCCTGCGCGGCCGGCGACGGCAATATGAGGCGCGTGACCGGCTCATAGAACTGAGTACCAGCCAGCAGCGACTGCAAACGACCCTGGAATCTCTCGAACAGCAGGTCGAAGAACGCACCGCGCAATTACGCCATAACGAAGATGCCTTGCGGCAATCGCAGAAAATGGAAGCGGTGGGCCAATTGACGGGCGGTATCGCCCATGACTTCAACAACATGCTCACCGGCATCATCGGCAGCCTGGAGATGCTGCGCAGGCGGGTTGCGCGCGGCAAGCTGGATGACCTCGACAGCCTGATCGACCTGGGCGTCACCTCGGCCAACCGCGCAGCCAGCCTTACTCACCGCTTGCTGGCGTTTTCCCGTCGCCAATCCCTGGACGCCAAACCGGTGCAAATCAACCAGTTGGTGAGTTCCATGGGGGAGTTACTCAAGCGCAGCATCAACGAAAGCATCGTCCTGGATATGCGCCTGGCCGCCGGCTTATGGACTGCGGAAGCTGACCCCAACCAACTGGAAAGTGCCTTGCTGAACCTTGTGATCAATGCGCGGGATGCCATGCCGGGGGGCGGCAGGCTGGTGGTGGAAACCAGTAATCGGCATCTGGACAGCGTGTTTACCGCCGCCTATGGCACGTTGGAGCCAGGCGACTATGTGGAGTTGAGCGTCAGCGACACGGGGTGTGGTATCCCGGAAGGTCTGATGAGCCGGGTGTTTGACCCGTTTTTCACGACCAAGCCCATCGGCCAGGGCACCGGCCTTGGGTTGTCGATGATTTACGGGTTTGCCCGTCAATCCCACGGCCATGTGACGATTCACAGTGAGGTCGATAAAGGCACGACCGTCAGCTTGTTCCTGCCACGCTTCCACGGTGAAATCACGCAGGCCGAGGCCACCGACCCCGCGCTGCTGCCGTTCGCCGGTGCCGAAGAGACCGTGTTGATTGTCGAAGATGACCCGGCGGTCCGCGTGTTGGTCAGTACGGTGCTCAAGGAACTGGGCTACGCCTATGTCGAAGCTGAGGACGCCCCTTCGGCGTTGCCGATCATTGAGTCGGAGCAACGCATCGACTTGATGATCAGCGATGTCGGCTTGCCAGGCATGAACGGCCGGCAGTTGGCCGAGATCGGGCGGCAGATAAGGCCCGAGCTCAAGGTGCTGTTCATTACCGGGTATGCCGAGCATGCGGCGGTGCGCGGTGGGTTTCTTGACCCCGGGATGCAGTTGATCACCAAGCCGTTCACCTTCGATATGCTGACGGCGAAGGTCCGCGAGATGATCAACGCGCGTTCCCAGGGGTAAGCCGCGGCGGGTCTAGAGTGGGGTCATAAACAGACTGGCTACGGTGTCGGAGTCGACGCCTACTTTGCTCAGCGCGTCGCTGCGGTATTCACTGACACCGAGGTGCAGCACTTTGGGCGTGGGGTCGGTGTTGGCATAGGGTCGGGGAAATTTTTTGTTGGTGAATACGTCATTCATTGCTTTGCGCAAGCTGCCCAGCGTCGGAAACTCAGCCAAACCGTAATTGGGCTCGAAAAAGAAGTAAGTACGCTGCCCCCCTTCAACCTTGACCCCCACGACCATGGCGTGGCCTTTATCACTGACCAGGATGTATTTGGTCTGGGGAGCCGTGACCAGTTCATCAGCTATCACGTTGAAGGGTTTAGAGGGCACATTGGATATGCCATGGAATGCAGTCGGCTGGGCGAACCGGCTTTGCATGCCCGTGACCGTCTGGATAAAGCGCTTGGAAGCGGCGCTGTTCGGATTGGCCGCCGCTTTAAAGAGGTTGTCGATGAACTGCTGCCCCTTGCCCCGTTTTATCGCCTCGATCATCACATGGGACAGTGCTGCACACTGGCCTTGGGATAACGGCTGCACCTGGCTCAAATAAAACAATTGCGAGATCGGCGTGACCCTGCCACCCGCACTACGCACAGCATTGTTGAACACATCGACGCCCTTCAAACTAAACTGCACCGCTACCCGTTCCTGTTGCCGCGCCAATATGCCGAGATTTTTGGGCGTGTGTTTTTGGCTCACAGCCAGCTTCTTGATTTGGGCCGACTTCATGCCCGCTGAATAACCAGGCACATCGGCCGGGTTGCCATTCAAGTAGCCTTCGCGAAACGCGGCGGCGTGGGCGCCGTTTTCCGCCTTGCGGGTGACGTTCTGCCATTGGGTGTCCAGGTGGGTGGTTGTCGTGGGCTTGAAATCCGCCAAGGGCCTGCCAAAGGACTTGTTGGTGGCCGGGTTGTAGGCAAACCACCTGCCGGAGCCTGCATCGAACTTGGCAATGGTCGGGTAATACCCTCCAGCGCCGGCGGCTTTAGCCGTGCCCTCGAACAGATCGCTGCGCTGGGACACCACATTGGCCTGCTGCGGGGTCAGGCGTACGCCTGACTGCGTGGTTTTGCCGGAAAAACCTGTGCGTACGCGTCGAACGGCGTCAGTGAGCAATTTTGAGCCCGCCTTGGCGCCCGTTTTCGCACCATCGGCGAACCCCATCAGCAATGATTGCCCGAACATCTTGCGTACAGGCGTGATGGAGCTTTTGGCGGCTGCCTGGACTGTATCCTTGGCAACGCCTTTGAGGGCCCCACCTCCCGCGCGGCCAATGCCCGCAGTGGTGGCTGTCATCACGACATCGAAGATGATATCCCCTGCCGCCGCGACGTAATCACCGTTCACCAAGTTCCTGATCATCGAAACGCCAGGAAAAAAACCGATGATGCGTTGGAAGTCGGCATGCGCCTGCGCCTTTTCTTCGTCGAAAGTCGTCACCGCCAGGGTGCTCTCCCGGACGTCATCAAGGTGATAGCCCTCAATGATCTCGTCCGCCAATTTCTTGCCGAGGTACTGGCTGCGGCTGCTGGAAAAAGCGTTGGAAGTTGATTTGCTGTCAGGCCGGGCTTGTTGCTGACGGGCCTCTTCGTCCGACTCGGGCACAACCCGCGTGATTTCGCGCGCGTCCTCCGTCTTCTCGTCAAATGCCTCGCCAACCACTGTGTAGGGTTCTTGCAACCCTTCCTTGAAGGTCTCTTGCCAGTCGTCGTGGCGTTGCACCCGATTATGGCGCGGGTCGAACTCGTAATAAGTCGCCTTGCCCTCATGCTCGGTTTTTATAATCAGCTTGCCCCGCTCTTCGAGTGGCTCGGGCTGGTAGTACTTCCATTCCTTTGTTCTCTCTCGCTCCAGGATGCGCCTCGAGACACCGGGTCGATAAATCGTCAACGTCCCGCTTTCGATATTCTTCCGATCTTGCGGAGCGAGATTGGCAATCATCGTGCGGGTCACGGTACTCCAGGCTTTACTCAGCCTGGCCCGATATTCATCGAACGCGGCTTTGTGTTCCTGGCCCGGGTCGGGCAGCTCGCGCAGGCGCTTGAACACATCCGCGTCGATCCTCGGATTAGTCGAAACCCAGCCATAACTCCTGGTTTTTTTAGCCAGGTAGAAATCCAGCAGCGAGTAGCTCCCTTTGGGCTCCACGCTCAGTGCCGGCGACAGCGTATGCGCCCCCGAAGCCACACTGCTGCTACGGATAGTCTTCTCTTCGAAGTCGATGCCCTCGCCAAACTCTTGCTTGAGCCGGGCCAGTGCGACTGAACGCTGGGTCGGGGCCGGCGTGGCCAGGACCTCGATCGCCTCGACCAGCTCATTCTGCTGGTCGCTGATAGCCTGCCGGGTCGCGCTGATCTGCTGCTCGGTGTAGGGCCCTTGGGGGCCAAGCAGGCCATGCCCCCTGCCCCACTGGATAATCGCCGGCACCTGGGTCTGGTCCTGAATCAGTTGATCCTCTTCGCGAACCGGGTCGGTCGCATCAAACTCGACCACCTCGGTGAAGGTCATCTGCGCGCTGGCACCCGGGCTGGTGGCTTCAATACGCGCCACGGCAGACTTGAGGCTGAGCGAGGCGAACGAGTTGAAGGTTACCTCCGCTGGAACACCCTTGACCTGCAGTTCCGGGGCCTTGCGGCTGAGCAGCAGCATCGCGGCAATCGGTGCCGCCTCGGGCGTGGTTTTATTGGTATTCACCAGATGTTCGATCAGCTGTTGCTTGATCACTGAAACCGGCTGGCGGTAGAAGTGCGGGGCCGCCAAGTCGAATCCCGCCACATATTGCTCTGCGGGCTCCTTGGGGTCTGACAGGCTGGCAGCGTCGAGCGTTACGCCCAGGGCCGTCAGCAAGACTTCTTCGGGGCTCATGTGCGCGGCCACTTCGCCCAGGCGCGCTTTAAGCTGCGCGCCTAATTGCCTGCCGACACTCGAGTTCAGGATCCACTGCATCACGGCATGGGGGTCGCCGGTATTGAGCACACTGCGCGGCACGTTTTTTACCAGGGCGCCCAGCACATCGGTGGTGCCCAATGCCGAATCCGGGTCCAGCCCCGGCAACGGCGGCTTGTTCTCGGCAATGATCCGGAAGAGCTCAGCCTGGTCTTCAATGGACAGCGGCTGTGGCCATGCCAACGCCCCGCCATAGTTACCGTAGGGGGGAGCGGGCAATGCCGGGGCGGCCAGGGCGCGGATCAGGTTGTACATCTGCTGCGGATTTTGCGGAACCTGCCAGCCGCCGGCAGCCAGCACGTCCGCCAGGGTCGCTTCCGGCTGGTCGGAAGACTGCCCATACGTTGAATCGTGATGAATCGGCATAAAGCCGTTCAACAGATAGTTGACGTTCTCGCCCCGGTAGCGCTGCAAGTGTTTGAGCAAATTGAACTGATTAATGCTGTCGCCCAGGTCGTTCTTCTGCTGTTGCAGCAACTGCGGGGATTGATATTCAAGCCTCACATATGTCTCGCCGGGCTTGAGGGTATCGAACGCCTGGTTGTGCTCGAGCTGCGTCGCCCGTTCGAGGGTCTGGACGCTGTAGTGAGGCAGCAGCACCTCACCATGAAAGCGCGCAACGATAATCAGCGGCGCCGATGTGGGGCTGGTCGGAAGGTCCACGGCCGAGGGGTAGAAGGCTTTCATCGCCGCCATCACCGGCGCCAGCGCAGCCTGCCACTGCGGTGCCTGATCCTTGAGTTGAAGCCGTGTACTTTCGCCGTTGATGACCACGGTCAGGGTCTCACCATCAACGGTGATCGGCTGAGTGGTATCAATGTTGAGCGCCTTGGCCCAGGCGAGGAACATCGGGCTGTGGGAGGCGTTGTACAACGCCTGCCACCACCCGCCGAACGCCGTCTCCTGGGGAATATCGTGAAGCATTCCGGCGCTGGACTTTTTTTCAACGGCCTGCCGGATGCCGCTGATGTACAGCTGCAACAGACGCGGTTCACCGGCCGCTGCGGGCGCCGTTTCAGGCAACGATATCGGTTCGCCCGAGGCCGCTACGGAAGTCACAGGTGTCGGAATGGCAAAGCGCTGATTCGACGAAACGGGAGACGCAAACATGGGGAGCCCTCTGACAGAAAATAAGCATCGCCCGTGACGAAGTAACGCTCATCAAGGGCATCGCTTATTGGGCACTGGCTGTCAGACGGTTCCTGTTTGGGGATCAGAAGGATGTAACGGGACGTGCCCTTTATCAGGCCAGCAAGTGCTGGATGTGCTCCTGCAGGGTATCGAGGTCAAACGGCTTGGCCAGGATCGGTGCATTCCGCGTGATCGGGCTGTTGCAGTCGAGGATTTCCTGCGGGTAACCACTGATGAAGATCACTTTCAGTTCAGGCCGCAGCTTGATGGCGGGCTCGGCGATCTGTACCCCGGAAATCCCGCCCGGCAGGCGGTAATCGGTCACCATCAGATCCAGGTGCGGCTTGGTCGCGAGGATCTCGAAAGCCTGCTCGCCATCGCTCGCTTTCAAGACCCGATAGCCCAGGCCCGCCAGGTATTCACCCAGCACGAACATAATGGATTCGTCGTCCTCGACGATCAGAACGACATCTTGCGCATCTTCACTCATGGGAAGCCTTTGTCCGGTCAATTGCTGCTGTTACGACCATGGGGTCACGCAGAGGTTGCGTCGAAGCGACGATTGATTTCATGCCGACGCCGCCAGGGGCAGGCAGACGCGAAACAAGGCGCCCTCGCCTATCCGGCTTTCCACTTCGATGGTACCGCCGTGGGCCGTAACGATCTGCTCGGAAATAAACAGCCCGAGGCCAAGGCCGGCGGCTACCTGGCTGGCCGAGACGCGTTCGAACTGCTGGAAAATACGTTTCTGGTTTTCTTCGCTGATACCAATGCCATGGTCGCGTACCTCTACCCGCGCCTCGCCATGCTCGGTGTACACGCGCACCTCCACCGGGCTCTTGGCCCCATAGCGCAAGGCGTTGGTCAGTAGATTGGTGATCACCTGCTCGATGCGGAACTCATCCCAGTGGCCCTCGACAGGCCCTTCACTCGCCCATTGCAGCGTCGAACCGGCGGCCGCCACCTGCGGCGCGAAGTTTTCCACCAGGTTGCCGACCAGTCGGGCCAGGTCGAAACGCGCCGGGCGGATCGAGAGCTTGCCGGTGCGGATACGCGACACGTCGAGCATGTCTTCGATCAGGCGGATCAGGCTGCGGATCTGCCGCTCGTCGCGGTCGACCATGGCGTGCATCTTGTCCAGGGTGAACGCCTCGGCATTGTCGCGAGCCAGGTGCATCTTGCGCAGCTGGGTTTCCAGGATCAGCCCATTAAGGGGCGTACGGACTTCGTGAGCGACGATCGACATGAAGTCATCGCGCATGCGCACCGCCTGCTCCAACTCCGCCTGGGTCGCTTGCAGGCGTGCCAGCAGCAGCTCCTGTTCGCGTCGGCTGCGCTCCAGCTCTTCGACTTGCAGCTTCATCGCCTTGCTCTGGCGGTACAGGTCGACAAACACATTGACCTTGCTCTTCACCGCGTGGATATCCAGCGGCTTGTGCAGGAAGTCCACGGCGCCGCTTTCATAACCCGTGAAGGCGTAGTTGAGCTCACGGCCGGCGGCACTGACGAACACAATCGGGATGTTCTTGGTCTTTTCGGTGCCGCGCATCAACTCGGCCAGCTCGAAACCGTTCATACCGGGCATCTGTACGTCGAGAATCGCCATGGCGAACTCGTGCTCCAGCAACAGGGACAAGGCTTCGTCGGCGCTCAAGGCCTTGAAGACCTGACGGTCCTCGCGCTTGATCAATGCTTCAAGGGCCAGCAGGTTCTCCGGCAGATCGTCAACGATCAGCAGTTTGGCCTGGATAGTACTTAACATGAGGAATTTTCCAGGGTCGCCAGCAATGAGCTTATTTGGCTCAAGGTCAGAATATGGTCAGGTGTATGCAGTGCCAGGGCCGCCAGGGGCATCACGGCAATCCGTGCGTCCCTGGGGTCCTGGACCACGGTGATGCCGCCCGATTGCTTGACGTAGGCCAGCCCGCTTGCGCCGTCCTGGTTGGCGCCGGTCAACAAAATCGCCAGCAGCCCTTTGCCATAGGCATCGGCGGCCGAAGAAAACAGAAAATCGATCGAAGGTCGGGAGTAGAACACGCGGTCTTCCTGGCTCAGCGACAGGCTGCGGTCCTGCTCCACCGACAGGTGATAGCCGGGACCTGCGAAATACAAAGTGCCCGCCTGCAACGTTTCTTTGTCCATCCCCTCGCGCACCGGGATGCGCAGGCGCCGTGCGAACACTTCGGCCAACTGGCTGCGCCGCTCATCCGGCAGGTGCAGTACCGCAATGATCGGCAGGCCGAAATCCTGGGGCAACGGCTCAAAAATATGCAGCAACGCCTCCACACCGCCGGCGGAGGCGCCGACGACGATGGCTTCAATCCCGTGAACCGGGTTGGTGACAGCGTCGTTCATGATTTTCGGTAGATCCGCTCTTGCTTGACCAACGGCTCGAATTGTTTGCTGTAGGCGGAAAAATCCAGGGTTTCCTTGCTGCCCAGCACCAGGAAGCCGCGATGACACAGCGACTCATGGAACAACCCAAACGCCCGATCCTGTAATTTTTTATTGAAGTAAATCAGTACGTTGCGACATGAAATTAATTGTGTTTCTGAGAATACACTATCGGTCGCCAAACTGTGATCTGCAAAGGTCACATTCTCGCGCAGGGTTTTGTCGAAGATCGCGTAATCGTAGGCCGCGGTGTAGTAGTCGGCAAATGACCGCTGCCCACCGGCCTGCTGGTAGTTCGCCGTATAGGCGCGCACGTTCTCCAGGGAGAAAATGCCCTGCTTGGCTTTATCCAGCGAAGCGGGGTTGATATCGGTGGCATAAATGATCGTGCGCTCCAGCAGCCCCTCCTCACGCAGCAGGATCGCCATGGAGTACACCTCTTCGCCCGTGCTGCACCCAGCGATCCAGATCTTGATCGAAGGGTAGGTCTTGAGCAGCGGCACCACTTCCTGGCGGATGGCCAGGAAGTGCGACGGGTCGCGAAACATCTCGCTCACCGGAATCGTCAGGAACTGCAGCAATTGCATGAACGCCGCAGGGTCGTGCAACACCCGCTCCTGCAATGCCGAAATGGTCGCGCAGTCGAGCTGGTGCAAGGCGTGGGCTACGCGCCGTTTGATCGATGCCCCCGAGTAATCGCGAAAGTCGTAGCTGTACTTGAGGTAAATCGCCTCGATCAGCAGGCGCAGCTCAATATCGCTATCGCTGCTTTTGTCCAAAAAACATTGCTCCACTTAAATGCGTTCCATCTTGGGTAGCCACACGCGAATCAAGGAAAACAGGCGATCCAGGTCAATCGGCTTGGCCAGGTAATCGTTGGAACCGGCTGCGAGGCAGCGTTCCTGGTCATCCTTCATCGCCTTGGCCGTGACGGCAATGATCGGCAGTTTCTTCCAGCGCGGGTCCTGGCGGATCAGGGCAGTGGCCTCATAGCCGTCCATTTCCGGCATCATCACGTCCATCAGTACCAGGTCGATATCCTCGACTTCATTGAGCTTGTCGATGGCTTCATGGCCGTTACGCCCGATCACTACCACCGCGCCCTTTTGCTCCAGGGCACTGGTCAGGGCGAAGATGTTGCGCACATCATCGTCCACCAGCAGGATTTTGCGCCCCTCGAACACCTTGTCGCGGCTGCGCGCCGTCTTGAGCATCTTCTGGCGGTCATGGGACAACTGCGATTCGACTTTGTGCAGAAAGAGTGTGACTTCATCCAGCAAGCGCTCCGGGGAGCGTGCGCCCTTGATGATGATCGAGCGCGAGTATTTGCGCAGTTCAGCTTCTTCATCGCGGGTCAGGTTGCGCCCGGTGTAGACGATCACCGGCGGGAACGAGCAGATGTCCTCGGTGGCCATGCGCTTGAGCAACTCGTTGCCATGCATATCCGGCAGTTTCAGGTCGATGATCATGCAGTCGTAGATGTTGGTGCGCAGCAGGTCCAGTGCCGCCTGGGCGTAGGCGACGTCGGTGATCTCGATGTCATCGTCGCCGATCAGCCGGGCAATGCTGTCGCGCTGCAGATCGTCGTCCTCCACCAGCAACACACGCTTGACCTTCTGGGTCAGCTTGGCTTCCAGGCGCGCAAACACGTCCTTGAGCTCCTCGCGGGTCGTAGGCTTGACGGCATAACCGATGGCGCCCATATGCATGGCGGCCTCGACGCGGTCTTCCACGGAAATCACATGCACCGGGATGTGGCGGGTGTTGGCGTGTTCCTTGAGGCGCTGCAGTACCGTCAGCCCGGAATGGTCCGGCAGGCGCATGTCCAGCAGGATCGCATCCGGAATGTATTCCTCGGCCAGGCTGTAGCCTTCGTCCGCGCCGTGTGCCACCAGGCAGTGGTAGCCCAGCTCGTGGGCCAGGTCGAACAGGATGCGGGCGAAGTTCGGCTCATCTTCCACCACCAGAATGCAACGCGTGGCAAATGGGGCTTTGTCGCGGTCATCGGCGAAGCGCGGAATCTGCTCGGTATCGGCCACCGGCAGCGGGGAAATCCTGACCGGGGCCGGCGCAGGTGCTGCCACGACCTGGCGCGGCGCCTCGATCGGCGGGCTGTCTTGCGTACGTTCCACGTATTGCTGCGGCAACACCAGGGTGAACACACTGCCCTTGCCGGGCTCACTGGTCACGGTGATATAGCCGCCCAGCAAGGTAGCCAGGTCGCGGGAAATCGAAAGGCCCAGGCCCGTACCGCCGTAACGACGGTTGGTGGTGCCGTCGGCCTGGCGGAAGGCTTCGAAAATGCTTTCCTGCTGGTCCGGGGCGATACCGATGCCGGAATCGCGCACGGTAAAGGCAATGCTCTCCCCCGGCGCCTGGGAAACCGACAGACTCACCTCGCCCTGCTCGGTGAACTTGATCGCGTTGGACAGCAGGTTCTTGAGGATTTGCTCCAAACGCTGGCGGTCGGTGAACAGCAGCGCCGGCGCACCTTCGAGTATCTGCGCCTGAAAGCCCAGCTTTCGATCCGCCGCCAAGGGTTCGAACATGGCACGCAGGCCATCGACCAGGCGCGGGACGCTGGAACTCTCGGGACGCACTTCCAACTTGCCGGCTTCCACCTTGGAAATGTCCAGGATGTCGTTGATCAGGTTGAGCAGGTCATTGCCGGCCGAATAGATCGACTCGGCAAACTTGACCTGTTCGGCGCTGAGGTTTTCCTGGGGGTTCTCGGCCAGCAGCTTGGCCAGGATCAGCGAACTGTTCAGCGGAGTGCGCAGTTCGTGAGACATGTTGGCGAGGAATTCGGACTTGTATCGGCTGGAGCGCTGCAACTCGTCGGCGCGGTCCTCCAGTGCCGCCTGCGCCTGGTTGAGCTCGATGTTCTTGCGGTCCATGGCGTCGCGCTGGTCGGCCAGGGTCTGGGTCTGTGCGGCCAACTGCTCGTTGGTCTGCTCCAGCTCAGCCTGCTGGGTTTCCAGGTGGGCCTGGGATTCCTTGAGAATCCGCGACTGCTCTTCCAGCTCTTCGTTGGCGGTCTTGAGTTCTTCCTGCTGCACTTGCAGTTCTTCATTGAGCTGCTGGGTTTCGGCCAACACCTCCTGCAAGCGCTGGCGGTAGCGGGCAGCTTCGATGGAGGTGCCGATATTGTCGGCGATCAGCTCCAGCAACTCGATGTCGCGCTCTTGCAATGGGCGCAGGAAACCCAGCTCGATCACCCCGTTGACGCGTTCGTCATTGCTGGTCGGCGCTACCAGCACGCTTCGGGTGGGGCCATCGCCCAGACCCGAGCTGACCTTGAAGTAGTCCACCGGCACATCATCCAGGCGAATCAGGCGATCCTGCTGGGCCGCCTGCCCCACGATGCCTTCGTCGCTGTAGATCGATTGTTCCTGCTGTTCCTGTTCACGCGAAAAGCCATAGGTGGCCACACGTTTGAGGCCACCGTGTTCTTCGCGCACGTACAGCGCGGCGACCACTGAGCCCATGTATTGGGCAAAGAACTGCAGAATATTGCGCCCCAGCATATTCAGGGTCAGTTGACCGAGTACCTGTTCAGCCAGCTCGGTCTGGCCGGTGCGCAGCCAGGCTTGTTGCTCCAGGCGCCGCGCAATCTTCTGTTGCGACGCGAGGTTTGCGTTGTAACTGTTTGATAAAGCGACAAGATTTTTGCGACCGATATACGCCAGAAAACCGCTCAGGCCAAGTACGAAGATCAGGTACAGCGTGACACTGGTCACGGTCGTACGGGTGACCTCTTCATTGCGCGCGATACGGAACTGCTGCTCCATCGCCACCGCGTTATCGTATTCCTGACGGATTTCATCGGTCAGGCGTTTACCCCGGCCAGCCTTCACTGCGCTTCGGTAATCACCGCTGGCGCGCTGCATTTCAATCATCGACTGGGCGTATTGGTTCCACTCAATCTGCAGGGCTTCCAGGCGCTTGAGGCGGTCCACCTGTTGCGGGTTGTCCGACACCAGTTCCTGGAGGTTGCGCAGGTCGGCAATGATCCGGGGCTTGGCCACCTCATAGGGGTCGAGGAAGTGCTCGTCGCCGGTGATCAGAAAGCCGCGCATGCCGGTTTCCAGGTCAACGGTCAGCTTGGACGTCTCGTTGAGGTTGTTGATGACCCGGTCGGTGTGCTCCACCCATTGAATGACGGACAACAAATAGGTGATCAGACACACGAAGAACACGGCGCTGAGCACGCCCACGCCCAAGGGCAGCGCGACGTTTCGGCTCAATAGGTGACGAAAGCTCTTTTCATCGACGGACGATGCAGGAGTCATGGGCAGGCCTTTGCCAAATGCGGAAAAAAACGGAGTTTGCCCCAAAGTTGCCCGGGAACGCCATTTTTCTACCGCATAACGACGAAAAGGATGACAGAGCAGGTTAAAACGTCCGACCTGCCAACCAAGAGCGGGAGTCGATCGCCTTACTTCTTTTCACACTTCCCTGCGCCGTGCACGGGAACGTCGGTGCTCAGGCACTCCACCTAGAGATGCGCCTGTGAACAGGGAGGCTCCACCGCAAAGGCGCCACTTCATTCCCATAAAGGTGCTCCCAGATGACAAGCTCTGTTCACCACCTGCCACGCGCAATCCCGACGCTTCCCACACTAGTACCCGCCCCTACGCCTGCGCCTACACCCGGCAACGCGGTCGCCAACCCCAAGCCCAACCTTAAAACCGCCCTGGCCGATAAACGAAACCTCATCACCTTGGGCGAAGCGCTCAGCCAACTGGCCAGGCAACTGGGCGCGGACGCCACCGCACCGGTGATATTGGCAGCGCTGAAAAGCACATCGATGCTGCTTGATCCTGACTCACATCCTCCTCAGGATGCCGGCCGGCACGTCACCCTTGAGGCTTTCATCCACAGTCTCGGCTTGCCTTTACCTGACCGCCATTTCGCGCTCGACGGCCTCTCGGACGCCGTTATCGGCCGTGGCCAAGTGCATCCGTTGGGCAATCTGGGCGGCGCGCTGTCGTGGCCAGTGCCGCTGAGCACCGATCAACAGCAACGCGTCCGGCGCATCGCCATGAGCCATGTCGACCCCCATGGCCAACAACCGCAAGTGATGCAGACCCAGGGCCTGTTGCTGGAGTTCTTGCGACTTCGCACGCCGCTCCCCGCAGGGCTGCTAAATGATCCGGCCAAAGCGCTGGAGGCCCTGATCAGTTCACCCGAAGGGCAATTACTCGGCGAAACACTGCGCGAAACCCTGCAGGGCGTCGCCACCGACAGCAGCACGATGGATTACCTGCTCGCCGCCGTGATCTTGCAACTGGACCCGGAATCCATCACCACACCGCATCGCAACGTTGTCGCAGGCTTCGATCTGGCCCATGACAAGCACTGGGGCAAGCCGCTGTCCGCGCTGGTCGATGGTCTTGAACAGCATCTGGTCTCGCAGGCAAAGACCAGCGCGGCCATGGCCGGAGTCGCCGCGCATCTGTTGTTGGCCAATCGCGCACCGGCCTTGCTGATCAAGGGCATTCCGGCCAGCGTCACCTATGGCAGCCCTGCCTGTGTCGACCTGATGATCGCGGCGGCCACCCTCGAGGCGCAGACGCCCGGCAGGGTCGCGAACATGACGTATACCGAAGTCATGTTCGCGGCGCGGAGCGCGAGTGCGGCCGACCCGGCCGTGACCCTGCGCGTGCAACGGGAAGTCCTGGTGGATTGGGGCGTGGCCAACGGGGTGCTGGCCAGGAAAGATGATCAACGCTATAGCGCTGATGAGCTCACCGCCCTGCTCGGTGAATTCAATGCACGCAGAGCGCTGACCAGCGCCGCCACGCAAGCCTTGGATGCGCAGATTCCGTCGCGTCGAGAGATGGCGCTGGCCGAGCTGAAAAAACGCTTCCCCGAGCAACAGGCCCTGTTCGAGGAAAAACGGCTCCACATCAGCCGCCAGGAAACCACAGCCGATGGCGGCGTCGGCTATCGGACGATCGAGGTCGGGCCCCACTCGATGCTGGACATCGCCATGATGGACTTGCCGGACGCTGACTGCGTCTTCACCTCTGACGACACGCGCATGCCGCTGGCGGCCTTGAATGCCAACCCTCGGTTTGTCGTGGCCGACGCCTTCGAGGCGCAGTTCGCCGGCGCCGTCCAGCAAAAAAAGGCCGCCATCAATACTTACGTCAGGCACTTGATCAGCCAGGCGCCCCTGGCGATACGCGAAGATCTCGAATACGGCAAGATCAGCTTCTTCCAGGAGCATTCACACAGCTTGGGCACGGGGTTTACCGGGACCACGCCACACCCCAGAAATGAGGAACTGCTCGTCGAAGTCGAGCGCGACGGGGTGACCAGGGCCTACGCGATCAGCTTTAACAAAGGGGTGATAGCACCGATTCGGCCGTCGCGGGCAAGCGCCCAGAGCCGTCGGGACGCCAATATCGTGCACGAAACCAAAGCCTTCATCCCCAAGGGGGACGACGTTGCCCGTCGTGAGGAACAGAAGCCTGCGAATCAATCGCCTCCAGACAGCTTTAACTCAGGGCGTACCGGCCTGATCGCTGAAGCGTTCGTACAGCATGCCGACCTGGATAACGAGGCGATCAAACAACAGGCCCGCGGCCTCACCACCGCCGATAACAACCGCAGGCGCGGCGAAGCGGTCAGCGAGGCCATACTCGACCTGATCCCCTTTCGCGCGGCGTTCAATCACTTTCGCAAAGGGCATATCGGCGAAGGTTTGTTCGACTTGGGCATGGACCTGTTCGGCATCTTGACCGCCGGCGTGGGCACCGCCGGCAAGGTTATCAAGATCGCCGGCACTGCCGCCGCAACCGCCACCAAGGTGGCGCGTACGGTCAAGGTCATCGGGATGGCCACCTTCAGTTCACTCAATCCTTTGAGCGGCCTGGGCGATGCGGCGGTGGGTACCACCCGCTTGATCGGCGGCGGGTTCTCCAAGAGCGTCGAATGGCTCAATCACCTGAGGGGCGCGAGCGGTGGCTATGACTTATTGAAGGCTGCCAGCAAGGAGCATGGGCCGACCTTGATCGGCACATACAAGGTGGGTGGGATCGAGACCGAAGGTGTTGCCGTCCTGAAAAATGATCACTGGTACCCCTATGATCCCGTCGCCAATAAACCCTATGGCCTGCCCATCGACGGTTTTTCCCCACGCGGGGCACCTGAGCTGCATGCCTCGAATGGGGTGGCCAACGAACCTGCGTATTTAAGACTGCACAACAACATCCTTAACGCACGGACAGCGGAAAACAGACCGGCCTTCAATCAGGGTTATTTGACCGGACGCTTGCACGAACTGCCGGGTTATCGCGATGGAATGGGCAGTTCACAACTCAGAAAACTGGCTGAAGCGCAGGGGCGACTGCCACGTGAGCTGGGCATCCTCAGCCGGGAGCTGAAACTTGCCTATATCCGGGACGGTGAGTACACCAGCGCGTTACTGCGCCATGATGCGACGGGGCCAGGGGTATCGGTGCTGCCCTTTTCACAGGCCCGTTACAACGCACACGTTGACTTGCCCTCCGTCGGCGAGTGCGCCGGCATATCCTATGCCATGGCGCTGGCGCTGCATCTGGGCAGCGAAGAGCAGTTTGTGAAGAACCTGCTCAAGGTGAGCGACAACCCTTCAACGGCCGCCCACACACGATTCGCCACGCATTTGCGCGACCTGCAAGATGCGGTGAAAAAACCCAGTGCCTTTCATTTCGGCGGGCAGGTGGAAGTCGGGTACGACGAGATCATCGAGAAAATGCTCACGTCTGGAAAGTCGATGACTATCAGGATCGGTACTGTGGATCACGCGATGCTGGCTGGGATGCGGATCAAAAACGGTAAGCCTGAGTGGTTCTTTTTCGACCCCAACGCCGGCCTGGTCAAATTCACAAACTTGCAGTCGATGGAAAAAGGCATGGAGGAATTGCTCAACAGCGGCCAATCCGCAGCATTACACAACACGCGTCGCACGCTGACGGGTAAACGCGCCTACAGCATTAGTACATTTGATCCCGGCCATGTGAATAATCGACCCGGCATCAACCCGGATGCGGTCAGAGAACTTTCCAGCGTTACGTTGTAAACCATCAAGCGCCGAGGCATCCTGCCTGCCTAAAGTCACAGTGCCATTAAGTTTTTCGGAACTTGCTGGCATTGTGACTACTCATTAGTTGAGTTGCCTCAGCCCTACTTGGCCTCTGCACCTTTACTTTCAGGAATGTTCACTATGCCGTCCCCTGCCTCCACCATCCTTGTAGTCGAAGACGACGCCATCGTGCGCATGTTGATTGTCGATGTGCTTGAAGAGTTGGAGTTCTGTGTACTGGAGGCCGCTGATGCCGGCGAAGCGCTGGCCGTGGTCAACACCGACAAAGCCATCCACCTGATGATGACCGATGTCGGCCTGCCCGACATGGACGGCAAGGAATTGGCGACCCAAGTGCGTCAACTCCGCCCCACCCTGCCAATTCTGTTTGCCAGTGGTTATGCCGAAAACATCGACGTTCCCGAAGGGATGCAAGTCATCGGTAAACCGTTCTCGATCGATCAACTGCGCGACAAAGTCAAATCGATGTTGCCCGCCGCGTAGCCCTCCTTCCCCAGGACAAACAGCACGGCCCCTCTGAACCTGGAGCCGTCTGCTAACCTGCACATCTGCGCCACGCCGTTATCACACTGACAGTTCAACTTGTTTGCAGGGATTAACGTGACGTCCGGCGAATAAAACTGGAAACTCGGCGTTTTAATCCCACGCCCTTGAAAAAGCACTCAGGAAGGACGCAACTACATGATTGGAAAACCGACGCGCCTGCTGTTGGCGAGCCTCTCGATATTCATGAGCACCGGTGCCTGGGCCGACTTCACGGCGACCCCGACCGAAGCCCGGGCCATCGCCAAGGAGGCCTACTTGTACGGCTACCCGGTGGTGGAGATGTACAAGACGCTCTACACCCAGGCCGTTGATAAAGGCGGCACCAATTTCAAGGCCCCGTTCAACCACATCGGCAACAGCGCCCAGCTGTTCACGCCCAAGGACACTGCGTTCACGACCCCGAACTCGGACACACCCTACTCCTTCGTCTGGATGGACCTGCGCAAAGAACCCCTGGTGCTGACCCTGCCCAAGATCGAAGACAACCGCTACTACTCGGTACAATTGATCGACCTCTACACGCAGAACATCGCCTACCTGGGCACCCGCAGCACCGGCAACAATGGCGGGCACTTCATGATCGCCGGGCCTGACTGGAAAGGTCAGCAACCGGTCGACATCGACCGCGTGATCTACAGCGAAAGCAACATTGCCTACGCCCTGTACCGCACGCAGTTGTTCGATGAAAAAGACCTGGCCAAGGTCAAGCAGATCCAGAGCGGTTATAAAGTGCAGCCGCTGAGCAGCTATGTGAAGCAGCCAGCTCCGGCCAAAGTGGCCAAGATCGAATGGCCCAAGCCGATGGCAACCATGACCGACAGCCCGCAGCTGTTCCGTTACCTGAACTTCATGCTCAGCTTCGCCGCGCCCCAGGACAGCGAAAAAGACCTGTTGGCGCGTTTTGCCAAGATCGGCATTGCGCCGGGCGCACCGTTCAAGGTCAACCAGCTCAGCGCTGAACAGCGCAAGGCCCTGGAAGAAGGGATCGCCGATGCCAAGGCAGAGTTCGCAGCGTTCAAGAAAGACAAGCTCGACACCCAGCAAGTCTCCAGCAGCGACCTGTTCGGCAGCCGTGATCGCCTGAAAAACAACTATCTGTACCGTTATGCCGGGGCCAACCTGGAGATTTTCGGTAACTCAAGCGACGAAGCCACTTACCTGACCTACTACGTCGACAGCGAAGGCAAACCCGCCAACGGCGCGCGCCACAGCTACACCGTGCATTTTGCCAAGGACCAACTGCCGCCGGCCGATGCGTTCTGGTCGCTGACCATGTATGACGCCAAAACCAAGTTGCTGGTGCCCAACCACAAGAAGCGTTACCTGATCAATTCGCAGATGTTGCCCAACCTCAAGCTCGACGCCGATGGCGGCCTGACCCTGGCGCTGCAACACCACGAGCCGCCGAAGGCCGAACAGAGCAATTGGCTGCCGGCGCCACCCGGTCCGTTTTATGCGGTGCTGCGCATTTACCTGCCCAAACCTGAGGTGGGTAACGGTCAATGGAAACTTCCCCCCTTGACGCCTCTCAAGTAACGGGTTGTACAGGAGCGAGCCTGCTCGCTCCTGCTTGCACGCAATAATCAGTGTTTGAACTTGGCATAGGATTGATGCAGATCCGAAGCCCAGGCATCGATCACACTTTTCACATCATCGGCCTTCATGACCTGGGAATCATTGGACAGGGGCTTGCCGGTGCCTTTGCGTACCACTTGGGCGAGCACTTTGCCATTGCCACCGTCGAGGAACTGCGCTTCGGTGCCCAGGGTGGTTTCCTGATCGCGGATGCCGGCGCCGGTACTCACGGCCGCCGCCACCAGGGCCACAGGGATGTACTCATAAGGCTTGAGGCTTTCGGTCTTGCTGCTTACGGCGGTGATGGCGGCACGCACCACAATCACCCCCGGCCCCGGCGCACTCGCCAGCGGCAACGACTTGACCAGCTCACGCTTGAGCGCCTGGTTGTAGTAGGCATTGATGCCGTCCAGGGTGCCTTGCGGGATTTTAGTGGTTGCCTGGGGCTTGGGATAAAACTGGGTCGGCTCGACAAATACCGCCGTGTAGTTGCGCAGGTTCAGATTGGGGTCGACCCAGCGCATCACTTCAGCGCCCGAAGGCGACTTGGCTTCCTTGAGCTGACTGTAGTCCGATAGAAACCCCGAGTACTCGTCGGGTTGGGTGACCTTGCTCGCGCAGCCTGCCATTGCGAGCGAGGCGATGCACAGCGTGCTGATCATTAGCCTTGATTTCATCATTGAACTCCCTGTCGGTCATCACCGGAATATTGAGCTGTAGGTATAGCCAACTTTGCGCAAACAAGGGTTTCTGCCGGCAAGTTTTGCCGCAGTGGCAGAAACGCGCTATTGCGCTTGAGAGGTGAACTGCACCGGTCATTTCGCAGGCAACTGCGTATGACTAATCCACGAGCGGTGGGTAAGGTAACGCGACATTCCTCTTCAGGAGCATCGCATGCGCACCATTGGCCTTATCGGCGGCATGAGCTGGGAATCCAGCGCCGAGTATTACCGCATCATCAACCAGAGCGTGCGCGACCAGCTCGGCCCACTGCGCTCGGCGCAGTTGTTGATGTACAGCGTGGACTTCGGCCCGGTGGAACAAGCCCAGCATGCCGGGCGTTGGGATGACACCGCAGTGATTCTGCAACACGCGGCGCGCCGCCTGCAGGCCGGCGGCGCCGATTGCGTAGTGCTGTGTACCAATACCATGCATTTGGTGGCGCCGCGCATCGAGGCCGCGGTGTCGATTCCGTTCCTGCATATCGCCGATGCCACCGCGGCCGCAGCCCTTGCGGCGGGCACCCTGACCGTGGGCCTGCTGGGTACGGCGTTCACCATGGAGCAGGATTTTCTCAAATCACGCCTGGCCGCCCAGGGTTTGAGCGTGCTGGTGCCTGATGCAGACGAACGCCAGGCCGTGCACCGGATCATCTACGAAGAGTTGTGCGTGGAGGTGATCAGCGAAGCTTCCCGCCAGGTCTACCAACGGGTGATCGACAGCCTCGCCGCGCGAGGTGCCCAGGCCATCATCCTGGGGTGCACCGAGATCTGCCTGCTGATCCAGCCCGAACACAGCAACCTGCCGCTGCTGGACAGCACCGAGCTGCATGCGCGGGCGGCGGTGGCGTTTGCTTTACAGGACTAAGCCAAGGCCATCGACAGTAATCCAAGCCATCTGAAGTCAACTGCGGGAGGGGGCGAGCTCAATTAAGGATGAACATTGTCCCTGTGGCGAGGGAGCTTGCTCCCGCTGGGTCGCAAAGCGGCCCCAGCTTTTGGTTTGAAACGACTAGGCCTGCTACGCAGTCCAGCGGGAGCAAGCTCCCTCGCCACAGGTTACCCGTTGTCCGCTCCTTTGCGCAGGCGCGCCATGCTCAGCGCGTCGACAAACACCCCATCGCGCACACCGTAATCGCGCAGGCAGCCCTCGACCTCGAAGCCGAACTTGCGATAGAGCGCGTGCGCGGCTTCGTTGTCGGCATACACCGTCAATTCGACGCGGCGCAGGTTCATCCAGTTGTCAGCCACTTCCAACGCAGCGCTCAATAGCTTCGAACCCACACCTTTGCCCTGCCACGCGGTAGCGACTCCCATGCCCAAGCCGGCGATGTGGCTTTGGCGAACGCGGGCGTTCTGCTCCATGCCGAGGTTGCCGATGACCTCACCGCCATGCACCGCCACCAGTTGCAGCCGCCGTTCGTTGTCCATCACCAGACGCTTGCGCCAGGCCTCCACGGATTGGAAAGGCATTTGCAGCACCTGACGGCACACAGCCGGGTCGTTATACAGCGCAGTGACGCCCTCCAGATGGGCTTCGGTAAAGCGCTGGATCACGATGTGGGGTTCAGGTGCGTGCATTGTGTTTCATCCTTTGAAAGACACGTGGCCAGCCAGTGTAGAGGCCCAACCCGCCGGCTGGCTAGCGCGCTGGAGCGCTCGACCAGAGCGACGGCCAATCGCCATAACCCACGCCGGTACAGCGCGACATCATCTTGAATTCGCTGAGCTGGAAGCCCTTGCCGTCATACACCCAGACGCCTCCAGCACCGCAATCCCCAATCCCACGCTGTTTATAGAAATAGCTCAACGTGCCAGTGGCTTCGTCATACCCGACCGAGCCTTGCAGCGCCGCGCCGTCCAACGGCAAGGGTTGCAGGGTCAGTGGGGTTTCGCCGTAAGGCGCCTGGCGCTGGCGGCTGGTGACATCGTACTCGCAGTTGTAGGCGGCGCAGTCATAGCGCACCACGCTCATGGCTTGAGCCGCACTCAGCGCGCCGACTTCAGCCTGCGGCGCCATCTCGGTATCGGTCTGCGTGATGGCTTTCACGGCGGCGGCCGCCAAGCCGGTCTGCTCCTGTGCAGTCAGCGGTGGCGCAGCCGGGAACTTGCGCAATAGCGGTAGCGGCAAACGCGCCGGTACTTCACTCGCAGCGCCTTTGCCCGGCCGCGCCAGTGCGGTGACGGTATCCAGGCGACCTTGCACTGCATCCATCAACAGCAGCGAAGCGCTCAGCCCGCTGAGCGATACATGCGCGCTTTCATCTCCCGGCACCTGCAAACGCTGACCGTTGCGCAACCGCTGCAACCAGAGGCGAGCCGGTGCTTCATCGATCACGCCGTAGGACTGAACCTGGGGGTCTTCGCCCTCATCGTCCAGCTCCACGTGCAATGCCTGCGTCAACTCCAGGCCCAGAGGCTGACCATCCAATAGCAATGTAGAAAGGTCCACCGCCTCACCACGATGATCAAAACGCAAACGTGGATACCCCTGCGGGCCGGCCTGATGCCAGATGTGCAAGGTCAGGGAGCTATAGTCCTCTTCGTCGACGCCGCTGGGCGCACTGAGGGCATGGCAATTGCGCAGGTTGTCGCAGCCGGTCACCCATTGCTTGATTTCCCGCAGCAAGGGCACGGTTTCGGCGGGCGGTTGAGCGAAGGCTGGAAAGGTGGCGCCGGCCAGCGACAAGGCCAGTAATGCGGGGCGTAGCATGGGGACTCTCCGTGTCTGAAAGGCGCGGATTGTCCCATGTTCAGTGCATGGCGTCAGCGGCCGGAAGCGGTTCGCCACACCCGCGCAACATCCGCCGCTCGCTCGCGCAACAAACGCGGCGCCTCGGCGCAGGCCTGCTCCAGGTTCATCGGCCCGTTCGGCAAGGCGAACGCAGCCGCCACGCCATGGGCGTACATCTGTTCATAGCCATCGCCCAGGGTGCCGGCGATCACGATCACCGGCACCTGGTGCCGCTGGGCGATACGGGCCACGCCAAAGGGGGTTTTACCGCGCAGAGTCTGGGCGTCGAAGCGGCCTTCGCCGGTGATCACCAGGTCGGCGCCGCGTACGGCAGCGTCCAGGCCCACCAGTTCGGCCACCACTTCAACGCCGGCCCGAAACTGTGCGCCGAGAAACGCCTTGGCAGCAAAGCCCAGGCCACCGGCGGCGCCGCTGCCGGGCTCGTCGCGCACATCCTTGGGCAGCACCCTGGCGCAGTGGTCGGCGAAGTGGCCGAGGGCTGCATCCAGTTGTTGGACCTGTGCGGGATTGGCGCCCTTTTGCGGGCCGAAAATAGCCGAGGCGCCCTGGGGGCCACACAGGGGGTTGTTCACATCCGCCGCGATTTCAAATTGCACCTGCGCCAGGCGCGGGTCCAACCGCTCAAGGTTGAGGTGCGCCAGGCGCGCCAACGCCAGGCCGCCGGCGGGCAGTGGTTGCTGTTGGTCATCGAGCAGTTGCACGCCGAGGGCCTGCATGGCGCCGGCGCCCGCGTCATTGGTGGCGCTACCGCCAATCGCCAGGATGATACGCCGGGCCCCCAGGTCCAAGGCGGCACGGATCAGCTCGCCGGTGCCGTAGGTGGTGCTGGAGCATGCGTCACGCTGCCCTGGCGGTACCCGTTGCAGGCCGCTCGCTTCGGCCATTTCGATCATCGCGGTGTGGCTGGCTGCCAACCAGCCCCAACGTGCCTCGACTGTGCCGCCCAGCGGGCCACGCACCCATTGGCGACGCAGTTCGCCGTCGCAGGCGGCGAGTACCGCATCCACCGTCCCTTCACCGCCATCCGCCATCGGGCACTGGATGCATTGCGCGTCCGGCCAGACCTCGGTCAGCCCTTCGGCAATGGCCTGGGCAACGCCTTCAGCACTCAGGCTGTCCTTGAACGAGTCGGGGGCGATGATGATTTTCATGGGCTTTCTCCGGTTTTTATAACGCCCATGCTGCCAGTTGTCTGCGGCGATGACGCCGGTCCGATGCACAAGTGTGGATGAGCTTTGTTGTTCATTCCGACAAAGCCTGGGGTAACAGCTGTACGCCCAGGTAGAGGGCGAGCATGCCGTCCAGTGTCAGGGGGTCGACACCGCTGAGTTCGGCGATACGCTCCATGCGATAACGCAAACTGTTGCGATGGATGCCCAGGGCATCGGCGCACGCCTGGCTTTGGCCATCGTGTTCGCACCAACTGCGCAAGGTGGCGAGCAGTTGGCCGTTGCTGTCCTTGGCCAGGACTTTGCGCAGCGGGTTGAGCAATTCGTCCAGGGCATCATCGTTGCGATGACGCCAGAGCATCACCGGCAGGCGGTAACGGTTGAGGGTCAGCAGGCGTGACTGAGGCAGTACATCCCGGCCGTAGGCCAGCAGATCGCTGACACGTCGGTAACAACGACGCAACCCGGCCAAGCCATCGGCCTGCCCGCCCACGGCTACACGCAGGATGTTCCAGCCCTGGCCAACGAGTTTTTCCAGCAGGCGTGGGTTGTCCACCGGCACGGTTGCCGGCCGACACCACAACAGCGAGAACTGCGCCGAGCTGACACACCAACTGTCCGGGTAGCGACTGCCCAGCCAGGCACTCAAGGCCTCGGCCGATTGCCCCGGCCCCAGCTCGAACAGGTACGGCGTACGGGGCATCTGCGGCTTGAGCCCCAACTGTTGGGCTTCGTCCACCAGCCGTGGTGAGTCGCCACTGTCGGCCAGCAACAACGCGAGCAGATCATCACAGCGCTGCCGGCGCCATTGCTGTTCGGCTTGCTGGTGGCGATGGCTCACCAGCATTTCAGCGGTCATGCGCACCAGCTCGGCGTAGGTGCGCAGCCCTTCGGGTTCGCCGGTAATCCCCAGCACACCGATCAGGCGCTGGTCATGCAGCAATGGCAGGTTGATGCCCGGCTGCACCCCCTTGAGGTGCTTGGCGGTCTGGCCGTCGATTTCCACCACGCGACCATTGGCCAGCACCAGCTGCGCCCCTTCGTGGCGGGTATTGATGCGCTCCGGCTCGCCACTGCCCAGGATCAGGCCCTGGCTGTCCATGACGTTGACGTTGTAAGGCAGGATTGCCATGGTGCGATCGACAATATCCTGCGCCAGGTCATGATCCAACTCGAACATGGGGCTATTTTCCTGGAAAGCGGTTGTTCAGCGGCACAGCGCAAAGGGCGCTCGACTGTGCGCGAGCACAAAGACAGTACCCCATCACGTCACCGAGACTGTTTGGGCGATCAACGTTACCCTCGCATCGCGAAAAATCATAATAAAGAGAGAACCCCATGTCACAGAGCGCCGCTGCCACACTGGCCACCGATGACGATAAAAACGCCATCTATCAGCGCATTACCCTGCGCCTGATCCCCTTCATCTTTATCTGCTATCTGTTCAATTACCTCGACCGGGTAAACGTTGGCTTTGCCAAACTGCAGATGCTCGATGCGTTGAAATTCAGCGAAACCGTGTACGGCCTCGGTGCCGGTATCTTCTTTATCGGCTACGTGCTGTGCGGCGTACCGAGCAACCTGGCGCTGACCCGGTTCGGCCCACGGCGCTGGATTGCGCTGATGATGATCGTGTGGGGCACGCTGTCTACCTGCCTGCTGTTCGTCACCACACCGACGCACTTCTACACCCTGCGCCTGTTGACCGGTGCCGCCGAGGCCGGTTTCTTCCCGGGTGTGGTGCTGTACCTTTCGCAGTGGTTCCCGACCTTTCGCCGGGGGCGCATCATGGCGTTGTTCATGTCGGCGATCCCGGTTTCCGGCCTGCTCGGCAGCCCGTTCTCCGGCTGGATCCTCAACCACTTCGCCGCCGGTCAAGGTGGCCTGGCGGGCTGGCAATGGATGTTCCTGTTGCAGGGCATCCCCACCGTGATCCTCGGCGCCCTCGCCTACTTCCTGCTCAGCGATAACTTCGCCAACGCCAAGTGGCTCAAACCCCACGAACGTGAGGTATTGGAAGCCGACCAGGCGACCGATTTGGCGAACAAACCGAAAACCACCAGCGACTCATTGGCCGAAGTCTTCAGGAATCCGGCGATCTGGGCGTTCGGCCTGATCTACTTCTGCATCCAAAGTGGCGTCTACGCGATCAACTTCTGGCTGCCGTCGATCATCAAGAACCTGGGTTTCAGCGACAACCTGGTGATCGGCTGGCTCAGTGCCATCCCGTATTTGCTGGCGGCGGTGTTCATGCTGCTGGTGGGGCGCTCGGCCGATTTGCGTAAAGAGCGGCGCTGGCATTTGGTCGTACCGATGTTGATGGGCGCAATCGGCCTGGTGATTGCGGTGAATTTCGCCACCACGCCGGCCCTGGCGATTCTGGGCCTGACGATCGCCACCATGGGCGCCCTGACCGGCCTGCCGATGTTCTGGCCGGTGCCCACGGCAATGCTCAGCGCCGGTGCGGCGGCAGGCGGCTTGGCGCTGATCAACTCCATGGGCCAGATGGCGGGCTTTCTGAGCCCGTATATCGTCGGCTTTGTGAAAGATGCCACCGGCTCCACCGACATGGCGCTGTACCTGCTGGCGGCCGTGATTGTCGCCGGTAGCCTGTTGGCGCTGCGCATGACGCGTAGCCTCAGGACCTGAGCCGTCCATGGCTCCCACGCCTATGGATGCGTGGGAGCCACTGATCAGTAGGTCACTTGAGCGGGTTGCGGCTGAACCGGCAGCCCGTTCAAGACTCGCTGCTGATCCTCGCTGAGCGGACGGTTTTCAACCGGCGGCTTGTTTTGCAGCGTGGCGATAATCGACTCGATCAGATGGTTGGCGCCTGGGAACGCCGTCGGCTGGTTTACTGAGGACATGGAGTTTCTCCTTGGGATCATTGGATGAACACTGCCAGGCATCGGCAGTTACAGCCTGTGTGGTCTCACCGACGATTGCGTTCCCATCGGCCTTGCCCGTGCCTACAACAGGCCGCCACCGTCAATGTCGATCACGGCGCCGGTCATAAAGCCATTTTCCATGGCCAGCACATACCCCGCCGCCACTTCTTCAGCCTGCCCCACACGCCCCACTGGCAGGCCTTCGCCGGCCTTGGCGAACATCGCCAGGCGCTGTTCCTCGGCCAACCCGGCATACGCCGGTGTGTCAATCACCCCCGGGCTGACCACATTGACCCGACGTGGCGCCAACTCTTTGGCCAGTTGCTTGCCCAGCGCCTCGGTCGCCGCATTGATGCCGGTCTTGATGAACTGGCCGGGCGCCAACTTGCGCCCCAGTTGCCCCGAGGTCAGGCTGATGCTGCCGTGCTCATGCAAATACGGCAGCGCCTGCTGGATGGCGCGCAACGCGCCCCAGAGTTTCACGTTGAAATTGTCCTGGGCCTCGAGCAAATCGGTCTCGACCAGCGTCTTGGCACGCACCGACGGGCCGGACGTATACACCAGGTGATCAAAGCGCCCCACCGTCGCGAACAGACGCTGCAAGGACGCGGCGTCGGTGACGTCGACCGGTTCGCTGCGCAGATCGTTGTGCACGCCGGATGTCAGCCGACGCCCGGCCAGTACCACCTGTGCGCCACGCGCAGCGGCGGCCTTGGCGACTGCCGCACCGATCCCGCTGCTGCCACCGATCACGATGACGGTTTTACCGTTGAGGGAAGCGTTCATAGAGAAACATCCAAGGTCAGAAAGTGAGCGTTCATCTTCCTCGCTTGGCAATCCGCGAAAAATCCCGGTAAAACGACAAGATCTTTAAAGGAATTTTACAGATGAGCTCGACCCTGGACCTTGAAGTCTTTGTGCGCACCGCCGATAGCGGCAGCTTGTCGGCCGCAGCACGTGGGCTGGGCCTGACGCCGGCCGCCGCGAGCATCGCCCTCAAGCGCCTGGAGACCCGGCTTGGTGTGCGCCTGCTCGCGCGTTCCACCCGCAGCATGCGCTTGACCGAGGAAGGCCGGCGTTATCTGGACAGCGTACGGGTGGCACTGGAAGCCCTGGCGGAAGGCGAACAGGCCATCAAGCAACAGGGCCAGAGCCTGAGCGGCTTGTTGCAACTGGCGGCACCTTCGGATTTTGGGCGCAACGTGCTGCTGGGCTGGCTGGATGAGTTCAAGGTCGAACACCCGAACATCCGCTTGCAACTGCTGCTCAATGACAGCAACGCCGACCTGTTCCGCGACACCGTCGACATTGCCCTGCGCTTTGGCGTCCCCCGAGACTCAAGCCTGGTGGCGCTGCCGGTGGTACCGGGCCATCGGCGCATTGCCTGCGCCAGCCCCGACTACCTCGCGCGTCATGGCACACCGAGCCAGCCGGCGGATTTGGCGCAACACAGTGCATTGCGTTATATGCGCCGTGGGCAGGCCAATAACACCTGGTATTTTCGCCAGGGCACGCACCTGCAGGAAGTCGAGGTCACGGGCGACTATCTGAGTGACGATGGTGAAATCGTTCGGCGCTGGGCCCTGGCCGGCCATGGCATCGCCTATAAAGCCACCCTGGACATCGCCCGCGATATCCAAGCGGGGCGGCTGGTGCCGCTGCTGACCGATTGGCAAGGCGAGCCGACGCCATTCAACCTGATGTGCCCCCATCGCCTGCAAGTGTCGGAACGCGTGAAAGTGCTGCATCGTTTTCTTCAGCTACGCTGCCAGGCGTTGCTGAGTGCATGAAGAAACCTGGGCAGGGCTTGTTCCAGAGCGGTCCGGTCTGGTATTGCAGGCGCTACGTTTCAACGCCACGAGGAGCTTTCCATGATTTACCGCACACTGGGCCAGTCCGGCTTGAAGGTCAGCGCACTGACACTCGGCACCATGATGTTTGGTGAACAGACCAGCACTGAAGACTCGCTGCGCATCATCGACAAAGCCTGGGACCAAGGCATCAACTTTATCGACACGGCTGACGTGTATACCGGCGGGCGCTCCGAAGAGATCGTGGGTGAGGCCATTGCGCGTAACCGCCAGGATTGGGTGGTGGCGTCGAAAGTCGGCATCGGCCCGGCAGAAGGTTTGCCCAACCGCAGCGGGTTGAGCCGCAAGCGTATTTTCAATGCGCTGGAGGCCAGCCTGGCACGCCTGGACACCGATTACCTGGATATCTATTACCTGCACCGTGAAGACCACGACACCCCCTTGGAGGCTACGGTGTCAGCCATCGGCGATCTGATCCGCCAGGGCAAGATCCGCTACTGGGGCCTGTCCAATTATCGTGGCTGGCGCATTGCCGAGGTGATCCGGGTCGCCGAGCATCTGGGCGTGGACAAGCCGATCATCAGCCAGCCGCTGTATAACATCGTCAACCGTCAGGCCGAGGTCGAGCAACTCACGGCGGCCGCCGCCTATGGCTTGGGCGTGGTGCCTTACAGCCCGCTGGCCCGCGGTGTGCTCAGCGGCAAGTACGCCCCTGATGCACCCCCCGAAGCCGGCAGCCGCGCGGCGCGCCAGGACAAGCGCATTCTGGAAACCGAATGGCGCGTCGAGTCGCTGCGCATTGCCCAGCAGATTCAGCAATACACCCAAGGCCGGGGCGTGGGGATGGTCGAGTTTGCGATTGCCTGGGTGCTGAACCATTCGGCGGTGAGTTCGGCCATTGTCGGACCGCGTACCGAGGCGCAGTGGGATGCCTACACGGGAGCGCTGGATGTGAAGATCACGGCGCAGGATGAGGCGTTTATCGACGCGCTGGTGACGCCTGGGCATTCGTCCACACCGGGCTTCAATGATGTGGGCCATTTTGTCTCAGGGCGCATCGCCCGCTCCTGATGATCACCCCCTGTCGGCGCGCGCGGGTTTGCCGCCACCCGCCCGTGCCGCAGGCAGTGCGCAAAAAAATTCCATCAAACGCTCCAAAACAGCGCACAGCCTGCCGCTAAAAGCACCATAATCGCCTGCTCTTTGTATCCATCAGTTTTCGCGAGGACGGCGTGTCTAAAGGTGTTGCGTTATCGGTCTTGGCCTCGGTGCTGTTTGCCGTGATGTATTACTTCACATCCCTGCTGACGCCCTTGAGTGGCCTGGAGATTTTCGGCTGGCGCATGTTGCTGACCGCGCCCTGCATGACGGTGTTCATGATCGTCAGCGGCGAATGGCGCCGCGTGTGGGACGTGCTGCGGATGTTGGCGGCCAAACCACGCTTGATCGTCGGTGTGCTGCTGTCGTCGGCACTGCTGGGCGCGCAGTTGTGGCTGTTCATGTGGGCGCCGCTGAATGGGCGCAGCCTGGACGTGTCGGTGGGGTATTTCCTGCTGCCGCTGAGCATGGTGCTGACCGGGCGCCTGGTGTATGGCGAACATCTGTCGCGCCTGCAACAGATTGCCGTGGTGTTCGCCGCCATCGGCGTGCTGAACGAGTTGTATCGGGCTGGCGGGTTTTCCTGGGCGACGCTGGTGGTGGTCATCGGCTACCCGGTGTATTTCGTGGTGCGCAAGTACCTGACCACCGACCACCTGGGCGGCCTGTGGCTGGATATGGCGCTGATGCTGCCGGTGGCCTGGTGGTTCGTGCAAAGTGGCGACCAGGGTTTCGCGGTGCTCGACGCCCAGCCGAAACTGTATGCGTTGATTCCCATCCTGGGCTTGATCAGTGCCTCGGCACTGGTGAGCTACATCATCGCCAGCCGTTTGTTGGCATTCAGCCTGTTCGGGCTGCTCAGTTATGTGGAGCCGGTATTGCTGCTGGGTGTAGCGTTACTGCTGGGCGAAGGGATCAAGGACGGGCAATGGTTGACCTATATTCCGATCTGGTTGGCGGTGATGGTCCTGGTGTACGAAGGGTTCAAGCACCTGGTGCGTCAGCGTAGAGCCTGAACGCAGGCGCAGGCTGTCTGGCTGCCGGCTCAGCCGGTTCTCACCGTGGTGCTTGCAGGGCGCACCGGCGCTATCTGCTCAAGACCATCAGCCAACCCTGTCAGTACTGTTCGGGTAGTACCGTAATACCGGATCTCGCCTTGGGCTTGATCACCGAGGTTTTCCAGTTGCGCGTCCATCGTTTTCTGGTCCACGCCGAACAACTTGCCGATCCGGTTATCTCTGTTCAACTCAACCAATGTGCCGCTCCCGGGATTGGTCAATTGGGCCTCAAGGGAATGTGCCACATCCTCGGGAACCCCCAATGCCGTCAGCGCCTTGCCCAGGCCATGGCCTGGGTTTCTGAGTTGCTTGAGGAGTTCTTCGTAGAGTCCGTTCAAGTCGTTGGCGCCAACGTTGTCGAGCGCAACGCTCGTCACCGTCTGGCGGTATTGATCGAATGAAAGCAGTTGCAGCGGCTGATCATCGTTCAAAGCGTTTTTCACGAAGTAGAAACCGTCACGGGCTGCGCCATGCAGGTTTCCATAGGCGTCGTACTTATAGATAACCTCCTTGCCGTCGGTGCGCTTCCCTATGTAAGTCGCGCTGCCATCGGGCGCAAGATTGTAAAGCCGAGTACCGGTCAAACCCTTGACGGGAGCCGGTGGCACGCTGCCTGTTCCGCTCAGATACGTGAAGACATCGCCTTTGACCCGAGCGAAACTGCCCACCACTGCATTGATATCGTTATCGGCAAAGTCAACCAGCCTCTGCCTGACCCGTTCGACCTGCTGGGGCGCCCTATCGTTGGAAAAGTGCCGCACAAAACTATCCAACTCCTTTGGGTCGAGGGCCATCGTTTTAACCCAGTCGGTCAGTTCCTCGCGGTCTTTGAACTCATAGAATGCATACTGGCCCTCCTCCGGTACGTACAGCAGGAAATTGGGGCCCTCAGCCGTGACAGGCACGCGCTTGATCATCAGAATGTCATTGGCTTGAACCCCATCGACCGCGAACGTAGACACCTGCACCCCGGGTGCCCCACGCGTGCCTGGGTACACGACCGCATCCACCAGCTTCTTGCCTTCGACACTCAGGACATCATCGCGAAATGCCTCATCGGCTTCATCAATGAACCGACGGCGGGCCTGGTCACTGCGCTGCAAAGTCTGCGCTGCGGGAGCTGGATCAGGCGATTTGGATGTGACGGTGGGCGCCGGTGGGTGCCCAGGCAAAGATGCAATATTCATCAGAAAACCTCTTTAATCAGATGAAGATTTCCCTACATCGGACGCGACCGGCTACCTGCGTCACTGTCCTCTTTGTGGAGGGTCTTGCCCAACCGGTTCCGTTGTCCTGCCGGCCATGGTCAACCTATACAGCGCATACAAAAAAGCCCGGCAGGGAAGACTCCCGGCCGGGCTTTCAAGTATTGCGAACGAGTCGATCAGTCCGCCGTCAACACGCCCCGGCGCACCTGGTCACGCTCGATCGATTCGAACAGTGCCTTGAAGTTGCCCTCACCAAAGCCGTCATCGCCTTTGCGCTGGATGAATTCGAAGAACACCGGGCCCATCAGGGTTTCCGAGAAAATCTGCAGCAGCAGGCGTTTGTCGCCCTCGATCGACGAACCATCGAGCAGGATGCCGCGTGCTTGCAACTGATCCACCGGCTCGCCGTGGTTCGGCAGGCGGCCTTCGAGCATTTCGTAGTAGGTGTCCGGTGGCGCGGTCATGAAGCGCATGCCGATCTTCTTCAGCGCGTCCCAGGTCTTGACCAGGTCGTCGGTCAGGAACGCTACGTGCTGGATGCCTTCGCCGTTGAACTGCATCAGGAACTCTTCGATCTGGCCCGCGCCCTTGGACGACTCCTCGTTCAGCGGGATGCGGATCATGCCGTCCGGAGCACTCATGGCCTTGGACGTCAGGCCGGTGTATTCGCCCTTGATATCGAAGTAGCGCGCTTCACGGAAATTGAACAGTTTCTCGTAGAAGTTGGCCCAGTAGACCATGCGTCCGCGATAGACGTTGTGGGTCAGGTGGTCGATGACTTTCAAGCCCGCGCCCTGGGGGTTGCGGTCCACGCCTTCGAGGTACACGAAGTCGATGTCATAGATCGAGCTGCCTTCGCCGAAACGGTCGATCAGGTACAGCGGTGCACCGCCGATGCCCTTGATGGCAGGCAAGTTCAGCTCCATCGGGCCGGTTTCGATGTGGATCGGCTGGGCGCCCAGCTCCAGTGCGCGGTTGTAGGCTTTTTGCGAGTCCTTGACGCGAAACGCCATGCCGCAGACCGACGGGCCGTGTTCGGCCGCGAAATACGATGCAAGGCTTTCTGGTTCGTTGTTGAGGATCAGGTTGATTTCGCCCTGACGGTACAGATGGACGTTCTTGGAGCGGTGGGTCGCGACTTTGCTGAAGCCCATGATCTCGAAGATCGGCTCCAGGGTGCCAGGGGTCGGCGACGCGAATTCGATAAATTCAAAGCCCATCAGGCCCATCGGGTTTTCGTATAGATCTGCCATGATTTGGCGCCTCATCATTCTTGTGGTTAAGCGGATTTCAATTGCCGGCAAGGATGAGGTGCAACGGTGGCGCGCAGGAGAGTCCTCGCACGCTGCGGGCGAGGAAGTCACCGAAAATGAGGGGGGAGCCGAGTAGCTTCATGGTTACATCAGTCTCTGACAGCCGAGGCCTGCGTGAGCGCAAGTCCATATTCTTGTATGCGTAAATCGATTCTACACAGCGTAACCTGATTTGTCCTATTCCTTATCAAATCCCTATGCCTTGGCGGTTGCAAGAGGTTTATTGCACCGGTAGATGCCCAGCAGAATCAACACGGCGCCGACATACATCACAGGCGTCAGTCGCTCGTCGAGCAGCAGCGCACTGCTGATCACGGCGGTCAGCGGGTTAAGCGCGATAAAGGCGCCGGACCGCGTCGCGCCAATCCGACGAATACCGTCGTAATAGCCGATGTAGGCCAAGGCCGAGCCCAACACACCGAGGTAAACCAGGCTGAACCATTGAACAGGCTGGATCGCAGCCAGCCGCTGCAGCGTGAAAGCCCCCATCAGCGCACTCGTCACCGTCAGCATCAAGGTGCCCAGCAGGATTGACCAAGTGACGGTCTGCAAGGGCCCCAGGCTCTGGTTGAGGCTGCGCGAGAACAACGAATAGACGCCCCACCCCACCACGCAGCCAAAGATCAACCCATCCCCCAGCCAGGCATGGGCCGCGCCCTGCAGCAAGTTCGGGTTGCGACTGACGATCACCAGCCCCGCACCACCCAGGCACAGCAGAATGCCCGCAGCACTCCCGCGCTCCTTGAACAACAGCCAGGCCGCCAGGCCAATCACGGCCGGATTCAAGGCGACGATCAATGAGGCCCGCGAAGCATTGGTGTAATGCAAGCCATAGAAAAAGCAGAGGTTATAGAAATAGATGCCGAAAAAGCCCAACACCGCCAGCTGTAGCAATTGCCTGCGGCTGGGGCGTGCCAGGGGAACCCGCGCCACGGCCAAAAACGCCAGCAACGCCAGGCTCGCCAGCACAAAGCGCACACTTGCGGCCAGCAAAGGGTCGACGTCAGGCGCCAGGTAGCGTCCTGCAACAAAAGTGCCGCCCCAAATGACAGTCACTGCGACCAGTTTCAGGTAGGTCAGATGATCATTCATACGCGTTCAAGCTCCTCAAGGGCTGGGATGCGCGTATTCTTCGGCTAATGATCTGTCATCGTAAAATGAGTAAACGTTCATGACCCTTACCCAGCTTGAGATATTCTCTCTGGTCGCCGAGCTCCAGGGCTTCACCAGCGCAGCCCATCGTCTCGGGATCAGCCAGTCGGCCGTGTCCCATGCGATTCGGTCCCTGGAGCAGGAACTGGGCGTCGAGCTGTTGCATCGTCATCAGGCCCAAGTGGAGCTCAGCGACATCGGCCGGCAACTGCTGGGGCGGGCGCGTGCGATGCTGGGGCTGGCCAACACCCTGCGCCAGGAGGCCGCCGATGCCCGGGGCATGCGCACCGGCACCCTGCGGATCGGCTCATTCGGGCCTACCTCATCGATGCAATTGCTGCCGAAGATCCTGCAGGGTTATCGCGCCGCTCATCCGGGGGTCGAGGTGCATATCCACGAAGGCCCGGATCGGCAAGTGATCCAGTGGCTGGACGATCGGCGTATCGATGTCGGGTTCGTGGTGCTGCCCCTGGAGCGCTTTGATACCGTCCCACTGATGCAGGATCAGATGGTGGCATTGTTGCCTGCCGGACATCCCCTGGCCCAGGCCCAGGCCGTCAGCCTGGAACAACTGTGCAACGAGCCCTTTATCCTCACCGAAGCCGGCTCGTCCGAACTGGTTTCACACCTGTTCAGCAGCGCAAGGCTGAGCCCGAATGTGCGCTTTCACTGCTCGCAGTTGATCAGCACGCTGGATACCGTGGGTCGTGGAGACGGTGTGACCGTTGTCGCCGAGGCGTCTTTGCCCTCGGTATCCGACAGCCGTTACGTGACGCGCCCTCTCCGGCCCCGCGTACCGCGCGAAATCGGCCTGGCGGTACTGGACCGGCGCGAGTCATCCCCGGCGACGCTGGCGTTTATCGAATGGGCGCGCAAGGCGTTATAGCGCTGCAGATTTTATTCAGGCCCTGCAAGCATCCCTTTCAGTTGCCATCTATCCTCGGCAATGCATGCCTTTTCACTCTGTTACCGGCCATCCTCTATGCCCCTGACCGCCAAAGGTCCACGAAGCCCAACCACTCGCTACCTGATCAGCGGCCTCAGCGCATTGCTCCCCATTTTGCTGGGGGTGCCGATTCTGCATTGGCAGGCCGAACGCACCCTGCAGAAAAGCACCGAACAGACCGCCCAGGAGGCCGTGCGCCAATTCGACCTGATGCTCGATAACACCGACCTGGCCGCGCAGGCCTTGCTGCCCTTGGCCGGCCAACCCTGTGATAACGCGGTGCAATTGGCACTGCGTGAACAAGTCACCCGTCGGCCGTTTGTACGGGCGACCACCTTGTCTTTCCAGCGCAATATTTATTGCAGCTCGTTGTTTGGGAGCCATTACGAGTCACCGGTCAACCCCGAGGATTACGTTGCAGGACGGCTTTGGTTGATGAATGGCAACCCGGTCACACCCAACACCGCCCTGCTGGTGTACCGCCTTACAGACGGCGACAAAGGTGCCTTTGCCTCCATTGACGGCTATCACCTGACCAATGCCTTGCGCCTGATCAGTCGTTACGCGGGGCTGATTCTGCAGGTCGGCCCCCACTGGCTGGCGGCCGATGGCAGCGTTCACACCACGCCACCTCCGACCTTTGCCGTGGCCCATCAACATCTCGTTTCCCAGCGTTATCTCTACAGCGTGGAAGCCGGCATGCCTGACGGCGAAATCCTGCGCTACATGCAGGAACGTTACCCGGCGGTGTTCAGCCTGGTGGTGTTTTTCGGCATGCTGGCCGGCGTCCTTGCGCACTGGTTGCAAAAGCGCTCATCGGCTCCCACCCATGAGCTGCAACGCGCGCTGGGCGCCCACGAGTTCATTGCCTATTACCAGCCCGTCGTGCGTGGCGATACCCGGGAGTGGGCCGGCTGCGAAGTGCTGATGCGTTGGCAGCATCCTAAAGAGGGGCTGGTGCGGCCCGACCTGTTTATTCCGTTGGCCGAGCATTCCGGCCTGATTGTGCCGATGACCCGTGCGCTGATGCGCCAAGTCGCCGCGCAACTGGCGCCGCATGCCGCTCGCTTCGCGCCAGGCTTTCACATTGGGGTGAATATCACGGCCCGTCATTGTGAGGACCTGGCATTGGTGGAGGACTGCCGCACGTTCCTCGCCGCGTTCCCGCCAGGCCAGGTCATACTCGTGCTGGAACTGACCGAGCGTGAGTTGATCCAGCCCACCGATATCACGCGCCGCTTGTTCGAGGCGTTGCATGAACTGGGGGTGATGATTGCCATTGACGACTTCGGCACTGGCCATTCCAGCCTGGGTTATTTGCGCAACTTCAATGTCGACTACTTGAAGATAGACCAGAGTTTCGTCGCGATGATTGGCCAGGATGCACTTTCGCGGCACATTCTGGACAGCATCATCGAACTGTCCGGCAAGCTCGATCTGGGCATTGTGGCCGAAGGGGTGGAGACGACCGAGCAATGTGAGTACCTGGCGGCACAAGGTGTGGATTTTCTGCAAGGCTATCTGTTCGGCAGACCACTACCGGGTGAAGAGTTCATTAAATCGATGCGCAGCCATTGATTAGCCATCTAGTCCAGAATGAAAGAATGTTATTTAGGCAAAAGACATGATTTACTCGTGATGCATTAACTACTACAATTTTTCCTGCCTGTGTTGAACTCGCAGGAAGGCTTGTTTCTTGAGTCGCCAACACTCTTGGCTTATAGCGTTATCTTCAGTCGATATCAGCCAAATACACTATTGGAGTACAGATTTTGTCCAGACTCGCCGAATTTCGCGCAGCAGAAAAAGCCCTTCAAGAGCAGCTCGCCCAGCTGGAATCCCTGAAGAACGATGCTGGCCTGAAGAAAGAAATCGAATTCGAAGAAAAGCTCCAGGGGCTGATGAAGACTTACGGCAAAGGCCTGCGCGATATCATTGCCATCCTTGATCCGAACTTTCACAAAGGCACTGCAACTACTGCTGCCGCACCAAAACAGCGCCGCGCACGCGTGGTCAAGGTCTACCACAACCCGCACACCGGCGAGCTGATCGAAACCAAAGGCGGCAACCACCGCGGCCTTAAAGCCTGGAAAGAACAGTACGGCGCCGCCACTGTAGATTCCTGGCTGCGCGGCTGATCAAAGCGCACTAACAAAGAGCCCCGCTTATGCGGGGCTTTTTTTGCTTAACCGTTCGAAAGCGAACTTAACAACGATTTCATTGTGTTCAAAGTCGCGCGTGCAGCGCGCTTAAAGTTTCAGGCTACCGCGTACCGAATTGACCTCATCCTTGCTTGCCTCGTACACCTGAGCCTGGCCGGCAAATGAAAAAACATACGCCTTGTCGGTATCAACAGCGCCGACTAAAGTTTGCGACAGTACGTGCCGTCCATTCTCGGTAATCACGCAAGTAGTCTCCAGTGCGTCCAGGCGACTCAGTGTTGTAGGGTGCATTTTGCTGCACACGCTTTGATAGCCGCCCTGGGCAAAATCTTTCTGGATGGATTTACGCATCTCCAGCAGCACGCCTTGAAGATTAACTTTATGGCCCGCCTCTATCGGCGTAGCGGTCAGTTCCATCACCATCAAGGTCGAGCCATTTTCATCATTCTTGATCGCCCGCTGCCGGGTCACGGCCTGGGGAGTGGCGGGCGCGTCGCTATCGGGTGCGACCTCCTCGATCTGCCAGCCGCTGGGCCAATGAACCTGTGGATCAGCCGCCAGCACCCACGGGCTGCCCAACAGAAAACCCACAGCACCTAACAGCGGTTTACGAAATGCGATCATTGCAAGAAACATCCAGAATTCAAGCGTTGAAGTTTGAGCCTGAGGCCCGCAGGTCGCAAGGCCCGCGCGGGCTTTTTCATTTGGCGCACCGGGCATGGCTTGCGTATCATGACGCAGCTGCAGGGATGCTTGCCGCAAGCCAAGGAACCGCTCGGCCCCGCTGACCTCAAACGGGAGTCGAGTTTGCCCCATTTTTTTCTGGAGGGCCCATGAGCCTGCACGATCTGAACACTTTCCCAGGCGTCACCGCCCAACCTGACACCGCCACGTCCAACTTCGTGTTCAACCACACGATGCTGCGGGTCAAAGACATTACCAAGTCGCTGGATTTCTACACCCGAGTCCTGGGCTTCTCCCTGGTTGAAAAACGCGACTTCCCGGAAGCCGAATTCAGCCTGTACTTCCTGGCCCTGGTGGACAAGGCCCAGATCCCGACAGACGCCGCTGAGCGCACGCAGTGGATGAAGTCGATTCCCGGCATCCTGGAACTGACCCATAACCACGGCACCGAAAACGACGCCGATTTTGCGTACCACAATGGCAACACCGACCCACGTGGCTTTGGCCATATCTGCATCTCGGTGCCGGATATCGTCGCCGCCTGCGAACGCTTCGAAGCCTTGGGCTGTGATTTCCAGAAGCGCCTGAGCGACGGCCGCATGAAGAGCCTGGCCTTCATCAAGGACCCGGATGCCTACTGGGTCGAGATCATCCAACCCGCGCCGCTGTAAAGCTTTCACGCATAAAAAACCCCATGAGCAATCATGGGGTTTTTCGTTAATGCGCCAGGGTTCAGGCCGGAGCGGAGGTACGGATCAGGTGATCGAACGCGCTCAGTGAAGCCTTGGCGCCCTCGCCGACCGCAATCACGATCTGCTTGTACGGCACAGTGGTCACGTCGCCGGCGGCGAACACGCCCGGCAGTGAGGTTTCGCCACGGGCATCGACGATGATCTCGCCACGCGGTGTCAGTTCCACGGTGCCTTTGAGCCAGTCGGTGTTCGGCAGCAAGCCGATCTGCACAAAGATACCTTCCAGGTCGATGGTCTTGAACTCACCGCTGTCGCGATCCTTGTACGCAAGGCCGGTCACTTTCTGGCCATCACCTTTGACTTCGCTGGTCAGCGCGCTGGTGATCACGTCAACGTTCGGCAGGCTGTAAAGCTTGCGTTGCAATACGGCGTCGGCGCGCAGCTTGCTGTCGAACTCAAGCAAGGTGACATGGCTGACGATGCCGGCCAGGTCGATGGCCGCTTCAACGCCGGAGTTACCGCCGCCGATCACCGCCACGCGCTTGCCTTTGAACAACGGGCCATCGCAGTGCGGGCAGAAGCACACGCCTTTGGCCTTGTATTCCTGCTCGCCTGGTACGCCCATTTCACGCCAGCGGGCACCGGTGGCCAGAATCACGGTCTTGGACTTGAGGACCGCACCGCTTTCAAAACGGATTTCGTGCAAGTCACCGGCAGTTTTCGCCGGGATCAAGCTGCTGGCGCGCTGCAGGTTCATGATGTCCACGTCGTACTGACGCACGTGGGCTTCCAGGGCACTTGCCAGTTTCGGCCCTTCGGTTTCCTGCACCGAGATGAAGTTCTCGATGGACATGGTATCCAGTACCTGCCCGCCGAAACGTTCAGCGGCCACACCCGTACGGATGCCTTTACGGGCCGCGTAGATGGCGGCGGACGAACCGGCTGGGCCGCCGCCGACGACCAGCACATCAAACGCGTCTTTGGCGCTGATTTTCTCGGCAGCTTTTTCGGCGCCGCTGGTGTCGAGCTTGGCCAGGATCTCTTCCAGGCCCATGCGCCCTTGGCCAAAATTCACCCCATTGAGGTAGACACTGGGCACCGCCATGATCTGGCGTTCATCGACCTCAGCCTGGAACAGCGCACCGTCAATAGCGACGTGACGGATGTTCGGGTTGAGCACGGCCATCAGGTTCAGCGCCTGGACCACGTCCGGGCAGTTCTGGCAGGACAGCGAGAAGTAAGTCTCGAAGCTGAACTCGCCTTTGAGGGCGCGGATCTGTTCAATCACTTCGACACTGGCCTTCGACGGGTGGCCACCGACTTGCAGCAGGGCCAGCACCAACGAAGTGAATTCATGGCCCATCGGAATACCGGCGAAACGCAGGCTGATGTCGGCACCCGGGCGGTTGATGGAGAACGACGGCTTGCGCGCATCATTGCCATCGGTTTTCAGGGTAATCAGCGTAGTGAGGCTGGTTACATCCTGCAAAAGAGCAAGCATTTCCTGGGATTTCGCGCCGTCGTCGAGGGAGGCGACGATCTCGATCGGCTGGGTGACCCGTTCCAGGTATGACTTCAACTGAGCTTTAAGATTGGCGTCCAACATACGGGCGATTTCCTATTAATTCGGTTTATTGCAGACAAAAAAACGCCCGAGCGAATCTCGCCCGGGCGTTTTGAGGGGCGGTTGCAGCTTACTGAGTAGGTGCGGAAACCCGCCCTTGATACTTCACAGACTTAGATCTTGCCGACCAGGTCCAGGGACGGAGCCAGGGTGGCCTCGCCTTCTTTCCACTTGGCTGGGCACACTTCGCCTGGGTGGGCAGCAACGTACTGGGCCGCCTTGATTTTGCGCAGCAGCTCGGAAGCGTCACGGCCAACACCGCCGTCGTTCAGTTCAACGATCTTGATCTGACCTTCCGGGTTGATCACGAAAGTACCGCGGTCCGCCAGGCCGGCTTCTTCGATCAGTACGTCGAAGTTGCGCGAGATGGTCAGGGTTGGGTCGCCGATCATGGTGTACTGGATTTTGCCGATGGCTGGCGAAGTGTTGTGCCAGGCAGCGTGGGCAAAGTGGGTGTCGGTGGAGACGCTGTAGATCTCAACGCCCAGCTTCTGGAATTCGGCGTAGTTGTCGGCCAGGTCTTCCAGTTCGGTTGGGCAAACGAAGGTGAAGTCGGCTGGGTAGAAGAACACTACCGACCATTTGCCTTTCAGGTCAGCGTCGGTCACATCTACGAAGCTGCCGTTTTTGAATGCGGTGGCTTTGAACGGTTTTACTTGGCTGTTGATGATAGGCATCGTTGACTCTCCGTCAGGGGTTAAGAAGTTGATGAAGTGAATCCTACCCACTCTCTCGTTCGATGGCTCATTGGCAAACCTCATGCTGACGATTGCTTTTGCCTATCAGGCGGCCATATCAATAGAAGAAATCTCAAAGCAACGCTGACGTCGCCAAGGTCATGCCGAGAAAAGGCGTCGACTCAACATAGCGCATGGCCGATTTCATGTCGCTCCAGCCGACGTAACTCATCAATGACTTCAAGTCCCAACCGCTGCGATGCGCCCAGGTCGCGAAACCCCGGCGCAAGGAGTGGCTGGTATAGGCGTCGGCGGCAATGCCCGCACGTTCCAGGGCCTGGCGCAGTAGCGGGATCACACTGTTAGGGTGCAGCCCCTCCTCGCCCAGGTTGCCCCAGCGGTCTATGCCCCGAAACACCGGGCCGGCCACCAAGACCGAGGCGCTCAGCCATTCACTGTAGGCCTGCACCGGGCACAGGCGTAGCAACGCCGGCGTCTGGTAGGTCTTGCCAAGGTTTTCCCGGTCGCTCTTGCTGCGCGGCAGATACAGGCTGATGCCCGCTCCCGGCACCGCGTGCACGTGCTGGATTTGCAGGCGACACAATTCATCGCTGCGAAACCCGCGCCAGAACCCGAGCAGGATCAGCGCCGTGTCGCGCTTGGCGCGCAGTAAACGTGGCAGGTCCTGAGCCTCGCTCGCCCGCTTCGCCTCGGCCTCAAGGGCGGCAATCACCTGCTCAAGCTGCTTGAGTTGCAACGGTTCGGCCTGTTTTTCCCGCGCGGGATGCACGGCGCGAATACCTTTGAGCACCTTGCGCACCACCGGCGCCTTGGTGGGGTCGGCAAAACCCTGGCTGGTATGCCACTGCGCCAGCGCCGAGAGGCGCAGCTTCAAGGTGTTCACCGCCAGCACTCCGGCATGGGCCACCAGGTACCGGGCGACGCTGTCGCTGGTGGCCGGCAGGAACCCACCCCAGCTGACTTCGAAGTGTTCGATGGCGGCACGATAACTGCGCCGCGTGTTATCGCGGGTTGCGGCGTTGAGGTAACGGTCCAGATCGCTCATGAGGTGCCTATTTGACGACTGCTTGTACTGCTGCGGCGCGTTTCAGGGATCAAAACGGTATTCACACGGGATAATACGCCAATATCCCATCTGTTGAATCGTGAATTTAAACAACGTTTTGTTCGTGATATAGTACGTAAATACATACCACGTACCACATTATCAAATCGACGGAGACCCTATGGCTCGCGGCGGCATAAACAAAGCAGTTGTGCAGACGGCACGCCTGGCCATCCTGGCCCGCGGCGAAAACCCCAGCATTGATGCGGTACGCATCGAAATGGGCAATACCGGCTCGAAAACCACGATTCATCGCTATTTGAAGGAGTTGGATGAAAGCGAAACCCGCCTGGCCATTACCCAAGCCCCTCTGGATGATGAACTGAGCGAACTGGTCGCACGCCTGGCGCAACGCCTTAAAGAGAAAGCCCAGGAGCCCATCGACCTGGCCCAGGCACAATTCGAACAGCACAAAGCCGCCCTGCTCACCCAGCTCGAAACCCTTGAACAAGCGCACAGCCAGCTCCAACAACAATTCGATATCCAGGGTGCCGCCCTCGCCGAAGAAAGTGCCGCCCTGCAAACCGCCAGCACCAGCTTGCAGACCGAACAAACCCGCAATGCGGGCCTCAGCCAGGCGTGCAGCGACTACGAATTGAGGCTCAACGACAAGGACGAGCAGATTCGCTCATTGGAAGACAAGCACCTGCATGCACGGGATGCCCTTGAGCACTACCGCAACGCGGTCAAGGAACAGCGTGAGCAGGAACAGCGGCGCCATGAAGGCCAACTGCAGCAACTCCAGGCAGAACTGCGTCAGGCCCAGCAGAGCGCCCTGGTGCGCCAGGATGAAATCACTCAACTGCATCGCGACAATGAACGGCTACTGATCGAGCACAGGGTCACGATGAAGGAGCTGGCCGCCCAGCAGGAGCAAAACCGCCAGGAGCAGGCCCAGCAACTCAAGCTGAGCGAACAGCTCAGCCTGATCGAAAGCGAACGCACCCTGCTGCAAGAACGCTTGCGGGTGGCGCTGCTGGAAAGCCAGTCACGCCAGCAGGCGCTCAGTGAATGTCAGCACGCGCAAAAAACCCTGGAACTGGACCTGCTGAAGGCCCAGGCCAGCATCGAGGCGTTGCAGTTGGCGGCCACCCTTGCGGCGGCACCCGAAGCAACGCCCGACGCCTGATCAATCCGCCACAGGCGTGCGCATGGTGACGAATTCTTCCGCCGCCGTGGGGTGCACGCCGATGGTCTCGTCGAAATGCCGTTTGGTCGCGCCCGCCTTGAGCGCAATCGCCAGGCCCTGGACGATCTCGCCGGCGTCCGGCCCCACCATGTGACAGCCCAGGACTTTGTCGGTGTCGGCGTCGACGACCAGCTTCATCAGGGTTTTCTCCTGGCAATCGGTCAGCGTCAATTTCATTGGCCGGAAGCGGCTTTCGAAGATCTGCACCCTGTGGCCGTTCTTCTTCGCCTCTTCTTCGGTCAGGCCGACGGTACCGATATTCGGCAGGCTGAACACCGCGGTCGGGATCATCGCGTAATCCACCGCACGGTACTGCTCCGGCTTGAACAGTCGACGTGCCACCGCCATGCCTTCGGCCAAAGCAACCGGAGTCAATTGCACGCGACCAATCACATCGCCGATTGCCAGGATCGAAGGCTCGGCGGTCTGGTACAGCTCGTCCACCTCGACGAAACCCCGCTCATCCAAGCGGACGCCGGTATTTTCCAACCCCAGGTTGTCCAGCATCGGCCGGCGGCCGGTGGCGTAGAACACGCAATCGGCTTCCAACACGCGACCATCTTTCAGCGTGGCCTTGAGGCTGCCATCGGCTTGCTTGTCGATGCGCTCGATGTCGGCATTGAATTGCAGGTCCAGGCCGCGCTTGGTCAGTTCTTCCTGCAGGTGCTTGCGCACCGCGCCATCAAACCCACGCAAGAACAGGTCGCCGCGATAAAGCAGCGTGGTCTGCGCGCCCAGGCCATGGAAAATGCCCGCGAATTCAACGGCGATATAGCCCCCGCCTACCACCAGCACGCGCTTGGGCAGCTCCTTGAGGAAAAAGGCTTCATTGGAGCCGATGGCGTGTTCGCGTCCGGGAATGTCCGGAATCTGCGGCCAGCCGCCCGTGGCGATCAGAATATGCTTGGCGGTGAAACGCTCACCATTGATCTCCACCTGATGCGGGTCCACCAGGCGCGCATGCCCTTCATGCAAGGTCACGCCGCTGTTGACCAGCAGGTTGCGATAGATGCCATTGAGGCGGTTGATTTCACGGTCCTTGTTGGCGATCAAGGTCGCCCAATCAAAGTTCGCTTCACCCAGCGACCAGCCGAAACCACTGGCTTGCTCAAAGTCTTCGGCGAAATGCGCGCCATAGACCAACAGCTTTTTCGGCACACAGCCGACGTTCACGCAGGTACCGCCCAGGTAGCGACTTTCCGCGACGGCCACCTTGGCGCCAAAACCCGCAGCAAAACGTGCTGCGCGGACGCCACCGGAACCGGCGCCAATTACATACAGGTCAAAATCGTAGGCCATTTCACTCTCCTCGGCAGGACATCAGCATACCGACTTACATGGGGCTGAAAAACGAAAAAGCCACCCGAAGGTGGCTTTCTCTTGAAACGGGCGGGCTTGCGTGAATCAGTAAGCCTTGCCGGTTTTGTAGAAGTGCTCGTAGCAGAAGTTGGTTGCTTCGATATAACCCTCGGCACCACCGCAGTCAAAACGCTGGCCTTTGAATTTGTAGGCAATGACGCAACCGTCTTTGGCTTGCTTCAACAGGGCATCGGTGATCTGGATTTCACCGCCCTTGCCCGGCTCGGTTTCTTCGATCAACTTGAAGATATCCGGAGTCAGGATATAACGACCGATAATCGCCAGGTTCGACGGAGCATCTTCCGGTGCTGGTTTTTCAACCATGTCACGTACGCGGATCAGACCATCACCGATGTCGTCGCCGGCGATGACGCCGTACTTGTTGGTTTGATCCGGATCCACTTCCATGACCGCAACGATGGTGCAACGGTACTTCTGGTACAGCTTGACCATCTGGGTCAGTACGCCGTCGCCTTCCAGGTTCACACACAGGTCATCCGCCAGTACCACGGCGAAAGGTTCGTCACCAATCAGTGGGCGACCGGTCAGGATGGCGTGACCCAAGCCTTTCATCTGGGTCTGACGGGTGTAGGAGAACGAGCACTCGTCGAGCAGTTTACGGATACCAACCAGGTATTTTTCCTTGTCGGTGCCCTTGATCTGGTTTTCCAGCTCGTAGCTGATGTCGAAGTGGTCTTCCAGCGCGCGTTTGCCACGGCCGGTCACGATGGAGATTTCGTTCAGGCCGGCATCCAGTGCTTCTTCCACGCCGTACTGAATCAGTGGCTTGTTCACCACCGGCAGCATCTCTTTGGGCATGGCTTTGGTCGCTGGCAGGAAGCGAGTGCCGTAACCGGCTGCTGGGAACAAGCATTTCTTGATCATATGAGTCCTTACAAAGGGCTATGCGTACGGAATTCGGCGCAGTCTAATCAGGCCGCAGCCACCTTACAATGGGTCCTGCTGGCGTTGCGATGTCATCTAAGAGAAAAAATGTCGACGTAAGTTCCGCTAATCCTACGAAGAGCCTCACCAACAGCACACTAAAACAGCCAACGCGCCCACTTTTCGAGGCGCTGCAACCTTTTTAGCACGCTTTTCGACACTGGGCACTGACCTGCAACAACTTGCGCTGGACGGCAGCATTTGGCGCTATGATGGCGCCCTTGAACCCGAATACGAGAGACATAGATGTCAGAACCAAAAGGCGTTAACGGCTATCTGATCACCCAGCGAGCAGACGGCTGGCACCTGATCAACTTCCATGGCGACAGCGTCGCCGGTACATTTGCGACCGAGCGCGAAGCGATCCAGGTTGCCGAAGTGTTTGTGGATGAGGCCGGTCACGCGTCGAGCAAAAAGCCGAAGGGCAAATAAGCCTCGCCTACTTGCACACAAAGCCCCGTTCAACGGGGCTTTTTTTGTGTTTGTCTGTACCTAGGTGGCAGTTAGCTATAATCTGCTGCCAACGCCCCACGACAGTGTCAGCGCTCCTCCAACACCCTCGACGACGACCCCACTATGAACAAATTCCTGGCACTGATTGCGGTACTGGCGCTGGCCGGCTGTACGACCACCTCCGATACCTACCTGAAAAACGGCGAACAAGGCTTGACCATCGATTGTTCGGGCGAGGCCAACTCCTGGGCCAGTTGCTACGAGAAAGCGGACGCCTCCTGCGCAGGCACCGGTTACCGCATCGTCGGCACCGAAGGCACGCCTTCCTTGAACGAAAGCGACAAGACCCTGGGCAAAGACGTGGGCAACTTCAAAAGCCGCAGCGTCGTGGTCGTGTGCAAATAAGCGGCGCGACTACAGGTGAACTTCGGCGAACTTGATGCCCAAACCGCGCAATATCTCGATCAGGTCATCCAGTCGCGGGAATGACTCGACTTCATCCTGTTCGTCGACCAGGAAGTAACTGCGCCCCCCGCTTTTCTTGAAGAACACAATCCACTCACCCAGGTCGGCAGGATTCTGGATAACGTGGGTAGCCGAAATCTGGCCCTCGGCGTAGCGGGCCTTGACGTGTTCACGCTTCATGACAGGCTTTCCAAAAAAAGACAAATGCCGCGCAGGCCCAAGGGCTTGAGCGGCATTCTTGCGTTGATTGCCCGCCAGTTTAACGGATGCCCTGCCCGATCAGCACGCTTGCCGCGTGCGACACCGCCGGAAAGTGTGTGACTACCACATGAATTTGAGCTCCACGCCCAAGTAGTTGCTGTCGTCACCTCCCGCATTGCGCAACGTATCGCCCACAACGTAATGAACCGCCTCAACTGCACCCGACAGGTTGCGATTGAATGCATAGTCCATACGCACTTGGTCGTAGTAACCCGTCCAGCGCCCACCGCGCCCCGCCGTTCCGGCTACCGGCAGATTCGGTTGGGTGTACACCGCATCCTCAGTCGTTTGTCGCCAGAGCATGCCCACAGCGGTCTGGATAGACAGGTCGGAAATCGGCCGTATCGTTACAGACGGCTTGACGTGGATAAGGTTGCTGTAGCCGGTGTAACCGGCCAGCGAGAAGTAGTAGCCATTCGGGAACAGAGGATTGAACGTGCCGAGGGTGCCATCGCCGGCGTGACGGTCACCGGAAGCGGCATCGAACTGCAGCCCGAGCCGTGGCGCCCAGGGCACAGACTGCAAGGTGTAGCCGAAACGGCTACCGCCACCCCAGGCACGGATGTCCTTGGAACCGACCGTACCGGTTTGAACCATCGCTTCCACGTCCCAGTCGTACGCCCCTTCGGTACCGGCGGTGCGGGCATCGAACAGGTGCCGGGTCTCGTCACCTTGCGCGTCGAGATAACTTGCCTGGCGTTGTTCGTACAACCCGTAGTAGGCCGAAAGCTCATTCTTGTTGTCGAGCTGGCGCTCAACCCGGAGCATATGAAACGCCACATCGGCGTTGGACTTGTCATCGAAGTGGCGGCCATCCAGGTACTGGACGGGGTGGCTGGCCAGGCCAATGAAGCGCCAGTCGCTTGTCTCCCAGTCGGCCCATACGGCATCAAACGACTGCCGAACGTTCGGACCGTCACGCGAAGAAATAAAGCGCTGCAAGTCAAAGGCAAAATCCTGCCGCCCCACCCGAGCCTTGAAGGTGTGATCAGGCGTCTTGTCAACGTACTCGACAAAGGCCAAGCGCATATCCAGGCGGTTCTGGTCTGCCCCGCCGATGGTTGTCTTATCGAAGGCGCGGGCATCTTCCAGCTCGGTAAACACGCGCCAATGTTCGTTCAAATGCAAATCGGCATGCACCTGCAGTCGCTGAATCAACCACGAGTCACGCTTGCGGTTACCGATACCAAAGCCATTGGCGTCATTGAGTTCAAACCGCTCCCGCAGCGTCAAGCCGAACGATAGATAACGCTGCGGGTCCGTATCCGACAGCGACAGGTATTTGAGACCGTCTAACGGCTCGGTTCTCAACGCAGGGTTTTGAAGGACCGACCAGTCCTCCTGCCAACGGTTGGTTTTAAGCACAGGACGTTCAGGCGGCTCGGCGCCGTAGCCGCTGGAAACCCCCAGCGGCCACAGCACGGCCAGAACCCAGGCATACACGCTATGCGAAGGACGGCTGTTCATACGTTACTTCTTCGCGAGCGACTGGTGTATTTCAGCAACGTAACCACCGGGGAATTCCACCACGGCGGATTGGCGATCAGGCTCCGCCTTGGGTTCTATCAACAGTTGGGCACCGGAGTCCTTGGCCTTCGCGAGCGTGGCCGCAAGATCCTTCACCTCATAACCGGTCGTTTCACGGCCGTACGGGTAAGGCAGGTGCCCGTCGGTGACGAACATCACCATCTTGCCGAAATCGGATTCAAGCTTTACGCGGCGGATCGTCTTGCCGGGCTCCCCGACAACCGCACCGTCGAGATGTTTTTCATCCGCCACGACTTTGCCGTGAGAGAAACCCGTGAAACTTTTGATAAAGGCATCGGCGCGCTGCTCAGAGAGATATACCCGGTTTTCAGGAATGCTCTGGAACGCAACGTAATTGGGCGCCTTGCTATGCCAGTAAAGCTGCATCGTCACGCCACCGGGCCATTGCACCACGGCGTCTCGACCGATCGGATCGGGGAAGTCGTGCACGATCACGTCCGCGCCGTGTTGCTTTGCTTCGGCGAGAGCGACATCCATATCCTTGACGAGATAGCCGTTACGCTCGGCGCCAAAGGGGTAAGGAACCGGCGTGGTGAAACCAAACAGCGACACGGTGCCGACGGGTGTCTGCACCAGCTGCGAAGTCGTACTGCTGGGGACGGGCAGCACGTTTACCACGACCTGGGGGGTGCTTTGGCCGCCGAAGGTGGCCACAAAGCTTTTCACAAAACGATCCACATCGCCCGGCGCTACATAGACATGGCTGGTGTCGTACTGGGCTCCGACCGCAGGGCCAGTGGAAGCCTGAGCGGAAAGGGATACCGCCATCCCGAGGACGACCGGCAGAAGAAGTTGCTTGAATGAAGGAGTCATAAAGATGCCCTTGACGATTTAGGAGGTTCAGCGCCAGCAAGCGTAAGAAGCGACCGCAATCGTCGATAGGACGTATGTGCGCAGTAATATGAAAATTTATTCATCTGCAAAAAAAAGCCTGGTGCAGCAACAGCAGCACCAGGCTTCTTTATCGGGTTCAAGTGTTTGAGCAAGCGGCGGCTCAGCCGGAAATGCAATCCTCCCCGGCTTTCTTGATATCGCCCGGGCGGATCGGCACATTGGACATGCTTTCATAAAGCTTGATGCTGCTGCCGCTGGAACGCTCTTCAATCTCGAAGATCGCCGAAGGATCCGAGGAGAATTTCTGCGGCACAATGACCTGCACGCCATCCTTGTGCGGTTCAATCTGCGGCGGCCGGCGGGTGGCTGCGAGTTTACGCACGACACAGGCAGCATATTCCGGTGGTTTTTTCCCTGAGATGACGACCAAGGTGGGCGGGGTCTGCTTGATATCCGCAACCGAAGCACACCCACCCAGCGCCAGGGCCAAAACCAACACACTCCATTTCATACTTAAACCTCCGATAAAGACCCTACTGACAGCGGATATAGGAATTTTCTCCCACCAAAGTAGGATTTATCCCTAAAAACTCGGTAAATAACTGTTTTAAATTGTCGAAGTCGTCGACGACGGCCCGATAATAAACGCGCTGGGGCTGATAAACTCTATCTTAACCTACGTATCATTCTGATTTTTCAGAAAAAGCCCTTCTGGAGACCCCCATGAAATTCATTCATCAGCGCGAGCACCTCAACGAGGGAGACATTGTCGTCATCGAATGCTCGCAGACTTGCAATATCCGCCTGATGAGCGACGCCAATTTTCGCAGCTTCAAGAATGGCGGCCGCCACACCTACCACGGCGGTGCGTTTGACAAGTTCCCGGCGAAAATCACCGCGCCCAGCACCGGCTTCTGGAACATCACCCTGGATGTGGTCACGCGCCGCGCCATCAGCGTGACCCGTAAACCCGCGCTGTCCCACAAGATTCGCATCGTTCGTCGTACCAGCTCCAAACTGAGCTGATCCGGATAACCGACAGGAAAAAGCTGTGACCACCACGACCAAATACGTCATCAAGTACAAGCTCAACGGCGAACGTCGCTTCGAGTTCGCGCAACTGCACAGCAACAGCGTGGAAGAAGCCAAGCAAGCCCTGGCGAAAATCCATGATGCCGGCGATGTCATCACCGACATCACGGTGAGCAAGGCGCTGTAAGCCATGACTGCCGACTTGTTCGCCGATGACGCCCTGCAACAACCCAGGGGACGCGAACAAATTGGCGCAGAATCCTATGTGCTCAGGGGCTACGCCCTACCCTGGGTTGAGCGTCTGCTGCCTGAGCTGCGTCGGATATTGGCGCAGTCGCCGTTTCGTAAAATGGTAACGCCCGGCGGCTTTACCATGTCGGCGGCCTTGAGCAGTTGTGGTGAGCTGGGCTGGACCACCGACAGCAGCGGCTACCGCTACAGCCCCGTCGACCCGCGCAGCCAAACCCCGTGGCCGGCGATGCCGGATGCCTTGCGCGAACTGGCCACCCTGGCAGCAACGGAGGCCGGCTTCCCCGACTTCGCACCCGACGCGTGCCTGATCAACCGATATGTGCCCGGAGCCAAGATGTCCTTGCACCAGGACAAGAACGAGCGTCGTTACAACGCCCCCGTCGTTTCAGTGTCCCTGGGGCTGCCGGCGATTTTTCTGTTCGGCGGCCATGAACGCGGGGACAAGCCCCAAAAAATCTCGCTGTTCCACGGTGATGTGGTGGTCTGGGGCGGCGTCGATCGCTTGCGCTTTCATGGGGTGATGCCGATCAAAGAGGGCGTGCACTCGGTGATGGGCCCGCAGCGGATCAACCTGACCTTTCGCACCGCCGGCTGATTTGACCGCAAGTTTGAGAGTGTCGAGCTCGATCTACGCCGCTAAGCTGCCCGTGAATCGTCAAGAGTGCAGGTCATGAACAACGAACAAGACCCCCGCTGGGCGGCCATTGTTGCCCGCGACGCCAAAGCCGACACGCTGTTTGTCTACGGGGTGAAAACCACCGGGGTGTACTGCCGCCCCAGCAGTGCTTCGCGCCTGCCGCGCCCGGAAAATATCGAATTCTTCGACAGCCCGGCCCTCGCCGAAGCCGCCGGCTACCGCCCCAGCAAACGCGCCTGCGCTGACCAGACCCAATTGGCCGCCCACCATGGGCAACTCGTCGCCGCCGCATGCCAGCAAATCGAACAGGCCGAAACACCGCCCAGCCTGGAAGCGCTCGCCAACCAGGCCGGGTTGAGTTCATTCCATTTTCATCGCGTGTTCAAGGCGGCCACCGGCCTGACGCCCAAGGGCTACGCCAGCGCGTTGCGCTCGCGCAAGGTTCGCGACGGTTTGAAAGGCCAGCACTCGGTGACCGATGCCTTGTACGACGCCGGCTTCAACTCCAGCAGCCGCTTCTATGAGGCGGCCGACCAACTGCTTGGCATGACCCCGCGCGACTTCAAAGCCGGAGGCACCAACAGCACCATCCATTTTGCCGTTGGCCAATGTGCACTCGGAGCCGTGCTGGTAGCGCAGAGCCAGCGAGGGGTGTGCGCCATTTTATTGGGTGACGATCCGGACAAGCTGGTGCGTGATCTGCAGGACCAGTTCCCCAAGGCCGAACTCGTCGGCGCGGATCGTGAGTTCGAACAATTGATCGCCCAAGTCGTGGGCTTCATCGAAGCGCCGGCCGTAGGCCTGGATCTGCCGCTGGACCTGCGCGGCACTGCGTTCCAGGAGCGGGTATGGCAAGCGCTGCGCGAAATTCCGGTGGGCGCCACCGCCAGCTACGCGCAGATTGCCGAACGCATCGGCGCGCCCAAGTCTTTTCGTGCGGTGGCCCAGGCCTGCGGCGCCAACAGCCTCGCGGTGGCAATCCCTTGCCATCGCGTGGTCCGCAGCAACGGCGAGCTGTCGGGCTACCGTTGGGGCGTGGAGCGCAAGCGGCAGTTGCTGGAGCGGGAAACCGCTGCGTGTCCCCTTCATGAAATACCCCTGACGTCCAGTGAATAAAACAGACTGGCCGAGTGCCAAGGGCCCTGCTAAAACAGCGCAACGTCTTACTCACGCTGGAGACACGTCCCATGAGCACCTGGCCAGACACGCGCATTCTCGACCTGCTGGGCATCGACGTGCCCATCATTCAAGCCCCGATGGCCGTGGGTACCACCACCGCAATGGTGATCGCCGCCAGCCAGGCCGGCGCGCTGGGCTCGATGCCTGCTGCAGCGCTGAGCCTGGAACAATTGCGCGAAGCCTTGACCACGCTTCGTCAAGCCGACGTACGGCCCATCAATGTCAATTTCTTCTGCCATCAACCACCCGCGGCCGATGAGGCGCGTGACCGCCGCTGGAAGGCGCTGCTGGAGCCTTATTACCGTGAGCTGGGCGCCGACTTCGATGCCCCCACCCCGGAGTCCAATCGCTCCCCTTTTAATGAGGCTGCCTGCGAAGTGGTCGAAGAGTTCCGCCCGGAAGTGGTCAGCTTCCACTTCGGCCTGCCGGAAAAGCGCTTGCTTGACCGCGTAAAAGCTACCGGTGCCAAGGTGCTTTCTTCGGCCACCACGGTAGAGGAAGCCATATGGCTGGAACAACATGGTTGCGATGCGATCATTGCCATGGGTGTGGAAGCCGGTGGGCACCGTGGTTTGTTTCTCAGTGACGACCTCAATACCCAGATCGGCCTGATGGCCCTGGTCCCGCAGATCGTCGACGCCGTGAAGGTGCCCGTGATTGCCGCCGGTGGCATTGGTGATGCGCGCGGTATCGTGGCAGCGTTCGCGCTGGGCGCTGCGGCGGTGCAGATTGGCACCGCGTACCTGTTCACCCCCGAAGCCAACGTCAGCGCCTCCCATCACCATGCACTGCGCAATGCCCAAGCCAGTGAAACGGCGCTGACCAACCTGTTTACCGGCCGCCCGGCGCGAGGCATCGTCAACCGGGTGATGCGCGAGCTGGGGGCGATCAACCCGGCGGCTCCGGCATTCCCCAGGGCCGGCGGCGCCTTGATGCCGCTCAAGGCCAAGGATGAAGCGGGTTTCAGCAACCTGTGGTCCGGCCAGGCATTGCGCCTGGGCAAAGAGATGTCCAGTTATGCGCTGACGCGCGAATTGGCCGAGCAGGCGCTGGCCAGACTCCAGAGGAACTGACCCCCGAGGCGACTTTGCACTGTACCGGCGATGGCTAACCGCTATATATTCCCCTACATAGCGGTAACGCCTTCTACCTGAGACTCGCCGTACTACCCAAGGAGCTGCTTCATGATGATCCGCGCCTCTCGCCTGGCCCCCCTTGTCGCCGCCATGGCGTTCAGCACCGCTCACGCTGACGAAGTGCAAGTGGCGGTGGCCGCCAACTTCACTGCACCGATCCAGGCGATCGCCGCCGACTTCGAGAAAGACACCGGCCACAAACTGGTCGCCGCCTATGGCGCCACCGGCCAGTTCTACACGCAGATCAAGAACGGCGCGCCGTTCGAGGTGTTCCTGAGCGCCGACGATACCACCCCGCAAAAACTCGAAACCGAAGGCGACACCGTCAAGGGTTCACGCTTCACCTACGCCGTCGGCACCCTGGCCCTGTGGTCGGCCAAAGCTGGCTACGTGGACGCCAACGGCGATGTGCTGAAGCAGAACGCGTTCAAGCACCTGTCCATGGCCAACCCGAAAACCGCTCCCTACGGCCTGGCCGCCACCCAAGTGCTGGCCAAGGAAGGCTTGACCGACAAGGTCAAGGACAAACTCGTCGAAGGCCAGAACATCACCCAGGCCTACCAGTTCGTGTCGACCGGCAATGCCGAACTGGGTTTTGTCGCGCTGTCGCAGATCTACAAAGACGGCAAAGTCACCAGCGGTTCGGCGTGGATCGTTCCGGCCTCCCTGCATGACCCGATCAAACAAGATGCGGTGATTCTCAACAAAGGCAAGGACAGCGCCGCTGCCAAAGCCCTGGTCGAATACCTCAAAGGCGCGAAAGCGGCTGCGGTGATCAAGTCCTACGGTTACGAGCTCTAACTGCATGCCTCTGTCGAGTGCCGATTTTTCCGCTATCGGGTTGACCCTCAAACTGGCGTCGCTGACCACGGTGATCCTGCTGATTATCGGCACTCCGATCGCTCTATGGCTGTCGCGCACCCAATCCTGGTGGCGCGGCCCCATTGGTGCGGTTGTGGCGCTGCCGTTGGTGCTGCCGCCGACGGTGATCGGTTTTTACCTGCTGCTGGCCCTGGGCCCGAACGGCTATGTGGGCCAGTTCACCGAATGGCTGGGCCTGGGCACCCTGACCTTCAGCTTCGCCGGGCTGGTGCTCGGCTCAGTGATCTACTCCATGCCATTCGTGGTGCAGCCGTTGCAAAACGCGTTCTCCGCCATTGGCACTCGCCCACTCGAGGTCGCCGCGACCTTGCGGGCCAACCCCTGGGACACCTTCTTCACGGTGATCCTGCCGCTGGCGCGCCCAGGGTTTATCACCGCCTCGATTCTCGGTTTTGCCCACACCGTCGGTGAATTTGGCGTGGTGCTGATGATCGGCGGCAATATCCCCGACAAAACCCGCGTGGTTTCGGTACAGATCTACGACCACGTCGAAGCGATGGAATACGCCCAGGCCCATTGGCTGGCCGGCGCCATGGTGGTCTTCGCATTCCTGGTATTGCTGGCGCTCTACTCCAGCCGTAAAACCAAGATGGGCTGGAGCTGATCGCGATGATGGAGGTACGCCTGCAACTGGGTTATTCGGCTTTTGCCCTGGATGTGGACCTGCATCTGCCTGGCCGTGGCGTCACGGCGTTGTACGGGCACTCCGGTTCCGGCAAGACTACCTGTTTGCGCTGCATTGCCGGGCTGGAGCGGGCCGCAGACGGGTTTATCCGAATCAACGATGAGGTCTGGCAAGACAGCCGCAAGGGCGTGTTTGTGCCACCGCATAAACGCGCTATCGGCTATGTGTTCCAGGAGGCCAGCCTGTTCCCGCATTTGTCGGTGCGCGCCAACCTGGAGTTCGGCCTCAAGCGCATCCCACGCGCGCTGCGCCGGGTGGATATGGCTCACGCCACCGAACTGCTGGGTATCGGCCATCTGCTCGACCGTCACCCGCAGCACTTGTCCGGCGGCGAGCGCCAGCGCATCGGCATCGCCCGTGCGTTGCTGACCAGCCCGCAATTGCTATTGATGGATGAGCCGCTGGCAGCCCTGGACAGCCAGCGCAAAAATGAAATCCTGCCGTACCTCGAACGCCTGCACGATGAGTTGGAGATTCCGCTGCTCTACGTCAGCCACGCCCAGGATGAGGTCGCGCGGTTGGCTGACCACCTCGTGCTGCTCAGCGACGGCAAGGCGCTGGCCAGCGGCCCTATCGGTGAAACCCTGGCACGACTCGATTTGCCCATGGCCCTGGGCGATGACGCCGGTGTGGTCATCAATGGCGCCGTCAGCGCGTATGACGCGCACTACCAGTTGCTCACGCTGCAACTTCCCGACAGCGCGCTGTCGATGCGCGTCGCCCATGCACCGCTGGCACCGGGCAAACAGCTGCGTATCAAGGTGCAGGCGCGGGACGTGAGCCTCAGCCTGCAAGCCGAAGAACACAGCAGTATCCTCAACCGCTTGCCCGTGACGGTCACCCAGACGATTGGGGCGGATAACAGCGCCCATGTGCTGGTGCGCCTGGACGCCGGGGGTACGCCCTTGCTGGCGCGTATCACGCGATTCTCCCGCGACCAGCTGCAACTGCGCCCTGGCCAGACACTGTGGGCACAGATCAAGGCGGTGGCGGTATTGGCCTGAGCGGCCTCCGCACAAGTTTTTGGCACCACCGCACAGGGCCGCGGTCAATCAGACATACCGGCCTGATCCTTTGCCAAGGAACCTGCACCATGCCCGACTCTGCGCTGCCCGCCGATCTACCCCGCGACCTGCATTACGTTGACGACAGCCAGCCCGGCATCCGCCGTAAAACGCTGCGGGGCAAGTTCCAGTATTTCGATGTGCAGGGCAAGCGCATCACCGATGCCGATGAAATCAAGCGCCTGAACGCCCTCGCCGTACCGCCCGCCTATACCGATGTGTGGATCTGCGCCGATCCGCGTGGTCACTTGCAGGCGACCGGGCGGGATGCCCGTGGCCGCAAGCAATACCGGTATCACCCCCGCTGGCGCGAAGTGCGCGACAGTGACAAATACGCTCGGCTGCAAGAGTTCGGCAAGGCCCTGCCCAAGCTGCGCAAACAGTTGGAGGCACAGATCGCCGAACCCGGTTTCACCCGCGAAAAAGTCCTGGCCACCGTGGTCATGCTGCTGGACGCCACGCTGATCCGCGTGGGCAATACGCAGTATGCGCGGGACAACAAGTCCTACGGGCTGACTACCCTGCGTAATCGTCATGTGGACATCAAGGGCAGCGAAATCCAGTTCCAGTTCCGGGGCAAAAGCGGTGTCGAGCATCAAGTCAGTGTCAGGGACAAGCGCCTGGCCACAGTGGTCAAGCGTTGCATGGAGCTGCCGGGGCAAAACCTGTTTCAGTATCTGGATGCAGACGGTGAGCGCCATACCGTCAGTTCCCACGACGTCAACGCCTACCTGCACAGCCTCACCGGCGCCGACTTTACCGCCAAGGACTATCGCACCTGGGCCGGCACCGCCCTTGCGTTGGCGGTGCTGCGTGACCTGGAATGGCAGCCGGAATCCGACGCCAAGCGGCATGTGGTGGCCATGGTCAAGAGTGTGGCCAAGCAGTTGGGCAACACGCCAGCGGTGTGCCGCAAGTGCTACATCCACCCGGCGGTACTGGAGCATTTCAGCCTGGGCGAACTGTCCAAACTGCCCAAGCCACGGGTGCGCCAGGGCCTGAAAGCGGAAGAGGTCGCCCTGGCGATGTTTCTTGAGCAATTGGCCGCCGACTTGCCTAAGAACGCCAAGGCAGGTTAGCCTTTGCCCCCCTTCTGATTTACGGGATGACCGCCGACGTGAACCACTAAGCCTTCCAAAATGTATCTGCAACGAGCCGCCTGGCGCGCTTGTTGGCCTGTTCGACATTTTTTTGGAGGTGCTGATGACTGACGTCAACCGGCTGCCCGTACTCGTTTCCCTGCAACACGTGTCTTTCCAGTTCGCCAATGGCGATACCTTGCTGGAAGCTATCAACCTGTCCATCGATCACACGCCGACCGGGATTGTCGGGCGTAATGGCCGTGGCAAAAGTGTCCTCGCCAAGCTGATCGCCGGTGTGCTCCAGCCCTCCTCCGGCACACTCGACGGCAATGCCCGTGTGGCCTATGTCGCGCAGAGCCTGAGCGTTCAACCCGGTGAAAGCATTGCCCAGCTCACCCGCACCGCCGAAGCCTTGGCCGCGCTTGAGCGTATGGCATCGGGTGAGGCCCGCGCCGATGACTTCGAGCGGATTGATGAACGCTGGGACCTGGCCGAACGCCTGCGCGCGGCGCTGGATGGGGCGGGCTTGCAAGCGCTGGGCTTCGATACGCCGGCCGCTCAACTGAGTGGCGGCCAACTGGCCCGCGTCGCAGTGATCGGCGCGTTGTTGGCCGCTCCGGATTTGCTGGTATTGGATGAGCCCACCAACCACCTCGACAGCCTGGGCCGCGACTGGCTGCTGCGCATCCTGGGCCAGTGGCGTGGTGGCCTGGTCGTCGTCAGCCATGATCGACAGTTGCTCAACACCTTGGGGCGCATCGTCGAGCTTTCCCCGCTGGGCATGCGCGTCTATGGCGGCAACTACGATGCTTACCGCCAGCAACGCGACACTGAACAACACGCAGCGGTTGCAGCCCTGGAGCACGCCAGGCTTGAACGTAGCCGCGAACGCAAGCGCCTGCAAAAGGATCACGACAGCCTGCAACGCAATGCCGCCCGCGCGCGCAAACACGCAGAAACTGCCAACGTTGACCGGTTCACCAAGGCCCGCTGGAAAGGCGCCGCCACGGAAATCGTCAGTACCGTACGCAGCGCCCACCACGCGCATAAACACCAACTCGACCAGCAGGTGCGCCAAGCCTACGAACGCGTCGTGGACGAGACGCCCACTCTGCTCGCCCTGCCCGGTTCAAGGCTGCCCAATGGTCGACACGTGGTGACGCTCGAACAGGCCCAATTGCCGTGGCTCGATGCGCAGCAGTCTTCTACCTACGTCACGTTGAACCTGATGGGGCCTGTGCGCGTGGCGGTACACGGGCCGAACGGTTGCGGCAAATCCACCCTGCTCAAACTGCTTGCGGGGCACTGGCGGGCGGTCGGCGGCGAATGTGCCGTGCACGTCACCCACGCGTATATCGACCAGCATCTGGCGCTACTGGACGACCGACGCTCCATCGTCGAACAGCTGAACCTGCTCGACACGCCGCTGGCCGAAGCCGAACTGCGCACACGCCTGGCCTTGCTGCAACTGGATGCGCAGCGCGTCACCCAGCCTACCGGCCAGTTAAGTGGCGGCGAGCGGTTGAAAGCTGCAATGGCGATTGCCTTGTGGCGCGAAATCCCGGCGCAACTGTTGTTGCTGGACGAGCCCACCAACCATCTGGACCTGGAATCGGTGCTCGCTTTTGAGCAGGCGCTGCGCGGCTTTACCGGGGCCATGTTGGTGGTGTCGCATGACGAGGCATTTGTACAGGCGCTCAGGCCGACCCATCGATTGGACTGGCATCCGGCGGGCTGGCGACTGGAATCTGTCTGAGGTCATTGCGCCAACCCGCAAAGCCTCTTACGGTAGTGGCCGAATAATCTCATCGAGGAGCCCGCTCCATGCTGCCTTCGTCCCGCACGCCCTACGCCAATGCCGCGCTGGCCCATCGCCAACGCTGGCGTGGCCGGGTCGGCTTGTTGCTGGTGGCCAGCCTTTCGGTGCTGGCCGGCATGACCGATGCCATCGGCTTCATGGCCAGCGGGGACTTCGTGTCATTCATGAGCGGCAACACCACCCGCCTGGCCGTGGCGATGGGCGCCGGTGATCTGGGCCTGATCGGGCGCCTGCTGTTGTTGATCGCCACGTTCGTCATCGGCAACGCCTTGGGTGTCGTGGTCAGCCGCCTGGGCCGTCGGCATGCCCTGCCCTTGCTGTTGTGTATCGCCGTGCTGTTGAGCGGCGCCGGCTTATGGCCTTTCGCCGATACCTTGCCTGCCTTGCTGGCAGCGATCACCGCCATGGGCATGCTCAATGCAGCCGTGGAAGAGGTCAATGGCCTGCCCGTGGGGCTGACCTATGTGACGGGGGCACTGTCACGCTTTGGTCGTGGGCTGGGCCGCTGGATGCTGGGCGAACGACGCAACGGGTGGCGGGTACAGTTGATCCCGTGGGCCGGGATGTTTGTGGGGGCGGTGATCGGCGCGGTGCTGGAGCACCAATGGGGGCTGAAGGCGCTGCTGGTCAGCGGTGCATTGGCCATATTACTGGGCCTGGTATCGCTGAGGATTCCCCGGCGCTGGCACTTGGGCTACATGCCGCGATAACGAGCAAAGAGGCCCGCCCGACGTTTAGGCCTCGACATCCGTGTACCGGTAAAGAGCCATCACGTCGAGCGAGCGGATGAATAATAAGCCAATGCTCGGCGCCTGTCGCGCCAGGCATTTCTGAATAATTCTAAAGCAACGGACTACAGGCAGGTCGCGAGGGCGGCCTGGCGACGCTTGGCAGGCATCGTGTCTTCGGCTGCGTAATACTTGACGGTAGAGCCGGCACCCGCGGCGCGCACGTCTACAAAGTAGGCACCGTCAGTGGTGTACACCGTGAAACCATCTGACTCCAACGGCTCCTTGAAGCCTCCGGCGTCCACGCCGAACACCGCCTCGTCCTGCCAGCCGAACTGCACGCATTGGGCAACTACCAGCGGGGCCTTGTCCGAAGCCAGGGTTTTATAGGGCTGGCCTGCACGCGCCTCTTTCATCTTCGTGCCGGCGCAACCGGACAGCGCCGCCACCATCATGACGCCCATTACTACCTTACGCATGCCATCGCCTCCATGGAAAAACCGCGACTGTACCACCGCCGCAGGCTTAACTGACGCGCACATGAACTTTGTTTCACGGTAAAAGCACAATGCGCCGTCTATAGTTGCCTGGCTCATTTTTAAGAAGTCTTCCTTCTGCCCGCCCTCCCGCGGGCATTTTTTCGCCTGCGCTTCAGAAGTACCAACGAAACAGATAGAACAGCGCCATGCTCAGCAACACCGTGATCAGTACGCTGCGCGTCCAGAACATCAGCGCCACCGCGCAGATACCCGCGAGCAGATAAGGGTTGGTCGGGCTCAGGTTGAGCCGGTGATCGGCGAGAAAAATGATCGGCCCGCAAATCGCCGTGAGCATGCCCGGCACCGCAAACCCGAGGAACTCTCGGGCGCCGCGATTAAGGCGCACCGGCAGACGCGGCTCGATAAACAGGTAACGGTTGAAAAAGACCACCAGGCCCATGGCGACTATCATCAAGTAGATCATGCCTGCCCTACCCCCAGCCGCTTGCACGCATAGCCTGCACTCATGCCCAGCAAGCCCGAGACCACCACCGCCGACTCCCAGCGCAAAAAGCTCAACCCTACCGAGCACAACAGCGAGATCGCCACGCAGACCACCGTCGGTACGTCGCGCACCACTGGGGTGATCAAGGCAATGAAGGTCGCCGCGATGGAAAACTCCAACCCCAGTTGATCAAGCCCGGGGATGCTTTTGCCGAGCACGATGCCGGCCAGGGTAAACAGGTTCCAGGCGATGTAAAACGTCAGGCCGACGCCCAGGGCATACCAGCGGTTGAAGGTTTCACGGTCATAGTGGTTGACCAAGGCGAAGAACTCGTCGGTCAACAGAAACCCCATGCTGATGCGCCAGCGTGTATTGAGCGCCGAGAGTGTCGGGCGCATATGCATGCCATACAGCAAATGCTGGGACGTCAGCAGCAGCGTGGTCAGGACAATGGATATCAGGCTCGCGCCACTCTTGACCATGCCGATCGCCACCAGTTGCGCGGCACCGGCAAAGACAATGGCGGACAAACCCTGGGCTTGCAGCGGCGTGAACTGCGCGTCGATCGCCATGGAGCCGGCGAGCAGCCCCCAGGGCGCACAGGCCAGGGATAACGGAATAACCGCGATTGCACCGCGAGCGAAGGCGTAATGAGGTAAGGCGGCAGGCATGGAAACGGCTCATCGACAGAGGGTCGACAAGCATGCCAGGGTCACACAGGGGCTGTCTTGAACGATCTTGCTCAGGCGAGTTTTACCGATACCTGTTCGACCGAGTCCCGCGCTTCGCGCAGCTCGTAGGCGTCCTGGTTGAGCCGGTGAATGGTATTGAGCAGACGTTGGCGCAGCACTTCATCGCCGACTTTTTCGACGGCACGCATCAAGTCAAACGCCGCGGTTTCGTTATTGTCCGCGACGGAATCGAGGGTCTTACGCAGGTTGCGAGTGGCACGGGTCACGCGGGATCTTCCTTCATGAGCAATGGGCAGGCACTTTAGGACATTCATGTTTCATTTTAATTTCAATCACTTGTGTGTCGATTGCGGTAGATTTGATCCACGTCAATGGTTTCAGGGTTTGACCTCGCAACGCGCCTACCCGTCGGCGTAATTGTTCCCACACAAAGACGAACTTTGCTCACGCGAACTGATCCATGCCTTGGATGACAAAGTGCCATGGTTGGCGCAGCGACGCGTAGCGTCTGGATACAATAGGCCCAACACCATAACCGGCCGGCACCTGTTGCCGAGCCATCGGAGCGTTCATTCATGCTTGTCGCCGTTGCGATTTTTCTCTTCACCATCATCCTGGTCATCTGGCAGCCCAAAGGGCTGGGCGTCGGCTGGAGCGCCACCTTGGGGGCAATCCTGGCCCTGGCCTGCGGAGTGATCAGCCTGTCGGACATCCCGGCGGTGTGGCACATCATCTGGAACGCCACCGGTACGTTTGTGGCGCTGATCATCATCAGCCTGTTGCTCGACGAGGCCGGCTTCTTTGCCTGGACCGCGCTGCACGTGGCGCGCTGGGGCCAAGGGCGTGGGCGGCGGTTGTTTGCCTATATGGTATTGCTCGGCGCGCTGGTGTCGGCACTGTTCGCCAATGACGGCGCGGCACTGATCCTCACGCCCATTGTGATGTCGATGCTGCTGGCGTTGCGTTTCTCTCCGGCAGCGACCCTCGCCTTCGTCATGGGCGCCGGGTTTATCGCGGACACGGCCAGCCTGCCGCTGGTGGTGTCGAACCTGGTGAACATCGTCTCGGCGGATTACTTCAAGATCGGTTTCAACCAATACGCCGCCGTCATGGTGCCGGTGAACCTGGTCAGCGTCGCGGCCACCCTGGCGGTGCTGCTGTGGTTCTTCCGCCGCGACATTCCACAGGCCTACAACCCAGACGACCTGGAAGACCCGGCCAGGGCCGTTCACGACCGTGCGACCTTTCGCGCCGGTTGGTGGGTACTCGGTATTTTGCTGATCGGTTGCTTTGCCCTGGAGCCGCTGGGTATTCCCATCAGTGCGATTTCTGCGGTGTGCGCGGTGCTGCTGTTGGTCATCGCGGCCAAAGGCCACAAGATCTCCACGCGCAAGGTGCTCAAGGAAGCCCCCTGGCAGATCGTGATCTTTTCCCTGGGCATGTACCTGGTGGTCTACGGGCTGCGCAACGCCGGCCTGACGACCTACCTGGCCACCTGGCTGGACACCTTCGCCACCTACGGGGTGTGGGGGGCGGCGATGGGCACCGGTGTGCTCACCGCGTTGCTGTCATCGGTCATGAACAACCTGCCGACGGTGCTGATCGGTGCCCTGTCCATCGAGTCCAGCCATGCGATGGGCGTGATCAAGGACGCGATGATCTACGCCAACGTGATCGGCAGCGACCTGGGCCCGAAAATCACGCCTATCGGCAGCCTGGCCACCTTGTTATGGCTGCATATCCTGGCGCGCAAAGGCATCACCATTACCTGGGGCTACTACTTCAGGGTCGGGGTCGTACTGACCCTGCCGGTGCTGTTGATCACCCTGGCCGCGCTCGCGCTGCGCCTGAGTGTCTGAACACTTTCGCCGCCTGGGTCAGCTACGTATGCTAAGGCGCAACCCACTGCCGAGCTGACCCGATGAACGCGATGCAACACGCCTGGCTGGGCCACTATGAACTCACCAGCACCCGCTGCACCGGCCTGTCCTTTGCCCGTCACAGTCACGATGAATGCGTGATCGGCGTGAACCTGGTCGGCGAAGAGAAAGTCTGGCTCGACCGTCGCGAATTCCAGGCGGGCCCGGGCAGCATCACCCTGTACAACCCGGGCCAGATTCAGGGCGGTGGCGCTGCTGAGGGCGCTCCCTGGCAGTTTGTCAGCGTGTACGCCATGGCAGATCAACTGGCCACCGACCTGGGCCTGGCAGAGTTGGAGTTTGATCGTGCCCTGTGTTTTCAACCGGAGCTGGCGCAACGCCTCGCGAGGGCGGTGAAAGGCGCATTGAGCGGCGATGCCTTGGTCCGCGAACTGAATGAAGAAGCGCTGGTACTGCTGCTCGGCGAGGTGGTCGGTTGCAGTGGTGTGCGCCTGCAAGGGAGTGCACCGGCGGGAAAACCCATGATCAGCCGCGCCCAGGAGTTGCTCGCTGCGCAACTTCATCAGACGCTGCCTCTGGAACACCTTGGCGATGAGTTGGGGCTGTCCAAATTTCATCTGTTGCGGGCCTTCCAGAAAGAGACCGGCTTGAGCCCGCGGCAATGGGCCATGCAACTTCGCACCCGGCGCGCCAAAGGTCTGCTGCGCAGGGGGCTGCAACCCTGCGAAGTGGCCCAGGACCTGGGTTTTGCCGACCAGAGCCACCTCAATCGGCATTTCCGCGCCGCCTATGGCATTACTCCCGGCCGTTATCAACACCTGTTGCAGCGCTGAAATCGCAATCTGGTCCAAGACGATAGCGCCATCCGCTCGCACACTGCCTGCCATCACTTCTGGGAATTCAGGCATGTTGACGATCTTTTTTTACGCACTGGTATTCGGTTTTGTTTTTTGCCTCTCTCCCGGTGCGGTGCTGGCGGAGACGTTGCGCCGGGGTTTGCTTCAGGGGTTCACCCCGGCCTTGCTCGTGCAGGTCGGCTCTCTGGTGGGCGATGCCGTGTGGGCGGTTATCGGCCTGACCGGTATCGCCCTGCTGATCCAGCATGACGCCGTGCGCATACCGCTGACGGTGGTCTGCGCGCTGTACCTGGCCTGGCTGGGCGTGCGCGGCTTGATCGACGCCTGGCACTTGCCGCAAGCGCAAACCGGGCCTGCACGTTCAGGGCAGAATGCGCTGGCGGTAGGCGCAGCCATCTCCCTGGCCAACCCGAAGAACATTGTGTATTGGGGCGCCCTCGGCAGTGCATTGTCGGGCATCGTCGGCACTACGCCCAGTCATTCGCAGACCCTGATGTTTTTTGCCGGTTTCATGCTGGCGTCGGTATTGTCGTGCTTCGTGGTGGCTACGCTGGTCAACCTGTTGCGCAAGAACGCATCGGCGCGCTGGCAGCGGGTCAGTTATGGCACCTGCGGATTGGTACTGTTGTATCTCGCCTATCTCGCGGCATTGGGCGTATGAAGTTATATATATCGCAACTTTCCCGTGCCTCTTGTCTGAATGAACTCTGAACGCCGGATCATTTAATTAATCATGCGTTGACATTTTGTAACTGGCTGAGTAGATTGCCCCTGCCCGCAATTGGGGGCCTTTTTTAAACCTCACAAAAGAAGCCAATGGACACAGTATCTAGTCGCTGTCCGAGCACCGCCTCTGCGGGCATCGGGCGCCAAACCCAGAATATGACAGGACTCGCCTCCCCGGTCCGGTAAGCTGCGCTAGAGCTTGATGCTCCACCGTAACTGCCTCGCCGGTCGCTTGTCCGGTCCCGAGGTGTGTTATGACCCTTCAACCCTTTGTTTTGCCTGATATCCGCTCGCTGGCCTCGGCCCTGCGAGCCAAGCTATGCCGCATGCCCGTGGGCTTTTCGCCTACCCGCTCGCCCTTTGCCGCAACCTCTCCCCAAGTACGCCCGGCGCCAATGCTGGCGCACTGGCGTGTCTGCCCCACCACTGGCCAACTGGTTCAGCACTGGGATCACGCCGACCCTCAAGACCCGCAGAGACGGAACGTTTCCAGCCTCGTTCAAGCGAGCCTGATGCTTAGCCTCTATGTGAGCGCTCGCACAGCCTGAGCCTGCTGGAAACCACAACTTTTCCGATTAACCTTCTGGAGTTCTTTATGAACAAGTCCAGTAGTAGCCCGCTGCGCGCTAATTAATTAACGCGCACTAAGCGGGCCTTGTAGAAGTTATTAAGCACTTTATTTAAACCGATCGCGAAGTCCGCGGCTCGGCATGCTTTCGCTCGCCTGCAATCAGGTAAGTACCGGGTATGTTTTGTCGAGAATTGGCGACAGGAGTACAGACAATGAGCGCCGTAAAAAACACGCCTCTGCACAAGAAAAATGGCACTGCGACCGACACCAAACTGTCGATGCGTGCCGCCCGCGAAGCCCAGAACGGCCTGTCGGCCACCCTCGCCAATGTACGGGCGACCCAGGACGGCCTGACCGAACTGGATGCCTCGGCACGCCTCCAGCGCGAAGGCTATAACGAGGTGGCCCATGACAAGCCGCCTCACGCCATCGTCCAGTTCCTGCAGGCACTGAACAACCCTTTTATCTATGTCCTGCTGACCCTGGGCGGCATCAGCTTTGTCACCGACTGCTGGCTGCCGATGCGGGACGGCGAAGAGGCCGACCCGACCAAGGTCATCATCATCATGACCATGGTGTTGCTCAGCAGCCTGCTGCGCTTCTGGCAGGAACACCGCTCGGCCAAGTCCGCCGAAGCGCTCAAGGCAATGGTCCGCACCACCGCCACCGTGCTGCGCCGCGAGCAAGTGGGCGCCCAGCCCAGCCTGCGCGAAGTGCCGATGCGTGAACTGGTGGCCGGCGATATCGTGCAGTTGTCGGCCGGCGATATGATCCCGGCGGATATCCGCCTGATCGAATCCCGTGACCTGTTTATCAGCCAGGCGGTGCTGACCGGCGAAGCCTTGCCGGTCGAGAAGTACGACACCCTGGGTGATGTGACGCAGAAGTCGGCGTCCTCGTTGGCGGCCGACCAGGGCAACCTGCTGGACCTGCCGAACATCTGCTTCATGGGCACCAACGTAGTCAGCGGCCGGGCCAAAGCCGTGGTGGTCGCCACCGGGCCGCGCACCTACTTCGGTTCCCTGGCCAAAGCGATCGTCGGCTCCCGTGTGCAAACCGCCTTCGACCGTGGGGTGAACAGCGTCAGCTGGCTGCTGATCCGCTTCATGCTGGTGATGGTGCCGATCGTGTTCCTGCTCAACGGTTTCTCCAAAGGTGATTGGGGCGATGCGTTCCTGTTCGCCCTGGCGGTTGCTGTGGGCCTCACCCCGGAAATGCTGCCGATGATCGTCAGCGCCAACCTGGCCAAGGGCGCCACCGCCATGGCCAAGCGCAAAGTGGTGGTCAAGCGTCTGAATGCGATCCAGAACTTCGGTTCGATGGACGTGCTGTGCACCGACAAGACCGGCACCCTGACCCAGGACAAAATCATCCTCGAACACCACGTCAACGCCTTTGGCCAACGTGACGATGCGGTGCTGTCGCTGGCCTGGCTCAACAGTTTCCACCAGAGCGGCATGAAGAACCTGATGGACCAGGCCGTGGTGCAGTTCTCGGAGCAGAACCCCAAGTTCCAGGTGCCATTTGCCTACAGCAAAGTGGATGAATTGCCGTTCGACTTTGTACGCCGCCGCCTGTCGATCGTCGTCAAGGATGCTGCCGGCGATCAGTTGCTGGTGTGCAAGGGCGCCGTGGAAGAGATGCTGAGCATTTCCACCCACGTGAAGGAAGGCAGCGATGCCGTGCCGCTGGATGAGCGCCGTCGTGAAGAGTTGCTGGCGCTGGCCAACGACTACAACGAGGATGGTTTCCGCGTACTGGTGGTCGCAACGCGCAACATTCCCAAATCCCTGGCGCGCCAACAGTACACCCCTGCCGATGAGCGCAACCTGGTGATCCAGGGCTTCCTGACCTTCCTCGATCCGCCAAAGGAAACCGCGGGCCCGGCCATTGCCGCACTGCAGGAAATTGGTGTTGCCGTCAAAGTGCTCACCGGCGACAACGCGGTAGTCACCGCCAAGATCTGCCGCCAGGTTGGCCTCGAACCCGGCCAGCCGCTGCTGGGCGTGGATATCGAAGCCATGGACGACGCCACCCTGCTGCGCCGCGTGGAAGAACGCACGGTGTTTGCCAAGCTGACACCGCTGCAGAAATCCCGGGTGCTCAAGGCCCTGCAAGCCAACGGCCATACCGTGGGTTTCCTGGGCGACGGTATCAACGATGCGCCGGCGCTGCGCGATGCCGACGTGGGTATTTCGGTCGACACCGCCACGGATATCGCCAAGGAATCGGCGGACATCATCCTGCTGGAAAAGAGCCTGATGGTGCTGGAAGAAGGTGTGCTCAAGGGCCGCGAAACCTTCGGCAATATCATGAAGTACCTGAACATGACCGCCAGCTCCAACTTCGGCAACGTGTTCTCGGTACTGGTAGCCAGTGCGTTCATTCCGTTCATGCCGATGCTGGCGATCCACCTGCTGCTGCAAAACCTGATGTACGACATCTCCCAGCTGGCCTTGCCGTGGGACAAGATGGACAAGGAATACCTGGCCAAACCACGTAAGTGGGATGCGCAAAACATCGGCCGCTTCATGATCTGGATCGGGCCGACCTCGTCGATCTTCGACATCACCACCTTTGCCTTGATGTGGTACGTGTTCAGCGCTAACAGTGTGGAAATGCAGACCCTGTTCCAGTCCGGCTGGTTCATCGAAGGGCTGCTCTCGCAAACCCTGGTGGTGCATATGCTGCGCACCCGCAAGATCCCGTTCTTCCAGAGCACGGCGGCCTGGCCGGTGCTGATGATGACCTGCCTGGTGATCGCTCTGGGGATCTACGTGCCGTTCTCGCCGCTGGGCACCCTGGTGGGCCTGCAACCGCTGCCGCTGGCGTACTTCCCATGGCTGGTCGGCACCCTGCTCGCCTACTGCTGCGTGGCCCAACTGATGAAAACGATCTACATCCGCCGCTTCAAGCAGTGGTACTGATCGCTCCCGCCGTTTAAACGGTGGCGGCCGCAGGGTCGCCACCGCGCATCACAAGGATTCGAACATGCGCGTCTTGATCTGTGCAGGTCGTCATTACGCCGACACCAAGAAGTCCCGCCAAGTGCTGGACGCTTACCACCGCCTGCGCCCGATGCAGGTATTGATTCACGGCGGCAACCAATTCCTCGGCAGCAACATCGAGGAGTGGGCGCGGGAAATGGGCATCGATGTGGTGCGTTACCCGTGCAATTGGCAACGCCATGGCAAACAGGCGGAACGCCAACGCAATCATTTCATGCTGACCGACAGCCGACCCGACGTGATTATCGCCCTGCCAGGCGGTGACGACACCTCGGAGCTGGTCAGCCAGGCCAAAGCCAGCGGCATTTCGGTGCTGACCGTAGAAAGCTGAATTCAAGCGAGGTGCATCATGCACAAAAAACACACCCCTCATCGCCCGGATGGGTTTGCCAAATATCGCGCACGTCACTATCGGGGGGCTCGCCATACGCTGTTGCTGTTACCGCCGGCCAAGCGCCGCGCGCTGCAACGCAACCTGATCTTCATTGGCGCGAGCCTGGGCATTGTTCTGCTCATCGCGATGTGTTCCAAGGCCCAGGCAGCCGGTGGCGCCTACGTGGTCGACGACGGCGCGGTCAATGATCCGGGCACCTGCAACGTCGACGCCTGGTACAGCGTCAACCGGCACCAAGGCAACGTCCATAACGAAACCCTGAACCCGGCCTGCACGTTCAGCGCGCTGCCGGCGGTGCAATGGAGTGCGGCGCTGTCGCGTGCCAGCAATGCGGGGGATGCCGAGACGCAGGTGAGCCCGCAAGTCAAAGCCCAGGTATGGTCACGGCAAGATCTGGGATTGCAGTTGGCGGTGTCCGCCACCAGCCACTTCGCCTTGGACCGCGCGCATGCCTTTGACGGCGCCGACTTCAACGTGCCTCTGACCTGGCAACCCGTTGAAGCACTGCGCTTGAACTTCAATGGCGGTTGGACCCACGCCTATAACGGTGGTGAACAGCAGCACCGGCTGACGTGGGGCACAGGTTTCGAGTACCAAGTAGCCGATGCACTCACGCTGATCGGTGAGCGCTATGGCCAGGAAGGCGGCGACCAGGCCTGGCAGGCCGGGCCGCGCTTTCACGTGGGTCAGCTGATCGACATCGACCTGCTGGTTGGGCAAAGCCTCAACGAGGATCACAACCAGTGGTTGACCACGGGTGCCACCCTGCGTTTTTAAGCTTTCGCCTGCTGCTCCAGGTGCAGTTGCAACTGCGGGTCGATTTGCAACTGCCCGGCCAGCTCATCCAGGTAAGCGCGTTCCGCCTCCTGTTGATCGTTGACCAGCATCACGCTGGCCAGGTAGATCTCCGACGCCAGTGCCGGGTCATCGGCATACTCGGCAAAATCCCCGGCATTCAGTGGCTTGGCGACTTCGGCGTCGAGCCATTGTTGCAACTGGGGGTCATCGGTATGCCGGCCAATTTCGGCTGAGATCATCTGCCGCTCTTGCTCATCGATCTTGCCATCGGCCTTGGCTGCCGCGATCAATGCGCGCAGCACGGCATGGCTATGGGCTTCGGCATCCGCCCCGTCGAGTTGGTCGACCGTCTGGATTGCCTGCTGCGGCGCACTGGCCTGCTGGCGCTGCCACGCCTGGTACGCCTGGAAAGCCGCCATCCCCAACGACGCCAGCGCCGCATAATTCATCCCACCGGAGCGCTGCTGCGTGGCACCGCCCGCAGGCGCACCGCTCAATAAACCGCCGAGACCACCCAGCAATCCGCCCAAACCGCCCCCGGCCGAAGCACTATTGCCCGTACTGTTGAGTAACCCGCCGAGCAACCCGCCCAGGCCGCCCAAGCCGCCCAGGCCACCGCCTGAAGCACCGCTGTTTTGCTGGCCCGCGCGCAGCAGTTGTTCCAATAGATCGCTGGTGTTCATGGTGTCGCCCTCCCAGGGCGCAATATGGGCGTTCAACAACCATAGCCTGCCCCTGTCGGAATACCAAGACCGCCGAGCAGGCACGCCTTATGATGGCGCCATTACACCGTTGAAGGAGCACACAGGTGAACCGTATCGAGCACGTTGCATTGATGGCGAGCTACAACCAGTGGATGAACCAGAAGGTCTATGCTGCTGCCGGCCAATTGCCGGACGCCGCGTTGAGCGCAGACCGGCAGGCGTTCTTCGGCTCGATCCTCGGCACCCTGAACCACCTTGCACTGGGTGATACGGTCTGGCTCAAACGCTTTGCCCAACACCCGGCAGGCTTTGCGGCGCTGGCACCCTTGAGTTCGATCGCAACACCCACCGACCTCAAGCAACTGGCGTTCGCCGATATTCGTGAGCTTTCTGCCCGACGCGCCTGGCTGGATCAGTTGATACTCGATTGGGTCAACACCTTGCGCGAGCCTGACCTGGATCATCGCCTGCAGTACTCCAACATGCGCGGCGTGGGGGCCAGCAAGCCGTTCTTTGGCTTGCTCGTGCACTTTTTCAATCACCAGACCCATCACCGGGGCCAGGCCACCACGCTGCTGAGCCAGGCAGGCGTGGACGTGGGTGTTACGGATCTATTGGCGTTGATTGACTGAGACAAACTCGGCGTAAGCCTGCAACAGGCGCGGGAAGTCCTCGGGTTCAGGCAATTGTGCAAAGCTTTCGACGGCGGGGGTGGAGGCCCAGGGCAGTTTTTCGCGGGTCCAGGTTTCCATGAAAGGTACATAGTCGCGGGCGTTATCGAGCAACGTGGCGCGCACATTGACGAACTCGTCGATGCCGTGGGGCCGGGTAAACAGCCAACTCATGCAATGCGGGCAGCAATAGTGGCGGTCCACACCCTGCAGCCCGCCGATGACCGGGCAGCCTTGGGTGATGGTAAACCCAGCGGCGGGAATCAAGGCGCTGAGGGAAAACGCGCTGGAGGTCATTTTCTGGCAACCACGGCAATGGCAGGCCATGGTGATCACCTCGGGCAAACTGACACTGAAGCGCACCCGGTTACAGCGGCAACTGCCCTCCAGCGGCTGGTGTACGACGCTCATCATTCATTCCTTTTCATGATTGTGGACGTCACAGGGTAGCGTGAACCGAACGCTGAGAACACCACACGCCATGTCGCCAGCAATGCCGCTTCGCACATTGCCAGCGACTGACTCAAGCGCCGGCAGGCGTCACTTCACCTTGCTGGCCAGGGTGTCGACCGTGTGCTTCAGATCATCAAGGCTGCGCTTCTGGTCTTCAAGGCTACGTTTCTGATCCTGGGCATCGTCCTTGAGCCGCGACAGCTCACTGGAGCTGGAACTCGAACTGGAGCTGGAATTGCGCTTCAGGTCCTCCACTTCGCTTTTGAGCTTGTCGATGGTGTTCTTCTGATCCGCGACCGTGTGCTTCAAATCAGCCAACTGGCTGTCACTGGCGCTGGAGCTTGAGCCATCCTTACGCTTGAACTCTTCGAAATAGCGCGCCTGTTCGTCCAGTTTGCTTTTCAAACGCTGAAGCTCTTCCTCGTGGCTTTTCTGATTACTCTGCAAGCGCTCAATATCGTTCACCGTAAAATTGCTCGCCGCCAATACTTGCTGCTGACCGGCCCCCGCGGAACTGGTCGCAAGCCTGTCACCCGGCGAGGAACTGAATCCGCTCCATTCAAACTCATCCCCCGCCTGCGCTGTGCCTACGCTACCCACCGCCAACAACCCGATTACACTGACCGCAATCATCCAAGAAGGCTTACGCGCACTGAACATCAACTGATTCCTTTCCAGAATGCCGGGATGGCATATCGCTATGACTGCGCTTTCAGCATCTTGTTCCCGTCCCAGAGAAAACTCGAAAAGGGTCCGCTCGGGCGTTGTAGACTACTGATCTCACAAGCTTTTTTAACCCGGCTTTTAGGCAAGAACCTTGCACCAACGAGCCAGGCTCTATATATTCCCAACCCTGTTACACCGCGCTACCGCCCGAATGGCGAAACTGGTAGACGCATGGGACTTAAAATCCCCCGCTCGTAAGGGCGTCCCGGTTCGATTCCGGGTTCGGGCACCATAGATATCAAGGGCTTGCATGATGAACTTCATGCAGGCCCTTATCTTTTGTGCTCAGCAATTTCTGACCGTGCTCCGCAGCTTTCCCTCTCCGGCGTCCTGCCGAATGAATAGCAATCCAAAAAACGCGTCAGCAGGTAGTGGATCTCCGTGTCGACATCCGGTGTCCTCCCCTGGCGCGCCTCATTCATCATCGGCACCACGCACTCGCCAGCATCGCTATTTAAAGAGTACAGACAACGGCAGTCCTCATCGGGCGCAAGCAGTCACGACCCCAGAGATTTTTTCTGATGGCGTCTGCCACGTACGGAAGAAATGGTACCGGACAAGAGAGCCAGCCCTTTCGGATCCACATCAGCGAGATGCCACGGAATTTCAGGATTGGGTGCTATCACCGTGTATCGGGTACCCGACGTCTGCAATATCCCTCCGAGACTACCCCCTATCAAATCCGTCGCCTGCCACCCATCTCGGATGCATTCGGCAACAGCCTTAGGTGAGTGAGGCGAGTCGACTTCAATCAATGCCGGATTTTTTCTGATATCTCCAACACTTGCACCCTGCCATAATTCTCAATAATTTTGCACGTATCAAAGTCGGAGCCTAGCAGGCCATTTGGGTCACCAGTCATAGGCGGGCACAAGGCCCGAAGGGACGACGCCCTCTCAAGTACGGCCTAGAGATTGCGACGCATCCTTCTTCCACGGAGGAAGCCACGATATCATACGTCGACCAGCGCGCTTCATGGATACCCTTCTACAGAAGCTTCGAGTCATCTGAGCCAACCATCTCTAATCTCGCCTTGGCGGGAGTTTTCCCACTCCATGATTGAAATGCACGGGCGAAGGAGTTGGCATCCTCAAAGCCGAGGAGGAACGAGATCTCGGCGCTCGACATCGCGGTGTTACCGAGATAATGACGCGCTAAAGATGCGCGTAGCGTATCTAGCGTCTGCTGAAATGTAGTGCCCTCATCGCGCAGTTTGCGCTGCAGGGTGCGAGTACTCACTGCAAGCTTTCGGCTGATCGCATCCATCGACACCTCACCCGCAGGTAATGACTCAAGCAGGACACTGCGCACTCTGTCGGCCATTCCACAAGTTCTGTCCAGATCGGATAAGCGCTGACGCAGACTCGGCTCAAAGAACAACCACATTTTGTGGTTCTCCGTCAGGAAGGGCTTCTCCACATCAGCGACGTCGAATACGACACACGCTAAAGGGCCTTGAGTGACAGGTATGCCGAAAAAGGCTTGGTAGGCCTCCGCATCCGCCGTTCCGGGTTGCGACGGCCAGCTCACTTGCAAAGGCTTCACATGACTGCGAGTAGCCAACCTTGCGAGTTGCACGAAGAACACGATTTTAAATGCCAGGAAAACCTCTGGCGGCGGCTCGCAAGGATCCAGGAAATCCATGGTGACCGTCGTGTGAGCCTCGGTACGCACGACGCCAATCGTCATCGGGGCTATCAAGCGCACGTATTTGGCAATGCGTTCGAGCGCGCTGCCTAGATTGGAACTGCACAACGCCGCAAAGAGCTCAGGATCAAACCAGTCGGAGGTCATCACCTTGGCGATCTGCAACGGAGCGGGCACCGTGGGGCAGACAGCGGCAGCCTCAGCATCAATTGCTCGCCACAGGCTGAAAAAGCTTTTGGAATCCAGGCGCACACTCTGTCGTGTGAAGAGATCGCCCGGCATCTGAGCGCGGCGCAAAACCGGCGCAGTAGCCAAACCCGCATCATGCATCAGCAATCGCCATCCGGGCCACACCGAGAAATCCAAAGCGGAGCTGCGTTTTTCTGCCATGAAATCAGTAACTCATTCGCAATGATGCGCGGGCATCGGGGCAACCTAGTCTAGTGAGCGGAACGCGCCACAACAACGACGGATTGCGCCAATTTGCCCTGCTTCATTCTGGCGCGTTTTGCAGTCACATAGGCGCGTTAGGCGAGTGTCAGGCATGGCAACTCGGCGCAATCTATATCGCATCCGGGTTCCAGGAACGTCCTTCTGATGAGGACTCCCATACGACAGATCCCGACAGACTGTTCCTATCGCGTACTTAACGGGAGTAGATCTCCCATGCAAGGTAGATTGATGAAAAAGACCATCCTGATCACTGGTGCTTCGTCCGGCTTTGGATTGATCCTGGCCAAACATCTCCACCAGCAAGGTTTCAATGTTATCGGCACCAGCCGTACTCCAGAAAAATACGCGGCTCACTTGCCATTCAAATTACTTGCCCTGGATGTGGACAGCGATGCTTCAATCAAAAATTTCACAGAGCAGTTGTTTAAACACGTGAAGCAAGTGGACGTATTGGTCAACAATGCGGGATATATGGTGACCGGCATTGCCGAAGAAACCTCCCTGGAACTAGGTCGGCAACAGTTTGAGACCAACTTCTGGGGAACAGTAAAAGTCACCAACGCTTTGCTCCCCTACTTTCGGCGCCAGAAGCATGGGCAGATCATTACCGTCAGCTCAATCGTTGGTTTGATTGGGCCACCCAATCTTTCATTCTATACAGCCTCCAAACACGCCGTGCAGGGCTACTTCAAATCCCCGCGGTTTGAGCTGGATCAATTCAATATTAGGGTCAACATGGTTGAGCCCGTGTGGTTCAAAACCAATCTGGGAAAAAACGCAATAACGGCTGAAAACAACAGTATTACCGACTATGACGCTTATCGAAAAACAGTAACCGCGGTAACGCAAAAGGGCATTGATGAAGCAGAAGCGCCAACGGCAGTGATCGATAAGATCAGCCAGCTCATTGACGCCAAGAACTCAAAATTCAGTAATCCCGTGGGGAAAATGACAAGCATGATTCTTTTCCTGCAGAGCTATGCGCCTAAAATTTTCGAAAGCTCAATACTGAAAAGCACCCGTTCGAAGTAGCAGCTGGAAGCATTGGTTTCTCTAGCTGTGCAAAGCGCTTTGAAAATCCTCATCACCACACTGCGAGACTGAAAATGAAGTATTACCTGTGCAAGTTTATCCCTCCGCGCCCTGACTTCCTGGCCACGTTGTCCACTGATGAAAAGGACTTGCTCAAGCAGCATGGTGTTTATATGAATGAACTACTCGCCAAAGGGATTATCGTCGCGCATGGCCCTGTGATTGATGATGCTGGCAGCTACGGTGTTTCACTTTACCAACTTGATGATGAACTGGATGTCGCTGCCCTGACATCGCAAGATCCAATCGTAAAAAATGGTGTGGGTCATTACGAACATTTCGTCATGTTGAGCCTGACTGCTCGTCTCTGACTTCTTACATCTACCAAGATGTCGTCACACTCAAGACACTCTTGCAAAAGGAATATTTATATGACGACTGCTCTCATTACCGGCGCTTCAAGTGGTATCGGCTCCGTTTACGCACGCCGGATGGCCGCTCGTGGCCATGACCTGGTGCTCGTCGCCAGAGCGACTGATCGACTCAATGCGCTCGCATCAGAATTGCGAGATGCATGCGGTATTTCAGTCGAGGTCATCACGGCAGATCTTACCGATACTGGCCAGCTCAACACAGTTCTGGAGCGCCTGCGCAGCGGGCCCGTTATCGATATTTTGGTCAATAACGCAGGGGCCGCCCTTGTTGGTGATTTTGCCACTGCCCCGACTGACAAGATGCAAGCCTTGATGAGTCTGAATGTTGTCGCCCCCACCCTGCTCGCCTCTGCCGTTATCGGCAGCATGGTTGCGCGCGGCGCCGGCGCCATCATCAACGTCGCTTCGGTTTTAGCGCTGCTGCCGGAGCATTCTCACGGAATCTATGCGGCCACCAAGTCCTACGTGTTGACACTGTCACAAAGCCTGGCTGCTGAAGTTTCAGCAAAAGGTGTTTATGTACAAGCTGTGCTCCCCGCCGCCACACGCACTGAAATCTATGAGCGTGCCGGTGGAGATATCAGCAAGGTTCCTGACGTCATGGAAGTAGAAGCCCTGGTTGATGCTGCACTGGCTGGATTTGATCAGCGTGAACTGGTGACCATTCCTCCAGTACCTGACTTGGCAGCGTGGGTGGCTTTCGAGCAAGCGCGAGGTGCGCTTGCATCCGGTTTTAGTAACGCTGAACCAGCAGAACGTTATCGATTGCCGGCATGAATGGGAGGACTTTTTTATGAATGGTGGTCGAGTTCTGCAACACTCCCAGTCATGATTCGCTACCTAGGCGAAGGTGCGAGCTTTTTGAATAGATTCAACTGTAAGTCAAATTTACTCTGAGCTGCGGTCTTCCTTTCAAATGAAAACAATGCAGGGAAAAAACTGGCTATCGTTCGAAACCACCGGCGCAGCAAAGTGCGATAAAAAAGAGCCTTCATGGCTCTTTTTTATAAACCCAGAATTCACTTGGTCAGCCAAGACTCAACAGTCGCGGAGCCATGTTCTGCTTTCCAATCCTTCAGCGTTTTGTGATTTCCGCCCTTGGTCTCGACGAGTTCACCAGTGTGCGGATTTTTGTAGACCTTCAACTGGCGAGGCTTACGACTGCCAGCTTTGGACTGGGCGAATGGAGCGCGACGGCCAGCTTGGGGATCTAGCAGGTTGATCACGTCCTTAAGACTGTAGCCATATTTTGCCAGCAAATCGCGCAGCTTCGTTTCGAATTCAATTTCTTTCTTGAGGCCAGCATCGCCCTTGAGAGCTTCCAGAGCCTGAAGCTGTTCGGCGAGATGTTTTTCGAGCTGGCGGAATTCTGCGAGTTTTGACATGGAAATTTCTCGATGTGAGTAATATAGAAAGAGTACATCATAATCAGATGTCAGCACATCCAAAAAGTTGCGATTAACGCGAATCTTTTCGCCCCAGTTGCGGAGTAGAAAATACATTAAGATGATTTACTTACTAAACTCTCCGAAAAATCAGTATGGAGACAATTGAGCCATGGAGAGCCCTCTCTCTCGGTCGGTAACTTCCACGCATTCTACTGATTTTTATCGGAGTTCAACACCTCTGCTCATTAGCTGGACGCCTCTTCGAAAAGCCAATCTCGAAAGGCTTTTAATCTCGGAAAGTTCACACTCTCCGGACGATAAACTACGTAGTAAGCCAATGGCGAAGTAAACTGGACATCTGGAAATAAACGAACCACCCTACCAGCAGCCAGATCATCCTTAACCATAACGCTGCGCGCCAGTGCAATACCTTGTCGATCAATTGCCGCTTGAAGCACCGCAGCAGAATTGTTGATTTTCATTCCACGCTTTGTCGAAACATTCCTCACTCCAGCTGCTTGCAACCAAGTATCCCAAGTAGCAAAGCCCGCATGGCCATCCATAGAAAGATCATGAATCAGAGTTTCATCGCCAAGCTCGGCAGGAGTTTGTAAACGAGCGTCCTTCAGCAGAGGTGAGCAAACCGGATAGATTTCCTCGTCCATAAGCTTTTCTGCGACCAAACCAGGCCAATGACCGGAACCATATCGCACCCCGATATCGATTCTCTGGGTCAGAAAGTCTACAGCTTTGAGCTGAGTATCAAGCCGGAGGTCAGTGCTTGGCCAAGCCGCGTGGAAACGTTCGATTCGCGGCAACAACCATTTGGCGGCAAAAGCGGGACTTACGGTGACCGTCAATACCCCGCTGGGTGAGTTCTCCCTCATTCGCTCAACCCCCAATGCAAGACGTTCAAAACCAGCCTTGATGTCGGATAGCGAACGTTCAGCAGCCTCTGTAGCGATCAATCGTGCTTTGCCGCTGGAGCTTCGATAAAACAGCGGAGTGCCCAACCACTGCTCAAGTGTGCGTACTAGCTGGCCCACAGCTGCAGGCGTGACTTTCAGCTCTTCTGCAGCTGCTGAGAAGCTCTGGTGCCGTGCGCTGGCTTCAAATGCCCTGAGTGCGTTTAGATGAACAGGTGATGCCATATCGCTAAACCTTTTCTTTATCGCCAGAACACTTTATCTCGTTTGTTCATCTGATTGATAGGAGCCAATAATTTGCTCGTTCCCTCAGTGGCAGATCGTAGATCGAACAGTAGCGGTCAGGCATTAAACGCTAAAAACTGGTTTTCGACTTACTGCCTGGGCTCAATCATTTTTTGGAGTAATCAAATGAGTCAGTTCACTGGCAAGAAATTGTTAATCGTCGGCGGCACCAGCGGGATGGGCTTGGAGACCGCACGACTCGTATTACAGCAAGGTGGTACCGTCGTTATCATCGGCAGCCGAGCAGAGAAAACCGAGCAGGCTCGCCAGGAATTGGCAGCAATCGGGACGGTCAACACGCTCACCGCAGACTTGACTAATCCGGTAGACCTGGCGGCGCTGCTGAAGGAAATTGATCAGCACCATGCTGATGTTGATTTCCTGGTTAACGCGGCAGGCGTATTTTTCCCTAAACCTTTTCTTGAGCATCTTGACGCTGACTACGATCAGTACATGCAGCTGAACAAGGCGTCTTTCTTCATCACGCAAAAAGTCGCTGCCAACCTCGTCGCCAAGGGTAATTCCGGCGCCATCGTTAACATCGGCTCGATGTGGGGCAAGCAGGCAATCGCTGCAACCCCGTCTTCCGCTTATTCGATGGCAAAAGCTGGCTTGCATTCGCTGACGCAGCATCTGGCGATGGAACTTGCGCCCAAGCATATCCGCGTCAATGCCGTATCGCCTGCGGTGGTGCAAACACCAATCTACGAAGGGTTCATTCCTAAAGCGGAGGTTCACTCCACACTTCAGGGCTTCAATAGTTTCCACCCAATCGGACGAGTGGGTACTCCTGAAGACGTAGCCGAGGTAGTTGTCTTCCTGCTCTCCGACAAAGCCGACTGGGTTACCGGTGCTATCTGGGACGTAGATGGCGGTGTCATGGCCGGTCGCAACTAACCTGAGCTCGTGCAAGCCTATTGAAGCAGGCTTGCACGGTGGTTATCACCTGTACTCTGGAGACACCCCAATGATGCAAGATTGGAATGCCTATCGTGACGCCCTGCTCGACCGCGTTGGCGAATACGCCAAACAAAGTCCCGACGTGGTGCGTGGTTTGACAAAGATTGATGGCGCAGCTGCCAAAACTGGCCATCTGGATGCCAAAACACATGAGTTGATTGCATTGGCTGTAGCGGTCACTACGCGATGTGATGGCTGCATCAGCATCCACACCAAAAAGGCTGTAGAGCATGGCGCAACACGAGGTGAGATTGCTGAAGCCCTGGGCGTGGCAATTGCCCTCAATGCTGGCGCCGCACTGGTGTATTCGGCGAGAGTTATGGAAGCACATGCTCAACTGCCCGCTGTTTAAAAAGCGGAGCCCGACGGCGGCGCCACCGCCGTCCAATCGTTAATATCCGGAGACCAGTCGTTCTCGTCAATGCGGCTGGACTAAGCGTGTGAACGCAAAAATGCATACCTAAATCGCGATCACCCAAGCATTGCCTATTCAGGACAAGATGGCGGAGGCCCTAAGCGCTGCCATCCTGCTCAATTCAGATTTCCGTGCATCTCTTCATGATTTAACAGCACCTGTCGTCTAGGTCGGCTCCATAGATTTTAGGATTGCGTCACGGCAAGCCGCGAGAATTTCATCAGCTAACGCCGAGTCATCGGGGCACGCTCGCGACATGATGACCGCGCCTAAGGAGTGAGCCATCACGGCAAGAAGCTTGGCACGTGTACCAGCTGAGTCGGCGCAGCCCTGATCGCCCTCGCTCTCCCGCAGGACATTAAGCTGAGTCTCAATACCCGCCGCAAAAGTGGCTCTAATTTCCTCCTCCTTGCGAGCAGCATCACCGCACAGCGCTGCCAACGTACATCCGGTAGCCCTGTCATCGCGGTGTTCGCGTGAAAGATAAACTTTTACGAACTCCGTTACTGACGCACCGACAGTGAGAGCTGCTGATTGCGCTATACCGCAAGCTGAAGACTCCGCCATCAAATCGGCTTTCGAGTTGAAATGCTTATAAAACCCGCCTTGGGTAAATCCGGCAGCAGCCATCAGCTCAACAATGCCTATGCCGTCATACCCACGCTCTCGAAAGAGAGTCGAGGCCGTCTCAACGATGTGCGCCCGATTCGCCTGCGCCTGCTTTTTAGTGACTTTCATCGGTCATCCAAACGTAGTCCTGACATGACAACAATCATACATTGATGTTGATCGACATCAAAGCATTGACATTTTAGAGCTTGACCATAATCATTGAAGCCATCACCCACACTAGAAGCTGAAAAAATGTCCGAGAAAACGCTTTTTGATTCCTATGTCCTGGGTAACCTTGCGCTGGCGAATCGCGTCGTGATGGCACCGCTGACCCGCAACCGTGCAGGCAAAGGCTTGGTTCCCACCGAGCTGACTGCGACCTACTACGCACAAAGAGCCTCAGCAGGTCTGATCATTACGGAGGCAACCCAAATCTCCGCACAAGCTCAGGGTTACCAAGACACTCCAGGGCTATATACACCGGAACAAATCAACGCATGGCGCAAGGTAACTGACGCAGTGCATGCAGAAGGAAGTCGCATCTTCGTGCAGCTTTGGCATGTGGGGCGCGTCTCACACGTCGACCTGCAACCAGACGGAGCAGCACCCGTCGCGCCATCTGCGATCCGGGCGCAGACCAAAACCTTCGTTAACAATGGCTTCGCCGACGTCTCCGAGCCACGCGCTCTTGAATTGAATGAGTTGCCAGGCATCGTGAACGACTTTCGCCAGGCGGCAGCGAACGCTATTACCGCTGGCTTCGATGGTGTTGAGATCCACGGAGCAAACGGCTACTTGCTCGATCAGTTCATCAAAGACAGCGCCAACCAGCGCACAGATGCGTACGGTGGATCAATAGAAAACCGCGCGCGCCTTTTAATTGAAGTTGTCACCGCTGTGACGAATGAAATCGGTGCAGAACGCACCGGTGTACGGATCTCTCCAGTATCTCCAGCCAACGGCGTCTCCAGCAGCGACCCGCAATCTCAGTACAACTATATCGCTGAGCAACTGAGTGCTTTGGGCATCGCTTTCCTGCATGTTGTCGAAGGCGCGACGGGCGGCCCGCGTCATATCGCACCATTTGACTACGACTCGTTACGCCTTCGTTTCAAACAGACCTACTTGGCCAACAATGCATACGACCTTGAGCTGGCCACCGCCCATCTAAACGATGACAAAGCAGACCTCTTCGCCTTCGGTCGTCCGTTTATTAGTAACCCTGACTTGGTGGAGCGATTGAAGACTGGCGCGCCTCTGGCTCCACTTAATCCGGCAACTCTCTACGGCGGCGGCGCGGAAGGCTACACCGACTATCCGCCCTTCTCCGGCTGAAACTCTGCCTCAACTTTCTCTCGCCAAACTTTGATCAGGAAATACAGATGAATACGCTTCCAACTGTTCTCATCACCGGAGCCTCAACAGGTATCGGCGCCACGTATGCCAAGCGATTTGCTCGTCGCGGCCATGACCTAGTACTTGTCGCGCGCGATAAAGCTCGACTGGACACGCTGGCTGATCAATTGCGTGCAGAAAACGGCGTTGCCGTTGAAGTACATCAGGCCGACTTGACTAATGCCACCGATCTGAGCGCAATCGAAACTCGCCTGCGCGAGGACGAGCGCATCGGCGTCTTGATCAACAATGCGGGCATGGCTCAGTCGGGCGGGTTTGCTCAGCAGAGTGCCGAAGGCATCGAGAGACTCATCTCGCTTAACGTTGTTGCTCTTACACGCCTGGCCGCAGCAGTGGCCCCCCGTTTCGCACAGACCGGTGCAGGCGCAATCGTCAATCTCGGTTCAGTAGTCGGTTTTGCGCCCGAGTTCGGCATGTCGATTTATGGCGCGACAAAAGCATTCGTGCTGTTTCTGTCTCAAGGTCTCAATCTGGAATTGTCGTCTAAGGGCGTATATGTCCAGGCAGTATTGCCGGCAGCAACACGCACAGAAATCTGGGAGCGTGCAGGAATAGACCTCAACACAATCTCCGAAGTGATGGATGTCGAAGAGTTGGTCGATGCTGCACTGGTCGGTTTTGATCGCCGTGAGCTGGTGACTATCCCGCCTCTGCACGCGGAAAGCCGATGGAGTGCCCTGGATCAGGCACGGCAGGGGCTGATGTCTGATATTCGACAAGCACATGCCGCCGAGCGTTACCAAACTAAAGACTGACCATTGCCTACATAGTTATTGCGCAAATGCCCCTTGAGACTTCGTCAGAGGGGCGACGCGGCTAACACGTATCAGCAGTGGTGGAGTGAATGCCCATAGCCCCATGCACCGCTAATACTTGCAAGTCAAATGCCGCGCCATCCGCCCCCTCTGCCTACCTGAACCAACGGTATAGACGATGAGTAACTCAAGCCCCCAGCCATACCCGACGCATTCGTTTCAAAAAGCGCCTAACAAAGAAAAAAAGGTCGGAGGGATCTCTTTCGCTTACCGAGAGTTGGGTATAGACAGCGGTACTCCAATTTTCCTGCTAAACCACTGGGGCGCCGTGCTGGATAATTTTGATCCCCGTATTGTTGATGGGCTCGCTCGCAACCATCGAGTGATCGCGATCGACTATCAAGGCATCGGTCTTTCTGTCGGTACAGCACCGGTGACGGTAGCAGCGATGGCTGAGGACACAATTGCACTAATACGCGCAATGGGGTACGAACAAGTAGACCTGCTGGGCTTCTCCTTGGGTGGTTTTGTTGCACAGGATTTAGCGCTCAGAGCACCAGAGCTAGTGCGCAAGCTGATCTTGGCGGGTACTGGCCCAGCAGGAGGAAAAGGTATTGACAGAGTTTGGTCTTTAACTTGGCCATTGATGTTAAAGGGCCTATTTACGCTGCGCGATCCAAAGACCTATCTGTTTTTCACCCCAACAAATAAAGGGCGTCAGGCCGCAAGAGCCTTCCTGGCGAGATTGAAGGAGCGCACTGCTGATCGCGACAAAGAGCCAACGCCCCGTGCGTTTTTTAATCAACTTAAAGCTATTAAAGCTTGGGGCAGACAACCAGAGCAGAATCTAACTCGATTGCAGATGCCGGTGCTGATAGCAAATGGTGATAATGACATCATGGTACCAACTTCACTGAGCTTTGATATGGCTCAACGTATAGCTCAGGCAGAGTTTATTATTTATCCAGACGCAGGCCATGGTGGAGTATTTCAATACCACACCGAATTCCTACAGAAAGTTCTGAAATTCCTGGCGTAGCAATTGATTGACTTATTGCGACAATCAAACGTCATACAAAGCCTTCAACATCATTCAATAACTTTTGGATCAGGACAACATGAAAGCACTCACATTTAAACGCTACAGCAAGTCGCCCGAAATAGGATTTACCCAAGTTCCCCGCCCAACAATCAAGCCTGACGAACTGCTAGTTGAAATTCATGCGGCAGGGTTGAACCCAATTGACAATATGATTCCTACAGGCATGTTCAAACCGGTCTTGAAATTTGAGCTGCCCGCAGTCATGGGCAGTGATTTGGCCGGAATTGTAATTGAAGTGGGCAGTGCTGTAACCAAATTCAAAGTTGGCGATGCCATTTTTGCCAGCCTTTTCGATCTCGGAAATGGCTCAATTACAGAATTTGCTGCTGTGCCAGAAAGAGTTGCTGCACAGAAACCAGATACTCTAGATTTTGTACAGGCTGCCTCCATTCCAATGGTCGGGCTGACATCCTGGCAGGCTTTGAAAGAGCGCGCAAATATTAAGTCCGGCCAAAAAATATTTATTCCTGCAGGATCTGGAGGCATTGGTACTTTTGCGATTCAGCTTGCGAAGTATCTTGGCGCTAAAGTGGCTACAACTACCAGCACAGGAAATGTCGACATGGTTCGAAAGCTGGGCGCGGACGAAGTGATCGACTATAAAAAGCAAGAATTTGAACAGGTTTTGAGCTCATACGATTTGGTACTGGGCACAACCAGAGGAGATGCGATTGAAAAATCGGTAGGTATCCTCAAGCCAGGCGGCAAGATTGTATCCCTCATCGGGCCGCTAGACAAAGCCTTCGCAAACGCTCGCAGAATGAATTTCTTCCTTACATTCGTTTTCGGGATGATGAGTCGGAAGATCATGCGCCTAGCTAAGAAGAAAAATATATCTTATTCATTTCTATTTGTTCGACCGGATGGAGCTCAACTTAATGAAATTGGCAACCTCCTAAAAACCGAGCGTATCAAACCGGTAATTGATAAGGTTTTTCCTTTCGAGCATGCCAAGCAAGCGCTTGAATATTTGGCACAAGGACGAGCAAAAGGTAAAGTCGTCGTAAAAATCAAATAATCCAACCAGGCGCAAGAGGCTTTTTTATGAAAAAGCCTCCGCCCTTCCCACCTACAATCCCTATTTAATTAAGATACTCGCACGACCATCATAAACAGAAAACATCTTTGCGCAGCCCTCCATGCGCACAAAGAAGAACTAAACGCTGGCGAACAGTTTAAAATTTATAAGTTAGCTGCGCAGCAACAATGTGCGCGCTATTATTGTACTCAGCTCTATAACTAGGCTGCGCACCGTTTGTATTGGCTTGATTAACTGTTGTTGAAGACTCGCGCAAGTAACCGTAGGCAATATCGACTGTCAACTCACTGCTAGGCGAAAAAGCTGCACCGAGAGCTATCGCATTCCTATTGCCTACTGGGAGTCGAACATTCCGATGGGAGTTTCTCGCCGGAGACGGGTCGTAAGCATACCCGGTGCGAAGCAACCACGTTGACGACAACTGATAGGACACCCCAACTGCCCCGGCTAATGTGTTATGCAGTTTGAAATCATCTCCGGTGCTATCAAATCCCAACTGCTGCCCGAGTGCTGGCAACCCGCTGTTCAATGCTTCGACTCTTTGAATCCTGCTCCATCGAGTCCAGGTCGCACCTACATACCCAGTCCAACGATCATCAAAGTGGTGGGTGAATGATGTGTCTATCGACTCAGGCATGGTTTCATCAAGTTTATTATCATAATTACCATCCAAGCCGAGAGCAGCAGGAGAGTCGCTGATTCGTGTTTTACCCTTTACGTGAAAGTCAATTTTAGAGTGATACGTTATCCCCCAAGTAGTGCTTTCGGTCAGATCGACCAGCAACCCAAGATTGTAACCAATTGCCGTATCACTGCCTTTTACTATGATTTTTGTGTCTTTACCGTTATTTAAAGCGCCGGTATCAATAAACGATTCCAATTGGTTTTCAATGCGATTGATGGTAAGTCCACCGCCTAACGACAACCGGTCACTCACTCGAAATGCAATTGCTGGATTTAAAGTCTTCACTTGAACCTTGCTATAAGAACCATGATATCTCCCTTGAAAGGAACTCTCATAGTTATTTACAAGGCCGTAGGTTGCATATATCCCCAGACCGAAAGTAAATTGTTCATCAACAGGAACTGAGAGGTAGCCAAAGGGAATCGCTGTCAAGGGTACAGAATCTCCTTTGTTAGTTCCCGACGCGCTACTACTGGCATTACTTATATCGACCGATACATCCACCAATGCAAATCCGTTGCTCACTTGAGGTTTTTTTAGTTTACTCAAGCCGGCAGGATTTCCATAAACCGTGCTCGAATCAAGTGCGGATGAAGAACGTCCAGCGTAAGCAGTCCCCGCATTACTGGCGCTCTGTTCATTCAAGGCAAGTCCGTTTGCCATCAAAATGGAGGAGTAGGCCAGTACCGCCAAGGACGCCGCCCCCCTCCTCAAACAACCCGAATAAGTGGAAAGAACATTACCTGCCGGGAGAAGCGCCCTCAACCAGGTCACTGCAACGCTGAAAAACGAAACCTTTACAGAGCTATAAATAGTCATAGATCTTGCCTCTTTTTTTGTTTTTTTAACACGGCGCTGATGTCACCACTTTGCAGTCATTCTGCCCTGTCGCTAGATATAAATTATCTTGCTCCTCCACTTATCAGTAGGCGCAACAATATAACCATCACAACTAGATGATAGGCAGAGCTGGGCAAAACAAGGCTACTGGTCTTATTTACCTATTAAATCGCAACCCATGGCGAACACCATAAACTCAAGTTGAACTAATTAGAACTTTTATAGGTTCCAATTCAGCTTCGCTCGTTGAAGGTATATGCGACATCGCGTGCTCAGTTAGAGCTGTGATCGTCAAGCTAGGATTAACGCCTAAATTGGCGCTCAGCATAGAACCATCACAAATGAACATATTCTGATATCCAAAGACTCTATTTTTATAATCCATAACGCCAAACTCGGCCGTCTCCGCCATAGCACATCCGCCCATACAATGAGCGGTGGTCGGGACGTTAAACAGAATTTCACTCAAAAAAGTAGTTGCAATACCGCCCAATGCTTTAGCGCCTTTTTCCGCAAACGCATTTGCTTCAGGAATAAAGGTTGGAATCGGATTGCCCTCAGTTACCAAACGGGTACCAAATGGCCAAAACCAGCGTCGTTTAAGACGCATGTTGATGTGTGCATCGACTGTCTGCATTACCAACAGCAATATGTTCTGGCGTGCAAAACCTCTAGGGTTATGGACGCGTATTGCTCGCAAGGGATTAGTAATGACAGTTAATAGCCAAGCACCGATGCGGCTCCAGCCAGGACGCCCTCCACACATGAGAGTCATCATCAACCCCATTGCATCTGACCCTTCTGGATAACGCACGACACCGATGTGAGTACGCTCATCCAAATAGATGCTCGCACCACCAGCCAAGCCTGGCGACATACTCTTATCCGAGGAAGGGAAGCGCACACCGATTAGTGATTCCGCGTTAGTGCGTATGCGGTTGCCGAGATCCTGGCTGATGAGTGGCAGAGAGCCCTTTTCCCTCAATCGGAACAGCAGCTCCATCGTGCCTAAGGAGGAGGCAGCAAATACCACACCGCGAGCGCGGAAGACTCGTTTATTTTTACTTAGCCACGATGTCGAGCTCTCCGTATGGATTTCGTAACCTTCACTTCCATCGGGTGTTCCGTTGAGTGGCCGCACATCAACGACCTTGGTTTCCGAAAAAATCTGCGCCCCGTGCTTCTCGGCAAAGTACAGGTAGTTCTTGTCAAGAGTGTTCTTGGCATTGTGTCGGCAACCCATCATGCAACCGCCACACCCAACGCAGCTGCCTCGCTCTGGCCCCTCACCACCGAAATAGGGATCAGCGTAAGTTTTCCCGGGAACATCTCCCTCGGGAGCAAAAAACGTCCCGACCTTGGGTGGGTGGAACGTATGAGCCACACCTTGCAGCTCTGCCATTCTCCTGAGCCGCATATCTGCCTCACCCAGAATTTTTCCCTCTGTTACGCCTAGCATCCTTTCGGCTTCAGCATAGTGCTGGGGCATGATGCTCTTCCAATCAGTCAAACCTACCCACGACCCCTCATCCCACACTTTGTCCGATGGTCTGAGTAGCGCATTAGCGTAGGTGATTGAGCCACCGCCAACCGCGTTACCACTCGCGACCACCACGTGTCGAAACATACGCATGCTGTAAAAGCCAAACATCTTGAGGGCCGGCATCCAGATCCACCGACGCGCGTCCCAATTGCTTTTTGGGAAGTCATCCGCCGTCCAGCGCCGCCCCATTTCAACCACGCCAACTCGGTAGCCTTTTTCGGTCAGCCTGTGTGCGGAGACGCTGCCGCCGAAGCCTGAGCCTATGACGATAAAGTCAAAATCGAAAATCGGTTTCATCCATCACCCCAAATTTTGTATTTGTTTTCTGGGAAGGCATACCCGAGCAGGGCCTACCTCGATTTCAATTTCACTATACGATTCGTATTCCATTATTGCTATATTTTTTGTATAGTGAAATCCACCGTAACAGCTGATTTGTTTTTTGGCGGTCGGCGACGAAATGAAAACGACGGAGGCAAGACATGACCGATACGCATCAGACAGCCCCTACCCGCTTCATCGAGGTGGACGGAGACAGCTTCGCTTATCGCCGGTGGGGAAACAGTGCTAGCGATCAGCCTCCTCTGGTGCTGATTCAGCACTTTCGAGGCGGTATGGATCACTGGGATCCACTGCTCACAAATGGATTAGCCAACAGTCGAGAGGTCATTCTCTTCAATGGCCGTGGACTGGCTTCCTCGTCCGGAACGCCAAGACGTCGAATAGAGGATATGGCTGACGATGCGGCAGCCTTTGTGCGATCCCTTCACTTGGAAAAGATCGATGTTTTGGGCTTCTCGCTGGGTGGTTTTCAGGCGCTGGATCTAACCTGGCGGCATCCAACACTCATTCGTAAGCTACTTCTTTTGGGGACGGGCCCGCGCGGCGGCGATCCAGATATGGAGCCGAAAGTCCTTACGTCAGCGCCGCGCCCGGTTCCGCTCTATGAGGATTTTGAATATCTTTTTTTTGGACGCTCCGAAGAGGCGAAGCGAGCTGCGCATGAGTTCTGGGAGCGGCGCCATGAACGTCGAGATCAGGATCCAAGTACCTCAATGGAAGTAGCTTCGGCTCAGATCGAGGCGAACATGCACTACCTTGCCAGAGTCTCAGAAGAAGATCCGTTCGCATATTTACGTCAGATTCAGCAACCGACTTTCATTCTGAACGGCGTGCATGACGTGATGATCCCCACCATCAACTCGTTCTACATGGCGCGAAACATGCCTAACGCGCAATTATTCATCTACCCGGATGCTGGACATGGGGCTCAATTCCAGTGTCCAGATCGCTTCCTCGCACATGCACTCCATTTTTTGAGCGAATGACCCCGATCTCACCGATCTACCAAGGCGAATTACCATGCTGAAGTTCAAATTTCTATTGTGGATGTTTACCCAACTGCTAAAACGGCAGGTCAGAAATAACGCTGAATGCCGCCGCTATATCGTTGGCAAAGAGTTAGTTTTCCAGATCCGTACCGTGGCAGGCGTCGGTCGCTACTTTTTTATCAAAAATGGTTCTATCCAGTCTTTCTCCGGCCTGACCGGTAGCCCAAGCTTCACCATGACATTTACGGACGCAAACAAAGGGTTTCAGATCCTTTCTGCTAAAGACGGCCAAGCAGCGTTTATCAGAGGGATAGGAAGCCAGGATTTGATCATCACTGGAGACTTCCTAGAGGTGATGTGGTTTCAAGGGTTGACGGCATTTCTGCAGCCCGCAAAGACGGTCTCACCGTACGACCGCACTGCGTTTTAACTAACTTCTGGAAACGGCAAAACTATGTTGAACAAGACTTACGGGCAGCTTTGCCCTATCGCGCGAAGCCTCGACATATTGGGTGAGCGCTGGACACTCTTGGTCGTCCGTGAGCTGTTGCTTGGCCCTAAGCGATTTAAGGAGCTACTGGCCGTGCTCCCTGCTATGGGAACGAACCGGATGTCTGCTCGCCTGAAAGTGTTAGTTGAGAATGGGATAGCACAATCGAACCCCAACCCGAATGCCACGTATGAGCTGACTCCCTTTGGAGAACAGTTGCGAACACCCTTGTTAGCTTTGGGAATTTGGGGACTGAGCTTACCTGTCGACGAGCGTATAGACCCAGGCTCGGCTCGCGCTGAGCTTATTGCGCTCAGCCTCACGGGCATCGGCTCGTCTGACACCTACAAGGATCTGAGAGCTGTATGCGAATTCTGCGTCGGCGACGAAGTCTTTCATATCCAATTGAACAACGGTGAAGCCAAAACACATTCCGGCCAAGCTTCACAGGCAGACGTCACCGTTCAATGCGATCTAGGCACCTTTATGGCGCTGGCCTTGCAGCAGATTTCACCGCAGGAGGCACTCCAACAAGGGCGCGCATACATAAAGTCAGGGCAAGCAAGCATGTTCGAGCGACTGTTCCAAACGCTCCAATACCGTCCTGAGAATCTTTCGCTTCCCTCTCTTGATGTCCCCTCATTCCAGCCTCGCGGGTGAACCCAATGAAAACCGACACCATTTTGCTGAACCAATCACTGAGTCTTCCCAACGGCACCGTGCTGAAGAATCGTTTAGCCAAAGCTTCGATGAGCGAGACATTGGGTACTTACGATAACCGTCCGACGCCAGCCTTGGTCGAGTTATACAAACGTTGGGCATCTTCTGGTTTGGGGCTGATCATCACTGGAAACGTGATGATTGATCGAAGGGCTTTAGGAGAACCAGGAAATGTCGTGATTGAGGATGAACGAGACCTACCGACATTGCAGAAATGGGCGAAGGCAGCAACCGATCATGGTGCGGCGATCTGGGCCCAGCTCAACCATCCCGGCAAGCAATCGACTAAAGGGTTGAATGAAAGCAACCTAGCCCCCTCTGCCGTCCCTTTCCGAGAAGACATGGCTGCGTTTTTCGAAACACCTCGCGAAGCTACTGAAGCAGAAATCAAAGACATCATCAGCCGATTCGGACACAGCGCTGCAGTTTGCAAGAAGGCCGGCTTCAGTGGAGTGGAGATTCACGGAGCACATGGTTACCTGGTAAACCAATTCCTATCTCCGCACCATAACCGGCGCGAGGACGCCTGGGGAGGAACACCGGAAAAACGCCGCCGCTTCGTCATGGAGGTTTATTCGGAAATCAGACGTCAGGTTGGGGCGGAGTTTCCTGTAGGCATCAAGCTCAACTCTGCAGACTTTCAGCAAGGCGGGTTTACGGAAGAGGAATCTCTCGACTCTATTCGAGCGCTTGTCGAGGCAGGTATTGACCTGATCGAGATATCTGGTGGCACGTACGAAGCACCCGCCATGAGTGGTGCAATGCACAAGCCTAAAAAGGCATCTACCGTAGCCCGTGAGGCTTACTTTTTGGAGTTCGCTGAGAAAGTTCGATCAACCGTACAAGTGCCACTAATGGTCACCGGTGGATTCCGCAGTGCTACGGGAATGAACGAGGCATTGAGCTCTGGCTCATTAGATCTGGTCGGCCTAGCACGCTTGCTGGCTATCGATCCGGACGCTGCAACCCTCCTCCTGCAGGGACGCGACAGCGCGCAACGTGTTCGACCAATTACCACCGGCATTAAAGCAGTGGATCGCATGGGAATCATGGAGGTGTTGTGGTACACGCGCCAACTCAAGCGTATCGGGAAAGGTGGTAACCCAGTTCCGAGTGAGGGAGGACTGGCCGCGTTCCTCAAATCTGCATTGGGCAGTGGGTGGGGCACTTATCGCACACGTCGCCTGCGCGCTCGTTCCTGAATATAAAAGCACAACACAATGACCTCCTGATTAATCCCGGCGCTTTGATTGAAAGGACTGTTTCGTGCTCAAGAACTTCCAGCATCATCGAATCGATATTGGTGGCTTGAAAATCGCGTGCGCAGTGGCCGGACATGGTCACCCTCTCCTGTTGCTACACGGTTTCCCTCAGACGATGGCAATTTGGGCGCAGATAGCACCGGCCTTGGTCAAACTTGGGTATCAGGTGGTTTGCGCAGATCTGCGGGGGTATGGAAAATCGGACAAGCCAGATGCAACGAATGACTTGACCAACTATAGCTTTCGGTCGATGGCGGAAGATCAAATTGCGCTGATGCGCGCGCTCGGCCACGAGCAATTTCATCTTGTAGGTCATGATCGGGGAGCGCGCACGGCTTATCGGCTTGCACTTGATTACCCTAGCGCGGTCATCAGTCTTACCCTCATGGACATTGTTCCAACCGCCGTGCTACTTACCGACTTGCGCAAAGAGGTTGCACAGAGCTACTGGCACTGGTTTTTCCTGGCCCAGCCCGCCCCGTTCCCGGAGCATATGATTCAGAAGGATCCTGACTATTTTTTTCAGACCTGTCTGTTCGGTTGGGGAGCGGCAAGCGAGGATGACTTCGATCCTGAACAGCTTTCCGCATATCGCACCAGTTGGCGCGAGCCGGCAACCATCGCAGGTTTCTGCAATGATTACCGCGCAACTTTAACGGTAGACCTGAAAAACGATCTCATCGATAAAGAAAGAAAAATCTGCGCGCCAACCTTGGTTCTATATGGAGCAGATGGGGCCATGGCTAAGTTATACGACATAACAGCTGAGTGGGCTGAGCGCTGTTCAAAACTGGATTCAGTGGCAATTCCAGGCGGTCACTTTTTCCCGGACTCGGCCCCCGGCATTGTAGTAGAAAAATTGAGCAGCTTCCTGGCACATTGCATTAGTCAGTAAAGAACTTTTACATGCCGAGAAACGGCGCTAACGGGATAGTATGCAACCTAAATTGAGTGACTCTCACTATTAGACTTGAGTTTCAATAGCGATCTCTAATGCTTCTTGTTGACTCATTTCAAACCGACTGATCGCCGCCTCAATTTCAGGAGCGTGAGCGATCGACCAAGCAAATAGCGCTTGAAATGGTACTTTTAATGACTCCCCTAACTCCGTAACGCTGTATTCAACCGCAACTGGCGAGATAGGAATCACACGACGCTCTACTAACCCAAGGCGCTCAAGTCTCCTGAGAGCTTGCGTGAGGGCCTTTTGCGTAACACCATCCACTTCGCGCTTTAGTGCATTGAACCGCAGTGGGCCGCCGCAAAGCGCACCGATAATTAGAACAGACCACTTGTCCGAGATCTGCTCAAGTACGAGGCGGCTCGGATGTTTACTGTACGCAGCAGGGCTTAAATCATGAGGCATTGGTTTACTCCAGGATACTAGGGCTACTTAAAGTACCTAATTGACTCTAAGTATACACTGGATACTATAAAGTTCCATTCAATCAATAGGCACTCAAAAGATGAAAGCAGTACGTTTCTACAAGACCGGAGGCCCTGAAGTGCTGGTTTATGAGGACGTGGTCGCCCCTACCCCTGGCGCAGGAGAAGTCTTGATCAAAATCGAGGCTGTAGGAATGAATTTCGCAGACGTGATGCGACGTCGAGGAGATGAATATCCTGAGCCTTCTCCTCCACCATTTATTCTCGGCGCCGAAGTCGCAGGCACCGTAGCTGCTCTTGGTGAAGGAGTGTCTGGTATTGAGGTGGGAACATCGGTTTTGGCAGTACCAGGCGCCGGAGGCTATGCACAGTATGTAGCCGTCCCTGTCCTTACGGTCATTCCACTACCTAACGGATTTGATCCGGTAGCTGCTGCAGCATTACTCGCGCACGGATTGACTGCGGCAATCGTATTGAAACGTGCCGCGAAAATTTTGCCCGGAGAAACTGTTTTGATCGAGGGCGCTGCAGGGGGAGTTGGTTCATTCGCTATTCAACTCGCCAAGCTGTATGGGGCAGGGAAAATTATCGCCGCTGCAAGCACGCCAGAAAAAAGAGCAAAGGCAGAATCACTTGGAGCGGACGCCTCAGTTGATTACACAGCTCCGAATTGGGCTGATGAAGTTCGTCGTCTGACAGATGGGCGCGGTGTAGATATTGTCATTGAAACAGCGGGGGGAAATAACTTAAATCAAGCTCTAAATGCAATGGCTCCCTTCGGACGGTTGATTTACCTAGGACAGTCGAGCGGTGATGCGGCTAACGTAGATCCTTGGCGGCTCACAGTCACGAACCACAGCATCATCGGCTTCTACATCAGTGCTTATCTTGCGGACGCCGGTTTGTTGATGAGTACAATTGGCGAACTCATGAACTACGTTACTGAAGGAAAAGTGGAAATACAGGTTGGCCACGTCTTACCACTATCAGAGGCAATAGAAGCGCATCGTTTACTCGAAAACCGTCTAACAACTGGCAAGGTAGTGCTTCAACCATGGATTGGCGCATAGTCAGTTAATCCAACTAGTCAGCAAGGCTCATAAATTCCCTTTAGCTGGTAATGCCGGTCAGCGATGCTGACTGGCAACTCAAGCCATAAACCTGTGCACATAAAACTACGACTCGCCCATTAACTACACTATTTGAAGCAGCACATTCAGGAAAGCTAATAACAGACATAAGCGAGTCAAATTGACTTTTCCACCTGGAAACTTTTAACCAACATCCGCACCCTACGTTGATGACTAATGAGTACTGACAAACTATCAAGCGCTGGACATTCACCAACGCATGAAAAATTAAAAAATGAAAAAATCTGCATCGAAAGTGAGGCGTCAGATTCGTTGGAGAGCAGCTCCACTGAAGATTCAGAAACATTAAAAAGGCGCGCAGCTCAAAACTCACAAGAAACAAGTACAGCTAAAGAAAAAACAGAACCATATAAAATTAAGCCCCAGGAAAAGCCTCCGCAAATCATTTGGAATAAATTGATGCTAGAACAATAGCGGTAATTCATGGAAAAACTTTCGAAATCAATGCTTACTGACTGCGCCGCAGGTGCTTTTTTATAAAAACAATTAATGTAATGCTAGATGCCATACTGTACAAAATAAATAAATTAAGATTCGCCTCCTTGAACGAAAGAGATGATACTTTCCAAAAAATTAATTACACACGCCACCATCGGTTTAGGAGATAAAAATGATTATTGACTGGATCAACTTCACACCATGGACTTCTCTAGGCGGGGGAGCCTTGATAGGGCTAGCTGTCAGCCTATTCGTTCTGGCAAATGGCCGCATCGCGGGTATCAGCGGCTTGCTTGGGGACGTAATTCAGTTAGGCAGCGAAGGCTGGAGTGAGAAAGCACTATTTATTTTTGGCCTGTTGATTGCGCCACTGCTTTGGGGGGTATTTACCGTACTGCCGGATATTGAGATCAAGGCACAGTGGTTTGCCCTGATTATTGCGGGTCTGCTCGTTGGCGTGGGAACACGCTACGGTTCGGGCTGTACAAGTGGTCATGGTGTCTGTGGGATCTCCCGATTGTCTCCTCGCTCCATCGTTGCAACGGTTTGCTTCATGACTGCCGGCTTTGCAACGGTATACGTCATTCGTCATGTGCTGGGAGCTTGAGATGACTAAGTTGACCGCATTTTTTTCCGGTTTGACCTTCGGGTTAGGGTTACTGCTGGCAGGCATGGCGAATCCTGCCAAAGTATTAGCCTTTCTTGATGTAACCGGTGCTTGGGATCCTTCACTTGGCCTAGTGATGCTTGGAGCCATCGGAGTAGCGGTTATCCCCCTCAATTGGGCACGTATGAACAAGAAATCCTTGCTGGGTGCTCGCATGCAACTACCCGTGAAAACCAAATTGGACGCGCGCTTGGTCGGCGGTAGCCTGGTATTCGGTATTGGCTGGGGAATCGCGGGTATATGCCCAGGGCCTGCGGTCGCTATTTTGCTCACTGGACAATGGAAAATCATAATTTTCGCATTAGCCATGTTGACTGGTATGTACTTGTTTAGCGCCGTGCAGTTACGAATTCGTTGAAGCTAACTGCGATGCAAAAAATAAATCACATCGCCTTTTTCATTTTGAATAGGCGAGATGAAAAGCGCATTCCAGAAACTGCTTCCATCTTTCTTATAGTTAAGAACTTCGGTCGAAAACTCCTGCTTATTTTTTACCGCATCCCTGATGGAATTCACCACTTCTCTATCGGTCTCGACGCCTTGGAGAAAGCGGCAATTTTTCCCGACAATCTCATCATGCGCGTAACCGATCATTTCCAGAAACGCCTGGTTGGCGAATATGATCGGGTTGTCCGGCGCATTGGGGTCGGTGACGATCATCGGCATACGAGTCGTTTCGACTGCAGCAAAAAAGATGTCTTTTGGATGATCAGAAATATCTGCAGAAACGTTATCGTCTACCCGAAGGCTCTTGTGTGGCATCGCGCGCCTCCAAGCAACATTTGAAATCGTAGGACCGTACCGTCCTGCCCAAATTCCCTTTTTCAGAGTGCTTGAGCCTACGACCTCGCGACACGATGCCGAGCACAATGGCGCTATCAGGCGACCAACACGCTCTCACGCGACACCGCCCATGCCGCAATCAAACGCTGCGGTGTCTGGCAGCTCTTGCGCTTGAACACAAAGTTGCGGCACTTCTCGGCAAACTGCTGGCGGTTGTGCACCATGTCCAACTGCATCTGGGCCAGTTCGTGGTCACGGCAACGCTCAATCTGTGCGAAGTCCTTATCGGCTTTGCGTGCGCGATGCGTTGCGTACTTTCCATCAGTCAACGTACGTTGCGCTTCTTGCGCCAACCAGCGGCCGAACTCCTGCGGGCAACGTGGGCCGATATCCTGGACCATCCCCCACTGCCGTGCCTGCACGGCGCTGATCGGCAGGCATTCTTCGGTGAGTGTGTGGGCAAGTTCGCTGCCGACAGCGCGAGGCAGGCTGTAGGTCCAATACTCAGAGCCGTAGAGGCCCATGGTCTTGTAATGCGGGTTCAACACGACACCTGCACGGGCGAACACGATGTCTGCCGCCAGCGCCAGCATCACGCCGCCCGCCCCTGCGCTGCCGGTCAAGCCACTGACCACCAGCTGCCGGGCCGTCAGCAACTCCTGGCACACATCGTCGATCGCCTGGATATTGGCCCAGGCCTCCAGCCCCGGTACGGGCGCAGCCTGGATGACGTTGAGATGCACACCGTTGGAAAAGCTCCCGCGCCCGCCCTTGATCAACAGCACCTGGGTGTCCCGCGCCTTGGCCCAACGCAGCGCAGCCACCAGCCGCACGCATTGTTCGGTGCTCATGGCGCCGTTGTAGAACTCGAAGGTCAGTTCGCCAACGTGGCCGAACTCGCGGTAACGAATCGGTTGATAGGCCGACTCATCAGTCCCTTGGGCGGCGATTGAACCGTCCAGCACCGGAACATCCCTCAACAGGCCGGCGAGCACCTGGCGTGCCGGCAACTTGAAGGTCTCCTCCCCTGGCTGGGCCTTGCGTTTGAGCGAACCGATCCACACGCTCCGATCGCCGGCGGCCACCAGCACCGCGTCGTCCTGAACCGCGAGGATATCTCCCGGCAGGCCGCAACGGGCATCCAGGTGTGCGTCGTACAGGTAATACTGCCCACCCGCGAGACTCGCCAACACACCGGGCTGCCCGTCGGCGGCGTCGATGCTGCGCTTGATGAACCGTGCGCAGTCATGCCAACTGAAGGCACGGTCGATCTGCTTCATATTCGGCTGCAAACGCCCGACGACGCTGGGTTGCGTGTAATCGAGCGGCGTGGGGACGAAACCGCCGGCGAATTTTTCCACCACGTCGCGAATGCAATAGATTGCCGCGTCACTCACCGCACCGTTGTACAACTCGGATTTGCGCACATCGGCGGGCATGTCGAATTCAAACGTCGACCAGACCGGCCCCGCATCCATTTCTTCGACCGCCTGCAGCGCCGTGACGCCCCAACGGCCGAGCTGCTGGGTGATGGCCCAGTCCAGCGCGCTGGCGCCACGGTCACCGACGATACCCGGATGAATAATCACAATTGGGCGATCCGGATTGCTCCACAGTTGCTCCGGTACGCGGTCCTTGAGAAAGGGACAGATCACCAGATCGGCCGCCGACGCCTCGATTTGCCGGCACACCGTAGCCTCATCCGTAAACAACACCACGCTGGGGTCGTAACCTGATTGGCGCAGGTCCAACCAGGCGCGCTGGGTCAAACCGTTGAACGCCGATGACAACAAGATGATCTTCATTGATCGCATGACGGACTCTTCCTTGAGAATGCGCGGCCAGTGGCATTCATTCAGCCTTCCCTGGCCTTTGATGGAGACGCCAAGGTAGAGGGAGAACCGGGGCGGTCACCTGATCGAGATCAAGCTTGAGCCGGTTGAGAGAAGATAGAGATGCACGGATGGTCTCAAGTCTGTCGAATTATGACCTGGACGGTCTTTATAACAGCAGCATAGGATGGCGGCGTTCGAGGTTCATCACCCCAGGTAACAAGGTAAGGCAATTACCAGGAGCTACCATGCAAGATCTACGTCAGCTGCGCTACTTCGTCGCCGTCGCCGAATGCGAAAACGTCGGCCGCGCAGCGGAACAACTGCACATTTCCCAATCGCCTCTGAGCCGGCAGATCGCCCAGCTTGAAGATCATCTGGGCCTGGCCTTGTTCGAACGGCGTAACCAGCGGCTGTTCCTCACCGCCGACGGGCGCACCTTCCTGTCCGAGGCGCGCGGCCTGCTCAAGCACGCCGAGCGCCTGGAGTCCCTGGGCAAGCGCCTGGGGCGTGGCGAGGAAGGCGGCCTGTGCATCGGCTACGTCAACCACGCCATCCATGCCGGCGTGTTGCCTGGCGCGGTGCGGGCGATCCGTGCCGAGCGCCCACAGATCCATATTGCCCTCTACAACATGACCCCGCGCGAGCAGTTCGAAGGTCTGCGCCAACGCAGCCTGGACATCGCGCTGGTCTGCGAACCCCCGCCGGACAACGACCCCGACCTGCTCGCCCGCCCCGTGCTTAACGACCCCATGCTGCTGGCGATCCCGACCGAACACCCGCTGGCGGCCAAGCTCGAACTCACCCCCGCCGACCTGCATGAACAGGAATGGATCATCACCGGCAGCCAACCCGACTCGATCAATAAACGCGACGACTTCATCGCCCGGTGCGCCGATGCCGGCTTCGTCCCACGGCTGTCGCTGGAGGCGACCGACCCCTTGAGCGTGCTCGGGCTGGTGTCCGCCGGACTTGGCCTGGCCATGGTGCAAAGCAGCCTGGCCACCAGCGCAGGCCCGACGGTGGTGCTGCGCGAGCTGGATTGGTTCAGGCCCTGCGTCAGGCTCTGGGCCGCCTGGCACAAGGTGGACCTGCGCCCGATCGTCAGCGTTTTCCGCCGCCAGGTACTGGCGCTGGCTGAGCAGAAAAACCCGGCCTGAGTTCAGGTATCGCTCACCGAGTGCCGACGCGCGAACGTGGCGCGTTCGACCTTGTAAAAGAAGTTTTCCTGCGTGCCGACGGCCAGCTGTTTGATCGACGAGTGGGAGAACTTCCCGCCGATTTTCTCCATGGCCCGTTGCGAACGGATATTTTGCGCCGCGATGTGAAACCAGACCGTGTCGACCCACTGGAAGGCATGCTCGAGCATCAGGCGCTTGAGTTCTGCGTTCGCCCCGCCGCCCCACTTTTCTCGGGCCAGAAAGGTGTAGCCGATAGCAACCTCACGAGTCTTCTCGCTGAATTCGTAATAGCGCGAACTGCCGACGACCTTGCCGCTTGAACGGTCGATCACCACCAACACGCTGTTCGACGTCAGGGCTTCCTTGAACCATTCGCGAAAGACCGTTTCCTGATAACGCGTAGGGCTGGGGTGCTGCGCCCAGATCAAAGGGTCGGATGCGACGTTATACAGCGCGTCAAAATCCCCGGGTTCCAGTGGACGCAGCTCCAGTGAATCCCCAACGATTGACGCAGCGACAGGCAGCGATTGCATCCATGCTCTCCCGGAATCTGAACGTACCCACGTGGGGCACAGGTGCGGTTGATTAAACAGCGCTTGAACTTCCACCGCAAGAACCGGAGTTTCAGCCACTCAACGGGTTCCCTACGCTGTGTTTACGGCCGCGACACCGGTAATGGCCGTCGAACGCAGGAAACCCGCATGAACCGAATCGACACCCTGGATTGGCAAAGTCTCCGCGTGGAGCTCGACCAGCAAGGCTTCGCCGTGCTGCCGGGTTTCCTGGGCCCACCCAACAGGGCGCGGGAACAGCTCCCGGCACTGCTGAACAGCCTCAGGCAGGAGTTTTATGCGCCGCTGGCGCAGATCGCAAACCAATGGAACCTGATCGCCGGACGGCCCTACGGCTTCCCGCTACAACGCTCAACCGATCAGCGGCAACCCTCCTCGCCGCTGATGTGCTTGCGTGAAGGCGAGTCTCTGGCGCTTGGGCAGGCCATCGATGACGAACGGGGGTTTGCGTTTCAGTTGACCGCCCTGCTGTCCTCTCCAGGCCAGGACTTCACCGGTGGTGAGTTGGTGCTGATCGAGCAGCGACCGAGGATGCAGTCACGCCCGATGGTGGTGCCCCTGCGGCTGGGTGATCTCGCAATCATCACCACGGCGCACCGGCCCTTCAAAGGCCGCAAGGGCTACTACCGCGTCACGATGAAACGCGCTATCAGCCGGGTTCGAAGCGGCGAACGGGTCGGGTTTTTCCTGAACTTTCACTGCACATCGGAGCGAGTCCATGGATAACGAGCGTGTCTGGATGCTATTGAGCCGAGCAGGCCAACCCTGCCCCAGCACTCGACCGGGCACGCTGGGCGGCCACCGAACGGGCAAACGTTACGGCACGCTCGATTGCCGAGCGGCGCTGCAAGCGATCGCGCGCGGGGGCTATGTGAAAAACCGCGTATTTTTCCTCGACGAGCCCAACGCAATCGCCGCCGGCTATCGCCCTTGCGCCATCTGCATGCCTGCCGAATATCAGCGATGGAAACACAATGAATCGTCAAAATGAGCTGATGCTCGATAGCCCGGGTGCCCCTGGGGCCAGCCTGGAAGAGCTGGATTGGCGGATAATCGAAGCCGCACTGATGACCCACGGGTTTGCGCGACTGCCACCCTTGCTCAATCGCCAGACCTGTCTGGAGCTGGCGGCGCTCTACTCGAACAGCGAGCACTTTCGCAGCCGTGTCGTCATGGAGCGTCATGCCTTCGGCCGAGGTGAATACCAGTACTTTCGTTATCCCCTGCCCCCCATCGTCGAAGACCTGCGAACTCGGCTGTACAGCCACCTGGCGCCCATCGCCAACCGCTGGCACTCGGCATTGAACGTTGGCCAACGGTTTCCCGAAACCCACAGCGCCTTCAAAGCCGTTTGTCATCAGGCGGGCCAATGCAGGCCCACGCCGCTGATGCTGCGTTATCGGGCAAATGACTACACCTGCCTGCACCAGGACCTGTATGGCGAGCAGGTGTTTCCCTTTCAGGTCGTATTTCTGCTGGATCAACCGGGGCTGGATTTCGAAGGGGGCGAGTTCGTCCTCACCCAGACCCGCGCCAACCAGCCCGGCCAGGCCGAGGTCATCGCGCTTGAACAGGGCCAGGCGTTGATTTTCGCAGTGAACAGCCGACCGGCGCGCTCATCCCGAGGGTTTTGCCGCGTGAATGTCCGCCACGGGGTCAGCCGTCTGCATGGCGGCGAGCGCAGAACCCTCGGGATTATTTTCCACGATGCCAAATGAATGCGCGCCATGCGGGCCGCTGGGTCATGAGCGACTGCCTGCCAAGCGTGTCACGAGAAACAGCGGCGACGACACGTATCGCCTACGATTAAGCGGACCCCATTACCCCGCATCAGGAGAAACACCATGCAGGCCCACAAAACAGCAATCGTCTTGATCGAATTCCAGAACGACTTCACCACGCCCGGTGGCGTGTTCCACGATGCCGTGAAAGACGTGATGCAAACCTCCAACATGCTGGCCAACACCGCCACCACCATTGAGCAGGCGCGCAAGCTCGGCGTGACCATCATCCATATGCCGATCCAGTTTGCCGTCGGCTACCCTGAGCTGACCCTGCGCGCCTACGGGATTCTCAAAGGTGTCGTCGATGCCGGCGCCTTTCGCGCCGGGAGTTGGGGCGCCGAGATCAGCGACGCCCTGAGCCGCGACCCTGCCGACATCCTGGTCGAGGGCAAGCGTGGGCTGGACGCGTTCGCCAGCACCGGCCTGGACCTGGTGCTGCGTAACAACGGCATCCAGAACCTGGTGGTCGCGGGGTTCCTGACCAATTGCTGCGTCGAAGGCACGGTTCGATCGGGTTACGAAAAAGGGTACGACGTGATCACCCTGACCGACTGCACCGCCACATTCAGCGATGAACAACAGCATGCGGCGGAAAACTTCACGCTGCCGATGTTCTCCCAAGCCCTCAAACACACCGCGTTTCTGACGGCACTCAAAGCATCGGAGAATGGCTGACCACCCGCAGCGCCAGGCCTTCGTAGGCATCCAGCGTAAGAGTGAATTCCCCCTCGGCGGTCAGGTCGCCCTCGACCCGTTCGTTGATAATGTCGACCACCGGCCCCGGCGCGATATCCGGCAGGTGCAGGGTTTCGGTAATCGGCGTGGCGCCGAAGTTGAGCGCTGTGATTTGGGTGCCCTTGCTCGCCGGCAATTCGTGAACCATGACCAGCAAGCCCGGATGCTCGACGTCCGGCACCAGGATCTGGCGGCTGGCCGCAATGTCATAGGCGCGGCGCACCGCGAGGATCTTTTGCAGTTGCGAGGCAAACGATTCGGGGTCCTGCAACTGTTCATTGAGATTGCCGTACAAGGTTCGCGCGCGCGGCATTTGCCCCGCCGACAGCTCGGCCTGCGGGTTCAGGTCCACCAGGTCGTAGGCCCCGCGATGAATCCAGCGTGTGTCGCCATCGGCCATCAGGTGCGCCACGTCCTGCGCCGCCAACGGTAATGCGCCCACCAGGTCCCAGCCGGACAAGGCGAACACCCCAGGTTGCATCGCGTTGTACATCGCCAGCAGCAGATGTATCTGGCGGATCTGCCGGATATCGGCAGCGGTAATCGCCTCCAGATCACGAATACCCAAGGCGGCCGTGATGATGCTCGCCGTGGTGCAGGACACCCCGTTGGTCACGAACTTGAGGTTATACGGCGCCTGTTCGCCGGCCAGGCGTTCGTACATCTGCTCGCGGATGTGTTCGCGCAGGATATTGCCGGGGAAGGTCTGGCCTTGATAGAGATAAGTGTCATGGGCGTGCAGGGTCCAGAAATGCACCAGCTCCAGGGTCAGTTCATCGTGGTTCTGTAGCGCGTGGATCAACGAACCGGGGTCGATGCCCTGGCTGTGCATCTCGCGCAGCATCAAGCGCAAAAACTCCGTGTCGCCCACCAGCAAGGCATGCTGGTAGGCCGGCCGGGTGATGAAGTCATAGGAAAGGTCCGCGCCGCCGTGGGACATGGCGGCGATATCGTCCACGGTCAGGTTCAGCTCCTGGAAGCTGAAGCCGCCCGCCTTGCGAATCGCCCCGCCCAGCAACTGGTTGCCGGTGACGGCGAGCGGGTGGCTTTCCGACCAGGCCGTGCCATCAAGCTTGCGCTCCACACCCAGAAAGCCATTGGCGTCCAGGCGCAGGATCTTGGAGCCCATCACATCGATGGCATGCAAGGCGTCACCGATGATCATTTGCTGCGCGGCGAACGAAGGGTCGAGCCAGTTGAGCGAGGGCTGCCCCTCCTTGAAGTAATGCAGGTACACCCAGCGCCGCGGCTTGCCGTCCACGCCTTGCACTACGGGCGTTGCGCTCCAGTCGGTTTCCTTCACTCCCGGTTCGAAGAAGATCACCCGTTGCAGCTGGCCGACGATGTAATGCTTGTCGCGCAAGGCGTCGACCTGGGTCGGGCTGAGGTTCTGCGCATCGCGGCCTGGGGCGACGTCCGGCAGCAACGACCAGTCTTCCTCGCGGATTTCCACCATGTGGTAAAGGCCGGGATAGTCTTCGTAGGCCATCTCGGCCAGGCGAAAATCCGCGCCTTTGCCGGTGTGCGAGGGGATGACGTCATCGATGACCACCGCGTTGTGCGCTGCGGCCATGCGCGTCAACGCTTGCAGCTGCGCGTCGGTGCCCAGCTCCGGGTCGATTTCAAAGCTGATGCGGTCGAAATTGCCGTCGATGGTCGGCGTATGCCGGGTACCGGAAAGCCCGCCGGATTTTTTCAGTGGGCCGTTGTGAATCCCCTGAATACCGATCTTGGACAGCGCATGCCACAGGCTTTCATCCCCCAACGCCTCCAGCACCGTGCCGCCCTCACGGGTCACGATCGACGCCGGGTACGCGGTAAACCACACAGACGACAACGCTGACGCATCACGGGGCCGGGTCTGCGCGTAGGGCTGCTGCCACAGGCGCCCCTGCCCGGAATACAGCTTGGCCCGCTGGCGTGCCGCGTGCAGCATCGATTGCTCAACCAGCCAGTTCACATGATCGTTGTCTACCGCCGTCATAAGCCTGATACCTGTGTGGTGAAAGGGTATTGGTAAGCATAGGAGGGTCAACGGCGGTCATTCGTTGCATTGCGTTGGCGCTAACTATCGCAACTGCCGATATTGGCGCGGGGTGAACCCGGTCGACGCCTTGAACTGCCGGGTAAACGCACTGTGGTCGGTATAGCCGCACTGCAATGCCACATCGGTGATCGGCAGTTCGGTATGCAGCAGCCGATGGGCGTTCTCCAAGCGCACCTTCTGGATCATCTGGCGCGGCGTGAGGTGGAAGACACGCTTGCAATAACGCTCCAGCTGCGCCACGGAAATGCCGGCAATGCGCGTCAACTCACCGAGGGTGACACGTCGATTGAAGTTGTGCCGGATATACTCGTCCACAGCGGCCAGCCGCTGATAGGCCGGATGTTTTTCGCTGGCCGACTGCAGGTCAACCGAAATGCCCGCCAAGCCGATGATCTGGTGTTCGTGGTTATACAAGGGCCATTTATGGGTCAGGCACCAACCCGGCTCGCGAGTGCCATACAGGTGCAGTTCCAGCTGATCCTCAAGCACAAAGCCTTGTTCCAGCACGCGCCGATCCTGTTCGGTGTAACCCGGCCCCAACTGCGCCGGAAACACTTCGGCGCTGGTCTTGCCCAGCAGCGGCTGCAGCTGTTTGAGGCCGCAACGTTGCACCAGCGTGTGGTTGGCGAGTACGTAACGGGCGTCGACATCCTTGATGAAAATCGCGGCATTGGGAATCACGTCCAACATCGGCAACAGCTGCGCCATACCCGCCAGTAGCTGTTCGATGCTGTGTGGGCGTGCCCCCTGGAGAAGGGCCGTAAACGCGCTCTGCATCATGATTTCAACCGCTCTTTTGGGCTTTGACGCCGAGCAGATTGCGCCATGTTCGCACGCCTGTCGAGCGCGGCAAATTGTGCCGAATTCGTCATTCACATCCGCGTAAAACATCAATCGCCGCCACCCTTGATGCGTTCACGATAGCGCCACTGCATGCCTATCCAATAACTCACAAGAAGGCGCCGCCATGTCTGCTCAAGGCAAGTTCAAGAAACAACTTTCACTGATGGACCTCACCTTTATCGGGCTGGGCGCCATCTTCGGTTCGGGCTGGTTGTTTGCGGCCAGCCACGTGTCTGCAATCGCCGGCCCCGCAGGGATTTTCTCCTGGTTGCTGGGTGGCTTCGCGGTGCTGCTGCTGGGCATCGTGTACTGCGAACTCGGCGCCGCTTTGCCCCGAGCCGGGGGTGTGGTGCGCTACCCGGTGTATTCCCACGGCCCACTGCTCGGCTACCTGATGGGTTTTATCACGCTGATCGCGTTTTCCAGCCTGGTGGCGATTGAAGTGGTTGCCTCGCGCCAATATGCGGCGGCCTGGTTTCCCGAGCTGACCCAAGCCGGTTCCAGCGACCCGACCACCCTTGGTTGGCTGGTGCAGTTCGCCCTGCTGTGCCTGTTTTTCATCCTCAACTACCGCAGCGTGAAAACCTTCGCCATCGCCAATAACCTGGTGAGCGTGTTCAAGTTCATCGTGCCGCTGCTGGTAATCGGCGTGCTGTTCACCTTCTTCAAGCCGGAGAATTTCCAGGTGCATGGCTTCGCACCCTTTGGTCTTTCGGGGATTGAAATGGCCGTGTCAGCCGGCGGTGTGATTTTCGCGTACCTGGGCCTGACGCCGATCATCTCGGTGGCCAGTGAAGTGAAGAACCCGCAACGCACGATTCCGATTGCACTGATCCTTTCGGTGTTGCTGTCCACCGCGATCTACGTGTTGCTGCAAACCGCCTTTCTCGGAGGTGTGCCGACGCAAATGCTCGCCGACGGCTGGGCCGGGATCAGCAAGGAACTCGCCCTGCCGTATCGTGACATCGCCCTGGCGCTGGGTGTGGGTTGGCTGGCGTACCTGGTGGTGGCCGACGCAGTGATCTCCCCCAGCGGCTGCGGCAATATCTACATGAATGCCACACCGCGTGTGGTGTACGGCTGGGCGCAGACCGGCACCTTCTTCAAGGTCTTCACCCGCATCGATGAAAAGTCCGGCATCCCGCGCCCGGCGCTGTGGCTGACCTTTGGCTTGTCGGTGTTCTGGACCCTGCCGTTCCCCTCCTGGGAAGCGCTGATCAATGTGGTCTCCGCCGCCCTGATTCTCAGTTACGCGGTAGCCCCGGTGACCGTCGCCGCGCTGCGCCGCAATGCGCCGCACATGCTGCGTCCGTTCCGCGTCAAGGGCATGGCGGTGCTCGGCCCGCTGTCGTTCATCATTGCCGCACTGATCGTGTACTGGTCCGGCTGGAGCATCGTGTCCTGGCTGCTCGGCCTGCAAATCCTGATGTTTGCGGTGTACCTGCTGTGTGCCCGGTGGGTGCCGACTACGCACCTGAACCTGCAGCAGCAAGTGCGCTCGTCGGCCTGGCTGATCGGTTTCTACGCGGTGACCATCCTGCTCTCCAAGCTCGGCAGTTTCGGTGGCATCGGCGTGCTCAGTCATCCATTCGACACGCTGGTCGTCGCGGCCTGCGCCCTGGGGATTTATTACTGGGGCGCCGCCACCGGCGTGCCTGCGCACCTCGTACGCCTGGAAAACGAAGACGACGAAAGCGAAGCCGTCAGCGCCACGCACTACAGCGCCCCCCTGTCCCCGGCTACCCCTTGATGGAGCGTTTTATGAAACGGTTGCACGTTATCGACTCCCACACCGGCGGCGAACCCACACGCCTGGTCATGGACGGCTTTCCTGAACTGGTCGGCGATACCCTCGCCGAAAAACTCGACTATCTGCGCACCCATCACGACCAGTGGCGCCGCGCCTGCCTGCTCGAACCGCGTGGCAATGATGTGCTGGTCGGCGCGCTGTACTGCGCGCCGATCACACCCGGCGCGACCTGCGGGGTGATCTTCTTCAATAACGCCGGCTACCTCGGCATGTGCGGCCACGGCACCATCGGCCTGGTGGCCTCGCTGTACCACCTGGGCGATATCGCCCCCGGCGTCCACCACATCGACACGCCGGTCGGCCCGGTCGCCGCCACGCTGCACGCCGACGGTGCCGTGACCCTGCGCAACGTGCCGGCCTATCGTTATCGCCAGGCCGTGTCGGTGCAGGTGCCTGGGCATGGCGTGGTGCAGGGCGATATCGCCTGGGGCGGCAACTGGTTTTTCCTGGTGTCGGACCACGGCCAGACGCTGCAGATGGATAACGTCGACGTCCTGAGTGACTACACCCGGACGCTGCTCAAGGCGCTGCGCACCCAGGGCATTTATGGCGCAGACGGTGCCGTGATCGACCATATCGAGCTGTTCGCCGATGACGCCCAGGCCGACAGCCGCAACTTCGTCATGTGCCCCGGCGGCGCTTACGACCGCTCGCCTTGCGGTACCGGCACCAGCGCCAAACTCGCGTGCCTGGCCGCTGATGGAAAACTCGCCGAGGGTGAAACCTGGGTGCAAGCCAGCATCACCGGCAGCCAATTCGAAGGCCGCTATGAGTGGGACGGCGAACACGTACGCCCCTTCATTACCGGCCGCGCCTATATGACCGCCGACAGCACCTTGCTGATCGACGCACAGGACCCTTTTGCCTGGGGCATCTGAGCCCCCCGCCTCTTCAACTGAACGGAGCTAGAACAATGAGCGACAATATCTTCACCGGTTGCATCCCCGCCCTGATGACCCCGTGCACTCCAGAACGCAAACCGGATTTCGATGCGCTGGTTGCCAAAGGCCGCGAACTGGTCGATATCGGCATGAGCGCCGTGGTGTATTGCGGCTCGATGGGCGACTGGCCGTTGCTCACCGAAGCCGAACGCCAGGAAGGTGTGGCACGCCTGGTGGCGGCCGGGGTACCGACGATTGTCGGCACCGGCGCAGTGAACAGCCGTGAAGCGGTGGCCCACGCAGCCCATGCGGCCAAGGTCGGCGCCCACGGTTTGATGGTGATTCCCCGGGTGCTGTCGCGTGGTGCCAGTGCCACTGCGCAAAAGGCCCACTTTGCGGCGGTCCTCAAGGCGGCGCCGAACCTGCCAGCGGTGATCTACAACAGCCCTTACTACGGTTTCGCCACCCGCGCCGACCTGTTCTTCGAACTGCGCCGCGAACACCCGAACCTGATCGGCTTCAAGGAATTCGGCGGTGGCGCGGACCTGCGTTATGCGGCGGAAAACATCACCTCCAAAGACGATGACGTGACCCTGATGGTGGGTGTCGACACCCAAGTGGTCCACGGTTTCGTCAACTGCAACGCCACCGGCGCCATCACCGGCATCGGCAACGCGCTGCCTCGGGAAGTGCTGCAACTGGTCGCACTGAGCAAACAAGCCGCCAAGGGCGACGCCAAGGCTCGACGCCTGGCCCGTGAGCTGGAAGCGGCGCTGGGCGTGTTGTCGTCGTTCGATGAAGGCTGCGACCTGGTGCTGTATTACAAGCACCTGATGGTCCTCAACGGCGAGCGGCAATACGCCCTGCACTTCAATGAAACCGACGTACTCAGTGACGCTCAACGCCGTTATGCCGAAAACCAGTACGCCCTGTTCCGCCAGTGGTACGCCAACTGGTCGGCTGAACAGAACGTCGCCTGAGCCTTTCGCGCCGCCGTGACGGTCATGGCGGCCCCTTCCTTTTTTGCAGGACGACTCCATGACTCTGACGGGCAGTATGCTGATCGGACAGCACGCCGTTTACGGCAATCGCGAAGCGATCCGGGCCATCAACCCCGCCACCGACAGGCCGCTGGAGCCCGCCTATCACGGCGGCAGTGGCGAGCACGTCGAACGCGCCTGTGCCCTGGCCTGGGCGGCGTTCGACACCTTTCGTGAAACCTCGCTGGAGGTTCGTGCGAGCTTTCTCGAAAGCATTGCCGAGCACATCGAGGCGCTCGGCGACGAACTGATCGAACGCGCCGTGGCCGAAACCGGCCTGCCGCCCCAGCGCATCCAGGGTGAGCGCGGCCGTACCTGCGGGCAATTGCGCACCTTCGCACGCACCGTGCGTGCGGGTGAATGGCTGGACGTACGCGTGGATACCGCTGAGCCTTCGCGACAACCGCTGCCGCGTGCGGACCTGCGTCAACGCCAGGTGCCGCTCGGACCGGTGGCGGTCTTCGGTGCGAGTAATTTCCCGCTGGCCTTTTCCGTGGCCGGCGGTGACACCGCGTCGGCCCTGGCGGCGGGATGCCCGGTGATCGTCAAGGCCCACGGCGCACACCCGGGCACCAGCGAGTTGGTCGGGCGCGCAGTGGCCCAGGCGGTGAGCGCCTGCGGTCTGCCGCCAGGCGTGTTCTCCCTGCTGTACGGTTCGGGCCGTGAAGTGGGAATCGCGCTGGTGACCGACGCACGGATCAAGGCCGTCGGCTTTACCGGCTCGCGCAGCGGCGGTCTGGCCTTGACCCAGGCTGCGCAGGCGCGGCCCGAACCCATCCCGGTGTATGCCGAGATGAGCTCGATCAACCCGGTGCTGCTGTTCCCCGCAGCGCTGCAAGCCCGCGCATCCACGTTGGCTGAGGGCTTTGTGGCGTCGTTGACCCAGGGGGCCGGGCAGTTTTGTACCAACCCCGGTTTGTTGATTGCCCGCGCAGGCGAGGCGCTGGATCGCTTCATCGGTGCCGCGAGCGAGCGACTGCAAGGCTGCACGGCGCAGACCATGCTCACGCCCGGCATTTTCAATGCCTATGCCACCGGTGTGAGTGCACTGGCGGAACATGCACAGGTCGTCGCCCGGGGGTTGCCGGCCACCGGTCCGAACCAGGGCCAGGCGCATCTGTTCATCACCCAGGCCGACGCGTTTCTCGCCAACCAGCACCTGCAAGCGGAGATCTTCGGGGCCAGCGCCCTGCTGGTGGTGTGTGCCGACGATGTGCAAGTGCGCCAGGTGTGCGAGCATCTGGAAGGCCAGCTCACCGCCACCCTGCATCTGGAGGCAGCCGACCTGGCCAGCGCCAGCGCCTTGCTGCCGGTGCTTGAACGCAAAGCCGGGCGCCTGCTGGTCAACGGCTGGCCGACCGGCGTGGAAGTCTGCGACGCCATGGTCCACGGTGGCCCGTTCCCGGCGACCTCCGACGCCCGCAGCACCTCGGTGGGGACGGCGGCGATCCTGCGTTTCCTGCGCCCGGTGTGTTATCAGGACTTCCCGGACAGCCTGCTGCCCCACGCACTTGAGCAGGCCAATCCGCTGCAGCTGCGGCGCTTGCTCAACGGCCGGAGAGAGGTGTAGCCATGGGCGCTTCCAACACGGTCGATATCACGGTCGTCGGCGCCGGCATTATCGGCGTCGCCTGTGCCCTGCAATTGGCGCGTCAGGGCCGTCGCGTGGTGGTGGTCGACCCCCAGGACCCGGGCATGGGCGCCTCTTATGGCAATGCCGGGCACCTGGCGACCGAGCAGGTGTTTCCGATTGCCGATAGTTCGATCCTTAAGCGCCTGCCGGCCATGCTGATGGACCCCATGGGCCCCTTGCGCCTGGACTGGAAATACCTGCCGCGCGCCCTGCCCTGGTTTGCGCGCCTGCTGCTGAACCTGCGCCCGGCCAGCTACCGGCGGACGGTGGCGGGCATCCGTGCGCTCAATGAGGCCAGCCTGGGGGCCTGGCAGCGCTTGCTGCAGTCGATTGAACAAGCGCAACTGCTGCGTGCAGACGGCTCGTTGCTGGTGTATGAACGCGCCGAGTCGCACGCAGCCATTGAGGCGTTGCGCGAGCGAATGCAGCAGCAAAACGTGGCGGTGGCGGTCTGGTCAGGCGATGCGGTGCGCCAGGCGGCGCCGCAATTGAGCGATAGCATCCAGGGTGCGCTGTTTTTTCCAGGCACCGGCCACTTTCTCGACCCTTTTCACGTGGTTGGCGAGCTGGTCAAGGCCGCCAAGGCCCAGGGTGTGCAATTTCTCAAGCAGCGCGTCGTGGATGGGCGTGTCGAGGCCGATGGCGTCTCGTTGATGACGGACCAGGGCGTGCTGACGGCGCGCCAGGTACTGATTGCCTGCGGTGCGCATTCGGCCCGGCTCACCACTGCGCTGACCGGCAAAAAAGTCCCGCTGGACACCGAGCGCGGCTATCACCTGATGCTGCCTCATGAACAAGACCGCCTGCCGTTCGCCGTCACCTCCTTTGAGCGCAAGTTCATCATGACGCCCATGCTCGGCGGCTTGCGCCTGGCAGGCACGGTGGAATTCGCCGGGCTGCTGCGCCCGCCGAATATGCAGCGCGCCTGGCAATTGCATCGCTTGAGCCAGGGCTTGTTTCGCCAGGACCTGAGTACGCAAGGCGCCACGCCCTGGATGGGCTTTCGGCCGTCTTTGCCCGACTCTTTGCCGATTATTGATCGCGTCGCTGATGGCAAGGTGCTGCTTGCGTTCGGCCATCAGCATCTGGGGCTGACGCAGGCGGCCGTTACGGCGGAAATGGTCGTGCAACTGCTCAAACCTGAACCACTGAACCCTGGGTTACCGGCTCAGGGAGCCTACCGGTTGGAGCGTTTCTAAAAGTCGAGCTTCAGCGAGACTGCGAAGGCGGTGTGTCAGGTGACGTCTCTATCGATTGTGCCGCCCCTATCGAAGCCTCGCTAAAGCTCGACATCTCCCACACTGGGCGGCGTTGGCGCGGGCTACTTGACCAGTCGCTTCTCTTTCGACGGCCGATAACCGAAGTAGGCGCTGTAGCACTTGCTGAAATGGCTCGGCGACACAAACCCGCACGCAACCAGCACATCGACTTGGGACAACTCGGTGTGCTGCAGCAACCGCCGTGCCTCGGTCACGCGCAATTCCATGTAATAGCGTTGCGGCGTGGTGCCCAACTGCTCCTTGAACAAACGCTCCAGCTGACGCCGCGAACGGCCGGCGTACACAGCCAGTTGGTCGAGTTCGAGGGGTTCTTCCAGGTTGGCGTCCATCAGTTTCACCACCTCGCGCAACGGCGCGCTGACGCAGACGTTCTCGGTGGGTTTGATCCGGCGATAACGCGACTCTTCAAAGGCCAGGATGTCTTCGATCCCTTCGACCAGCGCCTTGCCATGCAGCTCCTTGATCCAGTCGAGCGCCATATGGAAGGCTCCCGATGGGCTGGAAGCCGTCAGGCGGTCGCGGTCGATCACGTAGGGCTCGCTGGTGACCTGGGCGGCCTTGGACACCTCCGCCAGTGCCGGGCGATGTTCCGGGTGAATGGCGCAGCGGTAACCGTCCAACAGCCCGGCCCGCCCGAGGAACCAGGCGCCATTCCACAGGCCAGCGAGGCCGATACCGAGTTCGTCGGCGGTACGCAGCAATTGTATCAACTCATCGCCCGCCTTGAGTTCGGTGCGAAAACCACCACACACCACCAATAGATCCAGCTCCAGCAATACCGCCGCGTGCAGGGGCGCATCGGGGCGGATCACCAGGCCCAGGTCGCTGATCACCTCGGCATCGCTGAAGCCGAAGGTACGCGTCGTAAACAGCTCGGGCCGCAACAGGTTGGCGGTGATCAGCGTATCGAGGGCCTGAGTGAATGCGGGCAGGGAGAAATGTTCAAGCAACAAAAAGCCGACGCGCTTGAGCGGCGACGGCTGTTGGGGATAGTCATTGAGGTAGCGCAGGTTCTTGCCTTTCATACCACCGCTGAACTGGCGTCTTTCCATCGAGGGTCGGCCCACTGTTATTGTTGAGTGCTGTGGGCGACATCTTAGAGGATTGGTGCGTCAAAGCGGCGAAAACGTGGAATGCAGGGCTGATCTTTATAAACACGGCCCCTTTGCAAGCCCGCGCCGCTGCACACCCAGAGTGATCTGATACGGTTTTTTCTTTCGCATCTGCCGCTGTATCGAAATCGGCTCCGAGCGGACAATAGCCTCACTCCCGACACCCTTGTCGAGCATGGCAGGCAGGTTCCTGCCATCCCCTTCCCTTCGGAGGCGTTATGACCAAGATGGCACTTTTCCTGTTCGGCTTTCTGGTGCTGACCATCGGCATCGGCATGCTGGCGACCATATCCCCGGTTTAAAGCCGATCAACTGCCCGCGAGCATCGGATACAACGACACCACCAGCAGCGCAGCCATCAACCCGTTGAACAACCGCAACCAGCGCGGCTCGCGCAACACATTGCGCAAGCCGCTGCCACAGCCCACCCAGACACACACGCTGGGCAAGTTGACCACGGCAAACACCAGGGCGATCACCAGCACGTTGGTGATATAACCCTCGGCCGGCGTATAGGTGGTGATCGCGCCCAACGCCATGATCCATGCCTTGGGGTTGACCCATTGAAACGCCGCTGCCGCCAGGAACGTCATGGGCTTGCCCTGCTCATCACAGCTGTCGGACATCCCCGCGGAAGTCGCAATCTTCCACGCCAGATACAGCAAGTAGGTTGCGCCCACATAGCGCAACACCGTGTAGGCCCACGGAAACAGCTTGAACACCTCGCCCAGGCCCAGCCCGACCGAAATCACCAGCACCATGAAGCCGATGCTGATCCCCAAGGCATGGGGCATCGAACGGCGAAACCCGAAGTTCACCCCCGACGCCAGCAACATGGTGTTGTTGGGGCCCGGGGTGATCGAGGACACGAAAGCGAACAGCACGAAGGCAGACAGCAGGCTGGTAGACATGAACATGGCGCGGCATCCTGGCGGTTGTTATGCCTGCGACAGTAGAGGGTTCTCGCCCCTGGCGCTCCGTACAGCTATGGGCAGATACAGGAATACACCTTGGCACTCTTGAGAAACTCAAGGCTTTTGCGGCATCTTGATAACGCTGTACCTCTGACTAAGCTGCGACTGTCGCATTGAGACGACACTCCACGCGATGAAACGCACTGTTTTTTTCAGCCAGCACACAGGGAATGGTTCAGCATGGCGGGACTGATTGATGTCTGAGACAACGGATCCCTCGAACCGGGCCAGCAAAGTTGCCGCCGTGGTGCTCCTCATGACCATGGTCATGCTGGGCGTATTCCCGATCGACGTGCTCCTGCCTTCGTTCCCGGCACTGTCAACGCACTTCAACACCACGCCCTCAGACATAGCATTGTCTGTCAGTGTATTTGCGATCGGCATCTCCCTCTCGCAATTGCTGATCGGCCCGCTGTCTGACGCACTCGGTCGCAAGACTCTGTTGCTGGGCGGAATGGCCGTTTCGGTTGTGGGCGCCTTGGGCTGCGTCTGGGCGACGGACTATGCAGCCTTCCTGATATTTCGTGTGGTTCAGGCGGTAGGTTGCGGCTGTTTTGTGTTGTCCCAGGCCTTGGTGCAAGACCTGTTTGTGGGTAAGGAGCGCGACCGCTTGCGCATCCTGATGGTGACGGCCAGCGGGATTTTCATTTCGATCTCGCCGCTGGTGGGCAGCGTGCTGCAACAGTGGCTGGACTGGCAGGGCAGCTTCTACGTGTTCGCCGCCATTGCCATCGTGGTGTTTGTGAAAGCCAGTCTGTCACTGCGTAACCCGCCCATCGTGAATGCGGGGGCGAATCTCAATATCTTCAAAACTTACCGGCAGCTGTGCCGTCACTTCAATTTCATTGCGTACTGGTTGATCTGCGCCATCGTATTTGCCTGCCACTTCTCGTTCATCGTGGTCTCGCCCCTGGTGTTCCTTGAACAGTTGCACATGAGCAACTACGAATTCTCGCTGATGCTGCTGCTCTACGGCGCGGCCTACGTCATGGGCGGCACGCTCGCCGGCGTACTGAGTAAGCGCATGGAATCGGCCACGCAAATCAGCACGGGCTTGTGCCTGATATTCCTTGCGGGGCTGACGATGCTGCTGTTGGCCAACCTCTATGGCCTAGCGCCCCTGACAGTACTGGTGCCCATGATGATCTGCACCGCAGGCACGACCATCACCCGCCCCGCCGCCACCTCCAGAGCGATGGAGCTGTTCCCGGACAACGCCGGGGCCTCGGCGTCGGCGGGTAATACGATTATTTTCATCGGCGGCGGCTTGATCAGCGCCCTGGTCAACCTCAGCCCGTTTGACCTGCAGATGACGTTGGCGATCAGCTTCATTGTGCTGAGTGGTGTTGCGCTGCTTGTCAATGAACGCATCAATCGGGCGGCCAGCGTACAAAGCCTGGCGTGATACGCGGTCGACGTGGTCAGCGCATCGTCGTTACGCCGGAGCAAAAAAAGGCGCTCCTGAGAGCGCCTTTTTATTACTACTGACTTACTGCAAGCTTACCTGACGTAGTTCGGGTTCTTTCCCGCCACCGATCGTGATGCGTTTAGGCTTGGCCTCTTCAGGCACCACACGCAGCAAGTCGATGCTTAACAGTCCGTTGTTCATCGAAGCGCCACGCACCTCAATGTGATCTGCCAGGCGGAACGACAACCGGAATGCCCGTTGCGCGATGCCCTGGTGCAGATAGGTGACTTCTTTGTCGGTTTCACGCTTGTCACCCACGACTGTCAAGACGCCCTTCTCGACCTGGATATCCAGATCCGCTTCAGTGAGTCCGGCTACGGCAATGACAATGCGATATTCGTCGTCACCGTGCTTTTCCACGTTGTGAGGCGGATAGGTGTTTGGAGCCTCGCTGCGCAGCGCCGACTCAAACAGGTCATTGAAGCGATCGAAGCCCACGGATTGACGGAACAAAGGGGCCAGCGAAAGGGTAGTAGCCATCTCGAAATCTCCTGATTAAATCCAAGTGATTAAGTGCGCGACCCGCATTCGGCGTCGCGTGCTGAAAATTTATGTGCGCGGAAAAGGATTTCAAGAGGGCTGAAAAAATTTTTTACATTCGCGCCAGCAAGGTTCGGTTAAGCTCAAAATTTTCTGGCAAGGAGCCAATCTGATGGATCTCAAAAAAGCTTTAGTGCTTATAGCAGCGCTATCCGCTACAGGCTGTGGAACCGTCAACACCACTTTCCGAGACGACATGGTCGCGAGCAATAAGCTTGCTCGTTGGAAATCTCACTGCGCTTCGGTGCCGAGAATTTATAGCGGTGCCGTTTTTGATTACTGCACACTCGATGCGGCGCCACGCCGGAGCACCGGCTTTGACGGATACCCATCTGCGTCATTAATTGCGCTGGATATGGGGCTGTCTGGAATTGCCGACACCCTCCTCTTGCCCTATACGATTTACCTACAGAGCAAGCATGGTGATATAGAAAAGGCGAGGTTCGAATAGTCGCACGCAAGCGTTCCAGCCCTGCCTAGGGCTGTCCTGACTACAGGTAGATCCGAGACATTAAAAACCCGGCGCGGTGGCCGGGTTCGATGCATTACGAATTCTCAGTTGTCGGGATGCTCGCTCGCCACTGAATCAGCAGCGTCTACATCCGACATGTCCTCTTCAAGAGGCGCGTCATCGTCTGGAGGCAATGGAATACCATCCTCATCGCGCTTCGAATCGTGCCCTGTCTGATTGTCCGGGGCGTTCTCGTTGATTTCCATGCTGGCTCTCCGTTCTAACGCACAGGATATCCGCGCTTAAAGATGGGAGTCGGCAGGTTGTAGCGAGTGCCGGGCGCTGGACGAACGGCGGAGCAAAAGGCGGCGTTTGCCGCCCATCCAAGGGATGATAGGTATAAACATGAGTGCAAGACCTTTACTGTATGAATGAACAGGTGCTAGGCTCGCCGTGCTTTGTGCACAAGACAGGGACCACGGCCGGGCTTGCAGGATTGGTCTGCGGGTTCGGCAAGCCGATATGAATGTTGACGCATTCATCCGGCTCATTCTTTTTTAAAGAATCAATTCATCGTGCGCCCTAGAGGATTTGCCAATGAACAAAAAACCCAGCAATTTCAAAAGGGACACGATTGCGTTAATAAGAAAACTTCCAAGTGAGTTTATTTTAGCCTCTCTATTGGGAACTGTACCGACAGTGTTATTTAGCTCTACCGAAAAAGATGTTAATGAAATTGTAGAGGGACTGCTAGCAATCGGCCCGCTCATTCAATATTCAACTTATCTTATCGCCCCTTATGTCCTAGCTTTCATCATTAAGCACGGAATACGGTTTAGCTCTGACAAAAGTATTGACACCTTCAACTTTATTCATAAAAACATTGCAGAAGTAGGGACCGGACTTCTTACCATCACCAGAACTGGTTTAGGTGCAGCACTTGGAGTTCTAGTATTAGGGCTGACCACAGATATTATTACAATCAACAGCCAGCAAATCGCGACATTAATAGTAATGATACTTTCACTCACCCTTGCTAATTGCGCGCTCGCTCTTGGAAAAGACACGCTAATAGAACAAACCACCAGATCTCATATAAAAAACCCTATTAAGCTTAGTCCTAAACTAAAGTAATCATTGGTGATCCTAGAGAGTTATCGTCGATAACATAAGCTTGGCAAGCTTTAAGCGCAATCAATCCTTGGTCGCCGGCATCGGTGATTCCGATAATTCGTTGAGCATGCACTGGGTCAAGTTGGGCTCTTGTGGTGCCATGAAGCACGCGCCCGGTGGCGGTGGTGGTTGGCATTGCACTGCTGCCGGTGGTTTCGGTGGCGGCGAGTACGACTGACAGCCGCAGATCAGCAGTAGCCAGGCGATTACGCAGGCGAGCCTGCTTGGATTGCTCATCGGCCAATTCCTTGTAGTGCGTTTCGTCTTTGTTCTTCAGGCGGAGCTCCAGGGCAAGTCGCTTGTCCTGCTCGGTACGTTGCAGAGCAGCAGACGCTTGGGATATTTCGTTCAGTGTGTCCGCCTGCAGCCGGGCTTGCCGCTCTAGCACGCGGCCATAATGCCAGTCCTGAGCAGTCCAGGCCAATACTGCAGATCCTGTGACTACCACCACTAACAGCAAGTTGATAGCGGCGATACGGAACTGCGCAGGGATCAGATCGAAGAGACGCATAAAACCGCCCTCGCCCTGGTCCACAATTGCAACCGGTCATCCAGGCCATTAAGGCCGCCATTGATCCGGCGAGCGATGGTGTCGAACTGGTCCTGATCCGCGAGTGCATTTAGCCCGTTTACAGACCAGAACCAAGCAGCCGACTCTGCCGCCCATTGCGGCTGTTCGAGCAGATCGGGGGTGCGCAGTAATCGCTCATCGCCGAACAGTGCCAGGCTGCAGCGCAGGTAGTTATCGTGCCCGGTAACCTAGATCAATCCTCGGCCGCGATAGCGTTGACCACCACCATCTGCACCTGGGGTATTACCAAGCTTGGCAGCCAGATTGCCGGTATCGTATTTGCTCAGGTATCGATCTCCGCCCAGCTCGCGGACGTACTGCAGCTGACCCGACTCGTGACCAAGCTGCGCCAGGAAAGCAGCCTGGCGTTTCGGTGTATTGATCTGTCGATGCGCCATTGCGGCGTTCAGCGCAGATACAAAAACGCCCGCTCGACCGAGTCCACTAGGTACTCACCATCGAGGCCGACCTTGAACCCCTGGGCGTTGATTGACCGCTCGGCAAAGATGTCTGTCCGGCCGGGCATCTCCAGACGCACGTCGGCGGTCGAGCGATTAAACGCCGCTAAACGTGCTTTGGCTGCTGATTCAGCAGCGGTCTTGTTCGGGTAGATGTGCCGATAAGTGTGCACCGCTGGCAAGCCGTCCGGGGCGTCACAATTGTCGATGGTGACCACACTTAACTTGCCGTCCTTTTTATTCTGGTGCTTGGTCGACACGACGTTGTGCGAATTGCGATCCCCAACACATCCGGCCTTAGGATGAGCCAGCAGATGCTGCGCAATCGTTGGGACCATGCCCGCGAGAAGGCCGCGATTAAAGCCGCCGCTGACGGAGGCTCTTTTTTGGCAGTGCTGATTCGCCAGTTTCAGTTCAAGGACATTCGCCCGAAAGCAGCCAGCGAGATTGAGCTGGCGCACGCTAGCAGGCTGCTTGGACACTCCACCGAAGAAATAACAAAGAAAGTCTATCAACGTGTTGGTGAGATAGTGAGTCCAACTAAATAAGAGGTTACATAACGTCTGTAAAGTCAAAGTTTTCCTTAGCTACCCTCTAGCCCCAGAACAAACCCAACCCAAAACTTTAACAAAAGTAAAAGAACGGGTACGCTATAGCGAAACTTCAGCACCACACACCATAGGCCAGGGCGGCATAGCATGACTATAAATACGGGATTTCATCTTAAGAACTATAAAAGTTTTGGCTCATCGGGCGCGGGTCTCCACACAATCAAGCCTATAAACGTTATTGTGGGGCGCAACAACATAGGAAAGTCAGCATTACTACACGCCCTGGATTATTTGTGTGTAAACTATATAAACAAAGCAAACATCAATACTTGCATTGAAATTTCGGAAGCACTCGACGAACGAACCCTAATGAGCTTATTTCCTAAAAATACGAGCGGAGGATCATTAGGAGGTAATCATTGGCTGGATCACGGAAAGAAATTCGTAGACGCCACGTTAACTTGGAAAGAAGTATCCAAGAGTAAAATGGAGGTTGTCAACGTAAGTGTCCCGGCGTCTGACCCCGAGATACAGCACCTAACATCCACCCATCCAAGTTCAGAACTACGGTTATACACACATGTAAGACTGGACGCCGACCGTGACATAACGCCAGAAAAAATCACATCTGAAATGTTGATATCGAGCAATGGCAATGGTGCAACGGAGACAATCCACAAATACCTCCAACATGTTGAATTTGATAGATCATTCATCCAAGTAAAGCTACTTAATGCGCTTAATAAAATATTCTCACCAGACATAGAATTCAACGAAATAACTACTCGCTATCATTCAGAAAATGAAAAATGGGAAATATTTCTCGGAGAGAAAAGTAAAGGCGCCATCGCCTTATCAGCTTCTGGAAGCGGGCTTAAAACCGTGATACTCACGCTTTTAAACCTATTGATTCGCCCTGACTTCGAAAAAAAGCCAGTTCAAAAATATATATTTTCACTAGAAGAGTTGGAAAACAACCTACACCCAGCCTTACAAAGAAACCTGTTCATTTATTTGGAAGAGTTCGCAATCACCAATGAATGCCATATATTCCTAACCACACACTCAAACGTTGCCATTGATATATTTGGTGACTCTGAACAGTCGCAGATCTTGCATGTAACACGAGGCAACGACGGCGTTACCGGCACCCTTTATAACGGAGATGTGGGTGGACATGGAGTTCTTGATGATCTCGGAGTGCGGGCAAGCGATCTATTGCAAGCCAACGGTCTGATATGGGTAGAAGGCCCTTCGGACAGAGTATTTATAAAAAAATGGATCGAAATATGGAGTAATGGCGAATTAAGCGAAGGACGCCACTTTCAATTTGTATTCTATGGCGGAAGTGTTTTAGCGAATATCAACGCCAGTCCCACTGAGACCGAAATAAGAGAGGCAGTCAGCGCTTTCAAGATCAACCGTAATTTTGCATTCGTCTGTGATAGTGACCGCAGAGCACCCAACGGCACATTAAAACCAAGAGTTTCTCAACTGATCAATGAAGTCGCGGGTACTCGTGCAATGGTATGGGTAACTCGATGTAAAGAGATTGAAAATTATATACCAAAGGAATCATTTGAAGCGGTCCACGATCGCACTGAACTACCACAGATCGGGGAGTACGATTCCATTCAGGATTATCTCATCACAAATGGAATATCACGCGCAAAAGACTACACCAACAAGCACAGCAAAGCCTTCGCATATGCAGAACATTTAACAAAAGATAATCTCGCCTTCCGACCTGAACTCGAAAAAGAGCTCACAGAGCTAGTAGCCAAAATCCGTATCTGGAATCGCTGATTATCTCCAGTACTGCCCCTCTTTGCACAGGGGCAGTACTGCGGAGAACCTGCGACGACTGGCCTTGGTGAGAAAATGGCACAGCGTTGCGGAACACATCCTAAAAGTTGCGGAACGGTTCTTAAATCTTAAGCATTAAAAAACCCCGTAGACCATTGATCTACGGGGCTTTAAGAGTGGAGGCCGAGGTCGGAATCGAACCGGCGTAGGCGGATTTGCAATCCGCTGCATAACCATTTTGCTACTCGGCCTCAAACGATCAATGCCCTTACCACTGGCACTCACCGCATATAAACTTGAGTGGGCTATAAAACCCTGCCTCTACTCTAACTCATTGAATACATTGAGGTTTTTAATGCCTCTTTGCGTTCGATGGGCGCCATTATGTACTCATTTGCTTTTGCCTGCAACCCCTTGATTTCAAAAATATTTCGTATTGGCATCAAGGGGTTGCGGGGCTGTCTTACTCCTGGATGCGTTGCTCCTGATACTGCGGGTCGGCCTTGATCTGGGCGTCGGTGAATGGCAGTGGGCGCAGTTTTTTATCGGAGAAGGCTTGGGTCTGGTCCTTGGCATGTGGCGAGGTGGGGTTGCTGGATTCGGAGAACGCCAACAGCCCGAGGGCTTGGGGGCCTTTGTCGTCGAAGGTGACGATTTGCAGGTAGCTGGTGCCGCTGATGACTTCGCGTTTGCCGTCGGCGCGGGGCACGGTTTGCATGGCGTTATAGATGCCCAGGTGTTGCGGGCCGCCGTGCATCGGGATTTGGCCGCTGACTTGGATGTCGCCCCAGCGGCTCAGGCCAAGTTTGCTCACGGCTGCCGTCGACGCGAGCATGGCTTCGCGCAAGACCTTGGCCACGGGGGCACGGTCGATGGCCAGGCCACGCGGCGTGGTCAGCGGTTGGGCTGGGTCGAAGGCCACGCGCCAGGCATCGGGGATTTGCTGCAGGTGGTCCACCAGGTTGATGAAGTGCACCAGGCCCAGGCCGCTGTCGAGGTTGGCGTGCTGGTCCCAGTTTTTCAGGCTGGCGCACAGTGGCTGCAAGGCGGTGGCGTCGGCACCGAGGTGTTTGGCGCAGAATTCGAGCAGGTCGGGCATCACTTGGCCGGCGAGGTACACCTCGTTGTCCATGACCATATTTTGCAGGTCATTCACGCTGATCGGCTGTTTCTCCAGGGATTGCAGGCGCTGCACAGCGAAACGCGCGCGTGGGCCGAGGCCGATGTTGTCCTGGCTGATCACCGGTGAGAACCCGGTCAATGGCGACTTGGGATTGACCAGCCACGCCGAGTCATTGGAATGCTGCACGTAGTCGCTGCGTTGCAATTGCGGCAATTGGTCGGCGGCGAAGATGCCGGGCTGGGCCGCGCGCGGGTCGATGTCCCAGGCGCAGGCGCTGTGGGCGCCATCGAGCAGGATCATTTGCAGGCCGGCCCGTGGGTCGCTGCACTGTTTGAGTTTGGCGGCGCTGACGTTGGGCACCACCGACAGGTTCATGTACAGGCTCTGGCCCTGGTCGTCGGCGGCCAGGGTGTTGACCCACGGAATACCTTGCAGGCTATGCACCGAGGTCTGCAGTTCCTGGAGGCTGGCGGCGCGGTTCATCGCGTACCACTGCTGCAACACGCGGTCATTGCCCAGGTTGGCGTCGCGCAGGCTGAACGCGTAGCGGCTGTCCCAGTCCAGTTTGCCGGGCCATTGCACCACCGGGCCGAACTGCGAGCTATAGACCGTATGCGTCTGCGCCTTGAGGCCACCGCCGGGTTGTTTGACCTGCACCGTCAGCGCGGTTTTATCCAGGGGGATGGATTTGCCGTCGAGCAGGTAACGCGTGGAGTCCTTGGGGTCGAGCGTCAGCCGATACAGGGTGAAATGCTTGGAGGTGTCGACCGTATGCGTCCACGCCACATGCTGGTTGAAGCCGATATTGATCACCGGCAAACCTGGCAGCGCCGCCCCCATCACATCCAGTTGGCCTGGAATGGTCAGGTGCATCTCATAAAAGCGCATGCCGCCCACCCAAGGGAAATGCGGGTTGGCCAACAGCATCCCACGGCCATTGAACGAACGGTCACGGCCAACCGCCACCGCATTGCTGCCCCGTTCAAGGTTGAAGCGCTGTTGATGGGCCGCGGCCAGCTCAAAGGCTTTTGTGCCAGGTTGCACACGCGCCGTGGCTTGAGGTGGCGCGGCGCCGACCAGGGCTTCGGCGAATTGGCCGACGCCGCCTTCCACCAGCAGTCGGCGTGTCAGCTTGACCAGATCCTCCACCACCAGCGGTCGAACCCAGTCAGCCTGGCACTGAGCGGGTGCGCCCTGCTCTTTCAGATAGCGGTTGTAACCCGCGACATAACCTTCCATGCGCTGACGCATCTGCGGGCTCTGCGCCTTCCAGAACGCGCCAACCGCCTCAGGGGTGTTGAGCCAGGTGAAAAAGATATCGCTGGCAAGGTTGTTACGCTCCTCCAGCGTCGCCTGCTCCGGGCCAAAGAACCTGGCGCGCTCGCCGTTCACGGTGACCACTTCGTTGGCCAACAGACACAGGTTGTCTTGGGCATAGGCATAGCCGATGCCGTAGCCCAGGCCGCGCTCGTCTTGGGCGCGGATGTGCGGCACGCCGTAGGTGGTGCGGCGGATTTCTGCGGATGCCTGCGCCACCGGCTCGCGTGCCGATGCAGCAAGACTCGACCCCAGCAATGCCCCTGCCAGGCACACCCTCACCCACCCGTTGAAAATAATCACGCAAGCTCCACAGTCAAATTGAACAACACGCGGGAAACCTCCCCACCCTAAGGACGCATCCCGCCGGGAACAATTTAGCCACGGCCTGGGTGATTTGCAGCGTTTGACCTGTGACAAACGTGATACCGACAAATTTTCTACATCTGCCGCTTCATGATTTACGTCGCTCGTTCGTCTTATTGGCTAAGAGCGCCATCATTTTTCCTGATCAGGCTCTGATAAGGAGTTTTTTGCATGTACAACTCGCAACTGCCCACGGACGGACACTCACCGGCTGCCGATGCCCATTTCAGCGCCGGCACGCAAGCGCTTGGCAAAGCCACTGAACAGCAAGGCAACCAGCGCATTCGCCATTTGCTCAAGTGCTTCGGCCTGCGCACCAGCCTGATCCGGCTGAAAGTCATCGACGCCCTGCTCACTGCCGCAGACAACCAGCGCACCCTGGGGGTACGTGGCGTGCACAGCCATTTGCTCGAGCTGGGCATCCCACTGTCGTTTCTCAGCGTGCGCGAGGTGCTCAAGCGCCTGTGCAGCGAGGGCGTGCTCACCCTCAATGCCGACAAAAGCTACAGCCTGCATGAAGAGGCTGCCAAAGTGCTCGACGGCCGCGCTTGAATCTCGCCCCGAGATCAGAAGCCAGGCTTGACCTTGCGCCGCATGATGCCGTTGATGACCACCACGACCACTGCCACGGCGATGGCGATGTACTGGAAGGTTTTCTCGCTGATAACCCCAGTGTTCTGCAGGTGAGACAGGCCAAGCATGGTCGCCAGTACGATCAGGGAAATCAGAATGGAATATTTCAAACGTTGCTTTTGGGTCATGACGGGTTCCTGAACCTAGAGAGTGTGTCCGCTTTGTAACGCCGCGATCTATCCGTTAACGGGGATGGATCGGTGAGTCGGCCAGCGCCTATGTTACAGGCGATGTAAACGTTTGGCTCCGCGAGATCGCCTCTTACACTCTCAACCGCCTGGCGCTGGAACCCAAACACCTGTTTTCAACACCCCAGAAGAGTGCCTGACCCTAGGGATCGACGTAGGGAGGGTGCATCTTTCCGGTACGAACACAGGTGTTAACGCCAATGCTCATAAGCCCTTCGCCGTTCTCCCCGCCTGCATTGCCGCAATCCATTACAGGCCAGACGTCTTTTCCAACGGAAAGTCTTCCAATCGATAGCCGCCCGACCTTGCCGCCCTTGGGCAATCTCGGCGGTGCCTTGTCCTGGGCCGTTCCACCGAGTATCGAACAGCAACGCGCCATTGAAACCGTGGTCACCGACAATACGCCCAACCTGCCCGGCTTCGTTCGGCTGGGACGTGCGGGAGCGCTGGACTACCTGATGAACCTACAGCCGTTGTCCACTGAGGCATTAACCGACCTGGACAAGGCTTTGGAAACCCTGCTCAAGACGCCCCAGGCGCGGGTATTGGGCAACGCCATCCGGACCCGACTTGACGGCATCGAGACCGATACCAGTGTGGCGGACTATGTGCTGGCGGCGATCCATATTGGTCTCGACCCCGAATCGATCAACACGCCCCATCGCAACAGAGTGGCCAATTTCGACCTTGCAAGCGAGCGCCATTGGGGCAAATCCGCCGCAGAAGTGATTAATGAACTGGCCCACCATCTGGAACAGCAAGCCAGGACCGCAAAAGGCCGGGGCCAGTTGGCGGCCCGCCTGATATTGGCAGCCCGGGCGCCCGAATTTCTGGTCAAGGACATTCCCCCTCAGGTGGTCTTTGGCAGCCAGGCATGGGCCAACTTCTGCATCAATGTGGCCACACAGGAAGCCCAAGCCCCCGGCTCGGTCCGCCACAAAACCTATGCCCAGGTCATGATCGATGCCGACGCCTCGCAGATTCCACCCGCCGACACGACGCTGCTGAACGCGCTGATCGATTGGGCGGTGTGCAACGGTCACCTTCCCAAGCGCTATGACGATCACTACGACAGCGAAGAAATAGCCGGTGCGCAAACTGCCTTCAACGCTCAACAGGACGCCCTGCATATTGCCTCCAGCCGACTGGGTGACGCACTGCCCAGTCGGAAGGCCATGGCCCTGGCCGCGCTAAAGGCGCATTTCCCGGATGTGGCGGATGACGTCTTCGAGAAACGAGTACTGTCGATCAAGCACCGCGAGTTCAATCCGGGTGCACGCTCAATGCTCGACATCATCATGGAGGGACACACACTGCCCCCTGGCGAAGAATGGCAGACCTTTGATAAAGACGTGCCGCTCAAGCGTTTCAATACGTTCAGCCGGAGCGCACACGCAAACATCCTGCAGGCATTCAACTCCGCGCTGGACGCGCAAAAGCAACTCCACCAGACACTCGTCAAATACCTGATCGCCAACCTGCCGCTGGAGGATCGGGAAAACCTTGAACAAGGAAAGCTCGAGTTTTACAAGGAAGGGACTTACAAAATCGGCACGGGCTTTCTCGATGCCCCTGAACTGATCGAGCAAAAAAACCGCCTGCTGCTAAAAGTCACGCGCAATAAAGAAACCCATCTTTATGCGCTGGACCCGGAAAAGGGCTTGCTGACAAAGCGGCCCAACCTCAACGACCTCAAAAGTAGCCGAAACGGCAGCACCCTGTTCCAGGCCGAACGGGTGCAGCCGCAAGGCAAAAATGCGCAAACGCTACAGGACGTCAGGATTAGCCCCGGTGTCCCCAAAAGCTTCTCCAGCGAACGCAGCCAGCACATCGCCGAGGTTTACGTCGCGGCCCTCGGCCTCGAGCAACAGGCGCGGGGGCTTACCTCCTATGACGTAGAGCGAGGGCAGCAAGCAGCCGTCGCCGATTTTCTGCTGGACCTTGTGCCGCTCAGGTCAGCCATCGTCAACTTCCGCGCCGGTCACTACGGTGCAGGCGCCTTCGACTTGACGCTGGATATTTTTGCGCTTGTCACGGCCGGCCTCGGGGCCGGCAGCAAGGTACTCAAAGCTTTGAAAGGTACCGGCTCCGCCGTCAGCAAAGTGCTCAAGGTCGGAAAAATCTTCGGCACCGCCACCCTGGGTGAACTCAACCCTCTGAGCGGCACCGGCGATCTCTGGGTGGGGGCTGGAAAACTACTGACTTGCGGGCTGAGCACTGCCGCGCAGGGCATTAAAAAACTGCGCGGCACCGCCACCCGCGTGGATTTGCTCGAAGCCGGCAAACACTTTGAGTCAGCCGCCAACGGGACCTTTAAATTGGGCGAGCACACCGTCGAAGGCAGTGCCGTGTTGCTCAACGGTAAATGGTATGCCTTCGATGCAGACAGGATGCAGCCCTACGGCTCCCCCCTTGAGGACTTCTCGGCCCTGCAGACATTGGCGCCCAGCCCCAACACCCACACCCCAGGCACACACCGCGTTCACCCCTACCATCACAGTGGTCTGCGTCAACGACCCAAAATTACCCGCAAGGCGCTGCCCGAAGGCAGCTACTCGGAAGCCACGAAAGGCAAACTGGAGGTCGGCCATTTCATTCGAGGTGATGGAAAAGATGAAACCTTCAAAAAATTCGTGGATGACATGTTCGAATTTTATGACGAGATAGCTCTCAACCCAGTGCCGCGCCCGACGCTGCCGTCCCTGGCGGGAGAGGTCGAAATACCCGAGCTGATTACCCGTTCCTTGCAAGCTGCGGATGGGATCGTGTTTGGGGAGAAGCATGATCAGATGGCCAGTTTCAAATTGCTGGCACAGCAGATTGATACGCTTGTCAGCCAAAAAGTAAAAAAGGTGTATTTCGAAGGCCTGATCGATTTGCCTCCCTACGGCCTGGTGGACGACGGCATCGGCATGCTCGGCAAACAGATGCCGCGCACCAGCCCGACATTCGAGGAGCTTAAAAAACTATTTGAAAGCAAGGGCATCGAGGTCTTGCCTCTGGACCACTATTATTTGACGCGGCACAAGGACGTAAAGGCGCTCTATGGCGCCACCACAACAGGTTCCGGCTCTGTACAACGGCTTCAGGAGTTCAACTACCACGCCTCGGAGGTCATACAGGCCAACTCGGGCACCGAAAAATGGATTGCCCTGGTGGGCGCCTCTCACATGAACACCGCCGAGGGCGTTCCGGGCCTGGCCGAGTTGACAGGCGCCATCGGTATCGGCGTATTCGACAACCCCGGCATCGCGAAGTCCATCGGCCTCAAAGACACCCGTCAGTTGCCCGACCCCATGAAGCCCTTGAAACCGGGGGATGTGCCGGGCGACTTGCAGATCTACATGAAACCCTAAACCCAGCCAACACCTCGTGGCGAGGGAGCTTGCTCCCGTTGGACTGCGTAGCAGGCCCAGTCTTTTCAAA
>NZ_PYWX01000067.1 GCF_003031675.1 Pseudomonas palleroniana | reverse complement strand
AATGTGGGAGCAACTGTCTAAATGGATTCAATTCAGAAGTCATATTCATAGGCAGCAAGACTCCCACAGCTCTAGGCCATGCAATGCTGAACGAAAGAGCTGCTGCCGTGCTAAGCGGTGTGCTCTTTCCATTCAGTGCCGTCACGCAGCATCGCGTTCAGGCGTACCAATAAAACGCGCATACAGGCGATCAGTGCAACCTTGGCGCATTTACCTTTATCACGTAACAACTGGTATCGAGCTTGGAATTCCGGCTGGTCCCGAATGATCACCCAGCAGGCCATATACAGTGAGCGGCGGGCTGCAAATCTTCCGCCACTAATGTGGCGTGCACCTTTGTGCTTTCCGCTGTCGTTGTTGTAGGGCGCGAGGCCTGCAAGTGCCGCGATCGGGCGTCCCCCGATTTCGCCCAACTCGGGAAGGTAAGCCATAAGGCTGCTGGCCGTAATCAGCCCAATTCCCTTGACCGAGCACAGTCGAGCCACCTTTTCGCGATCTAGCTCGTTCGCACTTTGACGAATCAGCTGATTTATCGCTTCCACTGCTGCGCTCAAATACTCGATATGGCTCTGCAATGCAGGCTTCACCGCATCGCAGGACGCCGTTTTCAGGCGCCGCCTGTCGTCATCTCTTTGCTGAACAAAATGCTCTCGCTGCTGGACCAATGCGCGCAGTCTTTCATGCTCAGGGCTTGTGATTCGGGCGCTTGGCGAGTCTATGACGGCTGCAAATTGTGCAAGAGACTTTGCGTCTATCGGGTCGGTTTTGGCTTTTTGGCCCATCGCTCTGGAAAACGCTTTGGCGCGACGAGGGTTAACGCAAATGACCTGAAGGCCAGCCGCTTGCGCCGCTTTAACAACGTTTCGCTCGTAACCGCCCGTCGCTTCCACCAACACGCGGCTGACCTGGTAAAGCCGCAGCCATCCAATCAGCGCCGGCAAATCTTTCTCAGTATTTGAACAACTTACCCCAGCCTCAAGTAAATGAATCCGAGCCTCGAGGCTGTCTTTGGAAACATCAATGCCTGCTGAATAGGAAAACATGGCCAAATCCTCTTACACTCAGGGTGAGAGCGCTCTGGCTTGGCCCACGCTTGTAACTGTTCGAGGTGGGCTCGTTCAACTGTTCGGGCTCATGTCCAGAGCGGAGAGGTGAGTAGCAGCATGGGCTCCCACACGTGCTTTGAGCACTCGGGGCATTCAGCTTGCTACTCACCGCTCTCACCCTCAGTTTATTCCTGACTTAAGACACAAGGGGGCTTGCCCCCGATAGCGGTGTATCAGTCCATATATTTGCTAACTGAATACCGTCACCGGGAGCAAGCCCCCCCACATTTTGGACAGTTGTGTTTAGTCGAGAGCTTTCCAGATCTCGGTGGCGTATTCCCTGATGGTGCGATCCGAGGAGAACCAGCCCATCCGCGCCGTATTCAGCACCGCCGAACGCCACCATGCCTTGGAGTCATGCCAATGCGCCTCGACCCGCGCCTGGGCGTCCCAGTAGGAGTCGAAGTCGGCACACACCAGGAAGCGGTCGTAACTGACCAAGCCGTCGATCAACCCCACATAACGCCCCGGATCATCCGGAGAGAACACCCCGCCGCGAATCGCCTGCAGCACGTCATTGAGGCGATGGGACGCCGCAATATCGGGGCCTGCGTGGAACTCACCGGCATGCTTGCGCGCCTCCACCTGCTGCGCACTGAGGCCGAAGATAAACATGTGTTCGGCACCGACGCGCTCGTGCATCTCCACGTTGGCGCCGTCCATGGTGCCGATGGTCAACGCACCGTTGAGGCCGAACTTCATGTTGCTGGTGCCTGAGGCTTCGAAGCCGGCGGTGGAAATCTGCTCCGACAAGTCCGCCGCCGGAATGATGCTTTCCGCCAGGCTGACGTTGTAGTTGGGCAGGAACACCACTTTGAGCAAGCCCCGTACGGTCGGGTCGTTGTTGACGGTGCGGGCGATGTCGTTGGTCAGTTTGATGATCAGCTTGGCCTGGTGATAACTAGCCGCCGCCTTGCCCGAGAAAATTTTCACACGGGGCACCCAGTCGGTTTCCGGCTCGGCGCGGATCGCCTGGTACAACGCGACGGTGTGCAACAGGTTGAGCAGTTGGCGCTTGTACTCGTGGATGCGCTTGACCTGCACGTCGAACATCGCCGCCGGGTTGACGGCGATGCCCAGCCGCTCGTGAATGATCTCGGCCAGTGCGCGCTTGCTGTGCAGGCGTTGTTCGGCGAAGGCTTTGCGGAACGTCTGCTTCTCGGCAAACGGCTCCAGCTCGACCAGGCGCTCTTCAGGCTTGTCGAGGATATCGGGCCCCAGCGCCTCCACCAGCATCGCGGTCAGCTTGGGGTTGGCCTGGTACAACCAGCGGCGGAAGGTGATGCCGTTGGTTTTATTGTTGATGCGCTCCGGGTACAGCTTGTGCAGCTCGGAAAACACCGTGCTGCGCATCAGTTGAGTGTGCAGGCCGGACACGCCGTTGACGCTATGGGAGCCGAGGAACGCCAGGTTGCCCATGCGCACGCGGCGGCCGTTGTCTTCTTCGATCAGCGACACCGAACGCAGCACATCGAAATCGTGGATGCCTTTGGCGCGCAGCGAGTCAATGTGCTGTGCGTTGATCAGGTAGATGATCTGCATGTGCCGGGGCAACATGCGCTCCATCAGGCCGACCGGCCAGGTTTCCAGGGCTTCGGGCAACAGGGTGTGGTTGGTGTACGAAAGCGTTTCCACGGTGACGTCCCACGCCGCGTCCCAGGGAATATCGTGCAGGTCGACCAGTTGGCGCATCAATTCGGCCACGGCGATGGAGGGGTGGGTGTCGTTGAGTTGGATGGAGGCGTGCTCCCCCAGGCTCAACACCGAGCCATGCATGTTTTTGTGGCGGCGCAGCAGGTCTTGCAACGAAGCCGCGACGAAGAAGTACTCCTGGCGCAGGCGCAGTTCCTGCCCCGCTTCGGTGCTGTCGGCCGGGTAAAGCACGCGCGAGATGCTCTCCGCACGGGCGACTTCGGCCACGGCGCCCAGGTGGTCGCCGGCGTTGAAGCGCTCCAGGTGCAGGTCTTCCACCGCACGGGCACGCCACAGGCGCAAGGTGTTGACGCTCGCGCCACGCCAGCCGACCACCGGCGTGTCATAGGCCACCGCGCGCACAGTTTCGTTGGGTGTCCACACCTGGATCATCTTTCCGGAGGGGTCGGCCAGGGTTTCGACGCTGCCGCCAAAGCCAATCGGGTAAATCACTTCGGCCCGCTCGAATTCCCACGGGTTACCGAAATCCAGCCAGCGCTCGGTCTGCTCCTGCTGCCAGCCATCCACAATCGCCTGGCGGAACAAGCCGTGCTCGTAGCGAATGCCATAACCGTGGCCGGCAATGCCCAAGGTCGACATGCTTTCCATGAAGCACGCCGCCAGGCGCCCCAGGCCCCCGTTGCCCAGCGCCGCGTCGGGCTCCAGCAGGCGGATGCGCTCCAGGTCCACGCCCAGCTCCGCCAGGGCTTCGCGGGCAATTTCCAGCACGCCAAGGTTGCTCAGGCTGTCGTAGAGCAAGCGGCCGATGAGAAATTCCAGAGAGAGGTAATACACCCGCTTCTGGCCTTTGCGATAAATGCGCCGGGTATGGTCCATCCAGTGATCGACCATCTGGTCGCGGGCGGCCAGGGCAATGGCTTCGAACCAGTCATGGTCGAAGGCGTGATCCGGGTCCTTGCCCACCGCGTAGGTGAGTTTGGTCAAGACGGCATCGCGAAATGCGGCTACCTCTGCTTCTCGTGCAAGCGGTTCCTGAGACATCGGTGCGACCTCGGGCGAGATTGAAGGAGTTGCTAGAGCCTAGTCGGTCTGACAGACGGTAGACGTGCTGGTTCGGCAGTTTTTTTACTCATTCACCTATGCGCGAATTTAATGCAGGGGTCGTGCCGATCAGCCTTTGAGCTGAAACCCGCAAAATATTGTTCAAAAAACCACCAATCCCGGTATGATCGCGCGCCCGGATACAGCCCCACCTTTTGGAACCCTGATGAAGCCTCAACTGATCGCCGCCGCGGAACTCGACCGTCTTGAGACCTGGCAGAAATATTCCGCCCACATGTGCGGCGGCTGTGTGTCCAGCTGCTGCACGCTGCCGGTCGAAGTGAAGATCAAGGACCTGATCCGCATTGGTATCGTCGATGAATTCGAGCGCGGCGACCCGCCGAAGAACATCGCCAAGCGGTTGCAGAAGGAAGGCATTGTCGAGCGCTTCAATTCCAAGTCGGAAATTTTTACCCTGCAGCGTATGAGCAACAACGACTGCCTGTACCTGGATCGTAAGACGCGCTTCTGCACTATTTATGACAAGCGCCCGGATACCTGCCGCAACCACCCGAAGATCGGGCCGCGGCCGGGTTATTGCGCATACAAGCCGAAAGAAGTGGTGCGCGAGACCAACTTCAAGACCCTCGACAAGTTCTGATGATCGTTCCCACGCTCTGCGTGGGAATGCAGCCCTGGGCGCTCTGCGTCCGCTCTTGATGGGACGCAGAGCGTCCCAAGAGGCATTCCCACGCAGAGCGTGGGAACGATCAGCGTGGGAACGATCAGGCATAAAAAAACGCCCCCGGCCTTTCGACCGGGGGCGTTTTTATTCAGCCTGAGCTAACTCAGTTCTTGGCTTTCTTGGCAGCGCGGGTACGCTCGCCTTCGTCCAGGATCTTCTTGCGCAGACGGATCGACTTAGGTGTAACTTCGCACAGCTCGTCGTCCTGGATGAATTCCAGAGCCTGTTCCAGGGTGAAGCGAACAGGTGGAACCAGGGCGATGGTTTCGTCTTTACCCGAAGCACGCATGTTGTCGAGCTTCTTGCCTTTGGTTGGGTTGACGCCCATGTCGTTGTCACGGCTGTTCAGACCAACGATCTGGCCGTTGTAGATCTCTTGACCGTGTTCAACGAACAGCTTGCCACGTGCCTGGAGGGTTTCCAGGGAGTAGGTCAGCGCCTTGCCGGTTTCTACCGATACCAGAACACCGTTCTGACGGCCGGACATGTCGCCGGACTTCATGGTGTCGTAGCGATCGAAGATCGAGGTCAGGATGCCAGCACCGTTGGTCAGGGTCAGGAACTGGTTACGGAAACCGATCAGGCCACGAGCAGGGATGTTGTATTCCAGACGCACACGGCCTTTGCCATCCGGCACCATGTTGGTCAGGTCGCCCTTACGCAGGCCCATCTCTTCCATGACCTTGCCCTGGGATTCTTCAGGGGTGTCGATGGTGACGTTTTCGAACGGTTCCTGCTTCACGCCGTCAACCTGACGGATGATCACTTCAGGACGGCCCACGGCCATTTCGAAGCCTTCGCGACGCATGGTTTCGATCAGTACCGAGAGGTGCAGCTCACCACGGCCGGAAACCTTGAACTTGTCAGCCGAGTCGCCTTCTTCAACGCGCAGTGCAACGTTGTACAGCAGCTCCTTGTCCAGACGCTCCTTGATGTTACGGGAGGTCACGAACTTGCCTTCTTTACCGCAGAAAGGCGAGTCGTTTACCTGGAAGGTCATGGAAACGGTTGGCTCGTCAACGGTCAGAGGCTTCATCGCCTCTGGGGTGTCCGGGTGGCACAGGGTGTCGGAGATGAACAGCTCGTCCATACCGCTGATGCACACGATGTCACCGGCTGCCGCTTCGTCAACGTCGATGCGGTGCAGGCCGTGGTGACCCATCAGCTTCAGGATACGACCGTTGCGCTTCTTGCCGTCGGCGCTGATAGCCACAACCGGGGTGTTCGGCTTGACGCGACCACGAGCGATACGGCCAACGCCGATAACACCCAGGAAGCTGTTGTAGTCCAGTGCGGAGATCTGCATCTGGAACGGACCGTCACGGTCAACAGCCGGCGCTGGTACGTTGTCGACGATCGACTGGTACAGCGGGGTCATGTCTCCAGCCATGTCGGTGTGGTCCAGACCGGCAATACCGTTCAGGGCCGAGGCGTAGACGACTTTGAAGTCCAGCTGTTCTTCGGTGGCGCCCAGGTTGTCGAACAGGTCGAAGATCTGGTCCAGAACCCAGTCCGGACGCGCGCCAGGACGGTCAACCTTGTTGATGCACACGATCGGACGCAGGCCGGCTTCGAACGCCTTCTTGGTCACGAAACGGGTTTGCGGCATAGGGCCGTCTTGAGCGTCAACCAGCAGCAGAACGGAGTCGACCATCGACATTACGCGTTCTACTTCGCCGCCGAAGTCGGCGTGGCCCGGGGTGTCCACGATGTTGATGTGGTAGCCGTTCCAGTTGATGGCGGTGTTTTTTGCCAGGATGGTAATACCGCGCTCTTTTTCCTGGTCGTTGGAGTCCATCACGCGCTCGTCGTTGAGCTCGTTGCGCTCCAGGGTGCCGGATTGACGCAGGAGTTTGTCTACCAGGGTGGTTTTACCATGGTCAACGTGAGCAATGATGGCGATGTTACGTAGATTTTCGATCACTTGTGTATCTCGATCAGAGGATTCGGTGTGCTGACAGGTCGTGGCAGCGATTAACAATAGAGTCAGGCCTTGCCGTTACAGCTTGACGGCAGAGTCGGGGGGCCGGTGACGCAGGCCACAGGCAAACAGCCCCGGGCTCTTAGCTCGGTCGATAAACGCGCACATTGGCATGCCCCTCACTGAGCAAATGGTGGGCATGCAGGCGACTCATCACGCCTTTGTCGCAATACAGCAGGTACTGACGGCTGTCATCCAGTTCCTTGAAACGCGCGTTCAGTGCGTAGAACGGCAGCGTTTGCACGTCGATGCCAGCAATTTCCAGCGGTTCATCTTCAGCGGCATCCGGGTGACGGATGTCGATGACGATCTGGCCGGCCAGAGCCTCGCTGACTTCTTCGATCTGTACATCCTGGCCCAATTCATCGATTACGCGATCGATCGGCACCAGCTTGGCGTTCTCGAGCGCACGCTCCAGAACGGCCATATCGAATTCTTTCTCTTCATGCTCCACGCGATGGCGCTTGGCATGGGTCTTGGGGTTCACCGAGATGACCCCGCAGTACTCGGGCATGTGCCTGGCAAAGTCGGCGGTGCCGATTTCTTGTGCCAGGTCGATGATGTCCTGCTTGTGGCTGGCGATCAGCGGGCGCAATACCAGCTTTTCGGTCACGCAATCGATCAGCGAAAGGTTCGGCAGCGTCTGGCTCGAAACCTGGGAGATCGCCTCGCCGGTCACCAGCGCGTCGATGTGCAGGCGGTCGGCGATGCTCGACGCGGCGCGCAACATCATACGCTTCAATACCACGCCCATATGACTGTTATCGACTTTGCCGAGAATTTCGCCCAGCACTTCCTCGAACGGTACGCTCACAAATAGCACGCGTTGGGAGCTGCCGTATTTCTTCCAGATAAAGTGCGCAACTTCCATCACGCCCAATTCGTGTGCACGCCCGCCCAGGTTAAAGAAGCAGAAGTGGCTCATCAGGCCACGGCGCATGATCTGATAGGCCGCCACCGTGGAATCGAAACCGCCGGACATCAATACCAGGGTCTGCTCCAGGGCGCCCAGCGGGTAGCCGCCGATGCTGTTGTGCTGGCTGTGGATGACAAACAACCGTTGGTCGCGAATTTCGATTCGGACTTCGATTTCCGGCGTTTTCAGCGAAATTCCCGCTGCGCCGCACTCACGACGCAGCTTGCTGCCGACATATTTCTCGACATCCATGGAGCTGAACGGATGCTTGCCGGCACGCTTGCACCGCACAGAAAAGATCTTGCCTTCAAGCGAACTGCCGTAGTGCTGCTTGCACTTTTCGGTGATGTCGTCGAAGTCGCCCAGCGGGTATTCATCCACCTGCAGGAAATGCGCGATGCCCGGCATGCAGCTCAGGCGCTCGGTCATGTCCTTCAAGGCCTTGGCGTCGGTGACACGGGTTTCCAGCTCGAGATTGTCCCACACGCCATTCACCACCACAGCCGGGTCCAGGTCACGGAGCACGGCACGGATGTTCTTGGCCAATTGACGGATGAAACGCGTCCGTACCGGTCGGCTTTTAATGGTGATCTCGGGGAAGACTTTAACGATTAATTTCATGGAAACAGCGCGCGCCGGGCCTGCTGAAAAAGGGGGGCGCGGATTATAGCGGAAATCGCTCAAGGTTTAACCAGTTAATATGCACAGCACACTCAATGCACTAATAGGGTGCATTTTCACTCCACTGCGCTACATTGAGGTGCGCTATTTCTGGGCTTTTGTCGCAATGCACCTTTATAGGGGCGTTTTTGGAGCAGAAAACCCATGTTGGCGCACTGGCATGCAATTTGCTCTCTTGTGAGGCAGGTTGCCTTGGCGGACTATCCGCGCCGGCATCACCCACATTCTAAGGGCTAACTCCACTACCCAGCCCGAAGCCACCCGGAGGACACTATGTCGAAGTCGGTTCAACTCATCAAAGATCATGACGTTAAATGGATTGATCTGCGCTTCACGGACACCAAAGGTACTCAGCACCACGTGACCATGCCGGCGCGTGATGCGCTGGATGATGCTTTCTTCGAAGAAGGCAAAATGTTCGACGGTTCCTCCATCGCCGGCTGGAAAGGCATCGAAGCCTCCGACATGATCCTGATGCCGGACGACAGCACTGCCGTTCTCGACCCGTTCACCGAAGACCCAACCCTGATCCTCGTTTGCGATGTGATCGAGCCTTCGACCATGCAAGGCTACGACCGCGACCCACGTGCGATCGCCAAGCGTGCCGAGGAATACCTGAAGTCGACCGGTATCGGCGACACCGTATTCGTAGGCCCTGAGCCAGAATTCTTCATCTTTGATTCGGTCAAGTTCAAGTCCGACATCTCCGGTTCCATGTTCAAGATCTTCTCCGAGCAAGGCTCGTGGATGTCCGACCAGGACGTGGAAGGCGGCAACAAAGGCCACCGTCCAGGTATCAAAGGTGGCTACTTCCCAGTTCCGCCGTTCGACCACGACCACGAAATCCGTACCTCCATGTGCAACGCCATGGAAGAAATGGGCCTGGTCATCGAAGTTCACCACCACGAAGTGGCGACTGCCGGCCAGAACGAAATCGGTGTGAAGTTCAACACCCTGGTTGCCAAGGCTGACGAAGTTCAGACCCTGAAGTACTGCGTACACAACGTGGCTGATGCCTACGGCCGTACCGCAACCTTCATGCCTAAGCCACTGTACGGCGATAACGGTTCGGGTATGCACGTTCACCTGTCCATCGCCAAAGAAGGCAAGAACACCTTCGCCGGCGAAGGTTATGCCGGCCTGTCCGACACTGCCCTGTACTTCATCGGCGGTATCATCAAGCACGGTAAGGCCCTGAACGGCTTCACCAACCCGTCGACCAACTCCTACAAGCGTCTGGTCCCAGGCTTCGAAGCTCCGGTGATGCTGGCCTACTCGGCGCGCAACCGTTCCGCTTCGATCCGTATTCCTTACGTGTCCAGCCCACGCGCTCGCCGTATCGAAGCCCGCTTCCCGGATCCGGCAGCCAACCCATACCTGGCCTTCGCTGCCCTGGTAATGGCTGGCCTGGACGGTATCCAGAACAAGATCCACCCTGGCGATGCCGCCGACAAAAACTTGTACGACCTGCCGCCTGAAGAGGCCAAAGAGATCCCACAAGTATGCGGCAGCCTGAAAGAAGCCCTGGAAGAGCTGGACAAAGGTCGTGCGTTCCTGACCAAAGGCGGCGTATTCAGCGACGACTTCATCGATGCCTACATCGAGCTGAAAAGCGAAGAAGAAATCAAAGTACGCACCTTCGTACACCCACTGGAATACGAGCTGTACTACAGCTGCTGATCCAGTAGCGCTGCTTGAAGTAGCGTGATGACGAAAAGACCTCCTTCGGGAGGTCTTTTTTTGCCCCGGTTTTATTAAAAATGTGGGAGGGGGCCTGCTCCCGATGGCAGAGTGTCAGCCAGCACCTGTATTCACAGGCCCCATCGGGAGCAAGCCCCCTCCCACAAGGAGATCTGCGTTGAAACATAGACTTTTGTCAGCCCTGTTATTCGTCAGTGTCAGTGCGAGCGCCGCGCCGCCCACCCTGGAACCACTGCTCAACAGCATCGCCGAACGCCTGGAGATCGCCGATCAGGTCGCCCTGAGCAAATGGGACAGCCACAAGCCGGTGGAAGACAAGAAGCGCGAACAAGAGGTGATCGCCAGCGTCGCCGCCCAGGCGCCGGCCTACAAACTGGCACCTGACGCGGCGGAGCAATTCTTCTCGGCGCAGATCGAAGCCAACAAACTGGTGCAATACACCCTGCTGTCCGACTGGCAGTTCCAGGGCAAGGCGCCCGACGAGCCACGCCCGGATCTGGTAAAGCAGATTCGCCCACGACTGGACGAACTGCAAAAGCGCATGCTCCAGCAGCTGGCGGATTTCACCCCGCAACGCACCGACCCGCAGTGCCCGCAATGGCTGGCACAGGCCGTCCATGAACCACTGAACGACCCAATGCGGCAACTGGCGATGATTCGCGCCACGGCCGAGCTGTGCATCTTCAAAGGCTGACCGCCAGGAAAGCCGCCTGGCTTTCCTGAACGGACCTTTCAAAACAGCACTATATTGGTGCGTCAGGTTGCACTCTTCCCATCTGCCCAGCCCATTTTGGTTCGAAACTTCACGATCAAGCTGGCAGAACGCCACAGTTTCGCGCCTTAACCCCCCATTCCAGAGGTTTCGCGCTTCTTTTCGGAGCCTTGGTTTGGTTTTTGCATTTTCCTGGTATCAGCGTGTGCCTCAAGCCCGCGCCTTGCTCCAAAAGAGGTCCTGATGACCATCAGCGATGCACTGCACCGTTTGCTACTCGACAACCTGACCACCGCAACCATTCTGCTCAATGACGACCTGCGCCTTGAGTACATGAACCCGGCGGCGGAGATGCTCCTGGCTATCAGTGGCCAGCGCAGCCATGGACAGTTCATCAGCGAATTGTTCACCGAGTCGGCCGAGGCCCTGAGCTCGTTGCGCCAGGCAGTGGAGCAGGCACACCCGTTCACCAAGCGCGAGGCGATGCTGACCGCCCTCACCGGCCAGACGCTGACCGTCGACTACGCCGTGACCCCGATCCTGAGCAACGGCGCCACCTTGCTGCTGCTGGAAGTGCACCCCCGCGATCGACTGCTGCGCATCACCAAGGAAGAGGCTCAGTTGTCCAAGCAGGAAACCAGCAAAATGCTGGTGCGCGGCCTCGCCCATGAGATCAAGAACCCGCTGGGCGGCATTCGCGGCGCGGCGCAGTTGCTGGCCCGCGAGCTGCCGGAGGAGCATCTCAAGGACTACACCAACGTCATTATCGAAGAAGCCGACCGCCTGCGTAACCTTGTGGACCGCATGCTCGGCTCCAACAAGCTGCCGTCGCTGGCGCTGACCAACGTGCATGAAGTCCTGGAGCGCGTCTGCCAGCTCGTGGAAGCCGAAAGCCAAGGCTGCATCACCCTGGTACGCGACTACGACCCGAGCATTCCCGACGTATTGATCGACCGCGAACAGATGATCCAGGCGGTGCTCAATATCGTGCGCAACGCCATGCAGGCCATCAGCAGCCAGAACGAACTGCGCCTGGGCCGCATCAGCCTGCGCACCCGTGCCCTGCGTCAGTTCACCATCGGGCATGTGCGCCATCGCCTGGTGACCAAAGTCGAAATCATCGACAACGGCCCCGGAATTCCGGCGGAACTTCAGGAAACCATCTTCTTTCCCATGGTCAGCGGCCGCCCGGACGGTACCGGGCTGGGCCTGGCCATTACCCAGAACATCATCAGCCAGCACCAGGGTCTGATCGAATGTGAGAGCCATCCTGGCCACACCACCTTCTCGATCTTTCTACCACTGGAACAAGGAGCCCCATCGACATGAGCCGTAGTGAAACTGTGTGGATCGTCGATGACGACCGTTCTATCCGCTGGGTCCTCGAAAAAGCCTTGCAACAGGAAGGCATGGCCACCCAGAGCTTCGACAGCGCCGACGGCGTGATGAGCCGCCTGGCCCGCCAACAGCCGGACGTGATCATCTCCGACATCCGCATGCCCGGCGCCAGTGGCCTGGACTTGCTGGCACGCATCCGCGAGCAGCACCCGCGCTTGCCGGTGATCATCATGACGGCGCACTCCGACCTGGACAGCGCTGTCGCGTCCTATCAGGGCGGCGCCTTTGAATACCTGCCCAAGCCGTTCGACGTGGACGAAGCGGTGGCGCTGGTCAAGCGCGCCAACCAGCACGCCCAGGAACAGCAAAACCAGGAAGCCCCGCCGACCCTGACCCGCACTCCGGAAATCATCGGTGAAGCGCCGGCGATGCAGGAAGTCTTTCGTGCCATCGGGCGCTTGAGCCATTCCAACATCACCGTGCTGATCAACGGCGAATCGGGCACCGGTAAAGAACTGGTGGCCCATGCCCTGCATCGTCACAGCCCACGGGCAGCCTCGCCGTTCATCGCCCTGAACATGGCGGCGATCCCGAAGGACTTGATGGAGTCCGAGCTGTTCGGCCATGAAAAAGGTGCCTTCACCGGTGCCGCCAACCTGCGCCGGGGCCGCTTTGAACAAGCCGATGGCGGCACGTTGTTCCTCGACGAAATCGGCGACATGCCGGCCGACACCCAGACGCGCTTGCTGCGCGTGCTGGCCGATGGTGAGTTCTACCGTGTCGGCGGGCATACCCCCGTCAAAGTGGACGTGCGCATCATCGCCGCGACCCACCAGAACCTGGAAACCCTGGTGCACGCGGGCAAATTCCGTGAGGACTTGTTCCACCGCCTGAACGTCATCCGTATCCACATCCCACGCATGTCGGATCGCCGTGAAGACATCCCGACCCTTGCCCGCCACTTCCTCAGCCGTGCAGCCCAGGAACTGGCCGTCGAACCGAAGCTGCTCAAGAGCGAGACCGAGGAATACCTGAAGAACCTGCCGTGGCCCGGCAACGTGCGCCAGCTGGAGAACACCTGCCGCTGGATCACCGTGATGGCGTCCGGACGCGAAGTGCATATCAGCGATCTGCCGCCGGAGCTGTTGAGCCTGCCGCAAGATTCGGCCCCCGTGACCAACTGGGAGCAGGCGCTGCGCCAATGGGCTGATCAGGCCCTGGCACGTGGCCAGTCGAACCTGCTGGACAGCGCTGTGCCGGCCTTCGAGCGAATCATGATCGAAACCGCCCTGAAGCACACCGCCGGCCGCCGCCGCGACGCCGCCGTGCTGCTGGGCTGGGGCCGCAATACCCTGACTCGCAAGATCAAGGAACTGGGGATGAAGGTCGATGGCGGGGATGATGATGAGGGTGATGAAGGCTGAGTATCAGGTCTCTGATCGTTCCCACGCTCTGCGTGGGAATGCCGCCCTGGACGCTCTGCGTCCGCTTTTAGAGTCATGACGCGGAGCGTCACAGGATGCATTCCCACGCGGAGCGTGGGAACGATCAAACCCGATCTTCGTGCACCGCTTCAATGCACCACGAACCGTCATCGAGCACAGATGCAATGCTTAAAATCTCAGCCAAGCTGAGAAAAATCTGAAAACCAAAAACATCAAAGCCCCGTATTTCGGGGCTTTTCGCTTTCTGGAGACTTTTTTCGGTACAAACTACAAATTCTGGCACGCGCCCTGCATTAACCCTTTTACAACCCAGTTTCGGGGACCTTGGTACAGGCAGGCCGAGAATCCCCTCTTTACACTGGGGCGCTTGATGCTAACAGCGTCGTGCCCCACACCCGTTTTGGGAGCCCTGGTACAGGCAGGCCGGGAACTCCCTCTTTTATTCCTCCCGGAGATGGATCTCCAGCCGCCAGCGGCCGTCGGTTTTTCCCCCGTTCCACTCTCCACGCAACGGTCGCGCGGCCACCAGGTTGAGCAGCAAGCCGCGATCGGTCTTGCGCACGCGCCAGTTCACATCCTTGTCGTTGACCTTGAGTTGCCCACCGCCAGCCTTGCCCTGGGCGTCGAACAGCAACGCCACGGCGCCGTCGATATGCTCGCCGTGCAGCTTGGGTTCGCTGTTGAACCACACCACCATGCCATCCGCGCGGGTCTCGACCTGCTGCAACTCGACCGGGTCGGGTGTGGTCAGGCGGCCGATCATCAAGCCGATCATCAGGCCGACAATCGCCAAAGAGCCCATGACCCGTGGCAATAGCTTCGGCCTTGGGTCGTCTTCAGGGGTAGAATGCAACGCATCTTTGCCTTCGGAGCCGTGCATGTTTCACGTCATCCTTTTTCAACCAGAAATTCCGCCGAATACCGGCAACGTTATCAGGCTGTGCGCCAATAGTGGCTGCCACCTGCATTTGATCGAGCCGCTGGGCTTCGACATGGACGACAAGCGCCTGCGTCGCGCCGGGTTGGACTACCACGAGTACGCCACCCTCAAGCGCCACGCCGACCTTGCCAGCTGCCTGGAAAGCCTGGGCCACCCGCGCCTGTTCGCGTTCACCACCAAAGGCTCGCGGCCGTTTCATGATGCCAGCTTTGCCGAAGGCGACGCCTTCCTCTTCGGCCCGGAAAGCCGTGGCCTGCCGGCCGAGGTGCTCGACGCCCTGCCCGACGGCCACCGCCTGCGCCTGCCGATGCGTGAGGGCTGCCGCAGCCTGAACCTGTCCAACACCGTAGCCGTTGCCGTCTACGAAGGCTGGCGCCAGCTGGGCTTCAAGTAACACCCATAACAAATGTGAGAGGGGGCTTGCTCCCGATGGCGGAGTGTCAGTCGACATCTATGTGACTGATCCACCGCCATCGGGGGCAAGCCCCCTCCCACATTGGGTACCGCGTCGGGTTCGAGATTACTGAACCGTCGACGAACCTTCCTGTTGCATGCGCTGCAGCTCTTGAGCGTACAGGGCATCGAAGTTCACCGGAGCCAGCATCAGCGCCGGGAACGAGCCGCGGGTGACCAGGCTGTCCAGGGTCTCGCGGGCATACGGGAACAGGATGTTCGGGCAGAACGCGCCCAGGGTGTGGCTCATGGACGCTTCGTCCAGGCCCTGGATCAGGAAAATACCGGCCTGTTGCACTTCAGCGATGAAGGCCACTTCCTCGCCATTCTTGACGGTTACCGACAGGGTCAGTACCACTTCGTGGAAGTCGCCTTCCAGGGATTTCTGGCGGGTGTTCAGGTCCAGGGCAACGCTTGGGGTCCACTCCTGGCGGAAGATGGCCGGGCTTTTCGGCGCTTCGAACGACAGGTCGCGAACATAGATGCGCTGCAGCGAGAATTGTGGGCCTTGGGCTTCTGCTGCTTCGGTGTTCTGTTGGTCAGTCATCACAGATCCTTCTTAATCTTGGGGTCTTTAGGGTTTAGGAGTCAGACGAGCAGCAGCGCATCGAGTTTACCGGCGCGCTCCAGGGCGAACAGGTCATCGCAGCCACCGACGTGCCGGGTGCCGATCCAGATCTGCGGCACGGACGTGCGCCCCGCTTTCTGGGCCATTTCGGCACGCACCTGGGGTTTGCCGTCGACCTTGATCTCTTCGAAGGCAACGCCCTTTTTCTCCAGCAAGGCCTTGGCCCGCATGCAGTAAGGGCACCAATCGCTGGAATACACGACAACCTGGCTCATATCACTTCACCAGCGGCAGGTTATCGGCCTTCCAGCTGCCGATACCGCCGGACAGTTTGGCGGCGGTGAAACCGGTCTTGAGCATTTCGCGGGCGTGGGTGCCGGCGTGCTGGCCTTGGGCGTCGACCAGGATGATGGTCTTGGCTTTGTATTTTTCCAGCTCGGCCAGGCGTGCGATCAGCTTGTCCTGCGGAATGTTCAGGGCGCCAACAATGTGGCCGCCGGCAAATTCCTTGGCCGGGCGAATATCCACGACAACGGCTTCATCCTTGTTGACCAGCGCGGTCAGCTCCGACGTGCTCAGGCTGCGGCCACCGCGGCTCATTTCATGCGCGATCAGCAGCGCCAGCAGGATGACAAAGGCACCCGCGAGCAGGTAGTGGGCAGTGGCAAATGCAATCAGGTGATCAACCATCAAGGAGGTTCCAGGGCGTTAAAATGGCGGTAAGTATACACAGCCGTCCGGGGGGGCCAACCCCCGTAAAGCGGTGACGTGGTGGGAACTTCGCTTTAAACTGCCACTCACTTTTCAATTCTCTTCCTTATTAGCGCCGCGAGAGGATCTATGACTACCACGCCTAAACCTTTGGTCCTGATAATTCTCGATGGCTTCGGACACAGTGAAAGCCACCACGACAACGCCGTGTATTCGGCCAACAAGCCCGTGCTGGACCGCCTGACCGCTACCGTACCCAATGGCCTGATCTCCGGTTCCGGCATGGACGTGGGTTTGCCGGACGGCCAGATGGGCAACTCGGAAGTCGGCCACATGAACCTCGGTGCCGGACGAGTGGTATACCAAGACTTCACACGTGTGACCAAAGCGATCCGCGACGGCGAGTTCTTCGAGAACCCGACCATCTGCGCGGCGGTGGATAAAGCAGTCGCAGCCGGCAAGGCCGTGCACTTCATGGGCCTGCTCTCCGACGGCGGCGTTCACAGCCACCAGGATCACCTGGTCGCCATGGCCGAACTGGCCTTCAAGCGCGGCGCCGACAAGATCTACCTGCACGCCTTCCTCGACGGCCGCGACACTCCGCCGAAAAGCGCGCAATCGTCCATCGAACTGCTGGACGCCACCTTCGCCGCCCTCGGCAAGGGCCGCATCGCCAGCCTGGTGGGTCGTTACTTCGCCATGGACCGCGACAACCGTTGGGACCGCGTATCCCAGGCTTACAACCTGATCGTCAACGGCCAGGCCGACTTCAACGCTGCCACCGCACAGGACGGCCTGCAAGCTGCCTACGAGCGCGGCGAGAGCGATGAGTTCGTCAAAGCCACCACCATCGGTGAGCCGGTGAAAGTGGAAGACGGCGACGCCGTGGTGTTCATGAACTTCCGCGCCGACCGCGCCCGCGAGCTGAGCCACGTGTTCGTCGACGACGGCTTCAAGGATTTCGAGCGCTCGCGCCAGCCGAAAGTCGAGTTCGTGATGCTGACCCAATACGCCGCCAACATCCCGGCCCCTTCGGCATTTGCCCCGGGCAGCCTGGACAACGTGCTGGGCGATTATCTGGCGAAAAACGGCAAGACCCAGCTGCGCATCGCCGAAACCGAGAAATACGCCCACGTGACGTTCTTCTTCTCCGGTGGCCGCGAAGAGCCGTTCCCGGGCGAAGAACGCATCCTGATCCCGTCGCCGAAAGTCGCCACCTACGACCTGCAGCCGGAAATGAGCGCACCGGAAGTGACCGACAAGATCGTCGATGCCATCGACCACCAGCGTTACGACGTGATCGTGGTCAACTACGCCAATGGCGACATGGTTGGCCACAGCGGCAACCTGGAAGCGGCGATCAAGGCCGTGGAATGCCTGGACACCTGTGTCGGCCGCATCGTCGACGCCCTGGAAAAAGTCGGCGGCGAAGCACTGATCACCGCCGACCACGGCAACTGCGAGCAGATGTCCGACGAATCGACCGGCCAGGCCCACACTGCCCACACCACCGAGCCGGTACCGTTCATCTATGTTGGCAAGCGTGACCTGAAAGTGCGTGAAGGCGGCGTATTGGCGGATGTGGCGCCCACCATGCTCAAGCTGATGGGCCTGGAGAAGCCGAAAGAGATGACCGGCACCTCGATTCTGGTCTGACTCCCCCTGATCATTCCCACGCTCCGCGTGGGAATGCCGCCGGGGACGCTCCGCGTCCCACTATTCTGCGTTTGGGTGACGCGGAGCGTCACGGGATGCATTCCCACGCGGAGCGTGGGAACGATCGAAGTACGTGTGGCTGCGTATTCGCCTGTTGAAACTGACCGGCCTAGAGAAACCAGTGGAAATGACAGCCACCTCAATCCGGGTCTGACTCACCACGATCGTTCCCACGCTCTGCGTGGGAATGCATCCCGTGACGCTCCGCGTCCCACCACTATTCTGCGTATTGGTGACGCTCTGCGTGGGAAGAAGGTAATGTCTTTATGCCATACCGCTGCCACTCGGCACCTATCTTGGCATCCCGCCCCAATTGGGCGTTTTTTTTGCAGCGCTTGGCGGGCATACTAGGCCGTCCCTTTCCCTGGTGTCGCCCGCCTCTATGCTTCGCGCCTTGATTACCCTCGCTCTCGTCTGCCTGCTCCAACCGGCTTTTGCCGATGAGCGCGCACAAACCCAACAACAGTTGGACGCAACGCGTCAGGACATTACCGAGCTGAAAAAACTGCTCGGCAAGCTCCAGGAAGAAAAATCCGGCGTGCAGAAAGACCTGCGCAGCACGGAAACCGAGATGGGCAAGCTGGAGAAGCAGGTCCAGGAGCTGCAAAAAGAACTAAAGAAGAGCGAGTCGGAACTGGAGCGACTCGACGCTGAGAAAAAAAAACTCCAGGGCGCCCGCGTTGAGCAACAACGCCTGATCGCGATCCAGGCCCGCGCCGCCTACCAGAGCGGCCGCCAGGAGTATCTCAAGCTGCTGCTCAACCAGCAGAACCCGGAGAAATTCGCGCGCACCCTCACCTATTACGACTACCTGAGCAAGGCCCGCCTGGAGCAATTGAAGGGTTTCAACGAAACCTTGCGCCAATTGGCCAACGTGGAACAGGAAATCGCCGACCAACAGTCGCAGTTGCTCGACCAGAAAAGCGCCCTCGACACCCAGCGTGACCAGTTGGACAAGGTCCGCAAGGAACGCCAGCTGGCGCTGGCCAAGCTCAACGACGATGTCAAAGCCCGCGACGCCAAGCTCCAGGCCCGTGAGCAAGACCAGGCCGACCTGGCCAAAGTGCTCAAGACCATCGAGGAAACCCTGGCCCGCCAGGCTCGCGAGGCAGAAGAAGCGCGGCAAAAAGCGCTGATCGCCCAGCAGGAAGCGGAAAAAAAGCGCCAGCGTGAGGCCGAACTGGCTGCCACGACGGATGCCCCGGCGCCCCGCAAACCTGCGCATTCCGCACCTGGCCCGCTGGTTTCCAGTGCGGGAGAATCGTTCGGTGGCCCTTTTGCTTCAGCTCGCGGAAAACTTCCATGGCCTGTTGATGGTCGATTGTTGGCTCGTTTTGGGGAAACCCGTGGCGATGACACCCGCGCCAAGTGGGATGGCGTGATGATCAGCGCCGCTGCCGGCAGCCAGGTCCACGCCGTCCACGGCGGGCGTGTGGTGTTCGCCGACTGGCTGCGCGGTGCCGGCTTGCTGGTGATTCTTGACCACGGTAATGGCTATTTGAGCCTTTACGGCCACAATCAGACTTTACTCAAGTCGGCAGGTGATGTTGTAAAAGCCGGTGAATCCATCTCCACTGTCGGTAACAGTGGTGGCCAGGACACTCCGGCGCTGTATTTCGCTATTCGTCAGCAGGGTCGCCCGAGCGATCCCGCACAATGGTGCAGAACCCAAGGATAAGGGTCGCGCCTACATTAGGAGTTCGTTCGACATGCTGCATTTGTCCCGCCTCACTTCGCTGGCCCTGACGATCGCCCTGGTGATCGGCGCGCCTCTGGCTTTTGCCGACCAGGCCGCACCGGCTGCACCCGCCGCGACCTCCGCAGTGACCACCAAGGCGCCGTTGCCGCTGGAAGAGCTGCGTACCTTTGCCGAGGTGATGGACCGGATCAAGGCGGCCTATGTCGAACCCGTAGACGACAAGACCCTGCTGGAAAATGCCATCAAGGGCATGCTCAGCAACCTCGACCCGCACTCCGCCTACCTCGGCCCGGAAGATTTCGCTGAGCTGCAGGAAAGCACCAGCGGCGAATTCGGTGGCCTGGGCATCGAAGTGGGCTCCGAAGATGGCCAGATCAAAGTGGTGTCGCCGATCGACGACACCCCGGCGTCCAAGGCCGGTATCCAGGCCGGCGACCTGATCGTGAAGATCAACGGCCAGCCCACTCGCGGCCAGACCATGACCGAAGCCGTCGACAAGATGCGCGGCAAGCTCGGCCAGAAAATCACCCTGACCCTGGTACGCGACGGCGGTGCTCCGTTTGACGTGACCCTGGCCCGCGCGACCATCACGGTCAAGAGCGTGAAGAGCCAGTTGCTGGAGTCGGGCTACGGTTACATCCGTATCACCCAGTTCCAGGTCAAGACCGGCGACGAAGTGGCCAAGGCCCTGGCCAAGCTGCGCAAAGACAACGGCAAGAAGCTCAACGGCATCGTGCTCGACCTGCGCAACAACCCGGGCGGCGTGCTGCAGGCGGCGGTGGAGGTGGTCGACCACTTCATCACCAAAGGCCTGATCGTCTACACCAAAGGCCGGATCGCCAACTCCGAGTTGCGCTTCTCGGCCACCGGCAATGACCTGAGCGAAGGTGTGCCGCTGGCGGTATTGATCAACGGCGGCAGCGCCTCGGCCTCGGAAATCGTCGCCGGTGCCCTGCAGGACCAGAAGCGTGGCGTGCTGATGGGCACTACCAGCTTCGGCAAAGGCTCGGTGCAAACCGTGTTGCCGCTGAACAACGAACGAGCCCTGAAGATCACCACGGCGCTGTATTACACGCCCAATGGCCGGTCGATCCAGGCCCAGGGCATCGTCCCGGACATCGAGGTGCGCCGCGCCAAGATCACCAACGAGACCGATGGCGAGTTCTACAAGGAAGCTGACCTGCAGGGTCACCTGGGCAATGGCAACGGCGGTGCCGACCAGCCTACAGGTAGTGGCGCGAAAGCCAAGCCGATGCCGCAGGACGACGACTATCAACTCGCCCAGGCGCTGAGCCTGCTCAAGGGCTTGAGCATCACCCGCAGCCGTTGATATGCGTTTTGCCTTGATCATCGCTGTACTGTGCAGCCTGGCAGGGGTCGCCCACGCGACCCCTGCCGGCGAGCCACACAAAGCCTACCTGACCCTGATCATCGACGACCTTGGGCAAAACCTGCCGAGGGATCGCCGCGTGCTGGCCCTGCCTGGGCCGGTGACCACGGCGATCATGCCCGACACGCCCCACGCCGCCGAATTCGCCCGCGAGGCCCACAAGGCCGGCAAGATCGTGATCCTGCACATGCCCATGGACCCGGCCACCGGCCCGTTCGCCTGGCACCCCGACCTGCCGATCGAAGAACTGGGCAAACGCCTGGATGCCGCCTTCCAGGCGGTGCCCTACACCGCCGGCATCAACAACCACATGGGCAGCCGCATGACCGCGCAACCGGCCGCAATGGCCTGGTTGATGGCTGAGTTGCAACGGCGCAACAAGTTCTTTGTCGACAGCCGCACCAGCGCGCAAACCGTCGCCGCTGCCGAAGCGCAAAAGATCGGCCTGGCCAGCGTCTCGCGGGACGTGTTTCTCGATGACGAACGCACCGAAGGCGCAATCACCACGCAACTGCAAACCGCGATCAAGCTGGCGCACAAGCAGGGCTCGGCGGTGATGATCGGCCATCCCTACCCGCAAACCCTGGCGGTGCTGGAGCGGGAGTTGCCCAAGCTCAAGGCGCAGGGTGTGGAGTGGATCGATATCAAGTTGATGATCAGCGTGCGCAGCAATCAAGCGATGGCCGGCCACGGAAAAAACGGCACCTATTCACCCGCGCGTAGATAAGTACTGCCCCGCCCTTGCGGCATTCTTCGATAGTCGCTCCTCCCATTCATCGGAGAGCTTTCGAATGCCCCATCTACAGTTCAAAGACCTGCTCATCAGCTTCACCAGCGAATTCCTGCCGCTCTGGAATGACCTGGGGTCCGGCGCTCACAAAGCGGTCAGCCTGTGGCGCCCCAGCACCTCCGCCGACGCCCTGGGCCAGTTTTTCCCCGTGGGCGATATCGCCACCGACAGCTATCGCAATATCAACCAGCGCAAGATCGTCGCGGTGGTCAGTGACGCGAATAAAGTCGACGGCACCGCCCTGCGTTCGCCGGAAGACTACCAACTGGTCTGGAAAGACACGGATTCAGGCGCACGCACCGACTTTTCCATATGGCGGCCGCTGGCGCCCGAAGGCTATGTCGCCATGGGCCTGGTGTGCGGCGTGGGCTATGAAAAGCCTTCGCGCAACGCCGTACGCTGTGTCCGCGCCGACTTGGTCGTCAATGCAAAACCCGGTGACTTGATCTGGAATGATTACGGCAGTGGCGCCTCCAAGGACTTCAGCGCCTGGTCGATCACGCCTCCGGACGCAGAGCCTGGAGAGATCTACCTGGCACCTGGCACCTTTATCGGCAATGCACGCTACGCCAAGCCTGATCTGCCGACCTACGCATTGCGCCTGGACCTGACCGCGCAACCGGGTGAACCATTATCCCCGCCGGCACTGACGGGTTATGAGCCGCCTGCAACAGAAGAAACTCCTGCTCCGCCGCAGGTCTGTGAACTGCCCTGGTTCTGCGTGAAGGACCCGGAACTGAGCACAAACGAGCAGTTGCTATCGTCGCCGACCTACCGACTGGAGCGCACTGACCGCCATCAGTTCGCCGGTTTCGGGCACAACACCAGCGTCACCAGCCAACCGTTCATGTGGACAGCGACCAAGGGTGAGATCGGCGATTACTCGCTCGCTCTGTCAGCCATCTCTCGCGTTTCGATGTGGCGCAAATGGTCGGCGAGCCTGCGTCCGTTCCAGTTGAGCTTCTCGGCGAACCTGGAGCCGGCCTTCACTCATACCCAGCGGTCCGCCAAAGGCTGGAACTATGCCTCGCCCCTGGAAATCATCACCTACATTCCGGCCCAAAAAGCCGTGGCGGCTTACCTGATCCAGAGCGAATACCGCTTGCTGCGCCAGGACGGCAGCCAGGTGGCGGCGACCGTCACTTACATCAACGGCGATCACATTTACATGAGTGAGTATCCCAAGGATCAGCCGGTACCCGACGTCAGCGAGAATGAGTTGCCCGAGCCCCTACCCACCACCGAGGTGGCACTGGAGCACGCCGCTGCACAGACAGAACCGGCGCTAGAGATAGCGGGCCATGATCTCGTCAATGAAACCATCGCCCCGTAACTGATCGAGCGCGGCCTGGAGCTTGGCTACCACGTCGTCGGGCACATCCTTGTTCAGCGCCAGGTACAGCTGCGCACTGTTAAAGCGCAGTACCGTCTTGAGCCCGGTCACGCCGACCTGGCGCGCCAGGTAACGCCCGGCGGGATCACCGGTGGCCCACAGGTCGATCTGGCCATCCAGCAGCTTCTGCGCATTGTCCTGGTCGCGCAGTACGACTAACGGCTTGAGGCCCTGTTTTTCCAGGGTCTCGGCAATCGCGTCGCCCTTGTAGGCGCCAACCTTGTAATGCCGGGCGTGCTCCAGGTCCGGCAGCTGGATAGTGCTGTCAGCCTTGGCCAGCATCACCCAGTCGTCCGGGCCGATGGGGCCGACCCATTTGAACAAGCCTTCACGGTCTGGCAGGCGCGCCATCACGAATACGCCGTAGCCGGGTTTCTCCAGGGCGAGTTTGTAGATTCGTTCCCAGGGGAAACGCAGGGTGAGGTTGTAGGAAATGCCGGCACGCTTGAAGGTTTCACGCACGATGTCCACGGCGATACCTTCGATGTTCTCGTCCTTGGCGAAGTTCTTGCCGTTTTTCGCCATGTTGTAGGGCGGGAAGTTTTCCGTCAGTAACACCAGGGAGGCGTCGGACGGTGCTTCGGCATTCGCCGAGCCGGCCAGCACGGCGCAAGAACTGGCGAGGGCGAGCAGCAGGTGTTTGAACATGAAGGTTACCGGAATCCATGGCAAGCGCAGAGAGTGCCCCGCGCCTGCCAGGGTGTCCAGCAGCGTTTAGCGAACGACGATACCGCGCGCCGCCATGTACGCCTTGGCTTCGGGAACGGTGTATTCGCCAAAGTGGAAAATACTCGCCGCCAGCACGGCGCTGGCGTGGCCTTCGATCACGCCGTCGGCCAGGTGCTGCAGGTTGCCGACACCACCAGAGGCGATCACCGGAATGCCCAACGCATCACTGATTGCACGGGTAACGCCCAGGTCGAAGCCGTTTTTCATGCCGTCCTGGTCCATGCTGGTCAGCAGGATTTCACCAGCCCCCAGGCCCTCCATCTTCATCGCCCACTCGACTGCGTCCAGGCCGGTGGGCTTGCGACCACCGTGGGTGAAGATCTCCCAACGCGGGGTCTCACCCGGGCCGGAAACCTTCTTGGCGTCGATGGCGACGACGATGCACTGCGAACCGAAGTGTTGCGCCGCTTCACCGACGAACTCCGGGTTGAACACGGCAGCGGTATTGATCGAGACCTTGTCCGCCCCCGCGTTGAGCAGGTTGCGGATGTCTTGCACGGTGCGCACGCCACCGCCCACGGTCAGCGGGATAAATACCTGGCTGGCCATGCGCTCCACGGTATGCAACGTGGTGTCGCGGCCGTCGACGCTGGCGGTGATGTCGAGAAAGGTAATCTCGTCGGCACCTTGCTCATCGTAGCGACGGGCGATTTCCACCGGGTCGCCGGCGTCACGGATGTTCTCGAACTTGACGCCCTTGACCACGCGACCATTGTCGACGTCCAGGCAAGGGATGATGCGTTTGGCCAGCGCCATGGTCAGTCCTCAGCCGTTGTAGGCATCGCAGTAAGCCTGGGCTTCGGCGACGTCCAGGGTACCTTCGTAGATCGCGCGGCCGGTAATGGCGCCGATGATGCCAGGCGCCTTGGCGTCCAGCAGCGACTTGATGTCACCCAGGTTGTGAATGCCGCCGGATGCGATCACCGGAATTCGGGTTGCCGCCGCCAGCGCTGCGGTAAACGGTACGTTGCAGCCCTGCATCATGCCGTCTTTGGCGATGTCGGTATAAACGATGGCAGACACGCCGTCGGCTTCGAACTGCTTGGCCAGGTCGATCACCTGCACGGTGCTGATCTCAGCCCAACCGTCGGTGGCGACGAAACCGTCCTTGGCGTCCAGGCCCACGATCACTTTGCCTGGAAATGCACGGCAGGCTTCAGCCACGAACGCCGGGTCTTTCACGGCCTTGGTGCCGATGATCACGTAGCTCACGCCAGCCTTGACGTAGTGCTCGATGGTTTCCAGGGAGCGGATGCCAC
>NZ_PYWX01000066.1 GCF_003031675.1 Pseudomonas palleroniana | reverse complement strand
CCGCCGATCTGGATCGGCAGGTTCGGGTAGCGCTTGGCAATGGCGGTCACCACCTCGCCGTTGACCGGCTGGCCTTCGAAGGCCCCGTTCAGGTCCACCAGATGCAGGCGACGGCAACCCCCTTCCACCCATTTGGCGGCCATGCTCACCGGGTCATCGGAGAACACGGTGGAGTCTTCCATGCGGCCTTGGCGCAGACGTACGCAGGCGCCGTCCTTGAGATCGATAGCGGGGATAATCAGCATCTGGCAAACCTTATTCGATATTCAGCAATGCTTGGGAAGTCAGGGCTTCTCAAGCGACCACAGGTCGCTTTCGATGCTTTCGAACCTTTCTTTAAGGAGCGTCTGCGTGTCGAAAATCGCCCGGTTGTAATAGTGCGGCGCTACTTCGGTGGTGAACAGCTCAAGAATCTCGGCCACCTCAAACGAGCCCAGCGTGAGCTCGAAGCGGTCCTCCATGAAGACCTTGATCTTGTGGGTAGCCTCACGCTCCTGTTCGGGCGTGAGGTTCAGGATCGGCGGCCTGGGCTTCTTGGCCATTTACCAGCGACCATCCCACGCGGCGAAGTTCTGCAGCAATTGCAGGCCATGGGTGTGGCTCTTCTCCGGGTGGAACTGCACGGCAAAGCGCGAACCTTCGGCCAGCGCTGCGGCGAAGTCGACGCCGTAATGCCCGCCACCCACCACCTGGCGCGGGTCTCCGGCGGCAATGTAGTAGCTGTGCACAAAGTAGAAGCGCGCCAAGTCCGGAATGTTGTGCCACAGCGGGTGTTCCACTGTCTGGCTGACTTCATTCCAGCCCATGTGCGGGACTTTCAGGTGGGCGCCGTCTTCGTGCAGGTCCTTGCCGAAGAACTTTACCTGGCCGGGGAACAAGCCGATGCAGTCAACGCCATCGTTCTCTTCACTGCGATCGAGCAAGGCTTGCATGCCCACGCAGATGCCGAGGAACGGGCGATCCTGGCTGACTTCACGCACCAGGCTGTCAAAGCCCAGGCGGCGGATCTCAGCCATGCAATCGCGGATCGCGCCCACACCAGGGAACACCACCCGGTCAGCTTCGCGAATCACCTTGGCATCGCTGGTGATCAGTACCTTGCCGGCGCCTACATGTTCGAGGGCCTTGGCCACCGAGTGCAGGTTACCCATGCCGTAATCGATAACCGCGACCGTCTGCATTACAGGACGCCCTTGGTCGAGGGCATTTGCCCGGCCATGCGCTCATCCAGCTCCACGGCCATGCGCAGGGCGCGGCCGAAAGCCTTGAACACGGTTTCGATCTGATGGTGGGTGTTGGTGCCGCGCAGGTTGTCGATGTGCAGGCTGACCAATGCGTGGTTGACGAAGCCCTGGAAGAATTCCTGGAACAGGTCGACATCGAAGCCGCCCACGGTGGCGCGGGTGTAGGGCACGTGCATCTGCAGGCCTGGGCGACCGGAGAAGTCGATGACCACGCGCGACAGCGCTTCATCCAGCGGCACATAGGCGTGACCGTAGCGACGGATGCCTTTTTTGTCGCCGATGGCTTTGGCAAAAGCCTGGCCCAGCGTGATGCCCACGTCTTCCACTGTGTGGTGGTCGTCGATATGCAGGTCGCCCTTGCTGACGATATCCAGGTCGATCAACCCATGACGGGCGATCTGGTCCAGCATGTGCTCAAGAAAAGGGACGCCGATATCAAATCGGGCCTTTCCGGTGCCATCCAGGTTGATCGAGGCTTTGATCTGGGTTTCCAGAGTATCGCGCTCGACGGACGCCTTACGTTCGGCCATCACCAACTCCGCAAAATCATTGGGCGAAAAAGGCAGCCATTATAGGGGTGCGGGCGCTAAACAGAAACATCGAAGGGGACAAGACTGACGAGTTGAAGCGAGGATAGACATGTGCATACATGTGAAAGCCTGTAGTGAGCGGGCTCGCCCCGCGCTGGGTGGCGCAGCCGCCCCAAACCCAGGCACCGCGGTTTTCCTGAAACACCGCGACGTCCTTGTTGGGGCGGCTGCGCCACCCAGCGCGGGGCGAGCCCGCTCACTACAAGGCTGTATCAGTGGAACAGGACTGCGGTTTTCTGCAGGGTCACCCACACACCCCACGCCAACGGAATGCCCACTACCAGCCACGCGGCGATGGCCAACGGCACGCTACCGGACGCTGCCTTCCACTCCAGGGAAGTGGTGGCATCCGCGCCCTTGTCATGGCCCAGCGCCTGTTCGGCGGCCAATTCGGCGTCGGTCATGAAGTACTTGTCGGCCACCGGACGTACCAGCATGTTGCAGATAAAGCCCAGCACCAACAGCCCGGCGAGGATGTACAGGGTGATGTCGTAGGCCGCAGCGCGCTCAACACCGATGCTCAACTGATACTCACGCAGGTAGTTCACCAGCACCGGACCCAACACGCCCGCCGCGGCCCAGGCGGTCAGCAGGCGACCGTGGATCGCGCCGACCATCTGGGTGCCGAACAGGTCGGCCAGGTAAGCCGGAACCGTCGCGAAACCACCGCCGTACATCGACAGGATGATGCAGAACGCCGCCACGAACAGCGCCACGTTACCCAGGTGCCCCAGGTTCGGAATCAGCGCATACAGGGCAAAGCCCAGGGCGAAGAACACAAAGTAGGTGTTCTTGCGGCCCAGGTAGTCGGAGAACGACGCCCAGAAGAACCGGCCACCAATGTTGAACAAGCTCAACAGCCCCGTGAAACCGGCCGCGATCGCCGCAATGGAAGCCAACTGCCCCGCATCCAACTGACCGAACGGCACATCGACACCCAGCAACTTGCCGCCAAACACTTCCTGCAACAGCGGCGAAGCCATGCCGAGGATGCCGATACCGGCGGAAACGTTCAGGCACAGCACCAGCCATACCAGGCGGAACTGCGGGGTTTTCCAGGCCACGTTCACATGGACATGACGGTGAGTGATCATCGCATTGCTGGCTTTTTTCGCCGGAGCGGTCCAGCCCTCAGGCTTCCAGCCGGTCGGCGGGACGCGGTACGACAAGGCGCCACCAATCATGAACACGAAGTAAATCGCCGCCATCACCAGAAAGCTCTGCCAGACGCCTACGCTGGTTGGCGACGCAAAGTGGCCCATCAGCGCCGCAGCCAGCGGTGCACCGACCATCGCGCCGCCGCCGAAGCCCATGATTGCCATGCCGGTCGCCATGCCGCGTTTGTCCGGGAACCACTTGATCAGGGTCGATACCGGCGAGATGTAGCCCAGGCCCAGGCCGATGCCGCCAATGACCCCGGAGCCGATCCACATCAGCCAGATCTGGTGGGTATAGATACCCAACGCCGAGATCAACAGGCCGCCGCACCAGCACAGAGCCGATACAACGCCCGCCTTGCGTGGCCCGGCGTGCTCCAGCCAGCCACCCCAGATCGCTGCCGAGCAACCCAGGAAGATGAAGAACAGCGTGTAGATCCAGCCCAGCATGGAGATGGGCCAGTCACATTGGGATGAGAAGACTTGGGCAATAAAGCTCATGTCCGGCGCGCAGGCGACCGGCGCGGTGATGCCAAGCGCCTTGGACAGCGGCAGCCAGAACACCGAGAAACCGTAGGCCATGCCGATGCACAGGTGAATGGCCAGGGCGGCCGGCGGAACCAGCCAGCGGTTGAACCCTGGCTTGGCGATGATGCGTTCCTTGGACAGGAACGCAGGCTGCGCGACAGTACTACTCGTCGCAGTGCTAGTGCTCATTGGTGTTTCCCCCAGTTATTGATTGTTGTTCGTCGGGCGCTCTCTCACTCGGCCTTACACGCAAAGCGATGGCCGTTTTTGTTGAGGAGAAGCTCCTTAAGGGCGCGACGCAGTGTCGCAGAAGGCAGACGAACCCGCGCAGATTAGCACCTGCGGATGACAGAAAAACCAAACTGATATCACCTTTTTCGCAATAACTGTATTTTTTGGCGCCAAAATCCCGTTTCACAGGGTCTAGATACAATGTAACGATCCGTGAACTGACGAGAGCCTGCGGGCGTTATACTCTTCGGCTAAATTTTGAATTCGACATACAAGGACTCGCCCATGAAAGCGTTCGGCAAAATCCTGGGTCTGGTACTTCTCGGGCTGTTGCTGATCATTGTGGCCCTGGGCTTCGCCCTGACCCACCTCTTCGATCCCAACGACTACAAAGACGAGATTCGCCAGATTGCCCGCGACAAGGCCCACATCGAGCTGACGCTCAATGGCGACATCGGCTGGAGCCTGTTCCCCTGGCTGGGCCTGGAACTGCACGAAGCCAGCGTCGCCACCCTGACCAACCCGACCAATCCATTCGCCGACCTGCAGATGCTCGGCCTGTCGGTGCGTGTGTTGCCGCTGCTGCGTCGTGAAGTGCAGATGAGCGACGTGCGCGTCGAGGGCCTCAACCTGCGCCTGAACCGCGACAAGCAAGGCCACGGTGACTGGGAAGACATCGGCAAGAACGTGCCTGTGACGAGCGCCGACGCCCCGGTTCCCGCTCCCGTGCAAGCACCTGCCGAGCCGGAGCCTGAAAAACCGCCGAAGCCGATCCGCCTGGACATCGACAGCCTGACCATCAACAACGCCCGCGTTGAATACAACGACGAGCAGACCGGCAAGCAGTTCAGCGCCGAAAGCATCCAACTGAGTGCCGGCGCCGTCCACGAAGGCGCCAGCATCCCGCTGAAACTCACCGCATTCCTGGGCACCAGCCAACCGCTGATGCGCGTCAAGACCGAGCTCACCGGCAACCTGCGCATCCAGAACGCCCTCAAACGCTATCAGCTCGAAGACATGCGATTGAGCGGCGAGGCCACCGGCGAGCCGTTGCAGGGCAAGACCATGACCTATTCCACCCAGGGTCAGGTGCTGGTGGACCTGGCGGCCAATATCGCCGAATGGACCAACCTTAAACTGTCCGCCAACCAGTTACGCGCGCTGGGTGAACTCAAGGTCAACGACCTGAACAAAACCCCGCAGCTCAACGGTGCCCTGTCCATTGCCCAATTTGACCTGGCCAAGTTTCTCGAAAGCGTCGGCCACCCACTGCCGGCGATGGCCGAGGGCAGCCTGAGCAAGGTCGAACTGGTCAGCCGCCTCAAGGGCACGCCTACCAGCGTGGCCCTGGAAGACCTGAACCTCAAGCTGGATGGCAGCACCTTCACCGGTCGCGTTGCCGTGGATGACTTCGCCAAGCAGTCCCTGCGCGTGCAGCTCAAGGGCGATACCTTCAATGCCGACAACTACTTGCCGCCTAAATCCGAGTCCGCCAAAGGCGCCGCCGCCGCACGCCAGGCCGAAGTCCAGAACAGCGAAATGGGCGCCATGGCCGCCGGTGGCACCACACCGCTGCCGGACGCCCCGACCAAAGGCGCCTGGAGCACCGACAGGCTGCTGCCGCTGACCCGCCTGCGCACCCTGGATGTGAACGCCGACCTGGCCTTCGGCCAACTGACCCTGAGCAAGCTGCCGATCCAGAATGCTGCACTCCAAGCCTCCGGCATCGACGGCCAACTCAAGCTCGACAACCTGAGTGGCGGTCTCTACAACGGTACGTTCCAAGCCAACGGTACGCTGGATGTGCGCCAGGACATCCCGGTCGTGGCGCTGCAAACCCATATCAAGCAAGTGCCGGTCGAACGCATCCTGCAAGCCCAGGGGCAAAACCCGCCGGTGAAAGGCCAGGTCTCCCTGGACAGCAACCTCACAGGCCGTGGCAACAGCCAGAAAGCCCTGGTCGACAGCCTCAACGGCACCGCCAGCTTTGTGATCAACAACGGCATGCTGCTCAATGCCAACCTTGAACAGCAACTGTGCACCGGCATCGCCCTGCTCAACCGCAAGACCTTGAGCAGCACCCCACAGGGCAAGGACACGCCCTTCCAGGAACTGCGCGGCAACCTGACTTTCCGTAACGGCGTGGCCAGCAACCCGGACCTGAAAGTGCGCATCCCGGGCTTGACGGTCAACGGCAACGGTGACGTCGACCTGCGCGTACTGGGCATGGACTACCGCGTCGGCATCATCGTCGAAGGCGACAAGCGCGACGTTCCGGACCCGGCCTGCCAGGTCGGCAGCAACTTCCAGGGTATCGAAGTACCGCTACGCTGCCGTGGCCCGCTGGAGTTGGGCGCCAAGGCCTGCCGCCTGGACAAGGATGGCTTGACCCAGGTGGCGCTCAAGGCGGCCGGCAACAAGCTCAGCGACAAGCTTGAAGAGAAGCTCGACAAGGTCAACCCACAGTTGAAAGACGCCCTGAAAGGCCTGTTCAAACGATGAGAAACGAGCAATTTTCACAGGCGGTGCTCGACTGGTACGACCGCCACGGGCGCCATGACCTGCCCTGGCAACAGGGCATCACGCCTTACCGGGTGTGGGTCTCGGAGATCATGCTGCAGCAGACCCAGGTCAGCACGGTGTTGAACTACTTCGATCGTTTCATGGCCTCGCTGCCGACGGTCGAGGCCCTGGCCGCCGCGCCGGAAGACGAGGTGCTGCACCTGTGGACGGGCCTGGGTTACTACACCCGTGCCCGCAACCTGCAGAAGACCGCCAAGATCGTCGTCGCCGAATACGGCGGCGAATTTCCCCGCGATGTCGAAAAACTCACCGCGCTGCCCGGTATCGGCCTGTCCACCGCCGGCGCGATCGCCAGCCTGAGCATGGGCCTGCGCGCCCCGATCCTCGACGGCAACGTCAAACGCGTGCTCGCGCGCTTTACCGCGCAAGAGGGCTACCCCGGCGAACCCAAGGTCGCCAAGCAACTGTGGGCTACCGCAGAGCGCTTTACACCGCATGACCGGGTCAACGCCTATACCCAGGCGATGATGGATATGGGCGCCACGCTCTGCACGCGCAGCAAGCCAAGCTGCCTGCTGTGCCCACTGGAAAAAGGCTGCGAAGCCCACATGCTCGGCCTGGAGACGCGCTACCCGGTCCCCAAGCCGCGCAAGACCATCCCGCAAAAGCGCACACTGATGCCGCTGCTGGCCAACACCGAAGGCGCGATCCTGCTTTACCGACGCCCGTCCACGGGCCTGTGGGGCGGTTTGTGGAGCCTGCCGGAGCTGGATGACCTGGAAGACCTGGACCACCTCGCCAACCAGCACGCGCTGGCGTTGGGCAAGCAGCAGCCACTGCCCGGGCTGATCCACACCTTCAGCCACTTCCAGCTGGCCATCGAGCCGTGGCTGGTGCAGGTTGAGGAAACCGTCCATCACGTGGCCGAGGCCGACTGGCTCTGGTATAACCTCGCCACCCCGCCGCGCCTGGGCCTCGCCGCCCCGGTCAAAAAATTGCTGAAGCGCGCGGCCGATGTATTGAACGCAGGAGAGTCGTCATGACCCGCACCGTAATGTGCCGCAAGTACAAAGAACAACTGCCGGGCCTGGAACGCCCACCGTATCCGGGCGCCAAGGGCCAGGATGTGTTCGATCACGTGTCTGCCCAGGCATGGGCCGACTGGCAGAAACACCAGACCCTGCTGATCAACGAAAAACGCCTGAACATGATGAACGCCGAAGACCGCAAATACTTGCAGGGCGAAATGGACAAGTTCTTTTCCGGCGAAGATTACGCCAAGGCCGACGGCTACGTGCCACCTGCTCAATAACTGATCAAAAACCGGGGTCGGAACGTAAGCGACGGTAATAATTAAATATTTTTTGAAAACTTGCTTGACGACCCCCTGAAAAACCCGTTTAATGCGCCCCGTTGCCCAGATAGCTCAGTCGGTAGAGCAGGGGATTGAAAATCCCCGTGTCGGCGGTTCGATTCCGTCTCTGGGCACCACTAATACCGAAAAACCCCAAGCGAAGATGATTCCTTGGGGTTTTTTATTGCCCACGATTTAACGCCGGCTGGACGAACTCAGGGCCACGCCGGACTGCCCCAAATTGAAGCTTGTTTATCGTGCGGCTCAATCGTCTAGTTTTTACATTTCTGGCTGCAAGGTAGTGATTTCATGACCCGGTATTTGTCCTGCGCGCTGTTACTGCTGACTGCACTGCTCAGCGGATGCGCCACGCAAATGGATGTTTCGATCAACGCAACGCCTGATCCGGACTATCACTTTGATCGAGAGGCAACCGTACTGGTGACGACCTCCGTTGGCGGCAATGCGCAGAACACGCTCAATGCGCGCTACTACCTTCGAGACATGGTCAGGGCCATGAAGGACCAGGGCTTTCGCAACGTGTTCACTGACACCACCCTGCCTCAGAAACCTGCACCGATCAGAATGACCGTCACGCTCGATGTCGACAGCCGCCAGGTCACTTACCGCTACACCGCCACCGAGTACGGCCAGGTGCCGACCAGCACTACCACTGAGTGCAAGAAGAGCAAGAAAAAAGACGATCAACTGACCTGCACCAGCAAACCCAATACCACCTATGGCCCAGTGGGCACCTCGGAGCGAACCGGCTACACCACGCTCACCACGTTCACCGCCACGGCTCGGGACGAAGCGAGCCGGCGCGCGGTGTATGTGCTTCGGGCAACGTCCTACAACGAGGATTGCCAGGCGGCCAAAGTCGAGGCGTTCCTGGTTGAACAGGGTTTGCAGAACCTGAATTTTCAGGATCGCGTGCAACGCAACTACACCGTGAAGATGCCGGAGGGCTACCAGTGCAAGTAGCCTGCACTGGTTCCGCGGTTTAATTGAGCAAAAACACCATCAACGGATTGTCATTCAAGCGCCCTTCGAAGCTGGGCGCCAGTTGCTGCACCGGCGTGCCCTTCAACAGCGCAGTCTCTTTACGCGAGACAATCACCCAGGATGGACGCGGCAACGCGTTCAACTTCTCAAGCTCGTTACGCCCCACGAACAGCGGCTGCTCATCGTGGTCCAGGTTCATCATGTAGCGTATGGCCCAGGTGTCCCGCGCCAGATCGACAAACACCAACGGGCCGGGCTGCGATACCCGAAGTGTTTCTACCTGGCTGACGAACCGCTGCGTATCGAATTGCAGGTCCTTGGCCGGCTCGATCACCGCCACCAGCAGCAGCCATTGCGCCGCCAGCGCGATCACACTGAGCGACACCAACCTCAGCTCCCGCCGCCAGGCCACCAGGGCCGCCACTTGAAGAATGACCAGCACACCGATCAGCAGCGGCAGCGAAACATCAGGCCAGTAACCGTGCTTTTGCCATACCTGTCGACAGACGAAGAGCACAACCACGCCCAAGGCCGGTAGCGCTGCGACAAGCCATTCATAACCGCGACGTACACCCACCAACCAATTTTGCGCGTGAAGCAGCCCATAGGCGGCGACAGCGGCAAACATCGGCACCATTGGCAGGATGTAGTAAGCACGCTTGAAGTGTGGCACCGACAGGCCGAGCAAAATCATCAAGCCACACGCGCCCAGGCGCCAAAAAAGCTGCATGTCCTCATTCGCCCAGCGCTCAGACCAACGCTGACGCAGCACAATCAAGGTCGCCAGCGCCATCGGCACCACAGGGAAGTAGCGATACAAACTCAGCTTGAAGTAGAAATAAAACGGCTCGCCCGACTCATCAAGACGGCCACCCACCTGCATTTTGAAAACTTCATCGGCAAAGGCATCGCCGCCACTGATACGTGCCAGCTTCATCAGCAGCCACCAGCACGCCGCAAGCAGCACCAACCCGACAACGCCGTGGACCAGCACCTGCTTGACCCTCTCGCCTGGCCGAGCCAGCGCCCAATACACGCACACCACCCCGCACACCTCGATCAACCCCAGCGGCCCGCGAATCGCGAAGCCCAGGACGAACAGCGGGAACACCGCCAACTGCCGCACCCGCGAACCCAGACGCTCGCCGCTGTGCAGCAGATAAAAACTGCCGACGCACAACAACGCGACCATCTGGTCCAGGCAGACCGAGCGGGATTTTTCCAATAACTGGGTCGTGAGCAGCGTCAGCAACACCGTGAGCAACGCCCAAGGACGGCCAGCAGGCGCCAGCAAGCGGTAGATCAGGGCGACCACACCTGCCGAGGCGAGCGCCGTAGGCAGCACATTCGCCAAGTGATTCGGCGCACCAAACAACCGGGCAAACACAAAACTGAAGAAAGTCGCCGTGCCGGGGTAATCCGCATACGGCTGACCATAGGTAGTAGGGAAAAGGCTCGCACCATGGCGAAACATTTCCTGCATAAACAGCGCCCAACGCCCATCAAAACCCTGGGGCTGCTGATCCCAGATCCCTAGGGTGAATAGCAGTAAGGCGATCAGAAAAATGCCCAGGGACTCCAGGCGAAAACGACTGCGGTGGTCCATCGATTGTCCTTTCAGGTAGGGTGCGCCGACTTATGGTGCCGCAGCCCGTCCTGAATGACGCCTGAACAAAACCCAACATTCACGCTTTACCGATTGGCGGGCCACACCCACCGTGGCACCAGGCGAATGTAGATCAGCTCCCCCACCAACTCGACCAGTGTTTGCAGGATGACTGCCGTTGCGGCAATACCTCGCACCTCTTCGGGCAGAGCCAACGCCAGGGGCAGCACCACCAGCGAATTGCGGGTCGATGCACTGAAGGTCACCGCCCGCGCCGTCATCGCGGGCAAAGCGAACAACTTCGATGCAAACGCGCCCATCAGCGGCGCCAATAACAGGAAGCCCAGGTAGACCGGAACCACCGGCAACAACAGGCCGATATCGCGCACCACTGCGCTGATCTGCCCGCCGATCACCACAAACAGCACCAGCGCCATCGCCGGCACCGGCAGCCAGGCCCAGGCATTGCTCCACGCGCCGACAATCTTGGAGCGGCGCGCCAGAGCCGTGGTCAGCACCGCAAGGATCATCGGCGCCACGATCAACCCCAGGAATGCCTCGACAAACGGCCCCACCGCCACTACCCCCTCGAACTGCGCGCCCAACAGGAAACTCAGGTAAACCGGCAGCAACACCAACTGCAGCAACAACAGCAGCGGCGTCGCCGCCAGCATTGACCGCGAATCGCCCTTGCCGATATGGGTAAACACCACCACGTAGTCGATGCACGGCGTGAGCAGCACCAACAGCGCCCCCACCAGCAACCCCGGGTGCTCCACCAGGCCACGCGTCAACGCCCATACGAGCAATGGCACCAGGACGAAATTGGCCAGCAACAATGCCCAGAGGAAGCGTTTGTTGATCAAGCCCTGGCGCAGGTCCAGAAACGGAATTTGCAGGAACATCGCATACATCAGCACCGCAATGGCGGGCATGACCAGCATGCCAAGCCCTTGGGCGGCCACGGGCGCGAGCAAGCCGAAGCAGGCAGCCAGCAGGACCGCCGCAAAGTACACAGGAATCTGGTGATGTTCGAGGGTGTCGCGGGTCATGGGCCAACTCTGTTCAATCAACACGATCGCAAGCCTGGGCGGCCGACGCGATACACCGAGCATACCGGCACTTTCTGCACGCATGGCAGGTTAAATTTGGTAATTTCGGCTTCTTATAAAAAAGCGCATGAGTCTTCAGGCTTACCCTACAAGCGCATGGATTGAGGCAACCGATGAACCTGCCGACCCGACCTGCCCCGGAAACCTTTCGACAAGCTGCCGCCGACGGCTACCTTATCGGCGGCTTCACCTGGCGGCACATCCGTACCGACCCAACACGCCCGGTGGTCATCATCAACGCTGCCACGTCCGTGCGCTGCCGCCATTATTCACGCTTTGCCGACTATCTGTTTGCCAATGGCTTGGACGTCATCACTTACGACTATCGCGGCATCGGCGAATCCAGGGACGGCTCCCTGCGCGGCTTCAAGGCCTCTTGGTCAGATTGGGGCGTGCTGGATTTCGAGGCAATGCTGCAACGGGCTCAGCGAGAATTTCCCGGGCAACCGATTGATGTGGTCGCCCACAGTTTCGGCGGTTGCGCTGCCGGACTGGGGGCATCGGGAGCGGTGATTCGGCGGGTTGTCACGGTAGGCGCGCAGTTCGCCTACTGGCGCGATTATCACGCAAGCGAACGCTGGCGCATGCTTGCCAAATGGCATGTGGCGATGCCCTTGCTGACGGCACTGTGCGGTTACTTCCCCGGCAAGCGTCTGGGCTGGTTGGAGGACACGCCGACGGGCGTGGTGAAGGATTGGGCCACACCGACCTCGAGTTACGAAAGACGCCCCAGCGGTCGCATCCTGGGTGAGCTGCCATTTAGCCGCGTGAAGGCGCGGATACTGGCCATCAGCATGACCGACGACCCGTTTGGCACCGTGGCGGCCATCGAACGGTTACTGGGCTATTTCAACAACAGCGAATGTACTCACTGGCGGATTGCCCCCGAAAATATCGGCGAGAAAAACGTCGGACATTTCGCGTTCTTCCGTAGCGAGTACCAGAACCGACTATGGCCCATCGCACTGGCGTGGCTACAAAAAGGCGAGATGGCAGACGGTACGCCCGGGCACCGAGTGACGGAACGTACGTAGATTCCCTTGGGATTTCACCCAACCTGCGCTTCAATACCCGACCCCGATCCTGAACCAAGGACGCAAGCCCATGGCTTCGCCAAACAAACAGCAAAAACGTGCCCACCGGGCAAAGGCCAAGGCCAAGCAAAACCGCACCCAACGCGCCGTCGCGGCGAAGCCGGATGCGTTCGCCGGCGATGACAGCCGTATCGACCTTGAATCGGTGGATTTGACCGAGCTGTTTGTTGAAATGCGCACAGCCGGTGAAATCAGCCAGCAGGCGCTGTGTGCGGCATTCCTGTCGCACCCTTTGCTGGCACTGGTGCTGGAGCAGGAAGGCGAAGAGGAAGCCACCGATTTTATCCTGGCGGCGCTGATCGAGTATCGGCAGTGGGCCACGGACAGCGATGACGAAGCGGCGGCGCTGGCGTGGATCGAATCGTCAGAGTTCCAGGCCGATTACGTGGCAGCCTCCCAAGCGCTCGCGAACTCGGAAGGCTGACGCAGAACGAAATGTGGGAGGGGGCTTGCTCCCGATAGCATCAGGTCTGTCAGAGTATCTGGCACTGACACACCGCTATCGGGAGCAAGCCCCCTCCCACATTTTTGTTCTGCGGCGTGTCAGTTCAGTACTGCAGCACCCACTCTTTGAGCCTTGCGACGGCTTGCCACAACCAACCCCGCCAACACCACCAACAAGCTCAAGATGCCGGTCGCGATAATCTCGACCCGATGCGCTTCCTGGAACAGCATGACGGTCAACGTACCGACGATGAACACCATCACCGCGTAGGTCAGGCCCGGGAACAGCCACATTTTGAAGGCGATCTTCTCGCCCGCCGCCGTGCGCTTCTGGCGCATGCGCAGTTGTGACACCGCAATAACCAGGTACACCAGCAACGCGATGGCACCGGAACTGGCCAGCAGGAACTCGAACACTGCCGCCGGCGCCACGTAGTTGGCAAACACCGCCAGGAACGCCGCGCCAGTGGACAGCAACACCGCCCAGTAAGGCGTGCCGCTTTTGTTGGTGCGCTTGGATACAGCCGGCGCATCACCGCGACGCCCCAGGGAGAACAGCATGCGCGAGGCGGTGTACAGCGCCGAGTTCAGGCAACTGGTCACCGCAACCAAGACCACCAGGTCGACGATCAACTTGGCATTCGGGATGCCCATGCGCTCCAGCACCGTCTGGTAGGAACCTACCGCCGCCAGAGTCGGATCGTTCCATGGCACCAGGGATACGACGATAAAAATCGACAACAGATAGAACAAACCAATCCGCCAGATCACCGAGTTGGTGGCCTTGGTGATTTGTTGGCCGGGGTTCTTCGATTCAGCCGCCGCGATGGTGACGATCTCGGTGCCCATGAACGAGAACATCGTCGTCAGGATGGCCGCCAAGACTGCGCCGATGCCATTAGGCATGAAGCCCTGGGTGTCGAACAGGTGCGAGACGCCACTGACCTGGCTGGTTGGCAGGAAACCGAAAACCGCCGCCAACCCGAGGATCACGAAGCCGACGATCGCCACCACTTTGATCAGTGCAAACCAGAACTCGAACTCACCGTAGTTCTTCACGCTGAACAGGTTGGTCGCCGTCAGCAGCAAGGTGATGATCAGGGTAAACGCCCAGATTGCCACGCCGGGGAACCAGGCATGAAGGATGGTCGCAGCGGCGTTGGCCTCCAGCGGAATCACCAGCACCCAGAACCACCAGTACAACCAGCCGATGGTGAAACCGGCCCAATGGCCGATCGCACGGTCGGCATAAGTGGAAAACGAACCGGTGTCCGGCGACGCAACGGCCATTTCGGCCAACATGCGCATCACTAATACCACCAGCGTACCGGCCGCCGCGTAGGCCAATAGCACGGCCGGGCCGGCTGCAGCGATCGCATGGCCAGAGCCGACAAACAAACCGGCACCAATAACGCCGGCAATCGACAGCATGGTGACATGACGCGGTTTGAGCCCCTGTTCGAGGTCATTGGAGCTTTGCGTACTACTCATTGACACACCTTTGCGAGGAATTGCGAAAACGGTCGGTCCCGCCTGCAGTCTTTCTCGTGAAAAGAAACCAACGGGGCGTTCTTTATTTTTTACGCAAGATTTGCGCCAAAATGTTACAAAGCCGCGATTGACGCGGGCTGTAGGACGATTCAACAACCGACGCAAGTCATTGAGAACAATGGCATTCCGCTATAGCGTTACCGTGCGACCCACTTTCAAGACGAACAAACGCACCAAAAGCACACACAAAAAGTACGTGACGCCTCATAAAAGGGCTGATAAGCACCGTTTGCCCGGTTAACCCTTCCAACACCCGCCCAAAGCTGGCACCATCGCGCCCTTTTTTACGCGAAGCCTGTGGATTTACCGGGTTCAAACGTCTGTCAGGTTGTAGATGGCGCGACACGCTGCTGTGCCGATGCGACACCCTGCCGCAGACCACCCGTTAACCGCCCGCAGCGCTGTTGGCTGCCATCCGAACGCTATGCTAGCTTGGCGCCTCGCCAGGAAGGCGGCCCAACAGCGTCGAACGCAACGAACACAATGAGGACCGCACATGGCTGAGGCCACGCCCGCGCTTGAAATCCGCAACTTGCATAAACGCTATGGTGAGCTGGAGGTACTTAAAGGTATCTCGCTGACCGCCCGCGACGGCGACGTGATCTCGATCCTGGGTTCCTCCGGTTCCGGCAAGTCCACCTTTTTGCGCTGCATCAACCTGCTGGAAAACCCCCATCAGGGCCAGATCCTGGTCGCCGGTGAGGAACTCAAGCTCAAGGCCGCGAAAAACGGCGAGCTGATGGCTGCCGACGGCAAACAGATCAACCGCCTGCGCAGCGAAATTGGTTTTGTGTTTCAAAACTTTAATCTGTGGCCGCACATGAGCATCCTCGACAACATCATCGAGGCGCCCCGCCGCGTGCTCGGCCAGAGCAAGGCTGAAGCCATTGAAGTGGCCGAAGCCCTGCTGGCCAAGGTCGGCATCGCCGACAAACGCCACGCTTACCCTGCGCAACTGTCCGGCGGCCAGCAGCAACGGGCGGCCATTGCGCGCACCCTGGCGATGCAGCCCAAGGTCATCCTGTTCGACGAGCCGAACTCGGCCCTTGACCCGGAAATGGTTCAGGAAGTACTTAATGTGATCCGCGCACTGGCCGAAGAAGGCCGCACCATGCTGCTGGTCACCCATGAAATGGGCTTTGCCCGCCAGGTGTCCAGCGAAGTGGTGTTCTTGCACCAGGGCCTGGTCGAAGAACAAGGATCGCCACAGCAGGTGTTTGAAAACCCGCTTTCGGCACGCTGCAAACAATTCATGTCCAGCAACCGCTAACGGAGCAACATGCATGCAGAACTATAAAAAATTCCTTCTGGCCGCGGCCGTCTCGATGGCGTTCAGCGCCACAGCCATGGCGGAAACCCTGAAGATGGGGATCGAAGCGGCCTACCCGCCCTTCAACAATAAAGACGCCAGCGGCAACGTCGTGGGCTTCGACAAAGACATCGGCGACGCCCTGTGCGCCAAGATGAAAGTCGAGAAGTGTGAAGTGTATGTCTCCGACTGGGACGGCATCATCCCGGCCCTGAACGCCAAGAAATTCGACTTCCTGGTGTCTTCGCTGTCGATCACCGATGAACGCAAGCAGGCCGTCGACTTCACCGACCCGTACTACTCCAACAAGCTGCAATTCATCGCGCCGAAAGCCACTGCGGACTTCAAGACCGACGCGGCATACCTGAAGGGCAAAACCATCGGCGCACAGCGAGCGACCCTGGCCGGTACTTACCTGGAAGACAAGCTGCCGGACACCACCGCCAAGCTGTATGACACCCAGGAAAACGCCTACCTCGACCTGACGTCCGGGCGCCTGGACGGCATCCTCGCCGACAAGTACGTGCAATACGAATGGCTCAAGAGCAAAGACGGTTCGGCCTACGAGTTCAAAGGCGACCCGGTTGTAGAAAGCGACAAGATCGGTATCGCCGTACGCAAGGGCGACCCACTGCGCGAGCGCCTGAACAAAGCCCTGGCGGAGATCAAGGCAGACGGCACCTACAAGAAGATCAACGACAAGTACTTCCCGTTCAGCATCGAATGACCTGAACGACTTGCCCGGCGTGCTCAGCGGAGCACGCCGGCTTTAAGCTCTGCCTTGCGATATGAAAACACCATGAATTTCGATCTCTACGGATTCGGCCCGGCACTTGCCGCCGGCGCGCTGATGACCGTCAAACTGGCGCTCACGGCCCTGTGCCTGGGGCTGGTGCTGGGCCTTGCCGGCGCCTTGGCCAAGACGTCCCCGTACAAGCCGCTGCAATGGCTTGGCGGCGCTTACTCGACCATCGTCCGCGGTATTCCCGAATTGCTGTGGGTGCTGCTGATTTATTTCGGCACGGTCAACCTGATGCGTGCCCTCGGTGAGTTCTTCGGTAACCCCGACCTTTCTCTCAGTGCCTTTGCCGCCGGGGTGATCGCCCTCGGCCTGTGCTTTGGCGCCTACGCCACGGAAGTATTCCGTGGCGCGATCCTCGCCATTCCCAAGGGCCACCGCGAAGCGGGTGTGGCGTTGGGGCTGTCGAAGTTCAGGATTTTCACCCGCCTGATCATGCCGCAGATGTGGCGCATCGCCCTGCCCGGCCTGGGCAACCTGTTCATGATTCTGATGAAGGACACTGCACTGGTTTCGGTGATCGGCCTGGAAGAAATCATGCGCCACGCCCAGATCGGCGTGACCGTGACCAAGCAGCCGTTCACCTTCTTCATGGTCGCGGCATTCATGTACCTGGGCCTCACCGTGCTGGCCATGACCGGCATGCACTTTCTGGAAAAACGCGCCGCCCGCGGCTTTGCAAGGAGCACCCAATGAGCGGCGACTACAGCTGGCTGGCGTATTTCGACCTGGGCCTGAACTGGGCCGTGATCATCAAGTGGCTGCCCAAGCTCGCCCAGGGCGCCACCCTCACGCTGGAACTGGTTGCTATCGCGGTGATTGCCGGCCTGCTGCTGGCGATCCCGCTGGGCATCGCCCGTTCCTCGCGCCGCTGGTACGTGAGCGCCCTGCCCTACGCCTACATTTTCTTCTTCCGGGGCACGCCCCTGCTGGTGCAGTTGTTCCTGGTCTATTACGGCTTGGCACAGTTCGATACGGTCCGTGAGAGCGTCCTCTGGCCCTACCTGCGCGATCCGTTCTGGTGCGCCACGGCGACGATGACCCTGCACACCGCCGCTTATATCGCCGAGATCCTGCGCGGCGCGATCCAGGCCATCCCGCCGGGTGAGATCGAAGCGGCACGCGCCCTGGGCATGTCCAAGCCCAAGACGTTGTTCTACATCATCCTGCCCCGCGCCTCGCGCATCGGCCTGCCGGCGTACAGCAACGAAGTGATCCTGATGCTCAAGGCCAGTGCCCTGGCCAGTACCGTGACCTTGCTGGAACTGACGGGCATGGCGCGTACGATCATCGCCCGCACCTACTTGCCGGTGGAGATCTTCTTCGCCGCCGGGTTGTTCTACCTGCTGATGGCTTACATCCTGGTGCGCGGCTTCAAACTGCTCGAACGCTGGTTGCGCGTCGATGCCTGCCAGGGACGCTGAGGCCCGTTTCAAAGCGCTGGATGCGTTTCTGGTCGAGCATCAAGGGCTGTGGCGACCACGGCCCTTTACACACCTGCAATTACCCTGGGAAGCCGCGCATCCCGAGTTGGCCCACTGGCTTCGCCAACGCTCGTTGGCGGATGCCGAAGCCAGCCACAACCACGCCCACGCGTTAGCGGCGCCTGCGCCTTTTCCACAGTTGGCGGAGCGGGCATTGCGCCTCAGTGCAGTGGACGAGTTACCCAAACGCGTACTGGAGCCGGCCCGCCACCGCCTGAACGTCGACGTGCCCGGCCGCAAATGGCAGCAGATCGAAGCCTTCGGCGCCGCATTGCAATTCACCGAAACACCTGGCCACTGGCTGGACTGGTGTGCCGGCAAAGGTCATCTCGGCCGTCGCCTGCTGCAACCCGGCCAGCAACTGACTTGCCTGGAATACGACCCGGCATTGATTGCTTCAGGCCAGGCGCTGAGCGAGCACCACCGATTGCCGGTCACGCATCGCCTGCAAGACGTGATGGCGGATGTGACACTCAGCCCCGCCCACACGCCCATCGCCTTGCACGCCTGCGGCGACTTGCACGTGCGCCTGTTGCAACTGGCCAGTGCTGCCGGCTGCAAACAACTGGCGCTGGCGCCCTGCTGCTATAACCGCATCAATGGCGAGCACTACCAACCGCTATCGAGCGCCGGCCGTACGTCAGGCCTGCGCCTGTCAAAAGATGACCTGGGCCTGCCATTGAGCGAAACCGTCACCGCCGGCAATCGCGTGCGCCAACAACGTGACACCTCCATGGCTCGACGCCTGGGCTTTGATCACTTGCAACGCCAGTTACGCGGCCACGACGACTACTTACCCACCCCCTCGCTGCCCGCCAGTTGGCTGGGCAAATCCTTCGCCGACTACTGCCGGGAACTGGCGAATCTCAAGGGCTTATCCACAGGTGAACAGGATTGGGCTGCACTGGAGGCCGAGGGTTGGCGCCGCCTGGCACAGGTACGCAACCTGGAATTGGTCCGAGGCTTGTTTCGACGCCCGCTGGAAATGTGGCTAGTGTTGGACCGGGCGCTCTATCTGTCGGAACAGGGCTACAAGGTCGAGATAGGCAGCTTCTGTGAGCCCGCCCTGACCCCACGCAACTTGATGGTGCTGGCCGAGCGCGATTAAGGGGCAAAATTTCCTACATGCCCCTGTGGATAACTCTGTTGATGAATTCTTTACAGAGGCTGTTCCCATCAGCGCTGCAGGCCAAAAGGCACGCTGGTCATTTTTTGTTCACAAAATAAAATGCACACAAAACAGGCAGTTGCAGCGTGTTGAGAACCGCTCCACAAAATGGCCGTCGCCTGACAGCCGCAACCAACCGATTGTGCATAAGCATCTGGCATTAAGCCTATAAAGCGCGCTTTATGGTTTCTTTTTCGGTGCCTTCAATGCCAGGCAAATCTCATTGATATCGTCTCCGGCCAGCCGCTTGGCTGCGCTGTCCAACGGGTCTGCCGCAAAGGCCAGCGCCTCGTTGATTGCCACGTCACGATGTACTTCAAATGGTGGGGACTCCAGGCGCTGCTTGAAGGCCTCGACCATGTCCAGGCCGAAGGCATCACTCTCGTCCACCTGATTGACCACTACATGCACAGAGGGTGGGCGAGAGCCCTCAAGATGGGGCGCCAGCAGTTGGTCAAAATGCTCCAGAGTGGCAAGACACGCAGCATCGGGATGAACCACCAGCAGCACCACGTCGGCAACGCTCAGCGCTTGATGGAAGTAGACATTATTACCGGCAGGCGTATCGATGATCAGCGTTTGCCGCTCGCTCAGGCCCAGGGACGCGAGACGCTGCGCCAACCAACCGGGTTCATGCTTGAGCCAACGCTCCAGGTTTTCCTGCTGCTGGAAATCGATATCGCCAAAGGTAATCACCTGGCAACCGGCGAAGCTGGGCTGTTGCAAAGCCCCCCACTGCCCATGCTCCAGACTGGTGCGGCCAATACCGGGTAACGCCGCACTGACGCCGAAGTGATGATGCAAGGCATTTTGCGGGTCCAGATCCAGCGCCACCACTGACTCACCATGACGCTGCAAGCCACTGCTCAAGGCCGTGGCCAACGTGCTGCGCCCAACGCCGCCATTGATAGACACCAGCGCCACGACCTTGGCGCGCACAACCGCGATATCGGCGGGCGGGGAATGTGAGTGGGTGTTTTCGTCGCCAGGCACACTGCCAAAAAAGTGCATCCGCGCATTAATGCCTTGGGCATCGTGGCTGACATCTTTGCCAAATAACGCCAAAAGTTCTTCGCTGAGGCTCATAGCCTTCTCCTCACGACGCAGCTTAAAGACGTGAAGTTCGGCAAGCAGGCACTAGCCGCAGGTCTTTTTTATAGGCGTCCCGGTGAATGCATTCTGGGTCAGGCACAGAAAAGTGTCATTATTTTGATGTTTTAGCAGATTATTTTTCGGACGAACGGCTTTAAGTCAATTAAATGGCTTTCCAGCCACATACTGCCCCTTCCCCCTTCAGCCCTCCTTCGTATCGGCAAGTACATAAATATTCAGCCAATACACAACGAGACAAAACCCGAGATCGACGACACAGACCAGATACCTCCCAGGCGCTCAATGACCTCACCCCATCACTGACCCTGAGGACACCACGATGAACCCCAACAACTGGAAACCCCTGATCGCCGCCGCCCTGCTTGCACTGACCGCCACCGCACACGCCGGCGCAACCCCCAAGCCAGACATCCAGCGCGTACTCTCCACCAGCGAAGACTCCCGCTCGGGATGCGGCATAGTGAACGCGCGAATGACCTATCTCGACTCAAAGAACCAGACCCGGGTGTTGGAGTACATGAAATTCACGGACAACTGTGGCGATGGCAACTGAGCTGATTTGACGGCCCCGGAGCACGACTCGCCGCAATTAAAATACGGCCTGCTCAAAAAAACCTCTGTATTTGCAAAAATAGTCAGAATTCAGGGGTTTACAGATGCCTGCCAATCGCTATAATCGTCGCCCTAACACGCCGGTATAGCTCAGTTGGTAGAGCAACTGACTTGTAATCAGTAGGTCCCGGGTTCGACTCCTGGTGCCGGCACCATATAGAACAACGACTTAGGCTCACCTTCTGGTGGGCCTTTTTCGTTTTAGGCTTGCATGATTGGGAATTTTCCCCGTTCATTCCCCGTTTTTCTAAAAAGCTAGTGATTCCTCACTCGTCAACTATGCGCACAACGATCGACCTCACACAAACGCCCCCCCCTGACGCCATCACTATCCCGGAGTGGGCAGACGCCTCCAAATTTGGCGACTGATATGTCGCGCCCATCAAAAATTTTAGGAATTAGCTGGAACGGATGCGAAACAAGCGATCGAGGTTCTTCAGAAAGATCTAAAGAACAATTAGGAAAAAGGGCTTACGACTGTCAACGTAGATGCTCTAAATCAGTATCTCGAACAACTCAAAGGACATGCGATGCAAAACGCCGGTTCTCCAGAGACACTTCTTCGAGATGCGGAGCATTCGCATCAATGGGATATTGAAATGGTGAGGTCTGGCTGGGAAGCTGGCACTAACGCCCTGAAAACATGTTTCTTGGTATCAGGTGGCTGCGCGGCAGCGCTACTCGCATTCGCCGGGTCTGCTCGGTCAGCATTAAAGACTGAGGGGGCTTGAAGCTCTTGCATTGACCAGGGCATTGCTTGGTTGGACGCTTTTCGCCACAGGGATAGCGACCGCCATTACCTACCTAGCGCAGTATTTTTTTGCTGATCGATTGAAGTGGCATGAGAAAGCCGGGGATGTATGCAGTGGTCTGCCGCATCTTTAGTCATGGCGTCCTATGTACTGATACTTCTCGCGTATCTTCAGGCTGGCAAAATGTTGTCGATGTTCAACATCGTTCCGGCAATCCCAGTCAGTTGAAGCAGTTGAGCTGACGCCCCACTGGAGTAGGGCGGCACGCACTTGATTTAATGAATAACCTTTCGGTTACAAAGCAGCTAGCCAGTCATCCAACTCACTGGGCGGCCAGATCGTTTTGGCAAGAAATAAACCGACTACCTGTGTCCGAATTCCAGCTCTTTCAACTAAAATCTTGGCCGCCTTGAAGGATGCCCCCATTGTGATCACGTCATCCACTACCACAAGGTTTTCCTTGATGGGTAATACCAAGGCGGCTTGGTTGACCGACATGTAAGACGCAATTTGTTCTGGACTGAGGCGCTCCCCTTCATGCTGGCTAGTCCTTGCTCGATCTTGTAAGAGCAATTCGCGGATGTCCAATTGAGGAGTATTACGGGCCATGCGCCTTAACACCTTCAGCATACGATCATCGTAGTCCTGATGGCCGATTGGCTTGGAGCATGGCATGGGCATGAAGGTAGAATTTAATGCTGAAGCAGTGAGATTCAGCTCCGCAGATAGTAGGTCGCCCCAAAATTCAATAGCTTTACGCTTGTAGTAAAGCTCATTCTCGGATGAGGTGGGCCGCTTTTTCAAGTTCAGAATTTGTTGATTTCCCTGACTTATTTTGAATCCGCCGCCAGATGTGTATTCCAAAAAATGGTAGCAATAATCCCCGTCATCCAAATATCGATAGCTGTCATTGTCTAGCTGTATTGGCCTGGTCATCCGTGAGTAATCCGATTATGTCAGAGACGTTTTGTACGCGAATAGCTCCGAGCTTTTCAAATCTAGCCGGCCAGTTTAGTTCTGGATTTCTGAAGCAACTTTCTAGGATGAAAAGTTTCCTTTTCTGCGCTAGAGCCGCTCTTGCTTGCACAAGCGTTCCAGATGTATTCCCGGCTTCTACTATGATTGTCGCTTGAGTAAGCGCGGACATCGTTACATTTCTTGCAGGAAAGAAAAGACGATTGGTCTTATAGTTTTGATCTTTGTATCTTAAGAATGGGACTTGAGATATAACAAGGTGCTGCTGAGCAATATGCTTCTGTAAGTCCATATTTTCTTTTGGATAGTAGTCGTTTAGCGGTGTGCCGATGACTGCTACTGTGTTACCTCCCGCTGCGAGGGCGGCTTTATGGGCAGCTGTGTCTATACCCTTCGCTAGACCTGATACTACTGTAAACCCACTTTTCACCAATTTGTGAGCAATTAGTCCAGCGTTGAAAGCACCCTCGTCTGTAGGGCTTCGCGTTCCAACAATTGCTACAGAGTCTGTTTCTACCAGTTCCCAGTTACCTTGGTAGTACAGGACTTCTACAGGATGGTCTGCATCGCGTAGCTTCTGTGGGTACTCGCCGGCGCCATGAACTCGGATGCCGGTGGATGAAAGAGCTTCCTCGCCAATTACCCTTTTGAGGTTTTCGAGGGTCTCGGCAATACGATCCGCATCGACTAAATCCGAGGGGATAGCGCCAGGATTGTTCCGGAAAAGATCTGCGAGGTTCGCAAACCAAGCGCCTTGGTTTTGCCAAAGCGATTCGTAGGCACACATTTCCTCAAGAGGCGAGATAGGCCTCGAGTTGAAAATTTTTGTGTGGGCGACATTGGTGGTCATGTATGGGGCTTCTATAGCTCTATGCAGCATGGGCACTCCTTTGCCAGATGGAAATCTGGTCCTCAGCAGCGTTGGGCTCCACCGAAGTGGCCTCCAGCATGCTTGATATGTTCAATGTACGCGACGTCGCCCCCGTAGTCATCAGTGAGGGCAAATTACGAATATTTGGAGGTGATTTCCTTCACGAGGGTTCCCAGTTTTCGCTCGATGGGAAAAGCGAAGGGCGGTAGGTGCAGGAGAGGCATCTGGATTTTGTGCATCACGAACGTCGCTCGGCATGTGAAACTACCCTGAGTAGGGAAGCGATGAGCTCCTCTCATCAAGCACTTGCGCCAGAAAGAAGGCTAAAAGGTAATGTCACAAGTGAACACGTATGTCCTACACCCCTTCTTGGAGGCATGTTGAATGCGTCTAGGTGCTCAGAGGCATAAGAGCCCTACCCCACCGTAAGCTCGATGATGAATTGGTTACAGGCTAAAATTTTTAATTAGAGTGAAACTATGGAATATAAATATTTTAACAAGACCCCGCTATGGATGATTGTTCTGGTGTCGACTGTAGGAGTGTTCGCGCTTATTCCTATAGCTAATTTATTAATAGTTGGATACAACAACCTTACCTTAGGAGTGCAAACTGGACTAAGCCTTTCAGAGTTAGGTCAGATGGGCGATTTTTTTGGTGGGCATACTTCTGCATTCTCAGGAGCACTGTCGCTTATCGTAGTATTGTTTTTCACCTTCCATCAAGCAAAGCAGCAGCGAGAGTTCTTCTTGGCTCAGAAAGCTGAAGCAGCACAAAACTCAGATCGCCAGTTTTTCCTTGATGGGATTAATCTAGTTACCCAATGGGAAATGAAGTCATCAGGAGCAGATCAATGTATGCGCCTCCTGGACTATTACAGTCGGCTGGCGCTTGAATCTGCTGATCGAGAACTGTTGTTAATCTTGAATACAGTTATAACTGCACAGATTCGCAAAAATCTAGAAGGGAAGAATGGTAGTTTCAGAGCGACTAACTATCCGTACGCTTGCGAGGCTGTAGAAAAAATCCGCACTCTTCGCGAGGCAGACTCGAGAGCTCACAAGGCAAAACGTAAAGAAAATTTGAGGCCTTGAGACCTATCCACCCTTTGGGTTGCCCCAAAGGGTAGGTCCTCGACCGTCACCTTCCATAGTTTGGGAAGGTATAGGAGTTGCCAGTTTGTCGTCACGGGACGAGCGTGTTGACACTATCCGGCAAATGGTTGTCCGCGGTCAAGCCAGTGGCACCTTTCCTTAGAGGTCGCTTTTGACGGCTAGGGTAAATTCATCCGCGGTGAACCCGGCTAGCGGTATTGGCCATCCAGAAATGAAGGCCTGAGTCGATACGACAAAAATGGTCTGCTTCAAAGTTGATTAGCTAAAGACAAAAGCCCTGTCAGTAGCAGGGCTTTGAGGTCAACGTCAGCTCACAAGGAGTTTGGCGGGAGAGTCATCGAGGACGGGTTGATTGGCGCAATATTGTAGCGTTCAGGCTGAACTGCCCCAGATTTCACGAGGCGATCATAGCGATCATTGATTGCTGAAAGGCGTTGGGATCTCTCCCCCGAACGGATTACCGACTCGCGTTCAAGCGCTTCAGCTGTACGGTTTGCAAGCGTCGTCATGGCATCCCTCCCTCGCTGATTATGTGTAGTGAAGCATGAAAGCAGATCGCTGGCGTTCTGCATGCTCAGTGATCAGCTCTGAATAAACGCGCAGATTCTGCCTGAGTTCTTGATCATCAGTATAGTCTTCGATCTTCAGCTTCAGACCACCGGTTAACGTGTTGATTCCGATCATTCTGCCGTGCGAATGCCAACGGTTGTTATCACTGAGATCTTTTGCAATTTGCTCAGCGCGTGCCTCTTTTTCTGCTTCGGACACAGCCGTGCCCGGATTGGTACAGCCATGGACTGTCCAGTCTTTGAATTTGTATTTCACAAGCCAGAGCTTAAGCAGGCTAACGGAGAGATCCCTGGCCTGTTCATAGCGACGAAGAGTCGCGAGATCCAGGCGCTGTAGCATCATGAACTCTGCATCTGTGAGGCTACCAGCCGCAGACTTTTCGATAAGTTGATTTACCTTGTCGATGTAACCGAGAGCAGGGACAAGCTGCCCATCTGCCAAGGGAACCTGCGGGTCAATGGGGCCGAGCGAGGATGTGTAGTCCATGAAAATCTTATCGCCGGACATACAAAAAATTGTGCCAGCGGACATTGCAGCCGTAGGAACCACGAAAAAGACTTCGTCAAAATGATGTCGAGTTACCTCAACCATTTTCTCAACAGCTTCAACTACCCCGCCTGGCGTTGCTATGACGATGCAAATTCGGTTCGGATTTTCTGTATCGGCGCGATGCTGCACCAACTCTTCGATCGCATTCACGTACGCGCTTTGAACTGCCGGGTGTATGGGGCCGGAATATGCTAGCAATGAACATCCGAAGTGCTTCGCAATCAATCCCCGATAATGAGTCAACGCAATGAGAATGTGATTATCAAGACTAGGCATATTTGATCCCTGAGTTCTCTCAACTCGACAAGGCCAAGCGACTTTTACTAAAGCCACCTTAGCTGGCAATTCGAACTCATGCCATTTTGCCGCTGCGCAACGCAACGCTACCCCGAATCAGGGTAGTGCTCATTCATGGGGGGCTCGCGAACGGGTGGTGTGCGGGACTATCCATAATTAACCTGGGCTCCCATTCCGGTATGGCAGGTGCTGGAAATACTACCGAGATCCGGGCATTTCACTCTCGCGGCTACAAGCGCATTTCCCTGATGACTCGCCTTGGCTCAGCTCCCCGCGAAAGGGCGCGCCGGGCGTCCATGGTGAGCTGGTCGAGCGCTTGCTCCTCGAATGCTGCCGCCATTGCGCTGGCCTTCCTGACGATCAGTAGCGCCAGCTCCGGCGGAAACACCACCTTGTCGGCGGGTAGATAATCACAGTCAATAACGGACACGGCTCTATCCTCGGTGCTCGGTTGATGCTGGCGCCGGAATGAAGCGGGGCCAGCAGATGACCTGCAGATGTTACCAGCGGAACGTGAGCAACTACCTGGAATCCGGGGGCTGGACAAGCTAGCAGGCCGACCGGTTTCCGCTCCAGGGTGAACGACTCGTTCACCACCTGCTCCGACCTGCTGTCAGGTCGCTGGAAGCCCCGGAAAAAACTTGACGAGTATCAAGCACCAGCACGCCACCTTTGATGCTGGAAGCGGCGTATTGCTTGGGCTGCGGGCAACTGAGCCTTGTTCTGTCGTTGGGAATCCGTCTAGGGCCTGTCTAATATTGCCTGGCGCGCTAAGCATCTTTCTGGCCCGGTATTTCACCACCCCATCGCGCCAGGATATTGATCGAGCACCCACCTTGACGGCCGCCTCACGAATTTAGACGGGGCGAATGCTGGTCAGGCAGCCCGAATGCTCGCAAAGCTTTGACCTGCGTGGCTTTCAGCGCTCCAACCGCTGATGGCTCCGGATAAATCCGTCAAGACCTGTCAAGAATTTCGTCAAGGCTCCGTCAAGGCTGATCAAGGATTATGGCCGCGTTTGCCGGGTTCGGTCGTGTGCTACTTGTCCCGCAAGTGACTGCCGCGGTTTGCCCCTGTTTCTGGACGAGGTAGCAATCCGGCCGCATGCCCGATCTGCCGCCAGCCTTTGCTGGCTTTGGCCCACGGGCCGAGTCGGATGAGCTGTGGCCTCGCCAGCCGTCCAGAACTGTCCAGAATTATTTGCCTCCTCACGACTGCCCCAGGCTGCCGGCGACGGTTAGCTCAGCAATGCCCTGGCGAATGAACACCAGGTTCTCGTCTAGCGTTTCCAGCGCGCCGCGCACGTTGTTGGCTATGTCTGCCGATCCGCGCTGTTCGACCCAGTTGGAAAGCTCCTCCACCGCTGCGCCCAGGGCGAGTTGGTTTTGATTGAGGCAGTCGAACAGGCTGGCGATCAATTTGGTGTCCGTCATGGTGGCTCTCCGTGTTTCGAGAGAGCGTAGCACCGGCGCCGTGAATGCCTGGAATCACCTTTACGTGGTGTGCGTCTGCCTGCGGCAAATTGGCCTGGCGATGTGATACGGGATTTCCCCGCATCTAATCCGTGAGCCACGCGCGCAGGGGCCGCTACTGGCTCTCAGGCGGCCACATTCGCTGAATCCGTCTCATGCCTGTCTCACATTCACCAGCGATTCGGTAAAGGCCGGGTAAAAGTAGGCGTGCCGAAAGCGCCCTATCCGTCTGGGGTCTGTCAGGGGTATCAGCGCCCACGATGCGCTTGTTTGACGGGCTGGCCACGCGATAAGCCTCAGACGCCCTCCCACGTGGCTTTGGTCTGATTCCTGTCTCGCATTCCGTCAAAGTGTGGTCAAAGTGCGTGCTCTACGCTTAGGCCCACTTCAAGGTTTTGGCATTTTTGGAGACAGCAGCGCTCCAAGGCCCTGGGCGCCGTTTCTGTAGCTCGGTGGCAATGCTGTATTGGGGGAAATGAGCAAAGTAAGCGAGATTGGTCAGAACTAGGCTTACCCTGAGATCACCATTTTCTGAGTAACCACGCTTTTCGAGTTCGGGAAGCAATTTGGGCATCAGGTCGGGAATGAGCTGCTCCAAGCATTCGAGAAGCTCATGCTCTTTGTCCATTTCCGTGATCGCAAATATGCTGTGGCCAGAAAACATATACCCTCCACCGATGGGAGCATATGTAGTGCCGTCCTTCACTTGAACAAAAGAGTTGTACCTTTTCTTTCGTAGCGTTTCGCGCTGATCGGATGTCAGCGTCTCCTTGGGTTGCATTCCTCGAAGCGCCCAATGCTCTATCGATTCAGGCCAGTTCCTATGCACGACCTCCACAATCTCCGCGTCCGCAAAGTCGTCGTGTGTATACACATCGATCGCATAAAAAATGTCTGCGGTCACTCGTGCAAACAAAAGCGGCCCTGTTCGGGCCATGTACTGTCCTTCTAACACGGTACCCAGATGTAGGTGATGTACTCCCCAGTCGCTGAGCAGAAGATCAGTTTTTTTTACCTTGCCTATAAGTTTGCTCAGATGGGGATTGAGATCCTTACCCTCTATCACGCTTAGCTTGATCTGTTCCCAACCCCGCAAATGTTCGGCTGGGCATTGAAAAGTATCAGATACAAGAACCTTTCTCGGCGTCGTGGTTATGCGGCGTTGGGCCGCGTTGAAGTAGTGAACAGGAACGTCCTCAGTGATGGCTTTCGTGTCGAGATCCCATTCTGATTTCATGATCTCCCTGAGTGTTTCGTGCCAGTCGGCCTTGAAGTCCATGATCAATTTCATAGGGGCGCCCTCCTATTTGCGCATATTGATCCTACGCGCCCGTCGGCTTTTGTGAAGGGCCTGCAAGCTTGTCGCACCACCTCCTTGGGATTGTTCGGCAACTGATCAGGTTGCCAGTGGAAACCACTGAAAAACCCTGGAAACCACAGTGGAAACCAGCGCCTGGTAACCATAACTTTTGATAACAGGCTGGCGGCCTGGTTCGCACTAGGTTCGCGTTAGAGGGTGCGAACCTCAGTGCGAACCTACTGCCGGTACGCACCCAAATGCGTACTAGCAGTGCGCAATTTGCGCAATTGCTGCGCAGTAAACCGGCGGACCTGCTGGCGCTGAATTTTTAACCTGGTTCTTACAGGTCACCATGAAGGCGTCTGCACTACAACGACGGACAATAAGCTAGGATCTTGAGCTCAAGCCAGAATGCGGACGTCAAACCTATGGAAAGCAATCAGGACACCCTGACAAGGTTGCGTGAGAGCAATCTCCGCGACCCTCTGATGCATGCCGATGCCCTCTTTTCGATAGAAGAGGGGGTGAAAGGCATGGCGCTCGCGACTGAGCGTCTCGTCGACCAAGTGGATGAGTTGGAAGCAGGCCAAAAGCGACGCTATGAGGATCTCTGCAGTTACTTGCTGAGTGGACCGCAAAACACCCTACCGGATATCGCTCGTTCCCTTCGCCATATCAAAGTGCTTCTCGTGGCCATACTGATTTTGTTCGTAATCAACTTTTTCAGGTGAAGCGACAACTTAGCGTGGCCGCGCTTTTTTACCAGGTGCGCGACGGACGTGCGCGACGAACTGCGCGAAACACGCCGCCGGAACTGTGCGCCAGCATTCCGTGGGGCTGTTCTGCAAATTGGTCACTGATGGTGGTCACCGCACTTGGTCACCGCCCTGGTATCCGGCTTAGATCAACGCCAAACCGTGGATACCAGAGTGGCTACCGCCCGATCTGGACAGCGCCAGCGACTTAACAAAACTTAACCTTTTTAAGGTCGAGCACTTGCCATCGAGCGTATCGCACTACCGCTCATCGCAGATGAGATTGAACCGATATGACGGGTCGGAAGATTTGACTTTGCATATGCGTTTTCCATCGTTGTCGAACAGATACAGCACATCGATCCTTCCTTGGTTGGGTAGGTACTCGTCACGCCAGATCAGTACGTTTCCTACGTTATTTGATAATCCTTCAAACCCAAGATCATTTATCACCATATCGACCCTGCCGGGGCCAAAGTACTTAAGGTTGGGCCTTTTACCCTCAAGAGCTTGGCCGACCTGGAAAGAATAAACTGCGTCACTGGTCGTCCATGCCGGAGCTTGAAAGTAGACCGTTTTATTGAAGTCGTCATAGCCGGTGATGCGGAAATCAGCAATGGACTTAGCTGGATCATCATTAGATTGCTGGGTCATCAGCTCAGTCCTTGTTAGGCGCTTGGATTCTTGGTCCACACGCAGCAAGATTAGCGAGCTGTTGTAGTTGCCTTCTGAATAATCCAGTTCTCCATTTGAGCGTTGATGAGCTGTAACGATAGCGGCTGTTCCATCTTTAAAGATGCCATTTATTCCGGATGTAAGGTCCATGTGAGCACCAGCTGCCCATCGGCTAAGGTCTTTTCCCCTGTAGCAAACCTGATGAGTGTCGAACATGGAGTTCATTTCCGATCCCGTGTGCGGGAGCGCTATGAAGTCGTCTCTTTTTTGTGACTTCAGCAACTCGAAAACCTCGGCGCAATCTTGCTTCTCGGCAAGAACCTGGGTGGAGGTCAGTGCAGAAAAAAGTAGCAAAAGCCCCGTTGCTGCTCTGTGAACGCCGTTCATAGTACAAGCTCTCCTTGAGCGATATGGGCGCGCGCTCGGCCCACAGTGGCAATTCCCGTGACAGATGGTAACCAGGCGAGGTGGTTACCAGGCACGTCATCTATTCCGCCATAATCTTGCCGAGCTTGTAATTACAGTATGAGCACAGCCCTTCAAAATGTTGTTCATCCACGCTCAAACCCGTTTCACACGCTTTGCATGAGTTGTATTCCAGCTCTGAAAAGCACACGGCACACTTCCCTTGCGCCACTAGAAAGGCTTCCTCTCCGCACATAGGGCAGTCTTCTATTAGTGAGTCGCCTCCGTCCTTGACGCTCATATAGTTGGCACCTTCCATGCTCTCGGGTAAGGCTGCGGTAATGACGGTTTCATATGAAGCGCTTGACCCACAACTGCTACAAACGAATTCGATGTCAGCACCAATATCTGTGGGGTCTAGTACCTTGATGAGCTGTGAATCGCAGTCTGGACACCTCATATAATCAATGGCGTCCTTTACTTCTGGGTATGGCCAATTAACAGACTCAAGGTTCGCTTTTGCAGCTTTCAACTCAGCCTCATAGAGAGACGCCACGCCGAGAAGCAAATCCCAGCACTCTTGGCCTAGAATTTGTACTGGATCTTTTCCAAGATGAGGCTTGCAGAACTGAATAATCAAATGAAGCGCGCTTGCAATAGCCTCCTTCATTCGTTCAACGGGATCTTTGCTGTAATAGTGCTCGATATTATTTCGAATCTTCTGAAGGTTCTCCAAGCGGTTCCATTCGATACCCTCCACCCCTAGAGACTTCAATCGATCTTTGATGTCCCTAACCTCGACAGTGTTGATTCCTGATCCTATCCATGTCGTTTTTCCTGTCGCTGGGTCGATTACGGGAAGGATATTCTTCTTTAGCAGCACCTCTTCTGAACCCTCTGGGCTTAGCTCTTGCAGCTTGCATTTGAAGAGCAAGAGGATGCCGGCATAAAAGTTACGGATGGCCGAGACGGCTCGTCGTGGATCGTCGTCGTGGAAGTCTTCCATGCCGATCCAGATGGAATCGACCGCGTTTTTCATCATCGACATGGTGCTCTCCTTGAACAGATGATTTGACGATGCGGCTTCAATAGCAATTTGAAACAACGTCTTGGATGGAGGCTTTCGGTGAAACAGACGATTTGGTCTGAGTGAGACCATATCGTCTGTCTCAAAGCGTGACAAAGCCGCTCGGAGGCGGCCCTATCTTTCCGTTACAGCGTGGTGGGGAGAATGTCTAAAACACCGTCACCGCTCGTTGATATGCGGTAGTTTTTCACCTTTCCGTCCGTGACGATTGCCTCTCGCTCTTGCCTGTCAGCACCCATCCCGCAGATGCCTCTTCCTTGGTATGCCGCGCCGACAACAACCGAGCCAGCAGGGACGTGGAGGTCAACCCTTTCTCCAGGCTTGAGTAATGCGGCCACTTTTCCATCTACGAAAATGCCCACCGAGCAAAGACTTCCCGTATGGCCAGAGTCTCGGGTTACCGACAGTGTGCCGGTACCTGGGGAGCTCGTCTGATATGCGAGAACCCTTTCATGAGGTACCGCAACAGCGGTTTTCGTGGGTACCGGAGAAGTAGCACAGCCGGCCATCAGGGCAACCAGGGCGGCAACAGCGGTAATTTTCAGCATGAGAGCTCCTTTCCATGAGGCGGCCACTTTAGCACCGCCCCGTGGCTCCTACATCTGGTCTTCGGCGTAGATAGCGGCGCTGATGATCGCTCCTCCTACCCGCCGTTTGCCGTAACAGAGGGGCACCGGGTTGCCACTGGCGGTGGTGTTCTTAGCGCTGCCGAAGGCGTACCCGGGGGTATTCTCTGGTGCGGCGCTGGTCTTTAGGCCGCCGGCCTGGGGGCTGAGCATCTGAATTATCCCGCCGATGGACATTGCAGCGCCTGCCGAATACAGAAAAGGTGACGCGGCAGCGAATGGGGTGAAAGACAGCACGTATGCTGCTGCAATCAATATCCCGCCAACAATGGTTTGAAGAGAGCCTGCGCGCTTACTGCCGCTGATCACGGGCGCAATGATGATGTCGCCTGCGCCCTGGAAACCCAGCTCCGTCTCTCCGACATTCTTCTTGCCCACGAACACTGCAAACTCCAGACCTCTCGACTTGGCGTTGGAGATAAATCTCTCGAGCCCGGGGATCTGCACGCATAAGGCTTTTATGGCTTCCGCCGGCGTGCGGACGGCGAGCGGGTAAGACTTTCCGAATTGTCGCAACTGCGCGCAGAGCCTGATGTTTCTCATCGGGGTGTATTCAATCGAAAGTACGGCCATGATTTGTTTCTCCTACTTGTCGCTGGTGGTGTGGGTTGGTACTTCGGCGCCGATCTGCATGGCGAGCATCATTCGGGATGCCATGGCGTCGTCACGGATGGCCTTTTCGCGGCGCGGGTCTGGATTCCACGCCCAGCAATGGGTTGACACAGACGCTCGAGCGAACGGTTCTGTTGGCTTCATCAGATCTGCTGCTATACAAGCCTCGTCCTCGGTGTAATACGGGCCATCGATCTCCTTACGCCCACCCTTGACGATGTGATCAACGCCCCAGACGTAATACCCTGCCACCGCTTTCGGATTGATCACGAAGTCAGTCACCTTGCACGCTTCGGCGAAACGCTCCCGGTGTGTGGGCGCCTGGCCCGCTGTGTTGTTGTCTTGGTCTGTCATGGTTTCCTCTGTGCGCCGCTGGCGCTGGTCATGGGCGGGTGCCCGGTGGTGTTACTCGGTGTCGCGCCACGTTTTCGTGATTCGCAAAACGTGGCGCGGAAAATGGTCATTTGCCGACGATGCTTAGGGCGGGCGGGAGCTTTGTGCCGAAAGGCGCACCAGGGGCGAATGGGGCGGGCAACTGGTCTTCTGGGCATTCCCTGATGAACCGGATCATGGCGGCGTGGCAGGCTTGATACAGCGGGCCACCGGCGCCCCATTCGTCGCTCTTGCGGTCGGCGCTGTCCTCCAGTTGGGATAGGTAGGCCACTCCGCGAAGGCTGGTGTCACCGTCTGCGCTGGCCTGCTGGCGATGTACTGGGTTGACGCCCAGCAGGTCGCACATCTGGTCGAAGCCCAACGTCTGCGCCAGCCCCTCGCGGTCGAGCATCAGTGATTGGCCAAACCCAGCAAGTGCGCTCCACGCTCCGCTGCGTGTAGCCTCCTGGTGTTCCTGGGCTAGCTCCTCCAATTCAGCAATGGCCTGCCGGGTGAAGGGGAGGAATGCTTTCAACTTGCCCGCCTGCCGACGAAGGGCTCGCCGCTCACTGCGGATAACGTCGAGCTGGTCAGCAATGGCGCGACATATTCGCCGGGTGGTGATGAGCTGCGTGGCGGCGCTGATGCCGGGTTTCATACCGATGTTGCACAAGCGGGTGATAAGGCTGGGCGTCATTGGTGCGCCTCCATAGGTGTGTTGTCGTAGCTGGCGCGCAGGTGGACGCCAGCCGCGCAATGGCGGCCGGTGGGCGCGTAGCAGCTCCGACAAACCATGATGTGGTTGAGATAATGGTCACGGGCGTGTCGCCATTGGGGCGTGGCAGTGGCGGCGCTTGCGTGTGGTCTTGTGATGAGTCGGGGAGTGCGCTCGACAGGGTTGGCCAGCACCAGGCGTGGGCGAGGCCGACTATCCATTTTTGGCGTGTCGGTACTGGCGATGGCTGGCGGCATGTGATCGAGCAAGCCGGAAAGGAGACTCATGGCGTCACCTCGGCCTGATTGCTCCATTGCCCATATGTGTCTCTAGAAAAAAATCGGGGGAACGGGGGAACAGTGGGAACAGCCAATGTTTCCGGGGCTTTTAGAGGGGGTTTCTGTTCCCCACGTTTTTTTGTGGGGAACGGTGATAACCAAATTCTGGAAAACGCAGACACGCTTATATTCAAAAGCATGTTTGTGTTCCCCCTGTTCCCCATACATTCAATAAGGGGGAACGACCGCAGCCCACGGTTTTACTGGCTGTTCCCCCGTTCCCCCTGTTCCCCACGTTTATAGGTTCCTGTGAACTCGGGCATTCATACTTGGTGGATTTGGTGGTCATGCGCCGGCCCCTTCGCTGTCCATGGCTTCTGGGTCGATCACGTACAGCCGCGCCGATCCGCCGGCGGGGATGCGGTACTTTTTGGTTTTGCGGCTATCGCGGTCGGTGTCGCGTTTGGCCAAGGCCCCGCCAACCTCCAGTGCCTTGATCACGCGGGTGAGGCCGAACCCATGCGCTGCCTCGATCAGCGCTGACTTGTTGAACAGATAGAGCCGTTTGCCGGCCACCAGCTCCCAGTACCCGGCGCGGTTGAATACCTTGGCGTCCACCTCTGCTGCGTCGACATCGGAGAATCGGCTGCTGCCGTGCTTGTCGATAAAGTCGATGATGCCGGCCAGGATCTGGCGGTCTTCTGCGTTGCCCCCGCCTACACGGGAGAGCCATTCCCCGTAGAGCAAACGGCAGTCGGAGAGGGCGGTACCGGGCTCCCATGGCAACAGGCCGTAGGCGATGGCCATCTCGCCCGCCAGCGCGATCACGGCGAACCGGTCAGCCACGCGGCCGGCCTGGGCGTTGTCCTCGACGAATTGGGCGCGGATGCCGTCAAAGTCACTGAGCAGCCCGGGCTTATCGTCGGCGGCGACCAGGTGCTCCACAAACGCTGGTCCAAGGTGGCCGTGGTGGGCGCCGACCGCTACGGTGAGCTGCCGGTGAAAGTCTGCCCCCTCAAGCCCGTGCAATTCGTCGAAGGCCCGGTGTGTGCGGGTACCGGCGTTCACGTCGACCATGCGTAACTCAGCGCCAGCGTGGGCGGCATTGCCGGATATGGCCGCGTGCTCAGAGAGGGAGCGCTCGCCGCTGGAGAGTGTCAGCAGGCGCCAGCTCAATTTGGCGCGGCCTTCGCGCTCTCGGGTCATGGTGCCTTTGCCCTGGCCGTTGGCGAGGGAGTAGGCCATTTCCTGTACGCGCTTGGGGTCGGCGCGCTTGATCTCATCCAAGGGCAGGATGGTGTCATTGCGGCTCGACGCCTCGATCTCCAGGCCGCCCTTGGTCATGTCCCAACTGGCGGCGAACACGCCCGGGTCGCCCCATACCGACGATCCGATCAGTTGCGCCAGCGACTTACCGCTCGAGCTATCGCCCACCAGGTGAACACCGCCACCTAGCACGCCGACCAAACTCAGCAGTGGGCCAGCCAGCGAGCAGCCGATCGCGAGTGTCAGCACCGGGTTGCCCGCGCACCTGGCGGCTACCTCCGATTGCCACTGCGCCAGCTCGCCGCGCCGGCTGAAAAGTACCTGAGCCTTGTTGCTGGCCTGGTACCGCACATTGGCGCTACCGATGGTTCGCCCAGGCAGCACGAACGCTCCCGATTCATGCCAGCCCGGCCGGCTGGTGGTGGCAAACACTTCTGCAGGATGCTGGTCGAGCAGGTACTCCATGAACGTGCCGCGTTTCTTGAGGGCGATAATGACGCCCATCCCGAACAATGCGCGCCGGGCGTCCTCGCCGCTGCCGCCGAACACTTCCATGGCGATGATCCATTCCTTGATGCCGCCCTCAGTTACCAGGCGCAGCAACCGCCCCTCGCTGCCGTCGTCGCTGTTGGTGGTTCGGGCCACGACTGTGACAGGGCTGGAGATCCACTCATCTGTGATAGGCCGGTCGCCGGTATCGCCCTCGGCGTCGTCCTGGTCAGCGGCGGCGCGCTTGAAGCTATGCCAGTAAACGCCCGGGCGCAGCTTGCGGCCCTTCTCATTGATCACCCAATGCTCATACACCGCCCAGCAAGGGCGATCTGGCGCAATGGTCGCGGCGTCCGGCCGAAGGTTGATCACGTTGCTGTCAGGCTTGGACATGGGCGAGTTTCCAGTTGGCGAGGTCGTTGAAGTCGGTGAGGTCGTCGGGTGCGCCTTCCGGCCACTCAGGGAAAGCCACTTGGCCACCCACTGCCGCTGCCGCCGCGTTTGCCGCTGCGCGTCCCGGGTTGCCATCGGTGAGCCGGTCGTCGTCGCCGGCGATGACGATTGGCTGGCTTGGGTAGCGAGCGCGAAGTGCCATCGCCGCCGGGATCAAGTTGCCCGCGTTCATGGCAGCGGCAACGACATAGCCGCCGTGCTGGTGGAGGCTGGCGGCCGTCGCCCACCCTTCGCAGATGCAAAGCACAGAACCTGGCTCGATGATGCCCAGCGGCGAATAGGTGCCCTTGATCCGGCCGCCGAACAGGAAGCGCTTCTCGCCGTGCGGCCCGATCCTTTGCAGGTTGACCAAGCGCCCATCCAGGTACAGCGGGATCAGCAGGTCAGTGCCACGCTGGCGCAGGCCGTAGGAGCGAACCGCCTTGGTGATCAGATACGGGTGGTCGGGTGAGGCGCGGCGCGCATTGCGCCACCAGTGATTAGCCTTCTCGGCGGCCTGCTGCTGGCGCCGGTGTTGCTCGGCTTCGCGCTGGCGCCGGGCTTGGTCAACTCGCTCGCGGATCTGGGCCGCTTCGCGGGCGTCCACCGGTTCGCGACTACACCAGGTGCTGGCGCCGCCGGCTTTCCAACTGCCGAACGCGCCGGATGCGATGCCGTCCAGGTACAGCACATACCAGCCGTTGAGAGAGCCGGGCCTATCCGCCGGCACACGGAACCGGTGGATTGCACCGTCGGGCTCTGGTAGCCAGTCGAGAGGGCCATAGACGGCCTGGAGCGCTTCGCGGAATAGGATCGTTGCGTCAGTCATGCGGCCCCCTTCGGCGGGGTAAACCGCTTGGCCAAGTTCTCCAGTTTCTGAGTCAGGCGCTCCAACTCATTGCATTGGCGGTCTTGGTCGCCTTCCGAGATTCGCAGTTCCTGGAAGCCGACCAGGGTTTCCACCAGCAGCACATAGCTGGCGCTGTCGATATGAGCGCCAGCAGCGGGTGGCCCGCCACTGCCCTTGCGCTTGATGGGGGTGACGTTACCCATGGCTGACCTCCCGGCGATCAACGTCAGCAAAGGCCCGGCAAACTTGACCGTTGTTCACACCGTGCCAGCGGGCAATGTCGTCGATTGAATCAACCAGGCAGGCCGTCACCTGGGCGCCTGCACTGCGCATAACAAGGCGCCCGCACTCAGCGTCGGCCTCGGTCAAGAATGGTCCCAGCAACGCCTTGGGCACCTTCGGGTGCGTGACGTAAAACAGTTCGATAGTTTTCTTCAGGCAAGCCTTCGGCGTACCCGCGTTTTTGCAGGTTTGGTTGTTCATGATTTTTTAAGCCTCTACTGGGTCTTTCGGCTTGAACCGTTCGGAGCCATTTCGCATTGCGCGCAAGCCAATCACCGCAGCCCTGGCTACGCGATCTATAAAGCCGATTTCAAGGTTCGTATATCGCCCACCCATGCCGCACAAGGCGAACTGAATGGCGCCGAATGCTTCGGTTTCATCATGCGCGGCCAGCTCGGTGATCTCGTAATCGAAGCAAGCAAGGCCCTTTTCCCAATCGGCAGCTACGCCAGGGTTGTTCCGGGGCCAGTTGATGAGCCTGCCCATGTCGTCGCGCTTGGTGAAACTGAGGTCATCCCGCGTTTGGATTGCCGTTTTCATTCGTCACCCCCGGCGCCTAGGCCAGCGCACCCGGACAAAGCGGCGGAAATTGCCTCGCGGTTGCAGCCGGCGGTGTTGGCGCCGTCAGCGGCTAGGTTCCACGCGACGTCTACCAGATTGCGGACGTGCTGACTCGTGCCCTTGTCTGCCAATGCGGCATAGAGAACGGCCTCAACCTTGCGTAGGGCGATCTGGGCGCTTTCGAGATCCTCAAGCGTGTCGTGGGCAATCTCTTGGATGGTGCGGGCGTGAGCATTCATTGCACACCCCCGGCAGACTCTAGGGAGCGGGCAATGCCCATGTGGTGCGAGTAACGCTTGAGGCGGGTTGCGAGGCTGGAGTTTGCGCGGAGGGCGCTCAGGGCCATGCGGCGGTGAGCAAAGGCGCGAATCGCGGACGGACTTAGGGTAGGCATCGGTGTAGCTCCTAACGTTGAGGAACTGCCACCGTTCGCGGCCAAGCGAATTAGGGTGGCAGGTTGCGCGGGGTTGGCCGACCGGGACGTTAGGAACCCGGCACACCCGAAGGTGTCCCCACGCAACCCGCCATAACACGTAACTGCGGGCACAAAAAAAGCGCCAGCAATCGTAATGGGGGCGCTATTGCGCCTAACGTTCCTCGAGCGGCCAAGCCCGATCGCTGAATTTGCAGCGACGGGCAAACCATACCGACGAGCACGACTGCTTGCAACAAAAGTTATCGACCGTTTATCGCTGATCATGAGCATAGCTGTCATCGGCGGAAGTCCTCCGAATCGAGTGGCAGCCTCAGTTGCTCCCTCAGATGGGCGACGTGCGCGTACACGCCCGACTTGTCGTAGCGCCAGTGCGCCAGCCGGCGACCATTGCTGCTAGCTTCCTTTTTGCGGGCCTCCAGCGTCTGGCAGGCGTGTCCATACCGAGCTTCGCGGAACGCCATGATGAGGCTCGCTTTCAGTTCCACAACGCGGGCGGTATTGCGCGACAACGACAGCAGGAAGAATGCTTGATCTTCGTTCAGCAAGCCGAATCGCTCCGGCCTACCACCGGCAGTTCCGGCCGAGGGTTTCTCCGTTTGAAACGGAACAACCCCGAACTCTTCAAACTTCGCCAGGTAGCGCTCGATAAGCGTCATCGAGTTCTTGTGTTTGTTACCCAGTTGCTCAGCCAGCAAGCGGCTGTCCACACGAGGTTCGCCCTGGTAATCGGTAACGGCAATGCGCGGATTTCCCGGATCGCCCTCACCCATCGGCTTAATGATCTTGGTAGTCATGACGCCACCTTCTGCACTGAGCCAGTACTCAGGTAGTAGGTCGCAACCTTCTGGTGCTCGCGGCCTTGGTCATCCTTCAGCGTACCCAGATGGGTAATGATGCCGTGCCCCTGCGCACGCAGCTCAGATATTCGCGCACCAGGGCGCAGGATGTTCAGAAACATGATGGCTTGGAAGGTGTTGATTGAGCCATGCTGGTGCAGGTAAGCCAAAAGGCGCATGCGCTGGGCGCTACCACTGGTGTCGCTAACGCTTTGCGCCGAACAACTCTTCTCGGAATGCAGGATCTTTTCCATGTCAGGCCACCCCACTATCAGAGTCAGCTTCGGGACCGTCGCATTGATGGCGGCGAACTAGACGACGATTAAGCACCAAAGCGTTTAAGGGTAGAGGAAGGGATAGAGCCGCTTTTTCTAGACAAAGCGATCCTGTCCCCGCGTCAGCGCAGAGTTGATTGGTCATCATGGGTTAAGTCTCCTGACTGAGCAGGAAGGATTCCACAGAGTCGGGCTCCCAGCGGACGGAACGACCGAAGCGAATAGGAGCGGGAAAACCGGGAGTCTTGGACCAGCGCCACCAGGTAGCGCGGCTGACTTGGTATTTGGCGCAGAGCTGGGCAGCGGTAGCGCGTGCACCAGGTATGGGCAGATTGGGTACATCGGTACTGCGGGTTGCTATTTGTGCCATTCACGGAATCTCCAAAGACTGGAAAAACCGAGAGGAGCGATCTGTAGGCCACCAGCGCCTGAAAAAAGGTCGAAAGGTGGCAAGTCATCGGAAACACAGCAACTGTATAGGACACCAGTGTTGCGCAATATTCCCGCAGGTACTACAGTCCGCCCGTGAACCAATTAGGCGCTTTTAGCCTAACTGAATCACTTAGAAGCCCGTCAAAATGCTTCTCCCCTCGGGGTTGTGTACTGGCCTAGCTGGTATGCAGAGGACGTTGGTAGCGTCTTTCCCGAACAGGCCCCGGCGTTGGTAGCGTCCGGGGCTTTTCTTTGTCTGATAATCCAACCGTCAGCGATTCTAACTCCAGCCATTGATGTTCTATGGCGTTTCATTTGTTGTTAGAAAGCTCTAGCCGTGGTCGCATGTTAACTGCCGCTAGAAAAACATCAACCAGATTTTTTGAATCACCTGTGTGCAATAACTATCCCCGTACATCTCTAACGCTAAACTTACTGTCTCTTGCTTACCCCTGACCACCCCTGAGCACCCAAAATCATCGCAATGACCGTTCGTCGGATCGCTCATGAAGCCCTACGGACGGGGGTTTTAGAGGGACTTATGAGGGCCTCAGTAGGTTCAAGCAATGATCATGCATCGATTTGACGATGATATTTTGACGATGATTGCCCCAGTGTTTTGTCGTGCGCGCCACGAAACACAAGCTAAGTAAAACGTGGCGCGGAAATCGCAGCTGCGCTAAGTAATCGCAGTGTCGCGACACAAAATGTGAATTAAGAAACCGTGTCGCGACATATCTCGCCAGCTCAAACTACCAAACTAACAACGTACCGTATTACTAAAAGTTGTTTATTCCCGCTTATTCGCTGTTATTCCCACTTACTATCAGTTTCAGCGTGTTTTGAGCAGAGTTTGCGGAACTGAAATGTGCTGTAGGGCGCGTACTACGGGGATTCAGCAGCGGACTGATGGTGGTGCCCTATGTGCGACAAGATTCGGGCATGGCCCGGGGTTTTTCTTTTTTCCGGCGCGAGATGGAAAGCACGTTGCCCGCATCAGTGGCCTCCCCCAAAGCCTTAGCCAAAGCTCGGTCAAAGAGCTCGATAGCTTTACGTTTCTCTGGCAGCGCCGCTTCGGGATTATTTCGGTAGTGTCGAGAAACGACACCTGTTTGGCCATGAGCTTGAAGAAGATCCGACAGTCGATCATCAATCCCATGTTTCTGCATTAACTGTGTACAGGTGCGGCGCAAATCTCTGGGGGAGAACGTCGGGATCTTCCCGCCAGCGATTAGCGCATGCTTGGAATCCAGCCAGTCTGCAACGGCATGGGTCGGGCTACTGATCACAAAAGGTTGTTTACCGTGTGTAGTCCAGGGCCATGGATGATCCCCATTGATTTCCCGAACTTGCCGCACTATGGCAATGGCTCGATCAGAGAGCGGTACCAGGTGCGGTCGGCTCAGGGTTTGGCCACCTCTACCTTTACGGTGAATCAATAGCACCGTACCCGCGTCCAGATCGTAGTCCGCCCAAGTGGTTTCGATTAGGTTCTTGATCCGCTGGCCGCCCGTTGATATGACGAACTTGAATAACAGTGCCATAACCGGACCGATACCGTCAGTATCCTCAACCGTCTCCCAGAATTGCTTCAGCTCTGCATCAGACAAGGCTCGTTCGACAGGGGCCGAGACTTTATCGACCTTCACCATTGCTGCAGGGTTGATCTCAAGGCTATAGGTCTTCGCATTGGAGCGACCGACCACACTCTCAGCCGTGAGCCCATGGTTGAATGCCGCCACCAGAAACGAACGCATACGATCCGCCTGCACTTTGGAGCCGCGCTCCCAGATCGGATTGAGAATGGTGAGGATGTGGTCAGCCCTAATATCTCGGGCCTTCATCCGCATTACCTCTGGATGGGGCTCTTGCATGTTCGTCTTGAGCAGCCGTTCCAACTCCTTCACGACGCCTGGTGTCGCCTTCACGCGGCGCGACTCAATGTAATCCAGGAACAAATCGTGAAAGCTTCCGCGGGCCGCTTCAATTTCGTCGAGGCGGAAACGTTCTAGCCGTTCCGCTTCTTCCAATGCGGCTGTGGCTGCACGACTAGCCGCGGCCGCTACTTGTTGCACCGAGATGTGCTCCAAGTACTTGGCAATACCGCCAGCGGCAGCGGCCTCAACTGAAATTCGCAAAGCCTCACCACGGATACCATCCAAGCTCTGCTCGTCTGTACCCACACGCGGCTTCTTCGCGAGCGTCCCGAGAGGCAGCCGCTTGTCGCTGTCCGATGTGCGTTCCCGGTAGTAAGCCTGAATAGCTCCGGAAGCTTTACGTTCGAGCAGCAAAGTCCCCTTTCCGCGAGAGCCGACCGGCTCCGACTGACGAGTCTTTACCGCATAGGCCTCCATCTCGGTCATTCGCGTACGCTTAGCCATTCTTTCCCGTTTTCCCCATCCGTTCCCCGTTTCTCATGCAAAGGTACGCTAACAGGTGAAACATAGAAAGACACCGAATTGGCTACAGACCAAGTAAACCTGGGCCAAGCAAAACAGGTGATACTCGATGAAGCGAGGCGAAGCCTCAGAGCAAACGGCTTGTAATCAGTAGGTCCCGGGTTCGACTCCTGGTGCCGGCACCATACAAAACGAAGCCCTCGCAGAAATGCGAGGGCTTTGTCGTTTCTGGAACGTCCATTTTTCCGTCAACCCACTGACAATCTTCCAGCCAATACACCAACACAACGTAAGTAACTTCACGCCTATTGGCCGAAAACGCTGAACAGTGCATCCAACATCAGCGTGCTTATCTTTGCCCGCTGCCTCTCTAGACTGGGTCGTACCTTTCCCAGCCCAAGGAGCATTGTCATGTCCAAACATTCAATCAATGGCAAGGTCGTACTGATCGCCGGCGGTGTGAAAAATCTCGGCGGTTTGCTCGCCCGCGATCTCGCCCAGCAGGGTGCCAAGGCGGTAGTGGTGCATTACAACAGCGCCTCCAGCCAGGGCGATGCCAACGCCACTGCGGCGGCTCTCGAGGCGCTGGGAACCCAGGCGGTGGTGTTGCAGGCAGACCTGACCACAGCCGGGGCCGTGGAAAAGCTGTTCAGCGATGCCGTGGCTGCAGTCGGGCGTCCGGATATTGCGATCAACACCGTGGGCAAGGTGTTGAAGAAACCCATGGCTGAGATCACCGAAGCTGAGTACGACGAGATGATGGCGGTTAACTCTAAAACCGCGTTTTTCTTTCTCAAGGAAGCCGGCAAGCACCTCAACGACAACGGCAAGATCTGCACCATCGTCACCTCGCTGCTCGGCGCGTTCACGCCGTTCTACGCGGCGTATGCCGGCAGTAAAGCGCCGGTGGAGCAGTTCACCCGAGCGGCTGCAAAAGAACTCGGCGCGCGTGGTATTTCGGTGACGGCAGTGGGCCCGGGCCCGATGGATACACCGTTTTTTTATCCGGCCGAAGGTCAGGATGCGGTGAACTATCATAAGACCGCCGCGGCGCTTTCGCCGTTCTCACGCACGGGCCTGACTGATATCGAGGATGTGGTCCCGTTCATTCGCAACCTGGTGAGTGATGGCTGGTGGGTGACGGGCCAGACGATTTTGATCAACGGCGGGTATACCACCAAGTAACGGGCGAAAAGCGATTGCAACCCCGTAATGCGGCGTTGACACTTTTCCCGACAAACCAGGCCGTGGGGTTGCTATGAGCGTCGATCAGTCTGCACATCACCCGCCGGTTTCGAGCGAAACAGGCTAACGCCGTCGTCGAGCACTGATAACCCATGGACCGCATCGAACAGTACCAAATTTTCGTTCAGGTGGCTGAGCTCGGCAGCTTCATCCAGGCCGCACGCCTGCTGAAACTGCCGCGTGCCACGGTATCGGCGGCGATTCAACAATTGGAAGCCAATACCGGAACGCGCTTGCTGCACCGCACCACGCGTAAGGTGTCGTTCACCACCGATGGCAGCCAGTTACTGCAGCGCGCACGTCAGGTATTAGTCGAGATCGATGAGATCGACCAACTGTTCCACACCCATCAAGAGCAGGTGATGGGGCGCCTGGAGGTCGATGTGCCCAGTCGTATCGCCCGGCGCCTGCTCATTCCTGCGCTGCCCGATTTTCTCCAGCGTTACCCGCACCTGCAACTGGGCCTGGGTTCCACTGACCGGGCGATAGACCTGGTGCAGGAGGGCGTCGATTGTGTGATTCGTTTCGGCACGCCGCAGAGCAGCAGCCTGGTAGTGAAACCGTTAGGGCAGGTGTTGATGATCAACTGCGCCAGTCCCGCTTACCTGAGCGAGTTTGGCGTACCCACCGATCTTGCCGAGTTACAGGAGCGGCATGTATGCATCGGCTATGAGGCGGGATCGAGCGGGCAGGAGACTCAGTGGGAATACTGTCTCGACGGCGCCCGGCATTCGTTGCCACTGCCCTGTCGCTTGGTGGTCAATAGTGCGGAAAGCTATATCACCGCATGCCGCACAGGGCTCGGCTTGATTCAGGTGCCGTTGTTCGATGTGCAGCATTTGCTCGATAGCGGCGAGTTGGTGGAAGTGCTGGCAGCTTACCGGCCACCGTCGATGACCGTGTCTGTACTGTATCCGGATCGTCGCCAACGCTCTCGCCGCCTCAGTGCGTTCATCGAGTGGTTTGCCAGCTTGATGGCGCCGTACCTGCAAGGTAGGTAACGCTATTTGAAAGCCAGCTGGCAGGCCTTTCAACTGCTCAGTGGTAGCGCGCAGCGGCGAGGCGTAGATCTCGGAAAGTTAGACGGTGACGTGCAAACGCACATCGACGTTGCCACGGGTGGCGTTGGAATACGGGCACACTTGATGGGCCGCCTCCACCAACGCGTGTGCATCGGCTTGCTCCAGGCCCGGCAGGTTGATGTTCAGGTCGATATCCAGGCCAAAGCCGCCTGGGATCTGGCCAATGCCGACCTGCGCCGTGATCGTGGCGTCGACCGGAATGCTGCGTTTGCTCTGGCCGGCGACGAATTTCAGTGCACTGATGAAGCAGGCCGAGTAACCGGCGGCGAACAGTTGCTCAGGGTTGGTGGCCTCACCACCGGCGCCACCCAACTCCTTCGGAGTGGCCAGTTTCACGTCAAGGTTGTTGTCGCTGGAGATGGCCCGGCCATCACGACCACCGGTTGCGGTGGCGACTGCGGTGTAGAGAATTTTCATGGTTTTCCTCACTTTTGAATGTCTTCGGGTGCCTTACCGTCTCAAGCCACGACCGGAGTCGGGCAGACTGCCTGTCGCTGCCAAGCCGTCGGTGTCATGCCTACAGTTTTCACGAAGGTACGGCAGAAGTGAGATTGATCGCTGAAGCCGCATTCCAGCGCGATCTCTGTGAGCAACATCGTGGAAGTCTTCAATAACTCTCTGCTCTTCATGACCCGCTGTTCACGCAGCCATCGCTGCGGGGGCATCCGGGTGCTTTCCTTGAACAGGCGGGTGAAGTGACTGCGCGACAATGCGCAGGCTTCAGCGAGTTCAGTCACTGAAATGCCGGTATCCAGTCTGCCCAGCATCAGTTGTTTGGCAGTGCTGATCTGCCAGGATTTGAGCGGTTCTGTCGAAGCCAGTGTGAGAGTCGCAAGCACGGTAGATTTGTCCATGTTCATACACATCTATTAATCCGGGTAACCGGGTGCAAGCGCCTGACTCGAACAGCACTGGGCACTGGAAACCCCCAGAGGTTCCAGGCCAGGCTCGTTTGACTCGGTTCAGTCGACTGCGCACCCTTCGCAAGTCTGTGAACAGCCCCCAGGGCAGGGGCTGGCGATGGCTCAGACAGATGCAGCGACAGGCGCCAAAGTAGGGCCATGCTGAACGCGCTCAGGCGCCTTGTGCACCATGGTGTAGGCGTAGTCGACGCCCATGCCATAGGCGCCAGAATGTTCCTTGACCAGTTCCATTACGGCGTCGTAGGTGTCGCGGTTCTTCCAGTCCCGCTGCCATTCCAGCAGCACCTGCTGCCAGGTTACCGGTACCACGCCGGCCTGGATCATGCGCTGCATGGCGTAATCGTGGGCTTCTTTGGTGGTGCCGCCGGAGGCGTCTGCAACCATATAGATTTCATAGCCGGCATCGTTCATTGCCGACAGGGCGAAGGTGGTGTTGCATACCTCGGTCCACAAGCCGGAGACGATGATCTTGTTGCGACCATTTCTCTTGAGGGCGTCGCGTACTTTCTGATCATCCCAGGAATTCATGGAGGTGCGCTCCAGCAGCGGAGCGTCCGGGAATACAGCGAGTAGCTCAGGGTAGGTGTGACCTGAGAAGCTTTCTGTCTCAACCGTGGTGAAGGTGGTGGGGACATTAAAAATCTTCGCGGCCTTGGCCAAGGCAACGCTATTGTTTTTCAGCGTTTGCCGGTCAATGCTCTGAACGCCGAAAGCCATCTGGGGCTGCTGATCGATGAAGATCAGTTGGCTGTTCAGCGGAGTCAGGACTTCAGTTTTAGGATTGCTCATTTTTTGTTTTCCTTTCGGCTTGGATGAAGTTCTATCGCACACGTCTCGGGTCCCGCACCTTGCAGGCATCACCGTAGCCATGAGCGCACTCCTCAGCGTCATGGCTTGAGGGCGAGCAAAAGATAACCAATCAAGACGCTTCCTGGTGGCGCACTTTTGCGCCTGTATTGGCTCATTTATGCGCCATCACCCACGCGATCGCGCTGTTAGCATTCGCCCACCCATTCGGATCAAGCCGATCCGTCATGTGCAGGAGAATGCAATGGCAGCGTCACAACCGTTCAACAAGCAGACCGCCTACTGGGGCGTTTCCTGGGAGGAGGCATATGGCTATCCGCAGGCACGGCGGGTGGGAAACGAGATCTACGTATCAGGTCAATTCAACCATGACGAGGAAGGTAACCAGGTAGCCCCGGCGCCGCTGAACGCCGACGGTAAGCCCAGTGATTTCTCTTCGATGGGAGAGCAGATGCGGGTCTCTTATGACAACATTTCGAAGCTGCTCGCCTTGTATGGCGCCACTCTGCAAGATGTTGTCGAGGAAACCCTTTATGTGCTGGATATGGACGCTGCGTTTGCCGTGGTCGGCAAAGTGCGCAAGGCGGCCTATGGCACTGAGCGGCCGCAGTGCGCGAGCAATATCATTGGGGTGTCGAGACTTGCCCAGCGCCAGCAGTTGATTGAGATCGTGTGCAAAGCCGTGATTGGCGCCCGAGACATCTGAGTTGCACTCCCGGTTTCGATCTAGACGACCGGGAGTATCAACTGCCCCTCGACCAAGGGCTTTTGACTGGCCACGGCAGCGGCGCAGAAGGTCATGAATGCTTTGACTCGCCACGATTTTCGAATGTCCTGGTGAGTCAGCAACCACAACTCATCCTGAAGCTCTGGCACCACCGGGCCGGCGCGTACCAACCCTGGAGTTATGTCGCCCAACATGCAGGGAAGGAATCCAAACCCCAGACCCGCCGCAATTGCAGCGCTTGCTGCTGCAACTGAATCGGTGCGGTACGCGATGCGCTCAGCAGCGACTCGGTTTTCGACATAGCTTGTCGCCTTCAAACCGAAGAGCGCTGCTGAGTATGACACCCATGCCTGGCCCTCTTCGAAAAGGGGCGCGGCAGTCACCTGTTTGGCGCAGCAGTAAGGTGCCCAGGCAATATTCGCCAGCTTGCGTCCCACCAGGCTTTCCGCAGGTTTTCTGGTCGCTCGAATCGCGATATCCGATTCATCCCGGGCGAGGCTGAGGGTTTCATTGCCCACCAGCACCTCGATGGTGATGCCCTCGTTCAGGGCTTTGAAATCCGCGATGATGGGGGTGAAGAAGTACAGCAGCAGCGAGTCGCTGGTGGTAATTCGAAGTTTGCCCAGAGGGCCCTGGCCTGAACGTGAAACACGCCGCGTGACGCTGACGATATCCAACTCCACTCGCTCGGCAAGTGCTCGCAATTCAGCGCCCTCGGCGGTGAGCAGATACCCGGATTTGCGGTGATCGAACAGCGCGATGCCGAGTGTTCGCTCGACTTGAGCAACTCGGCGCGAAACGGTGGATACGTTGATGCCAAGCTTCTTGGCTGTAGCCGAACGATTGCCGCAATCACTGAGCGTCTTGATGATGCGCAAGTCGTCCCACGAGAGCTGATTGACAGCCTCGCCTACGTCCCACTTCGTCCCATCAGGGGCAGCCGGAGTTTTTCCAGTTAGCGATTTCACACAGTTCGTTCCAGATGCGAAGGCGCTGATGATACGAGAAGAGGTTGGGTGAAGCAGCCGTATTGTTCCGGCGACTGGTTGAAAACGGCTGCTTCCGGTGGATTCCTGCCTATTTTCTGCGCAAGGCCCACCCCCCCCCCCCACACACGACTCATACTCGACAGACAATCAAGCAACCCGCCCCCCTCTCCTGCGCAAGTAGATCATCTGCACAGTAACGCCGATAACAAGCACCAGCGCTATCCCCGCTTGCGCACCAATCAGCACCGGCGATTTCAAATCGGTAACAAAAGGATGACCATCAGGCACCCGACGCAATGTCTCGGACACCGTCGGCACCATCAGGAAAAACGCCGTCAGGCTCAGGAAGATGGTTTCCAGATAAATCCGCGCACGGCCCAGCCAGGCCAGGTGCGCAACGCCATAACCGGCCACGAGCAAGGCAATCGTGATGACGCCAATGAGGTTGCTGACCGGTTGTTTGGCGACCAGGAACACGCTGAAGGCAACGATCAGCATCGATGCCAGATAGAACCTGCCCGGTGTTGAGCGGGGAACGATGCGCCCGCAGCGGATGAACATGTAGGCCGCCAGTGGAATGGCGGGCAGGCTGCCGAGGGTGTGGATCCAGCCGAGGGTGGAGATTCCGAACATTTTGCGTTTCCCGTGTGATTGGAAGATGTGCATAAACGACCTGCGCTGGAAACGCTCATCCAGATCGCCTCGGCGCGTTATGATCCGGGAATCAGCTTATTGAAGGCGTGGCCGTGCAGACATGACCAATCCCCTCGAACATTTGATCATTCATCCGGAAATGCAGTTGGAGGGCCTGGCCAAGGGCGACCTTCTGTCTCAGGTACTGGCGCAGATTCGTCTGACGGGCGACCGCGTTTATGCCTCTGAGCTGACCATCGGGCAGCCGCTCAAGCTTGATGAAAAGAGCGCGCATATCTGCGTAGTCCAGCAAGGCGGGTTGCAACTGGAGAGCGGTGGTCAAGCACCGGTGATGCTGGAACAGGGCGATGTCCTGCTACTCCCTCACGACCCCACAGGTATCAGGATTACGGCATGCAGTGGGCCGGCCACGGTGGTGGTCTGCCGATTCTGGTTCGATGCAAGCAGTTTCCAGGCGATGCTGTTTGCCCTGCCGCAGTTGATCCACATCCGACAAACCGAAGCGGCGGCCTGGGCCGAAGGTATTCTGCATTTCATGTTGCTCGAAGCCCATGACACGCAGCCCGGCGGTGCGTTGATGATTTCGCGCCTGATCGATCTGGTGGTAATTCGCATCCTGCGCACCTGGGTTCAACAGGGTGGTGCGTCGGGATGGCTCGGCGGGTTATCGGATGCGCGCATCGCCCGGGCGCTGCGGGCTATCCACGCAACGCCCGGCCAGCAGTGGCGCATTGATGCGCTGGCGGAAGTTGCCGGCATGTCGCGTTCCAATTTCTGCGAGCGGTTCAGTACGTTGGTCGGGCGCTCACCGTTGCGCTATCAGAATGAGTGGCGGCTGACCTTGGCAAAAACCATGCTTTCTCGGCAGGGAGGTCGCATCGGCGAGGTTGGGTTTGCGGTGGGCTATGAGTCCGAGGCAGCGTTCAGCCGGGCCTATAAGGCTTTTTTCGGGCGTTCGCCTCGGGATGACCACGCCCGACACGCACCCGATAAGTGATCGCCTGCACATAAAAAAACCCCGAACCAGTCGGGGTTTTTATCGCCTGGGATCAGGCGCGACTTGCGATCAATCAGAAAACGTTGATCGGGTAGTCGGCGAACAGACGGATTTCGTTACCGCCTACGTTGTAGTTGCTGGCGTTGTTGGAGACGCGCAACCAGGACGCACGCGCACGCAGGCTCAGGTCTTTGGCTGGGCCGCTCTGTACGACGTACTTGAACTGGTTCCAGATTTCACGCTCGGTGCCGTCGCCACGGTTGCTACCGTCGTCGATGTTGGTACCGCGTACGTAGGCAACGTTGTAGGTCAGGCCCGGTACGCCGAAGGTGGCGAAGTCGATGCCGTAGCCAACCTGCCAGGAACGCTCGTCCTTGCCGTTGAAGTCAGACCAGTAGGAGTTGGCCAGCAGGATGGTGTTGCCACCGTCGCCGATGCCGCCGGCGTTGCGGTAGCCGCCGTACAGGTAGCCGGTGTCGCCGGTGCTACGCTGGTGAGCGACGGTGAAGCTGTGCGGGCCGACAGCCCAGGTAGCGCCCAGGCTCCAGATCTTGTTGTCGCGAGCGTCCGCATCACCTTGGTTTTCCAGGGCGAAGCTGCGGTCCAGCTTGGTTTTGTAGCCGTTGAAGTCAAACGTCAGGGACTGTTTCTCTGGCAGGGCCAGCACGTAGTTGACGTTGACGTATTGCTTCTTCAGCACGTCCTGCATGTTGGAGGCATACAGTGCAGCCGACAGGCTTTCGGTGAATTTGTAGCTACCACCGATGTAATCGATGCTTTTCAGGCGGCCACTGTCGCTGCCTTCGGCGCTCTTGCGCGCTTCCTTGGTGAAGTGACCGGCGTCCAGTTGCAGGCCGGCGATCTCTTTGGAAACGATCGAGGTGCCTTCAAAGGTTTCCGACAACAGACGGGAGTTGTCGTACTCCAGGACCGGTACGGCTGGCATCTGCTGACCGTATTTGATCACGGTATTGGAGATGCGCGCCTTGACGGCTGCGCCACCCTTGGCCAGGTCGTTGGCGGCTTCGCCGCTGTCGCCTTGTTTGAAGAAGTCGATACCGCCAGCGCCGCTACGGCCTTTGCCACCGTCCAGGCGAATGGCGTACTGGCCGATCACGTCCACACCCACACCGACGGTGCCTTGGGTGAAACCGGACTCGAACTTGCCGATGAAGCCTTGGCCCCATTCGGCTTTGTCTTGCTTGCCGTTTTTGTAGTCGCGGCTGATGTAGGCGTTACGGGCAGCAATGTTCAGGTGGCTGTCGTCAACAAAACCCTTGGATTGCTCCTGGTCGTTTGCCATGGCTGTCGATGCGCTCAAAATCCCCAGAGCAATCAGACTCATCCGTTGCTTCAACATATTCTTATATTCCTTATTACTGGTTGAGTACGCGCTGTGACACCAGGCTCCGTGTTGCTTTTCTGGTGTCGGCTTTTTCCGGAAAAAAGAAGGCCCGCGGACGACTGAACTGCCGCGGGCCTTTTTTTATTGGAGTAAGTCATGGCGGTTAGCCACAGGCGTTGGGCGCAATCCTATGCGCCCGTTGAACTATGTGTCAATTTCGTGAATCGTCTGTATTTAGGCGAAATAATTCTAAGCAGCGTCCTACTGCGCCCACCGTGGATGGGTATGCGCAAACCGGCAGTTGCGCGTGGCGCTCTTCAGTTCTTCAATAACTCACACAATGCTTGCACTTCATCGTCACTGAACAACCCCACCGGATAGCGCTGCATCACCACGCTGCGCAGGTCTGCCCGCCTGGCTGGTCGCGGACCATTTGCCTTCAACCACAGCGCCAATGCGTGGATCGCATCACCGTTGACCCGCGTCGGGTGGAACGGGCGCGTGTAGATCAGGTTGATATCGGCATTCATTTCAGCGCTCTCTCCTACTGCGTGAGCGGCTAACTTACTCAAGGTTTATGACAGAACTGCGCAGTCATCAAACCTTGATCACGGTGACAACACCGATACAAGAGCTATGCCAAAGTCCCGTGTTAGCAGGCTTTAGAGCATAAAAAAGCCCGCGACCTTGCTGGGCCGCGGGCTTGCTATGGGCGCTCTAAAGAGGTAGCGCGCAGCGCTGCTGCAAGCGCTGTTACAACTGCACTCAGTTTTTGTGCGGGGCGGGCTGTTGTTGGGTCAGGCAATGGATATTACCGCCACCCAGTAACAGTTCACGGCCCGGCACCATCACCACTTCGTGCTGCGGGAACAGGTGCTGCAGGATAGTCCTGGCCTGGCCGTCCATCGGATCGTCAAAGCTCGGCGCGATGATGCCGCCGTTGACGATCAGGAAGTTGACATAGGAACCGGCCAACCGAACGCTCGGGTTACGCTCCTGGCTGCCATCCACCGGGTCCACGCCTGCGCACTCTTCCTCGGTGGCGAACAGCGGCCCCGGGATCGGCATTTTGTGCACGATGAACGAGCGTCCCTGTGCGTCAGTGCTACTTTGCAGCACATCCATGGCCGCGTGGCAGCGCGCATAGTTCGGGTCTTGCGGGTCGTCGGTCCAGGCCAGCAGCACTTCGCCTGGGCGTACGTAGCAGCAGAAGTTATCCACATGGCCGTCGGTTTCGTCGTTGAACAGACCGTCCGGCAGCCAGATGATCTTATCCACAGCCAGATTGGCGCTCAGCACGGACTCGATGGCCGCGCGATCCAGATGCGGGTTGCGATTACGGTTCAGCAGGCATTCTTCGGTGGTGATCAGCGTGCCTTCGCCGTCGACATGGATAGAACCGCCTTCCAGCACGAACCCTTCGGTGCGGTAACGCGATGCGCGCTCAATCTCCAGGATCTTGCCGCCCACCTGCGAGTCACGGTTCCACGGCGCATACAACCCTCCGTCAAAACCGCCCCAGGCGTTGAAGTCCCAGTTAACCCCACGCACCTCACCGCTGTTGTTGATGACAAAAGTCGGGCCGGTGTCTCGCACCCAGGCGTCGTCGCTGGACATTTCCACGACACGGATATTGGGCACATCCAAACGTGCGCGGGCGTTTTCGTACTGGCCGGCGGAAACAGCAACGGTCACCGGCTCAAAACGCGCAATCGCCTTGGCCACCGCCACATGAGCCGCCTGCGCCGGTTTGCCGCCCAGGCGCCAGTTGTCCGGACGCTCGGGCCAGATCATCCAGGTTTGGGTCTGTGGCGCCCATTCGGCGGGCATATAGAAGCCATCGGCGCGAGGTGTGCTGTGCAGGGTGGTCATGGCGTTCAGGACTCCGAATGGGGGAATGGCCGACTTTATAGCGGATAAAAATCGGCTTTAAAAGCAACAAAAGATCATACAAGGAAAACATTACATAAATTGGTCGATAAAAATCGGCTATCTACAATTGCTCATCCAGCACCTTCGACAGCATGTCGACGAAGAAATCCACGCTGCGCCTGGACGTGACCATCGGCGGCTTGATCTTCAAGATGTTGAGATAGTCGCCGGTCGGCTGCATGAAGATGCCCAGCTCGCGCAGACGATCGCACAACAGCGCGGTCTCGAAAGTGGCGGGCTCCAAGGTATGCCGATCACGAACCAGCTCCAATCCCAGATAGAACCCAGAGCCGTGAACAGCCCCTACCAATGGGTGACGGTCGATCAATGCCTCCAGGCGAGCCTTGAAATGCCCTCCCACTACCTGGGCGTTTTCCCACAGCTTTTCTTCCTCCATCACATCCAGTACCGCCATGCCGATACGGCAACTGACCGGGCTCCCCCCTGCCGACGAGAAGAAATAGCCCTCGGCCTCCAGCGCTTCGGCGATCTCCCGTCGGGTGATTACCGCACCCAGCGGTTGGCCGTTGCCCATGCCTTTGGCCATGGTGATGATGTCCGGCACCACGCCCTGCTCCTCAAAGCCCCAGAAAAAATGCCCCATGCGGCCGTAGCCCACTTGCACCTCATCGGCGATACACACACCACCCTGGGCACGTACCAGGCCATACACCTGCTGCAAATAGCCCGGCGGCAGGGAAATGCCACCGGCATTGCCGTACACCGGCTCGCAAATGAAACCCGCCAACTGGCGTTTGCTCGCGGCGATTTTCGCCAAGCTATGCTCCACGCTTCGCACGTAATCTGGCGCGCTGTCCGGCCCGCGGAACTCACCTCGATAGGTATTCGGTGCGGTCACCGGGTGCACCCAATCCGGGCGGCTGCTCAATGCCTGGGGGTTGTCGGCAATCGAGGTGGACACCGCATCCGCCGCCACCGACCAACCGTGGTACGCCTCCAGCACGCTGAGCATGTCGCGCCCGCCGCTGTAGGCCCATGCCAGGCGGATCGCCAGGTCGTTGGCCTCGGTGCCGCTATTGACCAGGAATACCCGGTCCATGCCATCCGGCGCCAGCGCCAGCAAACGTTCAGAAAACTCGGCAATCGCCGCGTAGTGAAAGCGCGAGTTGGTATTGAGCAACGACCATTGCCGCGCCGCCACTGCGGCCATGCGCGGGTGACCATGGCCCAGCACCGCCACGTTGTTGAGCATGTCCAGGTAGGAACGGCCCTGCATGTCGATCAGGTGGTTGCGCCAACCCCGCTCGATGCGCGGCGGGTCTACGTAATAGTGCTTCTGAGAACGCGCGAAACTGGCGTCACGTCGCGCCAGCAGGGCTTCGGGGTCCAGTTCCGGCTCGGCATCACAGGCCAGGCCCAACAGCGTTGCGGGTGAGGGGCAAAGCGCCTGCCAGGCCGGCGCCCTGGAGGGCGTGCAAAACAACGGCGGCTCAAGCTCCGCCCGGCACAACTGAACCGTGAGCGGCGCCTGCACTTGCCCCAGGACCTGCCCTTTGACCAGTGCCGAGCCAGGCGTCAACTGCGACTTCACGCCCCATAAACGCAGGCTCAATGGCGCCCCCTGCAAACACACTAGACCGTCAGCGCCCGCGTGCAATGTCCCGGCAAAAGGCGCTTGTACGACACTGCCATGGGGAAGATGCAGCTCCACATGCAGGGCAAAGGTTTCCGGCTCGGCGGCGCTGTCGGGGCGCGTGCGCGACAACCGGTACTGCCCATATCGGCTGGCCGCCAGCCCATGCACCGCCGCCGCCTCATCCAGCAGCCGCTGGTCGATACCCGGCACTTCCCAGTTGCCGGCCTCGAAATGCGGGCTGAGTACGCCCAGGTCGATCAACGCAAACTCACGGCCTACCAGGCCCGGCAGCAAAGGGGCGAAGTCCTGCTCGGCAATCGTCGGCAGCGTGTCACCGACGCAACGGAAGATCGCGGCCTCCATCAACTCGAACGGTACCGATGTCGCCACATGGAATATTTCCCACTCGTGCTCGGCGTTTTTCAACAGGTAGGCATTGTCCGGGTCCAGGCGTTGCTGCTGTTCGCTGCTCAGTACCAGCACCGCCGCACGGGCGACGATCAACGGCCATAGCACTTGCAGCTCTTCGCGTTGCAACGGCGTGATTGCGTGGCACGCCTGGATCGCCGGCAAAATGGCAAAAGGGTCCCCTTCGGCATGGTGCAGCAGCGCCGCGCAGGTGACTGACAGGTCGGCAATGCGCCATGTGTGCACCAGATCACCGAAATCAATCACGCCCTGGCATTGCCAATGCCGCTGGGCGTCGCGCTGCCACACGACATTGTCGTCAGTGATGTCCATGTGCACCGCCTGCCATGGCAACCGTTGCGCCAGAGGCTTCACGTACGCTTCGACCTGCCGGGCCACCTGTGCCAGGGCGGCGCGCTGAGGCAGATCCTGCAGAGTCGTCAACAAATGGGTGATCAGTTCCTGTGCATGGCGCGGGTCCCACTGCAGGGTACGCTCCAGGCCCGGGTGTTCGAAGCCCGCCAGGGCCTGGCTCATCCGCCCGCACAGCGCTCCGAAGCCTTGGATCACTTCGCTGCTCAGGTGCGGCAAATCGGTCAGGGGCCGGCCGTCGATATACTCCAACAGCCGCAGATGCAGGGTTTGGTCATCGAGGCTTACCGTCAGCAGTTCGTCACCCTTGAGGCTCTGGATGACCTTCGGTACACGTAGGTGCTCGCGTCCCTGCAGGTCCTTGAGGGCGGCATGCTGGGCCTGTAATTCAATGGCGGCGTAATCGCCCCGGCTGATTTTCAGAACAAACCGGCCACGCTCGCTGTCGATCTTGTAGTTGACGTCTTGTTGGCTACCCAATGACTGCAAGGAACCATCAAGGCCATAATGCTGCTTGAGTAATTGCGCCGCTTGGTCAGGGCTCACTTGTGGGCAAGGCAAACTGGCACGATGGATCAATGTGGCAAGCAACATTGTGACGCCCTCTGTTTTTTCAGGCGTCTATATCGCCATTGTTATGGGCAGTTAATCAACCCCTCATGCTCGCCGTGCTTGCACCAGCCCGCCTCACAACTCAAGCTATGCTTCTTTCGCCCAGTGTCCGTCTAAGGAAAAGGCCCTCGACATGCGCATTCTCATCACCGGCGGTGCCGGGTTTATTGGCTCCGCCCTGATTCGCCACCTGATAGAACACACTGAGCACGAAGTGCTTAACCTGGACAAACTCACCTACGCCGGCAACCTTGAGTCGCTGACCAGCATCGCGTCCAACAGCCGCTATGAGTTCGTCCAGGCCGACATCGTCGACCAGGCCACCGTCAGTGCCGTACTGGCGCGCTTCGAGCCGCAGGCGATCATGCACTTGGCGGCCGAGTCCCATGTCGACCGCTCCATTGACGGTCCGTCGGATTTTATCCAGACCAACATCGTCGGTACCTACAGCCTGCTGGAAGCCACACGGGCTTATTGGCAGAAGCTGGCCGAACCGGCCAAAAGCGCGTTCCGCTTTCACCACATCTCCACGGATGAGGTATACGGCGACCTGCACGGTGTAGACGATCTCTTCACTGAAACCACGCCTTACGCACCCAGCTCACCTTATTCCGCGAGCAAGGCAGCCTCCGACCACCTGGTACGCGCCTGGCAGCGCACTTATGGCCTGCCGGTATTGCTGACCAACTGCTCGAACAACTACGGGCCGTTCCACTTCCCCGAGAAGCTGATCCCGCTGGTCATCCTCAACGCCCTCGCGGGCAAGCCACTGCCGGTCTATGGCGATGGTCTGCAAGTGCGCGACTGGCTGTTCGTCGAAGACCACGCCCGTGCCCTGCTCAAAGTGGTGACCACCGGCGTAGTCGGCGAGACCTACAACATTGGTGGTCACAATGAGCAGAAGAACATCGATGTGGTGCGCGGCATCTGCGCCCTGCTCGAAGAACTGGCGCCGCAACGCCCGGCCGGCGTGGAAAAATTCACCGACCTGATCACCTTCGTCAAGGATCGCCCAGGCCACGATCAGCGCTACGCGATCGATGCCAGCAAGATCGAACGCGAGCTGGGCTGGGTTCCGCAAGAAACCTTCGAAACCGGTCTGCGCAAGACCGTGCAGTGGTACCTCGACAACCTGGAATGGTGCCGCAGGGTCCAGGATGGCAGTTATCAAGGTGAACGACTCGGCAACACTGACGCAAAGGATCTGATCGCATGATGAAGGGTATTGTATTGGCCGGCGGTTCCGGCACCCGTTTGCACCCCATCACCCTGGGCGTGTCCAAGCAACTGTTGCCGGTTTACGACAAGCCGATGATCTACTACCCGATCTCGGTGCTGATGCTGGCGGGGATCAAGGACATCCTGGTGATTTCTACACCAACCGACTTGCCGCAGTACCGTAACCTGCTGGGCGACGGCAGCCAGTTCGGCGTGCGCTTCAGCTATGCCGAACAGCCGTCTCCGGACGGGCTGGCTCAAGCCTTCATCATTGGTGAAGAGTTCATCGGTAAAGACCCGGTGTGCCTGATCCTGGGCGACAACATCTTCCACGGCCAGCACTTCGGCGACCAGTTGCGCACCGCAGCCCAACGCCCGTCCGGCGCAACCGTATTTGGCTATTGGGTCAAGGATCCTGAGCGTTTCGGCGTGATCGACTTCGACAAAGACGGCCGTGCCCTGTCCATCGAAGAAAAACCGGTGAAGCCCAAGTCGAGCTATGCCGTGACCGGGCTGTATTTCTACGACAACGACGTGATCAGGATTGCCAAGGCAGTCAAGCCTTCGCCGCGTGGCGAATTGGAAATCACCGATGTCAACAACGCCTACCTCAAGCGAGGTGACCTCCACGTTGAACGTTTCGGTCGCGGCTTCGCCTGGCTCGACACTGGCACCCATGACAGCCTGCTGGAAGCTTCAACCTACGTGCAGACCATCGAGCATCGCCAGGGCCTGAAAGTTGCTTGCCTGGAAGAGATCGCCTATCAGAACGGCTGGATCGACCGCGACTATCTGCTGGAGCGCGCCAAATACTTTGGAAAAACCGGCTATGGTCAATACCTGTACTCACTGGCCGACGAGGACACTAAATGAATGTAACCGCGACTGAATTGCCCGGTGTATTGATCATCGAACCGAAGGTTTTTGGCGATGATCGCGGTTTTTTCTATGAAAGTTTCAACGCCCGGCACTTTGAACAAGCCACCGGGTTGCAACAGCAGTTTGTGCAGGACAACCACTCACGCTCGCAAAAGGGCGTGTTGCGGGGCCTGCACTATCAGGTCGAGCACGCCCAGGGCAAACTGGTGCGTGTGACAGCCGGTGAGGTTCTGGACGTGGCGGTGGATATCCGCCGCAGTTCGCCCAACTTCGGCAAATGGGCCAGCGTGCGCCTGTCTGCCGGCAATAGTCGCCAACTGTGGATTCCACCGGGGTTCGCCCATGGTTTTGTGGTACTCAGTGATTACGCCGAGTTCCTCTACAAAACCACCGACTATTACACGCCGGCAGCCGAACGTTGCATCAGTTGGAACGACCCCACGCTCAACATTGACTGGCAACTCGATGGCCCGCCGATCCTGTCCGCCAAAGACCAGAACGGCAAGAGTTTCAAAGACGCGGACGTGTTCTCGTGACCTCCCGTCTGAAAATCTTGATCACCGGCCAACACGGCCAAGTCTCCCAGGAGCTGCAACAGCGGCTCCTGGGCCTGGGCGAACTCATCGTACTGGGCCGCGACCAACTCGACCTGGCCAACGTCGAGCAGATCCGCCAACAGGTTCGCACCCATCGCCCCGGCCTGATCATCAATGCTGCGGCTCACACCGCTGTCGATAAGGCCGAAAGCGAACCGGATGCAGCGTTTGCCATCAACGCAACCGCGCCCGGCATCCTTGCCGAAGAAGCCAAGGCCCTGGGCATCCCACTGATTCACTACTCGACCGACTACGTGTTCGATGGCACCAAGCCGGCGCCGTATACCGAAAACGACGCGCCAAACCCGCTGGGCGTCTATGGCCAGAGCAAGCTTTCGGGCGAGCAGGCGATTGCAGCGGTGGGCGGGGAGTACCTGATTTTACGAACCAGCTGGGTGTATTCGAGCCACGGCAAGAATTTCCTGCTGACCATGCAGCGTCTGCTGCAAGAAAAACCGCACATGCGCATCGTCGCTGACCAGATCGGCGCGCCGACCTGGGCCGGCAGCATCGCCCAGAGTACCCGCGCCCTGATCGAGCGCTGGTTGGCTGGCGCAGCGGGTGAATGGGGGGTGTATCACCTGACCGCCCAGGGCGAGACCTCATGGTTCGGCTTTGCCCAGGCGATTGGCGAACACCTGCGTGCGCAAGGCAAGCCTTGTGCCGAGCTGGAAGCGATCCCGTCCAGCGCTTACCCGACGCCCGCCCAGCGCCCGCTGAACTCGCGTCTGGATTGCAGCCGCCTGCTGCAACAATGGCAGGTCAGCCAGCCGCGTTGGCAAGACGCATTGCGCGAGTGTCTTGCAGGGCAGCACTAGGCATAATGCGCCTGTACCCACAGGCGCATGACTTCCATGACTCCACCCCTTCCACGAAGACCTCGCTGGCGCAGCCTCGCCCTGTTGGCGTTATGCCTGGCCCCGCTGCTGTGGCCGCTGGAACACTTGGCCGAGCGCTATTACGGCAGCGAGTTGGCGGGTCAGAACCGGCAAACCCTCGACCTGTACGTGGCCAACCTGTTGGGCACCCTGCACCGCTACGAAGTCTTGCCGCAGATCCTGGGGGACCTGCCCGCCCTGCGCACAGCCCTGGATGCACCTCAGGTGAGCACCAACCTGGCCAACGCCAACCAGTTGCTCCAGGACGTCGCCGCCCAGGCTGGGGCGGAAGTGATGTACCTGATGGACACCTCCGGCAAAACCCTGGCGGCTTCCAACTGGGACAAGCAAGACAGTTTCGTCGGCCGTAACTTCTCGTTCCGACCGTATTTCAGCGAGGCCATGGCTGGGCGTCTGGGGCGTTTTTTCGGCCTGGGTACCACTTCGGCCAAGCGCGGCTACTTCTTTGCCGCCGCCGTGCGCGATGGCGAAAAGATCATCGGCGTACTGGTGGTCAAGGTCGACCTGGACCATACCGAAAGCCTGTGGGGCAATACACCGGAACAGCTGTTGGTGACCGACCACAATGGCGTGGTAATCCTGACCTCGCGCCCGCAATGGCGGTTTCGTGCCACCCGGCCACTGACCGCCGCAGAGCGTGAGGCGATTATCGCGATCCAACCTTACCCCACCCGCGACCCACAGCCACTGGCGCTGAGTGCCACGGCATGGCTGCGTCAATCCACGGCCATCGCCGAAACCGGCTGGAATGTGGAGATTCTCGCGCCACGCTCACTGATCAATCGCCCGGTGCGCACGGTGGTCGCCGTCGGTGGCGCGACGCTGTTGGTGTTGATGCTGTTGCTGGGTCTGATGATGCAACGTCGGCGGCATTACCTGGAGCGCATTGCCTTCGAAGCCAAGGCGCGCCGCGAGCTGGAAGCACGCGTGGCCGAGCGTACCAGCGATCTGGAGGGCCTTAACCGGCGTCTGAAACAGGAAGTACTGGAACGCGAGCACGCCCAGCAGGAACTGGTGCGCGCCCAGGATGACTTGGTGCAAGCCGGCAAGCTGTCAGCCCTGGGCACCATGTCGGCGAGCATCAGCCACGAACTGAATCAGCCCCTGGCAGCGATCCGCAGTTATGCAGAAAACGCCGAGATCCTGCTCGACCATGAACGTACCAACGACGCCCGGGGCAACCTCAAGCTGATCAGCGAACTGACCGGGCGCATGGCCTCGATCATCGCGCACCTGCGTGCGTTCGCCCGGCGCGACCGCCATGCACCGGAAAGCGTGGCCCTGCAGCCGGCGCTGGATGATGCACTGGCGTTGCTGGCCAAGCGGCGGCGGTCGATGGAAGTCGAACTGATCCGCGATCTGCCGGAGGCGACCTTATGGGTGCAAGCCGGGGAAACCCGCTTGCGCCAAGTGCTTGGCAACCTGCTGGCCAACGCCCTGGACGCCCTCACCGAAAAAGGCCCGCCGCGAAAACTCTGGTTGAGTGCCCAAACCACTGAACAGGGCGTCAACCTGTACATTCGCGACAACGGCCCCGGGTTCTGCATGGAAGCCCTGGGCCGCGCCAGCGAACCGTTCTACACCACCAAGACCCGCACCCAGGGCTTGGGGTTGGGCCTGGCGATCTGCGAAACCCTGATGCGTGCCTTTGGCGGCGAACTGCTATTTGCCAACCACAAGGAAGGCGGCGCGTTGTTAACCTTGAAATTGCGTGCCGGTTCGCCGGGCGTCAGTCTGCAACCGTCCGAGGACCGCAGTGTATGAGTATCGATAACCAGATTCAGGTGGTGTTGATCGACGACGATCCACACCTGCGTCAGGCCCTGTGCCAGACCCTGGACCTGGCCGGGCTGGCTGTCCTGACGCTGGGTGAAGCGACCGGCCTCACTGCGCGCTTGACGCGGGACTGGCCAGGGGTAGTGGTCAGCGACATCCGCATGCCCGGCATGGACGGCCTGGAGCTGCTCGCCGAACTGCACGGCCAGGACCCGGACCTGCCGGTGCTGTTGATCACCGGCCACGGCGACGTGCCGTTGGCGGTGCAAGCCATGCGTGCCGGGGCCTACGACTTTCTGGAAAAACCCTTCGCCAGCGACGCCCTGCTCGATAGCGTGCGCCGCGCCCTGGCGCTGCGCCGCCTGGTGCTGGACAACCGCAGCCTGCGCCTGGCCCTCAGCGACCGCCAGCAACTAAGCACGCGTCTGGTGGGGCACTCGCCACAAATGCTGCGCCTGCGCGAGCAGATCGGTGCCCTGGCGGCGACCAAGGCCGACGTACTGATCCTCGGTGAAACCGGCGCCGGCAAGGAAGTCGTGGCGCGTGCGCTGCATGACTTGTCGAGCCGGCGCAGCGGGCCGTTCGTCGCGATCAACGCCGGCGCCCTGGCCGAATCGGTGGTGGAAAGCGAACTGTTCGGCCACGAGCCCGGTGCTTTTACCGGCGCGCAGAAGCGCCGTATCGGCAAGTTCGAATTTGCCAACGGCGGCACACTGTTCCTCGATGAAATCGAAAGCATGAGCCTGGATGTCCAGGTCAAGCTGCTTCGCCTGCTGCAGGAGCGCGTGGTCGAGCGTCTGGGTGGTAACCAACTGATCCCGCTCGATATCCGCATCATTGCCGCCACCAAGGAAGATCTGCGCCAGGCCGCCGACCAAGGGCGCTTCCGTGCCGACCTGTATTACCGGCTAAACGTCGCTCCGTTGCGCATCCCGCCGCTGCGTGAGCGAGGGGAAGATGCGTTGATGCTGTTCCAACACTTCGCGGACGAAGCCGGCAGCCGCCACGGCCTGCCATTGCAGGAGTTGCAACCGGGCCAGCGTGCGCTGCTGTTGCGCCACAGCTGGCCGGGCAATGTGCGCGAACTGCAGAATGCAGCCGAGCGCTTCGCCTTGGGCCTGGAACTGGCTTTGGACAACACTCAGGACAGCCCTTCCACGGCCGTGCTCACCTCCACACCGGGCGGCTTGAGCGAACAAGTCGAACAGTTCGAAAAAAGCCTGATCGCCGCCGAACTGACGCGCCCCCACAGCTCCGTGCGCAGCCTCGCCGAGGCACTCGGCATTCCGCGCAAAACCCTGCACGACAAATTGCGCAAGCATGGCTTGATCTTCGCCAACCAGAGTACCGACGAAGAATGATCCACACACACCAAGAGGCCCACATGAACCGCGACAGCCGTTACCTGGAATCCGTGCTGCACCATGACATCCCCCTCACCCGGGAAATGGGTCTCAAGGTACTCGACTGGCAACAGGGCCAATTGGCGCTGCATCTGCCGTTGCAGGCCAACATCAACCACAAGAGCACCATGTTTGGCGGCAGTCTCTACTGCGGCGCGGTATTGGCCGGCTGGGGTTGGCTGCACTTGAAGCTGCGTGAAGAAAGGGTTGAGGATGGGCACATCGTCATCCAGGAAGGACAGATCAGTTATCCGCTGCCGGTCACAGGGGACGCCACCGTAGTGTGCCCTGCCCCCGAAGAAAAGGTGTGGAAGCGCTTCGTGGCGACGTACAAGCGCTATGGCCGTGCACGCCTGATGCTTGAAACGTGGATTGTGAACGAGGGCAGTGCAGACCACGCTGTGGCCTTCACTGGGCAGTACGTCCTGCACCGCTAGATGCTACGACGCAAAACTGAATGTGGGAGGGGGCTTGCTCCCGATAGTGCTGTCTCAGTAAACGAATATGTCGACTGACCCAACGCTATCGAGAGCAAGCCCCCTCCCACATTTTGACGTGTGAGATCTTAACGGCGGGCCAGGGCCAGCAATCGCTCACGCCAGGCTGCCTTGGCCGGCAGAGCCAGGAAGAACGGATTCAATAATGATTCCCGGGCCGGGTAACTGAACGGCTCGCCACTCAACTCCAACACTTCACCGCCTGCGCCTTCGAGCACACCTTGAGCAGCGGCGGTGTCCCATTGCGACGTCGGCGCCAGCCGCGGGTAGCAATCGGCACTGCCCTCGGCCAACAGGCAAAACTTCAACGAACTGCCGATATTGGCCAGCTTCAGCTCGCCCAACCCGGCGCTCAAACCGTCCAGCAGGCGCTCCTGCTCAGGGCTGGTATGGCGACGACTTGCAACCACCGTAAAGGGTTCGCCGACTGCCGGTGCCTCGCGCACCTGAATCTGCCTGGGCGCTTCGTTTACATCGGAACGCCAGGCGCCCAGGCCCGCGCCACCGAAATAACAGCGACCACTGGTCGGCATGGAGACCACGCCGAATACCACGCGGCCCTGCTCAACCAGCGCGATGTTGACGGTGAACTCTTCACTGCCGCCGATAAATTCCTTGGTGCCATCCAACGGGTCCACCAGCCACCACCGCTGCCAGCCGGCACGTACGCTCTGGTCTATATTCGCGTCCTCTTCGGACAGCACGGGAATACTCGGGTCCAGCGCGGTCAAGCCGGCCAGAATCAGATGGTGAGCGGCCAGGTCCGCCGCCGTCACGGGGGAGTCGTCAGCCTTGGAGGTGACGGCAACATCGGCCCGCCAGTAAGGCAGGATGACCTCACCGGCCTGGCGGGCCAGCTCGATCACAGGAGCGATAAACGGATGGCCCAGAAACAGTTCGCTCATACGATAAACGCTCCACGCTGGGTCAACAGGTCTCGCACCAGATACAACGCGGCCAGGGCGCGGCCTTCGCTGAACTGCTCGTTCTGTGCCAACTGCGACAGCTCGCGCAGGTTGACCCGGTCCACCCGCATCGGCTCTGGCTCATCGCCTTCCAGGCGCTCTTCGTAGAGATCGGTGGCCAATACCACCTGGATTTTCTGGCTCATGTAACCAGGCGACAGCGAGAGTTCGGTAAGGTGTTCCAGTTGACGCGCGCCATAGCCGGCTTCCTCCTTGAGTTCGCGGTTTGCCGCCGCCAGCACGTCTTCACCGGGCTCGATCAATCCCTTGGGAAGGGACAACTCATATTCATCGGTACCGCCGCAGTACTCTTCCACCAGCAACGCATGATCGGAATCAATCATCGCCACAATCATCACCGCCCCATAACCGGTACCGCGCCCCACCAGGCGTTCGTAGGTGCGCTCAACGCCATTGGAAAAGCGCAATTGCACTTCCTCCACGCGGAACAAACGGCTACTGGCGACTATTTCTCGGGCGAGAACGGTGGGTTTCTGGCGCATAAGCGGCTCCTTGGCGTGATCGGGTTACTATACCGTGGCTTTTCCGATTGTCTGTGTCGGATATCTTTACTTACATGAGACCACCCCATGCCCTCTTTGCCCTGGCACGCCATCGACACCGTCTTGCTGGACATGGACGGCACCTTGCTCGACCTGCATTACGACAACCACTTCTGGATGGAGCACCTGCCCCAGCGCTATGCCGAGCTGCATGGGGTGAGCCGCGCCATGGCCGAGATGGAGCTGCAGCCTCTGTTCGAGCGTAACGCCGGACAGTTGCAATGGTATTGCCTGGATTTCTGGAGCACGGAGCTGAACATTCCGGTGCGTGAGCTCAAGCTTGAAACCGCCCACCTGATCGCCTTGCGCCCGGATGCGGACACTTTTCTGGCGGCGATCAAACAGGCCGGCAAGCGCGTGATCCTGATCACCAATGCTCATCGTGATTCGTTGTCATTGAAGTTGGAACGCATTGAACTGGCGCCGTATTTCGAGCGTTTGATCAGTTCCCACGACTATGGCTTCGCCAAGGAAAACCCGCAGTTCTGGCACGCCCTGCACGCCGACATCGGCTTCGACCCGGCACGCAGCCTGTTTATCGACGATACCTTGCCGATCCTGCGCAGCGCCCGGGATTTCGGGGTGAGCCATTTGCTGGCAGTGAGGGAACCGGACAGCCGAAAAGGCCCCAAGGACACCGCAGAGTTTGCCGCCGTCGGAGACTACCGTGATCTGATTGCCGGCCTTTAACGCAATGAGGGAGGGGGTTGCCCCCCTCCCTCATCAGGCCCAGCCTGTTACTCAGGAATACGCAGCGTCTGCCCTGGGTAGATCTTGTCAGGATGTGACAACAATGGCTTGTTGGCCTCAAAGATCTTGTTGTACAGGTTGGCATTACCGTACACCGCCAGCGAGATCGCGCTGAGGGTGTCACCTTTTTTCACTACGACGAAACGGGCAGCCGCAACAGCTGGCCCGGATACAGTGATTTGATCATCCACACTGGCTACGCCGGCAATATTGCCTGCCGCCAGGATGATTTTTTCTTTCTCTTCCTGGCTGGCCACTTCACCGGTAATCGTGACCTTGTCACCGTCAACGGTGGCATGCACGTTCGGATTACCCAGCCCGACATCCTGGATATGCTTTTTCAGCTCGTCACTGGCGCTGGCATTACCGGGCGTCAGCAGATTGATCAGCTTTTCGCCTGCTTCCTTAACAAAACTGAGAATACTCATAGTGCGCTCTCCTTGGGATTTGGTTTCCAGATGCCCAAGACTAGACCAGTCCTACAGACTTGGGTTCCACGCCGACCAAAGACCCGTGATCGACGCCATCTATCAATAGATCAATACTGGCAATTAGACGCGACCCTTTGTCGCGCCTAGTCTAAGCCTAGATCAATCCGCTGGTAGCACTGCCGCAGAGTAGTACGCGCGGGTTTACAGCCCTGCGATGGAGACCCGCCATGAGCAATCATCACCAAGCCGACCAAACCCCTACCCCGCGCTACAAGCCCTATAAAGGCCCGGCCGGTGGCTGGGGCGCACTGATCAGCGTGGCGCAAGCCTGGCTGACCAGCGACAACGCGCTGAAAAACCTGCGCATGATGCTCAAGACCAACCAGAACGGCGGCTTTGACTGCCCAGGCTGCGCCTGGGGCGATTCGCCGGAAAGCGGCATGGTCAAGTTCTGCGAGAACGGCGCCAAGGCGGTTAACTGGGAAGCCACCAAACGCCGTGTCGACGCGGCTTTCTTTGCCAAGCACAGTGTCAGCGCGTTGCTGGAACAGAGTGACTATTGGCTGGAATATCAAGGCCGCCTCACCGAGCCGATGCGCTATGACGCCGAGACGGACCGCTACAAGCCCATCAGTTGGGAAGCCGCCTTCGAGCTGATCGGTAAACACCTCAACGCACTGCCCAGCCCGGACATGGCCGAGTTCTACACCTCGGGCCGGGCCAGCAACGAGGCGGCCTACCTGTATCAGCTGTTCGTGCGCGCCTACGGCACCAACAACTTCCCGGATTGTTCGAACATGTGTCACGAGGCCAGCGGAGTGGCTTTGGCCCAGAGCGTCGGCGTGGGCAAAGGCACCGTGACCTTCGATGACTTCGAACATGCCGACGCGATTTTCGTCTGGGGCCAGAACCCCGGCACCAACCACCCGCGCATGCTCGAACCGCTGCGCGAAGCCGTCAAGCGTGGCGCTCAGGTGGTGTGCATCAACCCGCTCAAGGAGCGCGGCCTGGAGCGCTTCCAGCATCCGCAACATCCGCTGGAAATGCTGACCAACGGCGATAAGCCGACCAACACCGCCTATTTCCGCCCCGCACTGGGCGGCGACATGGCCATCCTTCGCGGCATGGCCAAGTTCCTGCTGCTGTGGGAGCGCCAGGCCCAGGCTGAAGGTAAGGAAGCCGTGTTCGATCACGATTTCCTCAACGCCCACACCGCCAACGTGCTCGATTACCTGGGCCAGATCGACGACACCTCCTGGGATGAAATCGTCAAGCAGTCCGGCCTGACCCTGGTGGAAATCGAGCAAGCGGCGCGAATGTACGCCACAGGCAAGAACGTGATCATGTGCTGGGCGATGGGCATCACCCAACACCGCCACTCGGTGCCCACCATCCAGGAAATTGCCAACCTGATGCTGCTGCGCGGCAACATCGGTCGTCCAGGCGCCGGCCTGTGCCCGGTGCGTGGCCACAGTAACGTGCAGGGCGACCGCACCATGGGCATCAACGAACGCCCACCGGTGGCCTTCCTTGATGCTCTGGAGCGCCGCTTCCAGTTCCAGGTGCCACGCACCAACGGTCACAACGTGGTCGAAGCGATCCACGCCATGCTCGAAGGCCGTTCCAAAGTGTTTATCGGCCTGGGCGGCAACTTCGCACAAGCCACGCCAGACAGCCTGCGTACCTTCCAGGCCCTGCGCAACTGCGACCTGACGGTGCAGATCAGCACCAAGCTCAACCGCAGCCACCTGATGCACGGTAAGGATGCGCTGATCCTGCCATGCCTGGGCCGTACCGATATCGACATCCAGGCCAACGGCCCGCAAGCGGTCACCGTGGAAGACTCGTTCAGCATGGTTCACGGCTCCAATGGCCAGCTGCAACCGTTGTCGAAGTTGATGAAATCCGAACCTGCGATCCTGGCCGGTATCGCCGCCGCTACCCTGGGCAGCAAGCCGGTGGATTGGAACTGGCTGGTGGCAGACTACGGACGCATTCGCGACCTGATCGCCGACACCATCCCGGGCTTCAAGGACTTCAACGAAAACATCAAGCATCCGGGCGGTTTCTACCTGGGCAACGCTGCCGGCGCGCGTCGCTGGAACACCTCTTCGGGGCGCGCCAACTTCCGTCCGAATATCCTGCCTGAAGACCTGATTCACGAGCGCACCCATGCGACCGGCCGCGTGCCGGACCTGATCATGCAGTCAATGCGTTCCCATGATCAGTACAACACTACTATTTACGGCCTGGATGACCGCTACCGTGGGGTGAAAGGCCAGCGTGACGTGCTCTTTGTCAACGAAGCCGACATCATCCGCCTGGGCTTCAAGCCAGGGCAGAAGGCCGACATCGTGTCGCTGTGGGAAGACGGGCGTGAGCGCCGTGTGAAGGGCTTCACCTTGCTCGCATTTGATATTCCGGCAGGGCAGGCAGCCGCTTACTACCCGGAAGTGAACCCGCTGGTGCCATTGGAAAGCACCGGGGATGGCAGCCATACACCGACATCGAAGTTCGTGGCTATTTCCCTGGAGGCGGCGAGTGACGACGGCCTGATCATGGCGCACTCGGCATAAATTCCAGGCACAAAAAAGGCCGCTTTTGCATAAAAGCGGCCTTTCCCAAGTAGCTAAAGACTCACAAAAAAGACTTAAGTTCCCCAGTAAAAACAGTAAGTTATAGAATTGTGTACAACTCGTGCTACTGGTCGGATTTCTATTGTCACAGTATCGATACAGCCCCAAGATCGCCCCGTCATCCTCTTGAGGTCTCCCTAATGAAGTTCTCCTCGATTCTCTTGTTGTCCCTTGGCCTGGTCAGTGGCGCAGCCATGGCCGGTGGCACCGCCGAAGCAGGCGTGGGCGGCGCATTGGGCGGGGTTCTAGGTTCGGTTGTTGGCCAGCAGCTAGGCGGCAACACCGGTTCGACCATCGGTGCGGCATTGGGCGGCGCAGGTGGCAGTGCGGTCGGCGCCGACAAACGCAGCCGCGGCGAAGCCGCCATTGGTGGCGCACTGGGCGCAGCAGGCGGCAACGTGGTTGGCCGCAGTGTCGGCGGCAGCACCGGTAGCCTGATCGGCGCAGCAGCCGGTGGCGGCGCAGGTGGCGCACTGGGCAACTACATGGGCAACAAGAGCGATGACGAAGACCGCCATTACCGTGGGCGTGACAACCGTCGCTACGACCGTGATGACCATCGCGGGCGCGGTCACGCTTATGGGCATCGCAAGAACAAGCATCACCACCGTTATGATGATTGATAAGGCCTGAAGCCTTCGTCCCGGGTGTAGGCGTGCGCGCCTACACCACCAAGCGCTGCAACGCCTCTCGCAACATCCCCGGAATAGTGACCGGCTGGTTCGAATCTCGATCCACGAACACATGTACAAAACGCCCCGCCGCGCAGGCGTCCTCCTCGCCCGCCTTGAACACCGCCAATTCATACTGCACTGAGCTATTGCCCAACTTGCCCACCCGCAAGCCGACGTCAATGCGTTCGGGAAAGGCAACCGACGCGAAATAGTCGCACGCAGAACTCACCACAAATCCCACCACTTCACCGTCATGAATATCCAACCCTCCCTGTTCGATCAGGTAGGTATTCACCGTGGTGTCGAAGAAGCTGTAATAGGTGACGTTGTTCACATGGCCGTACACATCGTTGTCGTGCCAACGCGTGATAATCGGTTGCAAGTGTGGGTAGTCGGCACGTGTTGGCACTGAATCAGGCATGGGCGGGTCTCGTGAAGTGAATTTACAGGTGCTTCAGATGGGCTTCGGCCCATTCGCGCACTTCGGCGTAAGGGTAATCCTCCAGCGCAGCAAAGCCCGGGATACCCCGCGCCTTCAATGAATTGAACAAGGGCACGCTGATACCACCGAGAAACCGCGTCAACCGCTCGGAGCCGGGCAATTGGCCCGTCAATGCATGATGCCTGTGGATAAAATCCCCGCACAGCTCCATGAAATTTTTATCCACAAGGGGAGGTAAGCTTGGCGGTGGCGGAAGGTGCGCCACACGGCCGTGGCATACCGAACAGTGCCCGCAACGTTGAGGGGCGTTTTCGTCGCCAAAATATTCGGCCAGGCGCTGCCCCAGGCAGTGTCCGGTGGCGAACAGATCCAGCATGGCGTGAATCCGCGCCACCTCGGTAACCTCGTGCTGCTTGAAGCCTGTGTATAACTCGGCGCTCAACGCCTGTGGATCAAAGTCGGTATCGAGCAGGCTGTAGACCTCGGTCATCTGCTTGCTTTCGAGTTCGATCAAGCCTTGCTCCTGAAAGTAATCCAGGGCTTTCACCACTCGATTGCGCTCGGCGTTGTGCTGCTGATACAGCCTGTCAAAATCCACCGTTGCCCAGGTTCGCGCACGCTTGCACACCTCGATGATCGCCGCGACGAACTGTTGTCGCTCCCCCGAAAACCGTGCCAGCAACGCCTCAGGTTCGACCAGGTATTTGAAACGGTATTCAGCATAGAACGCGTAGCGCGGCGCAATCACACCCTTGAGTTCCAACTGCACCAGCAACGTCTTGAGCGGCAACTCGCGGATATTGCTGTGCTCCGACAATGACCTCAGCAAAAACTCCCATTGCCCCTCTGGCCGCGCCGCGTGCAATGCCTCCAGCACACGCAGAATGCCCTCTTGCTCGGGTGTATCACCGTAGACGAAATTCTCCAGCACATTGAGGCTGTCGCGGTTAGCCAGTACCAGGCAGTCGGAGGCTTGAGCGTCGCGCCCGGCACGGCCGATTTCCTGACTGTAGTTCTCAATGGACTTGGGCAAGTCGAAGTGCACCACATTGCGGATATCACTTTTGTCGATGCCCATGCCAAACGCGATGGTGGCGACGATGCAATTGGAGCGTCCGCCCATGAAGCGTTGCTGGATGCCCTCACGTCTATCGTGGGGCAAACCGGCATGGTAGGCCTCAGCCTGGATGCCATTGCGATTCAGGTGCTCGGCAATCTGCTCGGCGGTCTTCTGCAGGGTGACATAGACGATACTCGGTTGGTTGGCGCGCTCGCCCATCCACTCGACCAAACGCCGACGCTTGTCGGGGCCGCTTACCGGCTCCACCAGCAAATTGAGGTTGGGCCGGTAGAAACCAGTGGTCACCACATCCTGCGGTGCAATGCTGAACTTGGCCTGCATGTCGGCAATCACCTTGGGCGTGGCCGTGGCCGTCAGCAGCAGCGCCTGTGGGATATTGAACTGCCGTTGGTAGTCTGGAAGCTTCAAATAGTCCGGGCGGAAGTTATGGCCCCACTCCGAAATACAGTGCGCCTCGTCCACCACCAGCAGAGAGATCTGCACGCTTTGCAGGAAATTACGAAAACGCTCGTTCTTCAAACGCTCCACGGAAATCATCAGGATTTTCAGCTCGCCCGAGCGGGCACGGGCCATTACCTCATTGGCCTCATCGCGGCTCTGGGCCGAGTCGATACTGCCGGCTGAAATCCCGTGACGCTGCAGGAAGCCCAATTGGTCCTGCATCAACGCCAACAACGGCGACACCACCAATGTCAGATGCGGAAGCAGCACGGCCGATAGCTGGTAACACAAGGACTTGCCCGACCCTGTAGGGAAGATCGCGGCTGCCGAACGGCCGGCCAGCACGGCCCTGACCGTTTGTTCCTGGCCCGGGCGGAACTGTGGATAACCGAAGACCTGTTGGAGGGTGTCGTGCATAGGCTGTCACTCCATTGACTGCTGAGTTGGCTGAAAAACATAGCCTGTGAATCTCAGCGAATCGAGAAAGGTCGCAAGTAAAAAGAGACAGGATGATACATGGGGTCAGGGATGGCCCAGGGCCGAAGGGGGAATAATCCGAGGTGCCGGCAGGAAAGATACAGATCCAAATGTGGGAGGGAGCAAACCCCACCCCACATTCTTAGTTCTACAGCAGGGGCTGAATCAGCGGTTCTGTACCCGCTCGATCGCCGAGTCATACACCGGGTTGGCCTTCTGCTCCTTGGCTAACTGGTAGTGACGCAAGGCGTCCGGGAACTGCCCTGCAGCTTCGTAGATGCGCGCAATGTTGTAGTAGGCCCCTGCACGCACGGTTGCAGCATTCGCACCGGTAGCCAGGGCGATAGCCTTGCGGTTGGCCCAGATCGACTCGGCGGTGTTACCGGCCTTCTGATACGCCAGGCCCAGGTTGCCATAGGCTTTACCGAAGCCGTTATCCAACTCGATGGCTTGACGGAACAGCTCGATGGCCTGGTCCAGATTACCTGCCTGGTAGGCTGCTTCACCCTGCACGTTCAGACGCTTCGCATCGGTTTGTGCGGAAGAACTGACGGCCACCGCGGTCACTGCAACGCTGTCATCCAGCAACGCTTTGACTTCGTTGAGGACGTTCGGAGCATCGACTTGCACACCACTGAAATTGTTGATGTCCTGGAAATCACCGCTACCGGTCATGCGGAACACCGTCCACAAGTTACCGCTACGGTTCTTCGGCACGTAGTAGGTGCGTACCAGGGATTGGCCCATGTATACGAACACCTTGGCCTCACTGTTGGACAGCTGGCGAGAGCCTGGATTGCCGCTATTGGTGAAGTCATGCACGGCGTAGACATAACTTTCGCCGTAGTGCTTTTTCTGCAAGGTGATGGTTTCCGGGCCGTAGCTGTCGGTGTCATCCACATCCAGTTCGGCGTCGGTGCCTTTCTGGTTGCCGAAGAAGATATTGTTACCAGGGAAGATCATGTGAGAGTCGAGGTCTTCCGGGGTTTTGCCCCAGGTCAGCACGACCCGCAGGCCGTCGAGATTTTCCATGACCGGGCTGATGGCGTAGGTCATCCCTGCGCAAGGACACTTCACCACCAGATTCGAGTAGCCGGCTTTTTTGATGATCAGCAGGTTGGACGCATCGTCGGCCGCTTCGCTGGTCAGTGTCACCTGGCCCTGGGCGTTGGTACGGCCCACGACGTTTTGCGCACCATTACGCTGCAACAGCACTTCGGCATCGGCAATCTTCTGGTCCTTGACCACCGCACTGAGCACCTCAATCGGCAATTGCTCGGCTTGAATTGAAAACGCCACTGCACACAATGACATCGCCGAGGCGACACGAAGCAAACCCATGCTTAACTCCCTTTAAGTGGTGGGCGGAATCGCCCTACGAGATTTTGCGGTGAAACATACGCTGAATTCAGACTGCTTGCGTTTTTTTTATACAGAATGTGACGTGGTTTTTATCCCGCCTGCACACTGAAACATTGCGCGACAGTCATGCCTTACCGCCCAGAAGCACAACGCGTGAGCGAACTGACGTTTGAGCAAAAACACGATCATTGCCACAAGGCCCGCCGTCGCAATTACCTGGCCGGCAAACATCGACAATCCTCTGCCGACCCGTGAAGCCGTCCTCGCCAAGTACCGCAACACCCCGTGCTGATGCTCGACGAAATACTCCTGCCTGACCGGAGCATGAACCATTAAACCCTCTGTTTATTGCCCGAGAACCCACTCACTTCTAAGGTTCACTCCGTCGCTGCCAAATCAGCGACCGGGTTTGGTCACCCGAAAAACAGCACACATAAGTGCCATCACTTACTCTTCGAACGTCTATCGTCTCGTATCGCAGTGCTATGGCGGCTGTGTGGGGGACGTCTTCGGACGTGTCGGAGTGCTGTTTCCGGCTGGCCAACCCGCGCACAGTCCGCCACCCACCGTTTGGCCACGGGGATGTCGGTTACCTAACAGCAAACCGAGTACCGTCAAATGCAAATACCTGAAACGATGGACCGCTATCGTCAGCTACGCACTAATTTCACCGATACCCATCCGCTTATCATCGATACGCAAGCCAAGGCGGAAGACATCCAGTCCGCCGCCCATCAACGCATTCGCGCAGCCACGGATCTGCTTGAAACCTTCTCCTGCCTGACCTTCGAACACGCCGACCTCAAAGACATTTCCCACATCACCAATGCCCTGTACCTGCTCGTACAAGACGGCTGCGATCTGCTGGAAGCTGTGCAACACGTTCAACTGCAACCCGCACAACCGTAAATCTAAGCGACACCCCGTGTAGGAGCGAGCTTGCTCGCGAAAATCGTCAACAATGACGCAGTAAACCAGAAGGCGCGCGGCCTCCTTTGGTTTTTCGCGAGCAAGCTCGCTCCTACATTGACCAGTGTTGCCTGTTGAATCACTTCAGGCTCGGCCGGCAAAGGCTATGGCTTACTCCTCACCGCCCCCGCCTTTCGCGCACAAAAAAGCCGCCTGCAAGAGGCGGCTTTCTCACATCAACGAATCTTACAACTTAGGCCCTGCAGCCTTGATCGCATCGCTCACTTCAAACTTCTTGAAGTTCTCGATGAACAGGCCGGCCAGTGCCTTCGCCGCTTCGTCGTATGCAGCTTTGTCGGCCCAGGTGTTACGTGGGTTCAACAGGCCGGTTTCAACGCCCGGTACGGCCAGTGGCACGTCGAGGTTGATGGTGTCGAGGTGCTCGGTTTGCGCACCAATCAACGCGCCGCTCTGGATCGCTGCAATCACACCGCGAGTGGTCGGGATGTTGAAGCGCTTGCCGACGCCATAACCACCACCGGTCCAGCCGGTGTTGACCAGGTAGACCTTGGAGCCGAAGCCACGGATGCGCTTGATCAGCAGTTCTGCGTATTCACCGGCCGGGCGTGGGAAGAACGGCGCGCCGAAGCAGGTGGAGAAGGTCGACTTGATGCCGCTGCCGGAACCCATTTCGGTCGAGCCCACCAGAGCGGTGTAGCCGGACAGGAAGTGGTAGGCCGCTTGCTCTTCGCTGAGGATGGACACTGGCGGCAGCACGCCGGTCAGGTCGCAGGTCAGGAAGATCACAGCGTTTGGCTCGCCGCCCAGGTTCTTCTCGGAACGCTTGGCCACGTGCTCCAGCGGGTAGGCGGCGCGGCTGTTCTGGGTCAGGCTGACATCGGCATAGTCGGCGTGCTTGGCGTCGTCGATCACGACGTTTTCGAGCACGGCACCGTGCTTGATGGCTTTCCAGATAACCGGCTCGTTCTTCTCGGACAAGTCGATGCACTTGGCGTAGCAACCGCCTTCGATGTTGAACACCACGCCTTCGCCCCAACCGTGTTCGTCGTCACCGATCAGGTAACGGCTTTCGTCGGCGGACAGGGTGGTTTTACCGGTGCCCGACAGACCGAAGAACAGGGTCACGTCGCCGGCTTCGCCGATGTTGGCGGCGCAGTGCATCGGCAGTACGTCGGCGGCCGGCAACAGGAAGTTCTGCACCGAGAACATGGCTTTCTTCATTTCACCAGCGTAACGCATGCCGGCGATCAGCACTTTTTTCTGTGCGAAGTTGAGGATCACGCAACCGTCGGAGTTGGTGCCGTCACGCTCTGGCACGCACTCGAAGTTGGCTACGTTGAGCACCTGCCACTCTTCACGACCGGCCGGGTTGTACTGGGCCGGGTTGATGAACAGGCAACGACCGAACAGGTTCTGCCAGGCAGTCTGGGTGGTCATTTTCACGGGCAGGTAGTGATCGTGCGCAGCACCGACGTGAACGTGGGAAACGAAATGCTCTTGCGCATTGTTGAAGGCTTCGACACGCGCCCACAGGGCGTCGAACTTGTCGGCCGGGAACTTGCGGTTGATCGGGCCCCAGGCGATGGCGTCCTGGGTGGAAGGCTCTTCAACGATGAAACGATCGACTGGCGAACGGCCGGTACGGTGACCGGTTTCTACGACCAGCGCGCCAGTATCGGCAAGCACGCCTTCACCGCGCTGCAGGGCTTCTTTGACCAGATCATCAACACTCAGATCGGTGTATACAGCGTTATTGGCTTGCGTCATGAGGTTCCCCGTCGGCCTGTAGCCGAGTGCTCCAAACGTTTTGTAGTAGAAAGTTGCGCACTACTACCGCGAAAAAAGTGGGCCGGATTATGCCAGAAAAGCCCAAAAAGAGTAGGGCCCTCCCGTCAGAACTGCGCTAATCCGGCGTTTGTCAGGTGATTTACCTGTGCTTAAACGTTTTAGTGGCGGGTGTCGGAAGGGGTGTCGATGCCTGCGCCGGCGAATAACTGGACTACATCAGCGGCATCGAACAGGTAGCGCTGGTTGCAGAACTGGCAGTCGATTTCAATATTGCCACCGTGTTCCACCACCAGATTCTGTGCATCTTCAAGGCCCAGGCTGACCAGGGCATTGGCCGAGCGCTCGCGCGAGCAGCTGCAATGGAAGCGCAGGCTTTGGGCATCGAACAGCCGCACAGCTTCTTCGTGATAGAGGCGGTGCAGGATGGTTTCATTGTCCAGCGCCAGCAACTCCTCGGTGGTCAGGGTGCCGGCCAGTGCGGTGAGGTTGCGCCAGCTTTCGGCACGCTCGTCGTCGTCCTTGATGCGATCGGCCGGCAGTTGTTGCAGCAACAGGCCACGGGCACGCTTGCCGTCGGCTTTAAGCCAGAAACGCGTACCGACTTGCTGGGACATCACGAAGTAGTTGGTGAAGCAGTCCGACAGGGTCTCGCCATCGAGGTCGACAATCCCCTGATAGCGCTGGCCCTCGGTCGGGTCAACGGTGAGCGCCAGTACACCATTGGGCATCAGGTCGGCCAGGCACGCGTCCGCGGCAATCCGGTCAGCGTCGTAGCGGGCCAGGCCACGGATGTCGCGCTCGCTGGAGCACTCGATCATCAGCAGCGGAATCGGCCCTTCGGAACGCGCTTGCAGGATCAGCAAACCGTCGAATTTCATGGTACCCACCAGCAGCGCCGCCGCCGCCATCAGCTCGCCGAGCAGTTGCGCGACCGGCTCCGGATAGGGGTGCTTGGCGAGGACTTCGGCATAGCTGCGCTCCAACGAGACCAGTTCGCCGCGGGCGTCGGTCTCGTCGAAGATAAAGCGTTGGGTGAAGTCGGTATCCGGTAGATCAGTCATAGGTCTGGGTATCTGAGTTGAATAATATTGACGCGAAGATGACGCAGTTTATGAACAATCCGGGTTTGTTCCAAGCCAAGTGAAGCCCCAAGCGATTACCGGCGACTTTATTCGTCACCGCCACTGCCACGGAACTTGAACAGATCGCGGCGTTGCTTCTTGCTCGGTTTCCCATCGGTACTGACCCCCAGAGCCCCCGCCTTGCGCATGGCTGCTGCATGCTCACGCTTGGCGATACTCGCATCAGTCTCGGCATACAGCGTCTGAGCCTCGGGAGCGCCACGTCGTACAATCGACAGAGCCTGAACCACAATGGTCTTTTCATCAAAGCCGGTACGAATCTGGAACTCATCCCCTACGCGCGGTTCCTTGCCCGGTTTGCAGCGCTCGCCCCGGTGATGCACCTTGCCACTCTCGATGGCGGCCTTGGCCAAGACACGGGTCTTGTAAAAACGTGCGGCCCATAGCCACTTGTCCAAACGGACTTTTTCGTCCTCTTCCTGCTTCTGAGCCACTTGAATTCCTCTCGCTGAAAAATGTCGCAACTTAACCGTTGAACCCCTTCGACGCATAAACCCCAAGGCTCACCTAAGATACGCCAGGTAGCACCCTGTTTTCGCGAGGATACGCCGTGACCGACTTCCCCGTTTCACTCACCTCGCCTGGCCAACGCTGCGTGGGCTGCCAGCAAAGCGAGCCGCTGGGTTTCGACTTCGCTTTCGCCTACCAGCCTATCGTAGACCTTCGCGATCATTCCATTTTCGCCAACGAGGCCCTGGTACGGGGGGTCAATGGCGAAGGGGCGCTATCGGTACTGGCGCAAGTCAACGAGAGCAACCGTTACCGCTTCGACCAGCGTTGCCGCACCCAGGCGATCGCCGGCGCAGCGGCATTGGGGATGCAAACCCACCTGTCCATCAACTTCATGCCCAATGCCGTCTATCGGCCAGAGCTGTGTATCCGCAGCACTCTAGAGGCGGCTCGGGCACATAACTTCCCGCTCGACCAGCTGATTTTCGAGACACTTGAAAACGAGCATGTAGATAACTATCGCCATTTGACGAATATTCTGCGTGAATATCGCGAATTCGGTTTCAAGACCGCCATCGACGATTTCGGCGCGGGCTATTCGGGGCTGAATCTGCTGGCCGATTTCCAACCTGACTTGGTCAAACTCGACATGGCGCTGATCCGCGATGTCGATCAGGATCGTGTCCGTCAGGTGATCGTCCAGGGGATTGTCACAATTTGTGAGCAGTTGGGCGTTACCGTCATCGCCGAAGGCATTGAAAGTGCCGGCGAGCGCGACTTCCTGTCCGACTGCGGAATATTCCTGATGCAAGGCTTCTGGTTCGCCAAGCCTGCATTCAAAGCCCTGGCCGAGGTTTCCCCTCACGCCTGGGCGAATTGACCGGTTACCTATATTGAAGACATTTGACCATTTGACCGTTGTGGGTCTGCGCGAGTGGGTGGCCCTCCCTGATTTGGGGGTAGCGGGCCTGCGCGCGAAGATCGACACCGGCGCCAGCACCTCAAGCCTGCATGCCACCGATATAGAGCCCTTTGAGCGTGACGGTGAAAAGTGGGTTCGCTTTACCGCGCACCTGGGCAGCGTTGTGCAACTGCGTCACCGCCGTTGTGAAGCGCCCCTGGTGACGATGAAAACCATCAAGAGCTCCAACGGGCATGCGCAGGTGCGATACGTGATCAGCACTACGTTGGCGCTGGGCGACCGGGTATGGCGGGTGGAGTTCACCCTGGCCTGCCGCAAGGCCATGCGTTATCGCCTGTTGCTCGGTTCCAAGGCGTTGATTGACGGCCAGTTGGTGGTCAATCCCGGCGTCAAGTACGTTCAAGACAAGCCGGTGTTCCCGGTCTCAACTATTTCTGCCCCAGGTGCTGCATGAAGATCGCTGTGCTGTCGCGAAACCCGCGTCTGTATTCCACCCGCCGCCTGGTTGAGGCCGGTACCGAACGTGGCCACGAAATGGTGGTGATCGACACGTTGCGGGCCTACATGAACATTGCCAGCCACAAGCCCCAGATCCATTACCGGGGCAAGCCGCTGGAGGGTTTTGATGCGGTGATCCCGCGCATCGGTGCCTCGGTCACTTTCTACGGCTGCGCGGTGTTGCGTCAGTTCGAAATGATGGGGGTATTCCCCCTCAATGAATCGGTAGCCATCGCACGCTCGCGGGACAAGCTGCGCTCGCTGCAACTGCTCTCGCGTCGGGGGATCGGCCTGCCGGTTACCGGCTTTGCCCACTCACCGGATGACATCCCTGACCTGATCGACATGGTCAACGGCGCGCCGCTGGTGATCAAGGTGCTGGAAGGCACCCAGGGCATTGGCGTGGTGCTGTGTGAAACGGCAACGGCCGCAGAATCGGTGATCGAGGCATTCATGGGCCTCAAACAGAACATCATGGTGCAGGAATACATCAAGGAAGCCGGTGGCGCGGATATCCGCTGCTTCGTAGTGGGCGACAAAGTGATTGCGGCGATGAAGCGCCAGGCCAAACCTGGGGAGTTCCGCTCCAACCTGCACCGTGGCGGCAGCGCCAGCCTGATCAAGATCACCCCGGAAGAACGCATGACCGCGCTGCGCGCCGCCAAAGTGATGGGGTTGAGCGTGGCGGGTGTGGATATCCTGCGCTCCAACCATGGCCCCCTGGTGATGGAGGTGAACTCGTCACCGGGCCTGGAAGGCATCGAGACCACCACGGGCAAGGATGTGGCGGGGATCATCATTCAGCATCTAGAGAAGAATGGCGGCCCAAATATGACCCGAACCAAAGGCAAGGGCTAATGAAGCAGCTGCAAGCTGCAAGAGAAAGGCAGGCAGCTTTTTCTTGTGGCTTGTAGCTTATAGCTTGCAGCTGCTCCTATACCTATACCGCATCTCTAGGCAGCATCAAGCCAAGCGGCAGGCGCACACGAGCCTCCAGGCCACCTTCCTCACGATTACGCAGCTCAACATTGCCTCCGTGCATCGAGGCAATCCGCCGCACAATCGCCAACCCCAGGCCCGTGCCTTTGCCCCCACGGGCACGATCGCCACGGGTGAAGGGGTTGAAGATACCTTCCAGTTCCGCCGGGTCGATCCCCGTACCTCGGTCCATCACACTCAGCACGACATAGGGTGCGGAGCTGTCGCCGGACACGTAGGCCGCCACTTCCACATCTGAACCGGCATGATGCAAGGCGTTACCGATGAGGTTGTTCAGCAGACGCTTCATCGACACCCGACGCAGCGCAAACGGTTGGATCGGCTCCAGACGCATGCGCACCTGCTCACCGTTCTGGTTATAGGGGGCCACGACTTCACGCACCAGGTCCGTGAGGTCGACTTCTTCAACCACTTCATCGCGGCCATCACGGATAAACGCCAGGAACTGATCGAGAATCGCGTCCATGTCCTCGATGTCGCGGACCATGTCATCCGTCAGATCGTTGTGACTGCCCATCAATTCCAGGGACAACCGCAAGCGCGTCAATGGCGTGCGCAAGTCATGGGATACGCCCGCCAGCATCAGCTCGCGCTCGCGACCCGCCTGCTCGACATCCTCCGCCATCTGGTTGAACGCGCTGTACACCTCAGTCATCTCACTGGGCGTATCACTGACCGGCAGGCGCACGCTACGCCCCTGCCCGAGTTGGCGGGCTGCGAACACTAGACGTTTCAGGGGCTGGTTGAGCTGGCGCACGAAAATCCAGGCGGATGCCGTAGAAAGCAAACCAATGGCCAGGAACCATCCCAACACGTTCCAGATCTTCTGCCCCCGCAGCGGGTGCGGGTACAGCGGTACTTTCAGCCAATCCTGGCCCAGGCTGGGCGCCCTCACCCATAGCGCAGGCGACACATGCATGCGCAGCCGCACCTCGGTGTCGTCCCCCAGCTCGGCCTGCATCTGTCGCTGGTAGATCTCGCTGTAGGGCCAATGCTGTTCGCCCTCCGGCACACCCGCACCCGCCACGCGAACCAGCGTCGCGGCCTTGGCGATCTTCTCGCGGTTCTCCGGGTCGGCAGCCCAATAGGCGCGCAGGGTCAGGGCGACGCCGTGACTGTATTGCCGATCAACCAGCACGTCTTCGTTCATCAGCAGATAAACCAGCGTGAGGGCCTTGGAAAACAGAACGACGATCAGCACCAGCCAGAGCGTGCGGGAAAAGAAACTTTGCGGGAACCACAGCGGGGTTTTCATAGAGGACAGCTAGATACCTTGCAGGAACGAGGGGCGCTCGCAGAATTGCAGACGCCGGGCATCCCGTTGACTCTCATGGAGCCAAACACCGAAATACCCGCCCCTGCAAATCATGGATCAACTGGTTTTATTGCCATCCGGCACGAATACATAACCCACGCCCCACACCGTCTGGATATACCGCGGCTTGGAAGGATCAGGCTCGATCATCCGGCGCAGACGGGAAATCTGCACGTCGATGGAACGCTCCAGGGCATCCCACTCCCGGCCACGGGCCAGGTTCATCAGCTTGTCGCGGGTCAAGGGCTGGCGCGCGTTCATTACCAACGCCTTGAGGACCGCGAATTCACCGGTGGTCAGCATGTGCACTTCATCGCCACGCTTGAGCTCACGGGTGGCCAGCGACAATTCGTAGTCGCCAAAAGTGACGCTTTCGTCTTCGCTGCCTGGCGCGCCAGGTACCGGCGGAGCCTGGCGACGCAATACCGCCTTGACCCGGGCCATCAATTCGTCCGGGTTGAACGGCTTGGCCAGGTAATCATCAGCGCCAAGCTCAAGGCCCTTGATGCGGCTCAGCTCATCGCCCTTGGCGGTCAGCATGATGATTGGAATCTGGTTGTTCGCACCGCGCAGGCGCTTGCACGCGGTCAGGCCGTCTTCGCCGGGCAGCATCAGGTCGAGTACGACCAGGTTGAACACTTCGCGCCCCAACAGGCGATCCATCTGCTCGGTGTTCGGCACCGCGCGGGCACGGTAGCCCTTGGAGTTGAAGAAGCGCTCCAGCAGGCTGCTCAGCCCTGGATCGTCGTCAACGATGAGAATTTTTTCGCCTTCAGCAGTTTGTACAGTGCTGCTCATTGGATGCTCCTCTTATCTCGGCGCGCATTATGGCTTAGGTGCCGTTATACGCACCGTGTGCATTGTTAGCAGATTTTTCCTCTGCCGCCAGCGAACCCGCGTGCGGCGACCAGCGGCGCAGTACCACCCAAGGTCGGAACGCTGGTTATAATGCGGCGCCTTCGTGCAGGGCAACGTCAGATCGTTACCGTTTACTGCCGGGCTTTTTTTCACCCGTTTGTCGTGATTTTTTCAATTTCGAGGGTCAATAGGCTGCCTCTTGACCCAGGCAGCGGCGCCAGACGGGCCGCTCAACCAGCCTTGCAAGCCTTGTTTTCCGGGCCTGCGAGCTGCTTTCAAGAATTTCAGGTGGTTTTATGGACAGCATCAACAGCCGCATCGCCGAGGAACTCGGTGTACGCCCACAACAGGTCGAAGCGGCCGTCGCTCTACTGGATGAAGGCTCCACGGTGCCCTTCATCGCCCGTTACCGAAAAGAAGTGACCGGCAGCCTCGACGACACCCAACTACGCCACCTGGAAGAGCGCTTGCGCTACCTGCGAGAACTCGACGAACGGCGCATCAGCATCCTCGCCAGCATCGAGGAACAGGGCAAGCTGACCCCACAGCTGGAACGCGACATCAAGCTCGCCGACACCAAGACCCGCCTCGAAGACCTCTACCTGCCATACAAGCAAAAGCGCCGTACCAAGGGCCAGATCGCCCTGGAAGCCGGCCTGGGTGAGTTGGCCGACAGCCTGTTCAACGACCCATCGCTGACCCCGGACACCGAAGCGGCCCGCTTCGTCAATGCCGACAAAGGCGTCGCTGACGTCAAGGCCGCCCTCGAAGGCGCCAAATACATCCTGATGGAGCGCTTCGCCGAAGACGCCAGCCTGCTGGAAAAACTGCGCACCTTCCTCAAGCAGGAAGCCACGCTCAGCGCCCGCGTCATCGCCGGCAAAGAGGAAGAAGGCGCCAAGTTCCGCGACTACTTCGAACACGACGAACCGCTCAAAAGCATGCCGTCCCACCGTGCGCTCGCCATTTTCCGTGGCCGCAACGAAGGTATTCTCAGCTCCTCACTGAAAGTCGGTGACGAACTGCCGGGCACCATGCACCCCTGCGAAGGCATGATCGGCCAACAATTCGGCATCCAGAATCAGAATCGTCCTGCGGACAAATGGCTCGGTGAAGTCGTGCGCTGGACCTGGAAGGTCAAGCTCTACACCCACCTGGAAACCGATCTGCTGGGCGAGCTGCGCGACGGCGCTGAAACCGAGGCGATCAACGTGTTCGCCCACAACCTGCACGACCTGTTGCTGGCCGCCCCGGCAGGCCCGCGCGCGACCCTGGGCCTGGACCCGGGCCTGCGCACCGGTTGCAAGGTCGCCGTGGTCGACGCCACCGGCAAGCTGCTCGACCACGCCACCGTGTACCCCCACGTACCGCACAACAAGTGGGACCAGACCCTGGCGATCCTGGCCGCCCTGTGCGCCAAGCACTCCGTGGACCTGATCGCCATCGGCAACGGCACCGCCAGCCGCGAAACCGACAAGCTGGCCGCCGAACTGATCAAAAAATACCCAGCCATGAAGATGACCAAAGTCATGGTCTCCGAGGCTGGTGCTTCGGTGTACTCGGCGTCGGAATTGGCCTCCAAGGAATTCCCGGACCTCGACGTGTCGATCCGTGGCGCGGTGTCCATCGCCCGTCGCTTGCAGGACCCGCTGGCCGAACTGGTGAAAATCGACCCTAAATCCATCGGCGTCGGCCAGTACCAGCACGACGTGTCGCAGCTGAAACTGGCGCGCGGCCTGGACGCGGTGGTAGAAGACTGCGTGAACGCCGTGGGCGTGGACGTAAACACCGCATCCGTAGCGTTGCTCGCGCGTATCTCCGGCCTCAACGCCACCCTGGCCCAGAACATCGTCACCCACCGCGATGAAAACGGTGCCTTCAAAACCCGCGCCGCGTTGAAAAAAGTCGCACGCCTGGGTGAAAAAACCTTCGAACAGGCCGCCGGCTTCCTGCGCGTGATGAACGGTGATAACCCGTTGGACGCCTCCGCAGTCCACCCGGAAGCCTACCCGCTGGTACAGCGCATCGCCGCCGAGACCGACCGCGACATCCGTTCGCTGATCGGCGACGCCGCCTTCCTCAAGCGCCTGGACCCGAAGAAGTACACCGATGAAACCTTCGGCGTGCCCACCATCACCGATATCCTGCAAGAACTGGAAAAACCTGGCCGCGACCCGCGCCCCGAGTTCAAGACTGCCGAGTTCCAGGAGGGCGTCGAAGACCTCAAGGACCTGCAGCCGGGCATGATCCTCGAAGGCGTGGTCACCAACGTGACCAATTTCGGTGCCTTTGTGGATATCGGCGTGCATCAGGACGGTTTGGTGCATATTTCCGCGCTTTCGGAGAAGTTCATCAAAGACCCACGCGAAGCGGTTAAAGCCGGTGACGTGGTCAAGGTCAAGGTCATGGAGGTCGACATCCCACGCAAGCGCGTCGGCCTGTCGATGCGCATGAGCGACACCCCAGGCGAGAAAATCGACGGCGCCCGTGGTGCCCGCCCGGGCTCGGCACCGCGCCAGTCGCAAAACAACGCGCCACGCAAGGAAACCGCGACTGCCGCACCGAGCAACAACGCCATGGCCTCACTGTTCGCCAATGCCAAACAGTTGAAGAAACGCTGATGGAAATCCCGGCCGGCTTGACCCAAAGCGCGTTCAGCGAGCTGATCGGCTGCCGCCTGCAACGCCTGGACGAGGGCGTTGCGGAGGTGGCCCTGACCCTGGAGCCGCAACTGCGCAACCGCGCGGGCAAGCTCCATGGCGGGGCGATTTTCAGCCTGGTGGACATTACGATGGGGCTGGCCTGCTCCAGCTCCCATGGGTTTGACCAGCAGAGCGCGACCATCGAGTGCAAGATCAACTACATCCGTGCCGTGTCTGACGGTGACGTGCTGTGTACCGCCCGGGTGCTCCACGCGGGTCGACGCACATTGGTGGTCGAAGCCGATGTGTATCAGGACGAACGATTAGTCGCAAAAGCACAAGGCACGTTCGCTGCCCTATAGCTCCCCACCCTCGATTTGAGTTAATTTCGGCGCTGCGATAACAGCGTCGGAATTTTCTTGCTGCGCTATAGCCCAATTCATGGAGTGAAGTCGGCTTTTACTGATCGGGTCATATCGACTCTAAACCAGGCGATCACGCCAGTTTTAACTTCACCCTTGTAGACCGTCCTGCCCACCCCCATATTGGGGCGACTGACGCGTGAAGGAATCCAACTTGAGCGAACTTCTCAACCGCCGCCTGGCCTTGCTCGGCAAGCGCGAACACCTCTCCCTGCTAGAGCAGTGCTTGCACGGCATCGAGCGCGAATGCCTACGTGTCACAGCTGAAGGTCGCCTGGCGCAAACACCGCATCCTGAAGCCCTGGGCGCCGCGTTGACCCACGAACAGATCACCACCGACTACTCGGAGTCGCTGCTGGAGTTCATTACTCCCGCCCTGCCCGACCCGGCCGACACCCTGAGCAGCCTGGACAAGATCCACAGGTTTGCCTACACCAAGCTCGGCAGCGAATACCTGTGGAGCCCCTCGATGCCGTGCCCGTTGCCGGCCGAGGAAGACATTCCGATTGCCTACTACGGCACCTCCAATATCGGACAGCTCAAGTACGTGTACCGCAAGGGCCTGGCCCTGCGTTACGGCAAGACCATGCAGTGCATTGCCGGCATCCACTACAATTTTTCCCTGCCGGAAGCGTTGTGGCCGTTGCTCAAGGAGACCGAAGGTTTCGTCGGCACCGACCGTGACTACCAGTCCGATGCCTACATCGCACTGATCCGCAACTTCCGCCGCTACAGCTGGCTGCTGATGTACCTGTTCGGTGCCTCGCCGGCCCTGGACGCCGGTTTCCTGCGCGGTCGCTCGCACCAGTTGGAAGTGCTGGACGCCGACACCCTGTACCTGCCTTACGCCACCAGCCTGCGCATGAGCGACCTGGGTTACCAGAGCAACGCCCAGGCCGGCCTCACGCCGTGCTACAACGACCTGGCCAGCTACACCGATAGCCTGCGCACGGCGGTGGCGACGCCCTACCCGCCGTATGTCGAAGTCGGCACCCATAAGGACGGTGAGTGGGTTCAGCTCAACACCAACATCCTGCAGATCGAAAACGAGTACTACTCCAACATTCGCCCCAAGCGGGTGACCTACACCGGTGAGCGGCCGATCCAGGCGCTGATGGCCCGTGGTATCCAGTACATCGAAGTGCGCTGCCTGGACATCAACCCGTTCCTGCCGATGGGTATCGACCTGCCGGAGTCGCGTTTCCTCGACGCTTTCCTGCTGTACTGCGCCTTGAACGACAGCCCGCTGTTCGCCAACAACGCGTGCGGCAACGCCACGTCCAACTTCCTCAGTGTGGTCAAGGAAGGTCGCCGTCCAGGCCTGCAATTGCAACGCGACGGGGCGGCGGTGGACATGAAGCAATGGGCCACCGAATTGCTGGAGAAGATCGCACCCTTGGCCGCGCTGCTGGATGAGAGCCACGGCATCACCGAGCACAGCCAGGCGCTGGACGCCCAGTTGGCGAAGGTCAAGGATTCGTCCCTGACGCCGTCGGCCCAAGTGTTGGCGGCAATGGCCGAACGTAAAGAGAGTTTTGCGCAGTTCTCCCTGCACCAGAGCCAACTGCACGCTGAGCACTTCCGCAAAGAACCGCTGCCGGCGCAAGAACAGGCGCGCTTTGAGGAGCTGGCACGCACATCGCTGGCACAGCAGGCGGAGCTGGAACAGAACGAAGTGGGCGACTTCGATGTGTTTGTTGGCTCGTACCAGGCCAGCATCCTGGCCATCAGCAACTAAATAACTTGCTGTAGTGAGCGGGCTTGCCCCGCGCCGGGGGGCGAAGCCGCCCCAAACCCAGGCACCTCGGTCCTAATGAAATACCGCGGCGTCTTTGTTGGGGCGGCTGCGCCCCCCCAGCGCGGGGCAAGCCCGCTCACTACAGGTCAGCGTTCTTCTCATAAGCTAATTCTAATAAGTTATTTATTTTAGAGTTCTTAGATCATTTAGTCTCCTCACACGCCGACCCTCGGCCGCCTGATTGAGGAGCATCCCCTTTGAAACGTTTAATCCCACTGCGCCTTCTGGCGGCGTTGTCCCTGGCCGGTGCCAGCCTGTTTGCCCAGGCGGCGGATGTGACGATCGCTTACCAGACCACCGTAGACCCGGCCAAAGTCGCCCAGGCCGACGGTGCTTATGAGAAAGCCACCCAGGCCAAGATCAACTGGCGCAAATTCGACAACGGCGCCGACATCATCGCCGCCATTGCCTCCGGTGACGTGCAGATCGGCTACCTCGGTTCGAGCCCGCTGACCGCAGCCATTACCCGCAAAGTGCCGGTGCAAACCTTCCTCGTCGCCACCCAGATCGGCGGCGCCGAAGCCCTGGTGGCGCGCGATGGTTCAGGGATCAACAGCCCGCAGGACCTGATCGGTAAAAAGGTCGCCGTGCCGTTTGTCTCCACCGGGCACTACAGCCTGCTGGCGGCGCTGAAACACTGGAATATCGACCCGTCCAAAGTGACCATCCTCAACCTCGCGCCACCGGCAATCATCGCCGCCTGGAAGCGCGGCGACATTGACGCGACCTATGTCTGGGACCCGGCCCTGGGCGTAGCCAAGGAAAACGGCAAGGTGCTGATCACCTCCGGTGAACTGGCCAAGCTCGGCGCACCGACCTTCGATGCGTGGATCGTGCGCAAAGACTTCGCCGAAAAGCACCCGGAAATCGTCAGTGCGTTCGCCAAAGTCACCCTGGATGCCTACGCCGCCTACCGCAAAGACCCACAAGCCTGGCTAGCCGATAAAGGCAACGTCGACAAGCTGGTGAAGCTCTCCGGCGCCAAGGCCAGTGATATCCCGCTGCTGCTGCAAGGCAATGTCTACCCGCTGGCCGCTGACCAGGTGACCCTGCTGGGCGCACCGACCACCCAGGCCGTGACCGACACGGCAGCGTTCCTCAAGGAACAAGGCAAGGTCGACGCCGTACTGCCGGACTACGCACCTTACGTCAGCGCCAAATTCATCACCCACTGATCGGGAGTCCATCGCGATGGCCTTGCTACAACTGGAGCGCATCAGCGCACAGTACCCAGGCGCCACATCACCGGTACTGGCTGACATTTCACTGGACCTGGGGCCCCAGCAGTTGCTGGTCGCTCTCGGCCCGTCCGGCAGTGGCAAGACCTCGCTGTTGAACCTGATAGCCGGTTTCGTCGAACCCAGCGCCGGGCGCATCACCCTGGACGGCGTGCCGGTCAAAGGCCCCAGCGCCGAACGTGGCGTGGTGTTCCAGGATGACGCGCTGCTGCCCTGGCAGGACGTGCTGGCCAATGTCGGCTTCGGTCTCGAACTGGCCGGTGTGCCCAAGGCACAACGTGAAGTGCGCGCCCGGGAAATGCTGGCCCTGGTGGACCTGGCGGGTTTCGACAAGCGTCGTATCTGGCAACTCTCCGGCGGCCAGAAACAACGCGTGGGCCTGGCCCGTGCCCTGGCGGCCGACCCTCGTGTGTTGCTGATGGACGAACCCTTCGGCGCCCTCGATGCCTTCACCCGCGAACAGATGCAGGAACTGCTGCTGCAGGTCTGGCGGCGCACGGCCAAGCCGGTGTTCCTGATTACCCACGACATCGAAGAGGCGGTGTTCCTCGCCACTGATTTGATCCTGCTGGCCCCCAACCCTGGCCAGATCGTCGAACGCCTGCACCTGGACTTTGGCCAGCGTTACGCCGCCGGCGAATCGGCGCGAGCCATCAAGTCCGACCCACGCTTTATCGAAACCCGTGAGCACGTGCTGGGCAAAGTGTTCTCGCAACGGCAGGTGCGCGCATGAGCAGTTACGAACTTTCCTCCACCACCACCGCCAAGCGTCCGGCGCATGCGGTTATCGCGGTGCGTCGCAGCCTGAGCACGCGCTGGATCAGTGTGCTGACCGTAGTAGCGCTGCTGACGCTCTGGTGGGCCATCACCGCCACTGGCCTGATTGAACCGCTGTTCCTGCCGCCACCGTCTGCGGTGCTGCAAAAAGGCTGGCTGCTGGCGACCACGGGCTACATGGACTCCACCTTGTGGCAGCACTTGGCCTCGAGCTTGAGCCGTATCGGCCTGGGCCTGGGCTGTGCGGTGCTGACCGCCGTGCCGGTGGGCATCGCCATCGGTGCCAACCGTATCGCTCGCGGCATTCTCGACCCGCTGATCGAGTTCTACCGGCCTATCCCGCCATTGGCCTACCTGCCGTTGATCGTGATCTGGTGCGGCATCGGCGAGTTGTCCAAGGTACTGCTGATTTACCTGGCGATCTTTGCGCCGATCGCCATCGCCACGGCGACCGGCGTACGCACCGTCGACCCCGCCAAACTACGCGCCGCGCAATCGCTGGGCGCTACCCGTGCCCAGTTGATTCGCCACGTGATCCTGCCGAGCGCACTGCCCGACATCCTCACCGGTGTGCGCATCGGCCTGGGCGTGGGCTGGTCGACCCTGGTCGCCGCCGAACTGATCGCCGCCACCAGCGGCCTGGGTTTCATGGTGCAGTCGGCGGCGCAGTTCCTGGTCACCGATGTGGTGGTGCTGGGGATTCTGGTGATTGCCCTGATCGCCTTCGCCATGGAAATGGGCCTGCGTGCCCTGCAGCGTAAATTAGTGCCTTGGCATGGCCAGGCACACTGAGTGATGAGAACTGAATTGAGCAGCCTGACCGTTACCCCACTAAGCACTGCCCTGGGCGCACAGATCAGCGGCGTGGATATTACCCAGCCGCTGAGCACCGAACACCGCGATGCCATCGAGCAGGCGTTACTCAGCCACTCGGTGCTGTTCTTCCGTGGCCAGCCGATCACCCCACAGCAACAAGCACGCTTCGCGGCGAACTTTGGCGACCTGCACATTCACCCGATCTACCCCAATGTGCCGGAACAGCCCGAAGTGCTGATCCTCGATACCGCCGTCACCGATGTGCGCGACAACGCCGTCTGGCATACCGACGTGACATTCCTGCCCACCCCGGCACTCGGTGCGGTACTCAGCGCCAAGCAGCTGCCGGCGTTTGGCGGCGATACGTTGTGGGCCAGTGGCATTGCCGCCTATGAGGCGCTCTCCGAACCGCTGAAGCGATTACTCAACGGCCTGACCGCCACCCACGACTTCACCAAGTCTTTCCCGCTGGAGCGCTTTGGCAACAGCGCCGAAGACCTGCTGCGCTGGGAAGAAACCCGCAAGAAAAACCCGCCACTGTCGCACCCGGTCGTGCGTACGCACCCGGTGAGCGGGCGCAAATCACTGTTTGTCAGCGAAGGGTTCACCACCCGAATCAATGAACTGGAACCGGCGGAAAGCGAGGCGATTCTCAAGCTGCTGTTTGCCCACGCCACACGCCCGGAATTCACCATCCGCTGGCGCTGGCAGGAGAATGACGTGGCGTTCTGGGACAACCGTGTGACGCAGCATTACGCGGTGGACGATTACCGGCCGCAGCGGCGGGTGATGCACCGGGCGACAATCCTGGGCGACGTTCCTTTCTAAAGCCCGACAAAGAACATATGCGGGAGGGGGCTTGCTCCCGATAGCGGTGAATCAGTCAACTTATGCATTGGCTGACTCACCGCCATCGGGAGCAAGCCCCCTCCCACATTGACCCTGTGCTGCCAGGTTATTCAGCAGTGGATGGTTTTTCCCACAGGTTGATCCCGCCTTCCTGCGCAAACCGATCGATCTCCGCCAGCTCCTGCGCGCTGAAGCTCAAGTTCTTCAACGCCCCGACGTTTTCGATGATCTGCTCCGGCCGGCTGGCGCCGATCAGCGCACTGGTCACTCGAGGGTCGCGCAAGGTCCAGGCCAGCGCCAATTGCGCCAGGCTCTGGCCGCGGCGCTGAGCGATTTCGTTCAGTGCACGCACATGGGCGATGTTGGTTTCCGACAAGTGTTTGGCTTGCAACGAACCACCACCCGGACGGTTGACCCGCGCGTCCGCCGGCACGCCGTTGAGGTACTTGTCGGTGAGCAGCCCTTGGGCCAGCGGCGTGAAGGCAATCACACCGGCGCCAAGCTCTTCGGTGGTCTCCAACAGGTCTTTTTCCACCCAGCGGTTGAGCAGGTTGTACGCCGGCTGGTGAATCAGCAACGGCACTTTCCACTCTTTGAGCAGGGCAGCCATTTCGCGGGTTTTCACGCCGGAATACGACGAGATGCCGATGTACAACGCCTTGCCCTGTTGCACGGCAGTAGCGAGGGCGCCGGCGGTTTCTTCAAGTGGGGTGTCGGCATCAAAACGGTGGGAATAGAAGATATCCACGTAGTCGACGCCCAGGCGTTGCAGGCTCTGGTCCAGGCTCGCCAGGACGTATTTGCGCGAACCGCCACCCTGGCCGTAAGGGCCGGGCCACATGTCCCAGCCGGCCTTGCTGGAGATGATCAGCTCGTCGCGGTAGTGCTTGAAATCTTCACGCAGCAGACGGCCGAAATTGATCTCGGCGCTGCCATAGGGCGGGCCATAGTTGTTGGCCAGGTCGAAGTGGTTGATGCCCAGGTCGAACGCGGTGCGCAGCAGGGCGCGCTGGGTGTCGATCGGGGTGCTGTCGCCAAAGTTGTGCCACAGGCCCAGGGACAGTGCCGGTAGCACCAGTCCACTGCGGCCTACGCGGCGGTACGGGATAGATTCATAGCGGTTTTCGGCAGCAATGTAAGTCATCGAATCCTCTCTTGGACGTCGGCAAATAAGGCCCGGAAATAAGCTTATTCCCAGGCCTTTTAACCAGCTGAATCGCTTAAGTCTGCCTGTCCGTTTTACAGCAATTTCCTACCAGAGGGGAACGACATAGCTGACATAGAAACGGTTTTCATCTTGCACAGTCGCACCGCTGATGTCCGGGCTGGCGTGGGCGTTTTTCCAGGTCACGCCGAGGCCCTTCAGGGTACCGGTGGGGACTTGATACGCCACGGCGACGTTACGTTCCCATTCGCTGGTCGTGCCTTGCGCCGTGCGGATGTCATCACCGTGGGCGTAGGCGGCGGAGAACGTCAGGCCGGTGAGACCGAGTTTGCCGAAGTCATATTTGTACTGCGCAAGCCAAGTGCGCTCGCCGGCGTGCTGGAATTTGTTCAACTGCATGTTGGTGAGTGCCGGGGTGTCGGCGCCTGAGCCTGGACCCTGGCGGTTGTCGCCGCTGTTCAGGCCTGAATCCAGGTAGGGAAAGTCGCTGTCACCACTGTTCTTCTGAATACCCAAGCCGACGGTATGCCCGTCAAGGCTGTAGCTCTCAAGCAAGCTGGCGGTGGTTTGGTTGATGCGCCCCTTGTTCACGCCATCGCCATAGAGACCGCTCGCGGCGTAGTCCTTGTCGCCATCGGCATTGCCGCCCACACCCAAGCTGCGGAACACGCGCACATCGGTATCGATGGCGCCCACCGACAACGCGTCATGGCGCTTGGCACCGAGGAAGAACTGCTGATAGTAGTCCTCAAGGTTGGAGTACCACAGGCTGACCGTGGTGTTCTGGATACCGGTGTAGTCCGCACCGCCAAACAGGAAGCGATCGCTCTCTTTGGTACCGCCGGCGGTGATCATGCCCTGGTCGCCGGTTTCATTGCGGATCTTGGTCTTGAAGATATCGCCGCCGGTGAAGGTAAAGTCGCTGAGGTCCTTGGACACCAGTTGCACGCCGGTATTGGTCTGCTGGTACAGGCGCCCGTCGGTGTTGGCCAGTATCGGGTTGTTGCCGTAGAGCGTGCCGACGCGCAGTTCATCCTTGGCGAAACGCATCTTGAACGTCGGGCTCAACACGCCGAACTGGTCGGCGGACTTGCCGTTGTCCAGCGGGAACATACTGCCGGGGTATCGGCCCTGGTGATCCTTGTCGTTGAGGTCACCACCGGAGTCCAGCTTCAAACCGTAGAACGCCTGCAGGTCCAGGCCAAAACCCACCGGGCCTTCGGTGTAGCCGGACTTGAAGTTGAACTCGAACCCCTGGCCCCAATCGCGAATGCTGTGAGCCTTGGCATTGCTGTTCACCACATCACGCCCCTGCTGGTTGAGATAGCGGTTGAGCAGGGTCACATCGGCGTGGCTGTCATCGACAAAATCGGCATGGGCGGACAGCATAAAGCTCGCCACGGCGACACCCACCATGGGGCTTAATAACGTCTTCATCGGTACCTGTCTCCGTCACTGTTCTGAAATGAAAGCGTCAAACGCTTCACACAATTACGCAGTGGCGAGATGACAGTTCGGAGTCAAAATGCAGCTTTGACGGATGAAATTAAGTTTAAGAAAGCCCCGTAGAACGGGGCTTTGCGGGGGTTCCTCTGGACTTTCAGGCTAACGCACCAGATGCAGGAACTGCAGGTGTCGCTCGTACTGGTCGAGGATGTCGTTGATGATCTGCTCCTTGGTATAGCCCACCAGGTCGTAGTCCTGGCTGCCTTCGCTCAAGTGCACTTCGGCGCGGTAATAGCGGCGGTTGTTGATCTCTTTCTTGCCCATGCCACCGCGGGCAAACGACGGCGTGAAGTAGCCGCGCATCTGCACCTGGTAAACAAACGGGCGCTCCTCGCCATGACCGATCTCCAGGCTGACACTGTCATTGGCCGGGTCCGGCTGCGTGACCACGTTCAAGCCCTTCTCGACAAATACCGCCGTCACTTCTTCAATGGCCGGGCGCACGGTGGTGTCGAGGAAGCGGTATACCTCATCTCGTGATGGGAAGTGCACCGCCTGGCTCAAGCGCTGGCGCCACCCCCCCCGGCCTTTACGCGCCGCCGACACCGGCGCCAGCGAATGCAACTGGGCGATCTGCTTCTGCGACTCCAGGTAAAAGGCCTTGTGCAGCCCCCACATCATCAGCAGCAGGATCAACGAGAACGGCAACGAGGTCAGCACCACCGCCGATTTGAGCGAGTCGATACTGCCGGCAAACAGCAAGGCACTGGTGACCAGCGCGGTCATCGCGCCCCAGAACACCCGCAGCCATTTCGGCCCGTCTTCATCGGCGCTGCCGCCCTTGGACGACAAGGTCGACAACACCACGGTGCCGGAGTCGGCCGAGGTCACGAAGAACACGAAGCTGATAAACACCGTGACGGCGATGACGGTTTTGCTCCACGGGTAGGTTTCCAGCAGCAGGTAGAGGCTCATCGAGGGCTCATCAATGGCCGACTGACCGAGCGCCGCCATACCGTGATTGAGCACTTGATCGATGGCGCTGTTGCCGAAAATCGACATCCAGGCCAGGGTGAAACCCAACGGGATCAGCAGCACACCGAACACAAACTCACGAATGGTCCGGCCACGGGAAATCCGTGCGATAAACAGGCCCACGAAGGGCGACCATGCAATCCACCAGGCCCAGTAGAACACCGTCCAACCGCCCAGCCAGTCGCTGGGCTTGTCGTAGGCATACACGTCGAAACTCTTGGTCGGCAACGCGCCGAGGTAGTCACCGACGTTCTGGATCAGCGTATTGAGCAGGTGCTGGGTAGGCCCGGCGAACAACACGAACAGCAGCAGCGCACAGGCCAGCAGCATGTTGATGTCGGACATCACGCGCACGCCCTTGTCCACACCGGCCACGGCCACGATGATCGCCGCGCCCATCATCAGCGTGATCAGGCCGACCTGAATCCACTGGGTGTGAGCGATGCCGAACAGGTAGTCCAGGCCGGAGTTGAGGTGCAGCACCCCGAAGCCCATGTCGGCCCCCAGGCCGAACACCGTTGCGATGATGCCGAAGCCATCCACCGCGTAGCCGATGGGGCCGTTGATGCGCTTGCCGATCAGCGGATACAGCGCCGAACGCAACGCCAGCGGCAGGTTATGCCGGTAGGCGAAATACGCCAGGGCCATGCCGACAAAGGCGAATACGCCCCAGCCATGCAGGCCCCAGTGCAGAAACAGGATCTGCATGGCCTGGCGCGCGGCATCGGCGTTCATCGGCGCGCCTTGCGGCGGTTGCACCAGGTGCGTCAAGGGTTCCGACACGCAGAAGAAGAACAACGTGATGCTGATCCCGGCGGCGAACAGCATACCGGCCCAGGACAGGTAGCTGAACTCGGGCTCGTCGTGGTCGGCACCGAGTTTTATCTTGCCGTAGCCCGATAGCGCGGTGACCACCACGAAGACCAGATACAGCGTCATCGCCAGCATGTAGTACCAGCCGACCGTGTTGGCCGCCCAGTTTTGCGCCGCCAGCAGCCAGGCACCGGCCTGTTGCGGGATAGCGATGACAGTGACGCCAAACAGCAGAATGGCGGTTGCGGCAAAGTAGAAAACGGGCGCATTCATGCGCACCAGGCCACTGGATGGGGTGGACGATGCACTCATGAACGATGCACCCCGGCGACACGGGTTGTGGCTGGAAATAACGGACTCAGCAAAGGTAAGCCTCCTGTTGTGAGCGGGCAGCGAACCACCGGTTTTAACTTGAACGAACGTTCAAGTTAAACATGAATCGGCGGTCCGGGACTAATCGCAGGGCTGAGTGGTAGGTAATTCCTACACTCGTTCAAGGATGGGTATGACGGGTGGAGACGGCAAATCGTTCAGCGATGACGGCTTGAATTTGAAATGCAGCAAGCCCTGCGGGAGGGGGCTTGCCCTAATGCTAGTCAGTTAAGAGAGCCTACCGCGACCAAACCTGTAGTGAGCGGGCTTGCCCCGCGCTGGGTGGCAAAGCCGCCCCAACAAAGACGCCGCGGTATTTCAGGAGGACCGAGGTGCCTG